>CAYVOV010000060.1:0-1536 GCA_964453525.1 uncultured Dehalococcoidales bacterium | reverse complement strand
CTCTTCAACATGATCAATACTCGTAGCAAAGTCATATAAAAAGTCTATTGCCCTGGCTCTCGATCGCATTCTGGCTACCCCTTCAACAACGCCGTCTTTGATGGTGAGAATCGGATTTACCTTCAGCATGGTCCCCAGAAAAGCCTCAGCCTTTCCTATACGCCCTCCCCTTTTCAAATACTCCAAAGTGTCGAAGGCAATTCGAAAATCTACCCGGCGCATACTGCTTCTAGTGGCATCAATTACCTTGTCCAGGCTGTATCCTGCCTGAGCAGCTTTTGCAGCAGTTATCACTATCAGTCCCAAGCCTCCAATGGCCGTCAATGAATCAATTATCTCAACTCTGCAGTTGCCTTTAAACTGTTCTCGGCCCTGGATTGCTACTTGATGTGTCGCACTCAACCTGGAAGAAATGGTAATGGTGAGAATTTCATCCGTTTCTTCCGCGAGTTTAGTATACGCCTCTGTAAAGTTAAACGGGCTGGGACTTGATGTGGTCGGCAGAGTTTTGGTTTCCGCCAATTTGAGATAGAAATCTTCAGTCGATAGATCAACCTTGTCGCGATAAGTCTCGCATCCGAAGTGAACGAACAGAGGTACAACGGTTATCCCTAGTTTTTCAGCCAGCTCGGATGTTAAATCGCTCGTGCTGTCCGTTACTATTTTTACCAAGATGATGGTTCCTTTGGGACACCAAATTCTCTAGTATATGTAGGCTTTCTGAAATTGTCAAACTGCTGTCTACTTGGCGCCAGTTAGTTCATCATATGTCAGCGGAAGTTATTTTATTTCTTTCTTCTTCCCAGCCAGATAGATGGGATTATCGCGACTAAACAGATTCCCGCGGAAACACGGAAAAAGTCATGGAACAGTGCGAGAACGGATTTCGTCATCTCTTCCGGGGAAGTGAGGATATCTTGTAAGGACATTCCGGACGTAATAATATTAAAACGGCCCATTCCCAGGGAAGTTATTGCCGCGAGACCAATTATCATGCCTACCATGCGCATTGATACAACGTGTGAAGAGGCGATCCCCCGGTTTTCCTCACGTGCCGAATCTATAACTGCCGTGGCCAGCGGGGCTACAACCAGGCCGAATCCAAACCCGCCGATGGTGAGGTGTAAGGTCATTTCAGGATCGGCGATGACCAGTGTCCAGCGACTCATAAAAAAGAAACTCACCGCGCTCAGTATTAATCCCAGTATCGTTGGCAGGCGGTAGCCGAACCGTCGGCATAAAAAACCACCGATAATGGCCCCGATAGAGAGCATAACGGTGAACCGCAATAACCTCAGCCCTCCTTCCAGCGGCGATTGGCCCAGGATGGTATCACTCATGAGGGGGATATTGACCATGGCGATGATAAGCGCACCGCCGACGAACAGATTGGTGATATTAGCCATAGAGAACTTAACGTTCCTGAACATCGCCGGTCTGATCAACGGATCGGAGACGCGGTTAATTCTGAATACAAACAGGGCGAAGATGAAGACGGAGCCTGACAGGCAGCCGATAAAATAGGCGAGATAATGG
>CAYVOV010000059.1:0-1544 GCA_964453525.1 uncultured Dehalococcoidales bacterium | reverse complement strand
CTCCCGGTTACTTCCGCCTTGAATCCCGCCTGTTCGAATTCCCGGCTGAGAATACCGATGACCTGGTCAATGAAATTCTCCCGCTGAGTGCGGCGTCCGGCAATCAGTCTGGCGACCTGGTGGTACTTGGCAGGCTCCAGGTAACGGAATGAAAGGTCTTCAAGCTGCCATTTCAATTCCCATATTCCCAGCCGATGGGCCAGAGGAGCGTATACTTCAGCCGTTTCCTTAGCAATTCTCTGCTGCTTCTCCGGCTCCAGCGCGTCCAGAGTCTGCATGTTATGCAGCCTGTCCGCCAGCTTGATAAACACCACGCGGAGGTCCTCCGCCATGGCGACAAGCATTTTCCTCAGGTTCTCTGCCTGTTCCTGTCTGGTGGATTCACTCTGCCTTTCCGAGACCTCGTCCGGCATTTGCAGTGTGATTTTTCCAAGTTTGGTAGTCCCGTCAACCAGTTTGGCAATTTCTGCGCCGAATTTTTCTTCTATTTCTTCAACCGGCACGCCGCAATTTTCCAGGACATCATGGAGTAAAGCGGCGGCGATTGTTGAGGTATCAAGCTGAAGTTCGGCAAGGGTAATGGCTACCTGCAAGGGGTGTACCAGGTAGGGGTCACCGGATTTCCTCATCTGGCCTTCGTGGGCTTTTTCAGCGTAATCGTAAGCATCCTTAACAACGGATACTTTCTCAGGTGGAAGATATTCCTTGATTATCTTGACCAGCTGCTCGACACCCATATCCCAACCTTCCGTTAGATAGAGGTAAGTACAGTATATCCCAAGGTTATAAATGTGTAAAATGAGTGTCCTGGTTAGCCTTGGATAATATACTCACTCACCCCCTTTGTCCCCCTCTCACACAGTTCCTGAAATCACCAAACAATATTTCACTTGTGTGAGAAGGGGAGAGTATTTTAGAGAGGGGGCTTCGCCCCCTCTCATATTTTTTACTCCCCTCTCCAGCCAAGTATATTTTCAATTATTACCAATGGTTCTGGCTGGAGAGGGGATACAGGGGCGAGGAACTAAATAATAACCGGATGCAAATAGAACCAATTGAAAACTTCTAAACCGGATATGTGTCTGAGATTATTCATGCTATAATCAGTTAGCAACTTTGAAAGAGTAACCGATATGAGTGTATTTGACGAATTCAAATGGCGTGGTCTTGTCTATGACAGCACGGATGGTCTGGAAGAAATCCTGGCAAAAGAAAAGATTACCGCTTACATAGGATTCGACCCGACAGACCACAGCCTGCAGATTGGTAACCTGATACCGATAATAGTGCTGATGCACATGCAGCGTCACGGACACACTCCCATACCCGTTGTAGGCGGTGGTACCGGCCTTATCGGAGACCCGAGCGGTAAAGATACGGAAAGACCTTTAATGACCAAGGAAGTACTCAATTACAACCTTGAGGGGATAAAGGCGCAGTTGAGCCGGTTCCTGGACTTCGATTCAAAGACCAATCCGGCGAAAATGGTGAATAACGCCGACTGGTTGACCGCTCTCAATTATATCGAATTCCTTCGTGATTTC
>CAYVOV010000058.1:0-1557 GCA_964453525.1 uncultured Dehalococcoidales bacterium | reverse complement strand
TCAATATAGCTGTTGTCCATGGTGATATACGGGTGCTCCAGGTCAACCCAGAAGCCGATGCGCTCGGTCATCGCCTCCCATTGTTTCAGGTAGCGGAAAACGCTCTCACGGCAGCGGGCATTGAACCTGTCAATGCCATAATCTTCAATCTGTGCCTTGCCGGAAAAGCCAAGCTCCTTCTCAACCTCAAGCTCCACCGGCAGTCCGTGGGTATCCCAGCCGGCGATGCGCGGGGCATAACAACCTTTCATCACTTTGTAACGAGGTATGACGTCCTTGAAGGTGCGCGCCAGAACGTGATGGATGCCCGGGCTACCGTTGGCAGTGGGCGGCCCTTCGTAGAGAACAAACCGGGGACCACCCTGCCGGGTTTCGACACTCTTTTGAAAAATACCTTTACTTTTCCACCAGGCAAGTATTTTCTCCTCAAGCTGAGGGAAGTTTACCCGACTATTAACCGGCTCAAACATGACCAGAACCCCCTGTATAATATAAAAGTCTCGCCTTTACAGGGACGAGACTTGTTATTCCCGCGGTACCACCCTATTTCCCCCACCGCTCAGGCAGGGGCACTCTTTCAGGGCACAAACCTATGCCCTCGTCCGGGATAACGGCTGACGATGCCGACCAGGCCTACTGGGCTTGCCGCTGTTCGGTTGGCAGCTCGGGAGTGATTTTCGGAGGGGAGGATACGTCTGCTTCCACCGTTCCAGACTCGCTGGGCATCCCCTGTCCCTCTTACTCGTCTCCGTCAACGCTTTTTACAAATCTAAAGACTAGCACATTCAGTGCTATAAGTCAATAATTTCCTTCTCGCCCGCGATAGATGCCATCTCTAATCACAGTTGCTTCACACTGCGGCCCGAGATACATGATTGGATATCTGAGTCCCCGCTGCCGCAGTCCCTGCAGGCCTTTAACCGCCCTATCCATCATCACCGGTGGCAGCGCCAGAACCAGTTCATTATCCGTAACACCGCCAATACTCCTCTCGCCATAGCACGGGATAGCCAGCGCTGGCTTGCCGCTGATGTAACATTGAGCCAGTCCATCAGCACAGGCACTTTCACCGATGAAGTAAAACTGAAAGCGCTCGTAGTCTTGAAACTGAAGGCCATTCATAAGCAAACTCAACTGGGCAGGATTACCATAGATTAAGATAACATCGGGTTCAAATTTCCCAGAGGCCAGTGGGGCAAGAACCAAAGCCTCCCCCGGTGGTATCAGCGGGAATGCCGCTATTTGTTTCCTGGCTTCTTCAACAGTGGCAAACCAGGACTTGGTGCCGAACAGGACAGCATCAGATTCAAGCTGTTCCTCGTCAGGCGCTGCCAGACCATTGATAAGAGCACAACGCACCCCGAGCAGGTCTTCCCGCGTTAAGCCTATGGTGACGCCTCCCCTCCTGACCAGTGTCGGTATTTGACAGAAATTAGCCTGGTTCTTCAGGCGTCTTACCCCCGGTATTTTATCCAGTTCCTCCCTTTTCTCCAGCTTCTTATAAGCTACGGGATATGTCTCCAGACGTTGTATTTTATAAATATCGCGGTTAAGTCG
>CAYVOV010000057.1:0-1565 GCA_964453525.1 uncultured Dehalococcoidales bacterium | reverse complement strand
TCATCTTGCTGTCATCGGTCCTGGCTATGGCGATGGAAAAAGCCGGCCTGGATCCGGTCGAGTATTACAAGAAGAATTGCCTTAAGCCGGGTGACAAATTCTTCCACCCTTACTTCAGCACTGGCTGGGAGACTTGTGCCGGCCCCGACATCAGTAAGGCTATTGAGAAGGGCGCTGAGTTGTTTGACTGGAAGGGAAAATGGAAGGGATGGGGCAGGCCCACAAAAGTCGATGGCTTGAAGAGAAAAGGTGTCGGTATCAATATAGCAGGTACCACTGATATAGGTGAGCGGGCTTCGAACGAAAATATACTATTGAATTCCCTCGGGACCGCTACAGTCTACTGCTGTGCAAGCGAATTTGGAACAGGTACGAGAGATGTGGTGCGCAAGGTCGCGGCTGAAGCCCTGGACATGCCTCTTGACCAGGTAAGCGTTACCCCTGCGGATACCATGGTTAATCCCTGGGAATCGGGGAGCACCGGGTCCAGGAGCACCTATGCTATGGGCAGTGCTGTCCTGGCGGCCGCCGAGGATGCCAAGAAAAAACTGTTCCAGAAAGCGGCTCCAATGCTTGGCAGGCCGCCGGAGGATTTGGGAACCAGAGATGGAATGGTGTATGTGAAGGCGGAGCCTGAAAAGAGGCTTCCGTGGATCGCGATAATAGGCTGGGACGGATCAATCACTGGTGAAGGACACTTTCCGTCCAGACATAATATAGCCGCTTACCAGGTCCAGTTTGTGGAAGTCGAAGTAGACGTTGAAACAGGTGAGGTGCGGCTGGTAGACCTTGTCAGCGCAACCGACTGCGGTCAAATTGTGAATCCGCTAGCCTTTCAAAATCAGCTTCAAGGATTCCTGCCGGGGGCGGGCATTGCTATGACGGAGGAAACCGTCATGGACAGCAATACCGGACGTATGATGAATCCCAACATGATAGATTACAAAACGCTTAATTTTCCTGAAATGCCGGGTCACCGATTCGTGGTTATGGAGACCCCACCCAATGCGGATCCGCCGTGTCCCTTTGGAGCATTTGGGGTGGGCGAACCATCCCCTTCACCGGTAACCCCAGCAGTAAGCATGGCGATCTATAATGCGATCGGCAAAAGATTTTCGGAGTATCCGATAACGCCCGATAAAGTCCTCAGAGCTTTAAGAGGAGAATAGATTGCTCAAGACTTGGCTGACCTTTCTTATTGCTCTGTCCGTTTTGCGGCATTCCTTTTGCCTCAGTTGACAAAGCGCACCAGAATCCTGTAGAGTTATGGGCATCAGGCAGGTCATCGAGTTTTTACCCTAAAATCTCAGCTGCCAATTATGCCAGCAAAGTCAGCTGCTCGAATTATGAAGGGCAAGAGCTAATGGCAAAAACACTTTAAGATCATTTATAAAATCAATAATAGTATGGAGGTCAAAGTGGCGAGAAAACAGACTCATGCGGAAGTAATAAAGGGGTGGCAGCCGTTTACCAAGGAGGAAACCGATCTATATATCTCCAGGAAGTTTTGGCACGATTTGACCATCGACGACCTCCTGGAGCGGAATGTCCGTGGAATTCCCGAC
>CAYVOV010000056.1:0-1601 GCA_964453525.1 uncultured Dehalococcoidales bacterium | reverse complement strand
GTTTTCGTTTCACGAGGCCCTCTCTCTCAAGGACATCAAGAATCTGCGTCATGGTCTGCCGGGAACGAAACAACAACCTGCTTAAATCTGACGGCTTCAGGCTACCATCATGTGTTGTTAAGGTGTACAGGACCTCAAGTCGGCTCCGGTTCTGGCCCCGCTGTCGCTCCCTGATATGTATGTACCTGTTCAGGAGCAGCAAACTCGACATGAGCTGAACAGCGGTATTGAACCTTAAATCATGACCAAGAGCCTTAACGCTGTCAGCTAAAAATTCCAAGTCCGCACTATATTTCGCAGCCACCGGTTAGCTCCATAAAGATGATGTTTATTGGAGACATTATAACATGAATCTATTATCGCATGAAGAGTTAAATATAATCCACAAATAGATAATCAAATAATTGACAATATTTTTGACACACGTTATAATCCACAAGTATTCTTTGCAAAAGAATAGTTAAAGACCTGTTATACTCCAACAGATAATTACTTGAAGTTTACCGCTGCTAAAAGCTACAATCATTGAGAGTATGCATTTTAAATCTGAGCCGGGAAAGTTATAAGGTACGAACAGGGATAACATGAAAAGAGGTGGGCTGTCATGCTGGATTGTTACCGCGTGCTCGATTTGACGGATGAGAAAGGATTCATCTGCAGCAGGGTTTTAGGCGATCTGGGGGCGGATGTCATCAAAATCGAGAAGCCCGGCGGCGACCCCGGCCGGTCGAAAGAGCCTTTTTACCATGATATTCCCGACCCGGAGAAAAGCCTTTACTGGTTTGCCTTTAACGCCAGCAAGAGAAGTATTACCCTCGATATCGAAACAGCCGATGGCCGGGAAATATTCCGCAAATTATTGAAAACAGCCGACGTGGTCGTTGAATCATTCGCACCCGGCTATATGGACAGTCTTGGTCTGGGGTATTCAGAACTTCGCAAAATAAACGAGGGCATTGTTATGGTTTCCATGACCGGTTTCGGGCAGGAGGGACCATACGCACATTATAATCCTTCGGATATCGCTATCTGGGCTTTGTCAGGCATAATGTACACCGTCGGTGACCCCGACCGGCCACCCCTCTCTGCCAGCTATCCTCACGCTTTCCTCTTTGCCGGCATGAATGGCGCCATCGGGGCAATAATAGCTCTTTACCACCGCAGCTTCACAGGCCACGGGCAGACGGTGGATGTCTCGACGCAGCAGTGCCTCGCCTGGGTGACCGGACCAGAAGTCCAGGGGAGCTGGGACCAGGAAGGGAAAATTTTCAAGCGGCTGGGGAGAACGAGATGGCGTCTTGGCCCTACCCTGGTACCGCCGATCTGGCAATGCAAGGATGGTGAAGTGGGCTTCACGCTCATGCTGGGTCGTGGCAGGGCGGCCGCCAATGAGGCCCTCGTAAAATGGATGCAGAGCGAAGGCAAAGACACCGGTCCCCTGGGCCAGATGGATTTACAGGAACAGGGTGCCGGTGACCTAACGCCGGAAATGGTTAATGAGATTGTCGAGTGTCTTTCGCAGTTCTTTCTCAGCCATACCAAGGCTGAATTGTTTGATGGCGCCAGAGAGAGGGGGATGATGATAGTGCCGGTCCTCACCA
>CAYVOV010000055.1:0-1630 GCA_964453525.1 uncultured Dehalococcoidales bacterium | reverse complement strand
TGGCGACCGGTCTGACATCCAGCTGGCCGCCCTGGAGACCCCAACCAAGGTCATTATCCTGACCGGAGGCATGTATCCGGAGGGCTCGGTTATCTCCGCCGCACAGAGTAAAAATGTCCCGATAATGGTGGTGGCTGATGATACCATGACCGTGGTCACCAAGATGGATGCCGCCGTCCGCAAGGTCAGCGTGCGCGGCAAAAGGATCGAGGAGAGCATCGCTACTTTTCAGAGATTCATTGATAGAATGTACTTGGAGCAGTTATGAGGCGAGTCGCTAAAACCGTAATATCCCGGGAAAAGGAGATGACGTGAGCCAGTCAACGCCGTATGAAATAGTTGAGACAAGGTATTCGCCAAAGGAAAAAACTACGTTGGACTATCAAGGCACGTTTGCAGAAGCCAAGAAGAAGGCCTTGGTGCAGGAACCGATGGGGAAGATAGTCTCGGGCGTCACTGGGGTTTCACTCTCGACGTCGGCCAGCCCGAAGCCGTGAGTTAGAATCACTTCATCGTCCTTGACCACCGCTATGGCCATGCCGGGCACGTGCAGTGTCTGACGCTGCGCTTCCAGTTGTTCTACCAGACGGTCGAGTTTCTGCTGTAACTCCGGGGCGACTGTCGGCGTCGCCGTAATAGTGGTGGTAATAGTAGCTGGCACGGTAGTGGTTGAAGTGGCGGTCACGGTAACAGTCGTGACCGGGGCGGCCGGCGCCGAACAACCTGCCAGCAGCAGGGCCGTAAGCAGCAGGATTGATATAACTTTTTTCATCTTTTGCCCCGAATTAAGTTTAAGGTTTGTTCCTTCGCTCTCTCAATTTTAAACTTTCTTTGGCCTTAAAGCAAAGGCGGAATGAAGCCTGCCTTGGGAAGGAAGGCTTAGAATGATTTTGAAGCTGGAAATGATGGGCGGTACTGTACGGTAGGTAGAACTTTTGAACTGGTCTTTGCACTTATATTCTAAGAGGATCGATTGCACAATCCAAGCAATTGTGGCCACAAGTAACTTTTTACTTTAAAGTGACATCATGCATGCGATCTATTATTTCTTCGAAAGCGATGAAACAAGCTTTTATGCAGTCACCGCTAGACAAATATTGGCATCATTGTCCAGTGATGCGTATGACTATCTGCTACCTTTTGAGTTTTCAATACACAGGAACAATTCAGGTTGACTAGTCCCCAGTTATCTTATAGGCAGCCTAGCAAGAAGCCGAGCAATAGCGTTTATCTGCTCTATGCTATACTAAAACAAGATGAGCAGACCTTTATATAATATGTTTAACTCCGTCCCCAGGAATTATGATCTTATAAACAAGCTCATTACGTGGGGACTTGATAAAAAGTGGCGACGGGCTGCGGCGGAAAAATGTCTGGAATCCTCTCCCGGCAGAATACTCGATATCTGTTGTGGCACTGGAGATCTTGCTTACGCCGTATCTTATGCAGGTGATACCAGGAACGAAATAGTAGCACTCGATTATAGCCCGTTGATGCTTAAGTTCGCCGAGCGGAAATTCCAGGATCTGCCGAATCAACCTGAAATAATCAAAGGTGATGCTTCACAGCTTCCTTTTCCCGACGACACATTCGACTGCGTAGGCATATCTTTTGCTTTCCGGAACCTGAC
>CAYVOV010000054.1:0-1637 GCA_964453525.1 uncultured Dehalococcoidales bacterium | reverse complement strand
GACATTTTATTCCTCACTTCTCAAAATGTCTCGCTTCCAAGGGGAGCAGTATAACACCGGCTACTCCCAAACGGTTATCACATTACCCTTTCGATTCAGCCATGGCCAAGCATCGATAAGCTTATTTATCATTATATGGTTTTAATTCTACCCCACCATTACGGAAACCTCTGTCTGATATAATCCTGGGTCTGGCTGGCGCTGATCTCAGTCGTAGAGGGACCGGTGCGGATATAGAACCGCTCAAGGTCGCCGTCTTTGACAAATACCGGCTTGGGAGCCTTGCCACATTTTACGACCATCACCCGGTTATCCTGATAATCCTCAAAATGGGCGTGCATGCTGGTCATGGCTTGGGGGCCCATTCTGCTGTTGACCAGATTCACCAAGTGCAGGCTCATCTTGTCTTCGTTCGGAAAACCGTCGGCCTCGATTCCTAAAGGAGTTCCGTCATCGGCCACACCGATTATCAGAGTAACACCGTTGGTGTTCAGAAAACCGGCCAGGGTCTTCAGTATGGACAACTCAATCCGGGGGTCTTTGTTGCCTGTGTGCAGGTTTGTTCGCAATGCCGATTTGAATTCCAGATACGCCGATTCGCCATTCATCACCACTCTGCTCAAATCCAATTCTTCTTGCCCGGCCTCTTTTCCCGGTTCGGTGGTCAAGGTCTGATACCCTTCGGCGATTACCTGGGCTATGAGTTCTCGTCTCTTTTCGAGGAATTCACGATAGTCCAATTGCTCCCAGTTTTCTGGCAAGGCATGCCAGTGGTACATCCGAGACAGTTCATCTGCCCCGAAACGCCTTTTAAATTCAGGGAGGTACTCTGCCGGCGCTTGATTCGAGATCCTCGCATTGTCCCCCCATTCCACCAGGGCGTAATTGGCTATCTGGTTAGTGTCCCGTATGCTGGTTAACCCAATGGTCTTTAGGTAACCCTTGGGAAAAAGGTGGTGCCTTTCTACCCCCGAACGAGGGGCATGGAGGGCTGGGTCGTACAGTTCAGCTACTTTCACTTTTGAGAAAAGGGTCCGGGCATCCAGCAAAATCAAGGCGGCATAGTAAGCAAAGAGAGAGGGGCTACGCGGTGAAGAGGTCGCCAAATCATTAGGTAAAGAGACCTTCCAGAAATCGCTGGTAAGTGTGATGTCGCAGACCTGTTCCAGAATAGCGATGAACTGATTTCCATCACTAACATCGCGGAAACGGGCCAGGTCAAACTCCATGGCTGACTCGGGTGATCCGGTAAAACGGCCAGTCAAGCTCGACATAAAAAACCAGCGGGCGATAACACGCCGCAAGTCGAACTCGTCAATGCCATATTCTGTACGCCCGATCAGGTACAACATATAGGAGAATAACAAGTTGTTCTGGGAACTAACCATCTTCCCGCTTCTGAAACCTGCTTGGCGGAGGCAGTTCATGAAATCGTGCCAGTATTGTGGGTCCAACACGCGGTCCTGGGCCTTCTTCAGGACCTCAAATTGCTCGACGCGCCGCTCATCGCTGAACTTTTCGGTCTCCAGGTCCTTCCCCCGCAGAATGGAATAAACATATTGCAGCCGGGCCCGCTTGAATCTTGTAATGCTCCCCTAAAGTCGAGACATTTTTAAGGTCGGTTTTGTGTAGTATCA
>CAYVOV010000053.1:0-1647 GCA_964453525.1 uncultured Dehalococcoidales bacterium | reverse complement strand
GTTTACCGCAACTCCCTATCGGTACAGCTTCTTCAGCAGGGGAAAAGGCAACACCGCCAACGGTCTCAGTAATCCCGTAGTTCTCATATAGACGCTTACCAAAGGTTTTGTGCCATCTCTCGATTGTTTCTACAGGCACGACGTCACCGCCGGTAAAAACGTATTTAAGCGAGCTTAAATCGTAGTATTCCAGTCTATCATGGTCTAGAATCATCCGGAACATAGCCGGGACACCAAAAAAGTTGGTTGCCTGGTATCTCTGGACAAGGTCGAAATAGGCGTCCAGATTGACCCGGGGTGTCAGTATCAAGAACTCTCCGGCCAGGCATATAGTCATCAATCCGTTCATGATGCCAAGGTTGTGATAAAGTGGACCCCCTTGAAGTATAATGCCTTCGCCTATAGGAACCGCGGCTTCCATCATCTTCCGGTGGTCAAAGATGGTTTCCAGAAAGTTGTCATTTGTATACGGTACTCCTTTAGGCAATCCGGTGGTGCCGCCGGTGTAAAGCATTACCATAATGTCGTCGCCTTCGCCGTTGAAAGGAGGTAACGGCGTAGGAGATTCGCGGAGTAACCTCCCGAAGGAATAGAAGTTTTCTCCCAGGGCGAACTTACCTTCGGGAACACGGTCAAAGGCCTTGCCCAGGAATCGCTTCCACCAGGGCAAAAGCTCCGTCATGGTGGTAACGATCACCCTCTTTATATTACTCTCGGAGAGGACCTGAGTAGCATATCCGAAGTTGGTATCCAGGCAGATAAGCGTCTCTGCCCCACTATCATTAGCCATGTACCCGAGGTCAATAGGCGTATAAATAGGGGCTACTGCTACCGCGCCTGCCCCAAGCCGTTGTAAGGCCAGAAAGGCAATAATCCATTGAGGAACGTTGGGAAGGTAGAGGATAGCTTTATCCTGCTTCCCTACCCCAAGCTTATGAAGAGCACCAGCGAATCTGTCAGCCACCTCTTTCAGCTCGGAGTAAGTCCATTTGGTTCCCAGATAGACCAGCGCCGGCTTATCGGGCAATCTATTAGCCAATTCTGGAAAGCATTGGTAAATAGTATCAGACTGTGGTTCGTTCATAATTACTCCCTATACGCCGAAATATGCGGCAATTACCTCGGGGTTGTCCATCAATTCCTGCCTTGTGCCCGAGAGAATAAAGGTGCCATTTTCTATAACATACCCGCGGTCAATAATAGGTAAGAGGGGTCTGGCGAATTGCTCAGTCACCAATATGGTGACGCCTCGCTGCTCTCGGATAGTCTTTACTGCCCGCATCAAATCAACCTGTAGCGCCGGAGCCAACCCGAGCAGGGGCTCATCCAGAAGCAAAAGCCGGGGCCCGGCCACCAAAGCCATACCAATGATTAGCATCTGCTGTTCTCCCCCACTCAACAATCCGGCTTTTCTCCCCTTCAACTTCTCCAGGGGAGGGAAAATTTCGAAGACAAAATCAGTGGTTTCTTTAATATCAGCTCCTTTGCGCAGATAGCCGGCTATTTTCAGATTCTCCACTACATCGCTGTCGGGGAAAATAGGATGTCGTTCCCGAGCTAAAACGATGCCTCTCTTCACTCTCTCGCTGGGTTTGGCAGCAGTAATATTTTCCCCCTCAAATTTCACTTCACCCAGCACGGTAATTC
>CAYVOV010000052.1:431-1701 GCA_964453525.1 uncultured Dehalococcoidales bacterium | reverse complement strand
TTACTGGTATCTTCCAGTTTAAAATCGATGGAAAGATGTGCCACCGCTTCGTTCATGGCTTCCATGACTTTCTGCGTTTCCGTACCTTTCTCCTGGAAATCTGCTACTGTTTTCCAGAAGGTCCTGGACATCTTGAAGTCCGTTTTTCCCATGCCGATGGCCGTCCACCCTGATAGAGTTTGTAGCATATCTCCAATGCTGACCGTTCTGGCTCCGGCGAGTTTGGGCCCAACTTCTTCGCTGGCACAAAAAAGGTCGTAGAAGGGGTTTACTATCTCTTTATTTATAGCTGCAATATCTTCCATTGATGGTGCATTTTGTTTCGCTTTGAACTTCTCATTATTAAACAGGAACGCAGCGTCGGTTACCTTGCGAGTGGATTTAAGGCAAACAGCAGTGTTATAAGTGTAATTCGGGTTAGCTTCCTCGGATTCAAAGGGAAGGACGATCAGTGCGTATATCGGCTTGCCCACATGTCGCTCCTTCAATTGCTGAGCTAATATCGGGACTCCTACTGAACCGAGGTTTCCGGCTGAGCCACCGATAAGCAATATGGCATCCGTATGATAGAAATCGCCCGGGTCTATTCCAGTCATGATCCTACCGCTTTCTTCGCGTATAAGTTCCGCACCGGCTTCAGCCGTCATGTCCGCACCGCCCATACTGCGGTTAACGAACAGAGTCCGAAGCTCTTTGCCGGTACTTGCTATTGATGTCAGAATGGCCTGGTCATTGCTGATTGCATAAGCGCCTGTTATTATTTCGACCCGTCGTTCGGATTTAGCTTTCCTGTTTAACTCAGCGAATTCAGCAGCCAATCTGCAGCCACAATTATCGATGCCAATAATCAGTAGCTTCATGTTATCTATATCTCCTTACTTGGAAACGGTATAGTTTTATGGGTTCGTCGGTCATTATGCCAGCTTTGGCCCGACAGATGTTAATCTGCTCTTCTACGGTGTTAACTCCCGCGAGATCCGGGAGTAAGAGACCTCTTCTGTACCCACTTTCTACAATAATGCCGTATTCCTTAGCATCCAGCTGGCTAATATCGTTGACTGGCTCGGGAGAGGTGAGTATATCTACACTGTATTCCAGGTCGGCCAGCTCTGATGGCTCAATTGGTGAAAAGCGCGGGTCGCTGGTAGCTGAACTGACGGCATTGGCGATAATTTCCCGGGCTACATTCTCCCTGGTTGGCTCAAAAGTGCCGATACAACCTCTCAATTCACCGTATTTTTTAATGGATACAAAAACGCCTGCTCTCTCC
>CAYVOV010000052.1:0-421 GCA_964453525.1 uncultured Dehalococcoidales bacterium | reverse complement strand
CTTACGTAGGTTTCCACTACCTTTTTTGCCAAATCAACTACAGGGTGTAACTGTTTTTCCATTATCGATTGCCCCTATACTTTTCTCAAGGCGCGATTTCAAATGAGGCTACAAGATAGCCTACTCCAAAAGGTCCTTGATATGATAGGACCTTTGGCGTCACCTGCAGCCCATCCATAGCACCCAGAAGCACCGTGATCGGGCGCAGACCACACTCTCCAGCCCGTTCGATAAGCTCCCTGTCCATATGTAAAATTTCTTCCGTGCCTAAATAGGATAACGCGTTTACCAGCTTCTCGTCAAAGACTTTGCCCATCGGGTCATAACCGGCCGGAGCTGTTGGTATGAGGCGGTGAGAAAGATCACCGCTGGCAATAACGGCAACTCGCTTCTGGCTTTGCTCTGCGGCACGTTTAATTGC
>CAYVOV010000051.1:0-1728 GCA_964453525.1 uncultured Dehalococcoidales bacterium | reverse complement strand
GGGTAACCGTTCGTACGGCCTTTTCGCCGCCATCCCAGGGCTGGCTGTATTCCAGTTTCACCGTAGCAACACCCGAGCTAACCCCGTGGAAAACGTATTTTTCCTGGCCGGAAGCTCCAACCTTATCACTGGAAGGCGCGTTGTAAATATGGCTGGTCTGCTTTACTATCGATGTATCGCTTATATCAGCCTCTTCGTTCCACTGAAATCCCGTTGACTGATTGGAACACAGAATTACCGTCACGCCCTTGTTGGCGGGAAAGGAAATTTCATCCGTAATATTCGGGGTATCCTCAAAAACCGTGCAGGTGTAAAATTTTACAGATGTCGCTGCTGCATAACTACCCGTGGACTTCTTTGCCTGACCATCAGTACCGTTTCCCGTTGTCCCTGACTGGCAGCCGAACAGAGATAATGCCAGTATAATCATCAGGCCAACCATAAGTAATTTATATTTCATGTGCTTTCCCCCTCTATAACTGTGTAAGAACAATAAAAATTATAGACCTGCCAGTCATTCAGGTCAACCCTTTTTACGAGTAAGTTTCAGGAAATTATTAGAGTGTGCACAAAATAGTTTGACAAACAATAGTCTCGGGGTATACAATTTCATTGTTTAAATATTTTTCCGGTAAATAAACACCGCAAAGCCTTTATTTATAGCAGTCCAGTCTGGTATCCCCACTGCAGGTAAACGTGGTAATATATTGCTATTGCAGACCCTGCAATATTTAATAACGATGCGTTAAATATCTGAAAGGAGTAGGCGGAAGAAGAATGGCTTTAAAAGAAGAATTGGCTGATATCGTAGGTTCGGAAAATGTTATCGATGACCCTCAAACGTTGGACGCCTATTCCAAGGATTTAAGCTTCGCCAAACCTGAAAAACCCCAGTTAATCGTCAAAGTCGGAAGCGCCGATGAGGTCCAGGCAATCGTCAATTGGGCGAATCAGACCGGCACACCGCTGGTTCCGATAAGCTCCGGACCGCCGCGTTTCCATGGCGACACCGTCCCTAGTGTGCCGGGAGCAGTCATTGTCGACCTGAGCGGAATGAAGAAAATTATGAGAATCGACCGCCGCAACAGGGTAGCAATGATAGAGGCGGGGGTTACTTACGGAGAGCTCCAGCCGGCACTGGCGAAAGAGGGCATGAGACTTACACCACCACTGATTCCGCGAGTCAGTAAGTCGGTAGTTGCCAGTCTCCTGGAGAGGGAGCCCACCCTGATACCCCGGCAATTATGGGCGTCTCTTGACCCGTTACGTTGCAACGAGATTATCTGGGGAGATGGCAAGAAGCTGGTAACCGGCGATGCCGGGATGTGGTCATCAATGGAAGATGCCTGGAAGAGAAAACAGGCCGCCTCCAGTGCCACGGGTCCGGGACAAACGGATTTTTACAGATTCGTCTCTGCCGCCCAGGGCAGCATGGGCATAGTCACCTGGGCATCGGTAAAATGCGAGATTCTACCAGAGCCCCACGAACTATTCATCGTACCCGCGCAGAAACCCGATGACCTGTTTGACTTTACTTACCGGCTGTTACGTTTCAGGTATGCCGATGAGCTTCTGCTGCTGAACAACGCGAGCCTGGCTTATATCCTTGGAGACAGCCCCAACGGCATCAAGACGCTGATGAAGAAGTTACCTGCCTGGGCAGTACTGGTGGGAATAGCCGGACGCAGCGTCCTCCCCGAGGAGAGATTTGCTTATCAGGAAAAAGAC
>CAYVOV010000050.1:0-1788 GCA_964453525.1 uncultured Dehalococcoidales bacterium | reverse complement strand
CTCTATGACTACGGGGTAGGAATCTTCATTGGTTATTATGGCAATAGCCCGGGAATCATTGAGCTGATGTCTTAATTCTCTCGCCTTATATGATGGATTTGTTGGGACAACTGTACTGCCCGCCTTTAGTATTCCATAGTACCCTATCACAAATTCCAGGCTATTAGGGAGCAAAAGCAGTACATTGTCACCTTTTCCTATCCCTAACTTGGTGAGACCGGTTGCCAATCTGCTGGTTAGTGCATCCAGTTCATTATATGTGAGGCTATTCTCTCGATAGCTGAAGGCGATGTTATCAGGATATTTACTGGAACTGATTGATAGAAATTCAAAAAGTGGTACTTCAGGATAATCTATATGACGTGGCACACCTTCTGGCCAGGATTTGAACCACAATCTATCTGGTGGAATGGTCATACAGTCTCCTTATCTTTGGCATAAGAACCTCTGTCAATTAACGAGCCTGAATACGAGACCTTGCCAACTCCGTATGTATGCCTGCTGGCTCCAAAAATGGAGCCTTTAATCACCCGCTTTGCTGAGGAATTCGGATGGGCTACCCGTCTTTAAGGATTACCGCCGACGGCTTTTTCAAACGTCGCTTAGATTGAAACACACAGGGCATGGCTTGTCAATTCCCTTTTCGAGTCCGCAACGAATTAGTCCAGTTACTATAAGCGCCAAAGACCAAGAGAAAGACAGTGGAAATCAGAGAAGGCAAAACACGGAACAACTAACTCTCCTTGTCAGATTACCCAACCTGGTGGTAGAATGGTCAATACCAGATGTAAAGATGGGCCGCTAGCTCAATTGGCAGAGCAGCTGACTCTTAATCAGCCGGTTGGAGGTTCGAGTCCTCCGCGGCTCAGTCTCAATCCCGAAAAAATTTTCCGAAAATAATCATCAAGTAACTGTTGAGAGTATCAGGTACCTATATTGTAGAGTTGAGTCAATCTGGTTACTTTTTCGGGATTGGTTTCTATGTTATGTGAATTATCTACTATATTTTCAGACTAGTCGGCTGTTTCATCTAACGTATCTCTAGCAAATTGCTGGTGTCATCCGACATGGATTAAGAGTTCCTACCTAGTCCGGGACAATAGCTGCTCTTACCACCTTACCCTCGATAGCCTGTTTCATAGCCTCTTCCGCATCCTCCAACCGAAATTTATGAGATATTATTTTGTCAAACGGATATTTATCCAGTGTTCTCGCCATAAACTCAAGCACCTGTGGTATTGTCGAGGGGCCATAATTTGCGGAGCCAATGAGTTTGATGCCTTTGTTAATAAACGGTCCCATACTCAGGTTAGCTGAATATGGGCCTACTAAGCCGATGGTCAGATAAGTTCCTCCCAGACCAAGCATTTCAAGCCCTTCGGGTACTACTTCAGGAGCTGAAGCTACTACCTCCATCACCAATTCCGCTCCTCTGCCTTCGGTGAGTTCTTTAACCCTTTCGATCCTCGCTTCAGGCGTGGAGTACTCATTATAATCGATTATATGATCGGCACCGAAAGACCTGGCAAGCTCCAGCCTGTTTGTAAGCTTATCTATAACTATCACCCTAGCTGCACCGATATCCTTAACAATGGGAGCAGCACTCAATCCCAGTCCGCCAGCACCTTGAATGACAGCTGTAGCTCCAAGGCGAAACTTTACTTTCTGTAATCCGTAAGCTACCGTCGAGGCGGCACAATCAACATAGACAGCCGCCTCGTCAGGGACTGCATCAGGGACTTTATATATCCACTGACCCGGACTGACATAGTAATATTCAGCAAAGGC
>CAYVOV010000049.1:0-2145 GCA_964453525.1 uncultured Dehalococcoidales bacterium | reverse complement strand
GTCTGTTTTTGTAGCTATTCATTCGTGTGTGGCTTGAGGTGTGATTTATGCCCAGGGCGGTCGACCTTTTAAAACAGGGCCGAGATGAAGAGCTGTGGCAAATGTGCTGCGGCTTTCTTAGTTTAGATATCCATGAATTCATGGATATCCAGAAGCGCCTTCTGACACGGCAACTGGAAATTCTCAACAGATCTACCCTTGGCCAGAAGATCATGCGCGGAGCGATGCCGCAGACCGTCGAAGAGTTCCGCCGGGATGTACCCCTCACCACGTATAGCGATTACTGCCCCGAGCTTTTAGAGAGGCAGGAGGATATCCTGCCTGAAAAACCGCTCCTCTGGGCTCACAGCGCCGGCAAGACCGGTGAATATCCGTACAAGTGGGTGCCCCTGACGTCAGCCTATGCCTGGGAACTAAGTAGAGCCTTGTACGGCGTCGGCATGCTTTCCTGTTGTAACGATTGGGGTGATACATCTCGAATTCCGGACAATATTGATATATTGTATTCAGTGGCTCCCCGTCCTTATATCTCCGGGACCTTCGCTGACCTATTGCAATTGCAGTCGCCGTTGAATTATTTGCCCCCCATCGAACAAGCTGAAAAACTGCCTTTTGAAGACAGGATAAATATTGGTTTTCAACAGGCTATGTCTCATAGGCTTGACTATTTCTTCGGTATTTCGTTGGTACTGGTCAAGGTGGGCGAGAAGATAAGTGATTCATCGAACAATGTCGACATCCGGCCGTTCTTAAAGAGCCCAAGGGCCTTATGGAGACTGGCCCGGGGGAAAATAAAGAGCCGGCTAGCCAGGCGCCCCATGTTACCCCGTGATCTGTGGTCGGTGAAAGGGATTATCGGCAGTGGCGTTGATAGTTTCGTATATAAGGACAAAATCAAGGAGTATTGGGGGAGGCCCCCGCTGGACCTGTATTCCTGCACCGAGGGCGGTGTTATCGCTGTGCAGGCGTGGGATTATGACGGCATGACCTTCATTCCTCATTTGAATTTACTTGAGTTCATTCCGGAAGACGAACTGCTGAAATGGCAGATGGACAGGAGCTACCGTCCCAAAATGCTATTACTTGATGAAGTCCAGCCCGGGCAAAATTATGAACTGGTCATCACCAATTTTCACGGTGGAGTGATGACCCGTTACCGCATAGGTGATATGGTCAGGATCCAGTCTTTACGTAATGATAAACTGGGTATCAATCTTCCCCAGATGACTTTCGAGCGACGGGTTGATGACCTTATCGATTTATTTGTCATAAGATTGACGGAAAAGACAATATGGCAGGCGATAGAGAACTCCGGAGTTCCCTATACAGATTGGGTTGCTTATAAAAAGCCAGGAGAACCTGTACTCCAAGTATATCTTGAACCGGCAGACGGCCACATAAGTAGTGAAGCCGATATAGCAGAAGCTATTAGAGAACAGATAATAAACTTAAACGGTAATGATGATAAAGACCTGTTAATGCTTGACGACGTAGCTGATTTTATTGAATTTCAATTGGATATTAAGCTGCTGCCGCGAGGCACTTTTAATGGTTACATGGCCCAGAGGCAGGCCGAAGGCGCTGACCTGGCCCACCTAAAGCCGCCGCATATCAACCCCCCCAAGAAGATTCTTGACATGCTCACGGGAGAGACGGAAGAGACCATCATCGTCACCAAAGCGGGGTCTCAAATACAGGAGATATCCGACGTCGAGAATCCATCCAGGGTATAGTACTTTTTTCCCCCTACGTTGGTTCTCATACTTTGGTTCCCTATTGACAGTATTTGTATTTGGAATGATAATTTCCTTATATGAATATTTATGCACTTGCGCCTTTAATAGCATCTGTCGCCTATATACCTTTGCTATTAACTACCATTAGTAATCGGCCATGGCGTAAACGCCATACGTATTTTCTTATATTTTTATGCTCAGCAATGACATGGAGCCTCGTTACCTTCTATCTAAGAGGTGATTATAATCCGCAGCACTCGTTAATCTTAAGAAAACTTATTATTGTTCTTTTTACCCTGACAGCTATCCAGTTCCACTGTTTCACCTCCTCCTTTTTCCCTAAAAAGACAGGGCGTTGGCTGCCTCTTGCTTATGCTTCCCTTGTAGTGGCCATCGCTCTGGTATCGAT
>CAYVOV010000048.1:0-2162 GCA_964453525.1 uncultured Dehalococcoidales bacterium | reverse complement strand
ATTTTGGGTGATAGGTAAAGTGGACCTCGTGGCTACAGCTCTCCCTACGATGCTTAGTCCCCTATTTAGGTTTTCTTGATGACAAGATAATTTCATGGAACACCTCCACCTGCGTGAATAATGACAGTATACTATCAACAGATATAATAATCAATGATTCGATTTGACATAATGCTGGCTTTAGCAAAGGCACATTACGGCTGAATATTATGGTCGAGCCGGCTTATTTTTTAACTATAGACTGGCCTTTTCAACCCTGATAAACCTTCCTGCACAAGACCATCGAGCTGTAATTACCGCCCATGGAGCGCGGTTAATTCCTTTAACCTGTCTTTGATTGTTCAGCCGGGAATTAATGTCTTTTTTTATTATCTGTCCCAGTATACAATATAAATATAAACTGTAACAAAACCTGTTATTGACATTGTATATGGTCTGCAGGTTAGAAAGAGGTGAATATAATCTAAGCTGACCGTTTTGCCAGGCTCGGGAGTGAGGCTACAAGGATGAGTAAAATCAAAAATCAAGAGCAGGTCTTAATTTTGAAAGAAGCGCCGGTTTTGGCAAAGGAGACTGCTTATATGGTTGAGGGAGCATAGCAGGTGTCTAAATTGTGTGAGAATGCTGATGATTTGGTTCTTGGCGTTGACCTTGGAGGGACCAAAATACTGACGGCGGTGACCAACTCTCAAGGGAAAATGCTATCGCGCGACCACAATATAACGCCGGCTCAAAAAGGCCATGAGGCGGTTATCCAATCTATTTTGGAGTCTGCGCATCGTGCTCTAGAGCAGGCAGATGTTGCCATTTCGGAGCTTACCGCCGTGGGAATCGGGGCTCCCGGCCTCTCAAACCCCGAGACGGGCATCATATTTACCTCACCGAATTTGCCGGGGTGGCGTGGCATTCCCCTGAGAGACATAATGCAAGAAAAGCTGGGCAAGAAAACCTTTCTCATCAACGATGCCAATGCCGCTGCCCTGGGGGAATTTTATTTCGGCGCTGCCCGGGGTGCTCGTAATTTCATCTATATTACTCTCAGTACAGGCATCGGCGGAGGCATTGTCGTTGATGGCGAGATTTACAGTGGAGCTATTGGTGCCGCCGGCGAGGTGGGGCATATGACTATTGATGACGATGGCCCAATCTGCAACTGTGGAAACAGAGGGTGTTGGGAAACGCTGGCCTCGGGGACAGCTCTGGCCAGGGAGGCAAGACGTCGGATTAAAGAGGGAGTCACGACTTCTATTCTGGAATATGCCGGGGGCGACGTGGAGAAGGTGACGGCGCAGGTCATTCATAGCGCTGCCGAGCAGGGCGATAGCCTGGCTGAGGAACTTATTGCCCGGACCGGCTACTATGTGGGTGTGGGGCTGGTCAATTTAATAAATATATTCAACCCTGAGTTGATAATTATTGGGGGTGGTTTATCAAACATCGGTGATATGTTGCTCAAGCCGGCTTTTAAGGTGGCTGAAGAGAGAGCATATAAGGAAGCTTTCCGGGCGGTGCGCTTTGCATCCGCTGGGCTGGGACGAAATTCCGGCGTGCTCGGTGCCGCTGCCTTTGCCCTCCGGGAGGTGAGAAAGCTTTCTTGTGAATAAAACAGGGGACAACTGAGGGCTGGTATCGGAGTTATTGAATTGAGAGACTTTTGCTAAGTTTAAGGAGACGGCGATGATAAAGTGTGCTTTCTATTTGACACCGGATGGGGAACTCCTGGACCATGTGGGTGTAGAACAAATCAAGGGCTTTCTGGCAACGGGGGAAGGTTTGCTCTGGGTTGATATGGAGGACGTGACGAACGAAGATGCCGAGTCACTATCGAATGTATTCCGTTTCCATCCCTTGGCAGTAGAAGACTGTATTAGCAAGGATATACATCCACCCAAGATAGATGACTTTGACGACTACCTGTTTATTATCGTTCATGGCATCAATTACCACATCGATTCTGAGGTAGTGGAGACTACGGAGCTTGCCCTTTTTCTGGGGAAAAACTACGTGGTCACCAGCCATGATGTACCTATGAAGTCGGTTTCATCTATGTTGGACCGGATTCGAAAAGACGGACGCCTTATGCGCAGGGGAGCCGATTTCCTGGCTCACGACCTGATTGATGCCCTGGTGGACAATATCATGCCCACTATTGAGGATATAGA
>CAYVOV010000047.1:0-2601 GCA_964453525.1 uncultured Dehalococcoidales bacterium | reverse complement strand
GATTGTCAGGATTGCAGGTACTTTACGACCCTAATCGACTGAATGTACCCCTGAGAAGGACTAATCCTGAGAAAGGCGTCGGTGTAGATCCCAGGTGGGAAGAAATTACCTGGGAAGAAGCCTATGCAGAAATTATCCCCAGATTGAAAGCCATCATTGAAGATGATCCCAGGAAACTGGCTATTCAGGGAGGTATTCCAACTCAATTCCGGTTCAGTACGCCTTTTAGCATTCTTGGACCGTTCAGTGGCTTCGTATCCGGTCTCGGCCTCCATTGCGGTGGTGCAGCCCACGGAGTGGGCGGTCTTATTCACGGCTCCTGGTCTATAGTGCCCGACTTCAAATACTGTAACTATGCCCTGTACTTCGGCGCCAGTAAGGGACATGGCTCAGGTCACTCGGCTATGATTACAGCCAGACAAGCAGCCGAAGCCAGGCTCAGGGGTATGAAAATGGTCGTCTTCGACCCTATGTGCAACTTCGCTGCCGGGAAAGCAACAGAGTGGGTGCCTATTATTCCGGGCACGGACCTGGCTGTAGTCCTGGCAATGTGTAACGTTATCGTAAATGAGTTGGGAATAATTGACGAGCCGTTTCTGAAGCTTAAAACCAATGCTCCTTACCTGGTAAGCCCCGATATGAAATATATCAGGGAGAACGGACCGGCAAGGGGTGTCAAAGCGACACATCATACGTACGGAGGCTCACGGGAAGTGAAATATATCGGTGATGATGAGACAAACAAACCGATGGTCTGGGACGCGGGTGAAAGCAAAGCTAAGGTCTATGACGACCCGACAATTAAGAACTATGCGCTTGAGGGTGAATATGAAATCGACGGTGTCAAATGCCAGCCTGCTTTTCAACTCATTAAAGAGCACCTCAAACAGTACACTCCGGAGATGGCTTCCGAAATAAGTACTATACCAGCGGAGACAATTGTCCGTATCGCCACGGAGTTTGCTACCGAGGCGCGGGTAGGTAGTACTATCACAATAGATGGACAGACGTTACCCTACCGACCGGTTGCGGCTGTACTTTTCCGCGGCGGGCAGGGGCATGAAAACTCATATCATACCTGCTATGCAGTCAGCCTGCTCAGTGCATTAGTAGGGGCACTGGAGGTGCCCGGGGGTACCATTAGCTGGCCATCCAGGACGCTGGGTTTCCCCGGGAGAGAGGATATAGACCCCGGAGCTCTAAAATGGTCCGTATTCAAAGGGATGGATGGTTTCCTGCAAAATGAGCGCTTTGGTCCCAGCAGTGGAGTAAATAATAAAAATATGCCTTTTCATGGAGAGTGGCCAATTCCTCATGCTGAAATGAAAAATGATTACAGGACACTCGATATTCAACCTGTAGGCGCCTTCAAATATATTGTCGGCGGATCTGACCGTGAAGAGATATGGGAGAAGCTGGGAGTTACCTACAAACCGGAAATGATGATTACCGCTGCCTGCAATACAATCATGAGTGTTGGTAATCGCGATGCGCTAGAAAAAGCTCTCAAGGCATTCAAATTCATTGTCAGCATCGAGATATTCAATACCGAACTTACCGAAGGCTTCGCCGATATCGTCCTTCCTGATGGCTGTTATCTGGAGGAATCTAAATGGATGAACGGTCTTGAGCAAAATTTTAATTATCCTTTCGGCATGGATAACTGGAGTTTTCATATATCTCAGAAAGTGGTGGAGCCTAAAGCTGAGCGCCGTAATTCTTATGATGTCGGTCTTGAGCTACTGGACAGATTGGGTAAGGAATGGAACCGGGACCTGATTGCTGAACTCAACGACTATTATAATAGAGTCTGGCCGATAAGCGAGGAATACCAGCTCAAGCCGACGGACAGACCAACCATGGAAGAGGTTGGCGACAGGATTACCAAGAGTATATTCGGTCCTGAGCATGACTGGCAGTGGTTCGAGAAAAATGGCTTCATACAATGGCCTAAGAAGCCCGAAGAAGCCTACTGGATATGGTACCTTGACCTCAGAATACCTATATACGCAGAATACCTGGCGCACCTGCGGCCGGAAGTTGAGGAAATATACGAAAAGACCGGGGTATATATGGACCCAGAGCAATATACCCCGCTTATTTCCTGGTTCCCCTGCACCAATCACAAGGTAACTGACCCTGATTACGACCTTTTCTGTTATTCATACCGTGATACTTTACACAGTGCTTCTTCAACCATGGAGCAGCCGTGGCTGGACGAAGCTTCTCGCATGAACCCGTATACTTATAACATCACTATGAATACCACTACTGCTGAACAAAAAGGACTCAAGGATGGCGACGCCGTCGAGGTGAAGACCTATCTGGGACGGAAAGTTACAGGCACGGTAAAAACATTAGAGGGCCATCATCCCCTGACGGTAGGAATTGCTGCCACTGCAGGTCATTGGGCAAAGGGTCAGCCAATCGCTCGTGGCAAAGGAAGTAACTTCGATACCCTGCTGCCTATGGACTGGGAGCATATGGACCCTGTCTGTGGCACTATCGAAACTGCTGTTAAGGTTAGGGTAGATAAACTTTAAAATTATTATTGATATGATAAGAGGAGGAATTCATATGAGATGGGGAATGGTCATCGAC
>CAYVOV010000046.1:0-2609 GCA_964453525.1 uncultured Dehalococcoidales bacterium | reverse complement strand
GCTACTAACCGCGAAAATCCGGTCTGAATATGTCGAGCCTGATACTGAAATGAACATTAGAGTAAAGAGGCTCGTTATCACACAGACGGGATTAGGATTACTAGTGGCGGTAAGTACATTTTGGGTTACCAGTTGGGGATTCCCGACATCTTATTTCTATACGCTTTCAGATAATCTTAGGCATGGTGTGTTTTTTACTCCTAGTTATCAGTTTGTTATAGCACAGCTATTGAGTCTCTTTACATTTCTATTAGGCATTGTTTCGTTGGCATGTGGCGTCATTCAGTTTCGGTCGGTCAGATCTTCGAGAGTTTTGCCTAGTTCCACCTAGTCACAATAGTCCATTTTGTTATTTTCATTGAAAATGGGAAAATGCTAAATTTTATCCCACGTAAGCATCCCCAATAATACTCAGTGGGCCCGTGCGTAGTTCATACCTGCAAGTTCTACACCATGCTTTTTAGGGTATTAGCGAGTATATTGAGCCAACATTCCTGCTGTGCTATGCTATCCGTGATGAAAAAAATGCTTTTAATTCTGGGCACGGGTACAATCTTACTTGCCTCCTGTGCTGCACCCTCTACGTTATCCGCAGGAACATCCATACCCGGTGCAACGCAGATATTTGGTGAAGAACCTGCAGAATCACAAAGCGATGCTATAATCGTCACCAGCACCGCCGATAGCGGCCCCGGTACCCTGCGTCAAGCATTGCTTGATGCTAAGCAAGGGGATACTATTATTTTCGATACTACTGTCTTTCCCTCCGATGCACCGGTCACTATCTTCCTCGTGATGAGGCTTCCGTCGATTAATCAGGGCAATCTGAAGATTGACGCGAGCAACGCCGGAGTAATTTTAGATGGCGTTAATGCCCGAGGCGAATGGGTAGTCGGGCTCGAAATTAATTCTGATTCTAATATTATCCAGGGATTACAAATAGTCAATTTCCCCGGATCCGGAATTAATCTATGCGGCCAAAATAATATAATTGGCGGTGACCGCGGTATCGGTAAGGGCCCAATCGGTCAGGGAAATTTACTTGGTGCCAATGTAGATGGTATTCGCCTTAGTGGTAATAATACTGCCTGTAACACCATAACCGGCAACCTCATCGGGGTCGATGTGGATATGAAAGGTGACCGTGGAAATATAAAACCCGGAATCTTTATAAAAGATGGTGCCAGTAATAATGTTATCGGGCCTGATAATATCATTACTTACAACGACTTTGGCATTTATACTCTTGGCTCCGATTGTTATGGAAACACCATTACCCACAATAGCATCCATGATAATCAGGAAGCCGGTATCGGCCCTCGGCAGACGACAATACGCTTCGCTATTTTTGATTTCGACCTGGATACCGGCACTGTAGTAGGTTTCGCTCCCCCAAACAGCACTATTGAAATATTTTCCGACGATGATGATGAGGGAGAAACGTATGAGGGACAGGTAACAACTGATAGCAAGGGAGTCTTTGTCTTTGACAAAGAGGGCTCCTTTGCTGGTCCCAAGCTAACTGCCACAGTTACCGATAATTGCGGGAACACCAGCGGGTTCTCAGTGCTTGCATGCGGCACAGGCAGCTATTTAGTTCTTCAAGATGGTAACGGTCTGCCGAAAACCCTGATACAGACCAGAGAGCCGGGGGCATTGGAAGATAATCATATCGGAGGAGACATCGGAAACTGGGAATGGGGAAAAGGACAAGATAATTCTGCTCTTTATAATGATTTATTGCTCAGTATACGTGATTTAGGGCTGGGTTGGGTACGAACAAACTTCCATTCACCACATCCCCTGAACTGGCAGGAGGTCTTGCAGAAATCGGGGGAATATAGTATCCATCAGGACTGCGACGACTTCATAACCCGTATCGTTGATGAGGGAGTAAATATAGTGCTCACATTGGGCGTCGGCGCAGGCTTGGATGGACGGGAGTACGGTGGATGGGGAGGACCTGGAAACGGTGCATTGGGCGACAGAGAACCGGATCGTTGGTTCGACACCCAGGATGAACGAGACGGCTTCATCGAGTATACACGCTTTATGGTTGATTATTTCAAGGGAAGGGTACAGTACTATGAAATCTGGAATGAGCCTAACTGCGGCAAGTATCCTGGAGACTACAGAGGAGAGATTACCTTAGATGACTATGTTACTTTGATAAAGCAGGTGTCCCCCGTCATCCGGCAGGTAGACCCTGAAGCCAGGATTGTGGTAGGTGTGGTGGGAAGATTGCGGGAAGATGACAATCAGTGGCTGGAAACACTGAGCGCTGATGTCGGTCATCTTGTGGACGCTCTTTCCTGGCATCCCTTCTATGGAGATTCGCCATTCACAGACACTGGAGAGCATTGGTGGCACCCGGTGAAATATTACTGGAGAGACTATCCTTCCAAAGTCGAGAAACTAAAACTTAAGACAGCTTCACTCGGTTTTCAGGGGGAGTATATGGTCGAGGAGATGGTCTGGCGAACACCGAACGACATCACTGAGGAAGAACCTCTATACACAGATATTGCCGCCGCGAAGTATGCGGCGAGAGCTAATATTATACACCTTGGCATGGATTTCACCATGGTCAGTAACCAGATGCTCATGCC
>CAYVOV010000045.1:0-2670 GCA_964453525.1 uncultured Dehalococcoidales bacterium | reverse complement strand
GTATACCCCGCAATGATGTAACCACCGTCTGAGGTTTGCCACACCGAAGAAGCACTATCGTCGCCTGGTCCTCCGAAAGTTTTGTCCCAGAGCTTGCTTCCATCGGCGTCTGTCTTCACCAGCCAGCCATCTTTCCCCCCGGCTCCAAAAGAGGCAGTGATACCAGCTATGACGTAGCCGCCGTCTGAAGTTTGCTGCGCCGAGAGCATGTCCTCAGTTTGTGGCAGCACACCATCGTCCTCTGGCCCGCCAAATGTTTTATCCCACATCTTGTTGCCATCCGCATCCGTCTTTATAAGCCAGAAGTCCGCCTTGCCAGCGCCGCGGTAGCCGACACCGGCGATGATGTATCCTCCATCCTGGGTCGGTTGAACGAAGAAGCCGACGTCAACTCCTCCCCCTTCGAAGGCTTTATCCCATATCTCATTACCTTTGCCGTCTGTCTTGACTAGCCAGACATCACCAATGACATCATCACCTCCGAAGGAATCGGTCCCGCCGGTGATGATGCATCCACCGTCCGGAGTGGCCTGTGTCGACCAGGCGTGATCATAGTTTGTGCCGCCATACGTATGGCTCCACAACTCATTTCCGTCGCTATCTGTTTTTATGACCAGTCCGTTCCCCGACTGCTTAAAATCGATAGCAGTCGCTCCAGTCAGAATATAGCCACCATCTGGTGCGGCTGTCGTTGATAAACTTATAGCTACACCATCTCCACTAAAGGTTTTATCCCATATCTTGTTGCCATCCGCATCCGTCTTTATAAGCCATATATTCGTGCCCCCGGAACCGAAGGAGCCGGTGAAGCCCCCGATGATGTAGTCGCCATCAGGGGTTTGCAGTACCGATGAACCAGTATCCCCGGATTCCCCGCCAAAGGTCTTGTCCCAGACTTTGTTACCATCGCCATCCGTCTTAATAAGCCAGACGTCCTTACCTCCAGCCCCGAAGGAGGTCGTTTCTCCAGCGATAATGTAGCCACCGTCTGAAGTCTGCTGCACAGAAAAGGCTTTATCCTTTCCCTGTCCGCCAAAGGTTTTATCCCAGGCTAGGGTGGGTGGATGAGGTGGAAGGGGCACAGCCGGTTCCTCTTGTGGCACTGATGCTTCTTCGTTTTTCTCGCTACTGCAACTTAGTAACAAGGGGCTAATTGCCAAAATGCAAAAAACAAACATGAAAAGGTACTTATGCCTGTGGTTCCGCCTATTCATAACACATGTACCTCCCTTCATTCGTTACTCCACAAGGTTATAACTCTTACTTATGTTTGTCAATTGGAAGATGGCGAAACATTAAGGAAGCAAATTGAACAATTCGCCCTTTTGTGTAGAGATGACAAAACGAGCTTCTGTATGATCTCTTAGAGAAAGAACTGAGGCTTCTTCAAATCCAGCATTCTGAGTTCTTGTAACCTGACGTAATTCTCTCCGATTCAATTATTACTCAATAATTAAAGGCCATTAAAATCGCTGCAATTCACTTTCAACTAATTTCTACATAGTCACGACTTATGCTGTCCAGCCACATCTTGTTCCACCACTATTGACAACCTAAAATGAGATACGCTATTATAGTCATATAGTATTATAGATATTTAGATAATTCTATTCTCATTCACAGGAGGCAGTAATGGAAGACCAGATTTATGCCTACCACGCTGATATGTGTAAGGTTTTTTCCCACCCTAAGAGACTGGAACTCATCAATATTCTTCGAGATAAAGAAATGAGTGTCGGTGAACTATCACAGAGGCTGGAGCTACCCATTGGTAACCTGTCACAGCACCTGGCCATGATGAGGCAGCGTCACATCCTGACATCAAGAAAAGAAGGGAATGTTGTCTACTACAGGATAAACAATCCCCGTCTGCTTGAAGCCTTTGACCTACTACGGGAAATACTCTTTGAGCAAATAAGGCAGGATGCGGCTCTTATTCAATAGAGCTAACCATTGAAGGAGGTTAATGATGACAGTAATGAACAACGTTAATGTCTCCGCGCTGGAGCGGATTACCGAGGAAGCAAAAACCGATAAATCCAAAGTAAGACGAACTCAGAAAGTTGAGGGAGAGTGGCTTTTGAAGGAAGGTAGCCATCAGTTCCAGGCGGAGGTCAGCTTTGAGGGCGGGAGTATGGTCTTCAAGTCTGACCAGCCTACTAACCTGGGAGGCGGCGGCACCAAGCCGGGACCACTTCACTACTGTTTTTTGGGCCTTGTCTCCTGCTACACGGCAACCTTCGCTGCCATGGCGGCGATGATGGGAATTGAGCTAAAGTTACTCGTTGCCAGATTGGAGGGTAATCTGAATTTCTCCCGTGTCTTCGGTCTCTCTCAGGATCCGGTAATGGAGGAGATAAACATTACATTAAAAGTGGTCAGTGACGCATCCAGGGAGAAGCTCGAAGAAGTGGAAAAACTGGCTTACGAGAGATGTCCCGCCGTTTTCGCTCTTACTGAGAAAGTCCGATTAAATACCGCACTGGAGGTTAAGTAGTGAAACTCGGCATCATCTTAAACACCAATGACCCTGAAACATCGTGGAATGCTTTACGCCTGGGCAATGAAGCAATAGCTGACGGACATGAGACCAATTTGTTCCTTTTAGGCCCCGGGGTAGAGCTCGAGAAAATCAGAAACGAGCGCTTTGATGTCCCCGAAGTCCTGAAG
>CAYVOV010000044.1:0-3225 GCA_964453525.1 uncultured Dehalococcoidales bacterium | reverse complement strand
CGCCATCTGGCTATCCATCACTCTTTTAATCCCCGCGGCCGCATGAATAATGTCTATACCTAAAGGCTCGGCTATTTTTTCCCGGATAGCCTCTTCGGCTCTGGCCTTGTCCAGCTTAATCCTCCCCCCCAGAAAGTAGTCAGGATCAATCAACCCCAGCACCACATCGGCATCGGTGGCCGTAGGCTCCGTACCCCCCTTGCCGTAGCAGGCAGGGCCGGGATAGGAGTGGGCGCTTTCCGGCCCGACGCGCAGCTGCCCGGCGTCTACCCTGGCGATACTGCCGCCCCCGGCGCCGAGAGAAGAGATATCGATCATTGGAATATGAAGAAGGTATTTGACGAAGGGTTTGGTCCGGGCCAGGATCGGTCTTTTATCTACGATGAAACCAACGTCAAAGCTTGTTCCCCCCATATCGGTAGTGATTACATTATCATAACCCAGAGCTTCGCCGAGATACATTGAACTGATTACGCCACCAGCCGGGCCGGAGTTTATCAGATATATCGGCTTGACCTTGGCCTGTTCCGGCGTCAGGACTCCGCCACTGGAACTGACAACTCTTAGTGCCCCCTTCAGTCCTTTTTGCCTGAGGAGCGCCTCCAGTCCGCCAATGTAGGAGCTCACCAGGGGGACCAGGTATACATTAAATGCCGTCGTGCATGTTCTCTCATACTCTCTGATAACCGGCATTATTTCGCTTGATATGGAGACCAATAGCTCCGGAGCTTCTTCGGCGGCAATTCTCTTGACCTCTTGCTCATGTATCGGGTTTCTAAAGCTCCAGAGGAAACAAACGGCAATGGCTTCCACTCCGTGGGCAACTAGTTCCCTTATCACCCGCCTGGTCTCTTCCTCGTTTAACTTTATTACCACCGACCCTTTATAATCGATACGTTCGGTAACTTCTTTTATCAAGGGCGCCGGGATGATAGGATCCGGCAGGCTTCTCCGACTGTAATGGTGAATTTCTTCAGTATTTAAACCTGCAGTCAGTCCCATCAACCTCTGGATAAACATTGTATCCCGGAAGCCCCTGGTAGTTATCAGTCCTAACTTTGCACCCTTGCGCTCGAGCAAGGCGTTCGTAGCTATGGTGGTCCCGTGAGCCAGGTGAGCGCTTTCACTCAGGAGACTTTCCACACTTATACCGAGCTCTTCCGCAGCAAGTTTAATACCCTCCATCAGGCCTATCGAAGGTTCTCTTGGCGTTGATTCTACTTTGCATTGAAGGGCATTACCCGCCTCGTCCATAGCCACCACGTCAGTAAAAGTCCCGCCGACATCAAAACCCAGATAGTACATTCAATAGTCCCCTTATCTTAGTTATTCCCGCGTTTTCCGTAGCTAAACAACTACATATGGTGATTTCTAGGTCATCTTAAGGGCTTATTCCAGCGATGTCCCCGAACTTACGGTCTAAAGATGATCACGACGGGTAACAACGTCAGTGTCAGAACGCTAATTTACACTGATTTTAACGTTTTTTATTCGGAATTACAATCAACGTAAATAGCCGGACCGTCGCAAACGATTATAAACGATTTTATAAAAGTCCGGTTTTGGTGGGGGGAGGTCATAACTCTATCTGCCCCTGCAATTGAAAAATGGACTCTTCATACTATCGGTCACGGTTGTTCAGACGATAACATTGGTAAGGTAAACAAAATAAGTTTAACACAATATAATCTCAGGAAAATCTTTCCTCGAGAATCCAGATTGACTGACAAGCACTGGTATAACCAGGTAAGAGTTAAAAATAGCTAATCTCCTGATAACGATTGCCGGCTTATAAATTCATTTGATATATCCCAAAATATATATGTTGACAAGTAATTAAGTCTTTTGCTACTATAAGTCCGGTACTACTGTTTTTACAGATATTACGGCAGATACCTTATATATCTTTAATTTCATAATCATGGCTAGATACTGCCCTGAAGTAACAGGGGCATATAAGATAAAAATAAAGGAGGTATGATGAAAAAAGTACATTGGGTATTAGCGGCCGTCACCGTTATACTGGCAGGTATACTCCTGTTGAGTGCCTGTTCGTCAACCACGACGGTCACAGCTACCACGACAGTAGAGGCAAGCGCCACCGAGACGGCTACAGCCACAACTACAGCAACAGCCACAACTACAGCTACAGCTACAGTCACTACTAAAATTGAGCCCGTTAATCTAAACTATAACACCATGGGTAGCACCGGCTTGAAAAGTTGCGCCGATGCATTGGAATACATGGCCGCCGAGCTGGTAAAACGTACGGACGGCAGAGTGACAATAACCATTATGTATGGCACACCGCTGGCACCTCCACCCGGAATCTATGATGCCGTTGCCAGCGGTATTGCGGATATGGCTGATTGTATGGCAACGTATTCCGTCGGCCGCCTTCCGGCCTCAGAAATTGGCGAGCTTCCCCTCGGTAATCCCGGTCCGGTCGTTTTAACCCATGCTTTAAACGACTGGTATGACAAGTTCAAACCCGCCGAATGGGACGAAGTAAAGCTCCTGGGGATATGTTCTTCTCCACCCGCGGTCATCGGTACACGGGCCACGGCGATAAGGACCTTGGAAGACATCAAGGGCCAGACCATCAGGGTACCGGGGAGCACGGTTTCCAACATACTCACAGTGCTTGGGGCCGTTCCACGTAGCATTCCCATCGGAGAAATTCAGGAAAATATATCTAAGGGCGTAATTGAAGGCGCGGCAATGTCCATAGAAGCCTATCCTGGATTCGGCCTTCATGAAGTCATCAAGTATGCCACTGACCTGGGTGACAGGAGCAGCTGGGGATCATTCGTTTTTATGGCTATTAACATGGATTCCTGGAACAAGCTCCAACCGGGGGACCAGCAGATACTCGCTGACCTTGCGATCGAGGCCTGGGATATGAGAGCCGAATTGATGGCTCAGGATGTCGTATCCTCAACAGAGCTCTTCCTGGCCCAACCCGACCGGGAGTATATCACCCTCAGCGAGGACGAGTTAGCCAAGCTGGAAGAGGCTTGTCAGCCCGTTATTGACAAATATATAAGCGACATGAACGACAAAGGTATGCCCGGAGAAGAGTATGTTAACTATCTCCGGGAACGCGTAGACTATTGGAAGAGTCTGCAATAATACAGGTTTCCCGAACCTGACTACTGTCGGGTAACTGATTTAGCCATGGATTGGGCCAGTCGCAGATAATGCGCCCTATTGATGCGGCTGGCC
>CAYVOV010000043.1:0-3412 GCA_964453525.1 uncultured Dehalococcoidales bacterium | reverse complement strand
CGCTTAAAGTAAAGAGTAAAATCGAGTTCGGTCATATGGTAATCGAGGCCCGGTTGCCGGCCACGCTGGCGGTTACGCGGGAACTGAACGACCCGCGGGTGCCGCCGGTATTCGGCGCGCTCTGGGCTACGGAGAAGGAAGCAACCAAATGGACCGCCGATGACGTGGGAGTTGACAAGGAAACAATCGGGCTGGCGGGTTCACCCACCTACGTGCCGGAAGTAGCCAATATAGAAATGGAGCGCCGAGGCGAAGTGTTGAGCGGCGAGCCGAATGATATTGCCCGGCAATTGCTTGAGAAATTACGCGCCGACGGAGTGCTTCCGGAGGCTTAAGAGGAGATATGGAGATGGACGAGTATAACGGAGTTTTAGTTTTTACAGAACAGAGAGAAGGGAAGCTGCTGGAAGCCGGGATTGAAATGCTGGGAGCGGGACGGGAGCTTGCCGATAAACTGGGGCAGGAGCTTTCAGCGGTGCTGCTGGGAAACAACATCTCCTCACTGGCGGATGAGCTGGGGGCATACGGAGCCGATAAGGTATACGTGGCGGATGCGCCGATTCTTGAAAAATATACAAGCGACGCTTATTCACTGGTCCTCGAAGACCTGATTAACAAATGCAAACCGGAGATATTCCTTGTCGGCGGCACAAGTATCGGAATGGACCTGGCACCGACGGTGGCGGCAAAGGTGAATACCGGCCTGTCCGCCCACTGCGTGGGCCTGGATATAGGCGAAGACGGCTGCATGAGGTCGCAGGTACCCGCCTTCGGAGGCAGCATAATGGCTTCAATCGCCTGTCCGAACAACCGTCCCCAGATGGCCACGGTACCTCCCGGATTTATGAAAAAACCCGAGAAAACAAATAAGAAAGCGGTTATTGAGAAGGTTGAGGTAAAAGTAACCGCGGAAGATGTGCGGACGAAGGTACTGGAAGTCTTCAGCGAAGAACCGACGTCAAAACCGCTGGAGCAGGCGGAGACGGTAATCGCCGGCGGATACGGAATCGGCAGCAAGGAGAACTGGAAGATTATAGAAGGCCTTGCCTCCATCCTCGGCGGCAGTGTCGGCGCCACGCGACCCGCCTGTGACGAGGGCTGGGCGGTGCAGGAAGAGCAGATGATAGGACAGAGCGGAAAGACGGTGCATCCCAAACTGTACATCGGAGCGGGTATATCCGGGGTTATCCATCATATCATTGGTATCCAGGACTCAAGGGTAATAGTAGCGATTAACCGGGACGCTGACGCCCCAATTATGAAGGCGGCCGATTACGCGATTGTCGCCGATTATAAGGATGTGGTACCGGCTATTGTCGAGGAATATATGAAGCTGAAGGGATAGCCGGTAGAAAATCACATTTATCCTACACTTTAATAGCAAAAACCACGCTGGCGTTACTTTAATTTACTTACTAAGATATTATTATCCCTGTTGCCGAATTATATATAACAGGAGGTAGTCCCGAATAATGAAAATAAGGAAAGAGAAAAAACCGGCACAATCGGCGCAAGTATTAGACCTTCTGAAAGAGGCCCTGAAGCTGGAGTACTCCATAATAATCCATATGCCCAGGATTGCCAGCGCCATAAAAGATGAGAAGACGAGGGAGATGGCTCAGCTACTGGGTACCGCCTCGGTCAAACATGCCGATATTGTGGCAAACGCCATCAGTTCGATGGGAGGAGTTCCCGAGTGGGGATTCGAACCGGCACCGATAGGTAAAGACCTGATAGAGATATTCGAGACACAACTCGAAAAAGAAAAACTAGCACGGGAATTGCACGAAAAGAGTGCCAATCTGATTAAAGACAGAGACCTCAAACTCAAATTCAAGCAACTGGCAAGCGACGAAGAGTGGCATATAAAAGTAGTCAACGATATCCTGGCAAGATTGCGAGGATAACAGATTACACGGATATAGTTCCGGCTATAATAAAGGAATATTACGAAGCTGAAGGGTTAGGTTTTAGCTTCTTCTTCCTCTCTATCATAGAGTGATACAATTTGATTTGCTACCATTCCATAACCGGCAGCTTGAGCTAATTTGCTAACCATAAGATGGTTAAGACTAATACCTTCGTGTTCAGCCAGTAATGCAAGAGCTTCGTGCAAAGACGGCTCCATGCGGATACGGTACTGACCACTGTATTTCCGGGATTTCAAAGGCAAGGGCATTGTATTGCCAAGCTCGAGGTTGGTTTCAATCCAATCTCTTTTAGCGGCTTCCAACTCTGCTACAGCTTCTGCCGGAGTATCACCGGTCATTATCAGACCATCGAGTTCCAGAACTCGTGCAACGTAATATACGCCCTGGTCTTCAGCACGTTCGACAACAGTGGTATACGGAAGTTGTGCATATTTCTCTATCTGAGCCTTCCTTATCGTAACATCAAATTCTGATCTCTTTGCCATGTTTATCTCCTTTTATAACTTGTCTATCATCTGAAGTACTATTTTCACATAGACAGGTTTCACTGGATTTTCTCTTTTATACGACATTACTTTTTTCCCGATAACAGCTTGAGGATGCTTGCTACCTTCTTTAATACGACCATACTGGGCAACCAGAGCTTCGAATTCTTCTATGGAGACATTTGTCTGGTTTTGTCTGATTCTTTCTTCTCTTTTTGACTTTTTACTCATTTAAGCCTGAACAATATGGTATCATATATGATACCATAAGTCAATACTATTCGAGTTATATTATTATAAACGGAATTATCCCTTCGGTTTTTCCACCAGTTCAATCAGTACCCCATTCATTGATTTGGGGTGGATGAAGGCGACTTTTCCTTCGATGCCGTCACGCGGTGTTTTATCGATTAGCTGAACGCCCTGATTAGAGAGCGATTCCAGGGACTTTACGATATCGTCCACCTCTATTGATACATGATGGATTCCTTCTCCGCGGTTTTCCAGGAATCTCTGGATTATACCCTCGTCACCTATCGGCGCCAGGAGCTCGATGGCGGAGTTCTCCATCGGAAGCATCGCCGCTTTCATTCCGGTTTCCGGTGATTCAACAATTTCATCCAGCTCAATTCCGAGGGCTGCCGTGTATGTTTTTATGGCGGCATCCAGGTCTTTTACGGCTATTCCGATGTGGCTTATCTGTACGGGCATTTTCAGCCTCCTATTTCTGTACTATCAGGGATTCGTATCTACCAATCTGGATTCCGGCTTTCGCCGGAATGACGGCTTTTATGAAAGCCGTATTATCCTGTTAATTGTATAGCAGACTTTTTACATAACTATCCAAGGACTAATTGTAGAGCAGGTCTCAAGGCTTTTCAATGCCCCTCAACCTGCTCCTTGTAAGTATTTTCCCCACCCCCAGATTCTTCGTCGCTTCGCTCCTCAGAATGACAGGGTGGGAGATTCTTCCCTTCGACAAGCTCAGGGTAAACT
>CAYVOV010000042.1:0-3771 GCA_964453525.1 uncultured Dehalococcoidales bacterium | reverse complement strand
TTAGACATCTCAGGCGAATTATAAAAAGGACACCAACTAAAAGCAAATAAAACCTTTTCAATGGTTACTTTACTTCTTTCCAGAGACTAGGAGCAACCATAGAATGTCTATTACCTTATGTCTTTATTGTGTCCCATTTTCTTTGACGATTTACAGTCAAGAGCCGAACTATTTATGAAATAATACAGATAAACTACCTGTTGAATGCCTCTCTAGGAGATGAGATTGGTTGATACTGCGTTACTTCATCCATAGCGGCGGTTTGTTCTTCTATTGTCATCGGTGTGAATCGTTCGGCGGCTTCAATTAGCATAGGCCACAGTTTCACATCACTCGACATGGGACAGGTAGTCACTCCTCGACTGAGGGTGTAGGCTAAACTCCGGTCAATATCTGCTTGACTATCGAATGGCTCGTACCATGTATGGTAAGGTCGGTCTTTCGAAGGCCATAAACGCTTCGATATTGCTTTTATAGCAATCATCCCAACATCGTTACGTTTCGCCATATCTATCAATGGTCGGAAGTCATTATCCTTATCAAAATGAGCAGCATGTACTCGGCTTAACGGATACAATACTGTATCGAAATCAAACCGTTTTAATGCCTCGACGTATACATTGGGTTTGTGACCTGTGATTCCGATATATTTGATAAGACCTTGTTGCCTGGCTTCCAGCACCGCTTCCAGTGCTCCCCCAGGATTCAGTATAGTTTCAAGGGTATCTAAGTCATCAACTCCGTGGAATTGAAAGAGGTCAAAATAACTTACCTGAAGCCTGTCCAGAGAGCGTTTGATGCTTTCCCAGGCTCCGGTCCTGTCTCGTTCACTTGTCTTGCATCCTAGGAAGAAATCATTTCGGTGTTTGGGCATCCAGGGACCAATGCGTAATTCAGCATCACCATATGTCGGAGCAACATCAATATGATTTATTCCGTGCTCCATTGCCAGATTTATTGCAGCATCGGCTTCAGCCTGGGTAACCGCAATAAAGGCTGCACCCCCTAGCGTGAGGATACTGCTCATATGTCCCGTCTTACCAAGACGTCTCTTTTCCATAGTTCACTCCTTGTGTTTTCAAATGAAGGTTGTATACAAGCGTTTATCGGAAAAAAGCGAGAGTCAAAATCTCCTCGAAATCCTGTTACTATCTATGGCTTGATTTTTGGCTGTAGTTAACCGGTAATGACGTTTTCACTCGGTCCGCCCATTATTGAAAAATGAGCGAAAGACGAATCATCTGTAGCCCCGTGCCAGTGCTCCTCACCGGGAGAAAAATATACCATTGTTCCAGGAGTTACCGTTACTTCTTTTTCTCTGGTAGCAACAATTCCTTTGCCCTCGGTCACGTACAACACTTGACCGGCAGAGTGAGTATGAAATTTATTCTTAGCACCGGGATCGAATTTTACCAGGGCGATTCCTATTTTTTCACCCGGATATTCTTCGTCAAGAACAAACTGCAGGTATGCCTTACCGCCATAAAAACCTTCCCAGTTAGATTCTTTGGCTTCACCTTTGTTTGTATCAACAATTATCATAAGTCTCTCCTTATCTTGTTTATTTTCCCCGCTGATTATTTCCCTTCAGATGTGGTTCGATAAACTCCAAATCATCAAATAAAATTGACCCATAATATACTATTATTATAGTGATTTAGAATTTATTAGTTCGTTTTCAACGGGTACCATCAAGTCCTCGTATCGCAATATTCTTACGTTAAGTCGATCGAGTGTTGATTTCATAGCATCAATTCTCTCAATCAGGAGATCACGTTGCTCAATAAGGATTGATTTTCTGGTTTCTAAGGTTATATCTCCTTCCTGGAATAAAGAAACATATTTTACGAGAACTCTCACAGGTAATCCTGCATCACGCATACATTTGATAAATTCAATCCAGTTACAATCGATTTCTGAATAATCGCGAATCCCTCCCGGCGTCCTATTCACCGATGGTATCAGCCCTATATGCTCATAGTAGCGGAAAGTATCTGCTGTAAGATTAGACCTTTTACTAACTTCTGTGATTCTCATTATGCTATATCCTTTAATCTGAGTTTTACTGATACTACAAGGGTACTACCTGGAGTTAACTCTAAGTCAAGTTTCGAAACAATAATATATTAGTATTGTATTAAAGTGAAAAAAGCGGATGCTGTAATTAGTCCTAATGAAGATCTGGTAAACTGTATTCCCACATCATAGGTAGGAAGGACTCTGTATTGCCGACATATTCCCCGTCTCTTTTTAAAAGGCAATCTAATGGAATCATCCCCATGCTAATAATGGTAATGTCTTCTTATCCGGAGAAACATAAATGGCCTTCTGCGGACAATCAAGCTCGCAGTGATTGCATAGCTGGCATTCATCAACGTAGCTGATAATAGCTCGGCTACCGCAGGTCATGCAACGTTGTGATTCGAGATGCGCTGAGTCTTCATCAAAGGCATGATTTACTTCTTTAAAATTCCCGGTCCTTTCACTGACCGGCAATACGGGTGCAGGTTGTCGTAACAGTTTTTCCACACCGTCCCCGGGGGCTTTTATTACATGGCCTGGTCGAAGATATCTACCAGCTTTCATATCTTCTCCCTTGAGTAACCGGTCAATGGATACAGAGGCTTTTTTGCCGGCAGCAATTGCTTCAACAACGGAGGCAGAGCCGGTAGTTACATCGCCGCCGAAAAATACACTTGGCAAAGCAGACTCCAGCGTGATCGGGTCTACCTGTACAGTGTTCTCAGGATTTATTTCTATACCCTGAGGAATCAAGGATAAATCAGCAGCCTGGCCAATAGCCAGAATAACAGTCTGCGCGTGGATTGTTTTGGTTTCCTCTTCATTGTATGAAGGACTAAACCTGCCTCTTTCGTCGAAAACGCTGGTGCAGCGAACCAGCTCAATTCCGGTCACTTTTCCATTTTCGCTTAAAACTGATTCCGGTCCCCAACCTTCATTTATAGTAACACCTTCATCTATTGCTTGTTCTATTCCGTCCTTGAAAGCCGGAATCTCCTCTCCCGATTCGAGACAAGCTATATGAACTTCTTTGGCACCGAGGCGAGAGGCTGTCAAAGCCACATCTATAGCCACATTGCCTCCACCTATGACGACCACCTTATCTTTAACTTGAATTCCCCGCTTGAGATTTACACTCTTTAAGAAGTCCAATCCCAAATGCACGTCATCCAATTCAGCCCCGTCTATCGAAAGTTTCTGGCTTAACTGATTACCAGTAGCAAAGAAGACGGCTTGATACTTGTTCTGTATTTCTTCCAAGGTTATGTCCTTACCGACAGTAATTCCAGTTTGGAACTCTACGCCTAAATCCCGGATGTAATTAATCTGAGCATCTAAAACTTCTTTCGGGAGCCGGTATTCGGGTATCCCTACCCGCAACATTCCTCCTAATACCGGCATTGATTCAAAGACAATCACCGGGTAACCTTCTCGTGCAAGGAAATAGGCACAGCTAAGGCCAGCCGGACCTGAACCAATAACAGCAGTCCTCGCAGAATAAATCTGGCGTACAGGTTTAGCCTTCTCCTGAATCCAGTAGTCAGCTACAAAGCGCTCAAGGGCATTGATATTCACAGAATCGTCCACTTCTTTTCGCGAACAATCTGGTTCGCAAGGGTGCGGGCAGACCCTCCCGGTAATAGCCGGAAGGGGCAGACTTTCTCGAAGAATATCAATAGCTTCGTCCAGCATATCAATCCTGAGAAGATAAATATAACGCCGCATATCTACTCCAGCCGGGCAAGCTAA
>CAYVOV010000041.1:1687-4012 GCA_964453525.1 uncultured Dehalococcoidales bacterium | reverse complement strand
GTCCCAGGTTACAGATTCGTTTTCCATTTGATTAATCCTTTCAATAATTAATTAGCGCTCAATCTTTGTTCAAGACACTCTTTATTACGCAATGTCACATACAGACATACAGAATGAGTGCCGGTCGGCTGGGCATCGAAGAAACATAACCCGCCCCCATGGAGGTGCCATTTTTTAAATTGCAGCCACGCTTAGAATGTCTCCCGGCGTTGGTGGTTGATATCCGTGATAATATAATGTATCTGATTATAAGGTTAGAGGGAAGAAAAAACAAGTAGAATCGAATTCCGCCTGAAATATTCCGGCTCCCAAGCAGGATGTTTTAAAGGAGCTCTCCGGTTATCCTTTGGGCTCCATCAGTTCTTCGCCACCGGCGCTTTTATACGAGGGAATCCCTTTTAGGAAAAGATTGATTATAAGGGTCAAGATGGTGACCCCAAAAACAGTGATAAAAAACAACGACAGTGCCGAGTTCAGGGCGTTTCGTAGCGTGTAAATCAGTTGTTCTAAAAGCGCCGGACCTTGCGTTCCAATCTGATCAAAAAGGCTTTTCAATTGAGCCTGAGCTTCGGCATTGATGAGTGCCTGGGGATTGTCTACTATCGACAATAATTCTTTCGGTGAGACAACTTTTTTTATACCAAATGGTAGATTATTGATGAACTCGGAGTAAAAGCGATTGTTCATCAAAGAGCCCACGATTGCCAGCCCGAAAAGACCGCCGATACTTCTTAGCCAGGTTATCATCGAGGTAGCTGACCCCATAACTGAATAGGGAACCGTATTTTGAACTGCGAGGGTATGTACAGGCATAATGAAGCCGGCACCAATGCCAACTACTGCAACATTAAATATTGCGCTACCAGAGCTGGTTTCAAGCGAAGTTTCAGAGAGTAGAAAAAAGCCCAATGCCATTATCATAAAGCCGATTGTGCTCAGGAAACGGAAATACCCTCCGGAGCGTGATAAAATCTGTCCACAAGCGATACTTATTATTACCGATCCCAACATCATGGGTATCATGAAACTTCCGCTCTCTGTTGCGGACACTCCCATTACTCCCTGGAAATAAAGCGGGAGGTAATTAATTACAGCGAAAAAGGAAAGACCATGAAGGAATGTCACGATTGATGATATCGCCACAACCCGGTTCTTGAAAAGTCCCAGGGAAATAATAGGTTCTTCAGCGCGACTCTCGTTGAAGAAGAATAAAATAAACATTACCACTGAGAAACCGAGCATGCCGATTATGGTGGGAGAAATCCACTCAAATTCTGAGCCACCCCAGTTTAACGCCAGTATCAAGGGAACTATGGCCAAAGTGACCGTAATGACACCGTTGTAATCAATTTTATGTTTCTGACGGTCAATCCGCAATTGAGGATAAAAGAAGAGGAACAAGAAAATAGCCAATATTCCTAAGGGAATAAAGATAAAAAAACACCACCGCCAGGAGAGAGAATCGGTCAGGTACCCGCCAATAACCGGCCCTAAAATAGACGACACACCCAGCGTAGCAGCCATTAATCCCTGGTATTTGCCACGTTCCGCTGGCGGGAAAAGGTCACCGATAACAATGAAAGAAAGGGACATAGTGATGCCGGAGCCCAGTCCCTGTAAGCCCCGAAAAAGAATGAGTTGTGTCATTGTCTGGCTGATGCCACAGAGGAAGGACCCTATGACAAATAAGACCAGACCAATGATATAAAACCGTCTTCGTCCGTATATGTCAGAAAGCTTGCCGCAAATCGGTATCACAACAACTTGGGCAATAAAAAACGATGTGAATACCAGGGAATACTGGCTGAACCCTCCCAGGTCGGTGATGATTCGTGGCATAGCGACGCCGATTACAGTCATGTATAGTGAGCCGATAAGCACCGATAGCATCGTGCCACCCATCGCGACAACGACCTGTCGTCGGGATAGCACCATCTGAATGTCAGCTCTATCGTTGTGTTCCATTTGAAATATATTTTTATCTTCGGCATACCAGACATCGTCTGGTAGCTGTAATCTCGCTGAAAGTATCACCTACCTGGTGAAACCAGTCCTTTTGTCTTATGAGGCACAATACTTTTTATATCGGATTGAAGCTGGTCAACATAGCGCTATCTATTCTTTAATAGTTCATAGAGATGAACCACACTCCTGTGTCTTACTTCGGCATCATGTACATCCCCTGTAGGTGGGAATTTATCAGTAAATGTCAATTTACACAAGGTCTCTCCAAGGCTCCAGCCTTTACTAAGGGCAACCTCGATGGAATTAATACAGTACTGCACGTTGTCCAGCATCTCCTGAAGATAGGATTTTTCTAGGATA
>CAYVOV010000041.1:0-1677 GCA_964453525.1 uncultured Dehalococcoidales bacterium | reverse complement strand
TTCATAAGGGACACTTTCGGCAAACACAGGCATGCCTCGAACTACATTATCCGAGGTAAAGACCACTTTTTCTTCAGGGACGTACACAGCCACTTCATACAGCGTATGCCCGGGCAGGTTTATCAAGTGGAAGGAGTGGTCGCCCAGATGAATGGTCATCCTTTGTGAAAAAGTAATATCAGGAGGGTGAAGGTAAAATTCCCCGTCAACAGGCATAGTATCTGGGTCAAACTTTTTGAGAAAGTTCTCAAGGTCTTCTTTTTTGGATTTCAACAATTCCTGGCGTGAACCATCATGGGCGATAACACTTGCACCAAACCAGCAGTTCCCGGCTACGTGGTCGAAGTGGGGCTCACCGTTGATAACGTAGCGAATCTTGCCGTGCTTCTGGGCTTCGTCCCGCCACCTTTTCGCGTCTGAAGGTAACATGGGGGTATCAATCACCACGACGCCTTCTCTGGTTACCACTAAGCTTGAATTACACCCGTGGAGATTATCAGTCACAAAGATATTCCGTGTGACTGTCTGCATTGTTTTTCTCCTTTCGACCCTCTTATCTTCAATATATCTTAAGCGAGCCCAAGAGTTAGCAATCCACAAAATCAGACTTGTTGTCCACGGCTTCTGTTTAATCGAATACTTAATTAGTGCTGGCGCTTTTTGTATTACGGTTTCCTGTAGACGCCGTATTCCTTGGCGGCTTCCATCATGGCCTTGATATTATCCAGCTTTGCGGTTGACCCCCCTGCTCCTGGAGCCAGAATGTAACCGCCACCTTTGCCGCAGATTTCTATCAATTTGCGGCAGTGCTCTTTAACCTGGGCCGGGGTGCCGGTGACCAGAAGCGAGGAAGGGACATTGCCTTGGATACTACAACGATCACCCAAAATTTTTTTTGCTTTAGCCATATCCGTCTTGTCAAAAGACCAATTTACAGCACCTCTGGGGAATTCATTTATACTCTCAAGGCGCGTATTATAGCTGCCTTCAGCGAACAGGGACATAATGAGGCCCTCATTTATTAAAGCGTTCATAACTTTTTTCAAAGAAGGCCAGTAAAACTTCTTAAATTGTTTTTCAGACATCCATCCATCGGCCCCTTTATGTAAAGGGAACATCGCCATTATAGCTTTTGACTTATTAGCATGGCTGATAGCCGAGTCTATAATAAGATTAGCAACCACATCTAAAGCTTCCAATAATTTATCCGGCTGCCTGTACATATCCGTAATTATGCCCTGCGTGCCTCTAAGCGTATCCCCGATGACATCGAAAGGCGCTTTTCCCCCACTCCACGGCACCACCGGGTATCCCAGTTCTAATCCCTTCTTATGTGTCCCTTCCATGAATGAAGCTCTTTTTTGTAGTTCCTTACCAGCATCGATAACTTTTTGCAGAGTGACCAGCACTTCGGATTTATCTAAACCAAATGACTGGAATAATGGAATTTCTATAATATCCGTAAGTGGATCGAGCATCCTTAAGCTTTCAAACGTGCCAAATATACGGGGTAGATGAACTCTCATCCAAAAGTCTGAAGGATTATGAATTAATTTATCATATTCATCAGCCTTCATATACTCGCCTTCGATAAATTGAAATTCTATATTATCAGTAGAAAGGCCGTGCCCTGGCCATTTGTACTGCCTGAAATCAACCGCTTCGAGGGCCTGGCCT
>CAYVOV010000040.1:0-4219 GCA_964453525.1 uncultured Dehalococcoidales bacterium | reverse complement strand
ATGCTATGGAGAGCGCTTCAATGAAACCCTACGGCGAAAGGTCGTTTCCCTTCTTTCAGGTTTGGGATTTCATGCCGTGGCTCCTTTGCTTTCCCCTTATTACAAGCGCTTCTTTGATTACCCCAATGGGCCAACATCCAATTGGTCAGAATGGCATGCCCTTTATGTGGCCGGTCTTGGAACCTTCGGTCTGAGCGATGGTTTTATTACTCCCAAAGGCAAAGCTGTGCGATGTGGCACAGCAGTTGTAAATACGCACTTTACGCCTTCGCCCCGGCCTTATCAAAACCACATGGATAATTGCCCGTATTTTTCTGATAGATCCTGTGGAGCCTGTATTGATCGCTGCCCGGCGGGGGCTATTACCGGGAGAGGTCATAATAAAAAACTATGTTTGCAATATATGCATGACCAGATCGGCCATATTAAAGCAAGGTATAACGCCGACCCCTCCGGCTGTGGACTCTGCCAAACAGGTGTCCCTTGTGAAGCAAGGATCCCTGTTAAAGCTCCCGGTAGCAGCACGGCTTGATACTATCGATAGTGAGAAGGGGGCTGGACTGCCAAGATCACCTTTTCCAGGCGAGTAATATCTCATAGGTCAGCGTCTCCTCATACCGGCCGTTGGGCTTGTACTCTAGCAGGATTTTCCTCAGGTCGGCTTCGTACGCCTCTCTTTTTTCGCCAAGCACCGGCACCGAGACCGCCGATGTCGAGTGCAGATACCCGATGACTTCTTCAAGCGTTCTTAACACGTAATGGTCTATATGATCAATTTCAATGTCGATAAATTTTGATTCCCGGATTATCGTTTGGTGATCCTTTTGGGGATCAAGATAGAACCCTTCTGTCCCAGCTTTTCTTTTTTCTCCAAGCCATCGCCGGGTGGTTTGCTGTGCCAGTTTTCTCCATGGCGTCCTGTATGCGTTTTCCGAAGCATTATCAGACATGATGGCGACCCCGCCCCCTGCCTTCGTCATTACATAGAGGTCATGCAACGTCTGCTTTCTATTCATCCAATGAAAGGACCTACCCATCACGGTGAGATCCGGGTTTCCAATACGGTCACGCAATTTTAGTAGATCTCCGGACTCTCCCAAAATCCATTCAATGTTGGCAAGGTGACATTCGCTAGCCAGCCGCTGTCCTTCCACCAGCATTTCCTCTTGGGGATCGATGGCAACAATGTGATTCACGAATGGTGCAAGTTCCAGAGCTAGATGGCCGGGCCCGGAGCCCAGGTCCAATACCAGAGAGCCATCGTTGAGCTGGAACTTCTCTCTGAGTAAGCTAAACACCCTTTCGGGATAGCGAGGTCGATAGCGTGCGTAAAAATAGGCTGTCCCAGTAAACAGGTTCGATGAGTTCCAGGTAGGATGGAAATCATCCTCATTTTCTTTGCTCAAGTCTTTTTTACCTCCTATTAAAAAGGATACGCAATCAGGCTAGCGATCTGTATTAACAGCACAAAACGATCCGGTAGATGGGTTTTGCCATCAAACATCATTGCAGCAGTGGTCTCGAAAGGCCATCCGAATATATCGTTTATATTTTCAAGGGATATTTTTCTTTTCTTTTCCTCTTTCTCATGTGTTCAGCTCATATTCCCACATGATCGCCATGCCTGGCGGCGCCGCCTCGACCTTTTTATCCAGCAGTTCTTTGACCACCTGCCTCACATCGTCCTCGCGCAGGAGGATCAGGACGTCCCCCCCGGCAATCGAGTCTTTCAATTACTCCCTTGATCCGCTCGCGGGGGACGAGGGGAGTGGGTTTGAATGCCCTGGGTATGTGCATGGCTTCTTTCCGGGGCAGGCCGGCCGCCCGCAGCCTCATGACCTGGGTGCGGTCTTCATGCCCCCGGGTGGTAATCAGGCCGAGGTGCGCCGCGCCCATACCGGTGACCACGATATTGGTCCCTTCCGTCGTACCATAGCCCAGAACGGTGATGTTTGAAAGGACTTCATCCAATGGTTTGCTTATCTGAGAAGCGGCTACCTCGATGGCCTTGAAGAAGCCTTCTGAGAGGTCGTCCGGCGTGGTGGGTGATTTCCCGGAGATGAATTTGCCATCGGGACTAAGTATAATGCAGTCGGGAAAGGTCCCCCCAGTGTCAATATAGATTATATAACCCGTTTTGCGTCGGCGTATTTCTGGCACTTTATGAAGCCCCCTCCTTCGACAATACTTTATATTGAGCTTAAATAATTGGCTGCCAAATTTACCTTAAAGCGCATTGCTGAAATGGATGTGTCTATACCCTATCGATAAACGCCGTACTCCCGGGTGAAGTCGAACCAAACACTAACATTTTCAGGCCTGGCATCGTCCATTACGCTGCGCGTACACATAATAAAACCGCCATCTTTACCAACGACGTCGATTAATTTTTTACAATAACTCCTGACCTCATCAGCAGTGCCTGCTTTCAACAATGATATGGGCACATTTCCACAGATGCAAACAGTATGGCCAATAATCTCTTTAGCGCGGAGCAGGTCAGTGCTATCAAAGCGGGCTAATATCTTGCCTTTTGGCAGTTCGTTCAAATATTCCAGGCGGCTTTCGAAGCTTCCCTCAAAAAACGGTACGGGCGTGATGCCCTCTTCGATGAGCGCCAACAACAAGCCCTTCAAGCTAGGCCAGTAAAAAGTCCTGAATTGCTTATCAGACATAAATCCATCCGCTCCACGATGCAAAGGGATCCTGATACGGGGGTTCCCGCTCCTTTTAAAAGCTTCGATGGCCCTGTCTTTAATAATGGGCTCCAATATCTCAATAGCACGCAGCAGCTTGTCCGGCTGTCGAAACATATCAAGCATAGAACCACGCATTCCTCGAAGGTAATCTGAGATAGAATCGAACGCGGTTAGAGCCACTGGACCTACGGCGGGGAAACCTAGCTTGGCCATTTCACCCTCAAAGGAATCAACCAAAGGTTTTATTTTCGAATATTCCCGGCCGGCACTGACCATGGCTTCTAGTGCTTTCTGTATCTCAGGTCTGACCAGATACGTAAGCAATGAAAGCCCGGAGTAGCCGAATAACAGGCTATTCAATGCTGGAAGAGTTTTTAACGGTTCCAGAGCTTCGCAGATCCTCGGCAAATAAGTCCTAATAGCAAAGTTCGACAAGTCATCAAGCATTGCCTTATATTCATCGGCTTTAACGTATTCCTGTTCGATAAACTGGTGAGAAATATTAGCTGGGAGTCCGTGCCCGGGCCAGATCAATTGTCTTAGACCCAAGATATCTAGAGCCGGGCCCGATTGAACATACGGTCCGTAATACATATCAGGTCCAAAATCAAGGATTGTCTTTTTATTGGCATCAAGCCATTTTTTAACATCATAAAAAGCGGATTGGAAAGGTAACCCGGTATATTTAGCGGCGAAATAGCGAAAACTTGCCAGTATTGGCACTCTGTCTGGAGTTTTAAGTTTGACTGCGTCTTCTATACGTTTTAGCCGGTCCCAGTACATCTCGTTTTCCGTCTGTGTCATAATCTAACCTCGTCAAGTTCCTAATAACAAAAAAGGCGGATAAGTTCTTATTATAAATGGGAAAATAACACTGTTGGGCCTGATTGCTAATCCCAGACGAGAAGCTCAGACGCTTATAAGTACCTACAAAAATATTACTATGGGTTATTCCCCGAAGTCAAAGAAGTGCAGCGTCAATCGAATTGGCTGACCTAGTGGTTGGGGTTCCCAGAGGAAAGTCGAAACTGCACCTCCTCGGCCACCTCTAGGATCTCCTCTTTGACCTTTAAAAGCGTCGAATCGCTCCGGCTGACCCGATGACGTACATTAATCTTGTCAACTGGACAAACCAAGGTATCAAGAATCTCAAAGATGCCCCTCAGCGGATAGATGCCTTTAAAAAAGCAGTGGAGGCCGCAGGTGGGGAATTGAACGGTTTTTACTTAACGATGGGCAGGTACGATATCGTAACATTATCGATGCTCCGAACGATGAAACGTACGCAAATATTGCAATTAGTACGGGAAGTAAGGGTAGCGTCCGTACTGAGACCATGAAGCATTTACAGAGAAGCAATTTCGGAACATGGCCACCAAGATTCAATAGTATTGACAGCTTCACTTTGAACTGGGAAAGAAATTGCTGGCTCGTAAATAAAGTTGGGTGAAGGGGGGTTCCCATGAAGGAACCTCCCCTTTAAGTTAGTGTTTTTGGAATAATATCAGTCAACTCATTAC
>CAYVOV010000039.1:0-5882 GCA_964453525.1 uncultured Dehalococcoidales bacterium | reverse complement strand
ACCGTTGACTTCAAGAACACCGTGGTCATCATGACCAGCAACGTCGGCGCCCAGCTCATCCGCAGCCAGATGAGCATGGGCTTCGCCGCCAAACCGAAGGGCAAAGGTGAGAAGCTCGACTACGACACCATGAAGGAGCGGGTGCTGGCCGAGATGAAAAAGACCTTCCGCCCCGAGTTCATCAACCGCATCGACGAGATAATCGTCTTCCACCAGCTCACCGAGGAGCAGTTGCGGCAGGTTGTCGAGTTGCTGGTCAAAGAGCTGCAGGAGCGGCTGGCTGACCGCAAGCTCGGCATCGAGCTCAGCGATAAGGCCAAGTCCTGGCTGGTCAAGGAGGGCTACGACCCCGTCTACGGCGCCCGACCTTTGCGACGCGCCATCGAGCGCCACGTCGAGAACCCGCTCTCCAGCAAGTTGCTGGCCGGCGAGTTCAAAGAGGGCGACACCGTCAAGGTTGACCTGGGCGATAAGGGCCTGACCTTCACCCTGAAACGGAAGGCCAAAGCCGCCGCCTGACATAGCTTCTTGCCATTATTAATGGTTAACATTAATATAGTGGGGGATTTTTTGTCTTTGGAAAGGGAGAGGGTTGGGCTTTAACTGGGAGAAGTTTAAGGCCGCTTCCAAGCGCTGGGAGTATTACGTCGGCATCGGTGGCTTGCTGCTGACGGTGGCGGTAATGGTAGCCGTCTTCGGTTACTGGGAGCAGATACGCGCCTTGGAGCACTACGGCTACCTCGGGGCTTTCATAATCAGCATCTTCGGCGGCGCCATCGTCATCGCCCCGATACCGATGACGCCCGCGGTCTTCGCCCTGGGCACGGTGATGAAGCCCGACTTCGCCCCCTACATGGGGCCCGTCTTCGTCGGTATGGCCGCTGGCCTGGGCGAGACTATCGGCGGGATTTCCACCTACTTGACGGGCTACGGCGGCGGTACCACCCTCAAGAACCTGAAAGAGGGCAAGATTAAGGCCGTCTACGACCGCATGACACGCTGGGTGGAGAGGCGGGGCTCGCTGACCCTTTTCGTCCTTTCGGCGGTGATTAACCCCTTCTTCTATCCGGCGGCGCTGGCGGCGGGGGCGCTACGCTTTGGCCTCTGGCGCTACTTCTTTATCTGTTTGCTGGGCAAGACGATTAAGGGGATAACGGTGGCAGCGGCCGGTTACTGGGGCCTGGGCAGCCTCCTCCGCGCACTGGGCGTTCCCGTCTAGTTGCGCCCGACGCCGTTTTCTGCTAGATTAACTATTGTCTCTGTGGGGCTGTAGTTCAATTGGGAGAACGTTTGACTGGCAGTCAAAAGGTAGGGGGTTCGAATCCCCCCAGCTCCACCACCCATCCTCCCAGATTCGTTCCTTTACCGCCTATTCCCACCGCCCATCACAAGGTTCGAATCTCCCCAGCTCCACCAAAGGTATCAATAGGTAGAACCGTTATCTTCTCCTTTGATTTTCCATCTGGCGGCAAAGGTAACTTATAATGAACCGTAACCTCTTCTTGGTCAACAACTATTTTCTTTACGAATGACCGCAAAAAGGCCTTTCTCTCGGTGAAATCAGAGTCCTCAAGTAGATTGCGTAAGTCTCTGGCATACCTTTGCACAACAGAGAGGTCTACCTGGTCTACTCCCCTAGCAACCATTTCCGCTTCTACCTGAACCCTGGTCTTACTCAAGTCATCTTGCCTAGCTTTAAGCTCTCTGATTCGGGGAACCAGTTCATCCAGTTCCAGTTTCCCAGTTTCCAACACATCATAAAGCCTTGATAACCTCGCTTTAACATCCTTTGACTCGGCGTCTATCGTCTCCAATTGATCCTGCAATATCCCTGAAACCGATTGAAGCTCTTCGTTAACCATAATGACCATTTTTTCTAAATTGTCGTCGGTTAATACCTTTGATTTAAGTTGGTTTATAATCAGTCTTTCCAGCTTCTCCTTAACAAGCATTCTGGAATTGCAGGCTTCACTTCCCTGCTTGAATTTTCTGGAGCACTGGTAGTAAAAATGCTTTCCTGACTTGGCACTATGTCCAATCATGGCAGCACCGCATGAGCAAAACAGGATACCGCTAAGCAGGTAAAGACTTGGTACCGTCCGGGGGTGGGTAACCTGCGGTCTTTTGGATGCCATCTTTTTCTGAACCAGATCGAAGGTATCTTTGTCAATGATTGCCGTCCAGGCATTCTCTACCCGAACCGGCGGGTCTCCCCTGTGCATAGCCGGGTGGCCCTGTCTGCCTCCCCACACCAGGGTACCAGTATAAGCTTCATTAGAGAGTACTTTATAGACCGTAGTTCTCCCCCAGCGTTGCCCCTGACCGGTGCGAAAACCCTCGCGATTTAAAGTCCTAGCAATCTCTTTACAGCCGATATCTCTAGATGCCATATCAAACATTCTCCGGACTGTCTGTGTGGCTACCGACTCTCCTGGTTCAGGCTCAAGCTTATTTCTTTCCCTATCCCCATCTTTGACCTTTATCTTGCGAAAGCCGTAGGGAGGCCTGCTGCCATTGAAGAATCCTCTGGAAGCATTCTCGCGCATGCCGCGCTTGATATCTTGTCCCAGGTTCTCGCTGTAAAACTCGTCAATTGACTCGATGACGCCTTCAAGTAATTTTCCGGTAGGGCTATCATCCACTGGCTCGTTGATCGAGATTACTTCGATACCCTTATTCCGCAGTAAGGTTTTATAGGTAATGGAATCGGCCCGGCTCCGCGCAAAACGATTCAACTTCCAGACTAGAATCGTATCGAAAGGTGGCTGTTTTGTTTTGGCCAGGGAAATCATTTCCCGAAATGCTGGTCTGGCTGCAGTGCGACCACTTTCTGCCTCATCTACGAACTCTCTTGCTATCTCATAGCCGGTCCTAGCAGCATACTCCTTCAAGGCTCGGACCTGTGCCCCCAGGGAGAGATCGGTATCCTGTTTGTCGGAAGACACCCGGGCGTAGATTGCAGCCAGTTTCTTCTTTTCGTTCATAGTCTTCTCCTTTAGTCTTCTATAGATGTTTGTAGAAGCTCTCCAAGACAGTCGGTTTTAGCCTCCTGACCTGGGAATGCAATTTTTCACTCTCGCTCTGGAGCGAGACCACCAGCGCCACCTTGGATAACGCCGGCTCTGGCAGGAACAACGGTTGGGATATGGCAGTAAGCCCGTCTTCCTCTATCTCGTCAACAATGGTTATATGGCGTACCATATGGGGTTTACCTGTCTTGATAGTCATCTCCACCAGTGATTCAGGCACAACCGGGTGACCCTTTTTCGGGAAAAAATCATAGAGTCCGGAGACATTGGCCTCAGGACATTCCTCATTTCGCCCGCATGTCCAGCAGGTTACCTTCCAGTCAGTACTGTTTGGGGACTGGTTTTCGTAGAGCGCCGCGTAGAAGAAAATCCGACCATGCAGCACCTCTCCCATCCTCAGTAACACCTGGGAGCAACTCTTGGAGTAGATACTGGAAAGAGCGATTACATCGAAGCCAGTCTCGTATACTTTCTGTTCAAACTCATCCCTGGGAAGCAAGACAGCCGTGGCGAAACGGTTGGCAGCCAGATGGAGCGCGATTGTCCTGAGAGGCTCATAATCCGGACATATCTCGATAAAAACGGGCTCGATCATTTCCCTGAACTCGTGAAGTATGGTGTTCTCAATGCCGCTTATCGTGTCATCCTCCCTGTAATAGATATTTCTCTTACCCGCGAAGACATCGTGATAGCCCCTGACATTCTTCGGCAGTTTTCCGCCTCCTAGGCTACTCAAATTGATGCCACAGGCCGAGGCGACGGCTTTAAGCGTCCTCAAATTCGACGGCAGATTGCGCAGGTATACGTTCCTGAAGTCTTCCGCTTTATCATCCTCGGTAGCGGCGCCAGGCGATCCATATTTATCTACGATATACTTGCAAAAGAAGCTTAAGTCGCTGAAGCTCCTCATGGCACCTCTACCTTACGGAAGCAATTTTTTACCGGTCGCCTTCTCGTACATCTCGACAATGAACCGCTTCACTTCGGTAGTAAGGCCCCCTTTAATTCGGGTACCGGACTTGTATCTCGGGTCATTCATTACGTACCTGAAGGCCATCTCCACCTCATCTTCCTCGCTCAAGGAGATTTCTTCGTCTTTAAGATAACCCGCCGCGTTCAAGAGGTCTCTCACCGGTACGTCATAGACAGGCGCGAGCTTCTTCAGGATATCGGCACCTGGTATCGGGCGCCGCCCGCGCTCGATGAGACCAAGATACGAGTTTGATACGCCGGACAGCGCTTCGACTTCCCTGAGAGACAGCTTCTTCTCGGTCCTTAGCGTCCGCAGGTATTCGCCGAAGTTCTCCACCATGACAGCTCACCTCCTTTGCCACCATAATAGCACCTTTTGTATACTTTGTCAAACACTATTGACATCAATATGCTATCTACAGTGACACATATCTATTGACAACTCTTCAATGCCTTGTTGTATACTAGAGTAAGCATAATGTGTTCTGGTGTATCTCTATGGTTAGGGTAAGTATCAACAAACAGGCTCTGGAAGTTGCCATGACCAGGAAAAACCTTTCCCAGCGCGACTTGGCGGAAATGATCCATTTCTCCCGCAGCCATCTGTCTCACATTATCAACGGTAGGAGAGAGCCCTCTCCGTTAATGAGGCGACTAATACTGGAACAACTGCAGGACTATACCTTCGACGACCTGTTCATTATCGAGGAAGGAAAGAACGGTGACTGACGTCAAGAGTGCCGAGGTGGAAAGGGGTCTGCGTATATTGGCGCGAATGATTGCCCGGGCATATTTAAGAGATATATCCAGCAAGCAGCCTGTACCGACAGGCTCAAAAGGTAAAGGAGAGGAGAATAACAATGGCGATAAAAGGCGTGTCTGATGTGGTGAGGCTACCACGGCTGGGGAAAATAAGGCTGGGGATAAAGAAGGAGAACGATAGCGGAGTGCCGTACCCCTGCCCGACAGACTATTTCGTCTGTCCCCAGGAAGTACGGAAGGTCTTTGGTGAAAAGCCGCGGGAGCTGCGCATTATGTTCCCGACCGATGACCAGACTCAATGGGCAAGCCAGTACCTCAGGTGCTATTCTGCATCACGCGGCCTGATTTGCCGCGGCGACGGCGAGACAGCTGTAGCCAAGACTGATATCCTTACTGGTGAAATCGCCACTAGAGAATCCGTTGAGATTGAGCTGAAGGAAGTCACCTGTAATCCTTCGAAGTGTGTCTACTACCAGGAAGCTCGGTGCCGGCGGGTGATGAATCTCCAGTTCCTGTTGCCTGATTGTCCCGGTTTCGGCGTTTACCAGTTGGACACTGGCTCGTTCTACTCCATCGTGAACGTCAACTCCAGCCTTGAGCTCATTCACGGAACCTGCGGAAGGCTATCGATGATCCCACTCTGTCTCAAGCTGGTTGAGCAGGAAGTCCAGCCGGAAGGGAAGAAAAAGACGGTGAGGGTACTCAGTTTGACGGCACCGTACTCACTAGTCGAGATCCAGAAATACGCCCAGATGCCGCCGGGACAGGTCTTGCTTCTGCCACCCCCCGACAATGAAGCGCCTGACGACCTATTTCCCGACGAGGTACTTTCTGCAGGGAAGCCGGCAAAGGGTATAGTGGCCCAGAATAAAGAGCTAATCCTACTGTGGGACAGGGTTAAGAGCAAAATCTGGCAGATGGACGTACAGGACTCACAGATAGCGAACTGGTTCCGGAAAAACTACGGGCTTGATGTCAGGCTAAGTGACTTTGACCTATTGTATCCGCCTTCCAAAATTTCGGCAGAGCAGCTTGAGCATTTCCTAGAGACGCTTGAAAGATATTCAAACTGTGCCTAGCCCTTGGCTTTACGGCATCTATGCAAGGCAACTTTGAAGG
>CAYVOV010000038.1:0-5978 GCA_964453525.1 uncultured Dehalococcoidales bacterium | reverse complement strand
GCATGGTTGATGCCTTTTAGCTTCAGTATATAGTTTGATATCAAGAAAAAAGGAACCTTTTTCAACCTATATGATAGATAGTTGACCCAACACCCTGAACCTAAGTCAGGGTATCAAAAGCCCCTCTCTAAGATTATTGATTCCTCATCCAACAATCAGTCATTAAGTGAAATCAGAAGAACTAGCTAGTTTTACGCTCCCCCTCCGGGCTGCTAGGTTGAAAACTCTTTTTTTGATTTCCGCATAAGATGAAAAATGAATTTACTTTTTGGAATCTTCAGGTTGTGGCGACGTAATGTGCAAAAGTAGAGCTAACGTATTGGAGGTATGGTAATGTCAGGTCAGGAAGAGAGATTCCTGAATAAGAAAGACCTAGTAAGAAAACGTCTTGCCAAATACTCGAGGAAAGCACTCAGGATGATTCCCATGATTGAAAGGCCCCGAATTCTCGATATTGGTTGTGGTTCCGGAGTCTCGACTATGGAGTTGGCAAGGCTGACTGACGGGGAAATAATAGGACTGGACATCGACCAGAATGTCCTGAACAGACTTAATAGGAAAATCAAAAAAGCCGGGTTATCGGACCGGTTTAAGACCTTGAATTGCTCTTTACTTGATATGGAATTCCCCGATGAAAGCTTCGATATTATCTGGTCTGAGGGCTCCATATACGTTATCGGTTTCGCAAAAGGACTCCAGGAATGGAAACGCCTTATCAGACCGGACGGTTTCATGGTAGTACATGATGAAATGGGCGATGTCGAAGAGAAACTTGAACAGATTTCCACCTGCGGTTATGAGTTGCTTGGTTATTTCACACTGGATATCAATATCTGGTGGAACGAATACTTCGTTCCTCTCGGAAAGCTGGTTAACGAAGCAAGGGCAAAGTATGCTGATGAACCGGAAATTCACGAAGCGCTTAACCAGGCGCAGAGTGAGCTAGATTTTTTCAGGAAAGCCCCCGAACGTAATAGGTCGGTTTGCTTTGTGATGAAGAGGAAATAACGATATGAATAGCGAGCAGCAGGAAGAATATGTGGCCAAAGAATTTCACAGTGCTGCTGTGAGGGACTAGCTAAGATTAAAGTAACAATTGTCTATTTTGTCACGTCTTTAGCCATGTATCATTTAGTACACCCCGCATGATTCTGAGTGAATTGTTAAGCATCTCAAAAACTGGTACTGTTGACATTGCTAATGCGGTCGTTAATAATCTCTGCATGAGGTTTATAGGATATTGAAGATGAAACGGTTGAGAATACTGGCTTCAGCCCTTTCTTTTCTGGTTTTGGTTGCAGTGCTTGCTGGTTGCGCTTGTCCTTCTACTGGTCCTATTACGACTTCCAAACCCACCATAACGCCAGATTCCATCTTTTGGGAATCCATGAGCGGACCTCCAGGAGCAGGGCGTGTAGCCGAGCTCATACAGAATCCCTCCGGTGGCCATGAGCTATATGCATTGACGGAGAGGAGAGATCTTTACAAGTCTGAAGACAAGGGTGAAAACTGGCAGTTAATGACTGATCTGCAGAACGTTGAGATTAATTCCATAGCCACCTATGAAGGCAAGCTATTTATTGGCGGCGACGACGGCGTTCACTACTATGATAGTAAGGGGAATATTGTAAGATTTTTGGATGGGCCATGCCAGAAATTGATTATCAGTGACCACAAGATTTTCGTAATTCAGCCTAGCGGGGACGTAAGAGACATAAGAATACTGTTCGCCGACTTGACTACGGGAGATTTCAATTGGGAGGATATGGCCCTTTTTTTATCTGACTCAGGCGATTTATCACTGCCTCCCAGCGATAGCGGCTTACAATACTGGATTAGTGTGCCGAATATATACGCGCAGGGAAAGAGAATTCTGGTCAACGTCATAGTTGGAGTTGAAGGTAGCGGCGAGTTAACCAATGGGCACCTGTATCTTTCGGATGACCTGGGTAAGAGCTGGTCTAAATTCAACCTTGATGTGCCGGACGATGTCATTATCTCTAATATTGTCCAGGACCCTGCCGACCCGGAACACGTCTTTCTGCTTTTTAGGCACCCCGTTGATGAGGTCACTTGCCCTGTGTCTGAACTAATAACGGAGTCATACGATGGAGGGGTAACCTGGAATCGGGTAACTAGCCTCACTCGCGAATCCAATGGCATAACTGACTGCGCTATCCTGGGGTCAGCCTACTACCTTTTAAGTCCCTGCGATGGCTACATACTTAAGCTAGATGGTTCCAGCCACGAGATACTTAATATGCCGAGAATAACAGAATTTGGAGAAGTGACCTTCAATTTATGTAGGGTACTATTTGATTATGATAATCCTAATATAGTCTATGGTAAGACTGGTAATATATGGGCTCTGGGACTGGTTAAGTCAGAGGATGGCATGCAAACCTGGAAGAAAATGGACAGGGATATCATAGCATCATCTCCCACTATTGTTCTGACTCATCCCACGGAGCCAGATACTATATTTACCTCGGGAAATGTAATACAGGAGTCCTACTGCACTAGAGACGGAGGAAAAACCTGGGAGCCGTTCTCGCCGGTCAATGCCGGAGATGAGGTAAGGATAGACCCGCACAATCCAGACCATATCCTCTTAGTTGACGAGATGACCAACATATATGAATCTTATGATTCAGGGAGAACTTTCACCCGGATTGCTCAGGATTTCTCATCAGCCAAGATTATTGATTTTGAAATTGCCGAGGACGGTAGAATCTATGTATCCAATATGGGAGTCGGCATATCTGAGTTTGCAGGCCGCGGCGAATGGCAGTATCTCACCAACTCTCCTGATTATGCCTATGACATTGAGATAGACCCCGATGATAGCAATATACTCTACGCCACATATTCACCAAAAATATTTGAGAATCATTCATCTATCTGGAGATATTCCAAGTATCAGGCGGAAAACTCTGGCTGGACTGAGCTACTTAAGGTGGAAGACTCTAAAGGAATAACCTGGCTTGAGTTTGACCCATCAGATTCAAACAAACTCTACGCCGGAGTGATAGGGGAAAAAGGCGCCATCTATGTAAGTAGTGACCGAGGGAAATCATGGAGCGTACTAAACGAGCATTTTATAATGTGTACTGTCTGGGGGCAATCTCAGCTAGTTATTGACCCTGATGACCCTTCCGTTGCTTATGCAGCAACCTGGCTTGGCGGCACGTGGAAAACAGTAAATGCTGCAGAAACTTGGGAACTACTTGAAGAGGCGCCTATTTCTTCTACCGCACTCAGTTTAAATAGAGAAGATACTAATATCATTTATCTTGCCGACCGTTCCTCGCCTACAGTATGGAAGTCAGAAGATGCCGGAGAAACCTGGGAAGAAGTGGCAGACTTTACAGCTGATGGGGCATTGCTGGTAATGCGGGTGCTGTCAGATGGTGATACGGTATTTGCTTCTACCTTCCATCCGTCTCTAGGAGGAGGGAAATTATATAAGTCAACTGATGGCGGTTCATCTTGGGCAGATATTACCGGCACGTTACCAAAAGGCATTCTAGATATAGCTATTGACCCCACCAATCCACATATCGTTTATGCAACAACCAACGTGAATGGTGTTTATAAGTCAATGGATGGTGGTGCAAGCTGGGCACGGTTGGAAAATCATCCTTATGTTGGGGTGTATGACATCGAGGTTGACTCAATTGAGCCGACGATATTATACACGGCTGCCAGAGGCGGGGCCATGCCAGCGTGGTTTACAGAGATATCGGGAGATTTTCCGGATGGGATAACCTTTGCTGACGATGCCGGTGTCTATAAATCTACTGACGCTGGCTCCACATGGAGTAAGGTTCTCGTCACCAGCGCTAGCTGCCGTGCGATACGGCTACACCCTGACGACCATAATGTACTTTTTGCGGTTGATTTGGTAGATGGCTTGCAGATGAGCACCAATGGAGGAGATAGCTGGTCCAGTCTCAATTCAGGGTTAGATACCCGGGTGTTGACGTCATGCGCCATTGGAAGTGACAAGATATATGTTGGAACTCAAGGGTTCGGTGTCTATTCGGGGGATTTCGATATAGACTTGGCTTCAGCGACTTGGCAACGCAATCGCAGTAATAAACCGGTGCCAACAGTTCACAACCTGCAAATTGAGGTTGACTCTGCCAACTCAAATAATATCTTCGTAACTTCGTACCCCGGTGGTCTGTATGCTTCCACTGATGGAGGTGCCACATTCAGGGATAGAAATGCAATCACTCCAAGTGTCGTGGTGGATTATCCTTTGCAGGAAGGTTACTATGCTCTGGCAATAAATCCAAACGACTCAAGTAACATGTGGATAGGCACCTGGGGAAAAGGGATTTACAAATCTTATAACAGTATGCTCCTCAATGTGCCTGTCGGCCTGTTTGGCAAACATATCCGGCAGGTCGTGATTAATCCGCTCAATCCGGATGAAGTTTATGTAGCAACGAAAGAAGGTGTTTTCGTAACAAGAGACGAAGGAGTGACCTGGGAAGGACTCAATGAAGGGCTGGGTACTTCAGACATACGGTCACTAAAGCTCGCAAGCATCGAATATCCACCCTTTGAAGATGACTTTGAGGGTGACCATGCGGACAAATGGGATATAGAAGAAGGCTGGTCTGTTATCCCAGAGAACGGCAATTATGTCTTGCAGGGTATTGGTCATAAGTGGGCCCGTGCCCACTCCGAAAGCTGGGGGGACTATACCTTTCAGACCAGAATAAAGCTACTTGAAGGCAGCGTTCATGTGAATTTTAGAGTGTGCGATGAAGGGAGGTATTTCTTCGGATTCCACGAAGGTGGATTATCTCTCCAAAAACAATTCAACCAGTGGGCTGAATTCGCCGATTTAACAGATAATCAGCAGCATTATAATCTAAACCAATGGTACGACCTCGAAGTGGAAGTCGAGGGTGGTAATATCAGAGTCTATGTTGACGGGATATTGAGAATTGATTACACAGACCCCGAGCCTCTGCTCAGTGGTTCCATCGCTTTTGAAACACTGGATAGTTCACATGTTTATGTAGATGATGTCTATGTTAGCCTAGAATCGGCAGATTCAGTTGTATATGCAGGAACGGGAGGTTATGGACTATACAGGCTCGATCCAACAATAAAACAATGGCACAATCTGGGAAAAACACTGGGTGGGGGTTATTGGAGTCCCTGGGAAAGAAGGATGTACCAGTTCAGCTCAATATTATTTGATCCAGATGTTGCCGGGCGCGTCTACTACGGGCATTTTCCCAGTGGGTTCTTTATAAGTGAAGACAATGGCCATACCTGGAGAGACTCGAGCTTGGGTCTTGGCAACGATGGTATGTTCTCTATAAGCATGCACCCCTATGACCATGACATACTGTTTGCCGGAACATATAATGGGGTAGTGAAATCGGTGGATCGGGGGGAAACCTGGGAGATGAAAAGTAGCGGAATGCCTTCCGAACAGTGGCCTTACACAGTAGCTATAGATACTGATAATCCGAGTATTATGTATACATCGACCAAGAACGGAGAAAACAAGGGTTTCTGCAACAGGAATGACTTCTGCGGTGTCGTTATGAAATCAACAGACGGCGGAGAAAACTGGTTTGAGATTATGGACGGTCTTGATGATAGGAGCGAGTTTTATACTCTTCTGATTTACCCGCCAAATCATGACATATTGTTCTTGAGCACCAACCGGGGCGTCTATTTAAGCCGAGATGCTGGAAAAAGCTGGGAACCTATAAACAATGGGCTACCGAGCACAGATAATCAGGTAAGAGACAATGTTGCCGATAATCTAGCACTCAGCCCGGACAATAAGTATCTAGTACTTGGCCTTTTAAATTGTGGAGTATGGAGAGCTGAGTTAGCAGAGCCTTGATCTAAGTTCTTAGAGCGATAAAAGTCCGTTTTGTTACCTTAAGTAACAAACACTCAGAAAGTGACATATAGAACAGCCTTGAACTTTGAAATGGAGG
>CAYVOV010000037.1:0-13768 GCA_964453525.1 uncultured Dehalococcoidales bacterium | reverse complement strand
GAAAGTGTGGGCTTGGGTAACTAATTATTTTCGCCTCTTCAACTACCTTACCTTCTAACGATAATAGAAACACCATTTCCGGACGTTACGCTAGACGTAAACTTTGAAAGTGTCAGCTAACTATTCAAGTCTTCTTTCTAATTGAGTCATTTTGAACAAGAGTCTGTTCTGTCATATTCTGGCATTTTCGCTTAATTTGGTAACAATTTTACAGACCCGGATTGCATCCAGGAGGGTAACTCTTTATAATCTTAACCAAAGATCAAAGTTCCAGGAGGAAAAGCCTTTTTGGGATGATGGAGGACAAACATGTGTGAATTCTGTACTAAACACGGCGAAGGCAAGAAGTGGTATCTGGTCATGCGCAACTACTCCCGTGAACTTCGGAACGAAAAGCGCCGTGACAAGTTCATCAACTACTATTGGGCCCGTTTCGAGGACTATTATAGACAATTAGCGACAGTAGATGCAGTGAGAAATGTGCCTGTGGTGGGTAGCCTCGTTCAACACTATGCTATAAATAAGGCAAAGTCTGAGGATTGGGGCCAGGTGGTACCCATTGAGGACGCGGAGCAAATCTTGGATATGCAAGACTCAATCGTGCGCTTACCCTGCGTCTGCCGCAGGATGACCACTGGTCGTGAAGCTCGCTATTGCATTGGCGTGGGTGTGGATGAGACAGGCCTCCTCGGTAAGTATCCCGACTACTCTCATAGCTTGGAGGTATTGGAGAAGGAAGAGGCCAAAAAATTGCTCCGCTCCTTCGATGAGCAAGGTTTGGTGCATAAGGTTTATACCCTCATGACACCCTACATAAGTAACATCTGCAACTGCGATCAGGATTGCATAAGCTATCGTGCTCAAGTAAAGGCAAAACTAGGGCAGGCCTATTTCCGTGCGGAATATGTGGCTGTGCTGGATTGGGATTTGTGCAACGGTTGCAAACAGTGCCTATTGCAGTGTCAGTTTGGGACCATTCACTACTCCAACACCATGGAGAGGCCCATCATCGAGATGTCGCAGTGTTATGGCTGTGGCGTCTGTCGGGCTGTCTGCGACAAGGGGGCTATTACACTGAAACCGAGGACCGATTTCGCTAAGTTACCGTGGTAGAAAGACAGGAGACAATGAAGATACAAATCGATACCCAGGTTTGTGGAGACCCGCTGGACTGTCGGCTGTGTCTGGATCGTTGTCCGGAGAAGGTGTTCGCAACCTATCCCCGTCGGCGAAGGGGGCCGGGTATGCCAGCCGGAGATTATGTTATCTTTCCTCTGTTCGCTTCGCAGTGTACGGGCTGTATGGAATGTGTAGCCTTCTGTCCTCGGCAAGCTATATCGGTGCGGTGACCATTACTCGCTATGTTATTCCTTTGAGCAGAGGTCAAGATTATTCACTGCGCGAAAGCTTCCATTATTGGACGAACTGATGCTTTGCGTATCTCCGCCGGTTTTGCATTCCTGAATATGCAACAAAATTGCAGTGTGTCATATTGTGGACTGAACGGTGAGTCTCAGGAACTATTCAAAAAGGTAACTTTTAGCTAACTTTTTGCTATACTTTTGCAAGTAGTTGACGCTCGAAAGTAAAACAAGTAAGTTTTTCGTCTGAATTTTCTGCTGACTCACAAAATGGTAGAATTTGCGTATCAACCCCGCCAAGAACTAGTAGTGATGAGTACGTATATCTTGATGAAGGTACTTGAGTCTGCCGCGAGCCGGTATGACAGGGGCATTCGTATCCTCATGCTTGGAAGCCTGGACAAGGCTTATGACCGTTTAGCATCTCACATAATAAGCGGACAGAAAGTCCTTGACCTTGGATGTGGAACCGGAGCACTAACATTAAGAGCAGCCCAAAGAGATGCGGAGGTGAAAGGCATAGATGTCAATCCTCAAATGTTGGAAATCGCCCAAAAGCGAGCAGAAAAATTAGGGCTCAGCCAGAAGATTGAGCTATGTGAGACAGGAGTTGCTGAACTCGGCAATGAAGAGTCAGAAAGCTACAACGTGGTAATGAGTGGACTGTGTTTTTCTGAACTGACTGAAGATGAAGTAAGTTATACTTTGCAGCAGGTGAAAAGGGTATTGAAGCCGGGTGGTCTTCTTCTTGTTGCCGATGAAGCGATACCCAGAAACATTGCCATGAGGTTGATTAGCTGGCTGGTACGGCTCCTCCTTGTGATAATCACCTATCTCATCACGCAGACTGCCACCAGCGCGGTCAGGGATTTACCGGAGAAGGCAAGAAAGGCAGGCTTATCAATAGAGTCCATTAGCTTGAGTAAAATGCAAACCTTTATAGAAGTGGTAGCGAAGAAGCCTGAAAAGAAAGCAAGATGAAATTGCTAACTTATGCCGCCGTAAATGTTGTCGAAACGTTGCTGCGGGTTTTTCCTCTTCCCACCAAGACAGGGCTGATAAAAATTGGTAGTCCAGACAGGAACTCACCCGTATTTTTGACCGGCAACTATCATCTGACTGTACAAAGAGTGAAAAGGTCGCTAAGTGGAATGGACACTTACCTCCTAGTAGCTAACAGCCGGGGAATTAACGTATGGTGCGGTGCAGCCGGCGGTCATTTTACAAATCATAGCGTTATTTCGGTCCTGAAAACCAGCTTTTATCCGGGAAAACATCCGGGAATTCCGTCAAATACTGGATGGGAGCCGTAGCAGCAGTAGCGAATCCTGTTGTGTTACGCAGGCAATCTCGAATGCTTACTTCTCTGTTAGCGGGGACGGTTGGCGTCATCCCAGTTGGAACTGGGCGACCCGTCTCCCGTGTCCTCGGTGGGTCCAGCACCCTTACCACAGGATTCTTGAAGGCTGGGATACATTTGGATATTGGGTCATCCAAATCAAGTAGACCTTCTTCAAGACATATCATTGTGGCAACACCGGTTATTGGTTTTGTGTTTGACCACAGGCGGTAGATTGTATCCTTCTGAACTGGCTTTTTGCTTTCGAAGTCCATATAGCCCTGGGCTTCATAATGCACGATTTTGCCATACCTGATAACCATAGTGACGAAATTGGGGTCTTTCCCATCATCGATAAATTTCTGCATTGCCGGGCGGATACGGGCAAGCCTCTTGGAGGACATCCCTACTTCTTCTGGTTCAGCAAAAGGCAATGACCATTCATCGCGACTTTTTGTACTCATTTGGATTCCTCCTATATGTTGTCAAATTACCTGAGCATTTCAATAGGCATACATAATCATCATTCACATTATATCTTAAAAGTGTTGAACTCCCCCTGAAACAATGCTGGCATTTGTTGTTCGAATTTAACTTTCACTCTCATTAAATATTACTGGAGTCATTTCTTTACGATTAACGTGCAGTTTCAGTACTTCGGGACGCGCGTAGTGGCCAACTACATCCAGAGTTTGTTTCCCATGTATACCTTGCTCAAGGTCTATATCGGCATACAGGATGGTCTCCTTGTCGTAAACAGGATCTACTATGAAAGAAGCGTCTGGCCCTATTATGCAACTGCCTCCTCTGGCAATAACATCCGGCAGATCAATCATTTCATCGTTAAGCTCAAAATCTCCGGGAATGTCTGCCTTTGTCATATAGCTAGCGGAGACAATGACGAAGAGTCTTCCTTCAAAGGCTATACTCCGGCATGCAAGGAGAAAATTCTCGTTCATTGATGGCCAAACAGCAGTGTGTATCTGCTCGCCTTGAGCATAAAGGGCATATCGCGCAAGGGGCATCCAGTGCTCCCAACATATTAGACCTCCCAGGCGACCTATTTCGGTGTCGAAAACTCCAAGGGTTGAGCCATCTCCCTGTGCCCAGACGAGGCGTTCGTGGTAGGTAGGGACAAGCTTCCGATGTTTGCCCAGAAATTCGCCATTCCTGCCAATGTATGCGACCGTATTGTATAGAGTGCCACTGTTAGTCCGCTCATGGACTCCCATAGCGACAATGACACGTGCTTTTTTTGCGGCTTCACCAAGATATTTCATATCCGGACCAGGGATATCCACAGCATTCTTGTTCAATCGGGCATAGGCTTTGCTTGCCAGACCAGGTCGTGGAAGGACTCTGGTCAACCAGAAAGGGTAACCGGGCACCCAAGTCTCAGGAAAAACAACTAGGGAAGCTCCATTTTTACCTGCCTCTTCAATTAGATGGCAACCTTTTTCTATTGTTGCCTTCTTGTCTAAAAATACTGGAGTTGCCTGTACCGATGCTACCCTGCATATAACTGGAGAAACACCTGTTCTTCCGTTAGTCTTGCTACTTTTTCTCTTACGCTTTTCTGGCTGATTCATATCATCCTCCTAACAAATACACATTCAGTATCTTATACGCACATTTTTATTAATGATTCTATTTAAGATACAAAAGAAAAACAAGGGAGAGTCGAACTCCCCCTGAAACAATGCTGTGTTTTGTTTAAGTGTCATATTTTATGAATATAATACATAAAAAAACGACAGGGCAATTATCGCAAGGTGACTATCTTCTGAAAATAGTTCTTCCAGCTACTCTTGCTCAATTTGGCATCTTCAATCCATATAGCGGTATCAGGATATTTTTCATACTCAGGCGGTAAAACCATTCCTCGTAGGAAGGTTGCCTTATTGCCTGGATCAGATGTAGATACCAATGGGTACGATCCCTCCTCATACCAACAATCACCAGGCATAGTATTATCTGAAGATTCGCCTTTGTCGGATGCAACCCGCAGCTGACCATTCAACATACAACGGATACCTGAGCCAGGATGTGAGTGAAGTCCCGTTGTTCCCTCATGTTCAACGATGGCATCCAGACGGAAAAGCCATTTCGAGGTAGAAACGAGTTCAAACATCTTGATCTGTCTGGACATACGCAATACAGAAACTATTCCCTCACCTCGTAACAGGTGTAATGGGTCGTTTTCTGGAACTAGTTCCCACCGCCAGAGTACAGCACCTTCCGGACCAGCTTGAATGGCAGCAAAGTCTTCACAGTAGACCGCTGAATCCATCTCAACAAGTTTAGAGTTTATCGTAGTCGAACCCTTCCACAGATAAATAATCGTATGCTGTGACTCCAATCCAGGAGTCACTATTGAATTGGGATCTAATTCATCGTGGAATAGTTTCAGCAGGTAAGACATGATACGCAACTCCTAATGAACATTTGACAATTATTATCAAGTTAGACGTTCAGCAAGTTCCTGAATCCTACAAAGTAAGGCAAATATTAGTGTGATAATTATATGTCCAGTAGAAATGAAAAACAATAGGGAGAGGCGAACTCCCCCTGAAACAATAGAATCGTTCTAAAATAGGGTGTTAATAGAAAGATTTTTCGGCTTTCTGATTTCCCCGAAAATGTCAAAATATTTTCAGACCATCGCATGCAGAAAGTGAATGCTAATCACTATGCGATACTCGAAAGCGATATTATGTCTTTTTAACCTCGCAAAAGAACCTCCGGTTAGAGGTTGAACAGCTCTCAGGGTCACGAACATCATCTGGAGTCAGAGCATTGACATTGGCTCCCTCGTCCCAGGGGTTACCCCATCCAAAATCTATGACAACCAGTCCGGGACCATTTTTCTCCGTGGTCTTTGCTTCTATTTTAATTGACCCATATGGAGACTCAACCGTTACCTCATCACCGTCGCTAATACCCCGCGCATGCGCGTCCGCAAGGTTTATCCAGGCGAGTGGGTCAGGCTGTAGCTTGCGTAGACTGGGCAGATTTCGAAACTTTGTATGAGTATATATTCCGGGCTTCCTGGTTGTCCCGGCAAGAGGATATTTATCCTGGTCAAGTCCGGTTGTCCTATCTTCATCAGACTCTTTGTATGTAGGTAGCGGGGCGTATCCATTATCTTTTAGTCTTTGAGAATATAGCTCGACCTTTCCCGATGGTGTCCGGAATCCGTTCTTAAGGTACTTTTTATATTCGACAGGGGGCGTAACGTAGCAAACAGGTTGTTTCCTTAATTCTTCGAGGGTGATTCCTGAACTTCTAAGCTTATAGTTAATCCACTCTTCAGTATTTTTCCAGGGGAAATAGCTCTCCAGTCCCATTCTCTTTGCCAGGTCGTATTCGACTTCAAAGACCGGACGAGACTCACCGATTGGTTCAATTACTTTTTCCCGCAGAGCCACGAAACCTCCTTCTGATTTTGAATATGTCTCAAATCCAAATTCCTCAAAATCAGAAGTATCCGGAAGCACAATGTCCGCTAATTGCGCTGTGGTAGAGAGGAATATATCGGAAACAACGAGGAACTCGAGTTTTTCCAGGGCTTTCCTTACTTTATTCTCGTTTGAATTAATGAGCAGCGGATTGGCGTGATAAACGATCATTGCTCTTGGAGAATAAGGCTCTCCGCTAAGAATTGCATCAACTACCGAAGGGAAAGGAAGAAGAGGGAAGAGAGGATACTGCTCTTCGCTTAATCGCTTTGATTCCGGCCTTACAGTGAGATACCGTGCAAACCTCACGTTAGGGTAATTTACGTTACCACCGGGAATATCAATATTCCCGGTGATGGCTGATAATATAGCAATTGCTCTCACGGTCTGGATCACATTCCGGTGTTGCTCAAGTCCGTTCCCATCGTAAATCGTTGCCGGCTTCGTTGTTCCGTAGATTCTCGCAACTTCTCTGATTCTGTTCGCCGGAACTCCTGTAATGCTCTCGGCCCATTCAGGAGTAAATTGCCGGACGTGCTCCTTTAGTTCCGAAAAACCAAGCGTCCAACTCTCGACGAATTCACTATCATAAAGCATTTCGCTGATGATAACGTTAAGCATAGCCAGCCCGAAAGCCAAGTCTGTTCCGACCCTTATCCGAATCCATTCATCGGCAATAGCCGCTAACTCGGTTCGCCAGGGATCGATTACGATAAGTCTGGCTCCTCTGGCTTTGGCTTCATTGATTATCCGGGTATAGCTCTCTCCTGACCTAACGTGCCTTGTATCGGTAGGATTGGCTCCCCATATTAGTATGCAGCGGGTATTTTCAAAGTCCGAATCGCCCAATTCCCCACAAACCGTCTGAACAGCTAGCGCTCTCGGTACCGAGCAGAGATGGCCAACACCTGTGATATTAGGCGATCCGAAAGCAGATACGAGCTGGATAAATCCGTGCAGCACTGGTGTAGTAACAGGAGCCCCGTTACACCACACCAGACTTTCTGCTCCATAACTTTCTTTAATAGAGTTGAGCCTGTGCGCTATAGTATCCAGAGCCTCGTCCCAGGATATTCTTTTAAAACCGCTGGAGGTTTTCTTTAGCGGATATTTAAGCCTGTCCGGAGAATAGACAAGCTCCTTGGCAGCCAGACCTTTGGGACAAAGAAAACCTCTGTTTTCAGGATGCTCTCTGTTTCCTCTGATTTTTTCAATTATCCCATCACGTGTTTCTATGACCATACCGCAGTTCGTATGACAGAAGCCGCAGATGGTTTGGAACGTTTCAGTTGACCCGTTCACATTACTTATTCTCCTTGATCTTAAGTTTCTTTAATGTACGCTATCCACTTTGCGGATAATTATATGTAAATAATTACATATAAACAATAGAGAGAGTCGAACTCCCCCTGAAACAACGCTTTGTTTTATATAATCTCATGCAGACATTGTAACGACTATCGGCCATGAGAATTCATGGCCGATAGTATTTTTCAATTCTTTACGAAGTATTAACGCCAGGCATCGATGCTATAAGCGCTATCATTGCTGAATAATTGGCGCCCCATAGTCCAAAAAGCTTGTTCTTCACCGGCACCACTGACAATTATGCAGTTTTGCCAAGGGTCATCCAGAAATGATACCAGAGCATCGTCAGGCAATTCTTTCCAGTGCTTACCTGACCTTGGTTCAATCCCCAGCCAAGCATTCGTATTAACATCGGGTACTGAGTAATTCCTGAAGTGTTTCAGCTGCATAAAGCTTCTATTGTAGAGCCACTCGTATACTTCATCTTTACCCTTGAAGCCATACTCATACAGGTGCTGCGCCATCTCGGGAAGCATGAATATCGTTACGCCTCCCTCCTCATTAATCCAGTAACCTGGCCACATATCGGGAATAATATACTCAAGCCAGTTGTGCGGCCCTGGAGTCCCTTTGACTCCAAGTCGTCTGGCTACTCCTCCATGTCCGCTTTTCTGAAACTCGCGGTATCCGCCCGGCCGGAACTGGGTACGGTTCAAACCCATTGCCATGAAACTCACCACAACACTCTCTTCTTTCTTAAAACCATACTCTTCGTTTAAGCCTCGCCAGCCAGGTGGTAAAGCCTCCGCATTTTCGGGGAAGCAGTTATTAAGAGCATTCCCCCAGACACCCGCGTTAGTTACGCTCGGAATATTATCGCCAAGGTTACGCCACATCAGCTCGGCAGCTCTTCCGATACTCCTGTTGGCAGGATTGCCAGGACCAAAGACGTTGACATCAAAGTTCATATCTATTTCCCTGCCGTAAGGACCGCTGACAACATAGAACTGTCCACCACGGCCATCTCCACAACCTCCACCTGCCTCCGCAATCGCCAATAACACCGGCATGTGCTCCAGCTTGCATCCAGCCATTACGCCTATGGTAGCTATCTTCTCCACCGTCGCTTTTCGCCTCATCGGCATAAAGTAAACAGGGTCACTTTTCTTACCTGAGTTCCCCATTTGTATCATCCTGTCATGAAGTGAGTGATCCTCATGGTAAGTAATAATTTCGTCCGGTTTGTGGCTGGTGCCTTTCAGCATCTCCGCTACCCTCTCCTCGGTGGGTACTATTATTGGCAACCCATCTGTGTATAGGGAGATAGGCGCATTTTGCAGGTTGGGTATCTTTTCCGTCTGCTGGTAAAATGCCTGCGCTTCATCAAGGCTACCTTCAAAGATTATCCTTTCATCCGGTATCTCCCATCTACCGCCTGCCTTTTCTTCTTCCGTTAATGGCCTGGTCAAGGCATCTATCAGCTCGATTGCCACTCTCTCGGCATCTATATGCCCGGGAATCGTACGAGATTCGCAAACATATCGCATACCGGGAACTCCGTTTAGCTTTGCGGCCTTCTTCCAGCACTCTATCTGGTCAGCGAATATGATAAATGCACTCGGAATACCGGCCTTTTCTATCGATGTTAAATGGGGCAACTGCTCCCATATAGCGCCATGTCACCATACCACCCCCCGTATCAGGGCGTCTGCAGTCTTCATCTCTTCTTCCGTCAAAGCAGTACTCCCGTCTATAGTTGCATGAGCAGCTGCATAGGTGACTTTCCAGTTCACCTGGGGATACTTCTCCTGCAACACTTTTGGTAGAGGTATCAAAAGTCCCTGCTCGCCACCGGCACCAATATTGAAATAGATAGTTTTTCCATCGAGCGTATCAAGACGCGGTGCCAGCGGATACAGGTCAACCGGCTCTTGGATTCCGACAGGATTAAGGAACTTGTATATTTTGTCTTTTTCTGCCATCTTGTCCTCCGTAATTTCAGAATATGTGTAAAGATTATATGTCTAATCTAAAATAAAAAACAATTAGCAGAGTCGAACTCCCCCTGAAACAATAGCGTGTTTTGTATGAAAGATAATAATAACCTAACTCTAATAGATGTTTTTATAGTCGAATGATTTCTCCATAGTGTCTGGCTCAAGTAATATTAACAAAGCACGATATAGTAACTGGTCTTTCATCTCCAAGCATCGATACTAAAGACAGGATCAACTACTGTTCCAGCGAGGCGTCCACCAAGTTCTAGGCATACTTCTTCTTCTCCGCCGCCAACAATTATTAAGAAGTTACGAGGATCATCCCCGGCCGCAGGTACCATATAATCATCGGGTAGCTCTTTCCAAGACTTACCGGAAGTACTTTCTATCCCTGTCCAACCATTAGTACGGATATCAGTCCATGAGTAGTTTCTGTATTCTACTACGGTAACAAAACTCTTCTTCCATAGCCATTCGTATACTTCATCTTTCGACTTGAAGCCGTATTCATACAGATGTCGAGCCATCTCAGGTACCATGATGAATGTCCATCCGCCTTCCTGGTTAGCCCAAAGGCCGGGGACTAAGTATTCTAGCCAGTTATGCGGGCCAGGAATACCTTTGACACCAAGCCGTCTAGCTATACCGCCGTGCCCACTCTTCTGAAGCGCCCGGTAGCCGCCCGGGGAAAATTGACGGCCTTGTATCCCAAATAATCCATTCATGCACATTACAACACTTTCGTCCTTTTTGAAGCCATACTCTTCATTTAGGCCTTTCCAGCCTGGCGGTAGTCCATCTGCGTTCTCAGCAAAGCAGGTTCCACCTGTATTAAACGGATTACCTATTGCATTCATCCGGGTTACACCTGGAATAGCACCACCAAGGTTAATTCCCATTAGCTGGTATGCACGGCCGATGGACATGTTAGTTGGGTTTCCTGGGTCTAGCATTCCGTAACCAAAGTTCATTTTTAGTTCTTTTACGATGGGCCCGCTGAGACATACCCATTGGCCGTGGAAAGTAGTTGTTCCGGTAGGGCACCCTGATTCTGCAATAGCTAATACTACTGGCAGGTGCTCCGGTTTACATCCGGCCATTACGGCATTAATCGCTACTTTTTCAACAGTAGCCATCATATTCGTAGGCGGAAAACGCACCGGATCCCCCTTTTTTCTCCGCCCAACATATTTTTCTCCCACAATCCGGCCTTCTCTATCAGTTTGGTAGGTTATCAGTTCATCCGGCTTGTGACTGGTTTCTGTAAGCATCTCTTGGACGCGTTCCTCGGTCGGTATTCTAACAGGGAGACCATCCGTATAGACAGCGATGGGAGCATTTAGTGGATATGGTATATCCCTAGTCTGCTGATAGAAGGTCTCTGCTTCATCAAGTGTACCTTCAAAGATTACTCTTGGCTGATGCGGTTCCCATTTGCCGCTTTCCTTTTCTTTCTCGGTTAGAGGTTTGGTCAGACCAGCTATGATGTCTCCGAGTATTCTATCGACATCTTCTGGACCAGGAAGTGTACGCGAAGCGTGGACAATACGTATCTCAGCGATACCGTTTTCCAGGGCTTCCTGCTTGACGACTTCAACCTGGTCCTCCAAATCAATGCCTACTGTAGGGACACCTGCTTTCTCAAACTCTGCAAGATAAGGCAACTGCCTCCACGCTGCGCCACTTCACCATGCCACACCCATTATCACAGCATCACAGGTTTTCCTCTCCTCATCAGACAACGGTAAAGGGACAACACCGTATGTTTTCTTTACATTCCATTTCACTTCTGGATAATCAACCTTCAAGCGTTTCTCTAAGGGTATGGTGATATCCGGCTCTCCGCAGATACTGAGATAGATTTCCTTACCATCGAGATTATCAAGACGTGGTGCCAGAGGAAATGTCTTTATCGGCAACGATATGCCAACAGGATTGAGGCATCTGTATTTTTCTGCCATTTTACATCCTCCCTAATTACGAATAGCGAAACCGATTATATGTCAAACGAAATGGAAAAACAATAGGGAGAGTCGAACTCCCCCTGATACAATAATGTGTTTTGTTTGATGAAGTATTTAACGACTTCTTAACAGTATATAAGGGATGCTTGTAAATGTATATTATTCTAAATGCTTTTTGAATGGTGCAAGTTGATCGTACTTAACCCAATTCTCAAACTCTAACTCTTTTATTAACTTTAAACAGAATTTTTCGTTATTTTCTGGTGAGTATAAATCACTCCTTTCTATTAATTCTATAGTGTTTCTGACAACACGATTAACGTTTGGCATTCGCTTTCTTAGCACGTTATTTAATTTAAGCCGATATTTATCTGAACAACTAATTATCATACTCACCCCCTTATTGCCAGACATCACCAAATGCAGATCCTGCTCACTCTTTGTCTTGACATGTATATTCTTGACATCATCATCGTATGCGTTAGAATTCACGAGGTCAATATAAGGACATATGGCTTTCTATGACTATGCAGGGAATTGTGGTGGCTTATACTGGCTCATATTGACAAACATTCTGATATTACCTACACTTACTACCCCAACAAAAAATAACACCTTAACCATCTTTGCCTTCATAGATTAGGAGGTGCCTAAGTAGGAGTAATGACTGTTGAAGAAGAAAAAAAGACCCACGAGTGCTTGTTCTGGAGTGCTTTCTTAGCTGGTCTAATTGGCGTTAGTTTCTTTACGTGGTTTGGGGTAGCTATGATTTTTGGGTACCCAGTTGTCTTACCCTTCATCGCTGTCCCTTGGGCCGGCTTGGTTATCGCATGGAGGCGGAAGTTATATGGTGGTATAATTCTTATTCTTGCCAGCTTCTTGCCGTATCTTGCTATCAAGATAGTAGTGGACATTAATCCTCAAGAATCATTAGGAGGGATAATGGCGAGCATGGTTTCCATCCCCTTTATCACGCTACCACTTCTGGTATCTGGTATTCTTTTCATTATCTTCTGGCGAAAAGAGCGGGGTCAGCATAGAAACCAAACCGAATAACCAACATCACGTTCCTCGCCAGACCCTTAAAGATATTCTGCAGCTTCAAAATATGTGTTAACAAAGCTCTAGGAGAGGACTAGACTCAAGTGGCAATATATAACATAACTTCAGCATAACCACCTTCTGCCCCGAGTCTAGGAGGTGTAGGAGGAACAAGGGAGTACTAGGATCGTTGGCTACATGGTGGTTGCTATTACCCTTCTATTTTTCGTAAAGAGATTATGCTTATGGTAAAAAACTTGAATCACAAACCTACAAACGAGCGTTTGCTTGAATCCCACTTAAGACTTCGGCTAGTCCTGGGTATCCTAGGCGTAGCGCTACCTTGGGTATTGATGGTATGGGGATTCGCCATCGGCGAAGGGCTTCAGGGTTCTATCAGTGCTTACTATGACTTGGAGGAAACACGAACCGTCTTTGTAGGTACTCTATTCGCTATGGGTTTGTTTCTCGGTGCCTATAAAGGATATGAAATAAAGGATGACGTAGCTGGATGGGTGGCATGCTTGTTTGCGCTGGGTGTGGCATTTTTTGACCACGATGCAGGAGGTATTCAGACTGCCATGCACTTCTTGTGCGCTGGTGGCTTTTTTCTGGTGTTATCCATATTCTCAATGATTCTCTTTACAAAGACAAATCCGCCTGAATGTCCGAAGTGGCAACACAGGATTCTGTGGGCGTTTCGCTTTGGTGACATCAAGGGTGACCTTCGTAACCCAGGAAAAAGATTGCGGGACAGGATCTACGTTTTCTGCGGTCTGAGTATGTTATTATGCGGGGTGTTGGTAGCCCCTTTCTCTCGATTACCGGAGGGTTCCACTCATTTGTTCTGGATCGAGGCAGTTATGCTTGTGGCTTTCGGAATCTCCTGGTTTGTTAAGGGTGACTACCTGCGGTGGCGGTGGTTGAGGGACAAATAAGAAACAAAAGTCAAACTCTCAAATGCAGCATGACTATAACCTAACCACCCACCTAACTGCTATTTTGTGTATATTGTGTAAGTTTCAAAAGAAGTACTCATTAACTTCCCTGATATACGCACCAACTGCACTCCTGACTTTAGACAATCCCACCCTCAATCTCAATTTTGTAATTGCATTTCACACGCTCATGAGTCCAAGTGAGCGAATACATTTGAATAGAACAATTTCCTTCTACTTATAGGTAGACTAACTGAAAATTACGTCTAGAATATTTCCGACTCTATCTTTGCTACCTTTTAAAATATCTAGATTATATGCTTCCGTGTATCCGCAATTATTGCAGGATGCGAAGATATATC
>CAYVOV010000036.1:0-13921 GCA_964453525.1 uncultured Dehalococcoidales bacterium | reverse complement strand
TCTGCAGCTCTCTTCAGAAGCCTGCGTCTGGTGGCTACGACCTGCTGGGGAGAAAAATCGGTGCCTGCACACCATTCTGGTTGCTCCAGATGGATGGGGTGGAGTACCACATCAGAGACGCACAGCAATTGTTTACCTCTTGAGGAAATAGCCAGCGCCATTTGCCCCGGTGTATGGCCAGGCGCTGCGACAGCCTGAATACCGGGTACGATTTCGGTTTCATGGTCAACAAGTTCCAACTGGCCTTGAATCGGGGGGAGGTTCTTGCGTGCGAATCTCATCTGACGCTCCCTGACATGTTTATCAAGCTTTGTTTCCGCCTGTCCCGAGGTCCAGAACTCCCACTCGTCTTGCCACATTACATACCTGGCGTTGGGAAAAGCTGGCCTCCCCTTGTCGTCAGTGTTCCCACCGACGTGGTCTGGATGTCCGTGGGTAATGATGACCGTGTCAATGTGCTCAGGCGCAATCCCTACAGCCTTCAGGTTCTGAACAAGCTTTCCTGTGCTTGGAGCAAGACCGTCGGCACCCGTATCCACCAGCACCTGATGCTTGCCTGTGTTAACTGCCAGGCAAATGTATGGGCTTGTCCACTCTAGCCACTGTTCTGGCTGTAGGTTGTGTTCGCGAAACGTCTCCTCAAGGCGCTCTCTTGGCGCGTTGGCGAAAAGGAACATGGCAGGCGGCGGGAAGGTCGGTGGTGCATAGGTGTGGGTGCCGTCGCTGACAGCCATGCATTCAAAATTCCCTACCTTGAAGCGATAGGGTTCAGTGTTCATAATTGTCCTCCTTTTTATGTTTATTGCGACCTCATTCTACGATAGCCTAACATCCGAGGCAAGTGCCAAGAAAAAACAGTATCGAGGCCATTTTGTGTCACGGAAATTATTAAACATAAGGTGATTTACAGCTTTGGGAAGATTGAATGAGAGTAATGTAATTACCTAATGGTGAATTCAAATTATGAAGTGTATTTTGGGCAAGAAGGCTATTTGAAGCTAATTTTAGGTGATTTAATTACCTTGATGGTAGCCCAAGTAGTTCAATATATAGAACTTTCAGGGCCGAGTTTTCGTTTGCCTGACGTCTGATTCTAGTATAAAGGTTAACACTCGGTAATTGTTTCTTAATACCTACGCGTCTGGTAGGTAATTATGCTTAACTTCAGACCAAAGGTGACCGCCTTTCTCTTTCCATTCCGATCTGGCAGCCTCAATAATGGGCAACAGTCCTTCGTCCTCACAATCCTCCAGCCATTCGCTTACTGCATCGGTTACCACGTCGCTCAATGCCATCTGCCTTTTATCAGCCTCAGTCTTCAGCCTTAAATATAGGTCCTCATCATGGAAGAGTACTGTCAACGTTCTCTTCATGCCATATCCTCTTTAAAGCGTGTATCCCCAATGTAACAATGACCAGACAGGATGTCAACGGGGCTATTCCATCTATCACTCAACAAACATTGACATCTGTCTCCAAGATGAGAAACATATGGGGAAATAGTCATTCCCAAAGGAGATAAAATGTTAAAGTTTGAAGACTACATTGCTCGTCGCAAAAAAGAGGATCGGCTCAATGAATTTGACGTCGGCGCCCGTGCAGAAAACCTGAGGACTTGTGTTAATTACGTCTTTGAATATTTCAACAACTACCTGGATATCACGGCTGCAGAAAATAAAACGGTATTAGAAGCTGAAAAAATCGAAAAATATCGTAAACAGCTACGCGAATACGACCCGGAGATTCAAGATTGGCTTGTGGGAATTAACACTGACCATGGGAGCTACGTAAACAGAGCTATCGGCTTCATACTCGATCAAAATGTGTTCTTCTTCCTTTTCGACACGGAGCAAGAATTCAGAAGCCTATCATACGATTGTTATTCCAAATTGATTAAAAAATATCCCTTCCTTAGAGACCAGACCGAAATGCTATTCCTGTTCATCAAAGATTATCATCGAATACGGAGTCAACAAGCCTGGCCATCAGAGTTGCCGTTTTTCTCTGAAGATATTAATGATTGGATTAACAATGCGTGGATTAAAAATAGAGTCAATATTATGGCTTTCGCTGACAATTGGGTAAACTATTTCTGGGACCATCAGGACCTATGGCCGTCTACCCACAAAATAGAGACCGGTGATCCCTGGATGAAGTATGATTACGATTTCAAGCAGGGAAGGAACCTGTTTAACCTCAATTCACTATATGTAAAAATGCCCAAGAAATCTTTTACCAGACGAAGGAAACAAGAGTTCGAAATACTGATGATGTATTCCTGGCTGCACCATATAGTTGGTGATGATGAAGGGTACTGGCAAGAGTATTTGGAGAAGGTTCTGCCATCGTTGGAGAAAGCATGAGTTGTTTCAGAACATATTAATTTAAGATCTTCCTTTCAATCATGCAGCAAGTGTCTTGCTCAGGATTCATTTTATAGAGTATAATGCAGTATATATTACTGCGATAGCAGTAAATAACACTGCAAGCAAGTTGCTAGAAACACTATTAGGTTCAAAGCTCAGGGCAAAAGTGATGGGATGGTTGTTTAGTCACCCTGATGAGCGTTACTATGTCCGTCAGCTAACATCATTGGTGAAAGAGGATTCCACCAATGTAAGCCGTGAGCTGGTCCGTCTCGAGAAGATTGGCATCTTGGTCTCAACGATGGAAGGAATACAAAAGTATTATCAAGCAAACCGGGAGAGCCCCATTTTTAATGAGCTACACGGTTTGAGTATTAAGACCGTCGGCATAGCTGATGTCCTACATTCAGCACTAGCACCAGTCCAAAAGCAGATAAGAGTAGCTTTCATATTCGGTTCAATCGCCACAGGCAACGAACATAGAAGAAGTGATATAGATGTGATGGTGGTTGGGACAGTCTCATTTGAAAAGGTTATTTCGCTTCTGCATCCCGCTGAAGAAAAACTAAGACGCGAAATCAACTCTGTTGTCTATCCGATCGCTGAATTCAAAAAGAAGGTAAAGGAAGACCATTATTTTGTAACAACTGTGCTCGATGATCAGAAGATATTCCTAGTAGGTGACCAAAACACTCTACAAGGACTCTCCGGCAAGAACACGGTATTGACAAAGTAAATTATAAAACGCTATATTTTACCTTAGTAGTATAAAGTAAAATAAGTAAATCCATAATGTAGGGAAAAGGCTCTAATGGATATCTCAGAATTTAAGGCGGGAATCTGGCGGAAAGGCAACCGGTATCAGTATTTCCTGCCGGAAAAAATAAACCATCCGTTCGTCTGGACGGACGAGAGTATCAATGAGCTGTTGGAAAGGGCTTCTTTGAAGCTCGGGGAGTTGAACTCCTTTTCACGGTTTGTCCCCGACCCGGATATGTTTATCAAGATGCATGTCGTCAAAGAAGCAGTCACGTCCAGCCGGATTGAGGGAACGCATACCAACATCGAAGAGGCTGTTGCTGAGGAAAGAGAAATCAACCCTGAAAAGCGGGATGACTGGCGCGAGGTAAATAACTACGTGACCGCGATGAATACCGCTATCGAAGAACTTAAAACTTTGCCACTTTCCAACCGGTTGATCAGGAATACCCACAAAATCCTGCTCTCGAGCGGGCGCGGCGAACACAAGACCCCGGGGGAGTTCAGAACGTCGCAGAACTGGATCGGCGGCGCCAGCTTAGACGATGCGGTATTCATTCCGCCGGCGCATACAGAGCTGCCTGACCTGCTGGCCGACCTCGAAAAGTTTTTGCATAACACGGATATCAGGATTCCACATCTTATCCGTATTGCTATTGCTCATTACCAGTTCGAGACCATCCACCCATTTCTCGACGGTAACGGCAGGATTGGTCGACTGCTGATTACACTGTACTTGGTCAGCTCCGGCGTATTGGAGAAGCCGCTGCTCTATCTTTCCGACTTCTTCGAGAAGAACAAGAACCTGTATTACGACAACCTGGAACTTGTCAGGACCAAGAACGATTTGACGCAATGGCTCAAGTTCTTCCTGACAGGAGTGATACAGACGGGGGAAAACGGAGTGGCTACTCTGCACCGCATTATTGAATTAAAGACGGCCATCGAGCGGGAGAAAATCATGACGATGGGCAAACGCGCCAAGCAGGGCGCAGTCCTTTTGCAAGCGCTTTTCTCCCAGCCGGTAATGACTGTGAAGGATGTGCAGCAGGCTACCGGGCTTTCTCCTAAGGCTGCCAATGACTTGGCACAGGTATTCCTGACCGCCGGCATCCTTACTGAGACCACTGGATACCAGCGGAACCGCGTGTTCAGCTTTGAAGAATATTTGATGTTATTCCGATGATGAGTGAAGGCTAGACAGGAAATACAGGGATGAATGGATGGGCAACTACAACTCTCGTTAGCCCGAATAATTCAAAATATAGAGCTTTCAGGTCTGAATTCTCCTTTGCCTGGTTTGCTTGATTTTCCTTAACAAAAAGATGAAATGTTATCTGATTCCGTTGTTTCCTATTAATATTGACAGACCATAACGAGGAGGGATACAGTTACTACAAATTAACAATAAATTGGGACATTTATAATATGGAGCTACCAAATAGGGATCAAATAAGACAGTCATGGTTATCGATCTCAGGGCTTACTCTTTCTTTGCCTTCATTATTCCCATCCATTTCTAGCGTCAAAGCTAACCTCGAGCCCATAGAGTATCTTCGAATACTGGTTAGTATTAACTATCCTCAATTTCTCATTTCTGCGTTTGATATATATTATGCAAATGAATACCAGCGAGAGAAATTACATGCCCTGCTGGAGCGCGCATTAAAACAGGGACAATTGATCCTACTTGATAGTGGTAATTATGAGAGCTATTGGAAAGGAAACAATTCATGGAATATAGAGAATTTCCATTCTATCCTTACTCAAGAATCTTATCATTTAGCTTTTTGCTTTGATAAACAGGATGAGTATGAAGAAGTAGCAACAATAGCCAATGTAGTGGAACATTCTGTTATTTCGTCGCAGTCGAAAGCTGAGGCAGCAACTATAATACCTATCATACATGGAAACCAAGATATTTTCCCGGAGTTGTCAATACAGATTACTGAGAGGCTCCAACCTCTACTACTAGCTATACCAGAGCGAGAACTTGGAAACGGCATAATTGAAAGATCGAGAACTCTATTGAATATTCGCAAGGCATTAGACAAAACGGGGCAATATTATCCAATACATCTTCTCGGTACAGGAAATCCGTTATCAATACTAATTTACTCTATTTGTGGAGCAGATAGTTTTGATGGATTGGAGTGGTGCCAAACAACAGTCGATCACAATACTAGTTTACTATATCATTTCCAACAGCGTGAGTTATTCGAAGAAAAACCTCCTTTCGATTTTATGCCTGATCTACCTTACGAACATGCGACTTTTATTCATAATCTTATATTCTATCGGAAATGGATGACTAGTATTCAAAATTCAATTAGCGACGGTTCCATTTTAGACAAAGCTAGAAAATATCTCAGTAAAACATTTTGCGATAGATGGCTTAAACAACTTTCAGGAGTACCTTAAATGATAAAGACAAATACAGCTATGTGGCTTGAACGTGCGGTATTTAAAGTATATGAAGAAGCTATAAACGATGAATCTCTACTAACATGGCGAGAACTAGATGAGCATACATTATGGTACGAATTGGTATCCTGTATTTTAGGAAGCCAAGTATCTTTTGAGCATGCCCAAGCCGCAGCGAGCCATCTTGACTCTGTAGGTTTATTGGATGTTACAAATATTAGAAAAATCTCCAGTGATTTAGAAGATAATATTGCCCATACTCTTTCATTACCGATATTTCCACCGTTTAAATCTGCAGGGCTAGGAAGAAAGTATCGGTATTATCGTGTAAGAGCAAATCACATTTACAGAACTGCGGAGCTAATATATGGCGCGAAAAATTCCCTGAAAAATATATTAACTGCTTTAGATGATCCAATGACTACTCGTTCCAAAATTATTGCTACTACTGTTGGTATAGGCCCCAAACAAGCAAGTCTATTTTTACGAAATATAAAATACACTGATGATCTTGCTATTCTTGATTCTCACGTACTTCACTATATGATATTGCATAATTTTATATCCAAAATACCTAAAGCCATATCTAAACTCAAGACATATGAGCTAATCGAAAGTATATTACAGAGATACGCAAAGGATATTAAGTTTAAACTCTCCTACCTTGATAGGGCAATATGGGTAGTCATGAGAGTATTTCAACAAGAGTTTGCATAATGAGCATAGTTACGCTTGTTTCGGGTGGAGTTGATTCAACACTTGTATCTTTACTCGCTAAAGAGGAAGGCATAACGCAGTTTCCATTATTTGTTGATTATGGCCAGATATGTTTTGATCGTGAATGGCGTGCATGTATGTATGTGCATGATAAGTTAGACTTACCACCTCCTACAAAAATAAACTTGAAGGGTTATGGAGAGCTAATACCATCAGGGTTAACAAAAGCGACCATGCGTGTTAATGAAGATGCCTTTTTACCAGGGCGAAACCTACTCTTCTTACTAGCTGGCTGTGCATACGCATATTCTACTAATTCAAATGCTGTTGCAATAGGACTACTGTCAGAGGAGACGCATATATTCCCAGATCAAACATCAGAATTCCTCGGACAGGCGGCCAGCTTATTTAAATTAAGCTTGAATTATGATGTCCATCTAGTTGCCCCACTGATGAAATTTAGTAAATCAGATGTTTTAGAACTCGCGAAAAGAAAAGGAATTACTGATACTTATTCATGTCATGCTGGAACTGACCCGCCTTGCGGAGAATGCATTTCATGCCGCGAGGTTATGGATATTAGTTGATAGTAAAAGGAGGCCTTTAATTATGGGTGGTGGAAGTAGTCATAGAAATAGTCGTCCTGATGAGTACTATGACAGGATGGCCGATACAGCAAGAGATGCTTTAAGATCTGGCACACAACCTGTCAGAAGAAATGTCTTTATTAGCTTTGATTCTGCTGATCTGGCACTGGTTAATTTGCTCAGGGGTCAAGCTAAGAATGATAATATTCCCTTAGAATTTAATGACTTTTCACTAAAAGAACCATTTGATAGTGAAAGAGCTGAATATATAAAGAGGGGTATACGTGAAAGAATCCGACAAGCCTCGGTTACCATAGTATATTTAACGGATAATTCAGCTGAGAGTCCTTGGGTCGACTGGGAAATTAATGAAAGTGTTAATCTCGGTAAGGGAATAGTTGCAGTATACCAAGGAGATCAACCACCAAGAAACATCCCTAAAGCTTTAGAAAGCTTGGGTGTAAAGCCGATACAATGGAATGCCAATGGAATAATGGATGCTATAGAAGAGGCATGCGAAAACAGATAATAGATACTTAAGAGGAAAACTTATGACAGAATTAAAGCCGTTGTTGTTTGTTGCAATGCCATTTGGGAAAAAGGCAGATCCAACTGGTACTTATGATATTGATTTCGATTATGTGTACGATACAGTCATTAAGCCAGCGGCCACTGATGCTGACTTGGAAGTAATTAGAGCTGATGAAGAGCGTGGTGGTGGAATTATCCATATACCAATGTTTGAGCGTTTACTTTTAGCAGAAATTGTAATAGCAGATCTTACTTTGCTTAATGCTAATGTATTCTATGAATTAGGTGTAAGGCATAGCGCTAGACCACGAACAACTATTCTCATTTACGCTAAGGAAAACCAATTACCATTCGATGTTCATATGATACGTGCTATACCGTACAATTTGGATAGAGGTGTCCTCTCAGATAAATCAGCAGAACAATTAAAGAGTGCGATTACTACAAGATTAGAAGACGCAAAACGTAATATAGAATCAACTGATAGTCCATTATTCCAATTAATATCCTCGTTTCCTGGTATCAATCTACCACATGAAGTAACAGAAAGTTTTCGTGATAGAGCACGTTATATTGATAGTATTAGAGATCAATTAGAAGATGCTCGACATATGCAAGACAAGGCTAAAGCCGTTGGAATAATGAAGAAAATCGAAAAGTCTTTAGGAGATTTTAATACCACTCACTCAGAATTACTAATTGATTTGCTCCTTTCCTATAGAGATGTAGAAGCTTATTCTGAAATGATCTCCATTGCAGAACGGCTACCAAGCCCAATATCAAATGCTGTGACAGTACGCGAACAATACTCTTTTGCACTTAATAGAAGAAATAATGAAGGCGACCGTCAAAAGGCTATCAGAACATTAATTGCAGTTATAGATGAACAGGGTAATTCTCCAGAAACGTGCGGACTCTTAGGTAGGATATATAAAGATTCATGGACTGATGCAATTGGCAGAGGGGACAAAGCAGTGGAATCAGCTTGCCTTAATGAGGCCATTGACTGGTATCGTAGAGGTTTTGAATCTGATCCTCGTGACTATTACCCAGGTATTAATCTTATTACACTGCTATTACGAAGAGGAACCGAAGAAGACCAATCCGAAATTAAAGAAGTACGACCTGTCGTTGCTTTTGCGGTGTCGCGGCGGGGTGGGATTAATTCTCGTGACTATTGGGATGTGGCTACTGTTATTGAGCTTTCTGTAATAGGTCAAGATTGGAAAACTGCAACTAGAGCAATAGAAAAAGCCATTATTCGAGCAGATGCCGCTTGGAATCTGAATACTACTACAAATAATCTCCGGATTATTAGAGAATTATACATTAAAAGAAAAATTGAAGTAAAAGAATTGGATATATTAATTAAAACTCTTGAGGATACAGCAAGTAGAATGTGAATATACTATCCTCTTTGGGAAAATGGCTAAAACACGAGTATTTGTTAGTTATGATTATGAACACGATGTAAACCTTAAAGATACGTTCATTTCACAATCAAAGCTACCAAATTCCCCTTTCTCTATTCATGATGTTTCAATTCAGGAGCCAATGCATAACTGGCAACAAAAAGCAAGATTTGCTATAGAAGGCTGTGACGTATTTGTCGTTCTATTAGGCGATTTTACTTATCAAGCTCGAGGGGTTCTCCGTGAAATAAGAATGGCGAGAGAACTTGAAAAACGCAGATTCCAACTACGTAAAAGGGGGCAATGGCCAAAATCCCTGAATGGAGCAGGTGAAGTTGTGGCTTGGAAGTGGAAGAATCTACAGAAGTGGTTAGTAAAGTAAATATAATTTTGGGTACCTATTCAAAAGCTTTCTTTTTCATATACTGTAATCCCTTATTGCACTAATGATTGATTCGGTGTTCCAACCTGCAACTACATCGGCATTTTGCTGAACTACTGTTGAAAGATTCCTTTGAGCCCAAGGTTTCACCGCGACAATAGGCTTTGGTATAGTAAACCCACGTTTGGCAGCCATGATTTCATTGGTTATCCATTTACTGTATGTTGAGTAAACCCCTGCCATAACAAGGACTATGTGACAAAGTCTCATCCGGTCAATAATTGCTTTATATAATGCTTGTTCGGACTGTATATGAACGGGGCTATTTCTAGGTATTGAATAGTTACAGTAGTTGAAGTAGGGACGGCCATTAAGAAACTGGATGAGTTTGTCATACGCATCACCGTATGTCCAAGAGTGACTAATGAAGATGTTGTATGTTCTTGCCAATGCTACACCTCCTAATGTTGCTCATGTTCAATTCAGTTATACTACTACTCGTTGTCAAATGGCTAATGTCATTAACGTAGTACTGGCTGGGATTGGTAGTATTTACATCTTTTAAAGAACGAGGTGGCGTCTGGTACTCGCCAGAGCTATTGCTGTTTTCTATTTCTACGTGCAATTTGTACCGATGTACTTGACCGATCCTTTTAAGCATTTCTGTATTCTGGTAAACAATCTGACGCTAAGTGATATCAAGTATCAACCTTCTTTACTTATCTAAACCGAAGCATATAAAGTAAAGAGACTTTAGATGTAGTCTCCCGAGGCAGAAATTATAAAGCTATATCGGTGACAGACGGTGCTATCAACCTCGATAGATGTTCGAGTTATGCCATTTTAGATACTCCGTGGCCGGACGGTTCTCCGGATCGGCAGGGACCCGTATCGTATTGCCCTGAAGCCTATAATAATCCCTCCCGTTCTCGAATTCCTCTTTAATTTTCCGGCTTACCTCAAGCTTCATCGATGATGTTATCGTTACATAACCCTTATCGAACAAAGCGTGAAGATCGCGCCGCATAAGGATCCCATTACTAACGATATGTTGGCCGGACTCCGAATATGGCCGTATGTGGGCGGCATCGAGCGCGGGAAGCGTCCTCTCGTTCGTTATAGCGCACCTTCGGTCGTAGGCATCAGTGACTAAAATACGGAACGACCCTTGGCCAAGGCGTGGTAAGGCTAAGGTTGGTTGGCCGTACCGTGCTGATTCTTCACGCACTTCGGACACCAGTGGCATCGCCATATGCAGCTGTTTCCAAAGAGAAAGTCCCGGCTCAACTGAAAGGTCATACCTTCGCCCTTGGACGATATTGGATCTCCAATTCAACGGGATGGGTATCCAATCACTTTCCCTGAAGAAGAAAGGTTGTTCGAGGAGTATACAACCTATTGTATAGTCAGCTGTCCGTGGTTCATTTTGGCGACGGTATTTCGCAACGCGTGTACGCATCTCCGGCAGGTTTCGGGCGCCGTTCGATATCCCGAATGATTCCCACGCAAGGCTGATAGGGAGAAGACTTGAATGAGCATAGAAACCGCCACCTACGATATAATCGTTAGGGCTGTGTAGCTTGAATAGGAATAATTCTCCGGGGCTAATGGCTTTGAATTCACGATTCCCCGAGGGCTGCCAGAAGTTGACTTCGTCGAGTTGAGGAAGTTGGCTTAAGAGCTCAAACCAATCGCGGTCGGTTATACCTACGTACGCTTGCATGTTCTTCTATCGTCTGGCAATTATATGCGTGAACTTTTGTTGAATTGTAATACCGTTAATTAAAGAATTATCTTCTCAAGAATGCCCTTCCTTAAGAGCTGGGCGTTTATCACGTATTCTATATTTTCTATACCAACATGAAACGGCCTTTGCATCTTTTTCCAGCCCATCCCATCGGTAAGCCAAACAAATTTCCAACCAGCTGATGTTAACACCCTGTTTCTATCTGTATAGGAACTCACAATTTCACTAGGTTTTGAGCCTGTACCACTGTAAAAATTGACTTCAATATTAGTTGCTTTACCTCCATTGATAACAACGTAGTCAAACTTACGGTCTCTCAATGAAGCAGGAATTTTAACATTATACTCATTTTCAACGTGTCCGAAGCTTTTTTGCTCAATAAAAACTAATTCTGAATTCCGGGTTGATAGTTCACCTAGAGTTTCCGTCACCATCTTCTCGAGAAATAGCCCACTTCTGTTTTTTCTAGCGTTGGTATCCAAACCGACTTCCACACCTAGTAAATAGTCTATGGCAGAATCCATCTGACAAAGTATATCAAGAAGGCCGGTTTTCTTCGTGAACATTACAATACTTTCTATTTCTTTCGTATCGTAGCGGCTCTTGGAAAAGTCAAAGGAATTGTATTGTAAGCCTGTTTCAATTGAATTCAGTACCTTGAGAAGGCCGTCTCTACAGGCAAGAAGAATCGGAATTACTTTAATCACTTCGGGATACTTATTTATCAAGGCTTTCATTTCTGAAACGGGATTAGAGCAATGTTTCAGGCTTTTCAGAAGAGCTAGTTCATATTTAAAGACATCTCTGTTTCTCGTTACTTTTGCCCAATTAACGAAAAAATCATAGGTATAATTGGTCTCAATTAGGGTATCGCTTAAGCCTTTACAGATTTCATCGATGGTCGAAAGATTCAAATGGGTTTTATAGAAATTTATATCAGCCATACTTTAAGCTGTTTCCTTAATTAATTGGGGCTTGTCACTTATGTTGGTCAGTTCTTCTTCGAGCCTTTTTTTCGATAATTCCAGATATTCATTCTCTGTATCAATGCCAATGAAACGTCTGTTATTCCGGATAACTGCTACGCCTGCAGTAGATGAGCCTGTAAAAGGATCAAGGATTGTATCATCGGGATTTGTCGAAGCAAGAATAATTCGCTCAAGTAAAACCACAGGCTTTTGAGTGGGATGCTTACCGAATTTCTTTTCTGTCTTTTTTGGAGTGGTAATTGGCCATATATCCTGAGGCTCATCTTTAACGTCAATATCGACCCATAAAGAGCGCATCTGTTTCCCGCCAGCTATTTGCTTCATTAGTTGGTAATCAAACTTATGTTTACTTTTCTCGGATTTGGCTGCCCACAAAATAGTTTCATGACTGTGTGTAAAATAACGACATGATAGGTTAGGGGCAGCATTAGGCTTAAACCAACTGATCTCATTCAATAGCTTGTAACCAAGTTGTTGTAAAGTAAAACCAATGGAATAAATATTGTGCATTGTTCCGGATACCCAGATTGTTCCGTTATCTTTCAATACCCGGCGACAAGCAGTTAACCAACTCAGAGTAAACTCATGGTCTTGCTCAATCCCATTCGATTTGTCCCATTCTCCTTTATTAACTGATACCATACGGCCAGCATGACAGGTAATTCCACCATTAGATAAATTATATGGTGGGTCCGCAAATATCATATCGACAGACCGTTCTGGTAACGTGGGGAGTATTTCTAAACAATCACCTTCAAACAGTGTGACTTTGTCGTTTTTATAGAATACTCTACTCATAGCTATATCCATTCACTTCATTCTTATGGCAATTATAAGCTCTCCTTACGATTAAAACAAATCTGATTTCTGTTAGGTTACAAAAGCTTATTTAGTTGTCTATGGACAAAAAAGAAGGGCTGGAATTCAAATCCAGCCCTTTCTATTCCAATAGCTACGCTAGTAAAGACCTAACTCTTGCCAATTCTGAACATTTTAGTACCGCATGTTGGGCACACACCCTGAGTCGCCGGTCTACCATTCTTCATGGTTATACTCTTGGCATCCTTCATCTCTTTCTTAGAGCGGCACTTTACACAATAAGCCTGCATTTATTACCTCCTTTGTAATCATTGTATTGAGGCTAACCTATTCTACCTGTATATGTCAATACACAGTCGTCGTGAGATAAAAAAAATAGGCCGGGGAATTACCCCAGCCTATTTTCGTTAACGCTAACTGCTTTAGCTCACCAATACCGGTTGCCGACCGTGGCTTGCTGACTTCTTTTCCGCTTCTACCGCTCCGTCAGGTAACTCATTACGGACAGCATTAATAGAGTTTCTGATGTAGTCTATCCGCTCAATATCGATAATGAGACGGACAAGGCGCTGGTCAAGGTATTGAGGAAGGTTAACGATGTTCCTGGCTTCATTAACCACTATCTTTGCTTGCTCCAGTGGTTCAGTAGCTTGGTTGACGAAATCCTCTGCCATGTCCATCGCCTCACTCACTCGCAAGGCACTCCACTTTATTGGCACAGTTTCCCCTCCTTTCTAAATAGAAGTTCTAGAGATAATGCTTAATACTCATCGGGGAATAAGATAGTGGTTACCGACCTGTCCGCCTCAGTGATTATCCAGATTTTGGGTAGTCTCTCGGACTGATAGGCGGAGAGGAGCCGGTATCCTGCTTTAAGACTTAGCTCGTTTTCCTGCTTATCCTCATCGGTAAGGTCTCCCCAGTCTCCCCTTTGATGGCGGGTAAGGCTACTCATAACGAATTTAGCGAAAGCCTCATTTTCAGCCACCAGGTCATTGACTCCTCTGGTCATAAGGAAAAGCCCCAGGTTGATGGTTACGGTCATATTCACTCCTTTCCGAGGCACAAAAAAACGCACAAAAAGGGGCTTTTACACCCCTTAGTGTGCGTCTGTTTTTTGTGTTCAAGCGTTCTAGGCTACGGCTACTGGTTCTCTCTTTCGGCTACGCTTCGGCTTCTCGGCTTTGA
>CAYVOV010000035.1:0-15709 GCA_964453525.1 uncultured Dehalococcoidales bacterium | reverse complement strand
TTTTGAAAGTTCTACAAAAGCAAAGGCTAGCAGACCATTGAAGACCTGCTAGCCTGATGATGTTATACCCTTATTTTACTTTCTTATAATTATGCTTCTGGTAACTCATCTACCGATAGAACTTCGTGTATCTGAGTTGTAAACTGAGGATAAAATTGCTGTGCTTGTTTATATATCTCAGAGGGATCACATTCCCACGCCCATACGTAACTCTAAGATCCTCCTGTAGCTGCACTTAAAAGGCCCATTACAATACTAGCAGCCATAATTTCCTTTCTAATAGTCCTAATATTATTTAGTTAATTATACCGCCTTCCACTTATATTTCAACAAATCTTATGCTAACATTTTTGCTAACGAACTTTTAACCACGTCATAAGATAAGGTGGTACTAAACAGTACCACCTGAAGATAAATTGAATACATAAAGGCATTATTAATTACTTTATTTTACTCTCGGGAACAAACCTCTTGTATCTTTTAATCAGGGTGTCGCAGGTTCGAGACCTGCACGGCCTGCCAAAGCTAGAAATCCGACCCTTTTGGGGAATTTTTGAAAGAATCAGGGTGTCAAGATACTAGGTCAACCGACACCCTGATTTTATTGTTTTTCTGCCAAAATTTCAAACGATTGCTATTTGTCTCCTCATAATGTTAACAAAATACTTGTTTGTTACCACCATGAGATCACCGGAATGTCTGCCCTTTCATGCTTATATATTTCTGTCAGTGTAAAAACGGTCTTCCGCTCGGTTGCTCTACCGCTTGAGTAAGGTAAAATTGGATGTAGCTATCAAGCCAATTCCTACAATACCAATAACCTTTGCAATACCTGTAATATTTTCTCCCAAAATATCACCGTCAAACATAAATAAGAACTTTCTTAGGGTTATTCGTGTTCCGAAGCCTTTTTTCTCTTGTTGGCAGCTTTAAGTGGCAAGGAAAAGCTAAACGTACTGCCCTTACCCGGTTGACTTTCGAACCATATCTTTCCTCCATGAAGCTCTACTATCATCTTACAAAGAGCAAGCCCCAACCCCAGGCCGCTGCGAGTTTGCCTTTCGCTTTTCACACGGTAATATGCCTCAAATAGCTGTTGTTGTTGGTCAACAGGTATGCCATAACCAGTGTCCTCGACTTCAACAATTAGAGCGTCATCTTTATTCTTAACTCTCAGGGTGATTTTTCCTCCTTCGGGAGTGAACTTGAAGCTGTTGCCCAAGAGGTTAACAACAACCTGGCGTAGGCGATCCTCGTCTACCCAGACCGGCGGCAGGGAAATCGGCAGTTTCAGATTCAACTGTTGGTCGCTGCTGGAAGCTAGTGGAGTCATGTCGTCAGCCACTTTATGAAAGAACTCTAATAGATCAATTTCCTTATAATCAAGTTCTAACAGACCCACTTCACCCCTTGCCACATCTAGTAATTGATCAATTCTCTTGCTAAGAGTGTTTGAACCCGCGTTGATGGATCTGGCTATTCGAAACAATGCACCCTCTGGAATTTCCTCCATCAATAATTCGCTTGCAGCAACCATCGGAGTAAGTGGGGTCTTTAGCTCATGCACTAATGCTCTGGTAAATTCGATTCTTTTATCTATCTCAGCTTCAAGTTTCTGCCTAAGTTCCGTTTCTTTGTGGTAAAGCTCCTGTATCTTTTCCTCTGCCTGCCTGCGTTCAGTAATTTCATTCTTCAATGCTTCATTAGCTTCATAGAATAGCTTATTGGAGTGTTGTAGACTTTCTACAAGCTTTTTATTCTCCAGCGAGAGCCTTTGCTGCTTAAGGGCATTAGTAATGGCGGTCTTTAACTCATCTGGATTGACCGGCTTGATAAAATAGGCGTAGGCACCCTCGTTTACTGCGTTTATTGCTGTCTCTACGCTGGCATAACCGGTCATCATAATCACCGCAGTATCGGGGTTTGTCTCCTTGGCTAGTTGCAGTATCTCCATCCCATCAACATCAGGCAATCTTATATCGGTGATAATGACCTCAATGGATTTCTTCTGTATTTCCTCAAGGGCATCAGCCCCTTTCCCCAACCCGATAACCTTGTAGCCGGCATCCTCAAGTATGCCGCATAGAGTAACTCTTGCTCCTGCGTCATCCTCAACTACAATAATGGTGGCTGGCTCCGGCATTATCCATTCTTCTCCTTGACTATCTTCTCTACCAGTGTTATTACCTTGTCCATATCAAAAGGTTTATACACATAGGTGTAGGCACCCGCACTTACTGCCCTCTTTACTAACTCCTCCTCGGTGTAACCGGTCATCATAATAACTGCTATATCGGCGTCAATTTCCTTAACCTGCTCAAAGGTCTGAACGCCATTCATATCGGGCAGTCTTATATCCAGGAAGATTATATCATAATGTCTTTCTTTGACCATCTTTATAGCCTCAGAACCATCGGCGGCGGTAGCTACCCGGTACCCCTTGTCACCCAGTGTTACCTTTAGCGTTTCTCGGTCACCAAACTGGTCATCAACCACCAGTATAAGGGTTTTATCGCCAAGCAACTCTTGAATAAGGGCTATGATTTTGTCAATATCGAATGGTTTATAGACAACAGCATAGGCTCCCTCCTCCAGGGCTTCCTTGACCAGGTCCTCTACAGAATAGGCAGTCATCATGACCACTGCCGCTTTGGGTTCTATCTTCTTGACCTCCCTGAATGTCTGAACCCCGTTTATTCCCGGCATCTTTATATCCATAAAGATGGCATCAAAGTGAGTCTTCTTCACTGCTTCAATGGCCTGATAGCCATCCTCAACAGTAACTACATTATGCCCTTCGTCTTCCAGTATCCCGCCTAGTGTAAGGCGCATGCTCCGGATGTCATCCACCACTAGAATGTTAGTCTTTCCCATTATTTACCTCCTTCAAGAGGCAACTTTATGGTAAAGGTAGTTCCCTTTCCCACGCTGCTCTCTACGTCAATATGCCCATCGTGTCTATCGATAATTGACTTGCAGACGGCCAGTCCCAGCCCTATACCCTTGGCCCTGGTGGTATAGAGTGGGTCAAAAATTTTACCTATAATATCGTCAGGTATCCCAACACCATTATCAGAAATCTTTAACTCCAAGAAGTTATCATTCCTCTTGGCTTCTATTGTCAGCTTGCCCCCTTCGGGCATAGCCTGTGTCCCGTTGGTAATAATATTCACCATTACCTGACGAATCTGGTCGGTGTCTATCTCAACTGCGGGCAGGCTGGTATCGAGTTTCTTGTTTAACTCAATATTCTCTGGAATATGGCTATGTGAGATGGCATCGTCAATTATCCCCTCTACCCTGATGGGCGAGACCGCTGGCTTACCCACACGTGAGAATCCAAGAAGGTCGCTAATAATTTTATTGGAGGAGTTTATTTCATCATCCACAATGTCAAGAAATTCCATGACACGAGGCTCTTGCTGTGCTAGGCCGCTATTTGCGACCTTACCTCTCACGTAGTAAACAGCGTTTTTAATAGCACCCAATGGGTTTCTTAGCTCATGTCCCACACCTCCTGCCAGTTGCCCAATTGCTGCTAGCCTCTCTGAACGAATAACCTTCTCCTGTGCTTCTCTCAGTTCCTCATTGGCAGCCTGAAGCTCTTCGTTGCTGGCGCGCAGTTCTTCTTCGGTAGCTCTCAGTTCCTCATTGGATGCCCTAAGCTCCTCCTCAGTAGCCCGTAGCTCCTCATTAACAACACGAAGCTCCTCGTTTTGTACTTCCAGTTGCTCGTTCGCTTGGCGAAGTTTTTCAGTATTATCTCTGATTTCGTCAATCATCATGTTTACGCCCATTCCAAGAGCATCGAAAATATCATTTTTATCGCCGAGTTCACAAACTACAGCATAATCACCTCTAGCCACTCTCTGGATAACGCTGAGCATTTCTTCTATTCTATTAGCAGCATATTCAAGTCCAACTGTACCTACTTTAAGGTCGTCTACCATCATATTAAAGCCCATAGCAAGCGAATCAAGCTCATCATTTTTACCTGAAAGTTTGACCTGAGCAGAGTAATCTCCCCGTGCCACTTTCAGAACAGCTTCAACCAGCTCATTTGTGCGCTCTTTTTCTGAAGTTTTATCCATCATTTATCTCCTTGAGCTCACACAGATCGCGAATGTTAATCTGTGTTTGTATGGTCTCTGTACGGTGTATATATTACTCCTTAAGCCAGGCAAGAGCCTCTGCCTCTGTCCTGAAAAGACGCATATCCTTTTTTTGGGCAATACCCATAAAAAAGGAGGCAATCACTCTTGCCACTGGATGCAGACCGAAAAAAGCCATCTTCCCAAATTTCTCATCATCCGCCATTTTCGCCGCCGCCTTTCTAGCCCCCGTCGACATCTTTCCCGTTTCATTGAGATCAATAATGACTTTAACTTTCCCTTCAACCATGGTTGCAAACTTAAGAAAAGTATCGTACATCATACTCATAGTTTCCTCATCAATTTCCCCTACACCGGTAATACGAAGTATATTATCCGGACCAAGATATATTCTATTCTTCCCTACCCACATTTCTCTATCTTTATCTTCCATTTCTCCCTCCTTTTTATTTCTTAGAGATGGTCACTCGTTCCATTTTTCTTATATATTCTTGCCCTGGCATCAAGGCACTCCAGCTTCTCGCGGATATCATTTGTTGGCGTCTCAACCTCGCCAAGAACCAGGTAGCCCGGGGTAGACAGGGAATAATAAAGCATACTCAGCACCTTATCCTGAAGCTGTTTCTGAAAATATATCAAAACATTACAGCAGAATATGCAATCCCAGATTGGGGATAGTTGCTCGGCGGGAGCAGTTAGGTCAAAATAGGAGAAATGCATCATTCGCTTAATGTCAGTCCTCACAACATACCCCTCATCATCAAGGCGGAAATACTTTTCGCGAACCAATGAAGGGACTTGCTCAACATCCTTTGGCGAAAATACTCCAGCCTTCGCCTCCTTAAGTGCCTGCTGGTTAATATCGGTAGCATAGACTGATACATCAAAATCTTTAAGTTCATCGCCTAGGAATTCGGAAAGCAGTATAGCTATAGAGTATGGCTCTTCACCCCGAGAACAAGCCGTACTCCAGAATTTTAGACTTTGCTCCCCTTTCTCTTTCTTATATGATATAAGTTCTGGTGAAACTATCTTAGACATCTGCTGAAACGCGTAAGGGCTTCTGAAAAAACCGCTTACGTTTATGGCAAGGTCATCAGCAAACCTCTCATACTCCTCGGGATGAGTATCCAGAAACTCCATGTAATCCAGGTATACGTTTGATCCAGTGGCGTGCAGCCTCCTTTGCAACCGACGAATCACCGTACTTCGCCTATACTCCCGGAAGTCGTATCCCCCATCCTGATAAACCTTCTGCAGAAGCTCATCAAGAGCCCTGGCTTCATTCTGAGTAATCACGAGTACTCCAGACCAATCGTATTCATAATAAAGATTGTGAGTCCGACTAAAAACATACTGTGGTTTCGCTATGATGTTTCTACCTGCCTTCTCTTTTGGTCAGGCCATGTCCCCAAGCTAACTGAAGTCGATATACAGTGATGCTCAGTCTATTCTGCCTTTCTGTTTCTTATGAAGGAAATCAATGACGTCTTCCTGTTTAAATCTCAGGTTGCGCCGGAGCCCTATATCATACGATTTTAATAAGCCAGTCTTTTCCCATCGCCTGACTGTGTTTGGATGAACACCTAGGAAGCCAGCAACTTCATTTACTGATAACAATCTTGCTGGCAGCGTGTTTTCTTGATAAGCTGATTTCATAGCCATTCTGTTGCCCTTTAAGCTTTCATAATTTCACCAGTAATCACAGATGAATTCTGATTATTCTGAATATACAATGGTCACCTTTATTAAACAATCACCCATATGGGCTAATTTGAGTAGTAAAAAAGTCCTGGAGCTCCCAGCAATTAGGTTGCTCTGATGAAGCCTCCTCTAATATACAGAATGGCGGATTGTATAAAGAAACCTGCCACTTTATGTTTGCTTTTCTGTTGCCTCTGGAGGGATTACTCACATAAACGTGCTAGTTCTTCTGATTTCACTTAATGACTTTTTGTTGTTTAAGGTGAATTGAACAAAACCGAGAAATGTGCATTTTACTATTATCCTGAATCTTATATGGCGTTGGTTGGAGAATAGGCCATAGTAACATTGAAGGAGCATATATAGCTAAGCAATTACCCACCTTGATTTGCGAAACCAACTCACCCAAACATGATAAAATGAATTATGACTAAGAATAGAATTGATAGCAAACTTTCAGAACACACAAGGTACAAAAAGGAACTAAAACCCCCGTTTTTAAGATTTAAGATGACCCCTTCATCTTGGATTGATGAAAGGCTCCCTGAAATGCTGTGGGCAGTATTGGTTATTGGAAATGTAGAAAGAGAAAAGGCTCTCAGCTTCTTCAGGTACATTGCAGATTACATACTTAAAAACCCCGATTGCTACAACGTAACGCTAAGCGGAATAGGTAAATTTCCTAAAGCTAAAAGAAAGAGATTTATAGTAAGAGCTTCATCTTGGTCAGATGAAGTAAAAATGGCTCTACGTCCGCTAACTTTGTTCTCAAGTATACCAGCCATTGATGACTGGAAGGATTCTTTAGATAGGCCAATACCGAAAGATGATTGGCAGAAGTTGTCCGAGGCAGTATCAAAAAGTTATTGGCACCAATCTCAAGAAGCAACCGACTGCCGGTGGATTAGGTTGTTCTGTGTTATCTTGGGGGAGAAAATGAAATTCCACAGAGAAACGGAAGACACATTACGCGGAGTATTTAAATATCCGAATTATGGTGATATGCGACATATAAGACCATTTATTAGAGCGAATGAGTATGAAAAATATGATATAATACACTATTCGTATTCTTTAGAGAGGGTAAGTGGAATGGAAAGTAATCTCTTCAAGCAAAACGCACCTAAATTTTATGGGGCAGCAACAGTCGGCGAGCGAGGCCAGGTAGTTATACCTGCGGAAGCGCGTAGGGATTTTGGAATGACGCCTACTACCAAGCTGCTTGTATTCGGTAGCCGAGGCCGTGGTGGACTTATGCTTACCAAAGCCGAGACTGTTTCGGAATTTATCGCCATGGCTACCGGAATGCTTACTCGTTTTGAAGAAATGCTTAAAATTGATAGGGATTTAGACAAGGGTAGTAAATGACATATATTTACATCCTTGTTGAATAGCTTGAGGCGCTGACAAGTCACTAAAAGAAGAAGGGGAAAGAAATGGAAGTGATTAATTCAAAAAATCTTGTGAAAAGGTTTGGTAAATTAGAGGCAGTGAAAGGTGTTTCTTTTGGAGTTCAGGAGGGCGAGATATTTGGTTTCTTGGGCCCCAATGGCGCGGGTAAAACAACCACTATTAACATGCTATGTACGCTACTCGCACCTACCGAAGGGGAGGCAATAGTCAACGGTTTTAATGTAATTAAAGAGCGCGACCAGGTACGGGCATCAATCGGTCTGGTCTTTCAGGAACCGGCGCTGGACGATTATTTGACGGCGGAACAAAACCTGCGTTTCCATGCTTATGCCTACAGTATCCCCAAGGAAGCCTTGGAGCTGCGAATGAAGGAGTTACTCGAAATGGTAGAACTATGGGATAGAAGGAAGGAGAAAATTGACACTTATTCAGGGGGTATGAAACGCCGTTTGGAGATTGCCCGCGGTCTGTTGCACCACCCGAAGGTGTTATTCTTGGACGAACCTACATTAGGACTTGACCCGCAAACCAGAAACCGGATATGGAACCATATCCATGAATTACGGAAAAGGGAAAATCTAGCCATATTCATGACTACACATTATATGGATGAGGCTGAAAACTGCGACCGCATTGCTGTTATTGACTACGGTGAAATTGTAGCGCTGGATACGCCGGATAAGCTCAAGGATGCTGTTGGCGGCGATGTGGTAACAATAAAGACAGAGGATGATGAAAAGGCGGTACGCTTGCTGAAGAACCAATATGATCTCCAGTCGAGCCAGGAGAACGGAACAATTAGATTTACCGTGTCTCATGGTGAGGAATTCTTACCTAGCTTTGTTTCTCGCTTTCCCGTACGTCTTATTTCCATAGGTCTTCATCGGCCGACACTCGAAGATGTCTTTCTAAAACTTACCGGTCGCGCCATCAGGGAGCAAGAAGTAGACCAGATGCAGAATCTAAAAAGAAGAATGAGAATGAGAGGTCATTAAACAGAAATGGCAAAGTTTTTTCGTTCAATATGGGTAATAGCGTATCGAGAGTTCCTGCGCTTTATACAGGATCGTGCTCGTATGTTCTCCTCTTTTACTATGCCGGTTCTGTTCCTGGTGATATTTGGAGCCGGTTTCGGTAAGCTTATCGGCCAGATGATGCCGGGTGTAGATTACCTGCAGTTTATGTACCCGGGTATTCTAGCCATGACGGTGCTTATGACCTCTATAATGTCCGGAGTGTCAATTGTATGGGACAGGGAGTTCGGTTTTCTCAAGGAGGTGCTGGTTTCGCCATTAAACCGTAGTGGAATACTTTTGGGCAAAGCTGTAGGTGCCGCTGGCATTGCCATCATCCAAGGTGCTATCATGCTGGTGATTGCCCCTATTGTGGGCGTTTCTCTTAATTGGGGAACAGTGCTTGGATTGATACCGCTAATACTAATCCTTTCTATTGCCCTATCTGCTTTGGGTCTTTTAATCGGCGCCCGTATGCGCTCACAACAAGGTTTCCAGCTAATCATGCAGCTCGTGATATTCCCTATGATGTTTCTCTCCGGTATCTTTTTCCCGCTGACTGGTGTGGCTACCTGGCTTGAGGTGCTTTCCAAGATTAACCCAGTTACCTATGGTATTGATGCCATCCGCCAGGTCTTTTTAGGCAGCGAAGTTGCCGGAGTAACGATATTCGGCCATACAATGGGCATTGTGGAATCAGCACTACTAGTTCTTGGCGTGGGCACAGCATTACTCATCGGAGCTATCTGGTCGTTTAACAAACAGGAGTAGAAGAACTCCGTATGAAAGTCAAAGGCCCTGCCTTGATAGCACAAGGCAGGGCCTTTAGCATTTTGAATCTCTATTGCACAATCAGTCATAAGGTAAAATTTCAAGAACTAGCATGATTTCCAACGGGGGAGGGGGATTATGTGGGTAATAATATTTATCATTTATGATGGTTTAGGCGGGATATAGAACTAGGTGGGGAGTCTCACGATGCTGTCAATAATTTTTGTGCCTATCGAGGATTTACCGATGAGGTGATCAAAATTAGTCGCATTGGTTTTCAGAATTATATTAATGAACAATCGGAAGTGGTTAGTGTACTGGACTCAACTTATCTTGACAATGGTTACAAATAAATCATAATGTAACAAATAACTTGTACGTAAACGAATACACAACGAAATATTCATTGATAGTTATGAATCATTTTAGAAGAAGGTGGCCATGACAAGTGATGACCTTCCCCCCGAAAACAGCCACACCATGACTTAGAGTTTCCCGGTTATGGAAAGCCGAAGTTTAAACGAATAGATCAACAAGGAAATCGACTACTTACAAGAAGGTCTTCTTATAACAAGGTTTTTGGGAGGGTCCACAGGATATATTCCAGTGAAGCAACCCATGCATAGGCTAGAATCTGGTAAACCTGAAGATCTTACCATACCCTCAATACTAAGATATCCCAATGAATCGACACATAGTTGTTTTTTTATCTCATCTATAGTATTATTTGCAGCAATAAGCTCCGCTTGAGTGGGAATATCAATACCTAAAAAACACGGATAACTAATTGGAGCAGAACCTACCAATAGATGAACTTCATTTACTCCCATCTTTCTCAACATTCCCACAACTTCTGGACTAACGTTTCCACGGAATATTGAATCTTCGGTTATGATTACTACTTTGTTGGCAACAAGCTCTCTTAAGATATAGAATTTGGATTCTTGAAGGGACTTTCTATTGATTTCGCGAGGCATCAAGAATGTCCTTCTTGCATAATACCTGTTCCTTGATATCGCTCTCCTGACAGGAATCCCGAGAGCTTGAGAGACTCCGTAATTATAGATTGTCCCGGATTCTGGAACAGAAGAAACAAGGTCAGCACATTTAATAGGATGTTCTTGCGCAACAGCTTGTCCAGCTTTTTCACGATACCAATAAACGCGTTGGCCGCCTATGGAACTATCTGGACGAGCAAAATATATCAACTCAAAAATACAAAGCTTGAGTCTTGGTGATTGAGCCCAAATAAGAGCCATCTCTATTCCATGATGGCTTATAACTATAAGCTCGCCTGGTCGGAGTTCACGGATGAAGCTACCGCCTAAAGTGTGCAAAGCACAATCTTCAGACGCGATGACATGACATGAATTACCTATCCTCCCTAGGCAGAGAGGTCTGACACCATTTCCGTCCCTGACTCCAATAACTTTATCTCTAAGAAGTATAACTAGGGAAAAAGCTCCTTGGAGCCTTGGTAGAATACTGATAAGCGCTTCTAGAAAATCAGTTTTCTTTGAAGAGGATAGAAGCGCAACGATAACTTCGGTATCCGAGGCTTTAGAGTTAAAATGATAACCTGAATCTTCGGCCTCTTTCCTTAAAGGTTCCAAATTGATAAGATTGCCATTGTGAGCAAGGGCAAACTTCTCCCCATGAAAGTCACCTAAAAGAGGCTGGAAGGACTTTGTCTGCTTTTCCTCCCCACTTAATCCGATAGTGGAATATAAAGTATGCCCTATTCCCAAATTTCCCCGTAATTTTTCAACAGGAGCTTTCCCTTTTCTGTCTTCAGAGAAAGCTTCTGTTACTAGACCTTTCTTAGTGTAATTGTATATATCCTTGCCGTCTGAAGTAGCGATGCCAAACGCCTGTTCTCCCCTATGTTGAAGATCGTACAAACCGATTGATATCTGAGAGACCACTGAGTTATTACCTACGATCCCGATTACACCGCACATTTTTTCTCTCCTTAGCTTATTAAAATCGAAGCCTTAAGCGCTTGAAGTTATCCGGTGGCATATCACAACACTGTGTATAAACTAACGACTTCTCCCTCTAAATAGGCTTGTTTATATCCAGTAATCCCTTCATCTTTTTCTGGTAGTCATGGAAAGCCTTTCTTCCCTCATTAGTTAGTTTTATTAAAGTATGGGGCTTCTTATCCTTGAATTCCTTGCCAACCTCAATATATCCGGCTTCTTGTAACCTGGTGACATTGGCCGAAAGGTTCCCCCATGTTAATCCTGTTTGATTTAACAAATAAACCGCATCTCCCTCTTCAACGACAGATAGGTACGTTAGTATCGCCAGCCTTGCCGGCGAGTGTACCAAACGGTCAATCTTCATAATCTCCGATATGGAGTCTGTTGTTTGTTTGTTCCCCTGATCTTCCAACTCGTTCACACCCTAGTTTCGTGATATTTTCTTAGGAAAGCCACAAAGACAGCCGTAGCCATGACTAAGAATACAAACGCGGTAAATAATATTGTTGCCGGTAATGTATTTCGAGAAATGATAATCGTCTCTATGTATTTACCCAAGGGGAAAACAATACCAACTATCACTCCATAGACATACAAACGTTTCATATCCAGAAAATAAGCTGCAGCACCAAATACAATGATTGATGACAGGCTGAATGGCATTAGACCAATGAAGATGTTTCTTATGGAAGCATTTTCTGTAAAGATATAACCAATTATTGCCCCTGCTGCTAGAGTTAATATAGGCACGATGATGAGCTTACTCAACCTGTGCCGTCTTTCAGGCAAAAATTTCACACGACCAAGACGGGGAGTAACAACAAACTTCCTGACGAGAAAAACTACAGTAAGCAATATTAGTGCTGTCGGTAGTGTAATAAGGGCACTTTGCAGGTCACCAAAGCCCGACCGGCTAAATAGTGCTGGAAGTCCCAGTTGCAGAAGAATGGTACCAGTAAAAGCTTCGATAGAACCGTCCTGAAGGAAAGAGGTGAAAACCCTACGTTCGATTTTCTTTTCATTCAAAGTATCCATAAAGGTAACCTCCGCTTTAAATATTAAAGTACTTTAATATTATACTATTATTTATTCGATGTCAAGAGGTAATTATTATCCCTAACAGAATAATTTGGAACATGGACAAACATCGGGATGTCTACATGGACGTAAAAACTTTTTAATTCCTTTTCACTTCAGAGTAAAGTAACAATTTGAGTAATTGTTTAGTCAACTTTTTTCAATATAGCCTGCGTTAAAGCCAGTCCGCCGTATGGCGGACTGGCTTCTATATATAACAAATATAACCGTATATAATATAAAACCACAAAATTGTCCGGTTTTGATATTCTCATGCATTATAGTATATAGAATGGCTGAAAAGGAACCAGGGTCTTTGCAAGCGGTATCTATAATGCGCGCTGGTGGTGTTGATGCCTTCGCAGAGATCGTAGAGTGCTATCAGGTGCCCATCATTCGTTATCTATACCGATTGACGGGGGACTATGAGATGGCGCAAGACCTGGCACAAGAAACATTTATTCAGGCATATAAAGGCATTTTGAAGACAAACTCAGAGCTTCGGCTCAAGGCATGGCTTTACCGTATTGCCACAAATAATGTCCGGCAGTATTACCGGAGGAGAAGAATCATTTCATTTATCCCTTTTGATGATTTCCAAAAATCCGGTGCCCCGAAGGTTGAAAATCAATCTGATAATACGGGTGAGGAGATGGCAATACAGGAAGCCCTGCGCAAAGTACCTGCCGAGCAGAGAGCATGTTTGGTGCTTCATTACGTGGAGGGGTTTAAATACCGGGAAATCGCCGAGACTCTGTTAAGCGACCCTGATGCTACGTACGCCATGACGTATACATACGATGTATCGACGCTCGAGCCCCAGGTTGTAGAACCACCGCTTCGGTGGACTGTTAACTCCGTTACCAAACATGAAGGCATTAAAATTAACAGGGCTTATATCGGCACCTGTTTTAATTCACGAATCGATGATATGCGGATTGCGGCAAAGATACTGAAAGGGAAAAAGGTTCATCCAGATGTACGCCTCAGTGTGACTCCCGGTTCTCTTGAAGTAATAAAGCAGGCAGCGCGTGAAGGGTTGATAGAGATATTCGCTGAAGCCGAGTGCGAAGTGCCAATGCCTTGCTGCGGCATGTGCGGTGGGTTTATTACACCGCTGGTTGCCGGAGACGTGTGCATCGGTACCGGGACCTGTAATTATCCGGCGCGTTCGGGTCATCACGATTCGGACATTTACCTGGCGAATCCGGCGACAGTAGCCGCCTCGGCACTGGAAGGTAAAATTACTGATCCGAGAAAGTATTTTTGAGGTAGAGATGATGATAGATACAAGAAATTTAAAAGGTAAAGCATGGGTATTCGGAGATATTCTTGATGTCGATTTTGATATTTGTCCGATCGAAGCTACTAAAAGCGGAGACAGGCCACAGACAGAAGAAGACTGGGGCAAATACTGCATGACCAACTTGGACCCTGAATTCCCTAATAAAGTCCAGAGGGGTGATTTCATAGTTGCCGGAGAGAATATGGGCTATGGTCATGACCATGAATCAGCTCCTTTATCGATAAAGGGGTGTGGAGTATCGGCTGTAATTTGTGAATCTACAAACCGGAACTTCCTCAGGAATTCGATTCATATAGGAGTGCCTGTAATTGAATTGCCAGGTATAAAGAGTAAAGTGAGTCAAGGAGATGAACTTGAGGTGAACCTTAAGACTGGGAAGCTCCAGAACCTCACTACCGGTGAAATGATAAAATTTGATCCGTATCCTGACTTCCTTTTAGAGATTATCGAAGCTGGTGGTCTGTATCCACTATTGAGAGAAAAAATACCAAAAGGTGAGGTCCCGCTATATGCCCAAGTACCTCCACCTCAATAGAAGGGTTATTGCATTAGACGAGGGTGAAAATGAGATGTTGTTAATTTTCTCGATATTTGCCATGTCTTCGCAATTACCTTGTAACCGATGAAGGCTACATACTTCAGCCCCGCTTAGAAAGTACAGCCAACTAAGGTGTCGAGATGCTGTATGCACGAGTTAGCAAACAAACATCAACCGTATATTAAAATAATAATTGGGCTCTACGATAAGACTCTGGTTCCGTTTCTAGTTTGTTGGAAGCTCGGCAGAATCACTCCCTGCTTTAGTAAGCTTTTCTGTAAGGCTTTGATGTCCACCTTTTTAACGCTTACCCCACTGTCCAGTGCTATTGCTGCCGCAGTTCTGGCAGCCTGCCCGAAGCAGAGGCAGTGAGGAATAAGGTTAAAGTGCTTATTGACGGAGTCTTCGGACGAGAAAGCGCGACAGGCAACGAGCATTCCTTCAACATCCCGTGGTACGAGGCTGCGATACGGAATATACATCTTCGGATATCGATGAGAAAGGTCACCGCGGTCATTGCCAGCGAAAACTGCTATTGTGTCATCGAATGGTTTGTCCGTGTTCATGTCATTTTCGGTGAGTATATATTCGCCAACGACCCGCCTTCCACCGGTGGTACCGAGTTGCGGAGCGGTAAGCATGATATAGCTCTTTTCATATCCTGGGACATATTTCTTTAGAAACTCCCATGTAATAAGCGCTCTTTTCCGGGTATCGACGTCTACATGTGTCATTTCCTCGACGTCAGTCTGGTCTTTAGCGGGTATGTGGGGGTGGAACCAGATTACGCTTTCCTGGTCTTTAAGCAGCCCCCGGAAGTGCCTGATAAACCCGCGCTTTTCCGAAAGCTCCTTCATCAGTTCTTCATACTTCTCCGGCTGAGATGCCTTGAATTCATCCTCTTTGTTGTTATCGACGTTGGTTATCCAGAAGCAGAAAGCCAGGTTGGCAATCCTGCTGGGGCGTTTCATTTCGGTTATTAATTCGGCTCCGGTATAAGGCAGCAGGTCGCCATCACCGGTGGAATCGATAATTACCTTGCCGAGTATCGCCTGCCTACCGGACTTACTCTCGAAGATGACCCCCTTTACTTGGTTGCCTTCCATGATAGGTTGACTTCCCCAGGAGTGGAGGTACAACTTGACGCCTGCTTCTTTCACCATGTCGTTGAGTTCGTCCTTGAGCACCTCGGGATCGACAAGTACAGAGTAGAGCACAATCTCCTCATCCAGCTTGTTATTTTTACGCACGTAGAAATTACGCAAGTTGGCATTGAGATAATAATCGACCACCTTTCTATCGGAGGTGCCCCAGTCCGACTTTTTAGGATATGAAGCGGCTCCCCTGGCATCCATCCTATCGATAACCTCCTGGCAGATGCCAGCGATGTGCTGCTCCCCGTAAATGTCACCGAGATTGGGGATGATATTAACCAGCCCCCCTGTAGCCATACCTCCCAGGTGCCCATACCTTTCGATTAGCACAGTATCAGCTCCCGACCTTGCAGCGCAAACGGCAGCTCCCACTCCGCCCGGACCTCCGCCGACCACCACCACATCGGCTTCGTAGCATACCTTTGTTTCTCTCGCGGGTTCGATAATCGACTTAACCGACAAACTCTTATTCATAATTACACCTCATAATGCCACGACTTATAATGTATAGGTCTACAACGAACGAACGGTTACAGGTTTATAGGTGAGTTTCTAGCCATGTTTCTATGTCCGCCATTACTGGTTTTATTTGCTTTTAGTTGGTGGGGGGATTTATCCTACTATTCAAGCGGGGGT
>CAYVOV010000034.1:0-16912 GCA_964453525.1 uncultured Dehalococcoidales bacterium | reverse complement strand
TTCTACTACGGAGGGACTATCTGCTTGGTCGGGACCGGGCTGTTTGTCTGGTTCACCAGACGGTACAGGGAAGAGAAGCCTTATAATCAAAGCGAGAGCGAGCTTGCTCCAGTTGACAACGTATAAATCTTATGTTAAAGTAAGCCCACAGAGATTGGGTATATAGAGAATGTTGAACTGCATGGTCTCCCATAAAGAATTTTATAGCTACTATAAGTTTAATCGTGCCTGAGGCACGCTTGGGAGGCTTTGACGTAAAAAGAGTTAGTTAATAAGAACCAGCCCGGAAGTTTTAAGAACCCTCTCAAGCAGAGGGTTCTACCCTTTTTAGAGAAATTTTTTATAAAATTTACCCGGATATTTGATTAAATATGGCAGTAATGGAGAGCCTTAATGGTATATAATTGGTTGCAAACATGGGTGCAATCTTTATAAACAGGAGTATTGGACACAGGATAATCAGGATGAGGAAAATAAGTCTTAAAATTAACGGGAACGGCTATGAAATTCTGGTCGGGCCAGGCCTGCTTGAGCAGGCTGGTAACCGGCTGAGGGAAATCGGATTCGGTGATAAGCTGGTGATTATTACCGATTCCCGGGTAAAGAGCCTGTATGGTGATACCTTGAAGCAAAACCTGGCGGGCAGCGGATTCAAGGTACTGCTTATTGAGGTGCCTCAGGGAGAAGAACAAAAATCTCTTGAGACTGCCGGAAGACTATACAACCAGTTGACTGATTTCTACGCAGAGAGGCAGACTCCTGTTCTTGCTCTCGGCGGCGGTGTCATCGGTGACCTTGCCGGGTTTGTTGCCGCTACCTATATGCGGGGAGTCCCCCTGATACAGTTGCCGACAACCCTGCTGGCTCAGAGTGACAGTAGCATCGGTGGCAAGGTGGCGGTTAATCAGGGGCAGCTAAAAAATAAAATCGGGGCTTTCTATCATCCGAAACTGACTATTTCCGATTTATATACTCTGCAAAGCCTGTCTCAAAGAGAGCTTGCAGATGGCATGGCTGAGATAATAAAGCATGGGCTGATTCTCGATGCAGAGTTCTTCAGCTATCTTGAAGAAAACCTGGATAAAGTTAAAGCCCTCGATAACGAGGTGATGGAGCACGTTGTTTCCCGCTCGGCGGAAATTAAAGCCGGGGTTGTGGAAAAAGACGAGTTTGATTTGGGTCTGAGAAATATCCTTAACTGCGGTCACACCGTGGGGCACGCCATTGAGTCGGTATCGGGACTTAAAATCTGGCACGGGGAAGCGGTCGCCATCGGGCTGCTCGTCGAGGCGGGAATATCGAGCAGACTCGGCATGCTTAGTGAGGAAGAGCTGAACAGGTTGAAAGAGGTTCTTGAAAAAGCCGGTCTACCGACCCATATTCCCGCGCTTAACCCCGGAGAATTGATTGAGGCGATGAAACACGATAAGAAAATAGTCCAAGGTAAAATAAAGTTCGTTTTACCGAAGAGAATAGGAGAGGCGATAATAACCGATGAAGTAAGCGTTTCTCTCGTAGAACAGGTGCTGGGTGAGTGGAATGAACAGAGCTAGAATATGCGCCTCGATTGTGAATAACGACCTTAAAGCGGTACGGGACGTAGAGCCGCTTGTTGACCTTTACGAGGTACGGATTGACCTCATCGGTGATGACTGGGAGAAGATTGTCCCGCAGCTTCGTAAACCCTGGATTGCCTGCAACCGCATTGCTGAGGAGGGCGGACGGTGGAAGGGAAATGAAGCCAGAAGAGTGGAAAAACTCCTCTTGGCGGTTGAACTGGGGGCAAGCATGGTTGATATCGAGCTTCGGTCAAGAAATTTAGGCAGAATAGTACAGGCTGTTAAAAAGCGGACCGAATGCATCCTGTCATTTCATGATATGGAGAAAACTCCTTCTCTTACCGAGATGAAAAAAACCGTGCAGAAGCAACTGGACGCCGGCGCCGATATCTGTAAGGTGGTAACCACCGCCCGGGCTTTCGAAGATAATATTGCCGTCCTCCAGCTTATTAGGGAGTTTCCCGGATTAAGACTGGTTTCCTTTGCTATGGGGCCGCTGGGCAGTACCAGTCGGGTTATCTCTCCGCTTGCCGGCGGTAATTTCACCTATGCTTCGACAGAAAAAGGGAAGGAATCTGCCTCGGGACAGATTTCTGTTAAAGAGCTGGCGGAAATTTATGAAGTGATGGGGACAGGTTAGTACAATAGCGTGTGGAGAAAAGGGTGTTAAAAGAATATCAGGACGCCTTCGGGCGCGAGATATATGAATACTTAATGCATATTCCGGGAGCGCGTGCTGTAGCGGAAATTATTGAGAGAGATGATGGATATTTCGATACCTCAGGAGGACCGGCAGCGTATTTCAGCGAATACCGGCACTGGCTGTCTTTTGAGAGAAAAGCGATGAGATTTACCAGAGGTAGAGTGCTGGATATCGGTAGCGGTGCCGGCAGGCATGCTCTTTATCTTCAGGGAAAAGGCCTGGAGGTAACGTGTACGGATAATTCGCCACTGGCAATCGAAGTATGCAGGCAAAGAGGAGTCAAGAATACCAGTGTGACGCCGATAAATAAGATAGATTCAAAGCTGGGGAGCTTCGATACGATTATGATGATGGGCAATAATTTCGGTCTGGTCGGTAGTTTTAATGGAGCAAGGCGGCTGCTTAAAAAGTTCTATAGTATTACCTCAGAAAAAGGAAGGATAATAGCTGCATCAGCCGAGGTCTATAATACGACCGTCCCGGAACATTTAAGCTATCACGACTTCAACAGGAGAAGGGGGAGAATGGCCGGCCAGTTGAGATTAAGGGTAAGGTATAAAAAGTATGTTACTCCGTGGTTCGATTATCTGGTGGTATCCAAAAATGAGATGGAGAATATCCTCGAAGGAACCGGCTGGGGTGTGAGTAGGTATATCGACTCCAAAGGTCCGATGTATATAGCGATTATCGATAAAAGAGGATAGGAAAATGACGGACAGCATATCGGGAAAAACAAAGGTCTGCGGGCTAATCGGCGACCCGGTAGAACACACGATGTCACCGGCAATGCACAATGCCGCTTTCAAGGAGACAGGACTGGACTATGTGTACGTTGCCTTCGGAGTGAAAAGTGATGGACTTGGTGACGCAATTAAGGGAATGAGAGCATTAAATATGGCGGGACTGAATGTTACCATCCCGCATAAGGTCAATGTTATACCATTTATTGATAAACTCGACCCTCTGGCGGAGAAGATTGGAGCTGTCAATACTATTGTAAATGATGATGGTGTCCTGACCGGATATAATACGGACGCCACCGGCTTTCTCCAGCCGCTGCTTGAAAAAGGGATTGAGCCGGAGGGAAAGTATATAGCGCTTGTAGGAGCCGGAGGAGCGGCTAGGGCGGTATCCTTTATTCTGGCGGAACGCGGGGCTAGTCTTGTTATCATAAACCGCCAGGAGGAACTGGACTGGGCAGCGGATTTGGCCGAAAGAATTACACAGACTTTCGGTAAAGATGTAAATGCTATGGAACTAACAAAAGGGAATCTGGCAGGGGCACTTGAAAAGGCGGATATACTCGTCAATGCCACCAGTGTCGGCATGAGCCCCAATGACGAAGAAACACCTGTCCCGGCCAGTCTTTTGAAACCGGGCATTATCGTATATGATGTGGTTTATAACCCGGTAAAGACAAAACTGCTGAGAGATGCGGAAGCTGCCGGGGCTGAGACGATAAGCGGAATTGACATGCTTGTCTGGCAGGGAATACTGGCTTTTGAAAAATGGACGGGCGTCAAGCCGCCGTTTGAGCTAATGAAGGCAGAAGCAGTTAAATTTCTGTAGTCGGTGAAAAAGTGAAAACAAATATTGCATTGATAGGTTATATGGGCACCGGGAAAACGGCCGTTGGACAGCTCCTGGCTGAAAAGCTGAACAGGAAGTTTTTAGAACTTGACTGGATAATTGAGGAATATGCCGGTAAATCAATTCCCGATATCTTCAAGGAGGGTGGCGAAATTGCCTTCCGTGAGCTTGAGATAGAGGCGACTGAAAAAGTTGCCGGAGAGAAAAACGCTGTCATCGCCTGCGGAGGCGGAATAGTCCTCAACAAAATAAATACCGACCGCCTGAGAGAAAACGGAATTACCGTTTACCTGACAGCATCCCCGGAGGTAATTCTGGATCGGGTATCCGGTGAAAAGGGGCAGAGGCCCCTGCTAGAAGTAGAAGACCAGTTGAAAACGATAAAAGAGATGCTGGAGTTCAGAAAGCCGTTCTATGAGAGGGCGGCGGATATCACCGTGGATACTTCGGAATTAAGTATTGACACGGTGGTGGAGAGAATATTAGAGAAACTAAAAGAAATAGAGGATGAGGAATAGAGCATGATGAGGAGCAGGAAATGGCTTCTTATCTGTGTAGTTACTGGACTGGTCTTCTTGCTGCTCGGCGGCGGTCTGGGATGGTTAGGTTACCAGAAGTTCCAGACGCCGAAGGATATACTCTCCGCCAGGGCGGAGGTAACCGCAAGTATGGCGGATAAGGTTATTTATTATGACAATGGAAAGCAGATAGTAATCGATATGGAAAGTGAAGTTGGCAGGGAGATAACAAAACTACTGACTGTAACTCTTCACCGGATTAACTCAATATGCAACTGCCTCTGGAATGAAGAACAAATTCAGGAAATGAGAGAGAATAATAGATGTATAGAATTGGCTTTCGGAAGCCCTATTAATGTTGCTATTGACCGATGGATTGAACCTGAAGATAGACACCGCATTGAAACAAATGAAAAAGGCTACAATATTTTGGAAAAGACCTATAATACATTATTCATCATCGAAGATAATCAGGGCGAAGGGTTATATGGACATACTCTAGTTGGTCGTGAATCTGAAGAAGAAATTACTTATACTGGCTGGTCGATATCTGTAGGAAGGGATAAAGAAGACAGGTCCTGGGTTCCGCGATTAGAAGAATTGATTGAGCGGCTGCCCTGACGGCACAGGCAGGATATTTACACACGGATTTTTAAGGATTTTTAAGAATGAAAGCTTTAATCTCTAAAAGCGAAATAAAAGGCAGGGTAGCGGCTCCTTCATCGAAGAGCTACACGATTCGGGGACTGATGTGCGCTGCCCTGGCTAATGGTGAGAGCCGGATACTCAATCCTCTTGGTTCTGATGATACCGAAGCGGCTGAAGATGTGTTGGCCAAGGTGGGGGTCCGCATAATCCGGAATGAGAACCTGTGGCGGGTAAGCGGTGGCAATTTTCAGGCTCCGGAATCCGACCTGTACTGCCGGGAATCGGCAGCAACGCTCAGATTCATGACTGCCATCGGCTCGATAACACCTGGCAGGTGCCGCCTAACCGTTCCCCCTTCTCTAGCAGTAAGACCGGTGATGCCCCTTGTCCAGGCGCTCAGACAGCTTGGCGTGGATTGTAGCTACCGGGAGGAAGAGATGGCTGTCATCGTTAACGGCGGCAGCCTGAAAGGCGGGACCACTGAACTGCCAGGAAACATAAGCTCCCAGTTTGTCTCGGCTCTGCTGCTGGTATCGCCATTCGCCGAAAAAGGCATGCAAATCAGGCTGACCACTCCGCTGGAGTCGCAGTCATTCGTCCTGATGACCCTTGAGTGCCTTAGAGCTTTCGGTATTGAAGTCAGAAGCTCAACCGACCTCAGGGTTTTTCAGACGGCAAGGCAGGAATATAAACCGACCGAATACAGAGTCGAAGGAGACTGGTCTTCGGCATCGTATCTTCTTGCCCTGGGGGCAATGTCCGGTGAGGTGGAGGTGAAAAACCTGAACCCGGAAAGCCTGCAGGGTGACCGGGCGATACTGAACATTTTGAGTGATATGGGAGCCGTGGTTACAGTCGATGGTGGTTTGATTACTGTTAAGAAGGGGAAGCTAAAGGCGGTAAAAGCCGACCTTAGCGACTGCATTGACCTGCTGCCGACGGTAGCAGTCCTGGCGTCGGCAGCAGAAGGTACAAGTGAGCTGACCGGTATCGGCAGAGCCAAGTTGAAAGAATCGGACAGAATTTCGGCGGTGGCGGAAGGTTTGAAAAAGATGGGTGTGGTGGTGATGGAGGAGGATGACAGGCTGGTAATTACTGGTTCGCCGGCAAAAGGAGCACTCATAGATACCCGCGGCGACCACCGTATTGCCATGGCTTTCAGCGTGCTTGGGACGCTTGCCGGAGAAACGGTTATAGAGACTGCTGAATGCGTCTCAAAAACCTATCCTGAGTACTGGGAGACCTTGAAAAGCATTGGGGGCGAGGTAAATGTAAATGGAAAATAGCTACGGAAATATGTTCACAATAACGAGTTTCGGTGAGAGTCATGGCAGTTGCATCGGCGTAGTAATCGACGGCTGCCCTGCTGGCTTGCCCGTCACTGAACAGGATATCCAGCAGGAAGTGGACAAGCGGAGACCTGTTAGTCCGATATCGACGTCGCGGACCGAGGAAGAGAGAGTGGAGGTCCTGTCCGGAATAATGGGTGGGTACACCACCGGTGCTCCGGTTACTATGTTGATATGGAATAAGGATGTTGATTCCAGTCAGTATGAAAAGACTCGAAATCTGCTCCGTCCGGGACACGCCGATTACACAGCTTATGTCAAGTATGGTGGATTCAATGATTTCCGTGGAGGCGGCAGGTTTTCCGGAAGAATCACCGCTACCTTTGTCATGGCCGGAGCGGTTGCTAAAAAACTTCTTAAACTGATTGATGTTGAGATTCTTGCCTGTACTGTCGAGATAGGTAATATAAAAGCTTCCCCTATGGGACCGGATGAGATAAGACAAAATGTACCGAAAAACGTATTGAAATGTGCCGACCCTGAGGCTGCCGAAGAGATGATGAAGATTATTGAGCAGGCAAGAGAGGAAGGTGATAGCTTGGGCGGGATAATCGAGGGCACGGCATTAAATCTGCCGGCTGGTCTCGGCGAACCGGTCTTCGATACCCTGGAGGGAGAACTGGCGAAAGCACTGTTTGCCATCCCGGCAGTAAAAGGAGTCGAGTTCGGCTCCGGTTTCTCCGCTGCCCGGATGAGAGGCTCGGAGAATAATGACTCCTTCACCCTTGACAATGGCAAAATAGTAACCACAACAAATAATGCCGGTGGTATCCTCGGCGGTATAAGCAACGGAATGCCCTTGGTGGTGAGGGTTGCTGTCAAGCCGACTCCCTCCATAGCCAGGAAGCAGGATACCGTGGATATCGATAAAATGGAGAAGGCATCCATTGAGGTTAAGGGCAGGCATGATACTTGTATCGTGCCCCGAGCCGTGCCGGCTGTTGAAGCGATGATGGCGGTTACCCTCTGCGATTTCGCAATCAGGGCCGGAGTTATCCCGGAGGTTGTAAAGCAGGTATAAAACGGGATTTTCCCTGGAGGTAGAAAATGAGCCTTGAAGAACTCAGGAAAAAAATAGATGAGACCGATGACAGAATAGTACGGCTGATTGCTGAAAGAATAAAGATTGCCGAAGAAATCGGCGAGGTGAAAAAGCAGCAGGGAAAGCAGATTGAGGATATTAATCGGGAACAGGTGGTGCTTGAGAATGTGAGGGATATCGCAAAAAAGGAGAATCTGAATCCTGAGGATATCGAAAGCATCTACTGCCAGATAATAGCCGTGTCTAAGAATCTGGAAGGAATCGCGGTTGCCTTTCAGGGAGAGAAAGGGGCATACAGTGAGGAAGCTGCATTCGGATATTTCGGTTCCTCTGTTCATGTTAAGCCATGTGAGAGTGTCGATGATGTTTTCGAGGCCGTGGAAAAACACCAGGCTGAGTTCGGCATCGTTCCCATTGAGAATTCGCTTGAGGGAAGCATCAACCGGACCTACGATATGCTTCTGGATTCGAATCTGAGCGTATGCGGTGAAACAAGGCTGAGGGTAGTCCACTGTTTAATTGCTAGCCCGGGAGTGAAACTGGAAGACGTGAAAAGGGTCTACTCTCACCCCCAGGCTCTGGGACAGTGCCAGGCTTTCCTCCGGCACCTGAAAAGCGAATCAATTTCGACATATGATACTGCCGGCAGCGTAGTGATGATAAAAGAAAAAGGCCTGACCGATGGTGCTGCCATTGCCAGCGCCAGGGCTGCTGAAATCTATGATATGCAGATTCTCGCCAGTGGAATAGAGGACAATCCTAATAATTTCACCAGATTTTTTATTCTGGGAAAACAGGATGTCCCGCCAACGGGAGACGATAAAACCTCAATAGCCTTTTCGGTAAAACATGAACCGGGCTCACTCTATAAGTTTCTTAGAATAATATCCTCAAATGGTATTAACCTGACGAAGATAGAGTCCAGACCAACCAAGCAAAAGCCCTGGGAGTACAACTTTTATCTTGATTTTGAAGGACATCGTGAAGATAGCAAGGTCCGGCAGGTACTTGACGCCCTGGAAAAGACATCTCTTTTTCTCAAGATCCTGGGTTCATATCCCAGTGCAAAGGAGAAGCTGTAAGAGCGCACATAGATGAGAGTAGCAATTATTGGCGGTTCCGGGAAAATGGGAAGGTGGTTCGCCGGATTCCTGCTGAAAGATGACAAAGAAGTTATTATTCACGGAAGGAATGAGAAGAAGCTGCTGGAAATCGGGAAGCAGCTCAGTATCGAAACCACGACAGGTATTTCAACTGCTGTAGAAGGGGCTGACATAGTTCTGATATCGGTACCTATTGATGCCTTCAGGGATGTTGTAAAGGAGCTACAACCCTGTCTGAATCAGGACCAGATTGTTATTGATATCACTTCAGTGAAGGTATTACCGGTAGAGATGATGCACCGCTATCTAACTAACGTGACGGTTCTTGGAACTCATCCTGTATTCGGTCCCGGTGCCAGGAGTGTCCGGAATCAGAACTTGGTTCTCACTCCGACGGATGATAGCGAGGGCGCTCTGGCTGAAAAACTACGGCGGTACCTTGAGGACAAAGGCGCCAGAGTGACTTTAATGACTCCTCAAAAGCATGATGAAATGATGGCGGTTATACTCGGGCTTTCCCACTTCATTGCCATCGCTTCAGCAGATGTACTTCTCAGCTTTAAAGGCCTAGAGACAATGAAGTCAATCGGTGGCCCGACCTATAAAGTACTGCTGACTTTAGCCGAGAGTGTTATCACTGAAGACCCGGAGCTTTACGCCTCAATACAGATGAATCTGCCGGGGATGGGAGAAATGGAAGAGCTGTTTCAGAGAAGCGCCGTAATATGGACTGACATAGTGAAAAACAAAGACAGAAGTGAGTTCATAAAGAGGATGAACACTCTGAAAGCTAGACTTGAAAGCACGGATCCTGATTTCGGCAGGTCTTATGAAGACATGTACAGGCTACTTGATGAAGAGTAGCCTGCTATTACCTGTTTCCTGGGACTAATTCTTTTCCAGGGTGACGAAGAGCGTGGCTCTGGTCCTGTTCTGAATCTTTGGCATCGACATGGCTTTTTTGAGGAGTTTAGGATTTACACCGCCATCAAGCGGTTGTTCTTTAATGGCTTCTATCTCGGGGATATCTCTAAACATACTTAGAACGGTTGACAGCATGGTAGCTTTGTTCAGGGCGATTGTCATTACCGTGCCTTCCTCCCAAGCGCCAATCATTTGTAGTACCCTGGACTCAAGCTTCTCCTCGGTTCTACCGGCGAACCTCATCAGCTGGTTAGCTTCAACCGGGGGAGAAAGTACCAGTTGCACCTCTTCAACCATGGTGCTTTCCCCGTCATCCGCCTGAGTATATTGTTTGTTTTCGGGAAGAAATTTTGCTTTATCCCTTATACTCTCACTAATGGCCACTTCACCTTTATTGACGCGTCTGATGGCTTCTGCCAGTTCCTCGCGTTTTATATCTTTCAGCAGGTAACCACTCGCTCCTGCTTCCATCGCCTGATTAAGATATTCATCATAGAGGGTAAGCATAATTACATTGCAGTCGGGGTATTTTTTCTTCAGTTGTCTTGTAAGTTCGATTCCATCAACACCAGGCATTTTGATGTCCATAAGCACGATATTGGGAGAGAACATCTCGACCTGCAAGAGTGCCTCTTCACTGTTGGCGCCCTGGCCTACAAGCTCCATTCCCTCTTCCTCACTCAGAAGTCGGTGTAATCCCTCTCGGACAACTTGATGGTCATCAACCACCAGAATATGAATACTCTCTCCCATTATGCTCTCCCTGTCTGTTAGTCTCACAAAAGTGAGTGAAAAGATATTAATATCTGCGCAACTTAATCTAACTTCTTTTAGGGTAAATCTTAAAGTTCTATATGGTTAATTCCGCATATCCAAAGGGTTCAATATACATGGTAATAAGTTCGCTCTGGTTGGAGTCGCCAAACCAAGCGGAGATGGAGATACTTGAGGGAAAAAGCTGGAGTAACCTCGAAATCCCTTGAACTATCCACGATGTTTATATTAGTCTCCGTTTATAAGCTTCTGATACAGCCCCCGAGCGATTGTTGGTATTAAGTTTTTCAAAAATAAGGCGTACGCTTCTCTTGACGGATGCCTGACTCAGAAAGAGCTGTTTGGCAATCTCCTTGGTGGTTATGCCATCAGCAATCAGACGGAGAATTATCAGTTCACGTTCAGAAAGGTATGCCCGATGCTTGTCTCCGGCCTGGGTAATCAGTTCGGGAAGGTTTTCTTTGTCAAGAGATATATTCAGTGTTGAACGCCCTTCATGAATTGCCCGGATGGCTCTTATAAGCTCCTCTCTCTCGATGTCTTTTAGCAGATAACCCACTGCTCCAGCCTCTATAGCCTGGGTCAGGTATTCATCATACAGTGTAAGCATAATTACATTACATGACGGGTGTTCTTCTTTTAGACGTCGAGTTAGTGTAATCCCATCGCCCCCGGGCATTTTAATGTCCATAAGTACTACCTCGGGAGAGAGAGATTTTACTTGATCGAGCACTTCCTGGGCATCGGCTACTTCACCGACAACCCTGAAGTCGTTCTCAAGCTCAAGCATGCGTCGTAATCCCTCACGGACAACGCGGTGGTCATCAACCAGAAGTATATTGATAGTATCCATTTATCTTTCCTCCACAGGTATTTGAATAGGAAGGTCCACGGTTATAATGGTTCCCTTTCCTTCGCTCGTTTTTATATTTATTTCACCTCCCAGCATATCGACTCTCTGTTTCATGCCTAGCAATCCGAGATGGCCAACCGATATCGCACTATCCAGTGTACTGGGCAAGTTGAATCCTTGGCCATTGTCACGAATCTCGACCAGCAGGCCATCATCCCTGAAATCTACCCGGAGAGTTACTCTCGTAGCATTTGAGTGTTTGCGGACATTTGCCAGGGCTTCCTGTACGATTCGATAAGTAGTAATTTCCATACTTGATGGTAGCCGGCGTGGCTCACCTGTTTGAGTATACTTATAAATAACTCCGTCTCGTTTATAGTCGTCAAGACTCTTTTTCAAAGCATGGTTGAGACCGAGTTCGTCTAAAGCGGGCGGTCGCAAACCGATAACAACGCGACGTAATTCCCGTAAGCTTCTTGTAACTGTTTGTTCCATATCATTGAGCTCATCTCTGGCCCTGTCGACCTCTCCCGGTGGAAGAGATTGTCGGAATGCCTGCATTCCATAGGAAGCCGCAACAAGCCACTGAGCAACACTATCATGCAGGTCAATTGAAATCCTGTTCCTTTCCTCTTCCTGAGCTAGGACTACCTGACCCAGAAGCTGTTCTACCTGGAGCTGCTGACTCTTCAGACTATCAAGCATTCTGGCGTTCTCCAGAGCCATTGCAGCTTCGTTCGCCATTGTCATAAGCAAGTCTATTTCTTCATCAGAATACGGAGCACCAGAATGTTTCTCCCCTAATGCCAGAATACCAATCAGGTTACCTTTACTTCTAATGGGACAAAGCAGTTCTACCCCGAGAACACTTATAGCTACTCTTTCTACTTCCCACAATCCTTTTAATTCCGGTAGTATATCGATGTATTTTTGGCGGAACGCTTTAGCTTCTTTTTCAAGCCAGTAAACTATAGGATTATCAACGGTTAATTTTAATTTCGGTAATGGCTCATCATTGTCCGCCTGTTTTGTAAAACGTGTTCTAAAGTCACCCGTCCCGTTCTCTGGGAATAGCAGTGAGGCTTGCTTTACGTGCATTGCATTGACTACGGGGTCCAGAATGCTCTGGGTTAATTCTTCCAGGTCAAGTACATTGCTTATCTTATCTGAAAAGTGCAGAAGCATCTGACGGTAGTCATAGGTTTCACGGTAGAAAATACGGTCTATCCATCTCTGAATAATATTCCTTACGGGATTGAATAGCACTGCAGCGACTAGAGCAAAACCGAAAGCAATCGCCAGACTGCTGTACCCAAGCCAGCCTTGAAATAATATCTGTATTGTAAAAAGCAGCAAAAGATAGCAGGTCGTCAGGAAAATAGTTAGTGTTGAATATACTAATCCGCGGCGTATGACGATTTTTATATCTAGCAGATTGTACTTTCTAATTGCATAAGCGATTATCAGTGCATTCAGCAGGCTTCCGATATGGTCAAGAGGGAATTTAGCCAGCGCAGGTATTAGATTGGTATAGCCCAAAAGCATCAGTACGCTCCAACCGGCTATCAGATAGGCCGTCCGGTTGCGTTCTGAATGGTCGGAGGAGCTTCTGTATTTCTTTATTAGTGATAACAGGCCGGCAATTACAGGAGTAATGCTGAAAAAACCGACCAAGTAGCTTGCGATTCCAACATCTTGATAAACGACTCCGTCTAATACATAGACCGAGCGTATTACGTTGCCACTCAAACTCAGGATAGCAAAACCTACCAGAATGACATACAGGATTAATATTCCTTTCCCGGCAGGTTTATTGACATAAGCTCGGATAAAGTGGTAGTAGGTAATTAATGACCATGGCAGAGCAACACCAAGAAGCTCATTCCATAATAATGCCTGTTGGGGAAAGGCATTGAGATGGAGCATGAAAGAGGTAAAACTCCAGGTGGCGGAAATAGCTAGGTAAAAGCAAAACAGCCGGTTAACCCTTCTGTTGACCGATTGTAATGCCCATATAAACAGGATAATGTAAGAAATACAGGTGATTAATGGGATGATGGTCCAGGTGTTCAAAGTAATTCCTCTTGCATAAACACAACTATTTCAAATCTATCATATAATCATAAAGATACGTGTAAAAATACTAAAGGTTTCATAAAGGTTTCATAAAGGTTTCATAAAGAATAACCAAACGGTTATAAAAATGTTGAATAATCTTTAGTAAGACGAGCAAAATGGCGGCTATATCGATATAAATAAGCGAAAATTGGTGAAGTTAGCAGGCGTGGATACAGGTGCCGATGTGGTATCCTGTTGAAAACATTCTGAAAAAATGAATAATTTTATGCTTTGGTTGGGCCAAAGGTTACGCAATTATTAGCATTCGGGATACTCTTTAGAGCAGGCGTGTGTAAGACCGTGTACCCAATCAGAATATGGGCGATACAGGATTAGTGCTGGCCTGTCCCTGCGTTTACGAGGAAATCAATGGTGTTGTTACTTGGATTGAGATGGGGTGGTGATAGCTGAGTCAAATCGCTTCCGGAGCGTTGTTGCCTCTGCTTATAGAGACTGAAAGAATCCTGAGGGAGAATAGTGACTTTAAGAGGGCGTAAGCCGGTGAAATCTTCAAGCTCTGCATAGGGAGTATCGAGTTTTTTTAGCGCATTGTGGACGCGGTCAGCTATCTGTTCTGTGGTAATACTGCCTTCAGGTTCTTTTATTTCGATGTACAGGTGCAGAACTGGATGATCGCTTATTTCCTTACGTACCGTCCAATCTGAGTAATCTAATCCTGCATCTTCTATTGCCTGCCAGATTATTTTTTCTGAAAGCCGTGTAAAACCGGCAATATCAATCTGGTCGTCTACTCTTGACAGGAATGACATTTGAGGTATATCTACATCCAGATGGTCATTACGTAAAGACGTAATATTTATCAGGTGTCCAAGCCTGTATCTTATAAATGGGCCACCATGCAGACTGGTGATTACCAGCTCATAATTACCCGGTGTAATTTCGTCAAGAAAGAGAGTGGAGGGTTTATAGGCCGGATTCTCTCTTGATTTTATACTTTCAGTCTCCGGAATAAACTCAAAGAAATCTAAACTGGGGATAAATGTCATGCCCTGATGGTCCCACAACTGCGTGGCGATAAGCACCGCTTCAGTACAGCCGTGAAACTCAAGTGGTTCTACTCCCCACATGTACTTAATCTTATCCTTATATATTGAGCTGTCTATACCAAAGGTGATTATGCCCTTTGGTGTCCACAAATCTTTAGGTAATAATGTACGGTTCTCCAGGCGGCTCTTTATCAATCCCCTTGCCAGACGAATGGCTGCTTTCGGTCTTTTCAAAATCGACTTTATATTCGTATTATTACTCTTCTGTCTGAATCGTTCTCCAATTGCCACGGCAACGCTTGACATAGCCAGAAAGACATCCAGTCCCTTCGATAGAGCCAGCTCAAAGCCACGGGCGGTCCTCTGTTCAAATGATTCTTTTTCGGCTTCGTCCATCGGTGGCATAAAATCGAGAATATCGTACGGAAAGACACGAGCCATTGTTCCGGTAGCATAGGGTGGAGGTGCCATCGCGTAGAGAGTTTTATCACGGTCTTTAAAGACGATTTCATTCCTTCGTGTGCATCCGGAGAAAAAGACGAGAGCCAGCAATAATGACCTTATCTCTCTTAGCTGTGCGGCGGTAACCGGGGCCCACCGAAAAGGATATTCTCCAGACTTACCGGAAGTATATTGCCAGAGGACTGGTTTATCGGGCAGGGAATCTTCCTTCTTTTCAAGTAAGTAAGAAGCATAGTCTTCATAGGTGGTAAGGGGAACGATATTGCGGAACTCTTCATGGTTCGAGGGGGTGGCGCCGTTCAGGATATAGCGGCCCAGTTCACATTTCCTCAGAAGCTCAAGCTGTTCCAGGAGGAGTCGCTTTTGAATCCTCATGAAATCATCAATGCTCAGGTCGATGAATCCACAGCACCGCTGCCATAGTTCATCGTGTTTACCTTCTTTGAAAAGCTCTGTTTCCGTTGACATTTTCTGACCTTTAGGGAATCTACATGCTACCCTGTTTAATTGAACTTATGAAAGCGTTAATACTCTGACGGTTCGGTAAAAGCATCGGCGTCGTTTTCTGATATTCACGGTATTCGGCAAACATTCTTACAAAAAATATCTTGTCTTGTATTACTACCAGTATAATATCCAATATAATAAATATCGGCGTTGCTAAAAGCAGTATATATGAGTGAGAAATAAGGACAAGCGATATCAGAAACAGGATAAAAAAGATTACACCAGGATGGCGCATTAGAGAATATAACCTGTTTCTTATCAGTTTATCACCAATCCCCGCAGTGACATAAGTTTTACCGAAAGGAAGATTAATGAATAGAGAATAAATGAAAGGGGCAACTGAGATTATAAATATTATCCATCCAAGCCAGACTGTCCACACCGGTAGCATCAGCGTATTTGACTGAATTGATAACATTGCCAGTGAATAAACAAATAAAGCACTGCCGGTAAACCAGACCGCTGGTTTCATCCACTGTGTCTTTTTTATAGCAACAATGTCACCTGTATGCCCAATAATAAACGCCAGGCAGCCTATTAATATATAAATCATAATATTAACAAATCTAAAAATAGTAACGATAAACGTATGAGGAATAATACTTGCTCTTTAGACGAATGTCAAGCCTATTTTAATAAATTATTGAATCTTGGTAATAATATTGATTAAAAACGCCTATATAAGATTGGAGTTGAAAGGAATTCGCCAGCCGAAATCCAACCAGCATATATGGCTAAAACCACTGAACATGTCAGGTCATTAGCATTGTAAATACTCTCTTAAAAAAGCATGTTTATCTTGTGCCGGCATAACTGCCTAAATATATTCTTCCCCGGTAATGAAAGTCCGCATATAAAAGACTCACACCGCTAGAAGCTGACAGCAGACTATCTGTATAGCTAAAAAGAGTGAATATTATCAAATCGTTACATATGTCTCTGTATTAACTGTTCCCTCGTTATTTAGTATTATTGCTACGCACATTTTTTCTTTATGAAACCTTTATGAAACCTTTATAAAACCTTTAGTTTTTTTACATGTATCTTTATAAACATGTGATAGATTTAAAAAGGGATTAGTACTTGTTAGTACTTGAGGTGAGCCTGGAGTATTAGTGCTCATAGTACAAATGAGTGTGGAAATAATCCATAAGAAGGATATGCCTATAAATTATCCGGAGATATACTTGACTGGGGTATTATAAGTTATTTTGTTCTGCTACCTGGCAGAGAATATCAAAGGCTATTAAATTGAGGTGGGATTGATTTATGTTCAGAATTGTAGGTCAACAAACTGATAAAAAAAGACAGAAGTCAGTACGATTGTGGGACAGAGAGTTTGACATTGTTACCGAAGGTCTTGATGAAAAGCAGGTAACTAGTTTCGTCGATAGCCTGCTTTCTAAGAAAGATGGCTCTGGAACAATATCCGCCGACTCATTACTCTCCCTGGTCGAGAGGGCGGTAGGAGATGCCGAACAGATCGTATCGAATATAAAAGGGAAAGCTGAGGCTGACGCTCAAGAAGTAGCTAAACGTATTATTAATGAAGCTACTCAGCAAGTTGAAGAAATAAAGAATAAAGCCGAAGCGGCAGCTTGGGAAGATGCTATCAAGATTGTCGATGGTGCCCGTAGTGAAGTTGACCAACTGAGGAGTAAAGCTGAAGCTGAGGCGCAGGAAGAGGCAAAACGGATAACTGAAAGTGCCCGTCAGGAAGCCGACGAGATAAGAAGCAAATTCGAAGCTGAGGCG
>CAYVOV010000033.1:0-17690 GCA_964453525.1 uncultured Dehalococcoidales bacterium | reverse complement strand
ACTAACCAGATAACCAACTGGAAAGAGGTCGGCGGCAACGATGCCACGATCGTGGTTCTTTCCCGAGACACTAACTCAGGCACCCACGTCTTCTTCAAGGAGCACGTGGTGCAGATGGCAGGTCTGCCCACCGCGGACACAAGCCTAGAATATGGGGCTAAAGTATTGCTACTGCCCTCCACTGAGGAAGGTGTTTCTGAAGTTGCCAGGAACCCTAATGCTATCTTCTACCCAGGGCTGGGTTACGTAACAAGCAAGGTAAAGCCCCTCGCGATAAAGAAAACATCTGATTCATCTGGCGTTTTACCAAGCATAGAAACAGCTTTAGATGGCACGTACCCTATTGCCCGACCACTCCTGTTTTACACCAACGGTGCCCCTACCAGTGTCATCAAGACTTTCGTTGACTACTGTCTCTCATCCGAAGGCCAGAAGAAAGTAACTGAGGTGGGATACGTGCCACTACCATAGCAGATATATATGATGTATAAAGAAAAAGAGAAAATGCTTGAGGAGACATCCCTTACTAGCACCACGGCGGAGCTTAATAAAGCTCTCCGCCGTCGGTTGCGTCTGGGTGAGAAGTTCATCGAGAGTTGGATTTTCCTGGCAGGAATACTGACCATAATTGTCCTGCTGGGTATTATTGCCCTCCTGCTGAAGGAAGGTCTGCCTGCTTTTTGGTACACTCCTCCCTGGGAGTTTTTCTTCGGAACCAAGTGGTATCCTGTTTCTGAGCCGCCGACCTTCGGCATCATGCCCTTCTTCGTAGCGACACTCTGGGTTACCCTTGTTGCCACTGCCATCTCGGTCCCGATTGGTGTCGCCTGTGCCGCATACCTAGCGGAAGTAGCACCTGCCAAAGTGCGGGAGACAGTAAAGCCAATTATCGAGATACTGGCGGGAGTTCCCTCGGTGGTGATGGGCTTCATTGGACTAATGCTCCTATCGCCACTTGTACAAAGTGCCTTTAACCTCAATACAGGACTATCTGGCCTTACTGCAGGCATCATGCTATCGTTGATGAGCCTGCCCATAATAATCAGCGTTTCTGAGGATGCACTTAGGGCTGTCCCCGATGATTTCAGACAGGCCGCCTATGCTCTCGGTGCTACCAAGTGGGAAACCATATGGCATGTGTCTATCCCGGGTGCGTTATCCGGAGTTACGGCAGCTATTATGCTTGGCGTGGGACGCGCTATTGGCGAGACGATGACTGTACTCATGGTAGCTGGAGGAGCTCTAGCAATACCCATCTCGCCGGCCGAGCCGATGATGCCCATGACAGCGGCTATTGCTTCGGGGATTGGTAACGCTGTGCGTGGTGGCCTGCAATATCAGGCACTATTCGCCATTGGCCTCATTCTGTTTGTCGTCACCTTGGCGGTTAATTTGGTTGCCGACAGGGTGCTTGAACGCCAGAAGAGAAAGTTCACGAGGTAATTATGAAAGCAGGAGCAATATCAAAACGTCAATTATCACAGCGGACCGCCTTTAGTCTGCTCATTATTGCTACCATTATTGTTATCATCCCGGTTTTAGTTATTGTTCTCCAAATCATTATCAATGGTGCCAGCGCTATTAGCTGGGAATTTATAAGCCAGGCGCCCTCGCAGGCAGGGAAAGCTGGAGGCATTTTACCGGCCATCGTGGGCACTTTCTATCTGATGCTGGGTACAATTGTATTTGCTTTGCCCTTGGGTGTGATGGCAGGAATTTACCTCACCGAGTATGCTAAAGAAAACTGGCTTACTCGGTCTATCAACCTGGCTATCGTGAACTTGGCTGGCGTGCCTAGTATTGTCTACGGACTTTTCGGGCTGGGAGTCTTTGTGTTGCTATTCCATTTCGGCATGTCTTTGCTTTCGGCTAGCCTCACCTTGGCCTGCCAAGCCCTGGCAATGACTGTGACTACCTCAAGAGAAGCAATATTGGCAGTACCGAGGGAATACAGGGAAGGCAGCCTGGCAGTAGGAGCTACCAGGTGGCAGACAATCAGACACCTGGTGTTACCGCAGGCTCTACCGGGCATCATCACTGGGGCTGTCCTGGCCATGAGCCGCGCCGCCGGAGAAACAGCACCGATACTGGTAGTCGGAGCAGCCTTCCTTCTTCCGGGATTACCGCAGTCACCCTTTGACCAGTTCATGGCATTGCCCTATCATCTATATACGGTGGCTGCCCACGTTCCCGGTATGCCTAAGAGCACCGTATGGGGTGTTGCCCTGGTTCTACTGGTAGTCGTCCTATCCTTCAATGTGCTCGCTACCATTATTAGACTGAGAGCCCGTCAGCGGAGGCTTAATGCATGAAGATGAATTCTATATTGCCAAACGGTAAGGCAGTTGGTCAAAACGAGACAAAACTTAGAACAGAAGCAGTTAGTCTTTACTATAGGAGTTTCCAAGCACTCCGCAATATCAGCCTGGAGATACCTGAGCGTGCCATTACCGCGATTATCGGACCATCTGGTTGCGGTAAGTCATCCTTCATCAGGCTTTTTAACCGCATGAATGACCTTATCACCGGAGCTAGAGTAGAGGGGCAGGTTGAGCTTGACGGAATACCAATCTATGAGACGGACATTGACGTTGTCGAGTTGAGAAAAAGGGTAGGAATGGTCTTCCAGAAACCTAACCCTTTCCCAATGTCAGTGTTTGAGAACGTAGCTTTTGGCCCGAGACGCCATGGAAGAAACAAGATCGGAGAGCTTGAAGAGATCATCGAAAGGAGCTTTCACCAGGCGGCATTGTGGGACGAGGTCAAAGACAAACTTGGACAATCCGCCCTTTCACTCTCTGGAGGGCAGCAGCAACGATTGTGCATTGCCCGCGTGCTGGCAGTAGAGCCAGAAGTAATTCTGATGGATGAGCCCTGTAGTGCCCTCGACCCGGTAGCTACCCTAAAAATCGAGGACTTAATGAGAAATCTGGCCCAAGAGTATACAATTGTTATCGTTACCCACAATATGCAACAAGCAGCGCGGGTATCCGATATGTCTGCCTTCTTTATGATGGAAGAGGATAGAGCAGGAGTCCTGGTAGAATACGGACCTACATCTGAGCTCTTTACTAACCCTAAGGATAAACGTACTGAGGATTATATTACTGGCCGATTTGGTTAAAGACCAGCAGGAGGTTTTGGGAAATGGAGATAAGGACAATCTTTCATAAGAAACTGAGGGAAATTCAGGACGATGTTCTTGCCATGGGCAGCATGGTAGAGAAGGCTACCAGTCGTTCCATTGAAGCTCTTAAAGAGAGAGACTTAGAAAAGGCACATGAGATAATAGCTGATGACCTCAAAATTAACAGGAAGCGGTTTAATATTGAGGAGAAGTGCGTTCAGCTTATTGCTACCCAGCAACCCATGGCGAGCGATCTGCGTACCATTATCGGTGTCTTGAATATTATCACTGAAATAGAGCGCATCGGCGATCACGCCGAGGGTATCGCCAAGATTGTGGTGATGATTGGTGATGAACCACTCCTGAAACCGCTTATTGACATACCTCGCATGGCCGAAAAGGCAAATGACATGTTGCATCGAAGCCTGGATGCCCTGATAAATCGCGATGCCGACGTGGCCAAACAAATTGTAACTGAAGATGACGATGTTGATAACCTTTATGACCAGGTATTCCGTGAGCTACTTATCTTTATGGCTGAAGACCCGAAGACTATTACCAGAGCTACGAGACTCATATGGGTAGCTCATAACTTGGAACGTAGTGCCGATAGGGTTACCAATATTTGCGAGCGGGTAGTCTATATGGTGACGGGTAAGATGGAGGAAATGAATATTTCAAAGTATTAAAGAAATAATATAGTCAGATGTCTATTTAATTATACAAACACTCAGTTTGTGATATCTTTTTCAAATAAGGAGAAAATCTTTTTGCTGCTACGTCCATGCGGACAAGCCGATACAAACCCATCAAAAAAGTTAATAAACTTTGACATAAGTATTTCTGGCTCGTATAATCTGGCTACTATAGAAGAGTTTTCCCATCAATTCTTCTAAAGGAGGTACAGTATGGCTATTGAGCAAACCAGCGAACGACAACTTGGACGACTACGTATCTGGAACATCGCTGTCGGTCTGGTTCTCGCAGTACAAGCTATTATGATCGCGGTGCTCACTAATAGTTTTTCTCTTCCGGTGACAGCCACATTCATGAGCGGACCTCCCGGAACAGCACCCGAACTTCACCACCTTTTCAATATATCTACTGGTTGGGGCGTTTTCACCTTCCTTGCCATCTCGGCTCTGGCTCTGTTGATAATCGCATCACCTCCCGTCTTTCCATGGTACAAGCGCAATTTACTACAGAACCGCAACTACGGGCGATGGATCGAGTACTTCTTCAGTTCTTCGATTATGATCGTGTTAATCTCTCAAATCACCGGCATCAGCGACATTGCTGCCTTATTGGCTATCTTCGGCATCAATGCTTGCATGATACTGTTCGGGGCACTGCAAGAGAAGTACGAAAAACCGGGCAAACCGAGCTGGCTACCGTTCTGGTTCGGTAGCTTCGCGGGAATCATCCCGTGGATCACCATCGTGATTTACGTCTGGGCGCCGGGTCTCACTGTATCCCCGCCCGGTTTCGTATACGGCATTATTATATCGCTGTTCATCTTCTTTAACTGCTTTGCTGTCAACATGGTATTGCAGTACAAGAAGGTGGGCCCTTGGCGGGACTACCTGTATGGTGAGAAAGTATATATCATTCTTAGTCTGACGGCCAAAGCTCTGTTGGCCTGGCAGGTGTTCTTTCCGGTGCTGATGTCAAGTTAGATTTAAGGCTAGACTTAATAAGCGTTATTACGCTGCGAAGTACGCTGGAAGAGAAGGCTAGCTTGATGTTTGCCCAGTGGTAACAATAAAGTATTTTGGGTCGCCTGAAGAAATGGGGATTTAGTGATCATAAATGAAGCTCCGCACACGGCATATCGGACACCAGGTGGTATGTCCACCGCGGCATGGCTTTTTCTCCAAATCATGCGGGCATAACTTCCCACCGAAGTGAAGTCTCTGCAGGAGTATCGGGTTATCAAAAAATGTCACCGCTCCGCAGCTCGGGCAGTGAGCCATGTAGCCCTTCTCTATTTCAAAGACGGCTGCCTTTGCCCCACAGTGACAATCCAGAGTATATTCGGTGGCTTTCTTCTTCCTTTTGTTTGCAGGCATATTACTCTCCCAAGTGTATCTTAAGGGACCGTTGTGTCTGCCAACCATGGTAATTGTAGATCTTGATATCGTATTCGAGGACAGGATAACCGCAAACGGGACATGCTACCGGCGGCCGATCGGTCCAAAAATGATGATTACCCTTCGTGCTGTCGAATACTCCGGCTACAGTACTCGCCGGATGAGTACAGCGCATGAAAAACACCTGGGGCCAGGTTGAGATTTCGTCTAAAAGGCCACATAGTGGGAAATAGCGCCGGTGAAACCGCCTCAGGTCTTCCTCATAGGCAACATCAGCCTGCAGCTGAGTAAGGATATTCTTCAAGTTGCCGCTTTCGGCTGTTATTGCCTTCTTTTGCGATTCAAGACCCCTAATCTCAGAGATGAGTCTTTCTCTTTCTTTGGTAGCCCCATCATGCAGTTCATCCAGGTACTTGTTGAGCGAGCCAAGTTCTTTCAGTCCTTCAGCAAGTTGCTCTCTGGCATTCCCATGACCGGCGAATTCTTTGGATAGGCCCAGGGCAAGTTCCAAGGTGAATCCATGGCTTTCAACCTCTGCCTTTATCTTACCGGCAGCTATTACTTGTTCCTTGGTGACATTGGCTTTCTGATAAGTATCTTCAACTTCGGCAGAGATGCGCTGTTTTTCTTTCTCCGTTTTCCTATTGAAGGTTTCCAAGCTCTTTTCCACAGCCGAATAATCATTTCTGACTTGCCTCAGTTCCTGCGTGACCCTGACAACAGCTTCCTTCTTTTGCTCGTACTCAGTACTGGCGTTCTTAATCTGCACTGCTAAATCATTCGACCTTTGCTTAAGAGCAGATACCTCCTGTTCCAGCTTCGTCTTCTGCTTGATCAGTTTCTCACAGGAATCGAGAGCTTCCGTACAGGATATCCCCTTTTCTTCCTCCAGACGTATCAATCCCAATACTGCCTCAAGATATCCGGAATCGGTGATGCGCCTCTCCAGCTCTATCAGGCTTTCGAAGTCATCCCCAGAAAAGCCCGGGCAGTGAACACGCGCCATCCTTACGGCGTCTCTGATTTCTTCGGCGGTAAACTCATTATCCATTGTTAGTCGCCTCCTTTACCCATTTGCAGTGTAAGCCGAATGGCATCTTCCAGAGTCATGTCGGCTCTTAAACGTGATGCAACCTTCCTAACCATCTCCCCGGCTTCGACAGGCTGATAGTCCATACTTGCCAGAGCGCTTACCAGGTTTTCAGTCGTAACCATCTCTTTGTTTGCCGACGCGGGCTGGCTGGAGTCCTGAAAGGCAAGACCGATAAGGCTTCCAGCCACCAGTGGCGCCACACATCTCCCCTGGGCGCCGAACTGGCACAGCCACGATACCACCGACTGATATTTGAGCATTGTCGTGAGTTCATTCACGAAATCATTAGGGAGACGTACCGGCTTGGCGCCGGGCACCTCCCAGGTAGTATAGCCGGCATCTCTGGCTATCATAGCGAACCTCCCCAGGTCATTTTCGAGAAGAGCGTGCAAGAAGACCATAGGGATGCTGACTATCTCGGGTTTACCAACAGGCCCGGCTACTGTAATCAAACGGGAATCATCTGCTGTTCGCACCACTGCCGCGGCAACAAGATAAACACTGATCTCTATTACCAGCTGGTGAATATCCTTGCCTTGGAACTGTAGTTTCGGCACCGGAACGAACCACCGCTCTGCTCTCCATGATGCCTTGTTTCCATATCTGCCTCTAACTGAGGTCCCAATGATCCTATCAATTTCGGTGCTGGTCCTGGCGTTTTCCGCGACCGAGACAAACATATCGACCACATCGGGACTCATGATTCCTATTCCTGCTTCCTGGAAAACCAGTGAAACAGCCTCTTTTTTATTGCTGGCTCTACTGCCGGTAATGATCTTCATCCGCCCTCCTCTTTTATCTATTCCACTAATGCTATCTATACTATGCTATCTATACTACCTATGAGCCTGCCGGTTGTTTTACTCCTTTGCAGCAGGGGCTTATTTAGCCTATTTCAAGGCAGGGGATGGGGTGACCCTCTCCGGAATAATCCCGTCTTGAAGAGACTACCCGAGCGCTTCCGGATGACAATGCCCGCATATCCATCCTCCGTCTCTTCGTTGCCAGTCAATGACGCCACAAACGGCGCAGGGGTCGGTCGGTTTATTGCCGTTATTTCCATGCCGTGTAAAATAATGTGTGGCATCTGTGGCAACCGTGACATGACCATCAACTTCAAGGGTGTCTGTCACAGATGTCACGGATGCCACGCTTCCAGGAACACGGTGAAATTTATGAGATTTTAAAACATCGGGTATCGCCTGGGTCATCTCTCCATCCTCGGGGTAATAGTATCGTGAAGTAACCTCCGCCCATGTTTGAAAGTCAGGGATGCAATAAGCCCTGACCGGCTTTTGAGATCGCTGCCCGTCTCTCTTAAAGTCGACCCGGCGCCATTCGACCTCAAAACCCACACCGGCCAGCGTCTGGGTTACCATCTTAGCCGAGCTTTTCATCAGCCGGGAGACCATGGTCGGCGTTACTACCTGCACCTGACCGGCGTTATCGCAGTAGCCGGCGAATTCCTCACCCAGGTCGGCGTGGCCGGAGGCGATCGAATAGACCAGGTTCACCAGGGAGCCTTCCCAGGACATGCTCCTGACGCGCCGGATCTCTAATTGGCGTTTAAGCAAGTATTCCCGGAAGGTCCTCTCTCCATCGGGTAGCAGTTGGCAGACGATCGATATCGGCATGACCAGCTGCTTCAGCCTTGGCTCGATGTCCATATCGTCAAAGATGATCATCCTATTGGCGTCGACCTCGTTGAAATGATGTAAGGTGAATAGAGCCAGCTCGTTCCTGATCTTCTGCATCCTTGTGTAGTAGTCTTCAGGTAGAATGATAGGAATTTTTAGATTCGTAGTTTCATGGGGAGAGATAGAAAGAACCCTGGCTTCGGTCGCGTTGTCCTTAAACGGCTGCCGCATGGCAAGGATCTTGGGAGCAAAGGGGTCAAAATACTCCTGGACCCTGGGATTTTGCTTATCGGACAGCACGTAATACTTGCCGCGCTCGAAGCCAAGGTTAAGATATTTGACGAACTGAGACTCCTTATCACCGGAAGTATCAGCTTCGTCCATGATTAAGGTGCCCCGCCAGTGGTTATTCAACCTTGCTATGCCGCTGAAGGTGCTGGCGCCGCTGGCGAAGATGGGATAGAAGCACAGGTCAGCCACCACTTTCTGGATCCTACTCTTGCCTTTGCCAGTATCGGCCAGGAAGCGCAAGTAACCGACGTTCTTGACCTTGGTATAGAACCAGGTGAAGAGGATGTAGTAGACGCATGTTTCCAGTTGCAACTCAGGGAGATCAATGTAAGTGGATAAATGATTTTTGATCTTAGAGTAGAGCTCATCCGCCGATAGTAACCTCGCCGTGGTGATATTCTCGTCGGGCATGCCAACGATGGCAACCTCGCTCCCGTCCATGATGGGCAAGGGTCGTGGTTTGATGGTCTTCCCCGAAAGAGGTATTTCCGCTGTAACCTTGGTCTGACCATAATCATCCAGGTAAGCGAAGCCATAGCCGCCATCGTATTGTCGGACAGTTAAATACAACTTTTTGTTGGCGAATAAGAAGGTCCTCTCCAGGTCTTCCGGCTCCCGGTCGACCACGGCTTCTTCCATCGGCACGGCTAGAGCCTTCAACTCAGCTGTTGAATGGCCACCGGTGAGGAAATCGTCAACGCCGATCTTGGAGCCATCATTTCCTGTCGGTAGTAAAACAATGGAAACGTTGGCCTTCTTTCCCTTGAGGAATTTCGCTAATCGTTTAACCGCCTGGGCTACGCTGGGATTGGTGGCATAATCCGAATCGAAGGCAAGGAATACCTTCCGGTCATTCAGCGCGATGCTATCGAAGTCAGGGGATGCCGTGATACCACCAAGATTATTCTTTGCCCGCCAGTTCCAAACGCCGGTCATATCGACCACACATTCTCCCTGGGAAGCCAGCGCGTCAGCTTTCTTAACACCCTCGGTTATCCATAGGGTAACAGCTGGGTCAGCCAGCTGCTTCTGACAGGAAGGCGGACAATCAATATGGTTGGTAGTACCCCTGGGAGTCTCATATTTGACTGGCTTGCCTTTGGCATTAATTCGAGGATTATCCGGCCGGAACTGGTACCCAACAATCTCGTTACCATCGACTCCCCATAGGGGAATGAGTATACCGGGGACGTGGCGCTGAGCTGGAGTGAAGCCCAATTTCACAAGTTCTGACTTACCCAGCAAGCTGCGATAGCCGCGCTCCTTGATGATTTCCAGACTAATACTGCTGGATTCTGCAAGGTGACGGTAGTGGGTCGTCAGTAAGTTGGGTATGGCTTCCGAAAAGACGGGGTCATTCATCATGATCCTCTAGTGATTTATCGTCATTGTGGTTGACCGGATTATTTCCATTCGATCTCTTGGATATTTCATCGGACGAAGTCATTGCGGCACTCTTATTCTTTGACGTAATCCGGCGAAGGTGCGTCTCGGCGATCATGTGGGCCAGCATGCGCAGACCGGAATCAAGCAATTCTTCCTGTTCAGGAGTCATGTTAATGGTGGTTTTACCCATCATTCGCCCCGCTCCATGGCGCTGGCAGGGGTTTGTATCCTGTCATACAAGTCGTCGAGTGAACAGCCCAACACTTCTTTAATCAGCAACGCGTGCTCGATACAGAGAAACCGCCGGTTGTTCTCCAGTGCGCTTAAGGTCGTCCGTTCAATGCCGGTGCGCCGGCTGAGCTCCGCCTCACTGATAATAAGACCACGTAGGCGGCATTCGCGCACCCTGTTTTGGTACCGAGATCTCATTTCGGCACGGATTGGCGGTCGGTCATTTATACGTCTACGCATAGCCCTTAACCTCGGGATTATTATACACTGATGTATAAGTGAGATGTCAAGAGTAGCATGCCAGCCACAGGTATTGACAAGGTAGTTAACATGGGAGTATAATACATCCGAGAATAAAAAGGAGATTTATATGCTTTTAAGCGAGCATCTCAGGCAGATCAGAGAGAGAAAAGGCTGGACGCAGAACCACCTGGCGGAGGTTTCCGGCGTGCCTCAGCCCAGCATCTGGAGGCTGGAGAAGGGCCTGATTTTGAACCCCAAAACGAGCCTCTTACGGAAGATTGCTGAGGCCCTCGGCGTGACCATGGACTACCTGCTCAGAGAAGAGGAGAACCCTTCATTCGATGAGGTCCTTCGGGATGACCAGGTGGGTCAGGCCATTTTTCGCGGCTACGAGGAATTGGATGACCAGGGCAGGGACCAGCTGAGGTCCTTCACGGACTGGCTTAATGAACAAAGCAAGAAGAAGCGTGATACCGGTAATGAATAATGAGTTTGCGGAAGCCGAAGGCCTGCTGGATAGGGCAGGACTGCTTGATACGAAGCTTCCCATACCGCTGGATTCAGTCATAGAGTACCTGGCGAAAGATGGGCTGGAGCTCCATTATTACGACCCAAAGCTGGCTCCGGAAGCGATCAAGAATGCTGCTTATGGCGTAGATGAGGTGCTGCACTGGAAGGATGGAACTGCGGCACTCTTCGTTAACCAGAACCGCCCCAGGGTCAGGCAGCGATTCAGCCTCTGTCACGGCATAGGACATTTCCTTCTTCCGTCTCACCGAAACTTGAACTACTTGGCCAGGGGATGCAATACCATGAGACCTCTTACCACAAAACCTTATGAAAGACAGGCAGACCGCTTTGCCGCCGCTCTGAATATGCCGCCGAGCCGTTTCCGGCAAGACATGAAGACAGCGACGCCGGGCATGACGGGGATCTTGGAATTGGCCTCGTCATATTCGGCTTCCATCGAAAGCGCCGCTATCCATTACGTTGGACTGGCCGAAGTACCTTGCGCTTTGCTCAGGTTAGACCGCGTAAGTGAAAAAATCAGTTCCGGTTTTCCAGAAGGTCCCTACAAGGTACGCTATCAGATTCGTAATGACCAGTTTCCCTTCCTGATTCGATCCGGCCTACGCTTTGAGAAATTTCCGGATGAATTAGTCGATTGGAAACTCCGGCAAGGCCAGTACATACCTGAAGGCTTAGTCCACGGAGAGAGCTTTGGGCTAGGGCAACTCGGACGAGAAGTAGACCTTCGCTCCTACACGTGTCTTGCGGATACGATTGGAGGAATACTGGCGCTTTTATTTCTCGCTAAACCCCTGACATGGTCTTTCTTCCAACGAGCATTTGAGGAGGGTGTCTGATGGAACGAAATAACAATATGAAAGCAGCTATCTACGCCCGGGTATCTTCAGAAAAACAGGCAGAAAAAGACTTGTCTATACCTGCCCAGCTTAAGGCGTTAAGGAAGTATGCTCTGGAACGAGGCTGGGAAATAGCCTCTGAGTATGTCGATGAAGCGGAAAGCGCGAAGAGCGCCAGCCGCCCGGCCTTCCAGGAAATGGTAGCCGCGGCCAAGAGGAAAGAGAAGCCTTTTGACACAATATTGGTATGGAAGCTCTCCAGATTCGCCCGGAACAGGGAGGACTCCATTATCTACAAGTCGCTACTTCGCAAAAGGGGGATATCGGTTGTTTCGATTAATGAGCAGATAGATGACTCGGCCTCCGGACGCTTACTCGAAGGCATGATTGAAGTCATTGATGAGTTTTATTCGGCTAATCTCGCCCAAGACACCATGCGCGGTATGAAAGAAAACATTGGCCGGGGATTCTTCAATGGTGGGGTTGTCCCCTTTGGCTACCGGAAGGTAAAGGTTCCTGTTAACGGTTCGGAAAAGACAAAACTTGAACCTGACAAAAATGAGGCCCAACTTGTGAAGCGTGCCTTTAAGCTATCGCTCAAGGGCAAAGGCGGTAAAGAGATAGCGCGTGTTTTTAATGAAGAAGGAGTGAGGACACGTTCCGGTAAGCTCTTCGGTACGACTACCATTAACTTCTGGCTGAAGAATCCGGTCTATACGGGATCGCTTGTGTGGAACCGGACCGATAGAACCAGCGATAAGCCGTTCCGAAAACCCGTAGCTGAAACTATTGTCGCTCCTGATACTCACGAAGGTATCGTATCATTGGCTGATTTCGACCGTGTCCAGGAACTTCTGAAGGACCGACGACCTTTCACCAGGCCCCCTCGGGGAGTATCAAGCCCTTATGTCTTGAGTGGACTGGCTTATTGCAGCAAGTGCGGCGCCGCCATGATAGGCACCGCAGCTAAGTCAGGAAAGTATCTGTATTACGAATGTGACTCCCGTTTCAAGAAAGGTAAAGATGGCTGCGAAGGGCTCAGATTTCGTAAAGAAATGTTGGAAGACTTTATCATGGGAAAGATCAGGGCAAACATCCTGACTAAAGAAAATCTGACCAAGCTTGTTCATCTTATCAACAGCGAATTGCTCGAAAGTGCCGGCCGCCTTGAAAAACAGCTTGAGCAGACAGAGAAAGAGCTGGTTAAGATTAGCGGCAAACTCACAAAGCTCTATGTCGCTCTAGAAAGTGGCAAGCTGGAGATGGATGACCTGGCTCCCAGAATAAAGGAACTGCGTGCCTCCCAACACGAACTTCAGCAGCAGAGAGACAATCTCATCAGTAGGATCGAATCGAATGAACCAGAGGAACTGGACCCGAATGACGTGATGGGCTATGTAAATGAGCTGGAGGAGGTACTGGGGGAGAAATCATTCCTTCAACAAAAGACCTTCCTCAGGCAATTTGTGAAACGAATGGAATTCAATCCCGAAGGAGTGGTACTGGACTACACGATACCAGTGCCCGTGGATAAAAATAGAACCTCCACGAGGGAAGTTCTATATATTAAACAAGATGGTGGGCCATTCTGGATTCGAACCAGAGACCTCTACTTTATCAGAGTAGCGCTCTAACCAGCTGAGCTAATGGCCCGGGGGTAAATCGTTTAAATTTTAGCCTAAAAGTAATCGGGAAATCAAGTGGCGATGTACTTGGCTGACATATGTTTACCATTCACCGGAAGCTAACTCTCATCGTAGTCGAGCCCCCACTGCTTGAACGCCCTCTTATAATGGTCAGGTTGGGGGAAGTCTGGTCTCATTATCATACTGGAGGTGAGATAGTTACTCAGTTTCCCTTCAGTCTGACTGAGGTCCGAAATTAAGCCATCCATTTTATCCGCCGGAACCGAGAACATCATTTCTCCTTCATCTCCCAGCGCCCGCTCGTATTCACCGGGGTCGGGCAGGATAATCCAGCACTGTCCGGTGAGTATCGGGTCGACGACGGCGTATGCGCAGGATGGAGGAAAGAAGTGAGAGTTCAGATTGGTTCTTTCTTCCGGCTTCATCGATAAGAGCAGGCTTCTCAGCTGAGCCGTATTTAAATAGATAAGGACGATATCCGGAATACAGGTAGCTGTCCTGAGCGGCGCAGTAAGGATGCCAATGTATTTCCCCGGCTGAAAACTCTGGTAAGCCATCGGTTGTCCGGCACGCATATTCGGCCTTTCCGGTCTTTCATCCAGCCCGTAAGCCGTAACCGGCGCCGGGCACCCGTTGTCCTCTTTCAGCATAGCCACGGTCAGTTTCTCACGTCGTGACAGAGCGAACGCCTGGCACTGCGCATAATGGTAACCTTTATCTCTTTTCGGTCTGAAGGCTCCTTCGGGAATATCCGCTTCCCGCTCAATCATCTTTACGGCGAGCGGAGACGTCCTTAACATCAGCAACTTCTCAAGCATTTCTCCGTAGCTGTTATACTCTTTTATTGTTGTCATATTGCTTTCCTTTCAACTGTTTGTCTGTATTATGCAAATAAAGTCCGGTAGACAGCGCTCCCCTGTTCTCAGATGACGCGGTGGTAGTCGCTTTTTTCAGGGCTATCTGGTTCCGAAAGAGCCGAGTCTGATTATGGTTTCTTCACCCTTTGCCCAAGCATTCAGATTAGCCAGCCTTTCACCGTTGTCCCCATGCTCGGGGTGGTCGAACGTTGCCTGCAATGTCTGGCAGGGAAGGTCGGGGCAGAATCCGCAGTGCAGTAGTTCTTTTTCCACGCAGCATGTTGCCACCGGGCAGGTACCCCAGAACATGTCACCTTTCTGTCCCTGGCAGCCGCTACACCCTGTCCTTTCTTTAAACTCACAGTGTCCGCAGAATGCCCCGCACATTGCTATCATTTTTCTTTCCATTTCATACCTCCGGACTATACAGTTTCTTTCATCCCGAAGTGAGAGAAAGCCACGTTCACCAGCCCAACAATATTTACCATGGCGAAGATGATGGCGCGGGTTGAAGAATGCTCCCAGGCGAACTCATTAAGTAAAAGCCCCGCTGTACCGATTATTACCAGAACAAAACCGCTGATTTTAATGGAATTTTTTAGCGTCATACTTGCCAGTATTTTACAGTAAAAGTCCGTTTAAACCTAGTATTTCGTAAAAAATTATCTGAAAACCCATCCTTCTAACTTATATCTTTTCCCACCCGCACCTCCCTTAAGGAAGACCAAGAGGGGCAATACGTCTCTTCTATGCCCCGGAACGGCACTGCAGGATTTTTTTGGTATTTATAATCTATATAACACCATCCCCCTGTGTTTCCCCTTCCCCTTTGAAAGAGTCTTGCCCTAAAAGTCGTGTGTTCCTGTCACCCTGGAGCACATTCGCTCCGGTCAGTGTAAACTCCGCGAAGGGTCTCAGGGAGGAGGGGTATTACCTTGACTCCCTACCCTGAGATTCTGGAGTCCGCCAGAGGCGGACTCCAGAATGACATTTGAGGCAAGGCCCTTTGAAAGGGGAAGGAGGAAGAGTGCGGAAGAGGGAGTGCGGCGTTACACGCCGCACTCCCTCTTAAACTCCCATTATTATTGTTTGAGGGGGCTTTGCTCCTCTCAGTCCCCATCAGAGCATCTTTGCTTATCATACTGGACATAGGCCGAACGCTTCCCGTTGAGATGCTCCGCTGCCAGTTCTATATCTTCATTAGAGAGCGACAGGTGAAGCAGTAAAGCCCTTTTTGAAGTACCCCCTTTCCTTGCTAAGGAGAGGGGGTACTTCGGAACCGGGGGTGAGGATAATGCTTATCAGTTATTAAAAGTCATTTATCGTGAAATTCATATAATCGTGGCTGGTATCCGCTTCCCCTTCTTCAATATCGCCTACCGCCAGTTTATCAGCCAGCTTTTTCCATAGTTGACGGCTGGGATTGTTATGCTTGTTGAATGTTATCGTCCATCCGCCTGTATGGATCCTGAAAATATCATCCACGCATTTCATTGCCAGACCGCGGCGGCGGAATTCCGGTAAAACGTAAAACTCAGCCATCTGCCACCTGCCCCTGTCTTTTCTGACCAGGGCAAAACCTGCCAGCGTTTCATCCGCATACAGAAGATAAGGGTAGCGGGACTCTTCCTGCCAGTAGTCATCCAGGTAGGGATAAAGATAAATGCCGTTAGCATCTTTATAATCGGGGTTTTCATCGGGAAACTGAGAAAGTTCGGTAAGATACGGCTGCAGCAGTCTGGAGATTGTCTCCTTTTCACTGATTTCAGCAGGTTTTATTGAAAATTTCATATCAAGTAAAAATCCCGGTCCGGAAAAAACTGCTATCAGGTAACTCTTTTCTGTACTTTTTCACCGGTCAGCTCTCTTAAAGCGCCGGCGGCTATCCAGCGGGCGGGGCTTGAGTCCATTTTCTGTATCTCTTTAGCTACCTCTATAGCGCGACGATTGAGCGCTAAATTCCGTTTGCCGATATTGCGCAACGCCCAGTTTACGGCCTTCTTCACGAAATTACGCTCGTCGGTGGCAGCTTTTTTGATGACCGGAAAGAACTGCTCGAACTCATCATCGGTCATTTCTTTATCATACCAGGCAATTTCAGCAATGAGTGAAAAAGCAGCCCGTTTGACGAACTCCTCGTCTCTTTCTGCCCACCGGTGAATCTTTTCTACCACATGCGGCGTCTTCGAGATGAGTTCGGAAACCTGGTCGACTACATCCCAGGAGTCGAAATCATTGACCCAGTGTTCCAGCTGTGATTCGGTCACTTTATCCGGCTCGTCGATGAAGCTTGCCAGAATGCGCGCCTCGTGGAAACCTGAATCCCAGAGTTTGAGGGCTAAATCATGGTCTTTCTTTATCTCTTTTGCCAGCTTCCGCAGGGTATATATTGATATTCCGAGCGTATTTGTACTGCTGATGCCGAAGCGCGCCATCCCGGCGACATTAGCGGGATTTGCCTCAGCCTTGAGTCTGGCGACAACTTCGTCATACTGCATTGGAAACCAAAAGTGTTGTAACTGGGTGAAGTATATGGCTGGCTCTAAGGGCTTGTCAATTGTTTAACCTCATCCCCTTTTATATTTATCTTTTCCCACCCGCCGCCCTTAATGATACTCAAGAGGGGCTTTGCCCCCCTTAAAAACACCTCGACAAATTGGGTTACTTCTCCCTTTTGTAAAGGGAGATTGAGAGGGATTTAAAATCCCCCTTAGTCCCCCTTTTTCAAAGGAGGAGAGAAAGAGAGGCTCCGCATCTCTTAAAACGCTTCCCCATTTTAGTGTGTATGTAGGGCGATGTAACTTTGGTTTCAAAAGAACATCAATAGAGGTAACAAATCCCTTTTTGAAGCACCCTCTTCCCTTTTTAAGGGGAGGGGGTGCTTCGTAACCGGGGGTGAGGATAATAGTTAACGAGTAATTAGAGTGTGTTAATCACCCCACCCTGAGATTCTTCGTCGTCCGCCAGAGGCGGACTCCTCCAGAATGACATTTGAGGTGAAGCTCTTGCCAAAGGGAGGAAGGAAAGACTGAGAGGAGGCTAGGCCCCCTCTCAGTAAACTTTCTCCTGCGTGCTGACATTACCTCTTTAATGGTACGACAGCAGTATCGCACTTCGGGCATCTGATAGCAGAGAATAACTCCCCTTCTACAGCAAATCTAAACCCTTTCCCCTGTAGTTCTCTTGCTAACATACCCAAGTTTAAGCCGCATTTTGGACAATTAGACTTTGGTCTTTGCCAATGCTTTGGCATTAAATCAACCTCCATAAATTAATAACGTCCATTTGCCTCAATGCTTAAACTATCTCACGTGTTAATTTTACGCCTTTCGTCGCATAAGAACAAGAGTATCTGGCCTTTATCAAAAAATAAAAAGCACCTTAAAAACTGGATAGCGGGAAGAAGTTAAAACATCGATTTAAATAGATCGATGACCGACCTAGGAGTAAGGTTACACACCTGTTATCTCCCTAGAAAGGAGGTGATCCAGCCACAGCTTCCGCTACAGCTACCTTGTTACGACTTCGTCCCAATCGCTAGCCCCACCTTCGGCGACTGCCTCCAATAAATTGGTTAGCCCATCGACTTCAGGTGTTGCCAACTTTCATGACGTGACGGGCGGTGTGTACAAGGCCCGAGAACGTATTCACCGCGCCATGCTGATACGCGGTTACTAGCAACTCCACCTTCATGCAGGCGAATTTCAGCCTGCAATCTGAAC
>CAYVOV010000032.1:13305-18178 GCA_964453525.1 uncultured Dehalococcoidales bacterium | reverse complement strand
CACCTATGGGATAGACCCATGCGACAGGGATGATGTAGAGCAGGACATAGTTATCACCCTGATACTGGTTAGCCAGAAGCACAAAGAGACTGCCTACCTCTGGGGAGTCGCCAAGAAAGAGGTAAAACGATACTGGCATAGGAAGCTATACCGGCAGGGGAAGTTCCGTCCATTTTACGAGGATGAGGACTTTGCCTCTGGAGATGGGGATAACGACGCCCGACTGGATGCCTTGGCTATACTCGCCACCTTACCTAAACGCCTGGTGGAAATAGGGTATGACCGTCTCAATGGTAAGGAGCTAAACGCTGCCGACCAGCAATACTGGGTAAGGCACAAGGCAACTCTGGACTGTCGCAAGAACGGGCGAGAGGTCTCGGACTTCGAGAGAAGGCGAATAGCACGTCTCCACGACAAGGGATTATCCGTCTATCAAATCTGCAAAGCTACAGGCAGACACCGCAAAACCGTCGAGCTGTGTCTTGCCGAACAGAAAGTCAATTCAAAAAGCTAGGACTGGGCTAAATGCGCCGGTCGGAAAGGGGGTAGTGTGTCCAAAATCGGAACGAAAGGGGGTGATACCGATGGAGAAACGCAAGGAGTATGCCGAAGGTGAAATCATCACCTGTCCCAGGTGCGATGGGGATGACATTGACTGCGAGGAGGCTCCCGACAAGGGAAAGTGCCTTACCTGCGGACTGGAGTTCACCATCAGGCAGGTTGCCGTCTGGGAAGAATAAATGAGCTAACAAGAGTAGGCGTGCCGACGCCCGATGGCAGTGCAGGAGCACGATGGCAGGGACATTACCAGCGGTTGCGCACTTTTGGAAGTCCACCAGGGCGGTTGCACAGTGCGGAGAACAATCAAGGGGAGTAGGCATGCCCAAAATCTAAAGGGCTACCCATGCCCAGAAAGGAGATGATATGTCCGTCAAGCACAAACTGGCTGGCTGGATAGATACCGATGTCATAGCCGAGCATATACTCGGCGAGCTGGAAGACCAGGGTATCCCAGCCACATTTGAGAACGCCAAGACGGTATGGCTGGACGTGCTGGAGGCTGAGCTATGCGAGGCTATCAGTTCCAGCGTGAAGGCAAAATTTAATGTCGTGTAGCAAGACAGGTAAATAGCCGACTGAGAGGGACTTCCGCCCCTCGGTAGAGAAGAGGGTTGGGAAATCCGAACCGACCCTCCTTCTTTTTGCCAAATTCGGAACGAAAGGAAAGGAGGAAGTCAGTATGGCAGACGAGAACACTATTTTTGTCCTCACTAGGGAAGATGTCGTCGAGTGCGCCAGGGAGATGAATATCCCTGAAGAAGCGATAACCGATGACATCCTTGCTCAGGTAAAGAAGGGCGTGGAGTGGGGACTGGAATGCTGGTCTGAGGTCGTGAAGGAAGCCATCAATATGGCTCTCAAGAGCTAGCCCAGCTCACGCTGATTCTCACAGGGGTTACTACGCCCAAAAACTGAAGGAAAGGAGGTAAAGCTATGCCAGTCAAGTGGAGCGTTCTCAAGGTCAATGAGGCGATGGATATGGTTGAGGAATACGTCAACCAGTCCGTTGAACCGCTGGAGCAGGCAAGGATTGTTGCCCGTGAAGCCAGGAATATCTCGAACCTGCCTCAGTATGTTGACCAGTATCTGGTACGGATTATCGGTGAGATAGACCGGGCAATCGGCGGCAGCCAGTGGGAACCTGTCGGCCGGCTCAAGGCGGGGATACAGTCCGTCCGTGAATCCCTACCTGATGGGGCAGTAGAGGACGAGAGAAAGAGACTTGAGAGCGGTAGCCAGCTAAGCCTCGTGGCTTAGAAATACCGGTAATTGAAGGGGTAACTACGCCCACAGGAGAAAGGCGGAGCAGCCAGCACTGTTTGAGTTCTAGCAATATAACCTAGTTACAATCTAAAATGAGGGTAAATACTATGAAAGTGGTCTGCGCTTGGTGTGGCAAGGATATGGGGGAAAAGCCCCCCTATAAGGACAAGGGGGTTACACATACCATCTGCCCTGAATGCCGCCAGAAACTGGAGCAGAAGAAGCGGAAGGGCTGAATTACGGCTCATAGGGCATGGTAAAGAAGTAGGGGTCGGGGGTTCGAATCCCCGACCCCCTTTTTTGTCCTTGCAAGACGGAACCCGTCTTGACAAATACCTGACAGAGTCTTAACATCAAGGCAAGATGGCAGGGCCAAGAATAGATGAACGATACAAGTATATGACACTCCCCCAAGCAGCTGGGCGCCTCAGCATGCACCAAGCCAAGCTTCGCCGGCGGATTAAGGCAGGTGTCCTTCCACCGCCCACTTATGTGAATGAATATGGTCTTAAATTCTTCGATGACGACTGGCTCAGAGAAGCCCAAGCTATTCTAGCCAACTCTTTCGAAGGAGAAAATAGTAAATAAACCCGGGAACGTCAAAATAAGGGGAAGGTAGTAATTATGCCTAAGCTGCCTGAATCTGAAATTGAGAAAATTATCAGCCTCCTCAAAGAAGGAAAGTCTCTCCCAGAAGACTATAGAGAAGACCTTATCCAGCAACTTGAACAGCTCAAGCGGTCGCTCCTCTTTGATACCAGAAAAGAATATGAATTGCTCTATGCTGATAAGGAAAGAGAGGTGGACATTCTTGCTGATACCATGGCCGTGCCTTTGCAGAGGGTTAAGACCTTCCGAAATGGCGAGAGCGGCAATGGCTGGACGAACATGCTCATCTTCGGCGATAACCTTCAGGTGCTGAAGACCCTCGTGCAAATGAAAGAAGAAGGCAAGCTTAAAAACACTGACGGGACACCGGGGATAAGGCTGGTCTATATTGACCCACCGTTTGCAACAAGGCAGGAGTTCCGGGGAAGCCAGGATCAGAAAGCGTATCAGGACAAGATTGCAGGGGCGATTTTTTTAGAGTTTTTAAGAAAGAGGCTTATTTTCCTACGGGAGCTACTGAGTGAAGATGGAAGTATTTATGTGCATTTGGATCAGAGGAAGGGACACTACACTAAGGTAATTATGGACGAGATTTTTAGGGATCATAATTTCAGGAATGAAATAATTTGGAGTTACAGAACTGGCGGAGCATCTGCAGCAACGGGTTATCCATCCAAGCATGATACAATACTTTTCTATTCGAGATCGCAAGAAATGTTCTATGAGGGATTGAAGGAGCGCACTTACTACGACAAACCGTTCTTTAATCCCCAGACAGATGAACAAGGACGCTACTATGCAGATGTTTTACTCCGGGACGTAATAGAGGGAGATGTGAACATAGTAGAAGGCGGTGTTATCAAGAAAGTGAGTGTCAAACCTGTCTTAAATGTATCTGCGGAAAGGCTGGAATATCCTACCCAGAAGCCCGAAGGTCTTTTGACATTATTTCTGGAAGCCTCCTCCAACCCAGGCGACCTTGTGCTGGATTGCTTTGCCGGATCAGGCACCACCCAGGCCGTGGCTGAGAAGCTCGGCAGGCGGTGGATAGGCATGGACTGCGGGAAACTGGCCATCTACACCATGCAGAAGCGCCTCTTAAACATTGCCGAGAGCAAGGATTTAGAAAACCCCAAGAAGAAATACGGCAAGCCGTGCAAGCCATTCACTCTCTACAATGCCGGCCTTTATGATTATAAGATGATCAAAGAACTCCCCTGGGAGCAGTATCGGGACTTTGCCCTTGGGCTCTTTCAGTGTCGGGATGATAAGCATGAAATTTCCAAAATTGAGCTTGACGGCTACCTGGGGGCGGACAGCGTCATGGTCTTCAATTACCAGGAACATAAAGACGCCGTAATGGACCGGGGCTTTATTGATGACCTCCATAAATATCTGGGAAACAAAGTTGGTAGGCGCTTCTTCATCATTGCCCCCGCCGCGTCGGTGATGTTTCTTGAAGACTACATCGAGAAGGGTAAGACGAAATACTTTGTTCTCCGCATCCCCTATTCCATCATTGAAGAAATCCACAATCGAGGTTTTACCAGAATCAAACAGCCGGTCAGCGAAATGGATGTCAACGACACGGTGGATGCCGTAGGCTTTGATTTTATTCAGGTGCCGGCGGTAGAGTGTAAATACTTTATTCAGGACAAAAAGGGGCAACTGGAGATAGGAAAAGGAACAAAAGAATGTGCTATCAAGATTGAGAGGTTCGAGAGCAAGGTTATCTCCCGCAAGCCTCTTGAGTTTGCCAACCTTGAGACCCTCTCTATGGTCATGCTGGACTATGATTTTGATGGAGAAGTCTTTGACCTGGACGAAGTCTTCTACGCCGTGGAATTGAAGAAGAACGGCTATGAGGTGCGGTTTGGCGAGGATCAAGTCAGGAAGCAAATCATGGTCATCTACATTGATATTTTCGGCAATGAAAAGCGGGAGGTAAAGACACTGTCCGACTTTAATGGTAAGAGGAAGAAGTAGCCATGCTTGAGTGGCAGACCTTTCAGAACAAGGATTTAGTCCTTAAGGTCTCTCCTAACTACGACCCTAAGAGGTTTGATCCGAATAAATACGAGGCTTTCCTGGACGCCCTCTGCGGGGACAGAGAGTATCAGAAAGAGGCCATCCGGGAGGCAATGCGCTACTTTTTATGCGGTGAATACAAAAGCCTCAAAGAACTGGCGGAGGAAAGCTATCACAACAACCCCAAGCTTCAGGAGAAGTATTCCTCTTTTACGGATTTTATCAGCTATCTGCAGATGCCCGATAAACTCTCATGCTCCCTGGACCATGCAACGGCTACCGGTAAAAGTTACGTGATGTATGGCATTGCCCGCGCTATGCTTGCCGATGGCGCCGTGGATCAGGTATTGGTCCTGTGTCCTTCTAACACCATCGAAGCCGGTTTGACGGAAAAGTTTCGAAGCCTCTCCGC
>CAYVOV010000032.1:0-13205 GCA_964453525.1 uncultured Dehalococcoidales bacterium | reverse complement strand
CTCAAGAAATGGAAGGAATTTTTACTTGACCCTAAATACGGATTCAAATATATCGTGAATGATTCCGGCACCTGCTATATAGGAGATGACTATTTCACTGATGTCATTCATCGTTTTCCCTTGAGGGATTCTATTGATGATAAATTTGTCAAATCCATCCGCTATGTGGCTGAAGACTCCTCGGGGAGTGAGGACGAGAAGTTCCAAAAGATTTACGACAATCACATTGAGAACAAGACAGTCAAATACCGTAAGGTCAAGCCCATCACCATCCTGGTTACCAAAAACATCGCCGCCTGCAAGCGTCTCACCGATAAACTGGTTGCCTTCCTTGCCGCCAAAGAAAAGATAAGTAAAGAGCAAGCGGCAGAGAAGGTTTTAATCGTTACCTCTGCCAACGAGCATAAGAGTAATATTCCGATCCTGCGAAGGGTAGATGACAAGGACAACCCCATTGAGTGGATTACCTCTGTTAGCATGCTCTCCGAAGGCTGGGATGTTAAAAACGTCTTTCAGATCGTCCCGCATGAGGAGCGAGCGTTTAATTCAAAACTTCTGATTGCCCAGGTATTGGGAAGGGGCTTGAGAATACCCGAGGTCTACAGGGGCAATCAGCCCGTTGTAACCGTCTTCAATCACGATAAGTGGTCAGGGAGCATCAAACACCTGGTAGATGAAGTTTTGGAGATTGAGAAGCGCATCCACTCCTACCCAGTGGAGAAGAAAGAGGACTACAACTTTGACCTGTATCAAATTGATTATGAGAAGGTAATAGAAGAGACTAAGGAATATCCGAAAGAGGACGAATTTGAATTGCTTAAGAAAGGGTATATTAGTTATTCCAGCCAGGAGGCGGATGTAGAAAAGAGCACTACCTATATTAGGGCGGTCTCCGACGAGCCTGACGTAAAGAAAACACTGATTGAGTTCAAGATGTACTCTGTCGACGAGCTGGCACATGATGTGTCTAATCGCCTTCGCATTTTTGACGAAGAGGCAGGGACCGACTATAGCGGAGAATGGACCAAAGAAAAAATTGCTAAAATTATCCGACAGTCTCTGAAACAAGTGAACGATAAAACAGGCATGGTTGGCGAGGAAAATCGCCAGAAAACAGTCCAGGCTTTTGGCGTCATAAAAAGGAAAAGCAGCACTTTCCCAAGGATAGTGGCGAAATCAAAAGAACCCTACAAAATCAGCACCAGACAGATAAACAAGAACAGCATAGGTGTAGGGTCGCTACGACGTGATAGCACGGTATTTTGGGATGACTATTCTATGACCCTGGGGGAGGCGCCGGATAGAAAGGTGCTGAAGGATATTGAGGAGGATGAGGACCTTCCGAGAAAAGCACTGATAAAGGTGGAGAATAAATACAACTTCAAAACCCCCCTTAACGTAGCCTTGGCTTCCTATGACCCTGAACGCAGGTTTATCCGGGGATTGACTGCCGAACAGACAGCCAAGTCAATAGATGCCTGGCTCAAGTCCCTGGATGTGGGTTTCTATAGCATTGAATACTCCTGGCGAAAGGGAGAACATCCCAAACAGGGAAGTTTCAATCCTGATTTCTTTATCAAGGTGGCCAACGATATTATTGTGGTGGAAATTAAGATGGACAACGATGTCTCCGATGAAAATAAGGCTAAGCTCCAGTATTCAAAAGAACATTTTGCCAGGGTCAACGAGTTACAGAAAGAGCAGCGGTATTATTTCAAATTCCTCTCCCCAGAGAGCTACGACCTGTTTTTCAAAGCCCTGCGGGAGAAGACATACAAGGATTTCAAGTCGGAACTTGAGGCTAAGCTGGAGGAATCCTGAGACCTTCTAAAGGAAAATCCAACAATCCGTCATGTATAGTAAACACTACCAATCCGGTGATTCACGGGAAAGAGATGTGACGAACAGACAAGGAATAATAAAAATGATAGACCTTAGTGGAGTTGAGAAAGAAAATGGCCACTAACGCTCTTCAATTAGTTAATCTTATTGACTCCAATGGCAAGCTTACCTCAGGTTTAGTCCCTGTACGTGGAACTTCAAGAGGAAATCTGGGGATAGACGAACAAGCTGCTGTTACTTATGCAGAAACGTTTAATCGCATTGATTACGTATTCTTTCGCCGTTTTTCAGACGGGCGCTCATCACAAATACTGGCCTATGTTGTAGATAACGCTGATGAAAAGCTTGATGAAGAAACCCTAGCTAAACTTCATCTGGAAGTATGGCTTCACGGAGCTGCCCCTCTAATTTATATCTCTTGGCCTACCCGAATTGACATCTTGACATGCGCGCGTGGGCCAGATTTTTGGGTGGACGAGGATGAGAATTACCATTATAAGACTGTTAAACGCTTCGAGGTCGAGGGACTGACCGCTGCTGCCGATATTAATCGCGAGCTAGAAAACTTCTCTGCATTACGTTTAGCAGATGGGACCTTTTGGGAAGAAACTCCTAACCGGGATTTAGCGGACTATGCCAAGACAGCACATCAGTTGCTGATTCAAGCAGTTGTCGACACAGACAATGAACTCCAAGGTGAAGAAAATCCGATTTTTCGGCAGTTACTTCTGCTAATGGTATTGATTAAGTATCTTGAGGACCGGCGTGTATTCCCCGATGACTTCTTCGGCAATTACCACGAAGGAGCGGAAAGTTTTTTCCAGGTTCTACAAGGTGGCAATTCTCAGGAGGTATGTAGACTGCTGGATTTCCTCGAAGACAAATTCAACGGAGATGTCTTTTCACTTTCAAGTGCAGAGCGACAAGCACTCAACAATGATATTCTCGTTCACTTTGCCAATTTAGTAGAAGCGAGGACAATAAAACGACAGCGTTACCTTTGGAAACAATTCTCTTTTGAACATCTGCCTGTTGAAATCATCAGTAATCTCTATCAGAGATTTGTTGATGGTGGTCATGGCACTGTCTATACGCCTCCTTTTTTGGCATCCTTACTGTTAGATTATGCCATGCCGTATGAGAAGCTCACCGGCGAGGAGCGCGTCTTAGATCCAGCTTGTGGTTCAGGAATTTTTCTCGTTGGTGCCTTTAAGAAATTGATTAATGTTTGGCGCAGTCAGAATAATTGGCAGCTCCCTAATGTAGATACGCTTAAACGGATCCTTAAACAGAGCATCTTCGGAGTCGAAGTAGATGAATACGCTATTCATCTGACTTCGTTCAGTATGTGCCTGGCAATCTGTGATGCATTACAGTCAGATGTCATATGGGAGGAATTGAAATTCGATAAATTGCGCGAATCAAATTTGTTAGAAGCAGATTTTTTTAATGTTCTTCTCGACTTCCATCAAGGTAAACCTACTATTCTTCAGGAGGGATTCGATGCGATCATCGGGAATCCTCCATTTGAATCTCAACTTTCAGCCCCTGGTGTACAAATCGATAGAGCTGCACAGCACCAAGATAAAAAGCGAGGAGTATTACCAGATAAACAATCGGCCTACTTGTTCCTGGAACAAGCTTATAGCATTCTTCGTTCGGGAGGTCAGGTTTGCTTAATTCAGCCTTCTACTTTGCTTTATAATCGCAATGCACAAGACTTCCGAGCTTATCTTTTTCAAAAATACAAGGTCGACACCGTCTTAGACTTTGTATCTATTCGTAAATTATATGAAGGGGCTGACGCTAAGACAATAGCTTTGCTTGCTCAAGCCAATGAGCCCCCTGATGACCATCGAATTATGCACCACATTTTCAGACGAACAGTGAGCGTCAAAGAGCATATCTGTTTTGAGCTTGACCACTACGACCGACAACACGTTTCGCAGAAACAGGTTGAAGCATGCCCATATGTATGGCGCTCCAATCTTCTGGGTGGCGGCCGACTTTTCGATATGTCACGACGTCTTCAAAATATGCGTAAACTGGAAAAATTCGTAAAGCAAAAAGAGTGGGATTACGGTGAAGGGTTCATTATTGGAAAGGAAATCGAAAAAGAGGGAAAGGTAAAACGAACACCAGCGCCATTCCTAACTGGTAGATCATTCCTTCCAACTAAAGCCTTTACAGATACCGGTATTGACGAAAAACAAATCACAACTCTTGAAGATACTCTTTTTCATACTGCATATACTGAAAGTCGGTATAGTCCGCCTCTTATTCTGATAAAGAAAATTGACTCTCTTCCTATCATCTTTTGGGATAAAGATTTTATTGCATACAATCATTCAATCGTGGGAATTCCTGCTCCTACAAACCAAAGTTCAGAACTCCGCGAATTCTACAATACTATATCTCATTATCATGAATTCTATCGTTTCTTCTGTACTCTGAATGGCACGTCGCTTGTGGGAAAAGCAACTGCGCTCTTAAAGGATGACATCGATAACTTACCTTATCCTGAAGATTTGAACGAGTTGTCTTTCTCGTTCTGGGAGAAGGCTTTGTGCGACGATACTCTTCAATATATGACTGACTATATCCGTCTTGGACAGAATTCAAAGTTGTTAACAAAGCCGGCAGACACTGATGCCCTCAACGTTTATTCAGAATTATTCATTCGTATGCTGAAAAATGTGTATGACAACTTAAAAGCTTCGGAGCCTATTTTTCTCAACGGTTTGACCTGCCAGCCTTTCTATTTTGGCGAACGTCGTGATTTCTCATGGCTCTCAGACCAGCCACAAGATGAATTGCGAAAACTGATTTATGATGATAAAAATCATGTACACCTTCGTACTATTCGCATCTTACGTCTCTACTCTGAAAACTATTTACTACTAATTAAGCCGGACCGGTTGCGTTATTGGATTCGCTCAACGGCGGTTCGTGATGCCGACGAAACGATTATTGACCTTCGCCGACAGGGATATTAAAAAGATGGGGAATACGGGTGAACAGACTACTGGCAAAATTACAACTGGTCTCGCCCCGGGTACACTTGTATCAAAGACAATCGACTTTGTGCAAGAGCAACTACCGTTCTGGCGAGATGACCCCAGTCGACCTAATGAACAATCCGAAAACAAGTTAAATCTTCATCTGTGTAAATTCCTGGATGTTAAAGCTCGGAACGAGTTCCCTTTGATTCGTTTTGACCATGAGGAATACCAATTTGGTCTCAGAAGTGTGGACATCTCTGCATCACCTATTACCGAAGTAACTATCGGAGCGAGTCTTTATACCATCTATGATCCTGTGATTGTCTTTGAATGCAAACGACTTCCGGCTCCTTCGCCTGACCGCGAAAAAGAGTATGTTACGGGAGGGATAAAACATAAGAACGGCGGAATCCAGCGATTCAAATTGGGATTCCACGGAGCAAACCATGATATAGCTGCGATGATCGGGTATTTGCAGGAAGGCTCTGCAAACGGTTGGCATAATAAAATTAACAAGTGGATTGTAGAGCTCAGTAGCGGTACAATAGCAGACGTTTGTGTTTGGAACATAAGTGAAATGCTTGAAAAACTTGAAGTAGACCCTTCAAAAAGTATCGCGAACTGCCGCTCAACTCATAATAGAAGTGGTAGCGTGAAAAGCAACAAAATATTAATCCATCATCTTTGGATTACGATGCATATGTGACACATTGCAAAATATCCACCGGAGAGTATCCTCTATCCTTACGTCGCTCTTTCTATACTTCAAAAGAAGACCTTGAGCTTAATAGGGCAAGTGGCATCCTACTTTTCCTATAGCATAAAATTTCCCAGAAAATCTACCTTTTAGGGGTCTTGACAAACCCGACCGACTGTGTTACAGTGTGTAACCGTGAGCACTGAAAGAGAAGTTACAATCAAAACGGGAGACCTACTAACGGCGAGCCGAGCAGCGGAATTTCTCGGTGTCAGCCGCATGACTTTGTGGCGCTGGGTTCGGGACGGCAAAATCAGGCCGGTCGAATTCGATAACCAGCGCTTTTTCCACATCAATGAACTCCGCACGTTGAAAGAGGCAAAGCAACAAGAAGGAGGTTGAGAATGCTGCGGCACCCTGAGGGCACAAGACTTTTAATCAGGGTGTCGCAGGTTCGAGACCTGCACGGCCTATAAAAACCCTGATCTGCCCCCATTAGTGATACCACTTGTCAAGTCATTCCAATGCTTAAGATAGCCTCAGGAGCTGGAGGCTGGTATCCCAGGGAGCTATTTACTCATATTTTACAGAGATTGATTAGCTACTGTAGTTTCCAACCAAGCCGTGAATATAGGACCGTACCGGCAACGAGAAGTGTGAGAGAAAGAGCTATAGTCAGAGCTATCTGCCCAGAAGTTAAAGGATCATATGCGACCATATCTGGTCCAGCCAGTAAGTGCACAATTGATGCCTGTGCTGATGAAATGGGATAGATTCGAGAAAACACTTGAAGTGGCACCGGTAGAACCTCGTATGGAGCGAATAGGCCTGATATGGCAGATGTTATCACTGCGATGCCAACCCCTGTCATAATTGCGCCCTGAAGATTCTTAATCAACGTACCAGCCATAAGCCCTGCTCCAGCAGAGGCACAGATTACCAAAAAGATGAAACCAATCGCCTTTGGAATCTCGATCCCAGTACCCGTGAAACGTGCACCGACTGCGATGCCAATCCCTACAACCAGGGCTGCTGCCAGGAAAGAAAGAATAACCACAGCAGAGATTCTACCAATGAAATCCTTGTAAGGTTTTATAGGCATTGATATGAGTTTGGAAAGTAGACCATTCGCCCTGTCGCCGGCGATACTTGCAGGAAGATTAGACATACCGGCTATCATTAGTGCAAAAACCATCATTGAAATAGTAATCGAACCTTTAATATATGGAATTACTTCTTGAGGGGCACTACCTGTGAATGAGAAACTCCCAATGATTACCCAGATTATCGGCCAGGCTATAGTCCAAAACAGTGCCACCTTCTCCCTAAGCAACTCCTTGATGGTCTTATTGAAGGCTGCAGTTATCTGCTTCAATTATTCAGTAGCCTCCTGTAGGTTCCTTTCGGTTAGTCTAAAGAATACGTCTTCGAGGGTTGGTCTTGCCATTTCGATACGCATTACCTTGTACCCAGCTTGGTCAAGACTCCTTACCACATCTGCTAGTGCTCTGTCCCCATTTCTTGAGTAAATCTTGTAGCCATTCTCCGATTCTGCTACCTTTCCATTAATACTGTAGTCCTTTAACAATATGAGCACACTATCGGTCTTCATAGCTGTCTCCACGGTTATCACATCCTCGACAGCGTGTTGTCTCTTAAGCTCATCAGGAGTGCCTTCGGCTATCATTTTACCATTGTCTATGAGCCCCACTCTTGAGGCTAGCTCGGCATCACTCCCGATATGAGTAATCAAGATAATACTGGTTTTCCTGTCCATAATCTCTTGAACTATACTGAAAAAGGATCTTCTTGCGGCAGGGTCAAGTCTAGTCGTTGGTTCATCCAAGACGAGGACTCTTATACCAGGGAAGATTGCTGTAGCAACTTCTAACCTTTTCCTCATCCCACCAGAGTACTTAGCGACTCTCTTATCCGCTTCTTCAAAAAGCCCAACGCTTTTTAGCATTTCAGACACCAGCTGATTTGCCCGGTTGCGGGAGTATCCCAGGAGATTAGCGAAATACACCAGGTTTTCTCTTCCAGAAAGCTTGGGCGAGGAGAAATTCTCCTGCGGTACATAACCTATGAATTCCTTAGCCTGTGCCGGCTTATTTCCATAGACTTCAACAACACCGCTATCTTGCGTTTTCACCGCAGCAATTATTGAAGCAAGTGTGGTCTTGCCAGAACCGTTTGGTCCCATTAGAGCATAAAACGCGCCCTCCGTCACATCAAGATTGACTCCATCAAGCACACGTTGGTCACCGTAAGTCTTGACTAGATTCTCCACATGTACCGCAAACACCTAACCATGCCCCCTTCTGTGACCGGATTTAGTTAAATATTCATAGAAATCTCTACTGACGTAGCTAACAAGTATTATAACGTATAAATCAATCTGTTTGTATAGACAGTATTTGACTTGGGAGTATTACCTTCCAAATGTTATGAGTAAACGTGACATTACGGACGTTTATTAACTGGCTTAACAATCTACTATTTTGTGTAATTATTTATCACTTATTTTTCGAAATTTTTATTGTTAATTATTCTACAGATTAGGGCTCTAATAAGAGTTTGTTTGCTAATTTGGAAATAAGTAGTATTTGGAAATATCCTAAACTATGGATTGATGATTCCAAAAAATAATAGCTGTCCACCGATGAGTACTTCAAATAGAATAGCCACTAGACCAAACGCTGACAAGGCCTTCAAGGTAGGTTTTACTAATAATATCCCACTACTAAAGCCTAAGGAAATACCAGTAACAATTCCTAGCCATCCAATAAATGGTGGTACCACTCCATAGGCAACAAATAGGATTGAATATGCGAGTGTTCCAATTGAAAATAAGATTATGGCAAAATTATATCTAGAATTTTTTGATTTGAGGATGATATGACCCAGATCACTCAATCTATTTTTTTCAGCACCACTAGTAACTGAGTATTGTTTTGCAATTTTGAGAAGCTCCCAGTATTTAGTTTCGTTATAAACAAAGATCAAGCCCTCTCCTATTCGAAAGACGGTCCAAACAATTCCAAGCATTATGTTATAGTGACTAAAAACAACAAACAACAGTATAGCAAGTGCAATGATACTAAGATGTTCAATAAGACCTAAACCGATGCCGATTTTAAATTTATTTGGATTTTCGTTTATTATTTGCAATTTAGTGGCTGAATTAATACCATCTATTTCAACTTTATTACCAAATGCCGCCATTGCAATGTTTAAAACCAAAATAAACAGAAAAAGAAAACCGCATAGGCTAATTTCAATAGTCATAGGAAAAAGCTGCACTAATTGTTTTATTCTATTCCACAGTTATGACTACATTTCCCTTTTTGTGTCCTGTTTCGACATACCTGTGTGCTTCGGCCATCTGTTCTAGGGGATATGTTCTATCTATGACCGATTTTAACTTTCCCGCCTCGATAATCTCTTTGAGGCGGATTAGATCTTTAGTCTTTGCGCTTGCTGACCTCAAACCTGTGAATGCAATCATTGCCTTTTTCCTACCTATAATTGAAGTCCATAACATCTGAGGAAAAATAGCTAGTGTAGGGACGGTTGTAAGATAGATTCCTTTTTGCTTTAGCGAGCTTTTACAACGTGAAAACGAACTCTTACCTACCGTGTCGAAAATAATGTCATAGGTATCACCGCTTTCAGTAAAATCCTCTTTAGTGTAATCAATTAACTTATCGGCACCAATAGATTTAACCATTTCTAAATTCGCGGTACTACATACCCCTGTAACTTCTGCCCCAAAGTACCTGGCAGTCTGTACAGCAGCCGTACCTACCGAGCCAGAAGCGCCATTGACAAGAACTTTTTGACCGCTCTGGATATTTCCCTTATCCCTGAGGAAAGGTAATGCTGTTAAGCCCCCCTGAAGGATGGCAACGGCTTCCTCATAGGTCATATTGGCCGGCTTCATTACTAGCGGCCCTCCTTCAGGCATACATTTATACTCGGCGTTAGCGCCCATACCAAACCAGAGGGTAACAGCATAAACTTGATCGCCTTTCTTAAACAACTTTACATCTTTACCTTTCAATTCGATTTCCCCGGCTAGATATAAACCTAATATAGGATTTCTTGGTTTTATGAGACCATTGAGACCTGGGGTACGTCGCATTCCCGGATCCTCTGCCGTTACAGTTGTAGCATATATTCTTATTAGTACTTCATTGTCCTTGGGAGTAGGTTTTTCAACCTCTTTGAGTTGCAGAACATCCGGCGGTCCAAATTTTGTGTATACAATCGCTTTCATAGGTATTCCTCACATAACGTTTCCTGAATTCAAGTTTTCGTTATTCTAACATAATAAGCTTACTAATTGTTAAGGATGCCAAATCTTACAGGATTTTTTTCTCATGGAATCTCTAGGATCCACTTCCATGCTTCGGGAAAGGGGAAAATCTAGCCTAGTTTTCAGAAATAAGGAAAGTCCCTATCCTGTCTTACGCTGAAGTTAAATAATAAGTTTTCACACTACAGCCCGGAGGAGGGATGATAAACGTGCTAGTTCTTGAAATTTTACCTTATGACTGATTGTTGGATGACTTCATTCCTCTATTTCTATTATTCAATTATGGTTTGTTTATTTTACAGCCGCAGAGTAGAACGGGGTTTGATAAGATATTCGGCCATCTTCATATCTTTCATGAACTTGGAGAATAATGAGTGAAGCTCTCTGGCGACCTCAGGATACTTCTTAATCACATTCTTCTCTTGCTTGGGATCTGTTTTTATGTTGTATAATTCTGAGAAACCTGGTTCAACATCATAGATGAGTGCCCACTCGTCAGTGGTGATAGTTGCGCCAGAAGCCCATTCTGACCTGCGTTCCACATCATCAACCGACCGCACCGTTTCACCGGCGTTAACGAACGGGAGTGCGCTGACTGCATACTCCCGGCCGGGCAGGGTCTGGTCCTTCACCATCGGTAGTAGAGACTTACCCTCTACTGTGGGTGGTACCTCAAGTCCCATAATGTCAAGAACTGTAGGCATCAAATCAACTGCCGATGTTAAACCGCTATAAGTCGCCGGTGGGGCATCAGGTATATAAATGAGGAGGGGGATAGCCAGCAACTCCTGGTATAACGGTGAGCGTGACCAGACTCCCGGCCCGGTTGCCCAGAATCCCGCTTCTTCGCTCAAATTCGGATCTCTGGCGAGAACCGATTTTCCAATCATACCGCCATGTTCGCCGAAATAGAAGCCGTGGTCAGTTGTGAATATGATGGCCGTATTATCCATCAGCCCCATATTCTCCACCTGTCTCAGGAAGTAACCGACCCAGGTGTCGACCATTGTCACCTCACCACAGTAGGTGGCAATCATTTTTCTAACCTTTTCTTCAGTATATCCGGGCGTATCATGCCAATTTCCGTAGATAGGAAACAGGATTTCACCGTCGTATCCGGGCCAGTAGTGCTCCGTGTAATAGTCGGGAGCGTCCCATGACTCGTGGGGATCCCAGGTATCTATGTAGAGAAAAAAGTCTTCCTTGTAATGGTAGGTCAGCCACTGCATCGCTTTGGTAAACGTCCGAGGGGCAAAGCGATCGGATTCAAAGTGCCATGGGGCGGCTATCTCACGCGCATTAATGTCAGATTGCATCATTTCGGGGCCGAGGGGCTCGCCGGGTATTACAGGATGATGCACCTGTCCGGGGACTTCGGTAAAGGTATGAAAGCCGCGATCGTAACCCATAGCATTACGCAGATAAAAAGGAGTATCCACAACCGCCGAGGTATGGATGCCTTTGCTGGCAAGGATTTCACCGAGTACTACTTCATCCTTGGGAAGCGGGGACCACTTCATGAATGACATCGTCCAGCGACCGGTCAGGAAATCAGCGCGAGCCGGCATGGTGGGGAATGATGCTGCGTAGTGACTGTCAAATCGTACTGACTTAGCTGCCAGTGCATCCAGGGAGGGCGTGTAAATCGTCTTGTTACCATAGGCGCCCATATAGTCACGCCGAAAAGTATCAGATATTATCCAGATAACGTTCATATTTTTCTCCCTTCTATAATTTGCAGAAATGTAGAGTAATTATAACATACCAGATAAGCTCTTAGATGATACATAAAAGTGTCAGAAATTATAGAAACAGGCTTCATTAATTGAACAACATACTATATTCCCTAAGGTCAATAACTCCAGATAATATTCTTATATCTCTCTTTACATCGGTGGGCAGCCCCAGCCGGTAATTCACCTGGTTCCCAACTTAGCTTTCAGATACGGGATCATCCCGATTTTATCGGGAGTCCCATCATACCTCATACGGGTTTGGCCAGGAGGCAGGGGTACCATGTTGTGTACACGGGTTTACTCCGGTTTTGTCGGAGATCCCAAAATAGCGATCGGTATCTCCCTGCCCACCTGATGATAGATTATTTACCTCCTAACTTGGTGTTTGAATCGAATATGGCGATACATATAAAGTCTTGTTCTTTACCAGGGCAAATGACAGGCGTAATAGTTTGTTGAGTGCCGCACCTACTACTTCTCTTCCATTGAGCGGGTTTGCATGCAGTGGTCTTTCTCGTCTCTCTTTTGCCCAAGCTTTGAAATCAGGGTTAAATCTCAGCATCGGAATAACCGAAGTCCAAGCACAATATCTTAATACTGGCCGTCCTTGTTTACTCATCGGTGTCAATGACCTCTTTTTACCGGCCGATTCTGATTCCGTGGGATTACTTCCTGCCATCTTAATCATCTGCTTGGCACTGCGATATGATTTGAAGCAGCCGAGTTCCGCCAGCAGCCCGGCCACAGCAATGTAGTGGAGCCCCCTTATCGATAAAAGATACCTGCCTTCCTCAGTCTCATCGACTAGTCATGGCACTCGCCGCGTTCACGAGTGGAGACCGAAGCAGTGTCAGGGGAAACAAACGTGCGGTTCAAAACATCGGACGATGGTTTTCAGCAATTGTTGATACCGATGCAATGAGTTTATTACCTTAATGAAAGGAGTATAAACCATGAGCATAGAAGAAACTAATAAAGAGGTAGCACGAAAATGTTTGCTGATGTGGAATAAAGGAAACTTAGACAACATCTTTTCAGGCCAGCGATGAACTGACTGGCCGTATAATTTTCTAGGTTTCTTGTGTCTCTTTTTCTTCTGTGCGTTCTTTTTCACAGTCATATTTTAGCATTCAGAGTACTGTAGTGATAAAAACGCACCAAATTGAATATTATTATTGATATTTATTATTGGACTAACATCCCAATGTTAGTGCCTATAAAAAGAGAGCAGGAAGACACTTTCCTGCTCTCCTCTACTGACACTGTTTATGCTCCTTTTTCTTTGTACTGCCTCCGGGACTAAGAATTTAATCCGCCGTGGCATAACCAATAACGTCGCATCTTTTTACCTCTAGTGGCCCGTCAAGTGGTTCCGTATTCCTTTCTCGTTGTTCTGGTGTTATCGAGTTTACCCACGCAACCTGGTCTTCTCTGGTTTCCCATACCGTTGTTCTGCCCCACTCGTTCGCCTCTTCATCATGATAGATTACCGCACTTACAAACCCTTTGGAACTCTTGAGCTCCTTAAGTAAATCTGAGGCTACTGCTTTTGTATCGTCTTCACGACCGGATTTCACCTTGAACTTTATAACCTCTGCGTACATCGTATT
>CAYVOV010000031.1:0-20317 GCA_964453525.1 uncultured Dehalococcoidales bacterium | reverse complement strand
TCGGCAATTGCCCGCTCCAGCTGGCTGGGGAGCTCATAGGGTAGCTGGTTCACTTGTCGCTTCAGAGACTGCTGATAGCGCTCTACCTTGCCGTTAGTTTGAGGGTGGAAGGGTGCAGCCAGGATATGCACAATGCCCACCAGGTGTAGATAATCACGGAAGGCCCTGGAGACGTAACCGGCGCCGTTATCCGAGAGGAGTCTGGTGCGGTCCTTGACGGACACATCGGTCATACCGGTAGCATCCACCGCTTCCTGGACCACCTCAATCAGGGAGTTAGCCGACATATCTTTCTGTAGCTTCCAGGCCAGGATGAAACGGGAATAGTCATCCATTACGGTCACCAGGTAATAGTAACCCCAGCCAACTACCCGAAAATAGGAAGCATCGGTAGCCCACATCTGATGTGGCCGCCTAGTCTTAGTATGGTATTCCTTAGCGGCCGTGAGTTGCGTATCCTGATGTCTCACTAGCCCTTCCCGTCTGAGAAGGCGGTACACCGTTGACTCGGATACGGCAAAGCCTTCATTATCGGTGATCCAGGCTGAGAGTTGCCGGCTGCTGAGCTCAGGAGACTCCCGGGCTGTCGCTAGTATCCTGTCTTCTTCTTCGAGAGTAATCCAGTTCCACGGTCTTTTCCGGCTTACCGAATTGGGTTGTCCCCGGCGCCACCGGTAGTATGTACTCCGTGCTATCCCCAGTTCGGATAGTGCCTGCCGCTTGCGCCTGAACATGGTTTCAACCATTCTCAGGATAGCTGCTTTCTCCCCGGCACTCATTTGTCGTCGCCGTTTAGGCCCAATGGAGGAATCGCCGTTTTTTTGAGACGGTATACATCCAGCGAAAGGTCAGCCACCAGGTGCTTGAGCTCGGCGTTCTCCCTCTTTAGCTCGTCGATCTCTTGACGCGTGGCATCCCTGACGGTATCCCGGGTTAAACGCTCCTTCCCAGCCTCCATGAAATCCTTAGTCCAGGCATAGTAAGCTCCCGGCTTGATGCCTTCCCGTCGACAGAGTTCATTGACTGCCACTTCCCGGCGGAATCCCTCCAACACGATACGAACCTTCTCCTCCGGGGTGTACTTCCGTCTGGCTACTACTCTAACTTGCCGCATAAAACCTCTGGTTTGCTGTGTTCTGGCTTCAGCAGCATCAGCTTTATCTTTGTTTTCCCGAGACACAATTCGCTCCTTTCATTCTTTAGTCAGTCTACTACCTCTCAGGAGCTTGTGCCACCCGTCTAGAGTGTTCGGTTATAGTGGCCCTATCTGTGTCCCATTATCGCTGACGGTCTACATTTCTGGACATGTTCTTTTATATCTTGGTCAATGATTACGTTGAACTGAGTTTTGTTTGTATGTGTGTCATCGAAAATACTCCTTTTTTCTTTTTTATTACGTTTATGCTTACCAAACAACCCCATTCCCTCCTCCTTTTGACGAATTTATAGGTCTTTCTAGGATGCCCTTCTAAAAACCTATATATATGCATAGAAGTACATATAATTTTTCTTTGTGGCACTTATTTCCTGTTTTCCAATGGTTTATTTATGTTTTGTGCAGTAAAATTTCGATTTCGCCATTAATCTTCGTCCTCCTCCTCTTCTTCTGCGGCGATTAATTCTTCTACTTTTCCGATCAGGTAATTGTAGGCAGCGCGGGAAATTTTTACTTCATCTGGGCCGACATTCATGCTGTCCAAAACCGTAAGCACATCCTCTAGTGTCTTCATTTCTTCCCTCCCCTCCTATATCTTGATTTCGCCGGGTGCTTTTGTTTAGATTTACTCATGTTTTTGTTTCCTGTAGACTTAAAATGAGTACTATCATGTGCGATTTCCAGAAGGATTGTACCCAATCTGCTGAAAGCGTGGGGTAGAGGACCATTTGAATTCCAATTTGTGTTCCGTTTTCCTACCATCTATAAAAAACTTGCATAGATACGCCATAATCTTCTGTTATAATTAACTCATGGGTGAATTTGCACTTCAAAAGGTCTTACGAGCCTGAAAAAATTGCATATTTAACAAATCTGTTAACAATGAGCGATTTCGGAACATTTCTAAAGAAAAAGAGAAAGGCCCGAGAGATTACTCAAGTTAGGCTTTCGGATATGCTTGGGCAAAAGGGCATCGGCATCAGTAATTCTGTAATCAGTTACTGGGAAAACGGTAGTCGATTACCCCGAGATACGAACAGGAATGACTTAATTGCTATCGGGGAAATATTGAGATTGTCTGCGGAGGATACAGATACGCTGCTATTACTCGCTGGCCTAGCACCCGTACAGGCAGAGGATGAAGAAGAAAAAAAGAAGAAATATGAAGTATCTGAGACAGTAGTTGAGTTTGATTTGCCATATCATGACTATAGTTATGATCAATACCTAAGAGAAGGCTGGCATACACCGATTATTTATCAGTCGTTTATTCTTGATACATTGTCTAGCCACATTTTGATCAACACTGTACAAGTACGTACTTCTCATCCTAATGTACAATATCAATTGATGCTATTTGAAGAGATTCCCCCAGAGGAAATAGGTGAATGGGATAACGAAGATATAATCCAAATGGAGAGAGTAACCCAACGAGTTTATACGTGGGGGAGAGGCTTTCTAGTTCCATATCGGAACAGGGAGGGTAAAAAACAAGTTTACGGTGGTATTGGAACGGGTAAGAAACCCACACTATTTGGTATGGAGGAAGAAGAATTCTCGGTTTATATTCGTAGGCCTATTCAGTATGAGATAAGACTACAATACAGGGTATTGTGAATAGTAAGCCCAATGTCAGTAGAAGAGAATAAAGAGGTTGTACACCGCTTTATCATTAATCCTGTCGAAGGTAGTAATCCAACCAGACCATGATGAATTGTTGAGGATTGTCTAGGATGTCTGTAAAACTATTATATTTCATGAGTCTTATCTATTTTATTCACTTATTAATAGGATTTGACCTTGTTTTAGCACAACAAGAATCTGAGCCTTCAACAATTTCTAGCAATACTGCGGAAAAAGAAGAAGTGGCTGCTAAAACGATTCTAAAAGCTATAGAAGAGGGAAGAGATGTAGCGATAAAGGATGCCTTCATAGTTGGTCCTTTTCAGACCAATTTAATACGACTCCCTAGAGAGAAAGGGCCTGACGGTATTGAAAGAAGCATAATCAACAGCCGAATATATATTCAGGATTCTGTCTTTCGCGATAGAGTTGATTTTTCAGAAGTTAGATTTGACGGTGTGGTAAACTTTTCAGGGACAACGTTCCACCAGTTTACATCTTTTTCTAATACTCGCTTCAACCAGAATGCGCGGTTTAATGATACTCACTTCGTCCGCAATTGGACGCATTTTAGCGAGACTCAATTTTACGTTGATGCATGGTTCGATGGGGCTCAGTTTTCCGGACCAACAGCTTTTGCTGGAGCTCAGTTTCACGTTGATGCACGGTTTTACCAGACTCAATTTAACAATGATGCATATTTTAACGGGGTTGAGTTCAGCGAAAATGCGTATTTTTCAGGGGCGCTATTTAATGAAAGTGTTAATTTCTCCTCAACTCGGTTTACCCAGAGTGCTGATTTTAGTAATGTCCAGTTTAGGCAAGTAGCTGATTTTTCAGAGGCTCAGCTAGATTATAGCAGTTGGTTGGGGACTAAGTTTCAAGATGTAATTTATTTCACGGAAACTGATCTTAGAAACAGAATGATAATTAGCTGGACTCAGTTGGAAGGAAATATAGTGTACGATGACTTATTCTATCTCTCCATAATCAGGAATTTTAATGAGCTGGGACAATTCGATGATGCTGATAACTCCTACTACAGTTATCGAGTAGGTAAGCGCGATATTTCATACTCCCGCTTCGATCCTAGGTGGTTATTTGAATTCATTGTTTTAGATCTCACCTGCGGTTATGGAGTGAAACCGTTCAGAACGATTGGCGTGGCAATACTGATAATACTGGGATGTTCAATTTTTTACTATCGAACTGGAGCGATTCGCCAACTGAGTCCTGAAGAAAATCAAAAACCCCGCAGTAGGAGGCAAAGGATAGCGGATTCCCTCTATTTTAGCATCAATACTTTCACCACAGTTGGCTACGGTGACTGGTATCCGACAGACAAGCCCCTATTCAAACTATGGAAAATGAAACTTGGCAGCGTTCGTAACCTAGCGATGTTAGAAGGATTGATGGGCTGGCTAGTACTAGCATTATTCCTGGTGACGCTTGGAAGAGTATGGATAAGATGAACAATCAGGCGAATTAACCTTTCTGAGCACAGATCATTGTTAGATTTAACCTGCCCCCAAAAAGTATCCAGGTATGATGTTAGTCTGAAAGGGCAAAAAGGGGACTCATGGTCAGAAAGACATACAGTCTGGAATAAATCATCAACAAGCTAAATTATTTTAAGTATAAATCGAAGCTAAAAATCAGGCGTTAATTTGGCGTTAAACCAAAAAGAACAGAGAGTAACCAGATAGTACTTTAGACCTGGAAGACAAGATGGGAAAACACTAATTTGAAGCTAAAGTTACCAGATGATACTCTTAGCCTACTTGTATCGTAATATATACTTACGATAAATTTATTCACACGAATTGAAAATTTTTATGGCACAGTAAATTATTCCAGTTTAATAAATAGTTCGGGATTTAGTTACTAAGTTCGTACTGGTAAACTATGGTTGAGCGATATATCCCTTAATTCAATTTTCGTAGTTGCATTCAGTGAGGGGTTAAAAGACTCAGAAAACAACAGGCCTTTCTTATATGAATCTTATTGCCACATATATCGAATACGTTTAGCGATATCCCCTCTTTGACCAATCGGAATATCGGCATCTTCAAGTCTCACTTTTCGACTCAAGGTGACCTCTTCCATGGTCTGAACCACATCGTCGGTAAAGAACCTGGAGCACTGGGCGTAGTTATGCCGGTCGGAAAGCCCGAAAGGCCGCAGATAATACCGCTGCGGCCACAGAACGTAGAGAAAATCCCGTGCCCGGGTCATGGCTACATAGGCGAGCCTGCGCTCCTCCTCTATCTCCTCTTCGCTGCCTGTAGCCATATCTGATGGCAGGCAGCCATCAGTGGCATGGATAAGATACACGACGTCCCACTCCAGTCCCTTGGCCGAGTGAATCGTAGAAAGTACAAGGTAGTCCTCATCCTTAATAGGAGGACCGGCTAGGTCGCCGGTCGATACCGGCGGGTCAAGTATCAGGTCTGCCAGAAACTGCCTTCTCGATTTATATCCGGCAGCAAGTGCGCCGAGATATTCGATATCGTTTTCTCTCGGTTCTGGGTTTTCATGGTTCCGCCAGAGTAGTGGTTTATAGAAATCAGTGATTCTTTCTACCTGCATACCGGCATTATCATCGCCTATCTTTGACAGGTCCGCAAGCATTGAACCAAATTCAGTGAGCTCCTTTCTCGCTGCCGGCGGTGCCTTATAAGATGCTAGCGAAGAGAGATTAAACACGTTATTCCTTACATGGTCAAAAACAGACGCCGCTGTTACCGGTCCAACACCGTTTAGCAGCTGTAGCACCCGGAACCAGGCTATTTCGTCAAGTGGATTCTCTATAACCCTCAAGAAACTTATCAGGTCCTTGATATGAGCCGTTTCAAGGAACCGCAGGCCACCGTACTTGTAATACGGGATATTGCTCCGGGTCAGGGCTAGCTCGAGGGAAGTCGAGTGCGAAGACGCTCGGAACAACACCGCCTGCTTGTGGAGTGGTATTCCCTGCTCGTAGTGGTCCAGTACCAGGCGGATTACCTCGTCATCCTGGCTGGTTTCATCAAGGCAGGTAATCAATTTTGGTTGCTGGTCTCCATCTCTCTTCGACCACAGATCCTTGGAGTAACGTTCCCTCGCTTGGGCGATAACACGGTTAGTGGTAGTCAGTATCGGCTGGATTGACCGGTAATTCTGCTCTAGGCTGATAATCTTCGTCCCCGGAAATTGTTGGGGAAAGTCAAGCATATTCCGTACTGTCGCCGAGCGGAAACCATAGATGCTCTGGGCATCATCCCCTACTACCATGATGTTGTCGTTCTTTCGCCGCAATCCTGTCAATATCCCTGCCTGAATCCGGTTGGTGTCCTGATACTCATCGACAAGGACGTGGTCAAAGCGACCACCGATTGAGTCAGCTACTTCCTCATCTTCCAGGAGGTAGTACAGGTACAGAAGGAGGTCATCATAGTCAAGGATATTCTGTCGCTGCTTGCGGCTGACATACTCCCTGAATAGAACCTTCAGTTCATCCTTCCACATTTCACACCAGGTGAAGTCTTTCTTCAACACCGTTTCCAGTTCCTCATTACCATTAACCCTTCGCGAGTATATAGCAAGGCAGGTGCTTTTACGTGGAAACCGGCTTTCTTTTTGAGAGAAGGCCATGTCGTTCCGGATAACGTCCAGCACGTCCTCGGAATCGGTCCGGTCGATAATCGTGAAATCGGGAGGAAGGTTAGCCGCCTGAGAGTACATCCGGAGAATTCTATTGGCGAAGGCATGGAATGTGCCTCCCCATACCTGGGCTGTCGTTGAGGCACCATCAGGCATCACGGAAGCCGCTCGCCTCAGCATTTCCTCAGCGGCACGCCTGGTGAAGGTCAGCAGTAGAATCCGCTCGGGGGATATCCCCCTAGAAATCAGGTAGGGGACCCGGTAGGCAAGAGTCCGGGTCTTGCCGGTACCGGCACCGGCTACAACCAGAAGCGGGCCATCTACATAGGTTACCGCCTCACGCTGCTGCGGATTCAGTTCATCAAGCCAGCTTTGTTCTACATTCTCGGTTTCCATATTTCAACTATCTCCATGCAGATTATAATGGCCGATATTAAAGGCTACAAATTTTGTTCATTTATAAATCTGGAAGTTCGAGATATCTATGCTTTTCGAGCACATCTTTCACTGCGGTGTTATATCCCAGCCTGTTGATTATATTTGGGACTGTGTAAGCATTCATTTTTTCGGTGCTGTATGGCGTCAGCATAGAACAGATCTCTTCTACTTCGAGGTTATTCTCAAGCCATCTTTTTTCATGTTCCTGACTCAGTATGACTGGCATCCGTTTTCTAGTATTATGCACCTTCTCAAGCAAGGAGTTAGCCGCGGTAGTAATAACAGAGAATGTCTTCAAATCCTCACCTGTATCAGGATTTGTCCAAGTATCCCAGATTCCAGCGATAGCGAAAGTAGAGCCGTCTTTAAGGTTTATATGGTAAGGATATGCCTTTTTCCCCTCATGCCTCCACTCGAAAAAGCCATCCGCCAGTATCAGACACCGCTTCGACCTTATCGAATGCCTGAAGGAAGGTTTCTCGAATATCGTTTCTGCCCTGGCATTAAGAGTGCGTTTCCTGATAGTATTTGCAGATGCCAGATCCTTTACCCAGGACGGTATCAGTCCCCACCTGTAGAACTGGATATGATCCCTGTCTTCGATGCTTATTACTGGTATGTCCGGGTAGGTAAAGGCTGACGCGCTGTAAACTGGCTGGAAAGACTCGGACTGCTGGAAAATCACACTAAAATGTACTTCAAGGTCAACAGGTTTGGGAGTGATAGAAATGTAATAACACATATTGCTATTATACTTGACTTCTGGATTTCCGGCAGGCTTAATATCAATAATACTATTTTGCATGGTTGGTCACATGAAGTAGCTGAAACCCTGAAACGTATTTGCAGGAGAAATGTTGTATGACTGGCAACAATCAAAACAAATGTGCAACAGTATCCATAGTTAAGGTAAATGATTATGACTATAATAAGGTATATAGCGCTTTGGAAAAATGCCTTGATCTCATTGGCTTTCCGGGGAAAACAGTTAAGCAAAACAGCAAGGTGTTTGTTAAGATAAATCACCTTTCGCCACCATCCCCACCGGAAAAAGGAATCGTTACTCATCCTGTATTCGTAAAAGCTGTGCTAGACCTTTTAAAGTCATCTGGAGTAAGTATTACGGTTGGTGATGATATTGATCATGATGGCGAAGATGGATTTACTATTTCAGGAATCCGCCAGGTTTGTGAAGAAGCCGAAGTTGAATTGGTCAATCTGAGGGAGGGTGGATTTACCGAGATCAATTATGATGGTCTCATACTAAATAAATTATATATATCTAAAATAGCGCTGGATGCTGACTTAATAATAAACCTTCCTAAACTCAAAACACATTCACTTACCGTTTTTACTGGTGGTATAAAAAATATGTATGGCACAATTCCGAAAGGCTACCGCACCAGGTTTCATTATGACTATATGAAAATCGAAGATTTCAGCGGGATGCTAGTAGACGTCTTCTCGGTAGTGAAACCGTATGTAACCATTATGGATGGCGTAACTGCAATGGAAGGAGAAGGTCCAGGATCTGGAAGCCTGCGAAATCTTGGCATCATTTTGGCCAGTAAGGACACGGTAGCACTGGATACCGTAGCTTCCAGGATAATTGGTTTAGAGCCTCTGAATATCATCACTACCAGGTATGCCTACGAAAGAGGTCTGGGAATCGGTAATCTCGAGGATATCGATGTAGTAGGTGAAACTATTACCGATATATCCGTATCTGACTATAAACATCCGGCTAATTACTCCAGTGCAGTAGTAAGTAGCATGCCAGCTTTCCTTTCCAAGTTCCTGCTAAATCAGATGGTTGTTAGACCAGTTGTAATCGAGCAATCATGTATTGGCTGTTTTGAGTGTAAGAGAATCTGTCCTGCTGGTGCTGTTTTAGAAATCGATAATAAAGCAGAAATTGATTACTCTGTTTGCATACACTGCTTGTGCTGTCACGAGACGTGCCGCTTCAATGCTATCATTCCTAAGCGAACGATTATAGGGAACTTCATGAATTTTGCTGCTGATACCTTAAGAAAAGTGGTTTGACAAATCCCCACCTGCAACTTATACTCAAAATCCCAATAGATACACTATGAGGTGTAAGCGAAACATGAGTACTACCCAGTATTATATTGGGACATCAGGATGGTCATATCCCAAAGGTGAGGGAACCTGGAAAGGTTACTTCTATCCACCGGGTAATATTAACGAGCTCGAGTATTACAGCCAGTTCTTCAACACTGTAGAAATAAACAGCACCTTCTATAGACCGCCTAACCCTGGATACGCCTATAACTGGGCGAGAAGGGTGCCCGAAGGATTCCTTTTCACAGTAAAGCTGTGGCAGAAATTCACCCATCCGAAGATGTACAAAGAAGCTACCGGGAAAGACGCAATAATATCAGAAGATGATGTTGCCGTTTTTTACAAGGGTATCGAACCACTCATCCGTTATGAGAAACTGGGAGCTTTTCTGGCCCAATTCCCACCTAGTTTTAAGAACGATGAACAAGGTAGGCAAGTACTTAGAGCAGTAATAAGAGTGTTCTATAAATACGGTCTTGCTGTTGAGTTGAGACACCGCAGCTGGAGTGATGATGAAGGAACAGCAGACATATTACGCGAGCATAACGTAGCCTGGGTGCAGATTGATGAGCCAAAGTTTAAGACATCCATTGCCCGTGAGTTACCGATAACCTCGGATATTGCCTATTTCCGTTTTCACGGTAGGAATGTGGAAATGTGGTGGAAGGGTGATAACGAAACCCGTTACAAATATTTGTACTCGGGTGATGAGATAAAAGAATTAACTACGAGAGTAAGTAAAGCGAGTAGTCAGATTATGAGGACATTTGCATTGTTCAATAACCACTGGCGTGGATATGCTCCCCGAAATGCTGTTGATTTCAAGAAAGCCCTTCAACTACCTTTTGCAGAACTGCCTGTCCAAATACCCTAGGAAAACAATGGAGATATCGGTGTCTTACCACTATTGACGACCTTATCGCTATCTCCATGTTTTCACCTTTTGCCACTAGTGCTTGAGATTTCTGACAACCACTACAAGAATGCCCATCAAGCTCACAGCTATGATTACCAACCAAACGATAAATAAAAACAAATTATCGGCATAAACTTCTCCTAACCTTCGCCAGGCGAGCCAAACAATAACGCCCAATAATATCAAACCGATAATTTGGCTGATTCTGGACTTCTTAATGCCCTTATCTTTACCCATATTACGGCTGATTATATCTCATACCCTCAAAACGTGAAAATGTCTTGTCATCAGTTAAAACAGAATAACCATATACAAAAAATACGTAATTTGTACTATTAAAATCCTGTGCGTATTGTTCTACAATTAATTCACTATTTATACTTTTTCATCGTAGAAGAGGGGATTGACAGTGTCCACCTTGTGTTGATCCCCTCTTCTGCTATCAACCTTCGTTTCATTTAACTATGAACCATCATTTTCTATACTTGACGCGTCAATGATCTGCCCCCAGTAGTGATACCACATGTTAAGTCATTCCAGCGGTTAAGATAGCCTCAGGAGCTGGAGGCTGATATCCCAGGGAGCTATGAGGACGTACCTGATTGTACTCCCTCCTCCACTGCTCTATCAATACCTTTGCCTCAGTTAAGGTAGTAAATGTCTCACCGTTAAGTAACTCATCCCTCAGCTTGCCGTTAAAGGATTCGATATACCCGTTCTCCCAGGGACTCCCCGGTTCTATATAGAGTGTCTTCACTCCTAACCTGTTTAACCACTTTCTGATTGCTTTAGCCGTAAACTCCGGACCATTATCGGAGCGAATATGCTCCGGGATACCACGAAATATGAACAGGTGAAACAACCGGTCAATTACGTCCTGATTTCTTATCTTGCGGGCTACCAGTGCAAATAAACAAAATTTTTGGGTAATCATAAAATAGTCTTGTCCAATGATTATTGTTTTGGTAGTTAGTCTTTACGAGGTATTTTCGTTGGTTAAATTCATCTGCCTAATTAGTCCATCATTCATGGGTTACTATTTGCTTGGTTGCTTGATCTGGGCAAGCGAAATGCATTTACCAACATTTTGCCAACAAACTTGATAATACTGGACAATAATAAATAGAACGCAGAGCACAAATCATAGCTGTATTTCTTAATATCCGAGAATGCATGGGAGTAATTAGTATCTAGTAAAAAATAGGTCTCGTGCCTCTTAATCAGCCGGTTGGAGGTTCGAGTCCTCCGCGGCTCACCAGCTTCATTTGAGGTCTTCACGCACTTCCACATCGGGCAGCACGCCACATCGAGAAACGGAGCTTGCATAATTTACTTTATACGTGTAATTGCAGTTATACGCATGGAATAATGAAGCAGTAAGACATTCCGATATCTTGTGCAATTAACATTATGTTGTGAGCGTATATTGACAAACTAGCTGAAAGGTTCTGATGAACCTGAATCGCTTGAAATGCCGCATCGCGTGGCATTCGAAATACTCACGGATAAAACCGACCCAGGACTAGTTCCGGCTGTATAAAGGATCCTTGATTTATCAAGTCTTAATTTCAAACAGGAAAGAATTCAATCAAGACTCAACTCCTTGAGTTTCCATCTTGCCGGCTTTCCGGTTATTTTATCCCAGGCTCTGAACCGGTAATACTCATCGAGCATTAAGTCTATATCGGGCACGTTACCGGCAGCACCACCATCCGGTAAGGGTTTAAGTAACAGACCGGGTAGTCTATCGTCTTCAGGAGTGAGGCCGAGTTTAAGGTTCAGTAGCCTTTTCATGTTAAAGATTCGCTCACCAATCTCAAGTAATTCCCGGGGAGTAGCTTGCCAACCTGTTGCGTTATTAAAAAGCTTGGTGATGAGGTCAGCCGGTAAGTTGGCAAATTTACACAGCACAAGGGCATCATAGATGCTGCGCCAGTCCTGATGGCGTGCTACCATTCTTGCCTTTTCTCTGCTGGATTCTTTCCACTGCTCTCTTGGGGATGCCAGAATATCCAGCTCGGGAAATTCCACGCCCATTTCCATAAAGAAAAAATCGCTGTTCAAGTGACAACCTCCCCGGGGCGATGTGGCATAGGAGACTGCCATGCCGCTAAAAGCCCTCGGGTCGTGCATTGCCACTTCCAGACCTTTAACGTGAACCGCTGATTCTTCAGCTTTATATCGTTTTGCCAGAGATAATGAACCGTCAGCAAGAATGTCGCCAAAACCATCCCTGTGAGCTATCTTCTCTATGAGTTCGATGACAGTACCTGTATCTCCCCATTTCAGCTCCATACCGTCAGTATCGGCTAGCCCAAGCACTCCCATTTCAAAAAGATAGACGGCAAAGGCAATAGTGGCTCCGGTGCTGATAGTGTCCAATCCGTAGCGGTTACATAGATGTCCTGCATAAGCAATACCCGGCAAGTCATCTATTAACAACATAGTACCTATAGAAGTTATTGTTTCATATTCAGGGCCATCAACTTCAGATACTCCATACTTATCCAGCTTTGTTTTCCGCCCGCAGGCAATTGGACAGCGATAACAGCCCACTATATCGGTAAGGATGGTTTCCTCCATAGCACCTCCGGTAAGATTGGAGACATTAAAAGCGCCCTGGGTATAATAGCGCACCGGTACATCTCCGTACATCATACCAATATCAGTGTATATAGCCGTACCGCCGAGGCGGAACATCTGAGCAGTCATATCGTTTTTAAGGAGACTGTAGGCTTCACGCGTAGCTTCAAGGAAGGCGTCTTCATTGGCCGGTTGGGGTCGGGCACTACCCGAAACGACAATAGCTTTCAGCTGTTTGCTGCCCATAACAGCACCTAAGCCAGTGCGACCAGCCGCCCGACCCTGGTCGTTAATAATAGCAGCAATTTTGGACTTTTTCTCACCGGCAACACCAATGCATGCGATACTGGACTTCGGTTTTTGGGTTTCATCTTTGATGATCTTCTGCGTCTGATAACAGTCCTGCCCCCAGAGGTGGGAGGCGTCCTTAAGATTGGCCCTTTTTTCAACTATTTCCAGATAAACCGGTTTTGGAGAACTGCCGGTAATGATAATACCGTCATAGCCGGCAAACTTTAGAGTAGGTCCGAAGATGCCACCGGAATTAGACTCTCCCCAGAACCCGGTAAGGGGAGAACGCGCACATATGGCATATCGCCCGCAACAGGGAGCGTTGGTACCGGTCAGTGGGCCAGTGATGAATATCAAGGGGTTCTCAGCACCGAGCGGGTCTGTTTCTGCGGTGACCATGTCATATAAATGACGGCTAGCAAGACCACTACCACCGATAAACATTTCTGCATAGTCCAAATTCAGGGGCTCTTCAGCGATCCGACCCGTGGTTAGGTCTACTCTTAATAGCTTACCGGTATATCCGGTTACCATGTTCGAAGTATTTACCTCCTGAAAATTTTAGCGAATGATACTCCGGTGAAACCACTGTTTAGAAGTCAACGGATTTCCCTTCATAGGCATAAAGGAAAAGTTGCTCAAACTCTCCTGTAGATGGAACACGAGCTGATGTAACTGTTTGTGTATCCATATCAGCATTGGATACCAGTTTCGCCAGGGAGTTTCTAAAATCTTTACCGGAAATACCCAGGTCTTTGATGGTCAGGGGCTGGTCGATATCCTGCGTTAATTGCTGGATTGCCCGAGCCAGGCTAAATGCCGCATTCTCAATTCCTGTTTGTTCCAGTCTCAGTAAATGGGTGATTTCATCATAATAACTGGCAGCAATATTAGCGGTATACTCTATCGTGTAGGGCAGGAATAATCCTACAGCCTTACCGTGAGGTATGTGGAATTCAGCCCCCAGTGAATGCCCCAGGCTATGTGCTAAACCGGCCATGGAGTTACCGAAGCCCAGTCCGGCTATGGAAGCGGCATTATGCATCTTTTCTCTGGCTTCTTCATCCTGTTCGTTGTGATATGCCCGCTGAAGGTATTGAAAAACCAGCTGGATAGCTTTAAGACACAGACCGTCGCAGAAATCGTTTTTCCAGCTGCTGGTAAAACCTTCCACGGCATGAGTCAGGACATCCATACCTGTATCAGCAGTGAGTTGTGGGGGCAGTCCGATAACAAACACAGGGTCGATAATAGCAATATCGGCATGGGCTTCGCGACAACCCAACGCCAGCTTCCTCTTTTCAGATGTATCAGTAAGGACTATTCCCCAGGTGCTGTCCGAGCCGGTGCCGGAAGTGGTCGGAATAGCAATCAGTCTCGCCTTTTGGCGTAGCCCCAAAGGAATAAAAGGATTAATCTCTGCCGGTTCAATGTCCGGTCTTTCATACAGGACCCATATTGCCTTGGCGGCATCAATGACCGAACCACCCCCTAACCCCACAATCCAGTCCGGTTTGTAGATTACGGCTGCTTCTGCCCCTCTTTTGACGGTTTCAATAGACGGATCTGGCTCTACCTCGTCATATATTTCATATGCTATTCCGGCTTGAGACAGATGTTCCTTTACCTTATCGGAAAAGCCGATGCTTACAATCCGTTTATCTGTAACTATTAACGCCCGTCTTCCCTCAAGCTCATCCAGACGCGATAAGGCGTCCTCCCCGTAGACGATTTCAGGACTGATGAAATACCACATCTTATCCCTCCTGCTTATTTACACTGGAAATTCTGTCGGGACGAGGGTGCAGCAGTTTACCAGCTCCATAGCCGCCTTTGGAGCTTTCATTATTTTCATCAAATTCCCCTGGAGTTTAAGCTGTCTAGTTACCATACCTTGAATTGGGTCCAGCTTTTTTTCAATGACCCGACGCCATTTGCTTATTGGTGCTGAGATTCTAAAAGCCGGGCTTTTCTCTTTCTCATCGGTAACAACACAAGCGGAACGGCATTCGCCGTGCCACAGGTCCATGTAATAGATAACCTTTTCTTTAATATTGCCCTCCGGCTCAAGTATGAAATAGAAATCACCTTCCCAGTCCTTGGCAGCTTCCCTGTAGGCTTGACTGTTATTAATCTCCTGCATTAGAGCTTTTATCCACTCTTCCGATAAAAATTTGATATCCATCTTAATTCCCTTTCATTTCCTATCGTTGAAGATAAACAAATTGATACGAAATGTCAATATACCAGACCGGTTATACATTCTGACGTAGTGTTCAACGTTTTCGAACGAAAGCTTCCACAGCCATTATATAGCCACATCTCTGCTACTTTACTTACTATAAAGCCAAAGGCTACTCATAGATTATGTCCAAGAAATAATCCGGAACTAATCTTGCCTCGGAGTGACAGATACCTCTATCTCTCCAGTCTTTGTGTATTATCTTGTCATTACTATATAAGAAAAGGTTCTCTATCCAAAGCAGTCCATCGTCGGGATTTCTTACAAACCAACATAAACTATGCTCATATGGCGGCTTGCAGCACTCGTTATTATCTCTTCCAGACCCATAATTAACAAACTCTTCGATCAGATCAGCGACGTGACAATAGCATATAGAGCTACGCATAAACGCAGAATGAAGAGTATAGATCCCTTTTACTTTCTTGTAGGCGTTGATGAATTCCTGTTTTTGGCTTGCGAGAATGCCATCTTCTGATATCTCCAGATAATCTGGTATTGCTATGTTATTGTCTAGAAGATAGCCAAGTTCTGTCATATATGCAGCATCAATACCACCTTGACTATGACCTATTATTCTGACGTCTTCAAGGTTATTATCGTTAATATACTCGGCCAGTCTCAATGATCTTATTATTTGCAGACCAACTGGTGGTATTGTATCCGGTATAAAAATGTCATCCGGATCTATACCCTTGCTTACTAAAAGATCAAAAGCATAATCCCATTCACTGGCACTTCCTCCCAGGCCGTATTCTAGTAACCATGGTCCTGATTTCAGTTGCTGATCGGAAGTCTGTTTTTCTGCTGGCTTTCCGAAAACTGTACCAGCACCGATAAATGCACTACATACAATAAGAATCGATATAATACCCAGTATGACAAATCTATTTATCGAATATTTCATTTCAAACATTTTCCCTCCTTGAAAGCTCATAATATGTCTCAATTTATACTTCACGTATGTTTTATGGCCAAGAACATCGAAGTTTTTTATGAGATTCACTTCCCTCGAGCTTTCTAAAAGTAGTAACGAATGATTGTCTGAATCGTCAGGGGAGATTGATTAGCAGGGTAATCTTAGTATACGTTCTAAATTAAACGCTAAGCTGTAAACTAAAAAGCAATTGAAAAGTTCTACCTATCGTGCGGTACCGCCCACAATATTTTGAAGCTAAACATAGGCCATAAGCAACAATTAGCATAAGGGCTATTTCTTAAACGGTACTATTACTATTATTGTGAAGATTAAGCTATTAAGAATCTGGCTCGAAGGTTTGACATCATCAAGTGGAGTTCTTGCTCGTTCATTTTTACAATTATGGCTTCAGCTATTTTACCTAATAAGGGGATTGGTATTTTATAGTCAACGGTTAAGGTCACTCTCGTTCTGTTATCTCGAGTACGAAATGCCCATGTCATAGTACTCCTTATTCCACCTTTAGTCTTAATAACAAACGACTTATTCGGAGCTATTTCGCTATATTCACCTGTACCTTTAAATACTCTCCCTACCATCTTGTATGTATAATGGGCTTTGTATCCACCATCAGGTAAGGTTTGGACATTTGTTACCTTTACCAGGCTCGACCAGAACTCAGGCAGGTTATTCGGGTCGCTGAGATATTTGAAGACTTTCTCCACAGGTGAAAGAACTGTAATCGCCTCTCCAATTATAGGCATTATTTATTAACCCTCATTACTCCCGCCGAATCTATGAACCTGGCAAATGAACAAAAGAGCATAAACAATCTGTGGGTTGCACAAAAAATATCAGGGCAGCAAAATATCCGATATTGTTATCACGACGAAACAATCTGGACAACTGTTTAAATGGTGACAGAATGAGTTTTTGTATTATACAAAGATTTTGCGGTCTCTCTAAATCTAAACAGGAACTAATTCCGTTTTACCTTTGGACCTAACTCTTTCGTCGATGACTATTTCCCCTTGGTAAATACTTTTAATGATTTCACTAAAGTCATGAATATCAATTCTTTCTAGGTGGTGGCATCGCACACCAATTTTTTCGTCCTCATCTAGATACACCTCGTACCTGGTAAGCAAAATTACCTTACAAGATATACTACTCTCCATCAAAATATCGGTAGATTCCGGTCCATTAGCCATGGGCATCTTTACATCACTAAGAATAATGTCAGGGGAATACACTGCTGCATTGATTATAGCTTCTTTACCAATTGCACCTTCTCCAACGATTTCCATATCCTCTTCTTGAATCAATAGGTTCCGTAATGATTGGCGAACTTCATTATGGTCATCAACTATTAAGATACGAATTTTCTCGCTCATCCTAACCTCCTCTTCCAGACCTTAGTGATTAAATTAGATAATATTTATAGAAGACGATCTGTCTTGTCTGATAGTATTTTAAAGAGCAGACCACAACTTAAAATCCAAAGCCACTGCCTAACCTAAAGTACAGTAACGATGTACCAATGTGCTCTTCGATGATAACCCTTAAGGGACAATCTGAGAATAACCTAGAGTATCAAGTCAGTGAACTTTTAGCTCATTTTTATAATGTAAGAAGTGGAAATATTTTTAGGGACAGATCATACCCCCTACAAAAGATTAGGGCGTAGAATATTCTAATCTTACGCCCTAATCTCTGATATTCTCGCCTACAAAAAAGGTTATGCAGTCCTAATCAATTTTTTAGCTTCTTCTACGAATTTAGGGTCATTAACCTGTTCATCCGTGTAACCATGAACTTCCTTTGCGTGGTTTGCACCATCTTTCAAGACTTCTTCTTCAGTTTCACCCCGGGCAACATAAGAACAGTCTACCCCGAAATCTTTGCAAGCCAAAGTAAATGCCATCCCTTATCTCCTATTAGTAGTATTACGATAGAAAAATATAGAATAACTAATAACAGGATAGATACCTAAAACTGTATGTGATTTGTATCACATATTCCGAGAATTTATTAAGAAGATAAAGAGTATTGAATACTTGTACGCATGACTAGGCAAACATCCCGATGTTTGTCTTGCGGAGACAGAGGAGGGGACTCATAAGCCCTTGGTCGCAGGTTCGAATCCCGCCGCTGCCACCATTTTTTGAGCCTGTTTTACTCATCTTCTGAATCCCCATTCTAAATTAACCTTGGTAAGCTAATTCATAAAGCTCAATTATCTGTTGCTTTGTTGCTTGGCGTGGGTTATTCCCAGGACTACCACTTGCAATAGCGTCTTCGGTCATTTTCATAGCTAGTCTATCCAATTGTGCTTTCTCCACCCCCAATTCCTGTAAAGAAGGTATTTCAACATCCGTTATCAGCCTTTTCACTGCCTTAGCAGCTAATTCAGCTGCCGCTAAATCGGTTAAACCAGTGATATCTTCACCCATTGTTTCAGCAATATGTGCGTATCTACTTGGATTTCCGGACAAACTGAACTCAGTAACTATACTTAATAAAGCTGCATTTGAAGCGCCATGAGGCACATGGAAATAAGCTCCAATTGGCCGGGACATTCCATGGACTAAAGCTACTGATGAATTGCAAAATGCCACGCCCGCCTGAAACGACCCTAACATGGTTCTTTCTCTTGCCTCAACATTGCTTCCATCAGCCCAGGCCTCTCTTAAATTACCTGAAATAAGTTTAATAGCAGAAAGACTAAAAATATCACTCATTGGTTGAGCCTTGATAGATACATATGCTTCAATTGCATGCGTAAGAGCGTCAATTCCCACTACGGCGGTCAATTCACGTGGGCAGTGAATGGTTAATAAGGGATCAACAATGGCTACCTTGGGCATAGCGAACGGACTCCCAATAAGCATTTTAACGTTGGTCTTAGTATTGGTTATTATAGTGAATACAGTTGCTTCACTGCCCGTACCAGCAGTAGTAGGAATTGCTACGATGGGAATACCCCTACTAGTGACTTTATCTAGCCCTACATAGTCTTCAACCGAACCTGGATTAGCAGCCATTATCGATATAGCTTTAGCAGCATCGATAGTACTACCTCCACCGACAGCCATTACAAAATCGCAATTATTTTCTTTATAAATATTAAGCCCTTCTGCAATGTGATCTATCGTCGGTTCAGTTGCTACACCATTATATACAACAAATTGCACGTTATTTTGCCCCAATGCCTTTTTGATACCATCAAGTATACCTAATCCAACTATAACCTGATCAGTTACAATCAATCCTTTCTTAAATCCTAGTCTCACGCATTCTCCACCAACTTGTGCTGATGAGCCAGAGCCGATAAGTACTCTTTGCGGGATGATAAATTCCCTGGTAGGTAACATAATAGTCTCCTTTAGTGAAGTATCTATTTTTTAGCACAACATAATGTTGTGGAATAATCGTCATCCTTTCCTAGTTCATATTTATAGAATGTTAATTTTCCTCGATTATTCATAATATACAATTTTCAACCACGTGTTACTCTTATTATATTCGCTTTTCCATTTCTAACTTTACCTCTTCTGCAGCATAAATTGTTCAAATTACATTTTCTACAATCACGGATTTAAATCCAATGCCTGAACTCTATCGGTTATTTGAAACACCCCAGTCTGCACTTAATTAACAATGAAGATGTAGGTACTGGGCATAACATAATAAATGATAAATATACAGGTAAACTTTTATATTTTTCACTTTGTAATGCTTACGATTGATATATGGAACATTAGATAAATTACAGTCACTAAACTTTTTCTTGACATCACTTTTTCTGTATTATAACATAACACGTATACGTTGTACGTGTGCGTTTGTTTTTTTATTTTATTTTTAATTATTAACATTTTCATCTAATAGCAATTTTTGATACCTTCTTGTTTGAGTATAGTGAACTGATTGTTAGCCTAGGAACTAGAGTATCGCAAATGTTTCACAGATTTGTAGTTCAATGCAACCCCTGTATTAACGAACTTGGATTTTATGTATAACTTCTTGGGCTTCACAGGTACCGAATTCAAAGCTGTAACCGCAGGTACAGAAGAAACTTGGTGGTAAAGAATGAAAGACAGGTAAAAAATAACGAATATGGAAGTGCGGCAGTTCAGTTATCAGACTAAAGACCTTGCCCGCACCCGGAGGTGAGGATAGCCATCTGGAAAATGGAACTGTTCTGGAAGGCGTACCTACTATTCTAAGGATTTTTACGGATATCGGAATCACCAGCGAGTGTCTGTGTATCATGGCTTGTGTGCAGGTGCCTAAGGGACTACAGCTATGCGTGGAATACAGCTGGGACTATATTAACGAGTATACAGCATCGGTGGTTTTATTCTAATAATCGTTGGGATTGGAGGAATCCGTCAGTGGTAAAAGAAGAGAAAAAAAGAC
>CAYVOV010000030.1:0-28326 GCA_964453525.1 uncultured Dehalococcoidales bacterium | reverse complement strand
CTCTTAAGGTGACCCACTTGCTGGGTTGCCCTTTCTTTTCTATGTCCACCCACATCTTACCATTGTAGGTATGTTCCAGTAACCAGCGCCCTTGTTGGTTTTGCTTACTAATGACCAGATCTAGCGCGTTGGCTAGCTTAGGATTCTCGGCTTGCCGCAGCGCTGCCAGGACCTCCAGGTTCTGAAGCACGTCGGTAATGTAGCCGATAGGATAGCCGAACTTGAACCAGCTTGAGCTTGGCCTATTTCCCATGCCGAAAGGATAATCGGCAACTGCCGGGTCACAGCTCAATAAAAAGTCCACGCCTTGTTTTATAGCCGCCTGCATGTTTCTGGTCCGGTGCGCTGGTGGTACCTTGCTCAAGGTAAGCATTGCCTTGATTGCTCCCCAGGCGCATGGCAAATTACCATTGAGGGCACAGACGAATAAAGGAGCTGAATTCCTGGACTTATAGTAACGTCTGTTTGTATCGCGGTTCGAAGCGTCGGCCACTCCTTCTCCGGTAATAGTCTGCGCCAGCCATTCTATTGCTGTCTGCAAGCGTTGGTCGTCAAGCCAACCGAAGTCTATCAAAGCCGCCCCCATATTGCCCGCCATGCAATGTTCGAAACCAGAAGGCGTGCCGTTCCACGACAGACCACCATTGCTGGCGATGCATTGGGAGAGCAGAATTTCGCAGCCGGCGCGAACACGCGAGTCGGCTCCGTCCGCACCAAGCTGCGCCATGAAAACGAGAGCCCATTCGGTCCCGCGGTATTTGGGTCCATCACTGGCTCCTGGCTTGTCCCAATATCCCTCCGGCTGCCGCGCCGCCAGGATTACCGGCACTGGTCCGCTTGCCATGATGGCCGCTTTAGCAGCTTTGACTTCTTTATCGTTCTCGTCCCGGCCGAGGATATCACGCAAAGTATAATAGCGGATGGCTGGCTGGGACTCGTCGGGTTCCAGCAGCCACGGAACCGGATCTGCAATTAGTTTGTCTTTCCAATCAACCATAGCTATTCAGCGGTCTTCTCGCTCGTTCCTATTCTACCAAATGTGAAGGGAGAATACCATTTCGAAAGTACTACCTATTGATACCCCAGCTCCAGTAAAAACCTTTAAAACCCAAGATAAAACTCAAATCATACTCGTGCCGCCAGTCCGCCTTCCTTTCAATAAAAAGCGCAAGGCTTTCAGTGTTTACTTTGAATAAACTTCCCCCATTATTTCAGGAACTATACTTAAGAGGCCGTGTTTTACCCAAAGGGATAATTATGGCGTCACATTCACTAAATTTATTACTTTTTTCAATCGTATTGACACTAATGGTGATGAAGACTACACTGTTAATCGGAACTCAGGATGAAACTTTCTGAGGAGGTGGTCAGGATGCCAAGAATTGAAGAAAGTGTTGAAATCAAGTGTCCGATCGACAAAGTATTTGACTATACCACTGATGCAAAGAGTTGGCCGATGTGGCAGTCGATTTTACCGGAAGCGGAGCAAACGTCTAAGGGAACCGTGAGTGTCGGTACTACATTCAGGGGAACTGTTCACATGATGGGCCTTGGTATGAAGTGGACTGCAAAGGTCACGGAATGTGAGCCAACCGAGAGGTTTGGTAAGAATATAACCTCCGTGGGTATGATCGTTGAGCAACATAACACCTATGAATCCATAAAAGAACACGTCAAATTTACCATCGCGTACAATATGAAAGTGCGCGGGATTTTCAAGCTGTTTTCACCGATGTTGATAAGCTCGATGCGTAAGGAGTTAAAGAAGAGTCTCAGCAATCTGAAAGGCATTCTCGAAAACCAAGCTTAGAATCGCTTTTACTTTCCTGGCACCATTCCAATGTGCTTCCTCAGACATTGTATAAACTAGAACCAGGCCTTAAAATGTTAAACTAGTTTCGGATTTAATATTCTAGTATCTCGTTAATTAACAACGGCAGTAATGTTGAATCTACTAATGGCATACGTACCGAATCCGGTTTTATTATAGTTCTTGAGCAATGCTGATCTTCTTTTTAGTTGCTCACAGCGTGATATATTGCTACAATTATCTTCGGTACAGGCCAAGGATTAAATTGTGAGGCAGAACTCAAGCTTAAAAGTTCTTAATATTGTCACCTCAGCTCCACCAGTTCATATCCATCGTCTTTCACCAGGCGTAAAGAAATCTCATGAAATCCACCGGGCATCTTCGCTATGCCTATTGATACCTTAGCTCTGTTTTGATAGTATCCAGATGCGGGTTATGGAACATCAGGGAGAAACAATGGCAAATGGCCGGTGATATTTCACCAGGGCGCTCCTACTGCGGTTGAACCATTAAATAAGACAGTACTATAAATATTCTGGAGGGCATATATGAACACAGGTAATACGGGAAATGGGTTAAAGGTGCTTGCTATTTACTGGTCGGCTACCGGAAACACGGAGAAGGTAGCAGATACCATAAGGAAAACACTGGTTGCTGAAGGCATCAGACCTATGGTTAAGAAAATTGCTGAGGCGGAAGAAGAGGAATTATATGATTATGACCTTGTTTTCCTGGGCACGCCTTCGTACCAGTTTCTCCCGCCGCAGCCGGTTATGAATTATATCAGCCAGAAAATGAAGGTGCACCGGGAAAGGGGCGATATAAAACTGGGTGCTCCTAAGCTTGAGGGTAAGGCTGCGGTGATTTTCTGTACTTATTCGGGCCCCCACACCGGTATAAATGAGGCGACGCCGGTTGGCGAATATCTGGGACAATTCTTCGAGCACATCGGCTTTGACGTAGTCGCAAAATGGTATACAGTCGGCGAGTTTCACAATCAAGAGGAACTCAGTACCAGAGGAAAGCTGGGGGATATCAGGGGACGTCCCAATGCTCAGGACCTGCTGGAAATTGAGAATAATGTCAGAACATTAATGGGGTCTCTCCGCCGGTAACTCAGGTGCAGCGTCCAGATTTTACGGATTACACAAAACGCCAGCTCGTGCAGCTTATCATTTCCCTATCTCAAAACCCATCTCTCCCGAGACGTATCTGGAATCACTTGAAACAGGGCATAGATTACTCTATAATCCTATTTTAATCTGATTGGGCTGGGGCCCAACCCTGATAAGGCTGTTTTGAGATAGAAATTATTTATTTCCAGTTATGATTATGAAAAGAGACTCAGAAACAGAATTTAATTTTAATCATCCGGAATCCTGGATGCCTGACAAGGAGGCGGCGGCAATATCCCGGGCGTGTCATCTCCTGCGGCAGGCAGAGATTAAGAGTTGTGATTTGCTGTTCAGCGGGTCCAACTACGTGTTTCTAGCAACGATGGTAAAGGATGGGACGGAGATTAAGACCATCTATAAGCCGCGCCGCGGTGAAACTCCACTATGGGATTTCCCTGACGGCACTCTTTACAAGCGAGAATACGCCGCCTTCCTGGTGAGCCAGGCACTTGAATGGTACCTGATTCCGCCTACCGTTATCCGCGAAGGCCCATTCGGTATCGGTTCGATGCAGTGGTTTGTTGATTCGATGAGAGGGACAAGACATACCTCACGGATAATGAGAGACCCGTCCGTTTTGAAGCCGGTAGCCCTCTTTGACTACCTGGTCAACAATGCCGACCGTAAAGCCGGTCACTTTCTGGAAGACAAAGATGGCCGGCTCTGGGTGGTAGACCACGGGCTTACCTTCAATACAGTGCCAAAACTCCGCACGGTGCTCTGGGACTTTTCCGGCCAGAAAGTGCCGGAAAAACTGCTGGCGGACGTTAAATCGCTGCGGGATAAGTTGAGGCAAGAAAAGCAGTTACGCCGGGCTCTGCTCCGGTTGCTTGAAGAGGAGGAGGTGGAAGCCCTTGAGTTGCGAATTAAATGGATTATTGAAAAACCGGTATTCACCTACCCCGATTCACGGCGGAGCGTGCCCTGGCCCTGGATTTAGGTTATTCTTAGACAGGGGATTTCTGGACTGTCCTTTTCCTTGCTGAACAACAACGTGTTACAATTATATATAGATATCCGGGGCATAACCCTGCCGGAGGAAATTGAAATGGGCAACTTTATATATTCAGAGTGGGACGGGAGCCAGGAGCTGTTTGACCTGGATACGGACCAGATTATGGACGAACTGGGGAAGCACATTTTCCGGCACGGAAACCTGTCGCAGGCGCTCCGCGCTCTCCAGCGTTACGGACTCAGGGGGCAGAGTCGGCAAATGCCGAGCCTGGACAAACTGATGGAGCGTCTGCGTCGTATGAAACAGGACCGGCTCAGTCAATACAACCTTGACTCAATCATGGACGAGATAAAGCAGAAGCTGGACAAGATACTGGATACAGAGCGCCGGGGAATCCAGAAAAAACTGGATGAAGCGAGACAGAGAGCGGAAAGTGGTGGTGGTGAGCTGGCTCCTGAGGTCCAGCAGCGGTTACTAAAAAACATTGAGGACAGGGCGGCCCAGAACCGGGCGAAGCTCGATGAACTGCCCCCGGATGTAGGCGGCCGGATTAAAGAACTGACCGATTATGATTTCATGGACGAGGACGCCAGGAACCAGTTTAAGGAACTGATGGATATGCTAAAAAAGCACGCCATGGAGCAGTTCGGTAAAGATATGGTGCAGCGCCTGAAGAACATGGACCCGAGTGCCCTGGCCAGTATGAGAAACATGATTGAAGCCCTCAACCAGATGCTGGAACAGCGCATGAGAGGAGAATCTCCTGATTTCGAAGGCTTCATGGAACAGTTCGGCAACTTTTTCGGCGGTAATCCACCACAAGACCTTGAGGAACTGGTGGAGAACCTGCAGAACCAGATTGCCCAGGCGCAATCTCTGATGGACAGCCTTTCGCCCGAGGCGCGGCAGGAGCTGCAGGACCTGCTGGACTCAATGCTGGATGATGCCACCAAGTACGAGCTGGCCAAGATGGCTGCCTACCTTGAGAGGCTTTATCCCAGTGACGGCATGCAGAAACGTTACCCGTTTTCCGGTGAAGAGTCCATTTCCTATGAGGAAGCAATGAAACTGATGGAGACTCTTCAGAAAATGGACAACCTGGAGCAGCAGATGAAAATGGCGCAGTATGACCCTTCACTGGATAATATTGATGACTCACTGGTCAGGGAAATAATGGGTGAAGAGGCGGAAAGAGAACTGGAATCCGTGCGTGAAATAGCCCGGCTGCTGGAGGAGGCAGGTTATATCAGCCGGGTGGGCAATAGATACGAACTGACTCCTAAAGGGATACGGAAAATCGGCCAGCGAGCCCTGGACAGTATTTTTTCCCAGTTGAAGAAAGACCGCAGCGGCGGGCACGATATCCATAAAACAGGTACGGGCAGCGAACAGATAGAAGAGACCAAGAAATACGAGTTCGGTGATGATTTTCACGTCCATATCCAGAAGACGATAATGAACTCGCTACTGCGGGAACCGTCCTACCCGGTCAAACTAGATATAGATGACTTTGAAGTTCTTCAAGCTGAAGAAACTACCCGCTCGGCAACTGTTCTCATGCTCGACCATAGTCTGTCAATGTTCATGAACGGCTACTTTGAGTCAGCCAAGCAGGTGGCCGTAGCCCTGGACAGCCTTATCAGGACCCGTTTCCCCAAGGACTCTCTGCATGTCCTGACTTTCTCCAGCAGGGCCCGTGAGGTAAAGGGGAAGGACCTGCTCTTGACTTCGTCAATACGGGGCGAGCAGGGTACCAATTACCAGGATGCTTTGCGGCTGGCCAGAAAACTGCTGGCCAACCAGAACTGTGACAATAAGGAAATAATACTGGTGACAGACGGTGAACCTACGGCTCACCTGGAAGGTAACCAGGTATATTTCCAGTATCCACCCACTATGCGAACCCTGCAGAAAACGATGAGAGAAGTAAAAGCCTGTACTGCCCAGCGTATAGTAATAAATACTTTTATGTTTGAAAGCTCCCCGTTTTTTACCAGCTTCATTATCCAGATGGCGCGGCTTAATAAGGGAAGGGTATTTTTTACCAGTCCGGACGACCTGGGTAAATATGTGCTGAAGGACTACCTGTCCAACAAGCACAGGATAATAGGCTGACTTCATGCCATGAATGCTGTGAATATAGACGGCTCGCTCCTGGAAGAGATTGAAGCTCATGCCGTTTATATTGCTCAACAGGCCGGGCAGATTCTACTTGAGCAATTTTGCAAGCCTCTGGAGGTGGAGTTCAAGGGGAAAAAGAAGAGCGACCCGGTCACTATCGCCGATAAGCGTTCTGAGGAATACCTGAAGAAAGCTATCGGAGAGAAATTTCCCCGGCATGGTATCTTAAGCGAAGAAAGCGGGGCGCTGGGTCAATCGGTTTCGCCTTTTGTCTGGGTACTCGACCCTCTGGACGGAACCTCCAATTTTATAAATGGTCTGCCTCTCTTTGCCGTATCAATCGGAGTACTGTACGAGGGGCGCCCCATAGCTGGAAGTATCTATGTGCCGGTCAGTCACCGTGCTGCTGAAGGCGTTTATCATGCCTGTCTCGGCAGGGGGGCTTTTCTCAATGGCGAAAGGATAGAGATAGCCACGGAGCCATCAGGGCGTCCGCTTTCGGAAATCCCGGCTCAATTTGGGAGGCATTTCCGTCTTTCCGGCAAGAGCCGGAAAGAACCGCACGAAACAAGGAACCTGGGTAGCATTGCTCTGGAACTCGCCCTGGCCGCCTGCGGAGTTTTCCAGTATGCACTGTTTGGTAGACCGAAATTATGGGATGTAGCCGCCGGGGTCTTACTGGTAAAGGAAGCCGGCGGTCTGGCTTTCACCAGGAGGTCGAGAGTGAGGAACTGGCTACCTCTGGAAAAATTCCAGACAAAGCAGGATGATGATAAAGAAGTACTGGATAGCCTTGGCAAATGGTCATCTCCTCTCGTGGTGGGAGCACCGGATACCGTCAGAAAAGTGGTGAGAGATATTCGGATTTCTCATACCCCTCTGTCTTGGCTTAATACCATACTGCCGCCACGAGGTCATAAGGGGTAGAGAATAGTCAAACAGGGTACCAGAACACCCCCGGTGAGAGCCTTCAATCAGTATACCAATGGATAGCTAATTACGCTTTGGGCAGATATGCCCTGTCGGATCGATGGGGCCTCCACAAAGCAGGCAGCGGGGCCGGCCGGCAGCGCAAACACTCTTGGCCTGGTTGCCAAGCTTTTTCAGCTGAGCTGGGGTCGTCTGGCAATGCACTTCGGACGGCTGTTGTTCTCCCGGCCCCAATTCGTGAACTATAAAATCGAATATTGCTCTTTCCGGTTCATATCCAAGGGCAATCTGGTCTATCTCGAGCTCAATGGAAGGGAGTCCTGACGGAGAATCGTCAGACAGAGAAGACTCTTCTGCCTCATCCGGGGAAACATGATATTCGTTGGCAAGGGTGAAAAGAAACTGGTCAATAGCCAGGTGCAGAGCTTCAAGCAGTTCTTTTTCCAGCCATAGTCGCACCCAGTCCTCTTTCTCCCCCATGGCCAGAAAAAATGTCCGTTTCCCCGGTACACCCACCGCAATGACAGAAAGAAGGTTTACTTTTTCAAATTCGTAGCGTTCTTCCATCCCGCTATTCACTCCCTGGATTCTACTGAAATTCTTTGGAGCTTGAGCCATTGACGGCTCAGAAATTCCGATATACTGGCATTACTGTCTCTCTCATCTATTTTACCAGCATCACTGACCTTAACGCTACTCTATTATCTGCTGAGGCTAGCTCATTGCCTGCCTTAAAAAATCCGTCTGATTATCCACATGCAAACAGAGCCATTTCGTGGTATAACTATAGTACTTATTTAAGTCAGGAGGTTCAGATGACGGATACAGAGCGGTACGTTAAGAAACTCGACACGATGACATCAATTTTCAGGCAGATTACCCGGCCTCAGATTGGTGTATTCGGTGAAAAGCACTTGGATGGCTATAACTTTTCCCTCGGCTGGTCGTTGCTTACCGAGCCACTGCTTATGGTAGACGAGACTCACAGCCACGACTTCGACCAGCTAATCATGTTCTGGGGCGGCGACCCGAATAACATCGGCGAGTTGGATGGTGAGGTGGAGATATACCTGGGAGAAAACCAGGATAAGCACGTAATAACTTCCCCCGCCAGCGTATTTATCCCGAAGGGACTGATGCACTGCCCGCTGAATATAAAGACAGTCAACAAGCCCTTTATGTTTATAGATATTACCTTCTCACCAGGAACATCAGTCAGACCTATACCGGAAGTCACTAGGTAGTAGCCGAACGAAAATGAAAATTTTATAAAAAGGATATGAATTATGCCTCATGTAATAGTAAAAATGTATCCCGGAAGAACGCCCGAACAGAAAAATAGGCTGGCTGTAGCAATTACGGAAAGTGTTACAAAAATCGCCGAATGTGAAGAGAAATCCGTCTCGGTTTCTATTGAAGAAATCGACCCCGAGGTCTGGCCTGAGAAGGTTTACCGACCAGAAATACTGGAAAAAGAAGAAACATTAATCAAAAAACCGGGATATAACCCTTTTAATTCCTGACAAACTATATGTAGATTACACAATATTGCCGCTACTCCCCAATACTCTCCCCGTTTGAGGTAATAACCTGCTTATACCAGTGGGCGGAGTCCTTGAGGGTGCGCTGGCCGGTGGCGTAGTCGACGTAAATAAGTCCGAAGCGCTGCTTGTAGCCGTGTGCCCACTCAAAATTGTCCATAATCGTCCAGACGAAATAGCCTTTTGCCGCCACGCCGTCATTTATGGCGCGCCTCAACTCGCTGATGTGCCGGTTGAGGTAGTCAATACGCTGCGGGTCGTGCACCTTTCCATCCCGGTGAACCCAGTCCATATTAGCCATGCCGTTCTCGGTGATGACTATCGGCAGCTTGTACCGTTCGTAGAGGAAACGGGGACCCCAGTAGAGGGCTTCAGGCGTTATCGGCCAGTCCATTGTTGTTATAGGATGCCCGTCGGGAACGGGCACCACTTCTGCTTTACCGTTGCCTGTAGCGCGGGTAACCTGCCCGCGGTAGATGTTTGCCCCGTAGAAGTCAAGCGGCTGGCAGATGGTCTTCATATCTCCGTCCGGAAATTCAGGCATGTCGCTGCCGAAGAGTTCCAACCCGTCCTCCGGATACCTGCCCAGCACCACGGGGTCGGCAAACCAGGTGTTGTTCATAAAAGTCTTCTCCACTATTGAGAACATCTGACCGCGTGCCGCCCTTACGTCCTGCTCGCTGTCCGTCTCTGGAATCATAGTTGTGCCCACCGGCGCCGCGCCGACAACGGCCCCTGTCCCGGCTCCCGCCCGGATTACCTGAACAGCTTTACCGTGTGCCAGGAGAGAGTTATGGGCAGCGGTCAGAAGGTCCGGGTGACCAAGGACAAGCCCCGGGGCATGCCTGCCTTCGCGGTGTCCGGCATCGATAAATACCTGCGGCTCATTCAGCGTTATCCAGTGAGAGACGCGGTCCGACAGCTTGTCAACGATTACCTTCGTGTATTCGGCAAACCAGTCCGAGCTATCCGGATTGAGCCAGCCGCCCCGCTTATAAAGCTGATACGGGTAGTCCCAGTGAAACAGCGTCACCCAGGGCTGGACGCCGTTTTCCAGCAGGGCGTCAATCAGCCGGTCATAAAACGCCAGCCCTTTCTGGCTGGCGGCACCGGTGCCTTCGGGGATAACACGCGGCCAGGAGATTGACAGGCGGTATGCCTTGATGCCGATTTCTCCCATCAGGCGGGCGTCTTCCTGATAGCGGTGGTAATGGTCGCTGGATATATCACCGGTCTGGCCTTCCCATATCTTGCCCGGCTGCCGGCAGAACATATCCCAGACGGAAATACCCTTGCCGTCCTCGTAAGAGCCTCCTTCAATCTGGTAGCTCGAAGCCGCAGCACCCCATATAAAGTCCTTCGGGAAACTCATATCAACTCTCCTTTCCGGTGTCCGTTATGCAGGGCGGGACCTGAGTTTACCCCGCAGCAGCGGTGTTGTCAATATATCTGTTCCCACCCACCTGCCTGCGCGTAGTTCCGCCTGCCAAATACAACTAGAATGTAAACAGAAAAGACAAAGAAACGCTTCACTTTTTCTCTTCTGTAGTATGGACTGGCGTCGTAATACTGTGAGGATGGAAGGTATTGTACATGGATAAAGAGAAATGCATCAGCTGGGCCAACTGCGTTGCTGTCTGCCCGATGAGCACGTGCTGGCCCTGACCACGATGTGCGGTCACGGCCTTATCTCAAGCAACTTTGCTAGGAAAATGATAGACAGGGTAAGGGAAGGAAGACTTAAACCGGAAAAAGCCGCCGGCTATATGGCAAAGTTCTGCGTCTGCGGCGCTTTCAACACCTCCCACGCCGTACGTATCCTCAACGAAGCCAGAAATGTAAAAGCGGGGGTGTGAAACGATTACTCACAAAGAGCACTTTACAGTTCAATTACTATTTAATTGCGCTAGAATAAGATAATACTTGGCATATGAACATAATATTATTAAAATCTACCACGCGGACAATTAGAGAACATACCTTAATTATACGATTAAGAATATGAAATTATTAAGGTACCGCGATGGTAATAGTAAATTCCTTTCTTTTTTGGTCAACTTCCTATCGTATAAAAAAGTGATAGGTACTCAAATAGCAAAAAATTTTCAATAATTGTATATGGTGCTATAATAGCCAAAAATGAAGGGTAAATATGTTGATGAGTTTTTCACAGGTAAATAATAATAAAGAAATATTAGTTAGTAACCAGGAAAGCATATTAACAAGAGGTTTCTTATTTGCTTGTACTAATAGTACAGAAGAAGAATGCTTTTCTCGAATGCTGTTTGCTACCGAAAAAACTTATGGTCCAATAGTAATCAGAATCAATAAAGGCGATATTCTTTTTCATAATAATGTGGACAATGGTGTGATATACGGATTCTAAAGGAAGGATAATCGTGGGAAGCCATATATTCTTAGTTAGTCAAGAAAACTTTAAAAATTGTCTTGAGTTTGGATTATATGGGGGTGCTTCCCAGCCACTTGAAAGGATCAATGCCGAGGTCATAGCTAGTTTTGAAGCTATCAAACCAGGGGATTTCATATTCTTTTATGTAAGAAATATTGGGATATATGGATTATGGAAAGCTACAAGTTTTCCTTTCTTTGATGAAAGTAACGTTTGGAATGATAAAAAACAGAAGTATCCTTATAGAGTCTGCTTTGAACCATCAATTCGACATTTCCCTAGGCCAATTGACCTCAGTGATGTTCTAGATTTACAGGACAAAGGCAAGATATGGACATTCGATTTAGGTGCCATGAGATTGAAAAATCATAACCCAATAACTACTGAGGAAGGCAAAGAACTAATACGTCTTTTATTAAGGAATAATCCAATATTCAGTTCAATAGAAAGCATACCAAAACCTTATCAGAAAAAGGATACAGAGTTACCTCTGAGTCTAGTAACAGATAGCAAAGGTCGTATTAGATACGAAGGTTATTTAAATGCTTGGTTTATGAGAAACTTTGCTCTTGGCAAAATGAAGGAGATTATTGGAGAATATGCAGACTTTCTAAATTATGTTCCAACCTCTTTTAATAAAGTAATGGATATTTTTCTCACTCATGTTACATCAGTTGATGGCGTTGAAATCCTTCACAACTTTACGTGTATCGAATTAAAAACAAACATTTGCCTAGAGGAAAACCTGAACCAGATTATTAAATATGAGAATTGGCTTGTCAGAAAGCTTGCCAGTGGTGATAACGAAATGGTTCAGAGCATATTAGTAGGTTATGACTTTCACGATAAAGTAATGGAATACGTACTAAAAAGGAAGCTTATCGAAGAGAAAGTAGTTCGATTGCTAAAGTACAGAGTTGATACTGTGCAAAATGATATAACTCTTGCTGAGGTGGAATTTAGTTAAAAACCATAAGGAGTTCGAGATGCTTGACCGAGCAGTAATCGAGAAGTTCCTGGATGAAGAATTAGATGAGCTAGGTTTGACAGTCCCCGATAATATTCTGAAAAATGCTTTAGTTGAAACATTCTGCCAGTATACAGAAGACGACTATTATGAGTGGCTAAAGGATAATATTACGTCATTCTTTAATCATGGAGATCCTGATTGGGACTGGATAAGAAATAAGATAGAGTCCAATAAAATACGGTAAGATTATTGCTGTCCTATCGAGTAAAGTAACTTTGAGAGAAAGGATTGCTCAAACAGGATATTGGAAAATAAAACTTGCATCAGACGAATCAACAAGGCATATTAAAGTATATTTCGTAACACCTGATGAAGACAGGACGTTAATGATAAAGAATCCAGCTAAAAAAGGCCGAGCCATAGTTGAAATTGATACTGATGGAAGCTGTGTTCTTAGTGAAACAGATGTTGAGGAAAGTGATAAAGTGAAAATGTTTGATAAGTTCATTGACGACCTAAGAAGTATAATTAATCAGTGATCACACTACATGAATATATTAATAATTTTCAATTCTGCCGAATCAAAGATGAAAATCTAGGAGCTTTCGTTAACATACTCAGCCTAGCATCGCATCCCCCCGTGTGTAGAAGCGTCCCTATACCTATTTTTCGGAATCCTGCCTGGTAGCTGATATAGCATAAGGCCAGGCTCTAATGCTGCCGTCCATGAATTTACAGTTAGTAAAATCGTTACTTTCAAGTATTCGCTGCGCCTGATAAGCGCGGATGCTTGTCCGGCAGAAAGCGACTATCTCTGCGTCCCGGGGAAGCTGGTCGACCCTCTTTCTCAGTTCCTCTATCGGTATCAGCCTTGCCTGTGGGGCTTTGATGTGTTCTGTCTCCCATTCGTCCTGATTGCGTACGTCCAGGAAAATGAAATTTTCTCCCTGTTCGATTTTATTATTAACCTCCAGCGGGGTGACTGTTCTGGCAAGGTCCGATTGCTTATTGCGGATTACGTTAGCTGCATTATGCAGGGGGTCCATGGCGCTGTTGTAGGGCGGTGCATAAGCCAGGTCCAGATTGGCCAGGTCTTCAGTTTTAGCTCCGAAAGTCAGGGCGCTAGCCAGCACATCGATTCTTTTTGCCGCTTCACCGGGGCCCACCACCTGCCCGCCTAATATTCTGTTATCGGCTTTGTCCGCTACAAGCTTGACTAGAATCTCCTTGGCTCCCGGATAATAAGAAGCGTGCTCATCGGCCGGAACAAGCGAAGTGACCACATCATAGCCCGCCTGCCGTGCCTGTGCCTCGTTAAGTCCAACCCTCGCCACATTAAAATCAAAAACCTTTACAACAGCGGTGCCCAGCACGCCGGGGAATTCATCCTGTCCGCCGGTAATGTTGGTTCCAATCACCCGCCCGTGCTTGTTGGCTGTGGACCCCATCGGGGCAAGCATTTTTTGCCCGGTAATCCGGTTGATATTCTCAACGCAATCACCGCCGGCATATATATCTGGGTCGCTCGTCTGGAGATACCGGTTAACAGAGACACCTCCGGCGGAACCGATATCCAGTCCGGCATCCTTAGCCAGCGTGATATTCGGTTTGTTACCCAGGGCAAGAAGCACCGTCCCGGCCGGAATCTCCATTTCTCCAGTGATAACCTTGCTCACCTTTCCGCTGCCATCACCCTCGAACCCGGTGACACGCTGTCCGAATATCAGGTTCACCCCCTTTTCCTTTAGATGTTTTTCGACGTGGGCGGCAATCTCAAAATCGAGAAGAGTCGGTAAAACCCAGTCCAGAGCTTCCACCACGGTCACTTCAAGACCCTGAGTAACAAAAGCTTCAGTCATCTCCAGTCCTATCAAACCAGCACCAACAACCACAACTTTACCCGTCTTGCCTGCCGAGATAAGATTATGAATAGTGTAGGCATCTTCAATCTTGTTCATTGTGAAAATACCATTTAATTGTTTTCCGGCCAGTTCAGGTATCAGCGGCAGGCTGCCTGTTGCCAGCACCAGTTTATCATAGCCGACCGACGATTCCTGCCCGGTTTCAAGATTAAGAATATCGACTCTATGAGCTTTTCTGTCTATAGCTACAGCCCGTGTATTGATAAGAACATCGATATCGAATACATCTTTAAAGTAGTCAGGCTCACGTGCTACCAGACTGCTTTTATCCTCGATTACTCTGGAAACATAGTAGGGAAATCCACAGGTAGCGGACGATAGATTCCCCGCCTGTTCTATGATAGTAATTTTGCAGTGCGGGTCACACCGCTGGGCTCTTGCTGCGGCCTTGGGACCACAGGCGGTTCCCCCAATCACAACTATCTCGGTCTGTCTTTTCATTCAGATACCTCCAGGCTCTCAATATACAGGTTTGTCACAATAATAACATGGCATCGCCTATACTGGCTTTTAGACACGTAGTCTCAAATATCGAAACCTTTGTAGAGCTTGCTTTGATTGACTCTTAACCAATAAAGCGGCTAACTGGGGCCCTGTCTCAAAGGAGCAGGGCAAGTGGAAAGCTCTACAGAAGATAATAACCTCAAATCTTATCTTCTTCAAGCCTTAAGTGCTCTGGAGGGGGTATAGGTTGAACAGACCAACCCCCCTCCAAAGTCTCGATGACTTCCTTCTACTGCTCAAGGGCGTCAAGACAATGCCCAACGGACAGTTCATGGCGCTCTGTCCTGGGCATAATGATAGGCAGCGAAGTCTCAGCATAACCGAAGTGGAGGGGAGAATTCTCCCCCACTGTTTTGCAGGTTGCCAGCTCCTGGATATCCTCGAGCCATTGGGCTTACAACCCCAAGACCTGTTTCTGAATGGCAATCATAATACCAAATCGGAAAACAGAGCTATCGAGGCGACCTATGACTACACCGATGAAAAGGGTAAGTTGCTTTTTCAGGTTATCCGGTATCGTCCAAAACACTTCACCCAGCGTCGGCCTGATGGTAAACGAGGTTGGATTTGGAATCTCGGTAAGGTTAGGCGTGTTCTATACCATTATCCCGAGGTCATTCGAGCAATTCAAGAAGGTTGCATTATCTTTCTGGCCGAAGGTGAGAAGGACGTTGATAGCCTGCGTAAGCTAGGACTTGCCGCAACCTGCAATCCTATGGGTGCCGGCAAATGGCAGACTTTCTACAGCGAATGCCTTAAGGGAGCCAATGTTATCATCATTCCCGATAAAGATACGTCCGGGCGTAGCCATGCTCAACAAATCGCCAGGTCGCTTATTGGAAAAGCTTCCACTATCAAGCTCCTAGAACTACCCGGGGAACAAGTCAAAGACGCTAGTGACTGGATAGCGTTAGGTGGTACTAAGGAAGATCTTGAGCATCTTGCGGCAGAAGCCCCTAAGTTCGAATCGCCAGTCGATCCTGACTTTCCTCAAGTTATCGTAACTGACCGACATCTGCGTGACGTTTCTCATGAAGCCCTGGCAGCACTTCACAATGGTAATGACCCGCCCCATATTTTTCTACGTGGCGGCAAGATGGTCCGGATTGTCGCTGATGAGGATGATAAACCGGTTATAGGCTCTCTTTCTGAGTCGGAGCTCCGTTATGAATTGGCCAACGTAGCCAATTTCATGAGACTGACGACTAAAGGCCTTCCGGTACCAACGGCACCGCCTATCAATATCGCCGAGAACATTATGGCTGAGCCGAACTCGGGTTTCCCTCCACTACTCAATATCACTGAGACTCCGGTGATTCGTTCCGACGGCACGATTTTGATAGATATCGGTTATGATACGGCCAGCAAACTATATTATTTCCCTTCCGCCAACCTTGATGTGCCACCGATACCAGATAATCCTACCTTGGAGAACATACAGCAGGCAGTTAATATACTGGATGATGTAATCCATGATTTTCCTTTCGATGGTCCCGCCAGCTACGCTAATGCCCTGGCCATGATTATATCGCCGGCAGCCAGGCCGATGATTACTGGTTGCGTCCCTCTGGGTGTTATTACTAAACCCCAAGTCGGTACAGGAGCAAGTTTATTAGCGGAAGCAATAGCCATCATTAACACCGGCCGATCCGCGGCCATGATGTCGGCGCCAAGAGATGACGAAGCATGGAGGAAAGGGCTAACAGGCCTACTCCTGAGAGGGCAAGCTGTCGCCGTAATCGATAACGTGGAAGGTACACTATATTCTGCCGCCTTAGCCTCTCTGCTCACTGCCGATACCTTTCAAGACCGTGTGCTCGGCTGCAATGAGATGATAATCCTGCCGAACAAGCTGACCCTGATCGCTACGGGAAATAATATCCGATTAGGTGGTGACTTGCCGCGGAGGTGTGTGGTATCTCGTATTGACTCCCTTGAAGCAAGACCATGGCTCAGAGACAGTTCCAAGTTCCGGCATCCTTTCCTCAAAGAGTGGACTTTGGCTAATAGAGGAAAGATATTGGGTGCCATTCTTACCCTTCTGCGGGCCTGGGTTCTGGCGGGAAGACCTCCAGCACCGGATGCACCCAACCTTGGAGGATACGAAAGCTGGGTAAGGGTAGTTGGCGGGACTCTTTATTACGCAGGCATTCGTGGTTTCATTGGTAACCTAGACTATGTCTATGACACCGCAGATACTGAGACCCCGCAATGGGACTCGTTTCTGACAGCATGGTATGACCGCGTTGGAGAAAAGGCGATAACTGCCAGCGAACTAGCCAAGCATTTGGAAGAGGACAGCGATTTTTACGATACCTTACCGGATACGCTGGCTGATGCTCGCAAAGAATCTAAGGGATTTACCCGCCGGATTGGTAATGCTCTGGCGGCTCGGGCCGGCCGCCGATATCCAAGCGGATTACAATTGCTCAGGTCTGAAAAAACCAGGGATAGGGCTGTTTTGTGGCAGGTAAAAATGAGTTTCGAGGGGGCAAACTCATCCCCGTTAGCTTCAGAAATGAGTCCTGATGAGTTCCATCACAACCCCGATAGAAACGAAAATAAAAATGAATTTATAAAAAATTCTATATCTAATAGGGGCTCAGATAAACTCACTGAAACACAGTTTGAAGCTAAAAAAGCTGAGTTTAGTCCACAAAACTCAGCCCCGCCGATGGCCCGGGAAGAATTCCCGCCTTATCCGGTATATAAATGCCCCGCTTGCGGTTCAACCGATTACTGGTTAAGAAAAGCTAACCAACGGAGTTCAGCGGAATGGTTGTGTAGCCGATGTCATCCGGACCCGGCACAGGAGCAAGGATAATGATTATCCAGTGTCCGTATTGCGGTGAGCGTGTCGTCATTAATGGTTTAGGTCGTAAAAGACTTAATATGCCGCTCAAAAACATTTGTGAGGCTTTGCAGTCTGAACGAAACGTGGCGTCGGCAGCCAAAAAGCTTCATTGTAGCCAGGGATATATCTTCAATACCCTAAAAGCCCGAGGGTTAAAACCAAAGAACATTATCGAGGGGAATGTAACTAACAGAAAGAGGTAAATACAGCCGGGGGGGTGACCCCCTCCCCGGCCTGATAAGGGAGGTAGAGAAATGAGCACATAGCTAGCTACCTCATACCGGTAGATATGAATGCTAGCTATACAGGATAAGAATCTAGAGACTATCTAGCTGTGTAAACCAACAAAAATATACGAAGAACGGAGGAAAACATGACAGATAATAATCAGGAAGAAGAAAATCTCGGACAGGAAGTAGATGAGCTACTGGAAGAAGGATTTAACCAGAAGGAAATAGAATCCAGAGGGTACTCTCCTTCTCTAGTCAGACAGCGGATCCGAAAGAGGATTAAGGCAGGTAAGGAGCCATTTGCCACAACTTCACCGAAGGACGGTACTCTCGCCCTTCGGAAAGAAAAGGAATCGGTACTGCCGGAGTGGTTAGAGGCCGATGTTGCCGAGATATTCGATGGCAATCTGAGGGATCGGAAGATATTCATGGCCGGCATGAGTGTTCCTATGATGGGGCTAAGGATGTTTGCCGAGACAATCAAACCTTTAATGGATCTTCTGTCTACCTGGCAAAAAGGGCAGGCTGAAGCTGCTAGGGCAATGCAGGGAAGTGGTGCTGAAACAGCCCAGCTGGCGGCCCAGCAGGTTATATCGCAAGCCATGCCACAAATACTCGGCGCGGTCAGGGAACAGGGAGCAAGCCGCTCCACAAATCCAGTAGGTGACATGATGGTCCGTCTTATGGAACCCCATCTCCAGAATATAATGGGGACTTTCATGGGAGGAATGATGCCTGGAATGGCCCCACAAGGATTTACAGTTCCACATACCAGTCAACAAACACCAGGGAATCAGCCACAATCGCAAACAACTAGAAGTACCAAATCAGCAAGTAAAGACGAAATAGAGGAGGCATTCGATGATTAACAACTTTCAAGAACAGGCCAAACAACTGGGAGCCAGCGGTGAAATGCTTATAGACGCGGATCTTTCGAAAGGATTTTTCAGAGTAAAACTACGAAATATCACGCCTCAAAACGCAGTTCCCGATTTCACTAAAGCCATCGTTTCCGCGATATCCTTTTGCGGACAGTCCTTAAACCTGACTGTAAAAGAATACATAAAAGAGGAGGAGGAAAAAAATGAACAACCTAGAGGATAGCCTCGAAACAGGCATTTCTATGTTTTCAGTCATGCTGTTAGCCGGGGTGTGTGAAACCTACAGGCCGATAATTGAATCTGAGTTGGAAAAGAAACTGGGACGAAAAATGACCAATGAGGAGTGGCATTACTTTCTACAGGAGTGTTACGAAAAAGCAAAGGCAGATTTACAGCAAGAACGATTCAGACGGTGGTCTCAGCACTTGTCTGACAGGAAGATAATTCACGACTTCGTATGGCATAATAATTAGAGGAGTCTGTAAGAGTTGATGGCAGATAGTAAACACGTTGATTTTCGAAGTCATCCGCCATTTTCAACTTGAGAATATTCTAAGCCAATATTCTCAAGTTGACCATTCTTGCCAGATGACAAGGGGCAGTGTAGAATGAAGCATGAGGAGTAATTACTGGAGATATCAGGATTATACCTATGCCTAATCACCCTTTAGCAGAGGTTTTTGGATTTCCCTGCGATAACTTGACTGAAAAAGCAACTAGATATCGCAGACTTAAACTTTGCCCTTTTCAGAATAAAGTACCAAACTGCACAAAGGACAAGGCAGACAATCCACTTGGGGTTTGCAGCGTCTTACATGGAAACAATATAGCAATTACTTGTCCCGTACGCTTCCGGCAGGACTGGATAATAGCTGAAGATGCCGCAACGTTTTTCTTCCCTGAAGGCACTTCGTGGACTTCGTTAACGGAAGTACGTTTAAATGATAGAAACGGGAATACGGCCGGGAATATAGATGTGGTATTGGTTGCTTACGACCCTGCAGGGAAGATAACTGACTTTGGAGGTCTTGAAGTTCAGGCCGTATATATATCGGGGAATGTTCGCAGACCTTTTGAACACTATATGCAAAACCCCGAAGAAGGGGCATCTTTTGATTGGCGCAGAGAGACGAATTATCCTCGACCAGACTATCTTTCCTCAAGTCGAAAACGCCTCGTACCTCAATTATTATATAAAGGCGGAATCTTGAACGCTTGGAAAAAGAAAATAGCGGTCGCGCTTGATGAGGGTTTCTTCGCCACACTTCCCAATCTGAAGAAAGTAGATCCCAAGCAGGCAGATATTGTTTGGTTAGTCTATGATCTTACCCTTGACAAGAGACAGAAACTCTATTCGTTAAAAAGGTCAAAAACGGTATATACACTGTTTGACGAATCACTGGATCGGATAATACGACCTGAAGTGGGATCTCCCGATGACTTTGTGAAGAAGCTTCAAGAGAGGTTGGACGAAAAACTTGAAGGCAACCCACCAGAAACAAGAACGATCGATGTGGAGGAACTCAAAGACTTTGGTGCAGGTTAATTCTGGTGATATTATCGAATTGAAGAGAGTAGTGAATGTCGCTTCCGTACCGCAACGGAGCCCGTTTCGCTACCCAGGGGGTAAGACTTGGTTAGTACCTCAGATAAGAGCTTGGCTGAATAGCCAGCCAAAAAGGCCATCTCTACTTGTAGAACCATTTGCTGGAGGAGGCATTGTAGCTTTAACCGTAGCTTTTGAGAAGCTTGCAGATCAGGTATTGATGGTAGAATTGGATGAACACATAGCCAGTGTTTGGAAAGCGTTGCTCGGTGGCGACGCTGATTGGCTGGCTGACAGAATTCTCAACTTTGAAATGAATCAAGAATCCCTAGAAAAAGAGTTGAGCAATAACGACAAATCTTTACGACAGGCTGCATTTAATACAATACTCAGAAATCGTACAAGTCATGGCGGGATTATGGCGCCCGGAGCTGGTCTTATTAAATATGGGGAACAAGGAAAAGGAATAAAATCCCGCTGGTACCCACAAACCTTAGCAAGACGTATACAAAATATAGGGAAGATTAAGGATAAGATAGATTTTATTCATGGGGATGGGCTTGCTGTCATCCGTGAGCATGCTGAGCAGCGAGATACAGTTTTCTTTATAGACCCTCCATACACTGCTGCTGGTAAGAGGGCTGGAACGCGGCTCTATACCCACAATGGACTCGACCACGAAGAACTATTCTCATTGGTTAAAACAATACGTGGTGATTTCCTAATGACTTACGACAATGCTGAAGCTGTCCGTTCAATGGCAGAACAGCATGGATTTGAGATAGTTGAGATTGCGATGCAAAATACTCACCATGCTAATATGAGTGAACTATTAATAGGGAAAAATCTGAATTGGACTAGAATTAAACATTATTTGCTTTAGATGACGTTGGTAAATTATCGACATGGTCGAGAAATGCGTTAACATCCATAAAATTATTTGCGTCTCTCACTACTGATATGATCCCCAGGTAACTAGTGCTCCTAGCATAATCTATGTCCGTCTTTGTAACAAACTCATCATTAGACCGAGTACGATAACCATAGTGAACGATCTTGACGCGCTTGTCATAAAGTGGGCCAAGTCTTTCTTCAGCGATACTACCGAGTATTTTCCTGATTCTTCGTTTCATGACCTTTCTGGACTCATACTCGGTCTCTTTCAGTAATACGGTTTCGAGGGCACTTAGATACCAAACCAGTTTGGCGCTTGACGAGGGCAGACGTGTGGCTTCGGCATATTGCTGAATACCTGAAAGAAACCTTTGTTGAACCGGATTGATATCTTTTATATTGGACATAGACTGAACTTCTTGAAATTCTCTAAGATTAGTCAGTTTCACATACTGGGAGGAATCAAGAGTATAAGGGTAAGGGATGCCAGATTCTGAATGCAAAGTGCCTTGCGTTCGAGAAATTTGAAGAGATTTCATTATGCTACGATTTCCCTGATAAGGGAAATGGCTGGAAAATATTTCCGGGTTTATCCCATTCAGCAGGGCAAAGAATGTTAGTATATCCATGGCTAATAAAGCTGATTCGATGGCTTGATTCTTGGCAGCCTGCTGTCGCCCGTTAACTTGTATGTGGTACCATAATATGCTACTACCCAATGTCTCAACGAAGGATTCGCTAAGAGCACGAATTCCTGCCTCGGCTTGCTCTGGTCTATACCATTTAGCTTGGCTCCAAATATTCTTATATTTGTCATAGAGTAAATCTTTTTCGCTATCCGTCAGGACTGTAAAGACTCCTCCAGCTAAGGGTAAATTTTTATCATCAGGTAGCCTTAAGCCATCTATCGGCAGGTAGATATCCCATGTCTCGCGTCCTTTTTCTATACGGGTTAGAAGAGAATCTACCAATACCCGCGGGTCGAAAGTGTCTTCATGTAGTGCCCGAGTACCTTCAAAAATTGATGTTATTACTTCTTGCTCCAGTTCCTTTCTACTTAGTTTGATTCTCAATTGTTCTTCTTCCCGAAGCTGGGCTACCAAGTTTTCAAGAAGTGTATATGCTCGACTATTCAGCGAGATGGTTGTCGATTCCTCTGCAATAGTTTTCCCCTCCGGAGCCCTAGTGTAAAAAGTAACTGGTGGATTCAATTCGCTGTCTTCTACAAGTGTTTCTTTGCAGAGTTCAGTCAAAAGCTTTTCAAGTAATTGTTCCCGCGAGTTCTGTTCTAACATATTTCTCCACAGTAAGACCGCGTGCTACGCAATGATCGGCGCCGCAATATTTTGAAGATTGTCAATCTCCGAGAGCCAAGCAAGTTATTGGCATGCTAATACCCTCAACTTTGTCACTTGTTCTTTGAAATCCATTAAACCAGCTGTCTGTACGATATTCCATATCCCAAGCATGGCCTGGTTCGCAAGGTATATATCAATTGCCTCAAGATACGTTTGTGTCAAAGTCCAAAAAACTATCCTTTTCTTATCTGGAAACTTTATGCCCGTTCCAGGTGGAATATAGAGTGCCATTCCATGGGCAATCGCGTTCCGAACGGTAACCCACTCAGATTTCACTAAAGCAGCCAGATTTGATTCCTGACTTACCTTTCCGACTTTGTCCCATAACGCCACCTTGCGCGTATTACTCCAAGTCGGCCTCTGGCCCTCCTTAAGGAGAATGAGTCCGTAGACTAGATCAATGAGGGCTTCCCAATCTGTTGTGACATCATGAAGCGCTAGCTTTAGCTTCTCCGTAGTCTGAATTGTTGTCCGTGTCGGAAGCGTACTTAATCCTTTAGGCAAAGACAGATTGTTAAGTATACGCTGCAATTGTGGCACTAATTGATGTTCGGACAAGGCGCTGTTAAGAAATAGATTAACACTAGACTTAGGAACAATCATAAGTAGTTCATCAATGAAGATGCAGAGACCATTGTATTTCGACGTAAAGTCCAAACCCTCTGGTAGGTCTTGATTCGATGGGGCCTGCCTGAGACGATTGAGCGATTCAATCATATAATCTAAGGGCTCTCGATTTTTAGGTATCCTACGCACGATTACTCGTAAGTAGTCATTCATTAGAGAAAGTCTCTCTTTGGCTGATATGGGAGTAAGCTCCTTTCCCTTCACTAGATCAAATTGTTTGGTGATGAGATAAAGCTTCTTGAGCCTGCGCTCAAGGGAACCCAGTTCGGCACTGGAGAAGTCCAAAGCTACTGGTTTTCCGGAAAAGAGTTCAAATTCTGCACGTAACTGCTCTATCATCTGTGGGAGCATTGTTACGATGTTTCCCAACTCATCGTTATTCATATTTTTTATAGCTTCTTGTTCCACAGTCTCATAGCCTCGTTGATTTAGTAAGCAGAAGAAAGATAATCCTTATTATTAAACATTCTGGACCAAGGCAAGAGGAAAATCCAGTAAAGCTTGGTCATTCCGAAAGACTAGTTCACGCAATTATATACGTCGAACTTCAACTTGATAACCTGCCTTTTCAACCTTAGTACTCGCTCGTCTATACATTGCCTCCGTCAGTACAAAGAAGACTTTTTTCCCTGCCATATTAGAAAGCTTCTCGAGTGTTGCCCTGATTCGGAAGTCAATTACCCCCTTAGGCCTTCCTGAAGTGGTTATTTCAGCTGACACCAGAATGTGCCCGGCTAATGTGCCACGAAGATCAGGTTCTTCCTTTCCACCCGTTTGTCTAGGGTTCCAATACCATTCTACATCTTGACCAGCGAAATCGTTCTGCTGAAGTTGTCTCGCTGCTCGTAATATCATAGCCTCATGCTGTATTTGATTTAAGTTTTCGTAGGTTCGCTCGCGTACGCTTTCAAGAATCTTGATTCCTTTTGTTAAGTTCTCTGGGTATTCCCTAATGCTCATGCGAATGCTCTTCAGGAAGCCTTTAACTTCCTCGAAGAGTTGCTTCTCCGCAAGGCTTAGGTCTGCTATAGGCTGCATCAGTACCTCCCTGAACATGTCCATACAATCCGTTCTTTTGTTAGCTTCAAGCAAAGGAAGAGCGCAGGTGCTGGGAACTCAAGAGAGAATATTCGCCATGTAGGCGAGGGTGACGCGCGTAAGCATTAACACGTATTCTGCATCTCTGTGGGATACAGGTATCTCCGTTCGGTCAGGGCTGGCCTGGGATTGTCGCCCTCTATCTGAATAGGCACGAATTGAATGGATTAGTTCGCCCGCTCGTCTTGCCTTAAGGTCATGCTGGAGGTTTGGTTTCAAGATTTCTTCAAAAGCAGAAGCATGTCCAGCGTTGGCTCCAAAGTGCAGCGCCACACTGTCCAGTGCTTTGAAACAGGCCTCGAGGACTCCGGGGTCATCACCGTGCTCATATCGGGCGCGTGCGGATTCCAGAAGCTTCCAAGCCTCGAGAAGCTTGGGATTACTGCGTATCGCCTCTACGGGGACCTCGACGATCATATAGTCTCGATACCCAACATCCTTGAGTATTGCTAGCCACTGCTCTTGACTCACATCCTCTGAAACGGGACTTGAGCCCTGACGGCTCAGCCTGTCGAATAACCTTTGCTGCTGTTGACCCGGTTTTCCTTGGTATAGAATTAGGACCTGACAATCCAAGATGATCCTAACACCACCGTGTCCACCTCTTACTCGTTCAATGGCATAGATGTCTGACCAGTCCAAGGGAATCTGCATCTTCAATTCGTAACGATGCAGGCTACGCCGGGCCGAAGTAACTGGCTCGACCCTTTGTAGGGCTCCAAAATCTTCAATGATAGCTGGGAGGGTCAGAGTTGAAGATCCGGCTGAACTTGGGCATGTAATGGTGACCTTTGGGTTGTAGCTCCAGACCTCAATCTCGTATTCCAAGTCATTCTCGACTGCGACTGTAATGAGCAAGAATGGTTTCAATCCTGCTTTCCCTGTTATTTCTACGTGAGATATTGAGAGACTCATAATAACCTCCGGCGGGTTTCCTTAGAAATTGCTCGCATGTATGAATTCTCTCGTTTTATTAATGGTTGCTTCTTCGTGCATCATAATTGGCTTCTCACTTATCTTCTGTATTCGTAATGTCATCTCATGTTCGCCAACTTCGTTCCTTACCTCTTCTAACAGTTTAGTAGCCACCTCATCAATATGGAGCCAATGGTTGCAACCAATCGCGAGAAGCATTGTATCGATGTCCTTTGCTCTTCTTGCCTCGTTAATTGTTGGGGCGAAAAACTCAGCCCAACTCTTTTCAAATTTTTCCATAGTAGCTTCATCGTATCCTGGTACATTACGACGGTAATCATTTATTAAGCGCATATCAACAAGCCAACCAAGCATCTGCCGCCAGTTCTTTTGTTTATATGCATCCTGTATTCGATATAAGATTTCCTGAACAAACATAGGAATAAACAGGTCGTCTGTTGCTTTTTGAATCCGATCCCACATAGCTGCTCGCTCATTCAGAAGAGAGGGCGAGGATACGCTTGAAGTTCTATGAATTACTTTTTTTAAAAAATCCCAGTAAGTTGGGGGTAGAGTTTCTTCGAGCCATTGATAATTATTACGAATCTGATTTGGCGTTCGAGTATATTCTGTACCTTTTAGGTAGTCTCGATTCAACAGAACATCAGATATTTCTTCTAATCCCTCTGGCGATATAGCAGCGCTAGCATATTGCTCCCGATAGCTATTTATCAATTTCATTGGATATTTGTCTGCTTCTAACTCCCCTGCGTTAACTATACCTAATATAGTCTGGAATAGCTTCTCTCCTTGTTTGACATTCTTTGTGATAGGGTAATCTCTATGTGGTAGTGTGTACCAGGTGTCGATGACAGCAGCAGCTCTAGTAACTAAGTACCAACTGCGTTCTTTATCTGCTTTGATTGGATCAGAAACCCCAGCTAATAACAATGCATCGGCCAGGAGTACGTAAGCATCACCATAATTACCATCCTCTACTAACGCCAACTGGCAGTTTCTAATTACCTCTACGAGGTTGTCAACAAAGGCGGATTCGTCTTTTGCCTTGAAAGGCCGTTCAGCACTCTTCCAAAATTTATTCGCTTCATTGAAGTATCTCCCAGCAGTGCGGGTCTTCCCGAAGCGTTCAAAAAACCCCATGACTCCTCCCAAACTAGGAAGATATTTGCACGTAACTCTTATTATACTCCCGGAAAGTAGGTTATAGGAATGATGGGCGAATAACAGGATTCTGCCTTAAAATCATACTAACCGCACCTTCCTTTACGCCGGTACCCAGTGCATCCCGAACTGATTTGTAGTCCATCTGAAAACTATCGCTTTTTAGAACGTTGATCCAACTGGGCCTAGTATCCTTAAGGATGGCTGTACCAAACGCCATTACACCGAGTAACTGATGGGCAAATAAATTCTCTTCCTTTGTCGTGTAGAAAGTCATGGTTACATATTCATCATTCTCACTGTCTGTAGCATCGTTATCGACGATATAAAAAAGAAATTCGAGGAGCTTTCTAAGCAAAGGTGTTGCATTTATTCTCTCATCATTATTGTTAAACCAAGAAATTTCCTCTAAAACACCAGTAAATTTGCGAAGCTCTCCTGTAGTCGAATCACGTATCTCACTTCCTAATTCTTTTCGTATATTGAACTGAAATTTGAGCCCGGGTTTGATTCTGAATATTACATCATCCAACACCACTCCCAATAAACTATTGTTAGTGGCAGTGTTGAAATCAATGTGGAAGGCGCTGCGCTTTCTCTGCATTCTCTCAATATCAAATAGGCACCACAGGTTAAAATCCTTAATATACCAAGCTATCAAGAGTGGTAAATTCATTAACTTGGCATAGTTTGTCAATTTAGCATAATAATTACCTCCGAAAGGTGCTAATTGTATTCCGTTGGTTTTCTTGACCTCTATAAGAGTTGGCATCTTCTTGCCCGCAAGGTCGAAAACAGCAAGCAAATCAGGCACTTGATATTCTTCTCTGGAAAGATTAGGAAACTGCTCTTGCTCTAATTTATGAATGAGTGAACACTTTCCCATCCATACACAGAGTGCGGCAAACTGGTCCTCTACGGGAAGACCAGACTCAAGTTGCCTAACCTTATCAGCAATATCTTCCGGTTTTCCAGCCCATCCAAGCATTGAGATCACTTTGTGTAGTAGCATGGCCTTTTCAAAATTTTCTCTTACCATAAGTATTCTCTTCTTCGTTACAGACTGTTCCTATATGGATTGTCAAACCCATCGAACGCTTAGAAATTGTAACAAGACTGGCTGATGCTTGTCCATGCCAGCATTAATTACTAGTCCGGGGAGGCTTTTCTTTTTCCTTGTTGTCCCGCTTCTAGAGGGGGACGATAAACGAGCTAGTTCTTCGCAGTGAACAATCGTTCTTTTTGTTACACAATGAAGCTAAACATGCACAAAACACGAAGCACCTTAACAACCGAATAACGAAGCTCTGACCTGAACGCTTGCCCTCTTTGAAAGGGGGGTTAAGTATGAGTTCAAGTATAGCAGCAGCACCAGACGGCGATAACGGCAATCCTCAAGGTCATTGTAGCCATTGTCATCGTGTCTGGACTCTAAAAGCGAGGCAGGGCGTTTGTCAGTGGTGCGGTCATCTGGCAATATGCCAGTCATCACCAACAAAGCCCCGCAGTATCAAGTCTAGGTCTAACGGACACAAAAGACAAGCCCTAGTCCACAGCAACGGCTATGACCAGCTACAGGGTGAGTGGCTTGCTTACTATAATGTAGCTTCACGCTTTGCCGACAGGGTGAAGCCAGAGGACAAAGAGGACATACTCCACACGATAATACTCACCCTTGCCGATGTAGAGCGTAACAACGGACACAAGCCCTTCACCGAAGCCGTGATGTATCGGATAGCCAGCCGAACTGTAGCAGACTACTGGTTTAGCCACTACAGCTACAATAGCGGTCTGGACTGTAAGCACTGTAGCAAAGCACAACGGCAGAAGTGTAAAGAGGGCAATCTCTATTCGGAGTGTCCTAAAGCAATCAAGCTGGAAAGCCTTAACAAGCCTATCATAGACAGTGAAGGGCATACTACCGAGCTAGGCGAACTTATAGCCGATGATAAGGCACTTGACCTTGACGCTTGGGTAGATGCCCGAACCTTCCTGCTAGGTTTCCCGCAACGGCTCTTGCTGATAGCCGACAAGCTGAATAGCGGTCAATCCCTTCCTGTAGCCGATAGAAAATACCTTTGTAAGTGGCGGAAAAGAGAGCAAAAAGTCTTGATTGGGGGGTAACAATTCAGGTCATTTCGGAGACTTATATAGTGGAAGCACCATCTAGGCTAGCGGATAGCAGCTAGGTGGCAGCTTACTACTGGGTGAAGCCGATAGCCTTGCCCACTATCGGATAGCCAATAGGGGGTGTTCAAATAGAACAACTGAATATTGAGGGCAAGCGTTCAGGTGAGGGCTTTGTTTCACACAAGGCGATACTGGTAAACGCCTTATCAAGGGCACTAGCCGAAAGGGTAGTGCTGATTGACTTTACCATAGGGCGTAAAGGTTTCCTTACCT
>CAYVOV010000029.1:0-38191 GCA_964453525.1 uncultured Dehalococcoidales bacterium | reverse complement strand
CAGCTAACGGCAGAGCCTTTAAAATACTCAATATCATTGATGAATATACCCGGGAATGCTTGGTTACACTGGTAGCCCGTAAGATTAGAAGTCAAGATGTTATTGATACCCTGTTTAACCTGTTCATCTACCGGGGTATCCCAGTCCATATTCGCTCCGATAACGGTCCGGAGTTTACGGCGAAAGCCATCAGGAAGTGGCTAAACAGGTTAGGGGTGAAGACACTCTATATAGAACCAGGTAGTCCCTGGGAGAATGGGTATATCGAATCCTTTAACGGCAAGCTGAGGGATGAGTTACTTAACCGTGAGACATTTACTACTTTAACTGAGGCAAAGGTATTGATAGAGCAGTGGAGGAGGGAGTACAATCAGGTACGTCCTCATAGCTCTCTGGGATATCAGCCTCCAGCTCCTGAGACTATCTTAACCGCTGGAATGACTTAATAGGTGGTATCACTACTGGGGGCAAGTCATCGATTTATATTCATAAAATACCTCGTCTATCTTTCGGTAGTTGCATCTTGTCTTCAATTTCATGTAAATTTATAGTCAAATCAATACTTTTAGAGATTTGTCTTATGAATGACGATCAAGACCTAGTAAGACCCAAGTATGATACTTTTGAAGCAATTTATACTTCTGGTCTATTGGTAGACTCTTCACTACTAACAGCCCTTTGTTTAATATTCGATAAAATTCATATACTTAACAATATTGAGTTTCCTATCGAATTTTCTAAGGTTTATCGCTTTACTACTTATGATAGTAAATTATTTGATATGGCTAATAATGTAGAAATTGTACGTGTTGGAGATGAACTCGATGAAGACGACCCCATATCATCCCTTAATGATGAACAACTATTTACTGTTAAATACTATTTAGCAAATGTATTTAATTTTGGAATATATTATCATGATCTCTTCCAGAGCAAAGTAATAAATTGCAGCATATTTGAGGATAACAAGCCTTTAAAGGTCGAATTAGTTAAAAAAGGGAAACCTGGTGAATTGAATACTTATAGAGTCCTTCTAGGAAAACAATTGCTTTCAACGGGTGGAATCGAAGAATTGAATAATATGGTGGACAGCGGAAAAATTCCTATTATAGGCAATCCTCATGTATCATTGGAGAATGCTGAAACAGACTCTGTTAGATTCACTGCATCACAACTTGCTTCAATTCTTGCGCTAAAATCTCTAAATCTAGTACTTCCACAAACAAAATCTGTTGACGCAGATACGATTCTTGAAGCACGAGAAAGATTAAAAGATTATTTATTACCTTTCTGGTCTTCTATGCTTCATCTTACCGGGTACTACAGATCTCTTTTATACCAAAATACTTCTCCAGATGAAATAGAGAAAGAATGTGAATTTATTGATACTCATATACGCCCTAGGCTAATAGATTTGACGCAAAAAATCACTAAAGAACGAAAAGGCTGGTTTGGAAGAATAGTAACTCCAGTCATAAATGGAGTTAAAATATTTGCTGTAAAACCTCCACTAACTACTACAGATTTATTGACTACTGGAGTAGCAGCAGGCGCTAATATTACTTTAGACCTTATACGTGAATCAATGAAAATTAGTTCTTCAACGAAGCAATCTGGACTTACACTATTAATAGAGCTAGAAAAATACCTCCGCAATAAATAAAGCATGTATTGATATTATTCAGTATATTGCTAACATTTTTGCTAACGAACTTTTCACTATCATAAATGACCAGGTGGTACCAAATGGTACCACCTGAATCCAAATTAAATACTTAAATATTATTAATTACTCTGATTTACTCTCAGTGACAAACCTCCTGTATCTTTTAATCAGGGTGTCGCAGGTTCGGGACCTGCACGGCCTACAAAATCCCCATTTTGAAGCTAAATTTCCCCGATTTTCAGAAACTCCATGAAATTTCGGCCCCATGAGATGAAAATGCACCGAATTTTATATTTTTTGTCTCATGAATTTACAACTATCTTTTTTTCTTTTTTGGATAGCGCACCAGAAAACTATTCGCAGTAATTCCACAAAACGCAAACATGCCAGCTTGATCAACCAGCCACTCGACTAAAACTGGCATGTCGGATAAATTCATACAGGAAAAGGATGCAATTTAGTTTACTTCAGCCCCAAAAGTCTGGCCGGATTAGTCTTCACCATCATTTCAACCTCTTGGAGACCCAGTCCTTTCCTCAACAAAGTAGCGATGAACAATCTCATACCTTCAGGGGCTGGAGGGTTATAACTCTGACCTAAATCAGTACTTATGATACAATGTTCGGCACCAATGGCTTTCACGAGTTTAACAATTTTTACCGGGTCATAGGCATTCATAGTCGGCAATACGTCCCAGAATGAATGCTCGATATATACTCCTCCCTCAGCCAATTGCTTGAGTTCATCTTCGCTGCATAGAACACTGGTAAGCGCTCCCTGCAGAGCGTGAGTGACCAATAATTTGGTAAATCCTATTCTCTGGGCTTCCTCAGCCAGAGCGAGTGTTTCCTGAGGCGAGATATGTCCGCTGGCCAGAACTATACCAAAGTCCTTGGCTATTTGAAGTATCTCTTTAACTTCTGCTTTTAATGTACCGTTAGAATCAAGGATTATCTGTTCCGATCCAGGCAGATTAAATCCCAGTACTTTTTCAACTGTTGATTTGGAATTGGAAGAAGAAAAAGTAGGCATCCAGATAATTTTTGCTCCCATTCGAGCAGCAGATATCGCCGCAGACGGATTAAGACCGCCAATTTCGTTTTCCAGGGTTAGACTGCCAAATACCTGGACCTCGGTTACTATCTCACTTACCAGAAGCGCTATCGGAACGGTATTGTATTCTCGATTCTTTAGAACAAGGGCTCTCAAACCCATCTCTTTGGCAGAATAAGCTAATTCCAAAGCATCCTGGCGTCGTTCCATCAGAGATTCGGGGCCAAAATGGACGTGCATATCAATTGCTCCGGATACAAGACTATCAACGGTGTTCATTTGTTTTCTCCTTCCCTAATGCGTTCCGGTGAGTATGGCACCCTGTTCCACCAGGACATCCTGAAGTTCCTTTACATCATCCTCCATTTGCCGCGGGGTTATACCTTTTTTGGCACACAACGCAGCGGCTACACCGGCGGCCTGACCGGTTGCTATATTGTCCGGCAGGAGGTCTCTCTTAAAGTCTTCGTCAACAGAGAACAATTTGCCGGCCATAAGCATATTCTCAACATTCTTGGGGACCAGGCTTCGATAGGGGATGTCGAACGAGCCGCCATCTTTCGGTCTGTGATATTTCCGGTTCGGGTCAATATTCATTGCTGAACCCGGGTAGGCGGTGGAATGAAACGGACCTTCCGTCATCGTAGGCATGGCACACTTCGCTATAACATCTGGAAACTTCCTTGAATCTTCAACATCTTCACTGGTTAGCTGATAGTCACCGACCATATGTCTGCCCTCTCTGGTCCTCATCCCGACGGTCAGCCTGGTAAAGTAAGCATTTTCAAAGCCGGGGAGATACTTTTTAGCCGCATTAAGAGCAATGACAACCTGCCTCCTGGCTTCTGCTTCACCGGCACTTAATTCCCTGACATCGGTGGCATCACAATCCGGCACCTGGGCCGAGTGCTGGAATATCGGCTGTATATGCCCGCCATCCCGGGGAGTGAAGAAGAAGCCCAGGTCACCGTAAGGATGAAGATCTCCGGCATCCAAGGCTTTGCGGGTAAGTGCAGGGAAATTAACGGCTCCCAGTGTTCCCGTCTTGACCAGGTCAATGATGGATTTGCATTTATTGAGTTCTTCCAGTCTTTTCTCCCTTGCCGCCTCTTGCTCGGGAGTGAGTTTCATGCCAGTAATATTGCCAAGGTACTGGTCAGGGTTGGCCTTATAGTAGGCGGTTACCTTGTCCCAGTCTACGCCGTCCATGTGGAAGGTAATCGAGGGCGGGTCAATTTCCTCTTTTGTCCTGTCAATCTTAGAATACGGCACGCCGGCTCTAACTGCCAGGTCACCTTCACCGGAAGCCTCAATAACCACCTTGCCCATGACAGCCATTCGACCGGAAGTATTCTCAACCATCACGCCTTGCACCTTGTTGCCTTCTTTTACAACATCTACGGCAAGCGAGTGTAAAAGTAATTCTACTTTGTTCTCCCTCATCATTTCGAAGATAAGAAGCCCCCACCAATCAGGATCAACAAAAGAATAGGCGTTGTTGAAGTTACAATCCTCGGGTTTTGGATATGGCAAGGCATGCCCCTCCATCTCCAACCTGTGATGTGTCTCCTCAACAAGACCGGCGATGATCTGCTCGCCGCGATCATTCCAGAGGTGAGAAAAAGCCCATCCCGGGGGTCCTGAAACGTTCATCATGCCGCCCAGAATACCGAGACGCTCAATCAGTATAGTATTGGCTCCGACCCTGGCTGAAGCTATAGCAGCCGCACAGCCAGACACACCTCCACCGACCACCACTACATCATAATTACCATAGGTTTCCATATTTTGCCTCCTCTATATAATTCCGTACGTAATGGTTTAGTGTTCTGTGTATATCAATATAACATATACATCGGAATGCTTTCTTTATTTTATTTTTTACTGATATCATGTAAAGGGTATGGAAAACTCGCTATATCTGGGATAGCACTTTCTAACTTAATATCAGATATTGCCGGATGGACAAAACCGAGAAACATTTACTGTGTTTCAGCTTGACCTATTTCCATCAATAGTGAACCGAGGGAAAGAGACTTCCGTCTGTGTGGGGTAGAAAGAGGGCGGCGATGAATTCGTTCATAAAAGGTACGTAGTTTGAGAGCTCAATATTGGTCATAGTTTTGGCTATACTGGTCGCCTTTTCAAAGGTAGGTCCGGATAGAAGTGCCATGCGTGCTCCCATGATAGAGCTGTTGCCAATGAACTGGACTTTCTCCTGGTCCATATCAGGCAAGAGACCTATTGCGATAGCCTTGGGAACATTCACAGAACTACCGAATCCGCCAGATAAATAGAGAGTATCTAACTGTGCGAAGTCCAAACCAACATAATCGATTAGAGATTTTAAAGCGGCGAATACAGCTCCTTTGGACTTGATAAGGTTAAGGATGTCTGTCTCGGTAATAGTCAAGGCCTCTCCCGTTTCTGTTTCTTCACTGAAAGCCAATATATATTGAGGACCATCATCTTTCACAATAATCCTATTATCCTTTAGGGAGATATCGAATTTCCCGTTTTGACCTATTATCTTATTCTTTGCCAGTTCATAGATAGAGTCGATTAAACCAGACCCACAAATTCCCCTAGGTTTGTTTTTGCCGATGGTTTCATAAGTAACCTGACCATCTTGTATCTCTACCTTCTCTATGGCTCCTTTGGTAGCTCGCATGCCCCATTTACTGCCACCTCCTTCGAAGGCTGGACCAGCTGAAGCCGAGCAACAGACTATCCATTCGTTATTACCAATAGCAATTTCACCGTTGGTACCTACATCAATCAAACATTTTACCTCCGGTCTATCCGCCAGACCACATGCTAGAACACCCGCTACAATGTCACCCCCTACATAACTAGCTACGCTGGGAATCACTTCTAATATGCCATTGGGATTGATATTAATGCCTATTTCCTTAGCTAATATCTGAGGATAAATTGTAGCTGTAGGGACATAAGGTTCCAGTCTTATGGAGCATGGCATCAAACTTAAAAGAAAATGGCTCATAGTCGTGTTCCCAGCAGCTACGATACAGTTAATATCTTCAATATCAATGTTCTTTTCCTTGGCTAATGCCCGGATTAATGTATTGATGTTACTTACCACTGCTTCATGAAGAGAAGCAAGAGTACCTCGACCACAGGCAAAAACCAACCTGGATATGACATCTTCACCATAATGAGCCTGCAGGTTGTGATTAGCCTCCACTCCAATGACCTCGCCATTTCTAAGGTCAACTAGCTGAACTACTACCGTCGTAGTGCCAACATCAACCGCTAGCCCGTAATTCCGGTTTACTGTATCACCATCTTCTATTTGTAACACCCGTCCTGTACTATTATGCCTGGCTACAGTGGCTGTAACCTTCCACTCATTTTGACGCAACTTATCGGCCAAGTTCTGCAGACAGGCTAAAGATATCTCGAAAGTTGGGTAGGTAAGCTTCTTCCTCAGTTCGCGGATAATTCTATCTACATCGGAGATGTTGTCATTTAATGTTGGTATCGATAGCTCGAGGTATATCTTACTGACCAGCGGTTCAAAGAGGGAAGCCGCCGGGTCTTGTGTTATCCTTCGAAGAGATAACTTCCCGGGCTCACTGTAGGTGACTGGAGTCCCTTCTGTGACAATCTTTTCCATCTCTAGGCGAGACTTGGCTGGTACCAATACTTCCAGATTGTCTTCCACCCTTGTCTGGCAGGCCAGAACATAACCATTCTTTATTTCTTCTCCAGAAAAGAAGCCTATATCATGTTTACTAGCCTTTGCGTTGCCCTTAATCAATTGTAGCCGGCATTCACCACAAAGACCCTCACCCCCACACAAACTGTTGATAAATATCCCTGCCTCTTCAGCGGCCATAAGAAGAGTGACTCCATCATCTACTTCAACCTCTTTATGCTCCGGTAGAAAAACTACTTCATGCCTGTCCATAGTCTCCTCTTGGCTGGTCTAATATAGATTGTTATTTATGATTTTCATTTTAGCCGGTAGCAATTCCATTAAACCAATTCACCATGCTGATATTATAACCGATGAATATAGTTGTCAAAGACTCTCCGACTGCCCAACTGAACTAAAGTCAAGCTTAACAATCCGATGGATTGTTCAATGTCAACTGTGTACACTGAGCATGAACTCGGGGTCTTCGGCAAGACGACCAAAATCCGGCGTATATCTGCCCCTGACCAAATCATATATAAAAGAAAAGCTTGTCCCGTAATTGATACGGGATCGACCACTTGGTTTATCTTGCTGAGTAGGTGGTCGGTAGGTACTATCCTGTCGTAGAGGTAACTTCCATAGAATGATTCCTGGGGCAGTCTGGGCTTGAGCATAAGATGCCTCTCGAGAGTGGTTTAGCTACATTTTAGCTTGGAAGACTAATGAAAATCTACCTGTTTTAGCATTTTTTTATAAAAAAATGACTATTATATTATAAAGAGCGAAGGCGCATCCAATGGCAAAGCCGGCTCCTATAAATCTAACACGCCCCAGAAAGAAAGAACGCGGTACATGAAATATATCTTCTTTATGACTGTAAAATTTATCAACAAGCGACTTTAGAGAAACTAAGGATACCATTCCTAACGCAAAACCGCCTAGGAATAACACTATCAACACAATAATTACTATAGTATCCAAATTATTATTCTACCTGCCGAAAATAGTTACAGCGTTTTGATTCTTTAATAGTAATAGTACCACCACCAATATTCATCCCACCAGTATTCATCCCACCAATAGTCATCGTAAGATGAAGAATCGGAGACTGAATCATTCTGCTCATCATCGACGGGCAGATCTGGATTATTAGAATCATCAGAAGATGCATCTCTGATTACTTCAACCCCTGTAGTACCGACTGTAACATGTCCTTCAGGTGTTCCGAGTCCAATACCGATATTAAGATTACCACCCGTGTACGGATCTGATCCTATTCCTTGAACCACTTCGGCAGCGATTGTCAATCCAGGTGAAAAGGAGCCTCCAGATTCTGTTGTTATCCCTTCAAGTTGTTTAACATTATCTGCACCGGTTCCTTGTAATTGTATACTAGCGGTAAGACTACCACCGCCTATAGCTCCAACAGATGGAGTCGAAACTACGGCGATATTCCCGTGTCCGTCAAACACAATCATAATACTAACACTAGTGCCGCCTATAAAGCCGGCAAAGAAATTTATTCCTATCCCAAATGTCCACCATCCGTAAGGATCATTATATCGACTGGGCCTTCTATCTCATCCTTTATCATGGTGGCATAATCTTCAGACATGTCCCGCGTTGAGTAACCGTTAGGTAGCTTAGGCTTTCGACATACGTAATATACTGTGAAGCCCTCGGCAAGGCGTTTAAACATATTGGTAAACATTTTAAGCGTTATACCGGATGGCGGTTTACGGCTAAAGTCTGGCATTGGGCTAAAGATGACCAGCTTGCGTTGACCGCTACCAAGACGGAAATATGGTAACCCGTTCTTGGAGTAACCAGTTATTAATGCTAGCTTAGCCATTGAGCACCTCCAACAGTTGATTTGACATAAACTTAGCGCAATATTTGAAATCTGTCAATACGCTGCCGGAAAATTTCAGCTTAGAATATCGACGCGGCAAATTATGGAAAAAAGGACAACTGTTCAAAATGGCTAAATTAGAAAGAAGATTCGACTAGTCAACCTGTACTGAGGCAAAATGTCAGCTCAAAAGTTCTATCTATTGTACAGCACGGCCTACTTGAAACTTTTAATCTGAGGCTAGCTCGAAGCTAAATAAAACCACCCGAAAATAGGGTGGTTTCTCTATTTTAACAAACTTTGTTCTTACCTGCCACAGTTATTTTCCATCGGGACTACACTAGACATGCGCTGGCTCTATTACACACTCCACCATCATCACTAAACATGATTTTTTAGCATATCACGTCTCCGATAGATTACTATGGCTACAATAATAGCAATGGATAGGAGAGAGGAGCCGATTATTAATCCAAGAATGGACCAGTTGACTACTTTTACTGCCGATTCCGGCGTAACCTCCAGGCTCTTTTCTGCCGTGCTTTCTATCACTTCTCCGCCGGCATATAGTATTGCCTGAAAGGTATATTTACCGCTTTTCCACCCTTGAAGAGGTATGTAGTCTATGCTGCCTGTTCCATCCAATACTGTTTGGCTCGATAAAATGATGGGCACCTCTTCTAAAGCCGCGTCGTTAAAACTTACCTTGAGAATAAGCTCAGCACCAGCCATCGATTCTTCATAACGGTTTAACCGGCAGGTTACCCCGGTGGAGACAAGAGTGCCTGTTTCAGATTCGTAATTCGGCGTAATGCTTAAGAGAAGGTTCTCTAGCTCAAATCCGGGTGCTTCTTCGAGTACAAAGGCTTCTTTAACCGGGTCTTTTTCTTTCACTATAAACGAACCGCTAAGACCGTTAACGTCTACCGATGAAGTTCCAGCGATATTCGCAACTTCAGTGAAGGTTACTTCCTGACTTGCTCCACCGGCCAGATACACAGATTGCTGCTTCGTTTCTGTTGAATTACCCGAATTTAAAGTCATTGTTACCATATAACTACTTGCTATATCACCGCTATTGGTGACAACGAAACTTATTGTTACTTCTTCACCAGTGCTCACTTCGGCTGGAGTAATATCCAGCATATTTACTGTAAAAATAGCCGGTGTTGCTGTGGTTGTAAACACATTCTCAGCAGATATGGCCAGATTACCTGCCTCGTCATTTGACATGACCCTATAGTAATAAGTAGTCGCTGAAGTAAGGTCGGTCAGGTGAACCCTATGATAGTTAACCAGCGTTTCACCAAGAGGTGAGAAGTTGCCTGAGTCTGCCCGGTACGCTACTTGGCTGGTACTCTTCTCATCTGTCGTCCAGGTAACATAAACACTGTTGGCGGTAATATCAGAAACTAAAATATCAGACAGTTCAGGCGCTTTTTCATCCTGTGGTGACCCGGAACTGCCTCCTCCTCCACCACCTCCGGTAATACCCGATGGCGGCTCTACACTAACCTGGCCGCTGACCACATTTACAGTAACTGGCTGCCCGTCTATGTCTCCCACGATTACACCTGACAGGGTCAGTGGAGACGTGCCGCCCTGCGTTCCTGCTGTGAACGTGACCGTAGCGAATGTCCCCGGCGTAGATACCACCTCCCCCGGTACCGTAATCGCCCCCGCTACACCATGGATTGTTCCGGCAACGTTATCTATCGTTCCTGAACTGAAATACGTGGCTGCTCCGCCCTGAGACAGCAAATCCCCTTCGACTACACTATCCACAGTAACCAGCGATGAATCGAAACTAAGACCGAATTGCATACCGGCTATCGCCACCTCAGGGGTGACCACTATTTCTACGGTGAATTGCTCCCCCGGGTTAACTTGGCCCGGGACTGAAACGCTGACGGTGACGCTCCCCTCGGCTGACGCCAGACTTACCGGGAGTAACCCCAGGACAAGTGTCAGGAAGATTAATAGAATCCTTAAGCAACGGAATATGTTTTGCATTTTTACCTCCTATCCGGTCCAGTGCTGGCCGATTACAATCATGTCCAGTACATTGACTGTTCCGTCCTCATTGGCATCCTCCACTATCCAGCCGGTCAGACCGGTTTCATCCCAGTGCTGCCCCACCAGCACCATATCGAGGACATTAGCACTACCATCACCGTTGACATCCCAGTCTTCATTGAGCTTTATTACGGTGATTGTAACGTCCTCAGAGTCGGTAAGTTCTCCATCAGAGACTTCGAAATGAACAGAATAGGTACCCGCCTGGTCATAGCGCGGTGTCCAGGAAAAAGTCCGGGTGCCGGGGTCGAAGCTTGCACCCTCAGGCAGATTGGAAGCAGAATAGATTAACTGGTCATCATCAGCATCAGTCGCTGAAACTGTGAAAGTGAGATTATCCCCTTCATTGGCTGACCTGGTACCTATCTGACTGAGCAATGGGGCTTGATTTATAGTAACCTGGCCGCTGACCATATTTACAGTAACTGGCTGCCCGTCTATGTCTCCCACGATTACACCCGACAGGGTTAGTGGTGATGTGCTGCCCTGCGTTCCTGCTATGAACGTGACCGTAGCGAATGTCCCCGGCGTAGATACCACCTCCCCCGGTACCGTAATCGCCCCCGCTACACCATGGATTGTTCCGGCAACGTTATCTATCGTTCCTGAACTGAAATACGTGGCTGCTCCGCCCTGAGACAGCAAATCCCCTTCGACTACACTATCCACAGTAACCAGCGATGAATCGAAACTAAGACCGAATTGCATACCGGCTATCGCCACCTCAGGGGTGACCACTATTTCTACGGTGAATTGCTCCCCCGGGTTAACTTGGCCCGGGACTGAAACGCTGACGGTGACGCTCCCCTCGGCTGACGCCAGACTTACCGGGAGTAACCCCAGGACAAGTGTCAGGAAGATTAATAGAATCCTTAAGCAACGGAATATGTTTTGCATTTTTACCTCCTATCCGGTCCAGTGCTGGCCGATTACAATCATGTCCAGTACATTGACTGTTCCGTCCTCATTGGCATCCTCCACTATCCAGCCGGTCAGACCGGTTTCATCCCAGTGCTGCCCCACCAGCACCATATCGAGGACATTAGCACTACCATCACCGTTGACATCCCAGTCTTCATTGAGCTTTATTACGGTGATTGTAACGTCCTCAGAGTCGGTAAGTTCTCCATCAGAGACTTCGAAATGAACAGAATAGGTACCCGCCTGGTCATAGCGCGGTGTCCAGGAAAAAGTCCGGGTGCCGGGGTCGAAGCTTGCACCCTCAGGCAGATTGGAAGCAGAATAGACCAACTGGTCATCATCAGCATCAGTTGCTGAAACTGTGAAGGTGAGATTGTACCCTGTTATTACTGCCGAAGGACCGTAGCCCAGCTCATTCACCCTGGATTCGCTCTCAGGTTCAGCCCTTGTAACTATTAAACCACACAGAAGTTGAGCCGAAAGCACGATAACCGATACTACACCAAATATAATTCTTTTCATCCCTTACCTTCCTTACCTTTTATTGGTTGGTTACCGTTATTGACAGCCAAAAGCATATAACTCATAATAAGTACACGAAGGCAGTAGAAAGCTGGCCGGCCAGTCAGTTTATTTCTAATGCCTTCAATGGGCGGCCTCTTACTAGGCTGCCCTTGTCTATTTAATTATCAGTAGCCGATATTGTAAATCTCCAAAAGGTCATACCTGGAATAGATGAATGTGTCATAATGAAGCCTGAATTATCAGCATTTTGCATGAGGTTGCTACGATACAAAAAATTCTGGTCTATCTCTCGATAAAATATCCAGCTATAACGTTAATCTGAAAGGACAAGAACGGGAGATAAATAGTCAGGAAAAGCTATACTCCAGGACATCTCATTAAGACAATTTGGTCATGATATCTGCATCTATTACAGTGGTTAAGCTGAGGGGATTCGAACTCTTGACCTGCGATTTATGAATACGCGGCCCGTTTTTTCTCACTGATCTGGAGCTAAAACTACCGAATTGGGGTCTTAATGACCGGCAGTTTTCCACCACCGAGGAGCTAAATCAAAAGAATTATAGAAGAAATTCGGAAAAAATATAACATCACGCCTTACCGGATTTCTTTGGATCGCAGGTCATACTTATGATTATCTGAACCAGAATACAGGTTTTTCTTACTATTTACTATCACATCATTACGACTGGGCTCCTTTGCACAGAGAAGTCTTTTCTATCCTGACAATTCAGTCAATTTTTCGTTATTACTTGTAGAAAGTGTAGGGAGGTAATGCATGTATGATTGAGGTTACTGACCGAGCTAAGAAAGAATTAAAACAAATACTATCAGATCACGTTGAGTGGGTTTTTGCTTGTTTACGGCTACAAGACAGGGGAGAAGGAGTTCTGAGTTTGGGCATCGATATTGAATCACCCGAAGACCATATAATTAAATATGAAGGTACAAATTTGCTGCTTATTGAACCAGAACTTGTCGAAAGACTCCAGGGAATAACTATTGATATCGATGATATGCCTGATGGCCCAAAGCTAGTTTGGGCAAGAAACAGGCAGTAACAGAGTTATCATGATATTTATGCCTGAGTTTGGACTATCAGACCTAATAACCTCTTGAATAACCCGGGTGAATAATCCCTTAATATCTCAATATTTGAGATGATAATGTATAATCTAAGGAGGTATATATATTCCAAAGGTCTTAAGATATGTCTGATAATTCAGGGCAAGATACAATCGACGATAGAGAATACAACGAAACTGTTCTATCCGGATTGTATGAGGAATACTATGACAAGCTGGCACGATATGCTTATTTACGCATTGGCAATAGAACTGATGCCGAAGACGTTGCCGGTGAGGTATTCTTGAGGGCGCTCAAATCCCTGAAGTCGTATAAAGATCAGGGGGTTCCAATGCAATCCTGGTTATTCAGGATTGCCCATAATCTCGTAGTAGACTACCTGAGAAAGAAACAGAAACAAAAGATGATACCGATAGAAGATGTGCAAATTGAGGGCGGAGTAAATCCCGTGATAGCAGTTGAAAAAAAGCTGGAGATGGAGCGGATAAAAAAGGCAATGGAGCAACTTACCCAACAGCAAAGAGAAGTATTAGGCTTGCGTTTCTTTACAGGATTAACCTCTGGTGAAATTGGTAGACTATTGAATAGAAACGATGGGGCCATACGTGAAATGCAACGTGCAGCTATAGAAAAGTTACGAAGGCTGCTAAGTACGGATGAGTAAAGTTTAAGGAAGAGCAAATTACGATGTCTGAGAATTTTGACAGAATACTGGATGAATGTGTAGAGAGAATAAATCAAGGTGAAGATGTCGATACAATTCTTACCGATTACCCTGATTATTCTGAGCAACTCAGACCATTACTCAATACGGTACTGAGCTCTAAAGAAGTTTACTCTTTCACACCTTCTCCGGACAATAAGCGAGCGGCAAAGGAACGACTCAATCTGGCTCTGGACGTCATTGTACGGAAGAGGGAGGAAAGACAGAGATGGCTCAACTGGTTTACCGGACGGGCGAGGGTGTGGGCTCCAGCAATTGCAGTCATTTTGCTGGTAATAGTCGTTTATTTCATAATGAGGCCAACACTTTTCCCCACCGGACCTATTAATGAACCAGATTTTGATGAGACGACAGCCGATATTCAACCTGACACAGACGTAGTATCACCTGATCTCCAGCCTGATAAAGAACAGGCAGCAATTGTTCTCCAACCAAGCCCGGAAGGCAACTTTGCTTTCCTGCTAAGCGATGATGTAAATGCCATTGGCGACTTCGAAAGTGTTGTAATAACAATTTCAGAAATTTCTTTACTCAAGAGTGATGATGTAGACCAGTCAATTGAGTTTAAGCCGGAACAGGAAGAAGTTGATTTGACTCTCATTCAGGGAGATAAGACGCAGGAAATATGGAGAGGTAACGTTCCAGAGGGTGAGTACAAGAACGTTACAATTGAAGTTGAAAAGGTCCTGGGAATCCTGAAAGAAACAGGTGAAGATATTAATATCAAGTTGCCAAGTCAAAAGCTCCACATATCAAAACGTTTTCAGGTGAGTGCTGATAAATTTACCACGTTTACCTACGACCTGACGGTAATCTCTACAGGCAGCCCGCAGACCGGAGAGAAGTATATTCTAAAACCGCAAGTCAATCAAAGTGGGGCCGAACAGAAGCCAATCGAACCTGACGGAAAAGGTAAAAAAGAAGCACCAAACGACAAGAAATAATGCCCCTAAGCGTACCTATATCATAAACAATCTACCCCACTTGCACCATCAAGTAATAAGTAATACTGACCTCAAAGCTGACATTTTCACTACTTTCACGTTTTCTATATTAGACAACACAAAGATGAGTACAAAAGGAGGGAAAAGAAATGAAAGTAGCTTTTACACTATTTGTTGTGTTGACTTTAGTCACTGCACTAGTAACCGGGTGTACCCCATTACAAAATCAGGATAATTCAATATCCGAACAGACACCCGCATCCGATACTCAGTCACCCGTATCTGAATCTAAAGAAACAACTGCGCTTCCTTCAGGAATGGGTATGCTAAAAGTATTTGTAACTGATCCTCCACCCCCTCAAATGGATGCAATCTGGGTGAATATCAAGACTCTTGAGGTTCATAACGCTGATGAAGGATGGGTAACAGTAGCTGAAAATCCCGGCAAATTTGATCTGAAAGCTATTGAAGGGATACAGCAATACCTTGCCAGCCAGATAGTTAAAGCAGGAAAGTACACGCAAATTAGACTGGAAACAGACAATGTGACCATTGTAGTCGGCGATGACGAGTATCTCGCAAAGGTTCCCGGTGAGAAGATAAAACTGGTTGGAGGTTTCGAGGTCGAAGAGGGTAACACCACAGAAATAACACTGGACTTTAATGGAGAAAAATCCGTAACCGTCACCGGTAAAGGTGAATATATCTTTAAGCCGGTGATCAAACTACTGGTGGAAAAACCAAATCCAAATAAACCTGTCATAACTTCGGTGGAACCAGATTCCGGAAACCAGGGTGAAACACTTGAAAACGTCATTATTACGGGAGCTAATTTTACAGGGGCTACTGCAGTCAGTTTTGGAGCCAACATAACCATCAACAGCTATACTATTGATTCCGATACTCAGGTTACAGCTAATATAACTATTGCAGAAAATGCTAACCTGGGCACCAGGAATGTATCAGTGACCACACCCAAGGGCACAGGGGTGCTAAACGACGGCTTTACTGTTACAACCCTGAAGCCGATAGTGACGCTGGTCATACCTGATTCCGGCGTGCGTGGTGAAACACTGAAAAACGTCAGTATCAACGGTACCAATTTCACCGGGGCAACAGCAGTAAGCTTCGGGGCAAACATAACAATCGACAACTATCATATCGATACGGATGCCGTGATTTCCGCTAATATCACCATTGACATTGACGCTATCCTGGGTGTCCGTAACGTGTCGGTAACTACACCTCAGGGCACCGGGATATTAACCAATGGCTTCATGGTGAATGACCAATGATTCTGTGACTTCTGCTGTTTTCTAATTTAAACTCAGAAAAATGACCGCCTGCTTCGATGCGATTTTACCAAAGCAGGCGGTCTAAATTTTCGCTTCGGTAACATTTGAAAAGATAAAAAAAGAGCAAACCGTACTCCTGTAATCCAATAATGTTTCTCGTTTGGATTAGCACCCATAAATTATCAAATAAAAGACAACCGGTAAACAAATGATTGTTTACCGGTATAAGTTCTGAGTCTATCTAAATGTTATACCCCAATACATTATTAGAAGGCAGTACATTCATATCACATATATAATACGTTTGGGACTCCTAGAATTATCCTTTAGTGCATTTCATTTGCCTGGTTAATTTGCCATCATTAAATTGTAGTTATTATTACACCAAATTGTAATTATCATTACGTTAAATTGTAATTATCATTACATTGCACAAATCAAATTAGAAATCATATAGCACGCTATAACCTATAACATTGAAGGAGGAACAAAAAATGAGAAAAATCCTTTCTATTGTAGTTGTATCTGTGCTCACGATGGTAATGTTGACACCGTCAGGGGTTCTTGCTGCGACAGACACCGTCAGCGGGCAGTTCCTAACTAGCCAAAACGCTCCAATTGTCACAGTCACACTCTACAACTCAGACGGCTCGTCAGAGGTTACTGACATGACACCCGGGACAGCATACGATGTAAAAGTAAACGTAACTGACGCGGATGGACTGGCTAATCTTAATACAGTAACTCTTAAGGTGTGGTATGACGCCGACGGCGGCACGCCAACATCAGGAGAATTCGATGCAATAACAGCCGGTAATGCAACAACCGCCATCATTTACACCTGGACAGAGTCCAGCGGATCGTTTGCTTTCACTGAAGAGAGCGGCAGTAGCTGGGCAGAGGGTAGCTCTTCGGCACCTTCAAGTTTACCTGGAGACTTCGAGTTTAAATTCACTGTAGGCAAGATTGCTACCGAGACGACAGGTTCTGCTAACTGGCAAATAGCAGCTAAAGTATTAGATGATGACCCCAATACTACATTCGCCTATGACGCAGATACCGGTACCAACGACATGAACTTTTATTCAGAGATAGTCGTGGCAAGTGGAAGCGTAGACTGGGGAACGGTAGCTTCAGGAATGGATTTTATTGAAGGTGATCCTTCAGAAGAGAATGTGGGCAGTATCACCTACATAGCCAATGGTACATACAATAAAAAAGTAAGCACTACGGCAAACTGGAGTACCACGGCAATACTGGACGAAGCCGGCTCCTGCAGTAATCCAAACGAATTTGCCCTGAAGGCGGATGACACCGGTACTTTATCATCCGCTGTGCTAGTTACCACAGCTGGTGCCACGATCGGTTCTGGAACAATAACAGGCGAATCGGGATCAACCGACGCTACCAATGGTCTATGGCTCAAACTAGCGTCAGCGTTCGCCGGTGGTTCTTTCTCGGGAACCATAACCTATACCATATCAAAGTAGCAGCAAACGGAGAGCTAATTTGAGCTTAAGGCATTACCTCAAAATGGGGGTAAGATGGCTTGCCCCCATTACGGTCATTATAGGTCTCGCAAACCTGATTGTGGTATCACCAGCGTGGGCGGAAGGAGGGCTCGCCCTTTCGGGTAATTTCTACCGCCAGAATTTTGAGATACCTCAGGGCGCCTCGGCTAGCGGTCCTGATATCTATGTCGTCGTCTTTAACCAGAGCGACAAAGAGTTTAACGTCAGGATGACCGCTAAGACTCCACTGGGCGTCAATATTACCCTGTCCCACCAGGACTTTACCCTGCCAGCGAAGAGTCAGCAGCAGATATTTATTGGAGTTGAAGTCAGTCAGGATGCTGCTCCCGCAGAATATGAAATCGTAGTCACAGCTGAATCGTATATAAAAGGTGCTACAGGTATCCAGATTGCCGGGGCTGCCAGTCAGACAGCTAGTTTAACCGTTCTGGGAGAATCCGCTTCAGTCGAGGTACGGTTATTAACTCCAGATGGACAGCCACTGATATCAGTTGTGAGGTTATATCGTGTGATAGATGGCAAGAATTTCGAGATAGCCTACAGCGAAACCGGAACACTGAAGCAAGAGGTAGCACCGGGGAATTTCGTCGCTGTAGCTTATGTTGGAGGCGAAAAGAAAGCTGAGGAAGTCTTCTCAGTTGCTGCCGGTGAATACAAAGATATCACGCTCTCCGCCGCAACTGTCTATTTCGAGAGTTTTACAATTGTACCCAACTACTACCAAGATACGGGCAGCCTTGGCTTTACCCATATAGTTTATACGGTGAGAAATCTGTTTGAACCAGTAGCTGAAGCCACGGTTACTCTTGAGGTAAGCCGTGATGGAGTCAAACAAGATGAAATCTCTCTAGCTGATCTAAAGCCATTGGATATGGGTAGAGTAGGATTGAATTATAACTACATCCCTTCCGCTGGCTGGATTGATGGAACCTATGGTTTTAGGCTTAGCCTGATGCTAAATGGCAAGCCTTATGCTACTACCCTTGAGGAATTTTTAGATGTGAGTGGGAGTCCGATTCCAAGGAAAGGCACGAGCCCGCTTGTCATCGGTAGTACAATAGCAGGAGCTTTGCTTATACTCGGGGTAGGTGCTTTAGTATGGAGAAGAAGGCGTGCGTGAAAAACAAAAACAAAGCTTGCCATCTTTACTATTATATTACCAGCTTTGCTGTTCTGCTATTGACACTTTTTCTCAACGTGACTAATGCTCGCGCTGAAGGAACTGTTACGGGCAGTTTTTCTGTAAGCGGGATTGCCATTTCCGATGTAACTACTTCAAATATCACCTCTTATAGTGCTGTGGTTTCCTGGAATACAGACAGCCCTGCCACCTCACAGGTATTTTACGACACAGTCCAGCATAATAATATCGCAGATTACGCTAACAGTACCAACTTTGATGAGGCACTTGTCTCAGCCCACAGCCAGAGCTTATCGGGGCTCCAGGCGGACGTTACCTATTACTTCCGGCTGAAATCCACAGCGACTGTTGGCGGTATCGATTATATCACTGTTTCCAGTGAATATACTTTTAATACATTACCCGGTCTGAACATATCGAATATTACTGTCACCAACATTACTCCTTCATCTGCTACCATTTCTTGGACAACAAATCATCCCGCCACTTCGCAGGTATTTTATGATACGGTCCAGCGCGAGAGCACGGTAGATTATGCCGGAAAAACAGCTTTAGATAGTGAACTTGTCCTGAGCCATAGCCAGAACTTAAGTGAGCTCGCGGCGATTTCCACCTATTACTACCGGATAAAAGCAATGGCTACCATAAACGGAACTGATTATATCACGGTTTCTCCTGAATATGGGTTCGTCACACAATCAGCTGGCGGAGGCGGAGGTGGTGGTGGAGGTGGAGGTGGCGGCGGTGGCGGTGGCAGTGGGCCGGCCGGTTGGACAAAGGTCTCCGACATTGTGGACTATTTCGGCGTATTTCTTTACGACATTACTGCCAAATCAGAAGACTATATGTGTTTCCTTGATATCAGTAAAGGCGTAAAGGGCCTGGATGATTGGCAACCCCTCAGCCTGATAAGAATACTGGAAGTCCAATCACCTCCACCGGCCCCTGAAGGCAGTGAAATCATCGGTAAAGTATATGACATCCTTCCTGAAGGAGCCACATTCGAACCGGCGATAACCCTGAGAATGTGCTATGACCCGGCGTTACTTTCTGAGAATATCTCAGAAAGAGAGATGTATATCGCTTACTGGACCGGTGAGAACTGGTCTGCCTTTGAGAGCATTGTTGATATGGCGACGAAGATGGTATCCGCAGAGATAACTCACTTCACCGAGTTTGCCATCCTGGCTCCAAATACAACTCCGCTAATGGTCCCAGCTTCAGAAACGCCACCACCCATCTATACACCTCAGCAGGAAACCTCACCTGCGCCCACTCCAACACCACAAATGCAGACGCCTGCTACCTTCAATTTAAGCAAATTGATGATATCTCCTGAAAAAGTAAAACCTGGCGAAAAAGTGACCATAAGTGTCTGGATTCAAAACGCCGGCGATATTTCCGGCGCCTGTGAGTTAATATTAAGAGTTGATGGAGCAATCGCCTCCAGGAAGATAATAAACCTAGCTGGCAGGACAACAGACGAAGTAATCTTTTTCTTGACTCAAGAGGAAGTTAGAGATTACTCGATCGATGTAAATGGTTTGTCAGGCACGTTCACTGTTACAACCGGCCAAAGCACTGTTATTGTTACCAATGACCAAGATAATGCCTTCTTGCAAAAGGTAAAATCCAACTTGATTAACGTTACAAGTATTGGGGCTACCGTTGTCATAATCGGATTTTACTTAATATATGTGTTCATGATTCGCAAAAAGCTCGTAGCTGTTAATGATACTAATGTCATTAATCACGAATAACCAACTGTCATTAAAAATAAAGCACGTCTAGAATCAAGTATTTGAGGAAAATCGGACGGGTAAGATTTATCCATGCTTCAAAAGTTGAAAAATTTCGGATAAAGGGGATTCTACCAATAGATTTCTACCGACTTTACTACCTTAGTCCTCTGTACTGCGGTATAATCATCAGGAAATAAAAGGTATGTATACGGAGCTTCACCAACGGTTAATTTTACAAAACTATCTGTATTTTGAGGTCTGGCTATTCCTTCTTTTACGCCACTTACATCAATATAAACCAGGCCCTTATCGGTTGTCATAAAAGCATTGATAGCGTGTGGAGGCGAACCATCTTCCCATTGAATTACAGCCCATGCAGCCCTAATTCCATTCATTTCCGCGTTATTATGCAGATCCTCAGCAAATTCTCCACAGGTGTAGTCATCAGTAATATACGGGTTTCTATCAGTCTTGTCTTCCAATAAAAAGCTAATTAATTCTGACCAGGGTACATCAGTTGCACCAGGATTATTCTTCAGATTGAATCGGGGACGAAGATTAGCTCTATATGGAGGAATAACGCCACTCTCGATTTTTATACCCGTACCGTTATAACTTTGCTGTTCTTCCAGAATCCCTTCTAGTACAGTTTGTGGAGAGATTCTAACTTCTGAAACAGGTAAGTTATTTTCAACAATACCAGTCCTGTATACCTTTTGTGAATATCCATCTTCAGGTTCTTCATTGATTTCCAATGCCTTGTCACTCTTTTCAAATGAATCAACTGTATCAGTTACGCTTTGAAGCTCAACTATTGCATCATCTAAATGGATGGAAAAGTATAACCACGTCGCAACTAATCCAATAAAAAGTAGCGAGACAAATGCTGACAAATAACTACTTACCTTTTTCACGTCAAATGGACTCAAGCTTTCAGCTATTACTGATTCTACATTAATAGAGATAGCCAGCATTGCCTATACCTAAAAAGAATTATCGGCGTTAATACTATAGTATATTTTATGATATCCAAAGGTATCATCAAACGTGATACCTTTGGATATCTTCCGATACAAAACGGATAACTTTGGAAATTTAATCAGGGCGCAGAAAGGATAAAATCCAACCAAATATATGGCAAGTAGACACCAATTAAATTACAAATTTACGACAAAGAGAAGGAGGCGCATACAGTAATGCAGAAAGGAGGGAGTTATTCCATGAAAAGCTCGAGGTACACGGCGGAGCAGGTAGCTTTTGCCATGAGGCAGGTTGAATCGGGGACACCTGTTTCAGAGATTTACCACAATATTGGCATTGCCGAGCAGACATGTTACCGGTGGAGAAGAAGTCTGCCGACATGGGAATTACCGAGGTAAGGATGAGTGTTTTGTTGCACTGAAGCTTGGAATGTTCAAATCAGGACCAGCTTTTATTAAAAAACAGGACATATAGTTTTAGTTAAAATGAAATCCTGTATCAAAGGTTATATCGTCCGTATCTGTAGGTGATAATTTTACCTAGCCTTGTTTTACTCTTCACAATTAACTATTGATCCGTATGATATATGTAAAGCATGATTCATGCCAGAAAGGGGGCAAGGGGTTCGCGCCTTTTGAAAAAACTACTTTACACACAGGAGGGGGGCAGAGGTTCAAGTCCTCTACCGCCCACCATGCTGTACTATACGTGGAACTGCATCTAGGTCTAATTCGGATTTATCTGGCAATTCTGGCATTACGTAACTAATTACAGCCTTATCTCCAGTAACCCGGATGTCTCTGACGAATCCCTTAATAAACGCCCTTTTATGCGTAAGAGATCCATCACGAACAATCTCACGCATGTCTGCCACATATCTTGCCATTGTTTCCATATCAATCAGCTCAACTCTCTTTTCCGATAATTCATTTTCAATCTCGCTCTTCTGTGCGAATAATTGTTCCTGGCGAATTCTGAGTTCCTTAATTCGTAATGCAAGGTCTGCCAGATCCAAATATCCAGTCTCAACTACATCATATAGCTTTTCCAAACGCCTATTTACATCATCGATATACTCACAAATAATATCAAGATCGTTTTTCCGCGATTCAACCATAGAATCTAATTCCTGATTAGCAAGTCCCATAATTTCAGTCAAATTCTCCGGAGTAAGTATTACATACAGAAGTTGATCTATCACTGCAGTTTCGAATCGCTCAGTATTTAGATATTTTGCCCTGCAGGCACGAGCGCCCATTTTGTCTATGGTCCCACAAATGTAATAAGAAAACCTCCCACTTTTAGCATAACGCCCGGTAAACGCTTTACCGCAATATCCGCAGTGTGCAATACTGCTCAGTAAGAAAGGACTTGAACTACGCCTCGGATGTATCTTGGCAGGCATCCGTTCTTTCATCCTCTCCCGCACTCGAGCAAACGTATCCTGATCGACGATAGGAGAGCACGCATTCTCTGCCCTTACAGGCGGTAATCCCCGCTTGCTATTTTTGCCCCATACAAAAGTACCAGTATGGATTTCGTTGGTTAGTATTTCATGGACAGCTGTCTTCCCCCACTTTCTACCTCTAGGACTAGGAATACCTTTAGAATTGAGATTCTTGACTATATCAGTAAGACTTTGACCGCATATTATATCTTCGAACATGTTTTTAACCACGCTAGACTGAAACGGATCAGGTTCCAGCTTGGTTCGTTCTTTGTTGCCATCCATTACCCTTATCTTGCGATGTCCATATGGCGGTTTACTTGAAAGATAAAACCCTCTTTGAGCACTTTCTCTCATCCCTCTGGTCACATCTTCTCCAAGATTATCACTATAGTATTCGTCAAGGCTTTCAATAATACCCTCCAATAGCCTTCCAGTAGGAGAGTCATCGAGAGATTCGTTGATGCTTATTAGCTGCACTCCAACACTCAACATTAAAGTGATTCACATGGTATGATTATAACCTGAAGTTATGCACTTGAACTAGGGATCGATCTAAATTATTAGCTTTTCTACTTGGGTAACGAGAAAGTATATTGTTCAACGCAGGTCACATTTGTCCAGTTTGTTAAACGATACTGCTCCACTGGTTTGCTTGAATACAAAATCGGATACGGTTGAATTAAAACGGTGTTTGGAGATACGATAAAACTTATAGGGTATCAGAATGCCTGATGAAAATCTCGGTAAGATCTTCAAAGCGTATTTAGACGATGCTGAAGGATTATCTGATGAAGGACATATTTTTACCGTTATTGCAGGCGTGTTAATACGCGATGACTTGTCTAGTCGAATTGAACTAAAGCTAGAAGAAATATGGGAAAGATATATGCCTGGCTTTGTCCGCTGTGTGGTAAGTTCGTTCCTGCAGAGTGTGATAGGGAGGGGTGTTGTTATGAAGGTTTCGATTTGTCTGAGGTAAAGCGAGGGCAATAATCTTAGGTTGCTACAAAAAATTTAGAAGTCTTTGATTACTTGACATTAACTTATCAACATCTTACCATAATCACCAAAGCATATCGGCTCTCCCCTCGGTGTTTAGCGAAGGCTAGCATAAGCAAGAATCTGTAAGACCAAGCCTATTTCTCATACTATCTTTGAATCTTATTATTGGATTATCCCGAAGCTCCTCATATATTTCTTTCAGGTGCGCTAACTGATAGTTAGCTCGGATACTATTATAAAAATGCTTATCTGCTTCGGGGATGCTGTTTAATGGTATATAGTTCATCGGCCCCAACCATACAGATTCCGTGATAAATGGTGACAACTTATATACTAGTATCTGCGGAGTATAATCAAGAAATGGCTCTATTGAGACGCTCGTTTTAAAAGTATATTCATAAGCATGTATTAAAGAATTAAAACGTTCTTCAAATTGGGGAGCATTAGGCTCCCAAAAAGAGAGAAGTTGGTTATCCACTGAGGTAATGGTAAACCGAAACTGTAGGTGCTCTCTATACGAACTGAATTTAGTTACAAGTTGCTGTATTATGGGTAACCTAGGTTTAGTAGTAACTAAAACTTCATTGCCAGCTTCAAGGAGTTTGCCGATAACTATAAAACAAGCCTCTTGGATTTTGGGATCATCCGTTATATCATGGGTGCTTGGGAACATTACACGACCTTTATATCTACCATAAGTCCTCTCTACAGCACTCTTATTGATTATCATGTTTTTCCAGGCTTCTTCTTGGCATCGACCAAAGCGCCTGGCCATCATCTTCGCGTAACAGTATCGGCAATCATTAAAACAGCCTTTAATACAATTAACATTATGATCTGCCCATTCTTTTGTACCTGATGTTATTTCACGTCTCTTGGCATGTATTAATTCTATTGTCATTGACTAATCTCCTTCAGCGACAAAGGTTTCAATGATAATGGTTCAAAGGGAGTTGGTGGGGCAATAGTCAAATTGTTTTTTATAGTAGTCCAGTTTAGCCTGTATTGCTTTATCTGGAGCTGCCATGCGTTAGTGAGATTCTGTAGTATGAGGTAGCCTTTACTTTCTAGCCATTCAAGGGATGCCTGTCTTATAGATTCATCCTGTTCGATACCCACGAAATCCCTACACATATAATCACAAATGCCTTCTTCATGCTCGGTTATTATGCACCAAAGCATCTTCCATTGTATAGGTCTCCTATTACCACGTAATCCCTGAAATATCTCTGGATGGTGCACCTTAAACTCGTTGAATGCTCTCTTATTATCAGGTGCATAATTGGGGTTACCTGTTATATCACAGTAGAAATTCCTCGTAGCTCTTACACCAGTCTCGAAATTGGAGCATAATATAAGGTGAAATATCTGATTTCTCTTCGGGTTAAAAGGCATTGGAAGAACATACCTGAACCATTTGTGAAGTCTGTTTCGATATAATTCTACAAGCTGGTTTTCTCTTTCGTAAATAGGGTTATCGGTTAAGATTTCTTCACGCCAGTCTGTATTTCCAAAAAGATCGTCCGCTTCCGAGATTGCTTTTCTTTGTTCAACAGACCAAACAGATTCCTCGCCCGTAGAAGGTAAACCAACAAATTCATCCCTGCCTAAGAACCAGTCAGAGGTAAAAATAAAGATTATGAACTCCGTTCCCATCCTGTAATATGTTGTAATCCTCTTTCTAGCAACATTTTCTATCGCCTGATAATTAACACTTCTAAGAGGATCAAAAAAGAATAACGTATTGCCAAGCTTTATTTTATCGATAAAGTTGAGCGCAATATCTAATTCTGAGTTAAAAAGGTAAACGTTAGAGGGGTTATACCGTACTTGCCCCTCAATAAATCCAATATTACCCCATCGTCTGGCTATAACTTGTTTTAGGTGTTTATAGCAGTCAGCATCTCTCTCAACCAGAATAACTTTTAGGTTTCGTGCATTTGGATTGCCACATTTGAGATCAAGAGCGTGTCCAGAAGATCCAAGAATAGTCTCTTTCGTTTCCTTGATATAGACTTCGCCCGTCGCTGCGTCTAATTCCACGATAGCTGTAGGCCATTTATGATTTACTTTCTGCCCCCCTGATGTAATATTCCACCAAAAAGGGTAATATAGGCCAATGACTTCACACTTTAGCCTTGAACCTGTTAGACCACTGAGGGATATCGCATCTCTTATGAACTCAAGAGCCATACGACCGCCACTTGGTTAGACGCAAATCGCGCCACCTCGATACATTAGAACCCACAGAACATCACTCTTATTATCTGATTGTAAACATTTTAGTATACTTCAGCACACTTGTCAAGATTTATGAATGCTATTACACTAATCTGTTGACAAAGAGACAAATATAGATTAATATAAATATATTTAGATGGCAATGAACACTAAAGATATGTTAACCTTAGCCGAGGTGGAACGAGAGTATGGGTTAAAGCGTTCTACGGTGTACAAGTATATTAAGAAGGGCTCGATAACGCCTTATAAAAGGGCTGGCGATCGAAAATCATATTTTAAAAGAAGTGAACTTGAGAAACTCACCGAATTTCAACCAAGAGATACTCGGTCCAACAAGACGTGACAGGATACTTAAATGAGCGATAGATCAGTTGCTAAAATAATTCGTGATCCAATTCATGAATATATATCTATTTATGAGGATGAAATTCCTCTATTAGATTGTGTATTGCTACAAAGATTGAGGAATATTAAACAGAATGGTATGGCGTATTTCACGTATCCGGCACTAACTGTAAGTCGATTTGAACACAGCCTAGGAGTTATGCATCTAGCCGATCGCATGCTTTCCTCAGCACTGGTTAGAAGTGAGCCTTCTATAACCCAGGAATTCATCTCACGGTGTGCACAAGTGTTTAAATGGCAAGAAGATAATGAGGCTATAAAAACGAGGCTTTCAAAAGTTATACGCATCGTTGGTTTACTTCACGATCTTGGGCAGCTACCCTTTTCTCATACCATGGAAGAATTAATACATCAAAGTATAGAAAATATCCTGCCTCCAACAATGATTGAAAAATGGCAGGAATATATAGCAACTACTGAAGGAGCTCTGCACGAGTTTTTAACAGTAATGCTTATTGAATTAGACCCAGATATTTCAACGGCTATAGGAGAGGATAAAGATATAGTGTTAAGAATATTACGTGCCTGACCTGGGGATAAAACACCCTTTGGCACATTGCATGAATTAATAGCATTTGATATAGATGCAGACAGAGGAGATTACTTGTTGCGTGATGGACACACGAGTGGCGCAGAATTTGGTAGATTTGACCTTAGTCGCTTGGTTGAGGGGATGCGATTAGCAAAAATAGTGACTTTGGGCCACAAGAAGGAGGAGTCCTTTGTAATTAGACCAACCATACGAGCTTTAAGCGCGGTTGAAAGCTTAGTAATTGAGAGGTATAAATCTTATCGATGGCTATATCACCACCATCGAGTTGTAGTTACAAATCGAATGTTTGAGGAAATAGTCTGGAGACTTCTTAAATCCCATTGGGATGCCATTCCTCCTTTTGACGCTCTTCCGCTCGGTTTTCCGCTTGCAAAAATGGAATCTGATACTGGAAAGAGCTTACAAGTAAACTTCCTCGATGATATTGATGTACTTAACATACTTAGGCAAGCAAGGGGATTACTAAACGAATTAGAGAAAAGCGAGGGAATAAGTACTTCAGAAAAATGGGTCGAGTTTCGTGAACTCGATGCCTTGCTAGATGAAATATTATTAAGGAAAAAGAGGGGGGTAGCGTTATGGAAAGATATTGGGGCTTATAAACAGTTTAATGACCAAGTGGCTAATGAGATTGAAGCTATGTTTGCAGACCACCAACGTCGAAAATATTACCGGACTGAAGGTCGTGTACTTCCATCGGAGACAACACATAAAACAACAGAAAACACTGATTTTACCTTAAACTGGTTATCTGAAGAATTACTGGGGAGAAGTTTTGTCAAGAGAAAAGAATTAGAGACGCAAATAAATAAGGAGCTTAGGAAAAGCAAAGTCGATGGTTTTCTTTTACTATCAGTAACCTTTTTTAAGCCTTGGGAGTATCGAGGAGAACGCGAATACGAGGTTATTGATAGGGAGGGTAACCTATTTCACTTATCTGATGTTTCACCGATAGTAAAGCAGTTGCGCGAAACGAATAGATCGAGTATAAGGTTGTATGCTTATCTCATACTTAATAAAGAGATTAAGAACTTGTCACTTACTAAACAAAAGGATATACTACAGAAAAATATGGAAAAAGCGAAAAAAGTTTTTGCACAAAACCTAATCAAATGGGTAAAAAGTGAGCTTTCTAAGGAGACTAAGCAATGAACACAAATAGCTATCATGAGGCTTCACTTAATACAGCAGCAATACTAGAACGTGCTAAGAGGCGGCAAGAAGCAAGCCAACTATTACTTCTAGCTATTGTTGATAAGCAACCTAGAAGTATTGCTGAAGTTCGTAATTCTCTACAATCGTGTTTGAGTGTTCTCAAGGAGAGTGCACAAAAGGATTTCTATTTTGATCTTGGCTGGCTGGATACACCCAATACCATCCTTGATGATTTTTCGTCTTTAAATTGGGTTGAGAAACATCATTCAATTCCTACCTATCAGTCCACCAAAGTCGGGAGAGCAGAACTTATAGATCAATGGCAAAGATTACAATCGTATTTGGGGATAGCACTCGAGCAGTTCCAGGAACTGCATTGAAATTCATCAATATCTAATTTTCTAATAACGAAACTGCATTAGAGGTCATAGTTACAGCTAAAAACATGCCTAAACCGGAAAGATACGTTCTACCTATAGAAATAGAGTATATTACTAAGGACACATCGGAGTACGCATATTCATTAATTGATGACATTAAAGCTAAATAAATCCTCATCAACTTTTTCATTTGCATAAGGTGTCTACTGTAGAATATGCGATTAATTCTCGTCTATAGATGTTCCGACTGGTTTTTCCCCATATCCTCAACCAAGACACGCTGGTCAAACGATGATAGTAGCACAGTTCGGCAACCTCTACTAAGTACCAAAAACACACCCTTTTCGAATGCCTAATGGGTTCTACTGAACATTGACTTGTATTATTGTTCAAAAATAGCAATGCATAAAGGCGATGAAGACACTAGATTGCAAATGTATTGCAATTGTCTGTGAACGAAGGTAGAATCAACGTATCGAATTTCGGCGAGGTGGCTGAAAAAGTGATACGCTTACTACTATCAAAAAGCCCCTCTTCGGGCTTGCTTTTGAGCGTGGTAGGCCGTGCAGGTCTCGAACCTGCGACACCCTGATTAAAAGATACAGAAGGTTTATCCCTGAGCGTAAAGGTAAGTAATTCTTAATACCTTGTGATTGGCGATTTGGCTTCAGGTGGTACCAAAAGGTACCACCTTGTCATTATTAGTAGTGAAAAGTTCGTTAGCAAAAATGTTAGCAAGAATGTAAAATAGTGGTAAGGGTTATCATTACTTGACAATATGCTTTTAAATAAATAAATTTTCAAATGAAGCATTAAAACAATGGACAATATATTAGCAATAATAATGGCAGGAGGAGCAGGGGAGAGACTACAACCTTTGACCAAGGAACGGTCTAAGGGAGCGGTCCCATTTGGAGGTAAATTTCGGATCATTGATTTTACGTTGAGTAACTGTATAAACTCAGGACTCCGCCAAATATATGTTCTCACCCAATACCTCTCAGAGTCGTTAAATCGCCACATTCAGGAGGGCTGGGCAATCTCAAGTGCTGGGCTAGGTGACTATGTTTACTGCATACCAGCTCAACAGAAGATTGGCACTGACTGGTATCGCGGCACAGCTGACGCGGTGCGGCAGAACATTAATCTGATGAATAGAAAGGACTTCGAGAACATCCTAATCCTTTCTGGTGACCACGTCTACAAGATGAACTACCTGCAGTTCGTAGATTATCATAACTTGAAGAAGGCAAGTGTAACGATATCTGCTGTCAGGGTAAGGAAGGAAGAGGCTGTTGAAAAACTTGGTGTGCTCGAAATAGACAAGGATCATAGATTGATTGGTTTCGCAGAAAAACCGGCGCAGCCAAAGACGCTTGTTAATGCTCCAGATTATGCTCTAGCTTCGATGGGTGTTTACATCTTCAAAACGGATATTTTACTACGAGCTTTGCGAGGGGAAGAGGAAGACTTCGGTAAGCACATCATTCCAGGAATGATTGACAAGAATAACGACATTTTTGTTTACGACTATGAGAAAGAGAATCGGATAGATGATTTTGAAGTCAAAGTGAAAGACGGTATAAGAGAAAAGATATTGGTCGAAAATACCCACGATTCATCCTACTGGAGAGATGTTGGCAGCATTGATTCGTACTATGAAGCAAGTATGGAACTCATGAGCGTAGAGCCTTCCTTCAATCTTTACGGCGAGAAATGGCCCATCAGGACGTATCAGCAGCTCCTACCCCCAAGTAAGTGTATCCTTGGCGGAAAGATATCGGATTCTATAGTATGCGATGGCTGTATAATTAGCGGTGGGACTATATTTGGCTCCATAATCTCACCGGGTGTAATTGTAGAGAGAGACGCTAGGGTGGAGCAATCGGTCATCTTTGACAATGTTGTAATTGAGCCTGGTGCCAGCGTAAAACGAGCTATCCTTGATAAGGAAAGCAGAATCCGAGCTGGCGCCTCAATTGGTTTTGACCGAGAGACAGATCAGAAAAGAGGGTGCACTATATCAGATAACGGCATATTGGTCGTTCCTAAGGGGATGGTCATTAGCCGAACTGAACCGTCTCTTCTTTAACAAGGAAATCTTCTTGTTGTTCTATCACACATTGATTAAAAGTCAGGCTGTCAAATTTTCAAATTCTTGCCTACTTCTGAAGCTAGAATCGGTCTCAAATGTATTTAGTTTTTAAACAATCAGGTTGACATTACTTGAAAAATCAGGTTGACAACCTTTATAAAAATAACTGAACCCCGAGGCTTTCTCGAGGCTTATTTATAATATCATAATAGCATATCAACGTCAACTACCCGAGTTTATATACTAGCTTTCAGAATGTTAGGTAACAAATCAAGCTTTTGTTCACCAGAGTTTGGCTATTGAGGTTTTCGGGAGTAACCTATGTTGGACGATTCTCGAGTAACCAATAATCCCCTCCCCCACCTTCACGCTCCATCATTCTGTGTTCGACCAAACCACGCCGTAGAGTAGCTGTATCCTCGGAGTAAAAAGACAACATTTCATTAACTTGCTTTTCTCCATATCGTACGCCTGGTTTAAAAGACTTGACCACATGCCGTAATAGAACCTCGAATTTCTTCCTCTGCGCTGGGAATTGCAGAATACGCCCATCAGTATCACAGAAGGTATTGAGCACCTTACGGTCAAAGGTGTCCATATCGACATCGGCGGTGACAGCCGGCATTATCTCGCGTGTCAGCAGTCGCTGAGACATGCACTGAAGCAGCAAATATCAATTGAAATGTGTATTGATAGTATGTTTTGATGTAACTTGTCCAACATAATTGGGAAATGTTAGGTAGAACCAGGAGAGTAAGAAAATGAACATCGGCAAAACTGAGGAGCTTATTAATTGGGACAGGGAGCATATCGTACACGGCAGATGGCCTATTGGAGAGAATAATGGCATAGTAGTCGAAAAAAGCCACGGCATATACCTCGTGGATACCGATAGCAGAGAATATATCGATGGTGCCTCTCAATTACTCTGTGTCAATCTTGGCTACGGTCAAAAAGAGATAATTGACGCCATTTATGAGGAGATGCGTAAGCTGCAATATGCCATGCTATTTCACGGCTTCTCTAATACAGCTATTATCGAATGCGGCCAGAAGCTAGCCGAGCTGGTACCACCGGGACTGGACCATTTTAGCTTTGCTTCCAGTGGTTCAGAAAGTAACGATTCGGCTATTAAGTTGGCACGGATGTACTGGCGTGCCAAAGGCAGGGCTAAGAATAAGGTTGTCAGCTTATACGATTCATATCACGGTATCACCCGCGACGCCCTGACAGCCACCGGTACCGGACGGGGTGCTTATGAAGTGAATATGGGGCCATTGATGCCCGGTTTCATCCACATCCCCTCGCACTACTGCTACCGCTGTATGTTTGGATTGGAATATCCAAGCTGCAACATCCGCTGCGCCCGTTTCCTGGGCGAAATAATCGAGAAAGAAGGCCCGGAGAACATAGCCGCCTTTATGGCCGAACCGGAGCTCGGTGTTGGCGGCATGTTAGCACCGGTTCCCGAATACTGGCCAATGATACAAGAGATATGTACCAGGTATGAGGTATTAGTCATTGCCGATGAAGTCATGACTGGCTTTGGTAGAACGGGAAAGATGTTCGCCATTGAGAACTGGGGAGTCAAACCAGATATTATGACCATGGCTAAAGGGATTACCAGCGCCTATCTACCACTCGGGGCAGTTGCTTTTAGTGGTGACATCTGGGAGACTGTTAGAGGCAAGGACTTTGTGGCACACACATACGCTGGACACCCCGCCTGTGCGGCCGCCGCTGTCAAGGCAATGGAGATATATACCAGGGATAAGGTCATTGACAATGCTGCTAAGGTCGGCAAGTATGCCCTCGAGCGTCTTAAGAGAGACTTTGAACCACTGCCATGTGTCGGTGCTGCTAATGGGCTCGGACTGATGCTGGGGATTGAGATAATAGCCGACAAATCCGGCAAGACACCTTTTGATCTGAAACTGAATACCATGCAAAAGATACAAGACCAGGCACTGGACAAGGGACTTTTTATACGCGTGGCTAGTATTGGCGGTACTCCCAGTGATAGAGTTGTCTTTGCTCCACCTCTAGTAATCACTACCCAGGAAGTGGATAGAGCACTAGATATTCTGTATAGCATTGTCTCAGCTCTTGAGCCGAGTAAGTAGCAGGAGGATGATAGGATGAAGTAATAATTATAAGATAAACCGGTTTTGCCAGTTTAGCAGAAACGCCAAAACGTTGAGGTTCCTCGAGAATTAACAAAAAGTCAATTTGTTAGATGATCGACAACGCATTGAACCTGTAAGCACCAATATCACCCAGCGCAAGTATCCTTTACTATTCAAGCCATTAAACCCGCTTGTCCACTCAGATTCCAAGCTTTCCTAATATTTAATATCTCCCTAGAATATTTTACTTTGAACACTTGACAACTATGATATTCATAATTATAATAATCATAGATACAAATATATTAGAGGAGGATAATATGCTTTTCGAGAATGAACCAGATCATCGCCTTTTCCTGCTCATTGCCGCTGTATGGGAAAAGACCCGCCGTTGGACAGAGAAAAAACTGAAAACTCTCAATATCACTTTCCCCCAGTTTGCAGCTCTTACTGCACTGTCTCGAAAAGACGGTGTTACACAAAGAGAATTGTCAGAGGTAATGGATGTTGATGCAACTACTGTAATGGTTGTTTGTGATTCTTTGGAGAAAAAGAAGCTTATTCAAAGGGTACCAGACCCATCGGATCGGAGAGTAAACAGGATAGTATTAACTGATGGCGGCAAAGAAGTTTTCGCCAAAGCCTACCCCCAAGTTCGAGACGGGTACTTAAAAGTACTCGATCAAGCTCCAATGAGTGAGTTGAAAACTACTCTTCAATTGTTGGAGAGACTGTATAGAAATGCCAGTAACCTTACTGAACCAGGAGGCAAGTAAATGCGAAATATAGAAGAGCCAATAATTATTATTGACAACAGTGTTAAAGTTTCTGAAGGAATCTCAAGGAGAGAATTTCTCAAGGCCACGAGTTTTCTTGTCGGAGGTTTAGCTATAGGTTCAACAACATTTCTTGCTGGATGTGGTTTCCCTGCAGCACCTAAGATTGATGTTAACGCTTATTCAATTGAAGAAGACAAGGTAATCGTGAATCTGGACAGAGTTCCCGAGTTATCCAAAGTGGGTGGTTCAGCATCTATCATGCATGATGACGAAAGAATATCAGTAATTGTTGCCAGGTTCGCGGACAGTGACTATGTTGTTGCTTCCAACCAGTGCACGCACCGGGAAAGACCCATGGGATATGATAATGAAAACAGGCAATTAGTTTGTTCCTCTGGCAAAAGTAAGTTCATGCTTGACGGATCGATTGTAAGAGGTCCAGCAGAGCAACCGCTACGAATATACAGATGGAGTCTTAATCAGGATAACCTGATCATAGATCTATTAGATGAATCTTGATGGGAGGTTATAAATGAAAGCGCTGATAGCATATGACTCAATGTTTGGGAATACAGAAAAAATTGCACAAAGTATTAATGATAGATTAACTGAATCAATGAACGTCGAGATGGCTCATATAAGCAAATTAAACTCCAAAAATCTGACTGGATTTAACCTTGTGGTTGTCGGTTCGCCTACCCATAGATGCAAGCCTTCAGAATCAATAAATGTATTTCTAGATAACATATCTAGGCGCGACCTGAAAGGAATTTCGGTAGCTGCCTTTGATACTCGTTACCATATGTCAAAATGGCTGCTATGGCTTGCTGGCTCTGCAACGAAACGTATTTCCAGAAAGCTCACAAGCAAAAGAGGAATCTTATTGCTAAAGCCAGAAAGTTTTATTGTTACCGGACGAGAAGGGCCTCTTGAAGATGGAGAATTAGAGAGAGCGAGTTTGTGGGCTAAAGCAATAATACAGGCCTACAGCAATAATGATAAGTGAGAGGATAAGAGACTATGAGAAAAAAACAATGTATAGCAGGCTTACTGTCTCTGTTGTTTCCGGGCTTGGGACACGCTTATGCTGGTAGGAGAGCGCTCGGAGCGGCTCTAATGCTGGCGTTCATCGTTATCGGTAATCTAAATGCATTATGGTTGAGCGCGTATGCTATGGCTCCTGTAGATTCAGGCTTCTTCAGCATAACGCTTCCAAGATTACTTCATGACATTTTCGCGTTCTATGGCATTGCTTTCTGGATTTGGGCAATTGTTGACTCCTCCAGACTTACCAAACATGCTGGTCAGACAAATATATGATAGGGAAGCCTTGTGAATACAAATATTAAACAAAAGATTTGCATCATTACACCTGCAATCCTCCTAGTCTTTATGTATTTTATATTTCAATAGCTGTCAGGATTATTCAGTGAAAGGATTGCCTGGTTTTTTGTATTTATTGGATACTCTGGGGAATAACCTTTCCTTTACTCATAGTAGGTAAAGACAACTTACTCACATTAATCCGACCGCAAAAACCAGGCCGTAGAATATTCCTGCTTGTTGCAATTCCTCTTGTGATAACTCTGATTGGAAGGTTTATCCCAGGTATGGAACAGGAGAAACCTACTTTTTGGATCTTTATACTGTTACGGCTAAGTAAGCAGCTAACAACCTGAAAAGAAACTCTCTGTACTAGTTACTATAACCAGTCTATAACCACTACCTAGTAGCTGGCCTGGGGCAATAAACGATAGCTAGGGAAACTTGTGCTATCACGAGTAGTAGCTCTACCTCTCTGGTGGCTGAAGCTACATTAACGGCATCCCAATAGTAACACCTTTACAAACCAGCTGGATTGTTAAGCAAAATTCAAAAGAGGATATGGCCCCAATTGTAATTCCGCTAGTGATTCTACTTAACAAAAGGGACCATAATGTTAAGAAGTGCTAGCTCAGTTACCTACTAAAATGGCTAAGGAATGGAAAAAATAACGTAGGGTAGCATCCGGCTACCGATCAGGTAGTGGCAAGGCTGGAAGATTAAGGAAGCTCAAGGTATGAAGGAAACTTATACTACCCGTAGCCATAACCATAAGCCGTATATGCTACTGCCTGTAGATATACTATCGTCTCACACATAGTGATACCTAAGGTTATCTCAGAATGAACTAAAGGATTACTGCCAGTAATCCTTATTAGGTATAGGAAGTAAAAATCATCCTTGTTAACCTAGAAATAGAGGCCTTGATAAACACTATTGAATTAGAGGGAATATTTACAATGGTCACAATAAAAGTGCCTATATCGGATGAAGCATCTTATAGTACTAAGCAAGCCAATGACATACCTCAATTGGATGCCAATTATAATCGGAGACGAATCATAACTTTAACATTAAATGAGGTAGCCTGGTTGTTTGGTATCAATGTTAATCAGGTTGAGGAATGGATTACTTCTGGGATTCTTACTCCGTGTAGTAGTACTCCAAACGGTAGCAAAAGATTTTGGCGAGAACATATAGCGGGTTTGCTTGCAATGTGTGGGGCATAGAATGAGCAGAACACGTATTAGATTAAGGAGCTGTCCCAGATGTGGCGGAGACTTACTCCAAGATGAAGCTTATGGAGAACTTGAAGAGGCTTGCCTGCAGTGTGGACATCGTAATTACATTGACAACCGACCAAATAATGTAGTTCCAGAGACCACTGACTGGGGCGTATGTGAATATAACAGAATTGAAAACCAGTAATAATTCTGGTGATTATATGTGCAGTGTTCAGTTACAAAATGTTCAGCCTTAAATAAGGCGAAACTACGTGAATAATATGTTTTGAGAGGAAGTAAAAAATTGTTACCTGGCGAAACTCTTGTCTTATTGTCTATGGTGCTGCGTAATCTATCTACGACGGTCTTTTTCAAGCAACCATTGAACGAAATGGGCGACTATATAGGTTCTATATATGATTCGTTAGTCTGGAAGGGTTACGTGGTAATTAATAAGGCGGGAAGATACCAACTTACTTATAAAGGGAAAAAAGCTGTCATTAAACTGCTGAAGAACAAGAAAGCAATGTTAGATGGTAAAATCGGAGCACTTCAAGAAATACATATAGGGAGTAACTGAAAGATAGAAGTACTGTGCCTCCTCTCAAAATAGACTCTTAAACAGCCTAGATTGTACTTAATAATTACATGCATTACTTTCTACGCTGATGATGCATCAGTTTTTACACTCTTTTTCTGGGTTTTCGTTTTCGTTTATCTTTAGCTCCTAACGGGCGTCCCAGCTTTTTACCAGCCCTTTTCACGCGTTCCAATCCTGCCTTGGTTCTTTCGCTCCTACGTTGACTTTCCATCTTCGCTACCCAGCCAGCCAGGGCGTAAAGAATTTCGGCCATCTCTCCTGGAACTTCTGTCCAGATCACTCCTGATATGCTCAGGTACTCCCCACAGTAAAAACAGGTCATACAGTTGTTCTATTACCTCTCGGCTGGTAATACTCCTCGCTACATGTAATGCCAGGCATTCCCGGGTGAATTCATCGATAATAGTCAGTACACGAAATCCGCGACTGTCAGCCGTGTGTGACTTCACAAAATCATAGCTCCAGACATGGTCTTTGTACTTCGGCCTTAATCTGATACATGATCCATCATTCAGCCACAGCCTTTTCCTTTTTGGCTGTTTCTGAGGGACCTTCAATCCCTCTTTCCTCCAGATCCTCTCTACTCTCTTGTGATTCACTTCCCAGCCCTCATTCCGCATTAATGCCGTGATCCTCCTATAGCCGTACCTGCCATACTGTGTAGCCAACTCGATGATCCGTTCTGTCAGCATGACCTCTTCATCCTTAATGTTAGGAATATGCCTTTGTGTCTTCCGAACCTGATTACATACCTGGCATGCCCGTCTCTCAGATACGCCGAGCTTCTTCCTTACCTTGCTTACCGCCCGGCTCCGCTGTGACGGGCTTAGAAGTTTCCCTCCGCTACCTCTTTCAGTATGGCATTATCCAAACTAAGGTCAGCTACCAGCTTCTTCAAACGGACGTTTTCCTTCTCAAGCTCTTTCAGTTTCTTCGCCTGCTCTACCCGCATCCCGCCGTACTCTTTTCTCCACCGGTAGTAGGTCTGTTCGGTTACTCCTATCTTTCGACTGGCTTCGCCAATGCTGTTTCCCTGGCTGAGCAGGATCTCAGCTCCCCTGAGTTTGTTGATGATTTGTTCCGGAGTGTAGCCTTTCTTTGCCATTCTGCCCCCTTCTTTTCTTTTCAAAGTCTAACATAATCTCTGGATACCTTTTCGGGGGGCACGTCATTGGAAAAGCGTCGATAACCTGATAATCATAATCACAGTTAATGACTATTCGTGTCACACTTTCTGATGAAGAAAGAAAAGCTAATGATTTGCCTATTTGATATAAATAAAAGGTAAAAATCATTGCATTTTCATATCATTTCCCTATCATTTCGAGGCTAAGGTTTCGAAACAAGTGTCATAGTATGACAGAACCATGCTTAACTTACTTTGCAATGTTATCAGTTAAGCATGACAATAATGCGCCATAATGAACTCAATAAGGCATTATAATGACCGTATATCACGATTAACAAATATTTATAATGCTATAAAACCAATAAAAATGGTCCATGGATGTCTTTCATTTCCTCTTACCGGTAAATTCAATGCAATAATGATGCCGTAACTGTAGATAAGATTCAGTTTTATATATTTGAATTAGATAAAAACATTCCTTTTTTCTTGATATCAAACTATATACTGAAGCTAAAAGGCATCAACCATGC
>CAYVOV010000028.1:0-38853 GCA_964453525.1 uncultured Dehalococcoidales bacterium | reverse complement strand
CTTGCGGACACTACGCCCTGAACGTAGCGCGTCTGCCATTCCGCCACTTCGGCATTAGAGACATATAAACTCTAGCTTATATACAAATATTCGTCAACTGTTATTTAAAACTGGCATTCCACTATTATTTATTGAGATTGCCACGTCGTCCGCCAAAGGCGGACTCCTCGCAATGACGGATGAAAAATACATACCCTAAACAGTCGCTCGCAATGACAATTGTGTTCAAGATTGCGCTTCGCCGTTCTCCTCTCAGCAGTGACGGATAAAAGAGAATACAGACAGTACCCAGGTTCCGGCAATTGACAGGAACATAATTTCCAATATATTCTAAATATTGAGTTAGGGGCGAAGTATTGTATCAGAAGACTGTTCTGAATAACGGGCTGAGGATTGTAACTTCCACAATGCCTCATACCCGGTCGGTATCTGTTTGCTTCTTTATCGGTGTCGGCTCCAGATATGAGGATGATGCACACGCCGGCATCTCACACTATATCGAACACCTGCTGTTCAAGGGAACATCGAAGCGGGCGACCTCCAAGGATATCTCCGCAGCAATAGAGGGGGTCGGAGGCACGCTTAACGGCGGCACGGACAAGGAATTAACCCTTTACTGGGCTAAAGTGGCACAGCCTCACTTTCTCCTGGCACTGGACGTGATTGTAGATATGCTGCGAAATTCGAAGTTTGATACCAATGACATGGAGCGGGAGTGCCAGGTAATACTGGAAGAAATAAATATGTCAAAGGATACACCTTCACAGCAGGTGCACCTGCTTGCCGACGAGCTTCTCTGGCCGGGCCACCCGTTGGGAAGGGATATAGCCGGTCGTAAGGACTCGATGTGTGCTATTACCAGGGATATGATAATCAGTTACCTTCAAAGCAAATATACTCCTGAAAATACAGTAGTGACTGTCGCCGGTAACATCCAGCATGATGAAGTGGTAGCTGCTGTCAGCAAAGCCATGGACAACTGGAATAATCCGCAACCCCGCCCCGTCTATCTCGTCTATGAAGAGCGTCATAAGCACCGTCTTAACGTCGAGAGACGAGATACTGAACAGGCTCACCTGTGTCTGGCTATGCCGGGTCTGCCACTTTTACATCCCGGGCGCTTTGTCCTTGACCTGCTTAACGTTGTCCTCGGCGAGGGAATGAGCAGTCGTTTGTTTACCGAAGTCAGGGATAAACTGGGACTTGCCTATAGCATTCACAGCTATGTCGACCATTTCCTTGATTCAGGCTCATTTATTGTTTATGCCGGGACCGAACCGAAAAACATGAAGGTAGCAATCGAGGCTATTCTGGAGCAGCTTTCGAGGCTGAAAGAACCAATCCCCGAGTCCGAGCTGATAAAAGCAAAAGAGCTGTCCAAGGGACGCATGCTGCTGCGGATGGAGGATACCCGCAATGTTGCCGGGTGGATTGGCGGACAGGAGATTCTTATCGAGGATATCCTTACCGTTGACCAGGTAGTGTCTATCGTCGAAGCCATCACTTCCGAACAACTGATGGGACTGGCTCGCGAGCTGCTTACCGGTGACCGTTTACGGCTTGCCGTAGTTGGACCGGTGGACGATAGTGAGTCGCTTGAGGAACTGCTGAAACTATAAGGCAGTTCTTCTTCCGGGACTATCCGTTGTCTGATAGAGACGACCCCTTATTAAAGTAAAAACAGTCCTCCAGGATACACTCCCGATTGCGCTCAATGTAACCACATGTAATCCGATGTCCCCTGTCCAGGGTAATACCCATCCGGTCACGCAGGAAATCGATGGCAGCTTCCAGAGACTTGCGACTGGCTCTCTTGCAGCAGCGCGGGCCCCCATCCAGCATCTTTGTCAGGGCAGAGGCAGTCGCTTCATTGGCCAGTGTCCGTGTCTCCCCGGTCAGCGGTGTTGCCCCGGTCAGGACGCTGATAGCAGTGCCGACTCCCAGCGCCGCTCCACAGGCGCCGTGAAAGCCGCACCAGCCCCCGGGCACCTCACTCCCCCTGCTTATTGCCTTCTCCAGGGCTCCTTCCGGTACCGGATATCCGGCGTTCTTTACTGCGGCTACTATAATCGCCGGTACCATTGCATGGTGTTCCGGTCCGTGCATCGGAACCGAGGAATGAGCCATAACAATCTCAAGTATATCCATCGGGGCGGTGGAAGCTGTGGAATTAACCACTTCTCTCAGAATATCGAGCGCTTTTTGTCTGTGGCAGTCATCGCAGACGTAATGGCCCTCCGGGCAGTAGATAAGAGCACTGAATTCTTTTCCACAGAAAGTGCAGGTCCTCAGGGTCTCTTCTGTTCCGTAGATAAGGAATTGCCCGCACACCCCGCAGTTATCCATTGATTTCATTGTTGCTTTTTCAGGCATTGTCTATGAGGTTACTCCTTATCCCAGATTGATGTGATTGTAGAAGGTGAAAATCGCACAGGTTAACGGAGAATACCATTTTCAGAGAAAGAATGAAAAAACTCAGCAAAGGCAGCCGTGGCTAAAAGCCACGGCTGCCTTGAATTGCCCGTAAGAGAGCGGGGACATTATTACATCATGCCCATATCGCCCATGCCGCCACCACCAGGCATCATCGGGGCATTCTTCTCCGGAATATCGGTAACCAGCGATTCGGTAATCAGCACCATTGCCGCGATACTGGCTGCATTTTCAAGACTTGTCCTGACAACCTTCGTCGGGTCGATAATGCCCTTCTTTACCATATCGCCAAAGTCATCAGCCATGGCGTCATAGCCGACTCCGGCGGCGCTCTTCTTGACCGTATCCACTATTACCGAGCCGTCTTTACCGGCATTTTCAGCAATCCAGCGAATCGGTTCCTCGACAGCCTTCTTGACTATGTTGGCTCCGGTAGCTATATCACCGGATACTTCAAGAGTATCCAGAACTGATAAAGAGTTCAGCAGAGCGACTCCACCGCCCGGTAGAATACCTTCTTCGACTGCCGCCTGAGTGGCTGAAAGGGCGTCTTCAACCCGGTGTTTCCTCTCCTTTAGCTCAACCTCGGTAGCCGCTCCTACTTTGAGCACGGCAACGCCGCCGGCGAGTTTTGCCTGTCTTTCCTGGAGTTTCTCACGGTCGAAGTCGGAAGTAGTCTCCTCTATCTGAGCTTTAATCTGCTTGATTCTTGACTTAATTTCTTCATCCGAGCCTTTGCCCTCGACAATAGTGGTATTGTCTTTATCAACAGTTACCCGGCGAGCCCGTCCCAGGTCTTCGACGACAACCGAGTCAAGCTTGCGTCCGACGTCTTCCGAGATTACCTTGCCGCCGGTAAGAATTGCCATATCTTCGAGCATTGCCTTGCGGCGGTCGCCGAAACCGGGGGCTTTCACTGCTACGACGTTTATGGTACCGCGCAGTTTGTTGACTACCAGTGTTGCCAGAGCTTCACCGTCAACATCTTCAGCGATGATAAGCAGGTTCTTTGAGACCTGAAGTATCTTTTCAAGGGCAGGCAGCAGGTCGGAAACTGCCGAGATTTTCTTGTCAGTAAGAAGTATGTAGGGGTCTTCTATTTCCGCCACCATTCTCTCGGTGTTGGTCACGAAGTAGGCGCTTACATAACCGCGGTCAAATTTCATCCCCTCTACGTATTCGGTCTCATAGCCAATACCCTTTGATTCTTCAACGGTGATGACCCCGTCCTTGCCGATTTTATCCATTACCTCGGCGATAAGGTTACCTATCTCAGGGTCCTTGGCGGTAATGGTACCAACCTGAGCAATCTGCTCTTTTCCTTTTACTTCAGTGGATACTTTCTTGAGTTGTTCAACGATTGCCGACGTTGCCAGCTCGATTCCCTTTTTCAGCTGCAACGGTTCGGCTCCGGCGGCTGCATTCTTGAAGCCTTCGGTAACAATGGCGTGAGCCAGGACAGTTGAAGTTGTCGTTCCATCACCACAGGCGTCGTTTGTCTTGGTTGCCGCTTCCTTGACAAGCTGTACTCCCATATTCTCGAAGGGGTCCGGAAGCTCGATATCCTTGGCGATAGTAACACCATCATCAATTATCGATGGTGCTCCCCATTTCTTGTCCAGTGCGACGCAATGTCCTTTGGGACCCAGGGTTACTTTAACTGCATCAGCCAGAGTATCTACACCTTTCTTCAAAGAATGCCTGAGTTCCTCTCCAAATATAATTTGTTTAGCCATTAGTTATCCTCCTCATAGATACTTACTGTATTATTTCTTTGGTTTTTTGGCCAGAATATCACTCTCACGAAGAATCATCAATTCTTCGTCCTCGACCTTTATCTCAGTGCCGCCGTATTTGGCGTAAATAACCACATCGCCAACCTTAACGTCCATGGCTATCCGTTTCCCATCATCGGACATCCTGCCCGGGCCAACCGCCAGGACTTCACCTTCCTGAGGTTTTTCTTTTGCCGTATCAGGTAAGACGAGTCCACTCTTGGTCACTTCCTCTTTTTCGATAGGCTTGACCACCAGCCGGTCAGCCATAGGTTCCAGCTTTACTGCCATTAGAATCCTCCTTCTGAAAATTAAAATAAACCCGTTCAGGGTTATTGATTAGCACTCTAGACCTGAGACTGCTAACTAATTATAATAATAGCGCAGGCAGGCGTGCCCTGCAAACTGACAGGTATTCTTTTACAGTTATTCACGTCAAATATCGGGCAATTAAATATTGGAATGCTTGTGCATTCTCCACGAATCATATTTTTGCTATTATTATCAATATATTTGAAAGCTCTGTTTACATTCAGTTGGCGTTTTTTACCTCACCCCCTGACCCTGAAGGGTTCATCCTGAAGGTTCACCGTTCGGCTGAGCTCAGTCCTGGTGACATCACTGGAACCACGACGGAGCCCTGAAGGGCGGCGGGTGGGAATAGATATACTAAGAAGGAGGAGAACTTCATTCAACTGAAACCAAACAGTACTTATATAACCATCCATTGAACCGGTGCCGGAGGTTCTGTTATAATCTGGCAATGGTTATTGACTTTCACACCCATATCTTCCCGCCACAGATGAAGAAGAACCGCGATAAGTATATCGATAGCGACCCCACCTTTGCCATTCTTTACTCGGATAAAAAAGCGGAACTGGCAACGGCCGAAGACCTTATCAAGAGCATGGACCGGGATGGAGTGGATGTTTCAGTGGTGCTCAATATCGGCTGGACAACCCACGAGCTATGTGTCGAGACAAACGACTATATTCTGGAATCGATTTCCCGGTATCCCGAACGCCTTTTAGGGTTTTGCACCGTTCAGCCGCGGTCAATGGGCTATGCCGTAGAGGAAATAGAACGCTGCGTTAAAGGCGGGATAAGAGGCATCGGCGAGATGAGGCCGGATACGCAGATGACCGACCTGGACGACGAAGAAATTATGAAACCTTTCATTGATGTGATTAAGAAACATAACCTCATTCTGCTTATTCACGCCTCGGAACCGGTGGGGCACCTGTATCCGGGTAAAGGGGCTGTTACTCCGGAAATGCTATATCCCTTTCTTGTTGACTATCCTGAGATAACAACCGTCTATGCCCACTGGGGCGGTGGTCTGCCGTTCTATGCCCTGATGCCCGAGGTTAAAAAGGCAATGGGCAACGTCTATTTCGATACGGCGGCGTCCCCATTTCTTTACAGTCCTCAGGTGTATTACGAGGTCAGCCGGCTCGTCGGTGCAGAAAAAATACTTTTCGGCAGCGATTATCCGTTACTTGCCCAGGACCAGTTGCTTGGTGAAATCCGGGCGCTGGACGTATCCGGGGAAACAAAAGACCTGATTGTATCCGGTAATGCCCGGCGGTTACTGAACATATAAGATTAAGGATAGAGCGATGGAGCAAATCCGCAGTTTCATTGCCATCGAACTTCCCGGTGAGTTGAAACAGAAACTTGGTGAGCTTGAGAACAAACTGAAATCCGGCGGCCAGCAAGGAGTGAAATGGGTTAATCCCAACAGCATGCACCTGACTTTGAAATTCCTGGGCAATATTAATGTCGATAAGACCGGTGAAATAACCGCAGCTATTAAAGAGTCCACGGCAGGAGTATCACCTTTCAATCTGAAGGTGGAGGCACTCGGGGCTTTTCCCAATTTAAGGCGGGTCCAGGTGGTCTGGGTGGGACTGAGCGGAGAGATAGACACGCTTGGCAGGCTTCAGCAGCAACTTGAACGTAATCTGGAGAAGCTTGGATTTTCTCCCGAATCAAGGGCATTTACGCCGCATCTTACTCTGGGCCGTGTCAATAACCGGGTATCACCGGATGAGCGGCAGGGACTGGGCAGGCGGATTGCCGGAATGGAATTCAAGGCGGGTGCTTTCCGGGTAGATGCTATCACTCTGATGAGAAGTCAGTTAACCAGGCAGGGAGCTATCTACAACCGTATCAGTTCGGTTAATTTAAGCTGAAAGGTACTATTTGGTTTTGGTTGGTATAAATTTGTCACCACCTTTATCCCCCTCAAACAGTACCCGTTTATTGCCGATATTATATAATTGTTTGAGGGTGAAGGAAATATAGAGAGGGGGCTCCGCCCCCTCTCTATATTTCTCTCCTCTCTGGCCTTAAATGCTTTTCAACAATTTTCAATGATTCAGGCCGGAGAGGGGCAAGGGGTGAGGTAAAGAAAAACAACCAGATGCAAACAGAACAAGCTGGAAAAACTCTTGTCATTGGGTACTCGGTAGTGTATACTACTGTAAAAATTCAATAACGGTTGGGAGGTGGACCTCGTGGAACAAACTAGTTTTCCAAAGTGTCAGAAGTGTAAGTCAGGAGACCTTGTACCATTATCTGATTTCGGTAGCCAGGGGGCAAATATTCATTATAAAGCGTGGGTTTGTACCAATCCTGAGTGCGGTTTTAACCTGAAAATCAGGAATGGCGATGTCTACATTGATGAACCCATTATGAGCGGAGCACTGCATAACAGTCGAACCCGCTAAAGTGCTTCGCGGCAAAATCAAAACTACTTATGGATGGTGAGGTGCTTCCTCAGGTAGCAAAGCTCGGAGGAATAGCCCTCGATTTTCTGTTCCCGCAGAGATGTATCGGCTGCAGGAAAGAGGGTTCTCTTATTTGCCCCGACTGTCAAGGCTCGCTATCCCGCATTATGCCTCCAATCTGTCCCTTATGTGGTAGACCTCAGTCCAGCGGCATACTTTGTCCGGACTGTGTTAGCTGGCAGGCATCAATCGACGGTATACGGTCACCGTTCCGCTTTGAGGAAGTGATGCAACAGGCTGTCTATCAATTCAAGTACCGGAACCTCAGAGCCCTGGCGGCACTCCTTGCCGGTCTGTTGAACAACTATCTGGCGGCAAACCCCGTACCCGGCGAAGTCCTGGTACCGGTACCTCTGCATAAAAAAAGGTTGCGTGAGCGCGGCTACAATCAGTCAGCAGTACTGGCGAAAAAACTGGGCAAACTTACCGGTCTGCCGGTAGTGGACAACTGCCTTGTCCGGGAACTACACAGCTCTCCCCAGGCAAGGTCATCAAATGTCGAGGAGAGGCGGAATAATGTAGCCGGGGCTTTTACTTGCCGGGATGACAGGCTGAAAGAAAAAGAGGCGCTTCTTATTGATGACGTCTCAACTTCCGGAGCTACCCTGGATGCCTGTGCCGCAGCACTGAAGGAGGCAGGCGCCGAATCGGTCTGGGGGCTGGTCCTGGCAAGAGAAATATAGAATATTAACGGAGAATACCGGTGTCTTTTAATAAAACAAATATGTACGATGTAGAATCGCATATTGCCGAGATATATGACAAACAGGAAGACTATACCGATGATGTGGAACTTATCCGGCGGTTGATAGGAAAAAGCGGCCCTCTTAGTATTTTAGAGCCGTTCTGCGGAACTGGACGTATTTCAATCCCGCTGGCTCAGGACGGTCATAGTATTGTGGGTCTTGACCAGGCAGAGGTCATGCTGGGTAAGGCTCGCAGTAAAATAAGTATGTTGCCGGAAGAAGTACAGAGTAGAATCTTCCTGCAAAAGAGGGACGTCATCGATGGGGACTGGCCGCGGGATTTCGACCTTGTTATACTCGGCGGCAACTGTCTTTACGAACTGGCGACAGCTGGGGAGCAGGAAAAGTGTATCAAGTATGCGGCTGCTTCTCTGAGACCCAGAGGACATGTTTACATGGATAACAACCATATGGAGGGCGAGCTTGCTTATTCCTGGCAGAAGGCTGGAGTAACGTTAAGATTTCCATCTGGGAGGTGCACGGATGGTACCAGTATCGAGTCCGAGGGCGAGACGATATGGTTTGATGCTCAGCAGAGGCTGGCCAGGTTTCGACGCCGTACAAAGGTAACATTTCCTGACGGAAGGACTATCGAGAAGGAATACATTCAGCAGAAACATCCGGTCAGCACCAGTGAGGTGCAATCCTGGCTTGAGAAATACGGTTTTACATTGGAGAGAGTATACGGTGACCGTGCCGGAAATCCATACGTTAAAACCTCAGACCGTGCCATATTCTGGGCTATAAAAAGGTAGCAGAATTTCAGGAGGTTATAATGGCCTGGCAGCAATTGGTTATGGATATATTCGACCGGATAGCTGAGCAGCTTGAACAGGTACTGGAGGGGCTTACGCCTGAAGAACTGAACAGGCAACCGGCGCCGGGGGCTAATACCATCGGCTGGCTGACCTGGCATCTGACACGGAGCCATGACAGAAACATGTCTGAAGTGATGGAAAAGGAGCAGCTGTGGACTAGCGATAAATGGCACGCCAGGTTCAACCGTGCACCGGATCCGGCAGAAACCGGATCCGGTCACACTCCGGAAGAGATGTCGGCGTTCCGGGCACCGGATAGCCAAACGGTAATGGAATATCACCGGGCTGTACAGGAACGTATAAAGGACTATATCGGTACTGCACTTACCGAGACCGAACTGGAGAGGGAATCCTACAGCCCCACCTTTGATGGTACCAGTCCAGTCCTTAGAAGAATCACCGGTGTTATCAATGACGGCCTGCAGCACTTGGGTCAGGCGGCATACGTGCGCGGTCTGATAACAAAGCAGGGCTGGCTGGGGAGATAATCCGAAAGGCAGGGAGAAATGCGAGTAATCGGTCTGACCGGAGGGATTGGCAGCGGTAAGAGCACGGTATCGCGGTATCTGGCCGAGCTTGGAGCGCAGGTTATCGATGCCGATACAGTAGCCCATGAAGTCTTTGAACCCGGTACTGAAGGGTGGCGTGCCCTGGTGAACACCTTCGGTGAAGGAATACTGTCCCCCGAAGGTGAAATCGACCGTAAAAAGCTCGGGGCAATTGTATTCAACGACCCTGAGGCCCTGTCACGGCTAAACGGAATAGTCCATCCGCAGGCGTACCAGCTGGTGAAATCCCGGCTGGAAGAATACCGTAAACAGGGAGTAGCTGTGGTGGTACTCGAGGTTATCCTCCTGGTTGAGGCCGGCTGGGCGCATCTGGCCGATGAAACCTGGGTCACTGTTGCTTCTGAAGATTCAGTGGTGAAACGTCTCAAGCAGCAGCGCGGACTGACCGAGGAAGAAATCCTGGCCCGTATCCGTTCCCAGACTCCTTCGGAAGAGCGGGTAAAGCATGCTGATGTTGCAATCGATAACGACGGCGACCCCGAAGAAACGAAGAAAAAGGTAAAAGAGCTCTGGGATAAGATTCAAACTTAAAAAGCTATTATTTTAAAGTCGGGTGAAAAAAATGGACTTCTGGGAACGACTGGATAGTCTTTTTGCCTCAAATGAAGTTATTATTGACAGGCCGAAGGGTAGTGTGCATCCCGTGCATTCTGAAATTGTCTATCCGCTCGACTACGGCTATCTGAAGAATGTCAGCGGCGGAGACGGAAACGAGCTTGATGTCTGGCAGGGTTCAATATCAGACGGGCGGCTTGTAGGAGTAGTATTCGCTGTCGATACATTGAAAAATGATGCCGAGGTTAAGCTGATTATAGGCTGTAATGATGAAGAGATAAATATCATTAACGAATTTCACAATAGCAGCCGGTATATGTCAGGCATCGTTATCAGGAGAACCGGTTTTTAAAAGGATAAGTGTTATTTGAGTCCGGCCTGTAGAGAATTTTTTCGTAAAAATTGGGATTCTTCTCAATCTTAGTTGGAGACCCTTCGACAAGCTCAGGGTGAGTGGGGATGAATGCCGCTCATGGTGAGCCTGTCGAACCATAGCGGCGAAAGAAATATAGATATTCATTGTTGCCTGTGCAACAATGAATAAGTAAAAGGAAAATTGGGTAGTGTATCATTTTGAAATGCTTGAGCGTTGACAATGCTTGACCGATGATTTACGCTTTAAGTATGGCAAAGCGTAAAAAGAAAGAACACGATTTTGCAGTAAGAGCGTTTAATATAGTCCAGAAGGCTACTGGTCAAGATGGAATAGATTACGCTGAACTAGGGCGTAAAGGTGGTTTGAAGGGTGGGAAGGTTAGAGCCGAAAGATTATCACCAGCAAGACGTTCAGAAATAGCTAAGAAAGCAGCACAAACACGGTGGCATACTAGAGCTTAATAAGCCCCTTTTCGTACAGATAGCTTCCGTTCCCACTGGTAGCGTAGCCAATTTCAGTAAAGCGTCCTAATATTCTATATAATTCTTCCGTATTATCTTCACCTTTTTCAAAATAAGTTGCAAGGTCGGAAGCAGCCTGTATTAGTGCTGTGAACACTGTTTGAGGATTAATAGGATGAATGCCGTATGCTGGAGGATTCATAAGAGCTGTAACTGCGTTAAAAGTATATTGACTAACAATGTGTATTAATGCTAAGTCCCTATCCCATTCCAAATTAATTATACGCTGTGACTCACCATAAAAAACACTAAAATAAAATAACTTCTTTGACGATTCAGAGGAATCCTGCATTTTTTCAACAGCATAACGATATTCTTTTGCTAGGCGTTGACGAAATTCTTTACTTAACATTAGCTAGCTCCTTACTTATCTCTGCTGTAGTACCAACCGAAAAAACAAGTGTCTCATAGAAATATTTTGCTATGTTTGCATCTGTAAGCATCTCTTTTCTAGCATGTTCAAGAAAAGAGGGAAATGAATCCTGCGCAACGGCATTGGCTTGTTCTTCAGCAAAACTATGGGGAGACAAACGAGTATCGGATAGGTTGACCATATCTCTGACCAACTCGCTAAAGGGAATAAATTTCACAAGTAAAGCCACATCAAAGGCTGCTGCTAGTTTTTTTAATGTAGTTAGGCTATATCGACCGTAGTCTGGATTTTCCCATTGCGAAATAGTTTCTTGATGTTTGCCCAAGCATTCAGCTAAATCACTCTGATTCCATTGCTTATTCTCTCGCATCTTGCGAATTTGAATAGCTAGAGTAGTATTAACATGTTCAATGGCAAGTGCTTCTCGATATTCTTTATTATCGAGACTATTAAGTAGCTGTCTTTCTTTATCCGAAATCATGGCGAACCCTCCTAAACCTAGGATTTACATTTACTTCTGCCATTCGTCGAAATGCCGTTGTCCCTATATCCCTAGGTTCATACCTATTGCTTCGTTCTATACATGGTGCAAGAAGAGTAAACTCTCCTCTATTCGGACCATCGTATCCTAGTATTCTATATTGGATTCTTTGAGATAGTGCTTTAACCGAAACCAAGCCATCTTTATCACCTTTAAGTACTTCTGTACACTTTGTGTGATGCCATTCAGTCCTGTCCGTCTGTTCCAAAGCATTCAGAATAGCTGTTATTTTGGCTTTTGCCTTTACGGGTATCGAGTCAAGCCAATCTCTAATGATGTTAAGTCCATTAACATCAACGTAATCAAATATACTTACATAAATCATATTATAATATTTTTATTATACTGTCAAATTAGTTTTGTGATATAATATTTTTATTATATTCCACTTGACAATGCTTGAGCACTATGATATAATTTAGTCAGTTTGATAGTAATTTGGTATTAATTATGAATAGATTAAGTATAGAACGACAATCACAAGTTATCAAGGTTTTATGTGAGGGTAACTCAATCAGAGCTACCGCTCGGATAACCGATATTGCAATCAATACAGTAGTTAAATTACTTAAAGACGTAGGGCTTGCTTGCGCAATCTATCAATATGAACATCTAAGGAATTTACCCTGTCGTTGTATACAGTGTGATGAGATATGGTCATTCTGCTATGCTAAACAAAAGAATGTTCCTGAAGATAAACAGGGTAAATTCGGTTATGGTGACGTCTGGACATGGGTCGCATTGGATGCTGATACTAAGTTAGTTCCCTCATGGTTAGTGGGGCAACGTGATGCCGGATATGCCATTGAGTTCCTAAGAGATTTACAAGAGCGTGTTACCAATCGCTTTCAACTTACTACTGATGGTCACCAAGTATATCTTAAAGCTGTAGAAGACGTGTTCGGTGAGGATGTTGATTATGCTATGTTGGTTAAATGGTATGGTCAGGAGCCTGAAAGTGAGAAACGTTACAGCCCCGCTAAATGTCTCGGAACTGATAAGCAAATTCTCAGAGGTAAACCAGCAGATGGGTCAATCTCTACCAGCTTTGTAGAACGTCAGAACCTTACTATGCGTATGCATATGAGAAGATTTACACGACTAACCAATGCTTTCTCTAAAAAGATAGAAAACCATGAACTAGCTATTGCTTTATACTTCATGCACTATAACTTTGTAAAACCTCATAAATCCCTTGCTAATCCTTATCCAACTACTCCAGCTATGGCAGCAAGAATTACTGACCACATATGGACTCATCAGGATTTAGTTAATTTGAAATCAAAGTGATACACTACCGAAAATTGGAAAATACTGGCAATTAGATACTTGACACACCTGAACAGATGTGCTATACTCTTAATAAATGGAAGGTATGGCTATGAAAGGTGTAACATTTTTAGAGATTCTCAAATGGAGTGATGAGGAGTGCCGTTCTTATTTGGAGAAGATGCGATGGTCTAACGGCGTACATTGTCCTAAATGTGGAGAGAACAGTCCTTATACCATCACTCGCAAGCAACCAGGTAAGAACTCGGTCAAATCCCTCTATAAATGCAGGTCTTGTAAGCGTCAGTTCACTGCTACAGTTGGTACTGTCTTTGAAGATAGTCATATCCCTCTAAATAAATGGTTTGCTGGAATATATCTAATGTGTGCCTCTAAAAAGGGAATTAGCGCACATCAATTACACCGTCAGTTAGATATTACCTATAAATCAGCTTGGTTTATGTGCCATCGTGTCAGGGAAGCAATGCGAGATAAGAGATTGTTGCCTCTTACCGGAACCATTGAGGCAGATGAAACCTATATTGGCGGTAAACAGCGTGGTCATTGGACACTACGTGAGCGTATTCAAGATGAAATTAAGATGGGTATTAGACCAAAGCACAGACATCCACGAATGGATAAAGCGGTTGTGCTAGGTATACTAGAACGTGATGGCAAGGTCAGGACTAAACACATCAAACAGATGAACCAGAGAACTGCAAAAGAGGTATTGACCAATAATGTTGAGTTCAGTAAATCACGACTTGTTACTGATTCTAATCACGCTTACAAGCAGATAAAGCACCATTTACAACACGACATTATTAAACATGAAGAAGCCTACGTTAATGGCGATATTCACACACAGGGAATTGAGAACTATTGGAGCATTCTGAAGCGTGGACTTTACGGAGTATTCCACCATGTAGATGCAGAATACTTAAGTAATTACTTAAACGAGTTTGAGTTTCGCTTTAATCGGAGGAAGATTACTGATGAGGAGAGATTCACTTCTTTGATGAGTCAGACTCAGGGGCGTGTTCTTTGGTATTGCCAGACTCCTCAACCTCAGAATCCTCACGCTTAGGTGTTTTGGAAAGTTCTTTGATTGCTTCCTCAAAGGAGAGTGGATGAAGCGAAATTTTTGTATCTTGATGTTTTTTACCCATTAGTGTAACATCTTGACCTAAGAGAGGCATTGGCAGATGCCTCTACCGTGAGGTGTAGATTGATAACTAGACCAACTCACTTGAATTATACCACAGTGAGGAGGTTTTGTCATGTCTGCTAAATGGCAAGGATTCTATTCAACTAGGCAAGTATCCCGTCTTGCAAAAGTCCCCCTTCGTACCCTATATGATTGGAAAGCTCGTGGAGTAATTGCCCCATCAGTACAAGTTATTGACGCAAAAGGTGGAGCAGATGAAGGTTACTCATATGCTGACCTAGCTATTATAAAGTTGCTGCGGGCATTGCGTGTCAAACAACTCAATCTTCGTTCAATTGTGGTTGCACTTCGCCATCTATATGACCGATTTGGTTCACCCGATTCACCTGGATGGCAGAATGCCCATCTATTTATTCTTGGTAAGAATGTGTTTGCTCAGAAGCCTGATGATTGGGATACCACACTGGCAACAAGATATGGTCAAAAAGCTGAAATGCGAGTATTAGGTGAGTTGTTTGAAGAAGATGCTGCCCTTTTGGTTCCAAAAACTTTTAGCGAATATGTTGAGATTAATCTAGATGTCATGGAAGGACAACCAGTAATCAGAAATACAAGAGTTCCTACGTTTATGATTGCCATAATGTCTGAACAAGGAACACAAATTGATGAACTTACTGAACTTTATTCACCGATCTCAATAGAGGCTATAAAGGGAGCTCTCGCTTTTGAGAAAAACCTCAATGAGACAATCACCAAAACCACTGCCCAAGCTGGAACGGCTACTAATTGATACCGATATGAACCCTTATCTTGCTAGGTATTTGAGTGCCGTAGGTTTTAATGTATTGTTTGCTGCAAGGGTTAACGTAAATTATCGAGATGATGTAGAGATTATAAAGTGGGCACGTAGTCATGATCGTATTGTAGTTACCCATGATAGATATAAAGATAGAGCAACTAAAATTAGGGTGTGTCAGGAGATTTATGAAAATGGAGGTCATGTGATTCAAGTAAGTAGAGGACAATATCAAGCACCGCTTACTAGTCTCGGAAAGATATTAGCACATCGTGAAGATTGGGTTAAGTTCTTTCAAGAGAATGATGGAATGGTTTTGGTACATAAGACTGGGATGACACCTATGCCAAGAGAATATCTCATCCGACAGATACAAAGTCGACTTGATTTTCCCACACTGCCTCGAATTGCTCCTAAAGCCCCACGCACTGGAAGAGGAGGGCGAAGACCCAAGCCTATATCTGAAGAACAACTCCCATTAGTATAGGTGTGTCAAAGGGATAATCCCCAAAATACTTGACAAATTCAGATAATAATGGTAGTATGATAGTTTGTAGTTATGCCGCTTAACATTTCCACTTTTAGTGTAAATCCTACTTTATACCACCCCGGTAGCTATGTATTTTTTTCGAGATTTTTAGTACGTTAGTCCAGGAATTCTGTATACCTGTCTTACCTATTTAAGGAGTTGAGAAAGCTATGGTTTTTGTATCCCCCAAACCCGCCGAAGAGGTGACCTATCCTCGTCCCAGAAAATCCTATGCCAAACTACCGCAAATACTTGAAGTACCCAACCTGATAAAAGTCCAGCTGGACTCCTTCTACTGGTTTCAGCAAGAGGGGCTGAGGCAATTGCTTGAGGAAATATCTCCTATCAAGGACTTCACCGGAAACAGACAGGAGATAAGTTTTGTGAGTTACGAGTTCCGTGAACCACGCTATTCCGAGCAGGAGTGCTACCAGCGAGACCTGACCTACTCGGCTCCCCTCTATGTCAGGACGAGGCTGCTGACAAAGGGAACCGGAGAAATCAAGGAGCAGGACCTGTTTTTTGGCGATATCCCTCTGATGACAATGAGAGGGACGTTTATCACAGCCGGCGCGGAACGGGTAGTGGTAAGCCAGTTGCTTCGTTCTCCCGGTGTCTATTTCATCGGTAACGAGGACCCTTCCAGCGGCCGTAATCTGTGCAGCGCCAAGCTCGTCCCCGACCATGGAGCCTGGTTGGAGTTCGAAAGCAACACCCAGGGGGTAATCTCCGTCAAGATAAACGGAAAAAGGAAAGTTCCAGCAACCACCCTGCTGCGCGCTATCGGCTACAGTAGCGATGACGAACTCTATGGTCTGTTCTCTGATGCAGAAGATAGTGAGGAGCGGCAGTTCATTAGCGTGACGATAGAGCGTGAGCCCCTCATCAGAGATAAATCCGAGGCCCTGATAAGTATCTACAGGAAATTACGTCCCGGTGACCCACCCAATATTGAAAATGCAAGAAGACTTATTGAGAATATGTTCTTTAATCCCCTGCATTATGACCTTGGATATGTGGGGAGATATAAGCTTAATAAGCGGTTAGGGCTTGATGTTCCGGAAGACCAGAGGGCGCTGACGAAGGAAGATATAGTAGAGATAGTCAGGCACATCATCATGGTCAATACCGGCAGTGATACCGCTGATGATATTGACCATCTGGGAAACCGGCGGGTGCGCACTGTCGGTGAACTTGTCCAGAACCAGTTCCGCATCGGCTTAATGCGTCTGGAGCGGGTTGCCAGAGAGCGAATGAGCACTATTCCATCGGAATCGGCCACTCCCAGCACTCTGGTAAATATCCGCCCCGTGGTGGCGGCGATAAGAGAGTTCTTTGGCAGTTCGCAGTTATCACAGTTTATGGACCAGACAAATCCCTTAGCTGAGCTAACACATAAGCGCCGTCTATCGGCAATGGGACCGCGAGGGCTTTCCCGTGACCGCGCCGGTTTTGAGGTTCGGGATGTCCACTTCTCTCACTACGGCAGAATCTGCCCAATCGAGACGCCGGAAGGCCCTAACATTGGTCTTATCGGTTCTCTAGCTACCTATAGCAGGGTAAACCGCTATGGTTTCATCGAGACCCCTTACCGCAAGGTCATCCTTGAAGTCAATGGTGATTATGATAAGATTATTGGGAGAAAGACAAGGGAGACGGTGTATGATGATGACGGCAAAGTTCTGATAAGAGCCGGAACCACTATTGCCGCCAAACATGTCAGTATACTGTCTGAACTACCTCCCCGTACCGTAAAAGTGGTGCCCTATGTCTCCAATGAGGTAGTCTACCTGCCGGCTGACGAGGAGGACAAATATACAATAGGCCAGGCCAACGCCCGGCTTGATGAAAATAGCCAGTTCGTAGATGAAAGAGTTGAAGCCAGACAGGGTGGGCGCTACCTTCGAGAAGCTCCCGATAAAATCGACTATATGGATGTATCGCCGAAGCAGATATTCAGTGTTGCTGCGTCTCTGGTACCTTTCCTGGAGCATGATGACGCCAACCGGGCACTTATGGGCTCCAACATGCAGCGGCAGGCTGTGCCCCTGCTTTCACCGAAGGCTCCTCTGATAGCCACCGGTATGGAAGCTGAAGCTGCCGAGTACAGTGGCCAGGTCCTGTTTGCTAAAAACGCCGGAACGGTGACCTCGGCAACAAGCGCACAGATTGTAATCACCACCGATGACGGTAGTGAAGACGTCTATCCGCTGATGAAGTTTGTCCGCACCAACCAGGGAACCTGTATTAACCAGCGTCCGATAGTAAACAAGGGAGACCGTGTCGAGGCGGGGCATGTCCTGGTTGACAGTTCATCTGTGGAACAGGGAGAGCTGGCCCTCGGGCAAAATGTTCTCTGCGCATTTATGAGCTGGGAAGGTTATAACTTCGAGGATGCTATTATCATCAGCAATCGCCTTGTTGAAAACGATACTTTCACTTCTATTCACATCGAGAAACACGAGGTAGAAGCCCGGGACACAAAGTTAGGTCCGGAGGAAATCACAAGAGACGTGCCTAATGTAGGCGAAGAAAGTCTGCGTGAGCTCGATGAAAGCGGTATTATCCGGATTGGAGCCGGGGTTGGTCCGGATGATATACTCGTCGGCAAGATTACACCCAAGGGAGAGGCAGAGCTTTCGGCTGAGGAAAAACTGCTGCGGGCGATATTCGGTGAGAAAGCCCGGGAAGTTAAGGATACCTCTCTCAGGGTACCTCACGGTGAGTGGGGTAAAGTAATCAATGTGAAGGTTTTCACCGGCAATGACCTGCCGGCCGGAGTGAATCAGCTTGTGCAGGTCTGGATTGCTCAGAGAAGAAGGAACGCTGTGGGTGACAAGCTGGCAGGGCGGCACGGTAACAAAGGAGTTGTCTCAATTATTGCCCCGGCTGAGGAGATGCCTTTCCTTCCTGACGGCACTCCGGTGGACATTATCCTTAATCCGGTGGGGGTCCCTTCAAGGATGAACATCGGTCAGGTACTTGAAACCCATCTCGGCTGGGCAGCCAGGATACTCGGCTTTAAGGCGCTTACTCCCGTCTTTGATGGCGCCAATGACGTTACAATTGAGAATGTCCTGGCAAGAGCCTGGATTGCTCAGAAAGCCGGGGCGGTTAGCTTTGACCCCGATGATGACAATACGGGACTGAAACTGGATGAGGCAAAAGAGTGGGTTGCGAGCCAGGGCTATGATGGCGAAAAGGTATTCAGTGATGATTATCCGAATGAAGCAAAAGAAGTCTGTTTACGACTCTGGCTTGAGGAATTTGGAATAGACAGCCGAAACCTTGATGCCGAGGAGCTTGGGCAGGTTGCGAACAGGATAACTGCAGAAAAGAATATTCCGTCACCAACCATTGGCAAGGTTATCCTGCGTGACGGGCGCACCGGTGAGCTATTTGACCAGCCGGTAACGGTGGGACAAATTTATATGATGAAGCTGAACCATCTCGTTGAGGACAAAGTCCATGCTCGCTCCACCGGTCCTTACTCACTGATAAGCCAGCAGCCTCTGGGCGGTAAGGCGCAGTTCGGTGGTCAGCGCTTCGGTGAAATGGAGGTATGGGCGCTGGAAGCTTATGGCGCTGCCCATAATCTCCAGGAAGTACTGACAATTAAATCGGACGATGTTATCGGGCGTGCCAAGGCTTATGAAGCCATAGTTAAAAATGAAGACATCCTCCAGCCCGGTGTCCCGGAATCGTTTAAGGTTCTTGTAAAAGAACTGCAAAGTCTGGGACTTGCCATTGAGGTAATTAATGAGGAAGAAAAGATGGATTTCACTGGAGACGTCAGTACCTTGCCTAGGGTTGACACGGCTCTTGAAAGTGGTGGAGAGCCGATTAAGACCGTAATGGAAGGAGAAATACCGCTTTCTTCCGATGAAAACGTAGAAAGAGGAGAACCCGAGGTAGAAATCGGTGATGCTTCAGCCGGGTCCCCGGAGGGAGAGGAAACTTCGACTTCTCCCCAAGATAGTATCGAGGAGCCTGAGGCAAAGTCCGAAGTAGATGTTGACGATGAGGCTATTGAGACCGAGGCCAGGGAGGAAGTTATCTCTGCCGATGAAGAGGATTCGCAGATAGCTGGCCAGGAGAGCGGAGGCGAAGCCGGTGAAGATACCACTGAAGCCGAAGCAGGTGAGGAAACCGCCGGGGAAGCTGGACTTGAGGTAAAAATGGAAGTTAATGACGATTCGATTGAGAGTGAGGAAGGAAAATAATATGCTTGAAGTAAACGATTTTGATGCTGTCCGAATATCATTAGCTTCACCGGAGCAAATCAGAAGCTGGTCATACGGTGAGGTAACAAAACCGGAGACAATTAACTACCGTACTCTCAAACCGGAAAGGGATGGTCTTTTCTGCGAGAGAATCTTTGGCCCGACCAAGGATTTTGAGTGCTTTTGCGGTAAGTATAAAAGAATACGCTATAAAGGCGTTATTTGTGACAAATGCGGGGTTGAAGTAGCCCAGTCGAAGGTGCGTCGTGAACGGATGGGGCATATTGAACTTGCCTGTCCGGTGAGCCACATCTGGTTTGCCAGAGGAATACCGAGTCGCCTGGGTCTTTTGCTTGACCTTTCACCAAGAAATCTGGAGCGAGTACTGTATTTCTCTCATTACATTATAACATTTATAAACGAAGAGGCACGGGAGCTCGCAATCGAGCTAATCAACCAGAAACATACCCAGGAAATTGCCGAACGTGAGGAAGCTCTCGAGGCAAGAATCGCTGAAATGGATGAGGCACTCGTAGAGGAGGTTAATCAACTCAGGCGGGACTGGGAAGAAGAAAAGGCACAGCTTGAGGAGCAACGTTCCGCTGAGGTAGAACAGCTTAAAGACCTGCGTGTACGGGCGCTGCTTACTGAAAACCAGTATCAGGAAATGAAAGATAATTACGGTGAGATATTCGAAGCCGGAATGGGAGCAGAGGCGATATACAAGCTTATAAAATCAATCAACCTTAATGAGCTGCGTAATGAATTATTGAAAGAAACCCGCTCCAATTCAGGGCAGCGCCGTAAAAAGGCAAGCAAGCAATTGCAGGTGGTGGAGGCTTTCCGGCGCAGCGGCAGTAAACCGGAGTGGATGATTTGCACGGTGCTGCCGGTACTGCCTCCCGACCTGAGGCCCATGGTCCAGCTTGACGGCGGTAAATTCGCCATCAGCGGTACCAATGACCTTTACCGGAGGGTTATCAACAGGAACAACCGGCTGCGTCACTTAATGGAAATCGGGGCACCGGAAATTATTATCCGTAATGAAAAGAGAATGCTTCAGGAATCGGTTGATTCCCTTATTGATAATGGCAAACGGGGGCAGGCATACTCCACGGGCGGCAATCATAAACTGAAATCGCTTTCGGACATGCTCCGTGGTAAACAGGGAAGGTTCCGCCAGAATCTGCTGGGTAAGCGTGTTGATTATAGCGGGCGGTCAGTTATTGTTGTCGGACCCAACCTGAAAATTCACCAGTGCGGCCTGCCCAGGCGGATGGCTCTCGAATTATTCAAGCCCTTTGTTATGCACCAGCTACTGGAACGGGGCATCGCCCATAATATTAAAAGCGCCCGGCGGCTCGTGGAAAGGGCGCGTCCGGAGATGTACGACATACTTGAAGAAGTGGTCAAGGAGCAGCTTGTCCTGCTCAACCGGGCTCCGACCCTGCACCGACTCAGCATCCAGGCGTTTGAGCCGGTACTGATTGATGGCAGTGCCATTCAGCTACATCCGATGGTATGTACCGCCTTTAATGCTGATTTCGACGGTGACCAGATGGCAGTCCACGTTCCCCTTTCAAAAGCTGCCGTCAGGGAAGCCAGAGAGACAATGCTCAGCACCCATAACATGCTGCTACCAAGCTGCGGTGAGCCGATAGTGGCACCCACCCTTGATATGGTTCTCGGCTGCTACTACCTGACCACCATCAGACCGGGAATGCGAGGCGAAGGCACAGTCTTCGGGAGTTTCGAAGAAGCAAAGCTTGTATATGAACTCGGCGCAGTCGACTTCCGGGCTGAGATTATCGTCAGGAATGTAAAGAATAACGGCGAGCGGATAAAAACGAGCGTCGGGCGTATCATCTTTAACGAGGTTCTACCTGAAGAACTCGAGTTCTATAACGGGGTAGTTGATAAATCCGGACTGAAACAGATAATTACCGATTGTTCAAAGATACTGAGTGATGAGGAAATGGCGGCGGTACTCGATGAACTGAAACAGCTTGGCTTCCGCTATGCTACAAGATCGGGTACTACCATTGCTATGGGTGATATCTCTGCGCCGCCAAGCAAGCCACAGCTAATCGAGGAGGCAGAGGCGAAAACGGCGCTTATCGAAGACCAGTATCATCGCGGTTTGATAACCGAGGATGAAAGGTACAGCGGTGTTGTCGGCGAATGGACGGAAACTACCGATAAAATTGCTGCCGCTATCTCCGATAGCCTTGACCACTATGGTGGTATATACATGATGGCGACCTCAGGAGCTAAGGGTAACATTTCTCAGATACGGCAGATGGCGGGCATCCGGGGTCTGATGACCAATCCTTCAGGCAGGATAATTGACTTTCCCATTAAGTCGAGTTTCCGTGAAGGGCTAAGTGTCCTTGAGTACTTTATCTCCACTCACGGCGCTCGAAAAGGACTGGCTGATACCGCTTTACGGACATCGGAGAGTGGCTATCTGACAAGAAGGCTTATTGACGCTGCTCATGATGTCATCATTCTTGATGATGACTGCGGCACGATTGACGGAGTATGGATATCTGAGCCACGGGAAAGAGAAATGCTGCCATCTTTCGCCGATCGAATAGTCGGTCGCCTAGCAGCTACCAGAGTGATTCATCCGGAAACCGGAGAGACGATTATTGAAAGGAATGAGGAAATTGATGAGCAGAAGGCGGATGAAATTATTGCGGCGGGAATAACCAGGGTCTATGCAAGGTCTCCACTCAGCTGCCAGTCCCGCCGGGGTGTGTGCCGGAGATGCTATGGACGGGACCTTGCCCGCGGCTCTCTGGTAAACCTCAACGTAGCGGTGGGTATCATTGCCGCTCAGAGCATCGGCGAACCGGGGACTCAGCTGACACTGCGCACTTTCCATACCGGTGGTGTGGTTGGACTCGATATCACCAGTGGTCTGCCGAGGGTGGAAGAACTCTTTGAGGCAAGACCTCCAAAATCGCCGGCAGTTATCTCAGAGATAAACGGTGTGGCTGAAGTAGTCCAGAACGAAAATGGCGGAAAGATAACCGTTACAAGCTCCGAAGTATTCAATGAAGACTATCCTTTGCCACCCGGCTGGAAGATACTGGTCAAGAACGGCCAGTGGGTAGATATCGGAGCAGTTCTGGCAGGTCCGGCCACTGCGGCTAAAAAGGCAAAAAAGGATAAAACTGCTGAGACAACGCTAGCCCTGACTGATGAGAACAAGCCCGTAATTGCCGAGGTTGCCGGTAAGGTAGTTATTGAAGACGGACGTTTATCTATCGCCTATGAGGAAACGGAAGAAAGGGAATATTCGATTTCGGCCAACGTTCCTATTCGTGTCCAGACGGGAGAAACGGTGAAGGCGGGTCAGCAGCTTACCGATGGCTCCATTAATCCGCAGGATTTACTGCACATTCTTGGCAAGGAAGCCGTACAGCAATACCTCGTGGATGAGGTCCAGAGGGTATACCGCTCCCAGGGCGTAAATATCAACGATAAGCACATTGAAATTATTGTCCATCAGATGCTGGATAAAGTGAGTATAGATTCCTCGGGTGATACCGAGCTAATACCCGGTGAGCTTATAGACAGGTTCCGGTATGACGATATAAATGCCGAAGTGCTTGCCGAAGGAGGTGAACCGACCACCGCACATACCGTGTTACTCGGTATTACCAGGACATCGCTCAGCACAAATAGCTGGCTGGCGGCTGCCTCTTTCCAGGAGACGACAAAGGTGCTGACCGAAGCTGCCGTTAAGGGAGCAACGGACAGGCTTATCGGGCTGAAAGAAAATGTAATTATAGGCAGACTGATTCCTGCCCGCTCGATGCCGGAAGAAGAGCCGGAAAAACCTGTTGAAGATGAGTTCCAGGAACTGTTAGCTCAGGAAATGCGTCAGGCTGCTATTGATGCCGATGAAACTGGTAATATATATAACCTGGATGCAATCGGTGAGTTAGGAGGGATAGATAGCGCCGATGATTCGAGCGAGAGTGACGAGGTGGATGAGATTGCTGACGTTGATGAGGTAAATGAGGATGTGGAGACGGATGAAACGGAGGAGTCTTTCTGATACATATTTATCTTTATTAATATATTGAAACCAAGGAGCCGCCCTGAACGAATCAGGGCGGCTTTTTTGATAATGACTTTTCAGGCACTGTTTGGTTTTGGTTGAATGACAGCTTCTCCCCCCATCTTATTTTATCTTTTCCCGCCCGCCACCCTTAAGGAATCTAAAGAGGGGGTACTGTAGTACCCCCTCTTTAAAAATCTTCCCCTTAGTCTACCTTTGAAGTCGTTTCTTGCTTTATAATGCAATTATTCGCCTGTTTGAGAGGGTGAGAGAGTGTTGAGAGGGGGCTTCGCCCCCTCTCTTTTACTCCCCTCTCCAGCCAGGAGAACACTTCTTTCATTTACAATGGTTCTGGCTGGAGAGGGGCAAGGGGTGAGGTAAAAAATTACCAAACAAATGCAAACGGAAACAATTTTTGTCCTGGTTCTTCTGATTATGGAAAATGAATCTCCTTGCTCCTGTTTTGTCCTTTGTCCTTAATTAGATTTAGATATGGTATAATAGCCCAAATACTGGTTTTAAAAGAAGCCAGGGAGGCGAGGGAGAAATCGCACGCATCATATCGGGTAAACCCAGTGATGAAGACACGCCACTTGATACCAGCCTGCGGCCACGTAGCCTTGAGGATTTTGACGGTCAGACAAAGGTAAAAGAAAATCTGAATATAGGCATTGCTGCCGCCAAAGGTAGGAGTGAAGCACTGGACCATATACTGCTGTACGGTCCGCCGGGTCTGGGCAAGACCACACTGGCTCATATCATTGCCGCTGAAATGGGAGTTAACCTCCGGATTACCTCGGGGCCGGCAATTGAGCGTATCGGTGACCTGGCGGCAATACTGACAAATCTTCACAGTCATGATGTTCTGTTCATCGATGAAATCCACCGTCTCAGCCGGGCAGTGGAGGAGATATTGTACCCGGCAATGGAAGACTTTGCCCTAGATATTATTATCGGCAAGGGCCCAGGGGCAAAGAGTCTGCGGCTAAACCTTCCTGCTTTTACCCTTATCGGGGCAACCACCCGCTTTGCTTTACTCAGTCCCCCGCTGCGCGACCGCTTCGGGGCTGTTTACCGGTTTGATTTCTATGACCAGAAGTCCATAAAGAGAATTCTTGAGCGTTCCGCCCGCATTCTCGGGATAGAAATCGAGAATAGCGGACTTGAGGAAATAGCCAGCCGGGCAAGGGGGACTCCCCGTGTGGCTAACCGGCTGTTAAAGCGGGTAAGGGACTATGCTCAGGTGATGGCCAATGGTGTAGCCACCAAATCGGTTGCCGTTGAAGCGCTGACCAAGCTCGAGGTTGACTCTATCGGGCTTGATGAAACTGACCGTAAGGTGCTGCATACCATCATTGAGAAGTTTGGCGGCGGTCCTGTAGGCCTGGAGACCATTGCTGCCGCTATCAGCGAGGACCCGGACACAATTATGGATATCTATGAACCTTATCTCCTGCAGCTTGGCTTTCTGGAGAGGACTCCTCGCGGGCGGACAGCCACCCCGCTGGCTTACCAGCACCTCGGGCTTCCTTATGATAAAGAAAAACCTCCCCAGGCTACTCTCTGGTGATTCTTTTTCAGGTAAGAGATATAAGCGAACGTAATAACATTTAATTACCATTGACAAACTTATATTCTAGGTTATACTTTTGATAGAGGTGCAACATGGCAAGATGTCCTAATTGCGGACGGGAAACAAGGAGAACAACCGACTGGTGCTGCCAGTGGTGTGGTTATCCGTTAACGTCCGGGTCATATAAGAAACTGGACAAGACTTTTGCAGAAGTTAGAGAAGAGAGGCTTTCCCAGCAGCAGCTTGTAGAGGTAGAGGAAGAAGAACTGGAATTTACCCCCGAACCTGAAGCCGAGCTTGAGCCGGAAGTTACTCTTGAGCTCGAACCGGAACCAGAGCCCGAAATCGAACCTGAACCGGAAGTTGCACCTGAGCCTGAACCTGCCGCCAAACCAAAGCCCAGAGCCAGGCGTAAAACAGCAGCCAAAACCAAATCTACAGCTAAAGCCAAATCAACTACCAGCACCAGGGCGGCAAAGGAAACCAAAGCCGAACCGGCACCCGAACTAGAAATCGAGCCGGAAGCCGAACCTGAACCGGAAGCAGTAGCTGAACCTGAGGCGGTAGCCGAACCGGAGGCAGAAGTTATTTCTGAACCGGTACCTGTCGCAGCACCGGAGCCGGTGGGACCTGAGATAGTGTTAACCGTCGCCGAATTGCTGGCTGCGTATGAGGCAGACGGGCCGTCAGCGGACGCCAGATTTTCTAATCAGATTCTCAAGCTAACCGGAGCCGTTGATAGGGTAGAAGTCAAGGAAAATCTGGGCGTTGTTTATATCATGCTAGCTCCTGCCGAAGGTAACGTTCTACAGGGCGTCCGCTGCAATTTTGGTATGCAGTACGGAACGGAAGTCGGTCAGTTGAACATCGGTCAGACAGTTACGGTGCAGGGTAAATATGACGGCTCGATAATCGATATGAGCCTCAGAGATTGCGTTCTGGTTAGTTGAAGGAAATTTGAATAGTAAAAAGGGGAGCCACAATTGGCTCCCCTTTTTATATTGCTATTCTATCTGTTACCTGATAGCGTAGGCTACCTGAAGGCTGATGCTGATATCAAGTTCGCCGGGACTGATTGGTGTTCCGGCCTGGGCTTCTTCCAGGTCAACAGCGGCACGTGAGTAAACTGGCGGCGTATAGAGAGTCTCGGAGATATAGGTCGGCTTGTCCAGGTTAACGCCAGCAAGGTCAGCCAGTTGCTCGGCTTTTGCTTTGGCGTCAGCCATAGCTTCCTTTCTGGCTTCCTCATAGAGGTCCGCCGGGTCTTCTATGGAGAAGTCTATACTGTCCACTCTGGTCATGTCTTCTCCAGCCTGGGCAACAGCATCGATAACGGTTCCGGTGTTATCTATATCCCTTACTTTGACGGTTACTATATTGGTTACCCTGTAGCCGGTTATTTCCTCCTCCTGTCTGTTCGGGTCCCATCTTGTCATCTGTTGGATATTGAACCGCTGGGTCTGGATGTCTTTCTCGTCAATACCGTTCGCAGCTAGAGCGTCCATTACTTTAGACATAGCGTTCTGTGCCTGCTCTTGAGCGTCGGCAACGCTTGCCGCCTGAGCTTCAATGCCGAGTCTTAGGGTGGCAATATCGGGAGCGCCGCTTACTTCACCCTGTCCGGTGACCCAGATTCCCTGCTGCTGGCTACTCAGGTTCAACTGCGTTACCTCTCCCAGGGCGGCGCTGCCCTGGTCGCAGCCGGTCAGCACTACCGTCGCCAGTATCGCTACCAGTCCGATAGTTATGAATAACCACTTATTCTTCACTTTCCCCTCCTGTGTGAATATCCTTCTATTATTATATAACGAAAAAGTCGCCACTAAGTTAGTGTCGACATTACATTTTCATGACATTTTTACCAGTTCGTTTATAGAATTTTTTATTCGGACCTGAGGGCTTCGATTGGATTTAGCCGTGAGGCATTCCAGGCGGGATAAAATCCGAAGAAGAGACCTATGCCGACCGATACCGATACGGCCAGTACGACTACATCGGCAGCAACAACGGTTGTCATAAATCCTGAGTAGTCAATAAAGAAGGCTACTATCCAGCCGATTATAACACCGATGATGCCACCGGCGAATGTAAGTGATGCCGCTTCAATAAGGAACTGAATCCAGATATCCCTCTCTTTGGCCCCCAGCGCCTTACGGATACCAATCTCTCTTGTCCGCTCAAGAACCGAGACCAGCATAATATTCATCACCCCGATGCCACCGACGAGAAGGGCGATGGCGGCAATCGAACCCAGAAGAAGTGTAAGAGTCTGAGTAGTCTCCTGCATGGCTTCAGCTATCTCCTGCATCGCCATGATGTTGAAGTCGTCATCTACGCCGGGGCCGAGTCGGTGACGGTCCCGCAGCAGGCTGGTGATTTCTTCGATAACCTGGTCTGTCTTTTCTTCATCGCTTACAGTGAGCACTATCGATGACACAACCTTTTCACCCTGGGCTGTACGCGGCTGAGCGACTGCCTGCTGCATGGCAGTTAGCGGAATGAAGACACTATTATCGGGCCCTCCGAATCCGCCCTTGGACTCTATAACACCGGCTACGGTTGCCACAATACTCCCCATCCGCATTCGCTGTCCCACTGGATTGACATCACCGAACAGGGTCTCTTTTACTTCGGAACCCAGTACGGCTACCTTAGCGCTTCGCTGATAGTCCTGTTCTGAGAAAAAGCTGCCACTGGCAACCTCATAGTTCTGCACGTCCCAGTATTCCGGCGTAACTCCGGTAACCGATGAGTTCAGATTCTCACCGCCGACTACGAGCTGGAGGCCACTTGAGTAAGTAGAAGCTACTGCATTTATATTTGAGACTCGTGCAGCTATTGCTTCGGCGTCCTCCATGGTCAGCGTGTTTGAGGCGGCAGTCCTGACACCACCGAACATTCTAGCCCCGGCGCGGATGGTAATAAGGTCAGACCCCATACTCTGGATATTCTCCAGTATGTTGGCTGTAGCACCTCTGCCGACAGACATAAGGGTAATCACGGAGGCGACGCCGATAACTATTCCCAGGGTGGTCAGAAAGCTCCGCAGCTTGTGAGTGCTCAGTCCAATCCAGACGGAATGTAGAAGACTTTTAATCTTTTTCATGCCTTTTCCTCCGCAACAATCTCTCCGTCCTTGAAATGAATTACACGGTGGCAGTTATGAGCAATGTTGGCATCATGGGTTACAATCAGGACGGTGATGTTGCTCTCGGCATGCAAAGAGGTGAGGATGGAAATTACCTCTTCTCCAGAGTGACTATCAAGCTGGCCGGTAGGTTCGTCTGCCAAGAAGAGTGAGGGACTTTTTACCAGCGCCCGGGCGATGGCTACCCTCTGCTGCTCACCGCCGGAGAGCTCGATTGGGCGGTGATTGATTCGCTCACCAAGCCCTACTTTATTCAATGCCTCTACGGCATCCTGACGGTTAACTCCGCCAGCGTATGTCATGCCGAGTTCGACATTTGCCAGCGCTGAAAGCCGGGACAGGAGATTGAAAGTCTGGAAGATAAAACCTATCTTGATGCCCCGAATCTCCGCCAGTTCATTCCTGCCAAGGTGGCTAACTTCCCTGCCCTCCAGGTAATATTTACCCGAAGTGGGTTTATCGAGGCAGCCGAGCAGGTTAAGCAGTGTTGTCTTGCCCGAGCCGGAGGGACCCATAATCGCCACCAGCTCTCCTTTCTCGATATTCAGGGTTATTCCTTTGAGTACGGTCAGCTCTCTTTTTCCTATGGGATAAACCTTGGTAATACCGTCTAACCGTATCATCATCGCCTCCCCATTCCCGGTATCATAAATCCGCCCGGCCGGTCCTGCTGCGTGCTGGTGGTAACGGTACCCTGTGGCACAATAATCTCCTCTCCCTCCTCAAGCCCGCTGATTACCTCGGTAAATTGATAATCAGAGTTACCGGTCTGTATTGCACGTTCTTCCACACTTCCATCCTCTAATGCAACCTGGACAAAGGTTTCAAGTCCTCTTGTAGTAATTGCTGCGTTGGGTACCAGCAGTACGTCAGTATTGCTACTCACGATTATACTTACCGTAACGGTCAAACCCTCTCTGAGCTGGAAGTTTTCGGGCGCTGACACTGGTAGTTGACTGCTTCCAGTTGATGAAGGTATCTGTCCGCCTGCCCCGAAGGGTGACTGACCCGATTCGCCACCACCGCCCGGCGGAACGGACATTTCACCAGACTGTATCCGCTCCATGATTTCCTCAGCCTGTTCCTGAGTTAAGCGCCCTTCCGCGATAGCCTGTTTCATACGCTCCGGCATCTCACCGGATGATAAATCCTCCATCATTTGCTGCCGGTTCTCCTGCTGTTCCTGGGCAGTGGCTTCGAGCGATTTTACTTCAACTTTCACCTTGTAGTTTACAACACCCTGCTGGATGACGGCCGTCGGCGAAATGTGTGTAACTTCCGCCGGGAGGCTTACTCCCCCCAGAGCATCAACCTGAATCCAGGCTGTCTCTCCAATCTCCACCTGCATGATATCCATCTCGCTGACCGAGATTTCCGCCTCAAACTGATCGGGATCGGCAAGCTGAACAGCCACGGTACCATTAAGTACCTCATCGCCGCCTTTTACATTCACACTGGTAATGAAACCATCGAAAAGGGCTTTAACAAGCGGACTTTTTAGTTTCGCTTTGTCCAGCTCTTCCTGTGCTCTTTGCAGATTTTTCTGAGCATCTTCCACCGCAATCTGGGCATCATACACTGCTAACTCGGCATCTTCTACGGCTACCTGGGCGTCCTCGAGCAGTCTTTTCTTTTCATCGACATTCTGGATACTTTGTGCCAGTTGTAGAGCTACCGTGCTTGATGACGGAGTACTGCCGCCAGTCAATATATAATCCAATTCCTCTCTAGCTTCCTTCAGTCTCTCCTGCCAGAATTCAATCTCCAACTGCGTTCCCGTTCTCGTGGCGATATTCAATTCATACTCGGCTGTCTCAACATCTTCATATGCTTTTTTAACTCCGCTTTCTTCCTTCAAATCATTTTCCGCTGCCTGCAAATTTAGCTCTGCCTTCCGCACCGCCAGTTCCTTGGCAGCTATCTGGCGCTCGGCGGCAATCAGAGCCCGTTGCTTGGTCGTCAGGGCACGTTCAGCCGCAGTTACAGCATCTTCCAGGGTACTCAACTCATCCTCCCATTCTTCCCCATCCAGCCTGGCTACCACCTGTCCTTCTTCTACTGTGTCTCCCGCCTCAACAAGAACTTCTTCTACCGTACCCTTCGGATAGAACAGATCAAAAGCCAGGTCTTCGGTGCGGGACAAGGCAAGGTTGCCGACAGCGGTTATTTCCACCGTCAGGTCACCTCGCTGAACGGTCGCTATCTCACTCTCCGGAGCTGCCGCAGTCTCCTCACCGGGACTACAGCTTGCCACTGATAGTAAAAGCGTGAGAACAACCATACCTGTTAATACTACCTTTAAGTAACTCCTCATATTCCTGCCCTCATGTCTTTCTATTATAAAGTTTATAGTGAATTTATCAGCTTTTCGTAATCAATATAATAACGTAATATTAAAATAATATTAAACTGATAGTTTATAAAGTCATAATCATTCGGCTATCGGCAGTGTAAAGGTAAAACTGCTGCCCTTTCCCGTCTCGCTCTGGACCTCGATAGTACCGTCATGAGCTTCGATAAGGCGTCTGGCGATTGTAAGCCCGAGTCCACTGCCGCCGGTAGCCCGGGTGCGGGACTTATCGGTCCTGTAGAAACGCTCGAATATATTAGGCAGGTCTTCCTCCGGGATACCTTCACCGGTATCGGTAACACTAACTGCTAATCTGTTGTTCCGTTCCTCTGCTGATATTTCAATATTACCACCCTGTCCGGTGTGGGCAATGGCATTGTCAAGAAGGTTGTTGATAACCTGACCGATGCGGAGAAAATCGATATTTACTGGCGGCAGCTTTTCAGGAAGCCTGGTGGAAATAGACAGCCCCTTCTCATCTGCCAGGATTTGTTTTGCCGCTGCCGCCTGCTTTATAAGTCTGGTGATATCTCCTGTATCGCGGGTTAAGCGTAGTTCACCCGCCTCGGCCAGGCTTAGTTCCTGGAGGTCGTCAACAAGCCGTGATAGCAGAGTGGTTTCTTCACTCAGAGAGCGAATTGATTCCGGGTCCGGTTTCTTCAGTCCATCGCGAATCGCCTCAAGATAACCTTTGATATTTGATAGGGGAGTCCTGAGTTCATGAGCCGCATCGGCAACCATGTTTCTCCGCAGCTTCTCGGCTCTCTCAAGGTCGCCTGCCATAGAGTTGAAAGCCCGGGCAAGCTCCCCGATTTCGCCTTTGTCCTTTAGCTGTACTCTCTGGGTCAAATCACCCTGCCCGAGCTGTCTGGCTGCCGTGGTAAGTGCCTTAATCGGAGCAAGGATGCGGCGTGACAGGAAAAAGGTAAATATTAAGGCGATGGCAATTGCAATAAGAGCTCCCCAGAGAAGGAATCGGCTTACCGTCTGTAGCAGATTGGTAGGTGAAGGGAAGTCTGTTGAGAGTGCAGGGTCAATATAGATAGTCCCCGGGATTCTTTCTCCCCACATCGGCGGCAATGGCATACCCCGGCCTGATGACTCGAAAATCCCACCCATGTGCTCGCTCATCCGCTCGCTCATTTGTTCGCTCATGTACTCACCCATGTACTCGCCGATATGTTCCCCCTCGGAGTCAGCAACAACGATACCGTTGCCGTCAGTCAGGATAATCTGTTTCCCGTACAGGCTTCCCCATTGCTCCACGTAAGGCTGAATCCCTTCCCAGTCCCCCTGCTCACGATAGTAGCGGTGAAGTTCAAATATTACTCTGCTGAAACGTGCTTCTTCGCTCCGTTCGCTGAACCGGCGGATTTCGCCCCTGGCGGTCTGGCTGGCAAAGAAGTATATAGCACCGACTGCGACAAGTATTGCCACAGAAAAACTTGCCAGCAGGCGGAAGCGTAAGCTGTGTATCACTTTATACCTCTAATAATTTATACCCGGCCCCGTATACAGTCTTTATATATGTCGGGTGGCTGGGGTCCGGCTCCAGTTTTCTGCGTAAATTCAGGATATGAACATCGATAGTGCGGTCGAATCCCTCGAAGTCATAGCCCATAGCCTGCTCAATAAGCTGGGCTCGACTGAAAACCCTGCCCGGCTCCTTGGTTAAGACTCCGAGCAGTTTGAATTCGACCTCGGTTAGATTAAGTGGTTTTCCATCGAGAAAAGCTTCGTGCTTGAGAAAGTTAAGGGTAATATCACCGTGCCTGATTTCATCCGGACCGCGTTCTCCAGGAAGACGCCTTAAAATAGCTCTCACTCTGGCAGCCAGTTCCCTTGGGCTGAAAGGTTTGGTCACATAGTCATCCGCACCCATGTCAAGTCCGGTCAGCTTGTCCTGGTCGGTTGTCATTGCAGTTAGCATAATAATAGGGATATCGGATTCGGCTCTGAGGGTACGGCAAATTTCAAGCCCGTTGATGCCGGGCAGCATCAGGTCAAGGACAATTAGGTCAGGGTGACTTTCACGGGCAATTCGCAATGCTTCATTACCTTCATAGGCAGTAAGCACCCGATAGCCGTCACGGTTAAGATAGAGCTTGACCAGCTCTACTGTTTTTTCGTCATCGTCGACAACAAGTACCCTTTTACCCGCCATCTTCTTCCTCTTGAAGATTGCTGCCTATCATATTATAGCCTAAATGTTAAGAAAATATTAATTTGTGCGTGTCTGTTCCGGCGGCTCTTCTCTAAAGCAGTGAGATGGGGAGAATCTCCCCATCTCACTCTGATGGTTGGATTATGGTACAGGATTGTATCGATTAGTTGGTTTCTTCCAGCTGAGGGCAGAATCCGCCGAAGCCACCCGGACCACGCATTCTGAACTCAAAACGCTTTCCACCCATGCCGGGGAATCCGAAGTGACCGCGGAAGCCGAATTCTTCTCCCATATCAGGCTTTGCTTCAATCCAGTCGCGATACGCATCAGCCTGTTCCTGGGTTATTTTATCCTGGGCTACCATTTCATCGAGGAAGCTTTGTAGAGCATCACTCCGAATTTGCTCTTGTGCTTCAGTAAAGGCGGATTGGAGCTGGTCAGAAGAAACTTGGATGCCATCTTCCTGAAGGACAGTTGCCATTTTCTCCCAGAGCGTACCGAAGGGAGTTGCTGACGTGTCTTCATCCCCATTATCGGCAGCGAGGGCTACTCCGCCGATTACTGCGGCAAGTATAACTGATACCAGCACTGCGGAAATGATAAACTTCCTGCTTCGCCACATCTTTATATTGCCTCCTTTTTAGATTTCTAACTAGAATTGTAACAGTCAAATGCTAAAATCCTGTTAAGAATTTAAGAGTTATTTCAGGATTTTTAGTCGGTGAGTAAAAACAATCGGCCACATGCGCAGGGGACGGATTGAACGTCGTATTATGCCGTGTTTATGGCTCGTTGAGAGCCTCCATTGCTTTTCTGTAGTTTGTTTCCAGATTACTGATTGCCTTTTCAAGCACCTGTCTGGCTGATTCCGGTGCCGTTTCCATTACCTTGCGCAGACGGGCGGAATTCATGCTGGCTTGATTGGCAATAGTGATGTTTAGATTCGTCCAGCGGTCGGCAGCAACATTGGCCCCGGCGCCGCCGCTAAACTGCATTGCTGCTTTGGGTTCTTTTTCTACGACTATTACCTCAGGAGGAGGTGGTTCAGCCGCCTCAAGGTCCTCCTTTTCCCCCGGGGGTTCCGTGATAGTTATTTTTTCTTCTGCCTCTTCTTGTTCTTCTTCACCTGTTATTTCCGGTAGTGCTTCTTCTTCCTCTCCTGTATCAAGAGCAAGCTCTTCTTCGACTTCCCGGGTCATTGCAGCTTCGTAGGCTTCTCCTTTCGGCGAAGGTAATGCAGCCATAGCTACAAGGTGTTCGTTCAGCCGCTCGGCGGTCTGCTCTATCTGTTCCGGCTTATTTTCTTCAGCCAGGTAGACTATCTCATTCACTCTCTTATCCACCAGTTCCGCGTAAAACTCCGCCTTACCCACTTCCGAGAAGGAAAACACCAGCCTTGCCTGTTCAGTTGCCAGTTTTACCAGATAAAGGGCATCATCGGGCATGCTGCCGCTGGCAGCAGCCACCGTGCCTCCGCCGGAAAGCAGCAGGACAATGGCAACAGTGATTGCCACCGGTGCCCATCGCGGCTGCCAGCCCCAGTTGAAGATGGACCGGCTCTTTTTCTCTTCCATCTCCCGGAATGCAACCTGTAGCTGGTATCTTGCCTTTTCCCTGAACTCGGGGCGGGGTTGAATAGCCGATACCTGGCTGGCAGTAACGGCCGTCTCGAGCAATGGTTTGAGCTCTTCAGCATACCGGGGGAAGCTCTGGAGACACTGCTCAACCGTTTCTCCTTTCGCCAGGATTCGTTCCAGACATTCGTCAAGAATATTATCAAATTCTTTACTCATCGGTTCCAACCAGTAGTGCCCTGCGGAGAGCTACTATCGCGCTATGCTGCAGGGCTTTTATTGCTCCCTGGCTTTTTCCCATTATCTTAGATACCTCGGCAGTCGATAGTCCCCCGGTAAAACGAAGAGAAATCACTTCGCGCTGCGATTCCGTGAGCTGGCGGGTGGCTGACATTACCTGTTCGATATCCAGGTTACGTTCGGCCATCTGCTGAGGATTGCTGTCACTAACTACCAATGCCTCGTCGGTGAGAGTATCCGGACGTTTTTTCTGTTTTCTGTAGTAATCAACCACCTGGTTATGAGCGATGCGGTAAAGCCAGGCAGAAAAGGGTACGCCCTTCCATTTGAAAGAAGAAATAGACTCAAGGGCTTTAAGAAAGACCTGTTGAGTCATATCCTCCGCCTCCATTTTATCGCCTATTTTAACAACCAGATAACGATAAATTTTGTCAAAGTACGCCTCATATAATTCCGTAAAAGCCTCCTGGTCTTTTTGCTTGGCTCTCCGGACGAGGTTTTCCTCTTCTTGCACCTGACAACCCCCGCTGGCTGGACTTGAGGTTCACTTTATACCTGTATCCAGCTGTAATCAGGCGTTACCCTGTGCTAATTAGTATAACGAATGAGAAGGTAAAAAGATAGCACTATAACTGTGTTTGATTTAGTTTCCCATCTTCAGGGTATCTTATGACCTCTGAAGAAGAGAATGATGCTGGCTTTGATGACATGGTTGCTGAAGGTGACAGAGTCTCTTTCAGGGTCAATCATGAAATTAGCCATACTGTGCCTGTAATGGGAGTACCTCCAACCGGAAAAACATTCACCGTTTCAGAATATTACATCAGCCGGTCTGCAGATGGTAAAGTCGCCGAAGGGTGGTGCCTTATGGATATGCTCGGGTTATATCAGAATCTTGGTATCAATCCGCCCCCGCCTCCTGGATAAAGCTGATGTATATTACGTGAAAATATAACTGGGCAAGAATCTACTTACTCAGAAACAGACAAAACCTAGTTTGTTTCGGAGTTTTAGTTTCATTTAGCTATAAAATTCAAGACTTCATAAAAATTAGTATATAGCTAATTTACCGATGTATGGCGGAATATGTTAAAATAACTCTCAAAATATAAATATCTCATTCTGACAAAAAAAACCGGCTTAACCGGTTATATGTAATAGGGAGAAAAAGTTTGGATTGCTACGTGCGCACCATGCGTCAGGAAGATATTGACCAGGTTACGGAGATTGACCGTGAAGCCTTTCCTACCCAGTGGCCACCGGCGAATTACAAGCATGAAATGCGAAACCGGTTAGCCCATTATATCGTAGCCTGTGACGAAGAAAAACCTGTCGGAAAAGAGGATATAAAAAAATCCCCGGGGGATGGCTTTGCCAGGCTGATATACGGTATAAAGCAGTTGTTCGGCCATGACGGATTGTCCTACGATAGACAGGCTCCATTAATCCGGCACCATGTTGTCGGTTTTGTCGGTTTCTGGATTATGGCTGATGAAGCCCACATTACCAGCATTGCCGTACGTGAAGATTACCGCAGACAGGGCATCGGTGAGCTGCTGATGGTATCTGTTATCGAGATGGCAAAGGAACTCAAGGCCCGTATTGTAACCCTGGAGGTTCGGATGTCAAATACCGGTGCTCAGCAACTCTATTCCCGGTACGGATTTACCAGAGTAGGTGTAAGAAAGGGCTACTATACCGATAACCGGGAAGATGCCATCGTGATGTCTACAGATAATATTTCCTCAGTTTCCTACAAGGAGCAGTTCAGCGAGTTAAAGCAGGCTCTTTCAAAAAGACCCGGCATCACTCTCCAGAAAGTCCGCCATTAGTGACTGCCTCTGCAGTAGTCGGTCAATCCGGCCAGACAGGCGATTATCCTGGGTATGGTATAGGTAGCTACCGTTCTCCCTGAACCGCCACAGAGGATGACAATCATTCTCCCCTGGCAGATACTATCAGCCGCCTCTTTGAAGATACCGGCCAGTCCGGGATGGCAGTCCCTGGTCAAGCCCTTATCTCCGTACTCTCCGATTGTGGCGTCATAGCCATACTCCCAGAAAATGTACTCAGGTTTAAACTCCTCCACCCTGGGGATAAATTCCTGCCTGACCTTGCTCAGGTATTCTTTATCCGAAGAGCGATGGGGAATCCTGACATCCACATTATTGTCTGTATCCGAGTAGTCTCTATCGCAAAAGCAGACGTGCAGGACGTCCTTGTCCCCACTGAAGATATCTCTGGTGCCATCGGCATGATGGCAGTCTGTATCGACTATAGCTACTCGCCTCACTCCCTTATCTCTAAGGGCATTAATGGCCAGGGCAGCTCCGTTAAAGTAGCACATCCCGCCGTAAAAGCTCCTGCCGGCGTGGTGGTCACCGAAGCTGGTGAAGACAAAGGCATTGTCAATTTTACCCTGACGGATTTCCCCGGCTGCCTGTACCGTGCCTCCGGCAGAATACAGAGCCGATTCGTAGTCGCCGGTGAGCTTGACTCTATCTACCATTTCTGCGGAATGAACCTTAAGCAGTAATTCCTCGGATAGCGGCTCAAGGTAGTAAAGCCCGTTGCGGGATTCATAGACGGCATCGTAGTAGGTTACATTTTCCCTGTCCAAAATGCCTTCAAGCGCCCGGGGGAAGTCCTTAAGTCTCTCTCCTTGAAAATAGGTGAAAAATATGCCGGTTCTTTTCAATGGATTGCTGACCAGAAATCAGGAAGGTGAGTTGTTTCACCTTCCCGTGAAGTCGCCGAATATACTGGGTGATTTAGGAGTGGTCTCAGTCGTTCCGGTGCGTGACATTAACCACTCTTCGAGACCTTCCTGGGTATCGTCAAGTAAATCTTTTAACCTGTCGATATCAATGCTGGCAAGATAGCTGGTTGACTTGAATTTTTTAGCGGAAGTTATCTGCTGGTTATAGTCTTCAATCAGCATATACGTATCGGAGACCTCCGTCTGTAAATCCCTTTCCAGGAAATCCAGTTTGTTTCCGTAGAGGCGCCAGCTTGTATCCATGAACTTCTTACCAGCTTTGCTGGGATTGAATACATCTGCCAGCCTGTTGTTCAGTCTTACCTCATTAATTAAATTCTGGACAATCCCAATCTGGTTTGTTTCCGGCGAGCGTCTTCGCCGGAGGAAGAACTGTAGAAGTATCAATACAATTATCGATATAATAACCGGAAGATTATCTGTAATATCCCCAAAGTCCATCGGTTTCTCCTTATCCCGGGAATAACGGGCTTAATCCCTTCCTATTAAGGATACCACATTTTCATTGGTTTTTAACAACTCCATAGCTTACCCTGAGGCGAGTTCGCCGCTGGTGATATCATTTATAGGTATTATTATGATATTCAGATAATATTTACGCTGGAGAAGAGCCTGTTGGCTATCCATCCAGCTACAGGGGCGAAGAAGAAAGTGCAGGCAATACGGATAAGGGTGAATTTCCAGCCCAGTATTCCTATTTCCATCGGCAGGCGGGAAACGCCTATCAGCGACCACGAGGTGAGCAGGGCTACCATTGTTCCCACGCCGGCTCCTGTCCGCAGCATTCCGGCAGAGACAGGTAGTAAAATGTAGGGACCGCCGGGCATAATGCTGCCTATAGCCGTACCGATTAGTATGCCTCTGATGCCGGATTCGGCGCCTACCCACTTGGATATCATTTCTGCAGGAACAAGCAGCTGAATCATACCGGCGACGACGAACGCAAAAATCAGCAAAGGAATAATCTGAAGTAACAGGCTGCCGGCCGATTTGAGTCCGGTAATATGTTCTCCTCCGCCCCTGTTATAGGCGATAACAGTAAGAACAACAGCCAGCACCCCCATTATTATCGTCGGGATAATCATCTGTCGGAACCCCCTTCCCATAGTCGTCCCTGTTCTTGTATCTTTATTCTTAGCATTAGTTGCCATTTTATGTCCCTGTTTTGCTATCGAGTTATTACCCAATCATCATAGGTCTGGCAGTACGAACCGTCAATCCAGACCAATAACGGCTCGTATATTAACCATTATATTTCTGTTCTTGTTTTATCTGGTAACTGTTTTTTATCTGCAATCTCCTGACTGTTGAAATCCCATCCCCCTTCCCCTTTCTAAGAGTCTTACCCTAAAATTCGTGTGTCCCTGTCACCCTGGAGCACATTCGCTCCGCTCAGTGTAAACTCCGGAAGGACCTCAGGGAGGAGGGGATTACCTTGACTCCCCACCCTGAGATTCTTCGTCCGCCAG
>CAYVOV010000027.1:0-39917 GCA_964453525.1 uncultured Dehalococcoidales bacterium | reverse complement strand
CGTCTTCACGACCGGATTTCACCTTGAACTTTATAACCTCTGCGTACATCGTATTACCTCCCGATTAAAAGATTCGGATAAAAAAAAAGGTACTCGCCACCGCTATCGGAGCCAGCACCATTATTTACCATATGAACCTCCTTTTAAGGGGAGAGTCGGGGATGGTTAAGAAATTATTAAGTTAAAGATTGTTCAGTTTAATCCGTGTCAGACTATATGTCAAATTGTGCAACTAACTGAAAATTACATTAAATTCTGAAGCTAAAAGGAATTGCCCACGAGTACTCATGAGTGGACAAACATCCCGATGTTAACCATTAACAAAGAGAGCAGGATGATTTTCCCCTGCTCTCTTCTACACCCATCGTTTAGGCTCCTTTACGATTCTGGTTTCCTGCCCCACGCACAGAAAAGGGACATGCTGACATGATAGAAAGATGGATTTTCCAGCAATCTCAGTATTTTGTCGAAACCTTCCTCGATCAGTTGCTTTTCTTCTTCTGTAAACTCATCCTTCAGATGTTCCGCCAGTGCCTGATAGGACACAGCTTCAAATTTCGCCATAGGGTCACCCCCGCGAATGACCTTGGTTGTTCCTTCACTGCCGACATCCTCGAACCCCAGCTGATCTACCAGCTGCCGTACCTTCCTGCCGAATTCAACGTCGATATATCTCAACCTTATTTGTATCCCGCACGCTTTGTGTAACCATCTGTAATAATAATCGGCATCGTCGTCGGTTGAATCAAAAGAGGGATTTGCCAGGTTGTCTAATTCCTCTATGAGCAGCCACCCGCCTGGCTTCACAGCTTTGGCCATATTTGAGATAGCTTTTTCAGGCTCACTGAGATGTTCAAGAAGAGCCCGACAATGGACCAGGTCGTAATAGTTACTCTCCAGTTCGTCCGTTAGGATATTATGCTGGCGTATCTCAACCGTGTCTCCTGTTTCTCTATGAAGCTCGGGCCTTATATCTGTGATTACTACCTTTCCTTCGGGTCCGACCCGTTTTTCCAGCCATTTTGTGATGGAACCGAATCCCGCTCCGACATCCAGGCATTTCCACCCCGATGATACACCCAGCATCTCCATATTACGTATTGTGGTCGGGTCCCATGTCAGCTCCAGACCGCTAAGGCGTTCTTGGTCGGTTTCTTTATCCAGATTGGAATGTACATATTGGCTTTCAGCTTTATTCTCTTCAATACCCATTGTTTATGCTCCTTTAATGTCGGGGTTTTTTCGGATTAATATGTTTGAGTAATAAGAACCTTTATGTCAATGTGTGCAAATAAAACCGCTATAAAAACTTGTTGAAGTCAGTAACCTGAGCTGGCGGTTTAGGGGGTGGAGCAAAGAACATAAACACTCCGGCAATGGCAGCCATTATGGCAAGCGTGATGAATGCAGTCAGGTAACTGCCACTCGTGTCATATACCCAGCCAGCGTAGATAGGGACGAGAAATGCCATCGGCATCATAAACACCATAGAAAAGCCCCGGATTGACCCGAATGCCTTCCGTCCAAAGTAGCGGCCCCATATGAAAGAACCCAGAGTCATACTTATCCCGAAACTGATATAATTGATGGTAAGGAAAACATATATAGCAAATGTGGACTGATTCATCACTATGACAGCTAGAGCGGCAGCTTTCAAGAGATATGACCCACCGAAGAAAAACCGCAGGTAACCTATCCGGATTCGGTCAGCGACAATCCCGCCGGCAAACCTTAGCGCGAGGCTGAATAGTCCCGTCAGGGTGACCATAGCCGCAGCGCTGGTTGCTTCAATATTCATATCGGTAAGAAACGGCATGATATGTAAAGACAAAGCCCGGTGAGTCGACCCGAAGGTGGCTTGAGCCAGGACAATCATCCAGTAGGAAGGCGTCTTAATCGCCTGTCTCAGTGTGAACTCAACCTCCTGAACTTCGGCGGCGTAATTTGCACCCCTCTCCATCATCCGTTCACTACCGCCAGTTTCATCTTCAGCTTTCGCACCATCAGGCAGCAACCCGTAATATTCAGGTCTATGGTCTCTTACAAAAAAGATAATAAACGGGAGACCAACAACAAACATTACCACTCCGCCAATGACGCAAGCCATCCGCCAGCCCTGCGTATCGATGAGCCACGTAACAAGCGGCAGCAATATCATTCCGGAGAGCACCCACCTTATGCCCATCGCCAGCCCGCGCTTTTTGACAAACCAGTTCGTTATCGCTTTTTCCATCGGTGTGGTCCAGCATAACGTGCCACCCACCCCTGCCATAACTCCCCAGACCACGATGAAAGACCATAGCGAGTCTATGTAGTAAGTCAGTACCAGGGCTGAACTAAAGAGGCAAAGGCCGAAAATAGCTATTCTTTTCGGTCCGAACCTGTCTACAAACCAACCTACCACCAGAGCTTCAAGACCACCTCCAAATCGCCCGATACTAGAGGCAAGAGAGGTAGTCGCCCGGCTGAGATGCAGCTCCTCAGACATCGGTTTGAATAACGCTGAAAACCCGTAATCGGAGTAGCCGGAACCGAAGAAATTCAGGAAGGTGCCAGTTATGACCGTCCACCAGCCAAAGAATATCCCGCGGGATTTTACACGCTCAGCCTGAAGGGTTTTGTTCACGAGAGTAACCTAGGTTATGCATGAGATTCGAACAAGTTTGAACCCCATTAAATTATGAAATCAGTAGCACTGTCAAGATTTACGGAAAGGTCTACAGGATAGACGGTTGGACAGAAGCTAAGTCAAATAATATGTCGTAAGAGGCAGCATCAAATATTACGGGATTATCACTTTGACGCAGGGTGTGATATAATATCACCATGCTTTTTAAAGAAGCTATTAGGCGGTCATTTCGTGAAAAGCGGTGGGGATTTCTGTCTTTTTATTTGGCGATTGCCTTCATCGTTGTTATCGCATGGTTCATTATCTCAGATAGAATTGCTAATTGGGCTAACACCAAAATTGATGAGGGGATGCCGATGATTATCAAATGGTTTCACGGTTTCTTCTCAAATGGGGGTTCATATTTGATAATATGGTTGATAATAGTTGTTTTAGCTATTATTGGCTTTATTATCCTATACAGACGAGCAGGAATACAGATTTTACCGACAAGCGAGCTGAGTGGAGAATATAAAACTGAGGCAATTACTGTTGAGACTTTGTCAAAATTCTTAAAAAAGCGATATCCCGTTTCGCTGACACCAGAAAAGCCTAATGAAAGGTTTATTGAAGTATTGATACAATCCGGTTATTCGACAATAGGGCAATTAAGCGATGCATTAAGTAAAAGCCAGGAAGCGTTCAATGAATGGCAAATAATACGTGTAAAAGAAGGATATAGTCATCCTGACCAAATAGGAATAGTACTACGCTCTTTAGAAATATATGATTGCAACTTTTACCGTATTTTTAGAGAGGGGACTAAGGAGGAATGGCTAGAGTGCTACGGTCAATACCACTCATTTATCAAGGGTGGCGCTATTCCTTGCCGATAAGAGTTTTGTATTCTAAATTATCACTTTCAATAAGTTTGCGGAGAGTATCACGAAATAGATAAGGATTATCACGATTGTTAAATCGCCACTCCAGTTCATCGAGATAGGCATCAAGATGTTTATGAGAGACCTTATGATAAGAACCGATAACAGACCGCTTGAACAGAGACCAGATGTTCTCTACGGTGTTGGTATGCACGTCACCCCTGACCCATTCATCAGCACTGTGGTTGACTGTCTCGTGTCTCGTGTTGGCATCTTCAATACCATCGTAGGCAGGCCAGTCATCGGTATAGATAGCATCGGTATCATCTGCCGTAACCTTGTCTATAAACTCGTGGAGCGTCTTGCGGTCTCTGGCGGATACGACTTTCATCCTCGCATCGCCACCACGTTCCACAGCACCAACCACAGCAACCTTGTTTCCCTTGTATCCGTGTCCGTGCCCAACAGTCTTACCACCTATCCACGTTTCATCAACTTCTACAATGCCGTTAAGAGGCTCTGGATTGAGTTCTGTCATAGCGTTTCTAATTCTATGACAAAGATACCAGGCCGTCTTATAAGATACGCCTATCGTTCGTTTGATTTGGTTAGCGGATACGCCTTTCTTGGCTTCAGACATCATATAAGCTGTAAGAAACCATTTCCAGAGAGGCAAGTGCGTATCGTGAAATATAGTTCCCGAAGTAACGGAGAATTGGTAGCGGCATGAGTTACATTCAAAGACACGAGGTTTTTGTATACGAGAGATACTTGTCATGCCACAGCGAGGGCAGGCTACTCCATTCGGCCAGCGTAGTTCCTCAAGATAATCACGGCACTTATCCTCATTGTGGTATTGCTCGATTAGATTCACCAGATTTATCTCTTGTTTCTGTTTCATCGGAGGTCTCCTATGCCTAAGAAGAAAGCGAAGATAACTGAATTACCAGATGAGAAAGCCATTAAGAAACTTTTCCCTAAAAAAGTGGTCGAAAAAGCAAAAGAAGTGGCACATGAAAAAGATTCAAAATAGTTGTAATTCAGCCTCATATTCTAACTATAGCACAGGATTAACCCTTTGTCAAGTATATAATCCCGAAATATTAAAGCTAAAAGGGATCGCCCACGAGTACGCATGATGTGACAAACATCTCGATGTTTGTTCAGCGGTATTTGAAGATTAGCCCTAAATATTAAGGAGAATAGGACAACTCCCCCTTTTATGTTAATCATTGATTTCCAAAGAAAAGTAGAATAAACTCCTAATAACGCCAAGTGCAGGAGGCAAACTTTCATAGTGAACAGTAAAACAGCTAAGAATTCAAAATCATACAAAACTGCTGCTATATTCTTTTCAATCAGTGGGATTCTTTTCATTATAGTAGGCGCAATTGGTGGTAACGTTGCTTTTCTTCCAATTGGAATCGCGTTAGTAATTATTAGCATTGCTTTCTGGCAATTTAGCAAGAAAATCACAAACAGCCAATACAATGACTCCTCCAAATAGTATTTAAACCATGTAAATCAAGATAGCGGAAGAATTGTTGTAACGGGCAACGTGGTAAAAGGTATCGGGGATGTTATCAAGATAGGCAAGCGATAATATGCTATCCTTTTCTAAATTCTGAAGCTAAACGGTACCGCCCACGAGTACGCATGATGTGACAAACATACCGATGAATTTGAGATTGTAATTTAAAATCCATTATTTTAACATATGATGCAAGCAAAATAGGGACCAAAACCTGATCAATGAGTACACTGATTTATGAAGACAAAGCTATATATGACACGTGGATAAAAGTTCTTTTTGCTGGAGTCCTGGCAATACCAATAATTCTAGGTATTTCTATGATTTCCAAAAACACTGAAGAAGGTTCAGCTGTTTTTGGAGTTTTACTTTTTGAAATTATTTTATTTCGATTGATTCTACCAAGACGGTTTCAAGTTTATGATGATAAACTCAGAATTGTACTTGGTGGAGGACCAATCGCTATCAACATTCCTTTAGACAACATTACCGATGTAAAGCCACGAAAAGGGATAAAAGCCTTTATCTATACAGGTCTCAGGTTTGCTACATCCACTAGTCATACTGTAGAGATAAACCGAAAAAATGGCTTGGATGTACTCATATCTCCAACCAACGACGAGATGTTTATTGATCAGCTAAACCAAGCTCGAAAAGCAATACATGGGGTAATAAGCAGTACTTCTTCAGTTTAACGATATAGAGTCAATCACCATGATGATTTCAAAACATCGTATCGATATAATTGGTGCTGTTTTAGCCAATTCAATTAATATCTCCGCAATTCTGACATTCATATTCCGCCTGTTGGGTAAAACAGAGACGGGCCATTGGACAGGGATTATCATCCAGTTAAGTATATTCCCTCTTATTTACCTTCTGTATACTGCAAGACAATTCAATAGACGCAGAATTTACTATGTCTGGACAGGACTCATGATTGTTTTCATCATAGTTGAGTTCTTTGTAGATTGGTACCCTAAGATTGATTTCAGAGATAATCTTTCTATTGTAATACCGTACGTAATGTTGTTCTTTGGAGCTACGGGAGGGATGATAGGTGTTTCCAGTCTCGCCGGGAAAAGATGGACTTTAATTACCGTGATATCATTCTTAATCATGTTTGTCCTTGCATTCGTTCAAAGACAGGTTACCGGAATGTAAATTGGTTTTATAGATGCCTTCTTAAATATAGACCTTATTTAAAACTATAAACGAAAAAGGAATCGCCCACGAGTACGCATGATGTGACAAACATCCCAGTGGTCTAGATTAGTAGAATCACAGATTAGTTGGCTCCCTGGCCTGGCCTCGAACCAACAACCTAGCGGTTACGCGACGCTATAAAAAGGTCCGTTGTATACCACGCCTGAGGAATCGGCATGACATTCTGCACAATCGCCGCATTGGCAGCGCTATACTCTCATTGACATGTCGCCGGAAATGAATCTTAATGGCCTCTGGGAGCTAAATCAGTCCAACAGGAGAACACCCTTTGCAGTCCGATTGTTGCTTCTTGGTAGATAAAACCTCTACCACACAATAGCCTTAAACGAAGGCTTGCTACTCCTTGTTATTCTTTCGTGTTGGATCATGCTACTGCTTGCAGCTCATCCAGTCGGAATATAATATTCATCCCCATATATACGTACACGAGTTGCTTCAGGTGGTCCTAGCTTCGCTAGTTCTTTATAGAATTGCGCAACTTCCCTCCACTCCTCGTGACAGACTTCATATATGATGAAAGGTTTGATCTTTAACCCATTCATGCCGAAGCATGCACTTGCGTCATAGGTGGGTGATCGAGATACCTCCCATTTTAAAGTGTATTCAACGTGGAACTGATGACATTCATCAACTTGAAGGTTGACTGCAACAGAGCGATTTGAGGGAACAAAGGAATAACCATTGGTTGGACCCCATTCGTTATATTCGTAAATCTCTTCATGTTCATCGCCAGAAGGAGGGGTGAGATATGTAAAGCCACCACCCGGTGATACGCTACGTACGTTAAAGTTAGATGTGACCAAACACTCTGCCCACTCGTTTTCACACACATGGTCTTCACCGTCGACATCAACCCAGCAACTTCCCTCAAAGTTTACTCCTAGGGTTAATACGTTGGTCGAGGGCGACATGTGGATGCTTGCCCCTACCCAAACCCAGCCATCTGAAGACGACCAAAAACCGTCTTCGTCAGGCACGCAATCGCGGATGCTGAATGCCGGGAACTCTCCAGACTGAACATCCCATCCACAACATGGAGCAGTACAGACATAAGCACTCCAGTTGCCCCAAACAGGCATGAATTCCTTTTGATTTGAGCAGACTTGGGTTAAACACTCCTTGATAGTCACTTGACGAAACCTGCATTCGCTTTGATTGTTAGGATTCCCCGTAAGTGGCTGTAAAAGTAGATGTACTCCTGGATTAATCCGATGGGCAAACGCTGGACCCCTTCTTGCTACTTTCGCGTTTTTTCGGAGTCGTCGCAGCTTAACCTGAGTTCTCTTGTCGAGTTCTGGAATTGGTTTTCCCAGTATTGCCTCAGCATGCGCACGCTCCGCCGCGGCCTTCTCGACAGCATACTGGTAGTTGGTGAGGTGCCGCCTTTCATTAGTGGGTCCTGATGGACGAATTGCTTCCGCTATTTTGGTTGGAAGAGGTACGTACTCTATAGGCACTATTGCGGATAGAGGGGGTCTCTCAGGAAATTTTGCCTGAGGCTTCCCACTTACTCTCTCATAAAGTCTTCCCTTAGGGGAAGACTTTTTGCGTACCATTTTCTCTGCCTCCTCGTTTCTTATCTAATTATTGTCTTCTTATTGAAGAGGAAACCTCCCCACCAGCTTTAGAAGATTCCCTTTTTCCTCAAATCTCATTTCATGAATCAATACCTCCTTTCAATCATTTGTTTCTCTAAATGATAAAGGCGCCATCCACCTCTCTTTATTGATCGGTTTCGGTGCCCTTCTCCCAACTTTTTATACCCGATTTCACGCCCCTGCTCCTATGGTATACGGGGTGCCTTTGTTCGGTTGTGCGTTCGGTTCTACATGTCGGGACTAGAGTATAGTATTCGTATGCGAATTTGTCAATAGAAAAATTGTGGCAGTCATTAGCAAAGAGTTTAACAGCTCTTCACCAACTTACGCTGTTAATTCGACAGGTTGATTGACCACTATGATACTTACTTCTTACGATCACCTTTCTCTTTTTCTATCTCTCTCAGCCTCACATCACCAATCCCAAAATGGTGCGCTATCTCATGTTGAACCACCCTTTGAATCTCAGTAGTAATCTGAGCATCATCACCACCGCATTTAGCTTCGATAGGTCTCTGGAATATGGTTATCCTGTCAGGCAATACCATCCCATAAGAGCGGGTACGCTTCGTAAGAGGCACGCCTTCATACAACCCGAGTAGGGTATGACCTCGTGGCAGTTTAGCTCGTGATAGTTGTTCTTCAGTAGGGTAGTCTGAAACAAAGATGTCGATATTATCCATTTTGGAGCGTAACTCTTCAGGAAGAGATTCTACTGCCGATGTTACTAATTGCTCAAATCGCTGTCTGTCCATAGATAGTATGATAATGATATAGCTATAGAGTAGATAGTTCAATTAAACCGGACTTTAGAAATAAGTACAAGCAAATAGAGATAATTCTAAGATAGCTTTATCAAAAAAGTACGTACTTTTTTAATAAATGGTCATTCTCTCGTGACAACTCACTAATATCCTGAGAAAATTGATTAGGAAATTACAAATTGTAAAACTCTTGGAAAAGGGAGGTGGTCAAATTGATATTGAAGAAAAATGGGTAATAGCGTTGGAGCACTATTACCCTGAGACAGATTTGAAATCGCTTGGCAACGACATTCCTACATCCGTCCCATTTTGTATTTTAGGTATAGTCAACGAGGATTTCAAGTCTGGTAATCTGTCATAAAAAATTTGCAGGAAGGAAGGGAAATGACAATCGCCAAAGAAAATAACACGGAATATCAAGAGCCATCTTCCCAGTTCAGGCTCCTTCACAAACAGTTCCGTGCTCTCGAAGATAGCCAATTAGAATGGCCATCTTTCGTGAAAAAAATGAGGTTCTATAACTTACACGAAATGATTGATAAAGGTTTTGACTCTAATCTTGTAGATATAGAATCCCTGCTGAATACTCTCGCAGAAGATGGAGTTGTCTTTTACCGACGCGGCCAGTATTTCATTACCTGGGTAGTTATAAATGAACTTGCATACAATAAGTCGAGCGCAGAACTTTTAAGGATTCTGGATAATGATCCTGAATGCCACATCGTTACAGCCCTAGAATCATATTCACCAACCAGAAAAATATTAGTAAATAGTGAGGAGGAATCATGATGAATACCGAAAACAGTCAATGGCGCATCAAAGGTACCACGAAGCCAAATTACCTCCACTAGGAACGCCTTCTGAGATTTGGTATCCAGTTAACCAGCAACTCGAAAATGTATCTAGTTGTTAGACATTAGTATGCTGTATGCTAAAGAAAGAAGAACTAAAAAGTTGTGCACTTAAGACACACAAAACTTAAAATTCGTTGCATTTTCATATCATTTCCTTATCACTTCGAGGCAAAGGTTTCGAAACAAGTGTCATAGTATGACAAAAGTATGAATAACTGACTCCGTGATATCAGTACTTAACTTCGATAATAACTTGCTAAATTTACCTTGTAATACTTAATAGTTACCCTGTAATGTAACTGTATGTTTCTTTACAATGCTATAAATCTATCATTGACAACATTGAATGAACAAAAATGATTCCTTTTTTAATACTCTATTACACGCCCGGTATTCAGGCGTGAGAATTTGCGGACCTTTCTTTCTACATAGCTTACCTGTTGACAACCTATCTCCTGATACCTAAAATTACTTGCGTCAACAAGAAAGTGTGAGTTGCCAATTACGGTGGGGTCTACATCTGACAGATACCTAGGAGAGAAAAACTGACCACATAAAACCCGCGATTATCGTTCGTGTAACTTCAGAACCAGGTCTTGGCAAAAAGGAGGAACGCCGTGAAGTTTATTACAGTGAATCTTGACAAATGTGCCGGCTGCAGATTATGTGAGCTGGCCTGCTCGCTGAAAAACAGTGGGGAGTGCAATCCGGCCAGGGCTATGATACAGGTAGTCGGTTTTGACGAATTGTTCAGCTTTCCGGTTATGTGTTTCCAGTGTGAGAAACCGTACTGTGCAGAGATATGTCCTACAGGCGCAATCGTACGTGATGATACAACCGGGATAATTACCGTCATAGAGAAGAAATGCATCGGCTGTAAGTTATGCCCCATGGCCTGTCCCTTCGGGAATATATCTTTTTCCAGTGCGAAAAGAGTGGCTGTGAAATGTGATCTCTGCGGAGGTGAGCCCGAATGTGTAATCTTCTGCCCAACAAAGGCTTTAGAGTTTAAGGATGTAGATACGGCTATGATTAGCAGGAAAAGCACTTTGTCCGAGAAACTAAAGCAGGTTTATGAAGAGATGAAGCAAACATGACGGAGCTTCAGGTATCCGGATATGGGAGCCTTTGAAGCGATAATAATGGACATTTCTTTTAGGAGGCTACCTGGGACTGGATAACAAGTGTCAGACGGGCCGAACCGAGAAAAAGGAGCAGACTATGTATGGATGGATGGGGACAATACTGAGAGTAGACTTAACCTCAGGGAAGATAGAAAAGGAACCTCTGAACAAGGATTTGAGGCATAAATATATTGGCGGTCGAGGGATAAATTCCAGGATATTATACGATGAGGTAAAGCCGGGAACAGATAGCCTCGATCCAAAGAATGTTCTGATATTTGGCACAGGTCCAATAACGGGTTTACCAGTAGCTTCCGGAAGGCTGACTATTACTGCTGTATCGCCGCTGAATAATCTCCTGGGAGATGCCAACGGCGGATCACATTTTTCTCCTGAATTGAAGTTTGCTGGCTATGACCACATAGTATTTACCGGTAAGGCTGCTGAGCCCGTCTACTTATGGATAGATAACGACAGAGTTGAACTGAGGGATGCGAAACACCTGTGGGGTAAACTGACCGATGAAACTCAGGAGATGATCAAAGAAGAGCTGGATAATCCGATGGTGCAAATATCCTGCATCGGGCCAGCCGGGGAGAATCTGGTCAGGCTTGCCGTCGTCATAGTCGGTTCGGAAGGGTGCTGTGCGCGGTGTGGTGTTGGTGCCGTAATGGGCTCGAAAAATCTGAAAGCGGTAGCGGTGAGGGGAACAAAGGGCGTTCAGGTTGCTAAACCGGAAGCTTTGAGGGAATATTTCCTGGATATGAAGCAGAGGATGATGAGTAACCGGAATTACCCCGTTTTTTCTACCTATGGGACAAAGTATTTCTTTGTGGGAAGGCATCTTGCCGGAGGTCTGGGAATGAAGAATTCCCAGGAAACCGGGGGATTCTGGGGATATGACGAGATAAAAGCCGAAACGCTTCGCGAAAAATATGTTGTTAAAGACAAATCCTGCTTTGGTTGTGTCAATCACTGCCGGGACTGGTTTGAGATTAAAGAGGGGCCTTACGCCGGACTGAAGGGTGTAGGTATCGAACTGGCAGAACAGGAAAGCTGGGGATCACTTCTCGATAATAATTATGCCCCGTCCCTATATAAGGCACATATGTTGGGAAACCAGTATGGGATAGATACCATGGAGGTTGGTGAGCTTATAGCTGCGGCTACCGAATGGTACAAGAGGGGTTTGATAACCACGGAAGATACCGGAGGTATTGAGTTGGACTGGGGCAATTATGAGGCGATGCTGGAAATGCTGCAAAAAATCTCTAAAAGAGAAGAAATAGGTGACCTTTTGGCAGAAAACGCTGTTATTGCCGCTGAGAAACTTGGTGAAGAGGCGCAAAAATGTATCACCCATTGTAAAGGTGTTTTAAAGACGAACTGGGATTTAAGAACGGTGCCGACTTATACTTTCGCACATGGAGTTTCTACGAGGGGAGCTGATCATCTTAGAGGTGCCCTTCCACTCCGGACGATTGAGGAGCCGGGAAAATACGAAGGCGTAGCCAAACAGGTTTACTCCAATACCTACGAATGTACAATCGCAGACGCGCTGGAATTATGTAAGTTCAGCACACCGTTTCTTAACATGGAATTGAAAGTAAAAGATATGGCACTTCTTTTCGAGATAGCTACCGGCGTGAAGATGGGTGAAGAAGAGATGAGACAAATTGCAGATAGGATCTGGACACTTGAGCGAGCGTTTCTCGCCAGCGAGGGAATAACAAGAAAGGATGACATTATAATCGGCAGATTTATGGATGAAGCCGTGCAGGATGGGCCGCATAAAGGAGTGGCATTTGACCGGAAAGAATGGGACAAGATGCTGGATGAATATTATGAACTGGTCGGCTGGAATAAGGAAACCGGAGTCCCTACCCGCGCAAAGCTGGAGTCACTCGGGCTTAATGATATCGCCGATGATCTAGAAAAACTTGGTAAGCTGCAGACAGGAGGTAATTGATTTAAGGAAGCCTCATTAACGAGGCTGAGTAGCTTGAAAGGAGTAAGACTATGACCGAAGAAACATACACAGTCAAAATCGGGGCAATTGAATGCACCGTGATAGGTGATGGTACCCACCCTGGTACTCTGGCCCCCTATACCTCACCTGTAGACGTGCTTTTCCCTGGTGTTCCAGAAAAATTGCTTCGTCCTGTACTCCAGGAACACAACGTCGAGCTAAAAGAGGTGAATGACTGGATTATTCCTTTCGTTGGGCTGCTTGTAAAAACCAGGGATCAGATGGTTCTTATAGATACTGGAGCGGATGGATTGGGACCCGATACGGGCAAACTCCTCAGGAACCTCGAAGCAGTTGGAGTCAAACCCGAAGATATTGATATCATAATCCACACTCACGCTCACCGCGACCACCTGGGGGGGAATACGGACGGTGAAGGCAATCTGGTATTCTGGAGAGCCAGATACCTCATGTGGAAAGATGAATGGGATTTCTGGACTGCAGAGGAAACGAAGCCACTCTATGAAGGAACGGGCAGGGAAGCTGCCTTAGAATGGGCGTTGAGAAACCTGATTCCAATTAAAGACCGAGTTGAGCTAATCGACAGGGACGGAGAGATCTTGTCCGGCATTAAAGCTATCAGTGCTCCTGGGCACACGCCCGGTCACATGGCACTGTCAATTGAATCCATGGGAGAGGAACTCCTTTGCCTGGGGGACACCGTTCATCACGTAATTCACCTGGAGCACCCGGAATGGGCACTGGCAATAGATTTTGACCGTGAGCAGGTAAACGCTACCAGACGGAGGCTGTTAAGCCGGGCTGCCGAGGAACGGTCGCTTGTGTTTGCTCCGCACCTTCCGTTCCCGGGCCTGGGACATGTCATCCCTAAGGGGGATGCCTGGCAGTGGCTGCCGATTGATGCGTAAAATTGATACCGTTCATCGACAGGAAACATACTATAAAGGTGATATTCCTTCCTGGGCTGTACTTCAGTTATTGAGAATGGATGAATTAGGTCATGAATTTGTTCAGACTATTAACGAAGGTAATGTCCAAGAATTGCAGCGTTATCCTGGAGTTGTAACAAGCACAATATCGATAGAAACCTCCAACGTAGATGCTCTGCAGGAAATGTCAGCTAATAATCTCGAAGCCCTCATAGTTATAGATAAAGACCGAAGGCTCAGAGGGGTAGTTGAACGCGAGCAACTTATCAGCAAAATGCTCATTGGGATTGCAAAGTAACATAAAGGCACAGGCCAGTAGAGAGTAGCGACTTTTAAGTGTTACTTTGCCGGTGCTCAGAGCACTGATTCTTGACCATTTATTCGTCTTTGTATAACTTACGTATAATCCATGTTACACGCATGAGACAGAATGCAATAATGTCACGTTCAAGCGCCGTGATAAAATACTATATGTGTAACTTACATTGTACCCCAAGGTAAAATAAGGCTTGATTTCTATTATTTCAAACTTGCTTAATCGGGAAAGCATAACTATTTTGGTATTCTCGGGATTAAATATGGGCTGGATAATTCGCAGATGGAATATCCAGCCCATTACCATATAGTTATTCCACAACATGGTTTTGCTTTATTTCCGAGGCTCCTATTCCCATTTAAAAAACTTGATTGCTATAGCTGATAATACAACCAACCAGCCTGCCAGTTTTAGGAACTCCGGCCATACCGCACCAAAACCCGCCTCCTCTATGATTACCATTCTTAAAGCATCGTTTAAGTGTAATGACGGCAGCACTTTGCAGAAAGGCTGAAGGAACTCGGGCAGTACCTCAAGTGGCCAGAAACATCCTCCCAGAAACATCAGGACAAAAAAGAAAGCCAAAGCAGCGGGAACGGCACCTTTCTCACTTTTGATAAAGGTGGTTAATGCAAACCCAAATGCAAAGAAGGCAAAAGCTCCCAGCGTTAATGCCACCCAGAATAGCAGGTAATTTCCTCCGACAGTAACCCCAAAGGCTATTACTCCAACAGCAATTAGTATGACTGTCTGGACCAGGACAACTAAATAGCGGCTGACAATCTGCCCGCCAATAAGGGTTTGTCTTTTCAGAGGGGTGAGAGAGAGTCGACGGAATATTCCCTTTTCCCGATCACCAACTACCCCGGTAGTTGTGTTCATGATACAAGTTGACATCACTGCCATCACTATTATCCCTGGTAGAATATAGTTGATAGGCGATTCTCCACCCCAACTTTGACCTTGATAAATAAGACCAAAGAGAACTATCATGAATACGGGAAAAACTAACGCCCAGAACAAATCTCCCTTATCCCTCAAGAAGAGTTTGGATTCCAGTTTTATTTGTCCAACCAATACGTCCATTTTTAATCCTCCTTTACCCTCTTAGTTTCCTTCCGGTTAGTGCCAGGAACACGTCTTCCAGGGTAGCTTTTCTCACTGAAATGTTTTCAAGATTAAAGCCATTCTCCTCAGAGAGGCGGGTGAGCTCGCCAAGTAAACGGGACGACTCTGTGGTATGGAGGATAAATACGTTCCCGTCCTGAGTCACATTACTCACCCCGGTAAGATTCTCGAAAACCTCTTTGGAGACACCTTTTGAAGTGTTAAACTCAATTGCCGATTCAAGGTTTTGTTTGGCAATAAGGTCTCTTGTGGTATCCAGAGCGATTATCTTCCCGTGGTCAATGATGCCTATCCTATCACAAAGTCTCTCAGCCTCTTCCATATAATGGGTGGTCAGAATGATTGTCTTTTCCTTCTTTCCCAACTCTTGGATGATATCCCAGACATTCCTTCTTGCCTGGGGGTCAAGGCCAGTTGTTGGTTCATCAAGGAAAAGAACCTCCGGGTCATTGACCAGCGCCAGAGCCATGGCTACGCGCTGCTTTTGTCCTCCGGATAGTGTATGAATGAAGCTATCCTTTTTATCATTCAATGACACCATATCCAGAATCTCTGAAGTGGGCAATGCCTTCTGATAGTAGCCACCAAATAAATCGATTGCCTCACCAATCCGAATCTTGTCATAGATGGTGGTACTCTGAAGCTGGACACCGATAATTTCTTTTATCCTGTCCTTTTCTTTTTGAGCATCAATCCCGCAGACTTCAATCGTACCGCCATCCGGCTTCCTCAATCCCTCAATCATTTCCACTGTTGTCGTTTTGCCGGCACCATTAGGGCCGAGGAGGCCGAATATCTCACCTTTCTCGATGCCGAAGCTAACCTCATTCACCGCTACCAAATCACCGTATCTTTTAGTTAGGTCTTTTACCTCAACCGCTGTGTTCATCTGGTTTACCTCCTTTTTCATTTTGCTCACATAGTGCTGCCTCTTCCATATCATCCCTCCTTTGTATTCTTCTAACACACTATTTATGGTCCTAGTCTGTGCGATTCACTGAGATTAACTGCAAGCCCAGGTCGCGTATTTTAACCAGCAGTCCATACAATGCCGGCTCATCGACGACTGTACCTGTCAAAACCGTTTCACCCTGCTCAGTGTGCGTAATCGTCATACCCTCGAACCAGTTAGACCAGTGCTCGTCAATTTGCCCTTTCACCCGGATTTCTACCTGCTGCATAATGATTCTCCTGCCGTATCACGTTTAGTCATTCTCATCTTGATGGAAACCTGCCGCGACAACCAGTAGAGCACTAGCTTTCCTCCGCCTTTCCAAAAAGATGACGCTTATCGAACCATGTTTTGAAAATAAGGTATGCACCTACGATTACAAGAAAGGTCGGGCCTCCAAGCGTTTGCGCCCCAGCTAACTGAGCTATTCCACTTGCTAGAGAAACGATGCCCAGCACAGTGGTGAAACCACTCATTCTTATCTTGTAGTAATAACGGGCGATGTTCAGACCCAGCATAATCGCCCCGACACCGATAGACCAGACGGCTTTGTCAATAAGCAAATGCGGTACAAACAAGAATCCGCCCAGCATAACCAGAAAACATCCCCAGCCAATTATTTCCAGGCGCTTGTTCAGAGCTATCTTCTCATTATCAACAGCTATCGGTTCTTCATCTTCATCGGCTTTTCGGGTCCCGCTTTTAGCAGAGTACAGTAATGCAATACCTATGATTCCAAGAATAATTGGCGGGATATAAGACATATCGGTATCATCCACCAGAAATATCAGGTTTTCATCAGGAAGAACAACGCTCAGCACTGCGAGTAGGACTGCCAGAGTCAGACATATTATTCCCCATATTAATCGCGGCTTGCTCATTTTTAACTCCTTATAATCTTATTTTGACTATTACCTCGGATATTCTTGTTCGACCTTTCGATGTCTATCCTACCGGGTAAACAGGGTATAGCGTCATCTATCCAAGGATAGAATAAGAGGGTTTATTTTCGCCGGCGCACTGTAGCGCAGGGCTCTATATATACAGCGGAGCTGCTGACCTGGCAGAGGGCTTATGATTATGGATTGTTGAGGACTACCGGCTAAATCAGGTTGAGCTCTCTAGCTCGAGTGGTAGCCTGAGTGCGGTTTGATACATTCATCTTGTTGAGGATGTTGTGTACGTGAGTTTTTACCGTGCCGATGCTAACAATTAGTCTTTTCGAAATCTCTCGATTCGATAGGCCTGCTACAAGAAGCCTTAGGACCTCAAGTTCCCGTTCGCTTAGCGGCTCAGTCAGGGTTTGGATAGCTGTGTCAGGACTGGAATATGATATTCCAGTTTTAGCTTTTGTCTCCTTCTCTACTTTGAAAGCACTGAGTAGTCTGGAAACGTAATTTACGGTGATACCTTGACTTGCTGCCTGGTTCAGCAGTTCAGCCATCGGTTCACCCTTGTCAATAAAAGTACGGATATAGCCTTCCGGTTGGGCCAGTTCCAGAGCATCAGCTAGAAAAGCGAGCGCTTCGGCAGGTGTAGATGCTGCCAGAGCCTGCATTGCCCGTGTCTCGACAACGCCATACTGCAAGCCGGATTGAACTGCGATTTCGTATTTCTCAGCCAGTTGTTCAGAGGCAGTTCTTTTATTGCCCTGAGCAAGGAGCAGGCGAGCCTGAGTTAGATACAGGCGGGGGTAAAAGGATGAGGAGTCAACCTCCTCTGTAATCCGTGCAGCCCAATCCAGGGCGGCGGAAATGTTACTTTGCGCCAGGTTTATTAGTACATAACAGGCAGCCGTGCGAGCTCCGTCAAGTGGAGAGACTTTTTTATCACGGTAAAATTCATCAGCCTTCTGAAGTGCCGAATATGCTGCAGTAGCATCATTCCGGGCTATCCGGATACGTGCCAGCATTCGATAGCCTCCGCTCTGAAACTCCAAGTTGCCGCTTAGCTGGCTCAATTCAATTCCTTTGAGGACGTGCTTTATAGCAGCCTCCAGTTCATTCCATTCATACAGCAGTGCGCCCAAGGTGATATAATTACCGGCCATAGCTGGGGACTGTTCAGCCAGTCCTATCGCGTGTCGGCATGAATCGGCTGCTTGATGTAGCTTGCCCTGTGCTGCATATATAATGCTTTGGATACTTACAGCTGTTAGACTGACGTAATCATTACCTGACTGCTGTGCTTTGTCGTATGCCTCGGTAATTGCCTGCTCTGATTCTACCAGATTTCCACAGTGCCACTGGGCTATTCCCAGATTCAAGGCCAGGATGCTACCCACCTCTATATTGTCCTGTGGTAAGAGTAACGTAGCCCGTTTCGAAAGCTCGATAGTACCCGGGTTGTCTCCCCGGGACCTGGCAATGTAAGCCCTCATAACGAGGATTTCGCCAAAAAACGTATCATTATCCTCGGCATTCCGTTCGACATGCTCTAAAAATGATTCAGCAAGACTGAACTGCCCGGTAAGGATCAATGTCCAGCAGCACTCACTGCATAGCTGAGGGCGGTCACGCACTACTTCGTCCGGCAATGCCTGTATCCAACCAAGTAAAGTAGTTACCTCGCCGCGCTTCAACAAAGTTTCACTGGCATTATGAACGAGTGTTGCTGCCCGTTCCCAATCCTGGGCGGTAATGGCGTGATGTATAGCATCAGCAGGGAAACCGTTTGCTTCGTACCATTCGCTGGCACGCGCGTGAATTAGCGAAACGTCTTTCATCCCTGATACTATGTCCAGCTGGTGTTGAAGGAGGTCTGCAAATAGGCGTTGATAGCGATACCATTGCCGCGACTCATCCAGGGGAACGATAAATAAATTCGCCCGCTCTAGGACCGGAAGTATTTTACGACTATCATCGCGCTCAGTAACGAAGTCACACAGAGGAGCAGTAAGCTGCTCAAGAATGGACGTCTTTAATAAGAAATCCTGTACATCAGCGGGCTGCCGCTGGAACACTTCCTCTATCAGGTAATCCAGAATGTATCGATTACTGCCAGTAAATGCCTTGATAAATCCCGGAATGTCCTTTCGTCCCTGCATTGATAACACTGCCATCTGAAGCCCGGCGATCCAGCCTTCAGTTCGTGTTTCAAGTGCTAACACGTTCTCCTCCGAGAGGTTCAATCCCATAACCTGGTTAAGGAAAGCGACAGCTTCATCAGGTGTGAAGCGCAGGTCGTCGGTGCGAATCTCAACCAGTGACCCGCGCCCGCGAAGAAGCGCCAGAGGTAGAGGTGGGTCGGCGCGAGTGGCAATGACCAGGTGCATTTGCGGCGGTAAATGGTCGAGCAGAAAGGTTATGGCTCCGTGGATGGGCTGAGACTCTATCACGTGATAGTCGTCAAGAACGAGTGCAAAGTCATCCTGAATCATGCTAATTTCGTTAATCAAAGTCGTCAGTACCGCCTCAATTGGCGGTGGCTTTGGTAAATGAAGCAAAGTAGAGGCATTCTCACCAACACCTGCTCGTAGCTTGCCAAGTGCGGTGATAAAGTAGTCCCAGAAGACGATCGGATCATTGTCCGCCTTGTCCAGTGAAATCCAGATGACCTGCGCAGTCAGTTCTTTTCGATGGGACCAATCGCTTAATAGTGTTGTTTTACCATAGCCTGCCGGTGCTGAGATGAGCGCCAGACTACTCTTCAGCCCGGCGTTCAATCGTTCTATCAAATGCTGCCGCGACACCAGTTCTAACCGGACAGGCGGAATATAGAATTTCGTTGTCAGCAGTGGTGCGGCCATTTTGCAATCCAGCCTCTCACTACAAACTCTGCCAAGTAATCAGAAGTCAAGGTATTTTAGCATAACTGATGTACGCATTTGAACGTCTTTCTAATTGTAAAAGCAATCCCTATCTCACAATGGTCTTTACTTCCTGTTCACTGATTCTTAATTTTGTCATAGAATTTTAAAATTTGTCCTACTCTAGCTAGTTTTACGACTATTCCAAATCTCATCTGTCTCATGATGAAAATTTTACTGGAGTCATTGCATATAAGTAGTGTTACACGTATGGTTTCCCTTGAGGCGTCTATCGATGAGTGCTTCTGGACGGGGAGTTCGACTCTACCTATTGTTTTTAAATCATGATTAACATAGAATAAAGTACGCAATAAGACTTGATATAAGGTAATCCTGATAAAAATACAACTGAAAGGATGCAAAATGGCAGAAAAGTACAGATGTCTTAATCCTGTAGGGACGCAAATGCCGGTAAAGACATATCCCCTGGCACCACGTCTTGATTCTCTTGATGGTAAAACCATCCATATGAGTATCTGCGGGGAACAGGATATTTGGTACTTCCTGGAGAAAAAACTGAAGACCGATTATCCTAACATTAACTGGACGGTAAAGAAAAGGTATCATATCGTTCCATTGCAGCTGTCAGAGGAAGAGAGGAAAACCACTGATGCGGTGATACTGGGGGTCTGCTGGTGACATGGCGCTGTTAACAGGCAGTTGCCTTATTTAGCAGACCTTGAGAAAGCCGGAATCCCGACCGTACTTATAAATTACGCAGAAGAGACCGGAAAAGTACAACATGATAGAATGTTATATGGTGTCCCAAAGCTACGCCATATTGAAGCTGACCGTAAATCTGTAGGAGGGGCTAGTGAAGCTGATATACTCATGCAGCCCGTGCTCGAAGCACTGACCCGCCCTTTAACCGACGAGGAAAAAGAAAGCGGTATATGGGCACCGCGCGAACCGAGGATACTCTTTGAAGGCACCCTCGATGAAGCCAATGAATTCTACAACCAGACGGAGAATATCCCCGGAATTCTGAATGCTCCTTTCTCCAGGTACACTGACGGTCTTCCGGTAATTATCCCGACGGAAGAGCGGGTAGCCGAGATGCTGAAGGGTACCAGCCACAAACCGGATGAAGTGATAACCCTTCAGCGTGATATGGAAGTACAGGGATATACGTCGATTGAACAAGTGACAAAAAGAGAGAAGGGAGAAGTCATCAGGTTCATGCCCACTTACCGTACGGCTACTGTAGAGCAGGTTGCTGTTAACGCCGTAATGGCAGGGTGCAAACCGGAGTACTTCCCGGTAGTGCTGGCTATTGCCGAATCAGGCGGTGGTACGGGCGATGGCCGCGGTGGCGGGGGAGCCTTTATTCTCAGCGGCCCAATCTACAAAGAAATAGGCATGAACGTTACCAACAGTTTATTCGGCCCCGGTAACCCGGCCAATAAGACCATCGGACGCATTGGCAGTCTCCTGTGGCGTAATCTGGGTGGCTATAAGGAAACCGTCACCACCATTACTACTCTTGGTAGTCCTGTCACTAACGGTGGCTTCATCTTTGCCGAGTATGCGGAGGGGCTGCCGAAAGGCTGGAAAGGCTTGAACGAGGAGATGGGTTTCAGTAAGGACGAGAGCATTGTTATGCCTTGCATGCCCGGTGCCTGGGGGCTTGGTCAACAGAATATGCCCGGTGTGTATCGCTCACTTCAGAGGACGGGACACGGTGCCATAGCGAGGTTCCTCGATGTGAAGGGTATCCCCGGACCGCACAATTACCTTGAATACCTCACTAAGGACATCTGGGCTACCAGGGATGGCGGTTTTACCCTAGTTATGCCTCCGCAGATAGCCCAGGACCTGCACGACTACGGATTCAAGACCAAAGACTCCATCTACGAATGGATATGGAAGAAGAGCTTTGAGCCGGTAAGTGAATTCAGGATGCGCGGCGCGGGGGATTACAGGACCAACGGCTGGTTGGGGATAGAGAAGACATCGGGCAAACCCTGGAGAGAGCTGCCCGAGGATTACATGGTACCGGCCGGAGGAGAAGACCCGTTTGAAAGTTACAACATACTCCTCTGCAATATGGACGAAACGGCTGTTGCAAGATTCGGTAGTGGTCACGGTCAGGCCTACAGCATAGATACCTGGCGGTAGAGGATACTCTATTAACAACCGGATGGATTGAAAAGGCAGTAGGTTTATACTACTGCCTTTTCTTTTGTGGTTATAATTGAAAAAGACTGTTCACAGGTGGTTAGTCTATATTTCAGGTGGAGTTCAACTCTCCCCTTCCTCCACCAATGACAATAAGTAGAAACATTATATTGTCTACCTTTGGCCTGCATCATTCGCGTATAATTAATGTTACACGTATTGACATCTGAAGTTCGATGTTCTATTGTACGTATCAAAACAAATAAGGAGGCTAAATTCTATGCAGGGATATTGTGTTAAATGTCGAACAAAAAGGGATATTAAGGATCCTAAAGCAATAACTATGAAGAACGGTAGACCGGCCAACCAGGGAACATGCCCGGTTTGTGGAACTAAGATGTTCCGAATCGGGAAAGCATAGGTTGCTTTTTACGGACGTTATAATAAGGCTGGGACAAATCCCAGCCTTATTTGTTTTTTTCAAGGTCAACTGTTCTCTTAGAATTTAACGAATCTAAGAATTGTAAAAGGGCAGCTTCAACGGCAGTTTGGAAAGCTTTTTCAGGGGACTGTTTGCTGCCACGCCATTTACCGTTCTTGTCTGTAGCGGCCCGACGGAATTGATAATATAATTTTTCAGGGATCTTAGCTTTCAATATAATGTCAGCCATGATTGTCCCTCCATGACCATTATCCTTTATAAATAGGATTTAATCATCCGGTGTCCCTTATTCCTAAAGTTTCTAAAATAGCTGTCCGTAATGGATTCAAACCGACTTCTTCCTCGTGCACGATGTTACTCACATCCTGATTGTCTTTAATAATACCTACGTCAATACCACCACCCACAGTAGTCTGAACGTTAGAAACAAGAGTGAAGATAGTGGGCATCGCCTTAGCAGCATCATCTACGTAAAGGCTACCATCTGCAAGCAGTAGGTCTAGAAGAGGACGTGCATAAGAACTCCCTGAGCCAATACATGTCCAGGGAACATCGGAAAATCCGGCGCCATAAATGGTATATATTCTTCCTCGACCACTGCTTACGTTTTCAAGCCCTGCTAGCACATACCCAAATGCTTCTTCGACTTTATCCCTGTAACAATTAACGAGTTCATTAACGACAGTCATTGTAACCTCTGTAATGTCAAAGAGTAGTAATTGTGGTGATTCGCTTTTTAGACTTTTAATCCTGTGCTCAATGAAAACCCGTGCTTCATTCAGCACGGCATCATCACCCGCACCAGCTAACAAAACACCACAATCCAGCTTGAATAGCTTGCTGGTGTCTGGCCCCTTTTCATACTTTGACAATCTTCTACGGTCAGCGGCCAGTATGATTCCGTCTTGACATCTAGCACCTATTATTAATGTCAAAGGTCACCTCCTCCAAGATTATTACTTCGTCTCTAAAACAACCTGTGTCTCTGTCACATGTTTTCCTATTTCTACACTGAATCCTTTCTTGTTTATCCTAATTATCCCGTCAACCTCACCGTCCCTAATCGCCTCGACAACTTCTATTGCCCAGGTGAAAGTCTCTTTTTCCGGTCGTGAAAATGATCTCGAAAGGGATATTCTCATTGTCCCGTTTTGTTTGGAGAAGGTGACCTCATCACCAGGTTTTAAGTTGCGATGTTGCCGGAACCATTCGGCCAATCGAAGACGAGATTGGTTGTCCATCTTTCCTTTGTAGGTAGTTTTTCCTTCTAACAAATCGAATTCAATCCCTGGCGCTGGGAAAAGAGCCTTCTTGCTGCGCGGTATCACCACTCCTTTCCAGTTGATTTCTCCTTTACCGAGTCTCTTTGTCAAGATTTTCATTTCTACCTCCTTCCGAATTATCCGAGATAATTCGGATATTATCATATCATTAGTGTCATAATTTGTCAATATTTATCTATATCTGCCTGTATGTGCCTATTAAAACTTAAAATCTTACTATTATGTCTGAAATAGTATAGGAGAGAATAATGCCCAGGAAGAAACCTGATAAAGAAGTCGAACGTGTATTGTTTACCTTTGCAGAAGCTCAAGAATTTCTGAGGGTAAGTCATCAGACCCTTTATAATCTGATAAAAGAAGGATTACCATCGCACAAGATTGGAAATAAAAGGATGTTCCTTAAGGAAGATTTGCTAAAGTGGATTAAGGAGCATTAGAGTAGTGAACATACCTCATTTGAAAAAGTATTATTAGTTAACAAAAGAGGATATTGTGTGCGATTCCCACGACCAGCTGGGAAAGCAGTAGAAGACGCTCATCAAGCCAGGTAATTAGGGCGAATAAAAGGACTTTTCCATTGACATATTTTGCTCTTCGGGATTTATTACGTTTAATATCGCCAGAGCTTTCAGTATATGCATTGAAAACAGGATTCTCTCGAGAAGTTGGTTAAACCTACTTAGAATGTCTCATCTTCAAGCACGATTATTTTAGTACGGATTAAACCGGATAAGAGAAAATTCATTGGGAAACGGCTGTTTCCGATGTAAATCCAGAGCTGCAATTAGTGATAACAGTACTCTATTTAAGCAATTTCCGGCGATTTCCACGGGCTTTGGATACAAAGTTCGTGGACTTTAGTTAGTACTACCATTGCTAGATACAGCAATAATCCGTTGACCAGATACAAAATGGGGGAACCAGTTTAGATACAACAAATCTTCTCCATATATGGTGGATAGAAGGCTAGAACGGGTATGATACTGACCTCAATAACAGTACTACATTGACTGGATAACCGATTGTAACAAGTGGTTTGAAAAATACTGAGTTCAGTAGTTAGTTAATCTGGTAAGGAATTATCTCTCTAAGCTACGATAGACCGAAGAGGGGGGAGGTACCCCTGGCATATCATTAACGAGACTGAAAAACCATCTCTACTGTCTTTAAGACATCATTGTACTATAAATCGTCAATCATCGAAGAAGTCTTCGTACCCATAAGGGATGCCCTTGGTTCTCGTCCAGTAACCCATGATCAATTTGTATTGTCCTTCGGTCACAAAGCCTTCTGCTATGTCTGACAGAACATGATGAAGCCACTGTGCATTCCAGATATCATTTCCAGAAAAGTAGATTTTGGTGATGGTTTCCACTCCGTTCTTTACTCCGGTACTTATCAATAAGTTCATGAACTCTTCTTCCAAGGTTTGCGGTCTTTCGGGTTGAGGCTGTGCAGATGCAAATGGATCCGTAGTAATAAGTTCGATTCCGAACATGGCCAGGTCAATACCCGGTACTAGTGACAACACACCATCGGCATCCTTCTCCAACACACCTAGCTTCCTCAATCTGTAGACTTCGGAGCTAAGACTCTTGTAAGAAGAATCCAGTATTTTCGTCATACCGCTGAGTTTTCTCGGACCTTCCTCATTAATGAGACTCACAATGAGTGCACCTAAGGTCGATTTGTTCTTTCTTTTTTTCTTAGTAGCTATCACGGGCAGGCTCCCTTTACCATTGACTACAATATTAACTAACGAATGAAGTTTAGCTAGATCCTTTCACCAATTATAACGTTACTCTGCTACCCTTTCCACCCAGAAACCAAATAAATTGATGGCATTATTGGATAACATTCCGATGGATAGTTTAGCTCTCAATACTTCGGATACTGCGGGGGTGATTTGCCCTGCTTCTCCACTACCCTGGGATAGTTGGCTCGTGTAACCTTTTCAGTTACGCTAATTAGCTCAACCTCGTGCCACCACTCGTCACCATAGTCGAAGAGATAGAGAAATTTTGGTCCACCATACAGGGCAATACTGTCAATTCTGATACGGGTGGCAAGTTTACCCGTTCCGTCAGTATCCAAGCCCGGTGAAATAAACCGGCTCTCCCTATCATAAGGTTTGTTGCTTAAAAAGAAGCTATATTGGTGTTCGTCAAAGCGGTCGAAGGCTTTGAAGATCGCTTTATGCAGGCTGGATAACATTTGGTTTTCTTTTATCTCAATAATGCGCCAGATATCAGGCCTTCCCTTAAGCGAGACTTTAAACCGGTGTATTAAGTGAACATTTGAATAATTTGAGGGTCTTGCCACTGATGTAACCGTCCCCTTTCCATAAAACCTCTAGAGCTATTCCATAGATTAAATTTCAGGGATTCTACGTTGTTTATATATGGTCCTTCCAATGGAGATTTCCCTGGTTCAATGATACCATACCGAGAAAGCAATGGGATGAAAAGTTTACTATGCGTGTATCATTAATTATACGCAGACTATCAAGGAGCAAGTTAAACGGCTAATTGGGTTATCAGCTATAAATTCTACGTCCATACATTCATCCCGATGTTTGTTCGAAGGTAACAAAATATTAGAAAGTGAAGTCGCATTGATGTCAGCTGCTCCTATCGTTGCACTGGATGGTCGTTCACCGTACCTCGAGCCTCCGGCCTTTTCTAAGCACGCCATTTAACGTAAAATATTAGCAATGGCAAACTTTAGAGGAGACACGTGTCCGATTTAAGCGGGATGGCAATTGGGTCAGGCTTTTTCTAGAGCGAGCGGTACATTAAGAAGGATGTACCTAAAATGGTGAAAGTCAGTCCTCTTTACAAACACCCATTCTTATTTCGATTAGCGGGTATCCCTCGCCTTGGCAAACAAAAGCTAAGGAGTGAGATTGGGCGTATAATTGGAAAGAATAAATCCGTCTTTGATGTGGCCTGTGGTTTCGGTAGTATCCAAAAATCCCTCCATCCTTCTTGCTCATACCGAGGTATAGATCTAAACGACACATTTATTAGGTATGGGCGGGAAAGATACGATCGGGATATTCAGATCCAGGACGGCGTCGACGGCTTAGACTATCCCCGAAGTGATGTAGTTATTATTACTGACTTGCTGCATCATCTTTCAACTGAAAAGACCAAAATGGTTCTTACCAAATCGCTAAGAGCAGCTCCGATGGTGATTATTGTTGAGCCGAGTTACCTTGGGTTAGCTAAACAAAAAAATATTGTGGGAAGAATCATCAATTGGTTTTTTACGGCAATAGACCAGGATGGAATAAATTTGGGAAAAACTTGGCGCTCTGAGGCAGAATATCGAAAAGAATTTGAAAATTTTTTCGGTTTAAGGATAGAAAATGTAAAGGTAAGAGTTCTGAAAATTGGATTAAGCCTGTTGGCAGCTTACGAGGCCGAAAAGGCGCCACAATAAATGCGCCCATAGCGACGCTGCCTACTTCTTAGGTCAATTCCATGAATTGCCGAGGAGCGTGGATAGTAGGATAGTGTTCCCTGAGGGAGATCACTCGCTCACTCGAACTTGTAGTGCACTTTCTAGCGGTCTGTGCAGTAAACTGAGTTTCTTGACAAAGGAAACTCAGCTACCTAAACTACGAATCACAAGGTCTTTCACTCGCCATAGGAGGTGACAGTGACAAACCAGCGACAGACTGTAGCCGTTATTGGTTCTGGGGCCATTGGCAGCTATTATGGTGGAAGACTTTCTGAGGCTGGGCATGACGTTCGTTTCCTAATGCGACGCGACTACTAAGCGGTAAGTGAGGGTGGTCTAAGAGTCACAAGCCCAGATGGTGACTTCACGTTAAACAATCCAACGATTACCCTAAGCAGTGAGGAGATCGGTCCAGTTGATTGGGTGATTTGTGCTCTAAAGGCAACCTCTATAGAACAAGCGCAGGAGTTGGTGCGACCTTGTGTTTCAGCCAAAACACGCATACTCGTGCTAATGAATGGTTTGGGGCTTGAAGAACGCTTTGCTGAGTGGTTCGGTCCCGAACGAGTATTTGGTGGGTTGGCATTTACCTGCATTAACCGGGGAGAGCCTGGCTACGTGCATCATCTCGCCTACGGACCGGTTACGCTCGGACACTTCCGGAATGACAGTAACGAACTTAAGGCTGCTGTCTCACTTTGGACACCAAGCAAGGTTCAAGTTACTGCATTGCTGTCTCTTTTACGTGCACGCTGGGAGAAGCTATGCTGGAACATCCCTTTCAATGGATTGGCTGTCGCCGCTGGAGGAATCACCACTGACCGTATCGTGGGCGACCCGGGTCTTCGGAATACAGCACAAACGTTGATAGAAGAGGTAATGGAAGCTGGTAACAGGGATTTGGCAGCTCACTCGGAGGATTCGCGAATAGACCGCACAAGCGTTATCGAGCGTATGTTTGAATTAACCGATACCATGGGAGTATATAGGCCAAGTACGGTGATAGACTTTGTGGATGGCAAAGTGATGGAAATTGAGGCCATATTTAGTGAACCACTAAGCCGTGCACAATCACTCGGAATCGCTACTCCTCAACTCACTCTGCTGACCGCTTTACTGCGTGCACTAAATGCACGATGATAGGGTTCAGAACAAGAAAAATACACTTTTTTTGATTGGTTCTTTGCATAGACTTATACGTAAAGCTATGATGGATACATAAAAGGGCGGATTGTTAATCTGCTCCAAATATTTGTGAATAATCAAGTCCAAACATTGAAGCTAAACGGTATCGCCCACGAGTACTCATGACTGGACAAACATCCCGATATTTGTCAATCAGAGGTAGAGCAAGGGACTCAAAAGCCCTTGGTCACTGGTTCAAATCCAGTCGCTGCCACTATTTATTTTAAGGGTTTCGAATCCCATGGAGCTATATACTGTCTCTAATGACATTTTGGGCAGTTTTGGTTTAAGTAGCAACCCTCACAATTCAGTTGGTTAAACCTAGGTCGACACCAATTCCTGCCAATTTCCCATGCAGTAACATCAAATATGCCCGGGTACTCGGGATTTAGTTCTCTGGCCCTGTAAATCAATTCGTCTGTCGATGCATTATTGTCGATAAGACCTAAACGTTTAAATACTCGCATTACTTGGACATCCGGTGATATATCTATACAAAGTTTATCCATAAATGGAATTTTAAAATCTCTTACAAGTATATTTGTAGCCATAGTAGCAATCTTAATACCTACACCATCGAATTCAAGAAACCGTCTTACAACAGAAGCACTTCTAGGGCTATTTTGCCATATCTTAGAAGCATCACCTTTATATTGGTCAATTATCCTATGTATCGCTAAATAAAAATAATTCGCCATATCCTGATTGAATCGACGTAAATGTTTTCTCACAAAAATTTCCGTCAGGTCTTCGAGACTTAATTCCAGAAGAAAGAACAGGTTAAAGTTACCAAGTTCTAGAGATATTTCGTACGGTATCAACCAAGCACGTTCAGCTTTTACTTGTCTGTCCATTATACAAGCGAGAACAAAAGCATGAGGATGATGATCTAAGTCATTCAGTAAATCATCTGCTTTGGAATTATGAGTAAATTCTACTCTTTCATAAGGTTTACTTAGTAACTCAACTCCACGGTTTATCAGGATTTGCGGTATCTCTTCCCAACGTATAAATTCTTTTATTTCATTATCCATACGTTTTCTCCGTTATTTTATGGCCAGATTATATCACCATATTTGATTAATAAATAGTATTAATGAGCCTGAACTAAGTACCAAAAAGCTATTGACCTTAGTTTGATTCTCTGTTATCGTGTCGCATCTAGATTAAGAGGAGTATAGTTTCAATGTCTGGTAAGTTTAAAGCTAAAAGGTATTGACCAAGCGTACCATGACTGGACAGTAATCCTGGTGTTTGTTCAGCAATATCATCTTTCCTAATAATTGTCCTAACTTATTCTATACGTATAACACTAGAGCCTGTCGAAAAACCCTGGCTATTGGCTACCCATCAAGTCACAAAGCAATTTTTCAGTGGTAGGGACGTATAGCTGAGGATTGGGCCATAACACTCCTTGTTTTTCCTAACATTCCTTCATTCATGGTTGGTTATCCATAGGCCAGCCTTGCTATCTTCCTGAAGTTATAGCCGATACAGACCAACTGCCATATCAGCCTTACCTTCTCCAGGCCCCGGTACCGGAATCTCCTGAATCGGAAGATCTCCTTGATCTCTCCGAATACGTGCTCAATCAGGCATGCCCTATCCCTCATTCTCTGTTTCCCGTGTACTCCTGACAGTTTTTCTGTCATCCGGGCTCTTAAGGCCAGAGTTTCGAAATATTCCTTCTTTACCCTGAAATCCCGATAGGTACTTTTACTCCGGTAACACCTGGCTCTTAATGAGCAGTCCTTGCATAATCCGGCATCAGGACGGAACCGGTAAAAGTAGTTGCCACGGTCTTCTTTGGCAACCATCGTCTCCATTACCTGTCCGCCGGGACACGTCAGGCGTTTGATATCCCCATCCATCTCCATCCGGCAATCTCTGCCTCTGATCATGTTTCCTTTCCACTGTCTGACTCCGCCTTCCCCTTTGCCTTCAGGCAAGTAAACATCCAGTCCCCGTTCATGGCAATATCTAATATTGTCCGAGCTGAAATAGCCGGCATCCGCGCCGACCTCTGTATGATCCAGAGTTTCCCCAGTCCAGTCTCTTATATCCTCAATCATCGGTTCCAGCAGCCCCCTGTCAGAGGCTTCATTGAATACCTCGGTGCCGACAATAGCGTGATTTTCCTTATCCACCGCTATCTGGCAATTGTAGCCCATATATTTGCTGTCTTTATCCTTGACCATGCGGGAGTCAATATCAGTCAGGTTTACCTTTCCCTTTGGAGGAATATCTTCCTGCTCCACCTCAGTAAGAAAGGAATCTATCCTGGCTTTATCTCGCTCCAGAGCATCCAGCTTTTGCTCACGGTGAGCTTTACCCTCCACCGCTTCATTCGTGGTATGACGCATTATCTTTTCTATCTTCCGCTCAATCCTGTCCCGCTTCTGCCGGAACTCTCTGACATTGCCAGTGAATTTCATGCCGGCGTCAGCCTTTATCTTTGTTCCGTCTATAGCCACAAAATCCATGGTTACATGTCCCATCTTAGCCATTACATAGACCAGACGGGAGAAGACCGCCTTGACTTCGTCCCCGTATTTCAGGATGAAATTGCAGATGGTACTGTGGTCGACTCTCTGATTGGCACTGAGATAGATATAGTTGGGATCCCACCGCATCCGGTCTTCCATCTCCCTGGAGGAATAAACACCCCGGGCATACGAGTAGAAGGTGACTTTCAGCATCATCCTGGGATGCACCGCCGGGGCTCCTTCAATCTCGTTCCTCGCCCTCTGAGAAAACGGCTCCACAGAGATATGGCCTTCAACAAATGAATCTATGGCTTTCAGGAGAGGATTATGATTCTTGATGTCTCCAGGGTCAATAAGGGTAAAATAACCTTCTTCAGGATTATAGGGTCGGTATCTAGCGTTCATTAGCTCTGTCCTTCCTGCCTGAGATTACCTGATTATACCTCAGAAAGCAGGCAGATAAGGCTATTTTAATGAGGTTTTTCGACAGGCTCGTAAGTTATACGCATTAAAATCAACACTACAAGTTTCGCAGACCAGTATGATATAATTAAACCAGCAAAACGCTGGCAGACCGGAGGAAAAAGCGACACTCTGACTCGACTAAAAAAGTGGGGTGGTCGCGCCAAATTTAGCTACGAAAATCTGACTAGCTCAGAAATTTCAATGCCCTGACTTTTAATCAGGGTGTCGCAGGTTCGAGACCTGCACGGCCTACCAAAGCTAAATAGACCATCCCTTTTCAGGATTTTTCAAAGAATCAGGGTGTCAGAACACTAGGTCAACCGACACCCTGATTTTATCGTTTTTTGGTTAAAATTTCCAGTAAATTCAAATTATATTAAATTAACAAAATACTTGATTGTGATATTACCTTGCAATCAAATTAGTGTCTCTGTTTTTCAAACGAAGGTTCTAGCTCAATCTTTGAGTAATCTCATCTATAGTCAGGAATTTCCCGGTAGCCTCTACTTGATGTACCAATTTAATTATCAAAGAATTGGCCGGGGTTAAAATACCTATCTTCTTTCCCAGGTTCACGATTTCCCCATTCACATAATCAACTTCCGTGCTTTTCCCTCTCTTAATACTTTGCAACATCGAACCCAGAACTGGTACTTTGCCTAAAGACTCGGCCATCCTCTTTAACAAGTCCGATGAGTTTAGTAGTGGCATACTAGCCATTTTTTCCATCGGATCAAGTGGGAAGCCGGGTACTTCCGCAGTCTTTATTCCAGCCTTATTGATGATGTTTAGACCCTCTTTCACCAGATTTATGGTTAATTCTCTAACCTTTGGGTATTGATAGCTCTCCTGATAGGACAATCCGGTAACGGCCGGGACAGCCGTCTGCAGATTCCAAATGAGCTTGGTCCAGTGCGCAGCACGAATATCTTCACTTATATCCGTCCCTATTGCTCTATTAAGTAACGCTGAAAGAGTCTGTAATCGGTTCCCTTTTTTGCCGAAGGGCTCTCCTATCATGAGAGCCGTTTTGCTGAATGGGATTGAGTATGATGCTTTACCTGGTTCAAGAAATTGGCCATTAAATACAACAACACTGCTGATGATATTCTCTTTTCCCAAAAGCCCAGCTACCTGGTCATCGCTCTGAACACCGTTTTGCATGGTAACCAGCTGAATATCAGACAGAAATGGCAGCGTATTCTTAACTGAAGACTCGACATCCTGAGCCTTTACAGTTAGCAAAGCTAAATCCGGCTTGAAGTCAAGATTTTCCGCAGCTTTAACCTGAATTACCATTTGCCCGGGTCCTCCCTCAAGGACCAACCCGTTCCGGTTTATGGCATCAACATGAGGTTTACGACCTATCAGGGTGACATCTTCTCCAGCTTTAGATATGAGACCACCGAGTACGCTTCCAATAGCCCCCGCACCAATGATAGCTATCCTCATAATGGCGCCTCCTTCTCCAACCTAGATATTATTCTCGTTTTTAGTTGACACAGTAAGGTTCTCTTCGTTTAGTATTGTACTCATTAAAAGATCAATTCACAAATAACCGAATGGAACAAATCATCCATACTATTTGATAACAATTTGAGTGATTGTGACTTGATGCTCTACTTCATTGGATAAACCATCGGCAAGCCTGCGCAGCACTTCAAGTTCACGCTTGGTTAAGAATTCAACCAGAGGCTGATATACAGGCTTCTTGGTGCGGGGTTTTTTCTTTTCGAATTCAGCCAGTAATTCTCGAACGAAGTTGGAAGTAATACCCTGTGAGACAGCTTCCCTTAGCAGAGCAGCCATGGGCATGCCTAGATCAACGAAGACACGAATGTAGCCTTCTGGCTCGGTGTGCTTTAGCGCTCTGCTAAATAGGTTAATTGCCTGAGCCATATTGCCTACAGCCCGAGCTACCAGTGCCCGGAGGAGCATAATCTCAATCACATTTCCCATACGCCCTGATTTTTCGGCTTCCTGCTGAATCCTTGCCAGTAATACCTCCGCTTCACTGAACTTACCTTCACATAAGCTAATGTGGCCTAAAGTTATCCCCACCGTCTCTTGAAGTAGAGCCACAAGCGGTCCATCACTGGAGGTGCCCGTAGTTGGCTCATAAGCCCGAATAAGCCGTGCAGCAGCCGTGGAATCCCCCTGAGCAAACCAAATCCGCAGCCGCCATGGCAAATTCGAGACTGAATTCGGCAATAAGTCCTAGCTGGGTGCAATTTGCTCGGCCTCGCGCACCAAGTCAAGTGCCGCTTTGTCATCCCCCTCAGCCTGCCGAATCAGCCCTAGAACAACATAGATGCACACCTGGATCTGTTTATTGCCTGAACGCAGACCTATTTCTCTGGCTGCCATTATATGCCGAGTCGCACTTTCCAGTTCGTTCCGCTCGCACAGTATCCGGGCAAGGCGAACGTGCAAATATCCCACCATAGATGACCATGGTGCCTCTAATTCTTTATTTTGAACCAGGCTTAAGGCCCGCTGGCAGGTCTCGATAGCTCCTCGAAGCTGGCCGTGAGTCTCTTGGGCTTCAACGAGGAATGTCGCAGCGGCTAACTTAGCGATGAGACTGTATACCGCCTCGGCACTTGTGCCTGCATTAGAAAGACTCTCGTTTTCCTCCACAATCTGATAAAGAAGCTCCATCGTGCGTTTATCGTCCCGATGCGAAATGGCAATCATAGCTTCTGTCATTATCGCCAGTGTTTTCAAGAATCCGGTAAGGGCACTTCCTTCTGCTCGTCTTAGCCACTCCTCAGCCGCATCCATTCGTCCCACCCTGTTAAGCGCGAAGGCATAGAATATACAAAGACCGGGATGTCTCTGGACGGTCGTTTCAGGCAGCTTTACGAGCCAGTTCAGCACGGCGCCTATCTCACCGAGCACTAGGAACGCTGGCGCTGCCGTATCAATCAATTGTGATGACAACTCGAAATCCCCGATTGCGAGTGCATGCGAGATGGCATCTTCCATGAATCCATTTTGTTGAAACCAGCTTGCGGCTCTTTTCCGAAGTTCAGCCACATGCCCTGGATTCAATTGCTACAGTCGACTAACCAGCATAGACGAAAATAGGTTATGGTAGCGGTACCACTTACGCTGGTCATCAGGGATATTAAGAACATATTAGCTTTGTCTAACCGCTCTACCATTTCCTGCCCGTCCTGCCGTCCGGTGATAGCATCACATAGCGGGCCGGTCATACGGTCAAGAACAGAGGTCTCCAGTAAAAAAGAGCGTGTGTCTGGTGTTTGTTGGTTCAGCACCTCTTCAGTCAGGTAATCCAGCACATGGCGATGAGTTCCGGAGAAAGCTGCAATAAACGCGGGAATATCCTCACAGCTTTGCATTGAGATTGCCGCCATCTGCAGACTGGCAATCCAACCCTCGGTGCAAGCATCGACAGCCGCGACTTCTTCGTCGGAAAGACCTAAATCCATAGTGCTGTTCAATAGGGTATCAGTTTCCTTTACTGTGAAGCGCAAGTCCTGAGCCCGAAATTCACTGAGCTGTCCGCGAGCGCACATTCGAGCCAAAGGCAGAGGCGGGTCAGCGCGAGTAGAGATGACCAGACGAAGCTGCCACGGCAGGTGTTCTATGACAAATGATAAGTCCTTTTGGATAGGCTGTTCTTCTATTAAATGATAGTCATCAAGAATAAGAATGTGAGGTTGGATTGATGTCTCACTACCAGCTATTTCGTTGATTAGCTGGATCAAGAGAGATTGAATGTCCGGAAATTCGGGAGACCTTAGCATCAGAAGGACGGTGTTCCCGATGTGCAGCTGCTTTGTCTGTAAAGCAGAAATAAAATGCGTCCAGAACCGGACGGGATCATTGTCTCCTTCGTCAAGAGACAGCCAAGCCGCCTTTAGCTGAGTGGAATCAGGCTGTTGGACTAAGGCTGCCAGTAGAGTAGTTTTTCCATAGCCGGCTGGGGCTGAAACTAAAGTCAACGGACAGCTTAATCCAGCCTTGATGCGGTTAATTAAAGACCCGCGCTCGACGATATCCGCCCGTAGGCGAGGAATGTCGATTTTGGTTGACAAAAGCAATGGTCGCATTATCTGATATTGTAACCATTAAAAGATTGGCTTACAAATACTCGAAAGAAACAATCAGCCAGATTGTGCAGGTTAGGTAGCAAGCTATTGACATTGTGGTTTAGAGTGGTTTATCGTTCATACTAAATCATATCGAAAAAGAGGTAGACCAATGCAAGCGTACTGTATGAAATGTCGGACCAAAAGGGAAATGAAGGATGCTAGAAGCATAACTATGAAGAATGGTAGGCCCGCAACTCAGGGTGTGTGCCCCGCATGTGGAACTAAGATGTTCAGGATAGGAAAGGGTTAAAGCCTATACTGTGGGTATCGTGCTTACCGAATAGGCAATAGCCTTAATATGTAGACTTTTGGAGGTATCCTATGACAAGAGGCACAATCAGACGGCTAATTACAGACCGGGGTTTTGGATTTATCAAGACAGAGGATGAAACAGACCTCTTCTTCCATCGCAACGATCTTGAAGGAGTGGAATTTAATAGCCTTAGCGAAGGGCAGGAAGTGGAATTTGAGAAGGGGCAGGGACGTGATGGTCGCCCCGCAGCAGTTAAGGTGAGGCCTGCTCAGCCTGAAGGAGAATAGCATCAAACCATAGGGGAAGCGCTGAGCGGCTTAACAAAACATCGGATTGTTATCTGGTTGCACTATTAGATTTTTTATTCAATTTCTAGCTAGTCAGCCAGTCCGGAAGCATTCCGAACTCTGTTTCGCAAAGAAGTAATTATTTCCTCTTTTGCATCACTTCTCTCTTCTCAATAGAAAAATTAATCTTGGAGGTATTGACAGAGGCCGTTGGGTCGATTAAAGTACAGCCGAGATAAAGGTATGAATATTTTGATGACGCAACCAAGACTTTGATAAGAAATGTCTTGTGTGATACGAAGAAAATGCCAGAATCATATGCCAAGGTGATTGTTAATCCCGTGGCGGGTAGCCATTCTGTTGGTAGAGAATGGTCGCGCATCAGCAGGCAATTACGAAAGGCCGGTCTATTGTTTGACTACGAATTCACTAAACACACCGGCCATGCCATAGAGATAGCCAGACGGTCTGCCGATGGCGGTTACCACTACCTCATAGCTGTGGGCGGTGATGGAACCGTGAACGAGGTAGCCAATGGAATACTCCATTCAACCAGGTCAGGTAATACAATTCTGGGTATTGTGGGTGTGGGAACAGCGCACGCTTTCGCCCTTTCTTTAGGTATTGGTGAAGACTATGACAACACCCTCTCTCTCCTGACTGCTCAAGAAACGGCTTTGATTGATGTCGGAGTTGTACAATGCTGGAGCCAGGGACAGTCAATGAAGCGCTTTTTCGTGAACGAAGCTAGCATAGGTCTTTCGGCTGAAATTGTAGACGCTTGGAAATACTTGCCGACCCGTTTTGGTCACAGCTTAAATCTTGCACTTCGCACGGTCGCAGGCTACAAGTCTCTAGCCACCCACCGAAACCAAAAACTTAGCCTTCGTGTGGGAAATGAGGTTGAATCTATTTACTGCTGCGGCGTCGTGGTGGCCAATGGACGATACCTTGCAGACGGTATGCAGATAGCTCCACGTGCTAGCCTTGGTGATGGTCTACTGGATGTGGTGATTTTTGGTGATGTGACTAAATCTGAATTACTAAAGATACGACCAACTCTATACAACGGAAGTCATGTTAGGCACGCCAAGATAAGAGAAAAACAGACAACAACTATTACAATTGAATCTGACGAGCAGCTTCTCGTGGAGGCTGATGGCAGCATCCTCGGAGAAGGCCCGGCGTCATTCTGGGTAATACCGTCCGCATTGACAGTTGTGGTATAGCAAATGATACTTTGAGCAAGATCGTATCAATTATAGACGCAACGAAAGTCAGTTCTGTCATATTCTGGCTGTTTATTCAATCGGAACCGAATTCTAATCTCACTCAGAGCGCTCAGGGAATGCCTTGGTGGAAGGTAATAAAGGGGGGGTAAATTAGATACCAGTAAGTCGAGGTGATACAAATCCGCCTGTTCGGGATTTTTTCCTCCAGGCAGATCGAAAGGAGAGATTCATTACCCAAAATGTTATCAGATTGTGGCGTATTAACCCAACTCTCCTCCAAATCGAGGGTAAACTGTAGAACTCACGCCAAGCCCAGTCATGCCCCTTTTTCAGCATCTCATGTGACATTAGTTTTGGCTCAAAAACAGGATTGGACTCATACTGTGCCCAGTCTTTGGTGATTATTCGGCCAGCCTTATCTAAGGACTCGCAGAGAGCGGTGCCCGGATACGGTACAGGCCAGGCAAACTGAGCACTCTCCAATCGCATTTTCCGGGCAAAGCGGACAGTACGTGCGAAAACATCTTCATCATCTTCGTCTAAGCCAAGGATAAAGAAGCCGTGTATGGCGATGCCATAGGAGTGGATCTTCCTGATCACCGTTTCGTATTCGTCAACCACGTTAACCCTTTTGCCCATTGCCGCCAGATTAGCTGGAGACAGCGTTTCAAACCCAACTAGCAGGGATATGCAGCCACTCGCGACCGCCAGTTTGAGTAATTCGTCATCTTTCGCCACCGTAACTGAGGCTTGGGCAACCCACCTGATTCCATAGGGAACAATGGCGCGAAGAAGCTCTTTGGTGAACTTGGGGTTGCCGAAGATATTGTCATCAACGAAGCCGATAGGTTTCCTGTGATTCAATGTTTCAATCTCATTGAGGATTTCTTCTACCGGGCGACGGCGATAAGTATGGCCAAAGAATGAAGTAACTGAGCAGAAGGAGCAGGCGTAAGGACAGCCTCTAGTAGTTGAGATCGTGTTTGTGCAGTAGTACGCCCCCTCGGCAAACAAGTCTCGCCGGGGGATAGGCAATCTGACCAAGCTGGGCCGCTCGCGTTGGCTGTATATCCTCTGTAGTTTGTTTGCCTTGAAATCATCGATGACATTTGGCCAGATTCCTTCGGCTTCCCCGATTACCACAGCATCGGCGTGCTGTCTCGCCTCTTCGGGCAGGGCGCTGGGATGACTACCCCCTAAGATAACCTTCACTCCTCTCGCTCTGAAGCTATCGGCGATCTCGTAGGCACGTTGAGCCGTGATAGTTAGTGCCGTGATCCCGACTAAGTCAGTTTCCCTATGGAAGTCAATAGCCGTGACATTCTCATCAGTTAAGGAGACTTTGACCTCTGATGGGGTTAGCGCGGCGACCATCGCCAGACCCAGTGGTGGGCATATGGCTTTCTTCCGTTTTCGGAGGTTCTCCTGTGTAGCAGGGACAATCAGGTCCAGTTTCATGAGGATGCCTCACTTCGAGGTAGTGTGTGTTATTTTATAGCAGATTAATCCTAGTTACAATAGAGAGCTAATAGGTTACTTCTGAAGGTTAGTAGTCTTGAGAACATTTTGAGGCGTTACGATTGCACATTTTGACGGTTTGTTTAGTCTACGAAGACTAGTTCTGAGACGGTGAAAATTGTTACTTCTAGCTGGATTCGTTGAATAATATGCATTCATTTTGCTTAAAATACAGTCGCTCCAACATCACGGATTTGATTCTCTATAGCAATTAATGAGTAACCACGATGAGGTCCCGGTAAAATTCCGTGTGGTGTCTTTACATTCCTGTATTGCTGCATTAAGGCAAATGAAGCAAGTGTATCAATACTAATAATTGGTCCACCGCTTTCACCATGATGCCAACCTACATTCAGTTCATACATATATGCATTAGCAAATTTATACTGGGCTGATATAATCCCTTCATTAGCATGACTTTTTAAAAAAAGTTTACCGCCTGCCCAGTTGCCATGATAATCCACTCTAGCTTCATGTATTTCTGGGGCAGGGAATCCACAAGTTAAAACTCTGCTACCATCAGGTTGAATATTAAAAGTTACTTAACCTTACTCAGTATTACTATCAGGGTGTGACCTGCCCCCCTTAAACTATACCAGTTATAATCTCATAAAGGGGGGGACAAATGGCCAAAAAGGGATACACACCGGAACAGATCATCAACAAACTCCGCGAGGCGGAAATACTCTTAAGCCAGGGCGAAACGATAGCTTTAGTCAGCAAGAAGATTGGAGTGAGTGCCCACACCTACTACCGCTGGCGGAAAGAGTACGGCGGCATGAAAGTAGACCAGGCGAAGAGGCTTAAAGAACTGGAGCAGGAAAACACCCGTTTGAAGAAACTGGTAGCTGATCTATCTCTCGATAATGCCATTCTCAAAGAAGCCTCACGGGGAAACTTCTAAGCCCGTCTAAGAGACGCCAGATGGTGTTACAGGTAACTCAGAAGTTGGCGGTCTCGGAAAGGCGGGCATGTAAAGTACTGGAGCAAGCCAGGGCTACCCAGCGTCGCACTCTATTGCCACCATCCGATGAGAAGCAGCTCACCGATGATATTATTGCCCTGGCGACCCGGTATGGAAGGTATGGTTACCGCAGGATAACAGCCTTGTTAAACAATGAGCATGGATGGATGGTGAACCACAAGAGGGTAGAAAGGATCTGGAGAAAGGAAGGCTTGAAGGTGCCAAAGAAACAACCCAAACGGAGCAGATTATGGCTTAATGACGGATCCTGTATCAGGTTGCGGCCTGAGTATAAGGACCATGTCTGGAGCTACGATTTCATGATAGACAGAACAGCTAACGGCAGAGCCTTTAAAATACTCAATATCATTGATGAATATACCCGGGA
>CAYVOV010000026.1:0-44084 GCA_964453525.1 uncultured Dehalococcoidales bacterium | reverse complement strand
CGCGCCACACCACCTCTTAAACTCCCACAAATGACATTTCAATAAGCCTCGCCTTTTAATTTACATTAGAACCAACGGCTCTACATCCAAAACGGCTTATCCAGTTCCCGTTAATGCGTGTGTAACCATCGCCTATCGCGTTGGTGGCGGCATTGCGAACATTCGCCGGGGTAGCAAAATCGGGCTCACCGACTTTAAGGTGAATTACACTTATTCCTCTGGCTTCCAGAGCCTGAGCTCATGCCAGGACTTTAAACGCTGACTCCGTAGCCAGCCGGGACATTCTTCCTGAAAGTTTCATCTTACCCGTCCTCCACGGCAAATAGATATTGAGAATATATGATGTACAGCTTACCGGTGAGAGGACTTAAAGTCGAGTTTTGCCGTACAATTTGATTTTCTGCTCTATTTCTGGGATTATATAGGACATCCCCGCGTAAGTAGTCTACCATGTCATATAGTAGCGACCGCGAAAAAATGGACGTAACCACTAATATACCGAAGCTTCCACAGTTTCCGTGGATAAGCAAAAGTCTTTTCTACGGATGGATTATTGTTATAGTAGGTTTTGTCACCCAGTTCTTTCAGGGACTGGTAAGTCAGGGCTTCGGGACATACCTTCCTTATCTTGAGAAGCAGTTCGGCTGGAGCAAAGCCTTAATGTCCGCTCCTCGCTCGGTAACCCAGGTGGAAAATGCGATCCTTGGTCCTATTGAAGGATATCTTGTCGACAGGTTCGGGCCCCGTCACGTTGTCACGGTTGGTGTCTTTATTATGGGCGGAGGGCTGATTCTCTTTGGATTAACGGATTCGCTATGGGTGTTCTTCGCTTCGAATATTATAATTGCTCTCGGTACCGGGCTACAGGGGCTTCTTATACTTTCGGTTACGGTTAATAACTGGTTCCGGCGTAAACGCTCGATTGCCCAGTCAGTAATGCTTCTCGGCTTTGCCAGTGCCGGCGTTATTGGAATCCCCGCCCTAGTTTTGGTGCAGACTAATATCAACTGGCAGGCTTCGGCAATCGGCAGTGGACTCCTTATCTGGATTCTAGGGTTCCCGCTGGCACAGTTGCTTCGAACCAAACCGGAGCAATACGGTTTGCTACCGGACGGCGAAAAGCCGGGAACTGCCGCAAAGGATGCTGAAGGCGGCAGGACTTACAGTGTGGAATATGACTTTACCCTCAAGCAGGCAATACGCACCAGAGCTTTCTGGTTTCTTGCCATAGGCTGGGCAATCGGCAATCTCGGGCTGGGAGCAGCGCAGATTCATCTCTACCTGCATCTTGAACAGGTGGGTATTGATAGAATAAGCTCGGCTTTAATCTGGATGGTAGCCAGCCTTTCCAATGTCCCTTCGAGATTGGCCGGTGGTTTTTTCGGCGACCGGCTGCCAAAAAACCTTGTTATCACCGTATCTATGGTGTTTTCTTCAGTGTCAATTTTTATTCTGGGTATAACCGATTCAATGCAGATGGCATTGGTGTACGCTGTTCTCTATGGTATCGGCTGGGGGATAAGGACTCCGGTGTTCAATGCAATACAGGCAGAGTATTTCGGTAGAGCGTCTCAGGGCATAATCAGGGGATGGCTGCAATCGTTGAGTATTCCTTTTTCTATAGCAGCCCCCATACTGGTCGGATATATGGCCGATGTCCAGGGCAATTACCGTAATGCCTTTATAATATTGTCTATTGTAATGTTGGGCGGAGCAGTCCTGATGTTTTTAACCAGGCGTCCCAGATTCCCTGAGGACAGGACTACCGGCTCTGATTACTCAATCACTGATAATTAAACATCATGCCAAAAATGAGTCCATATCCAGGAGGATTAAAATGAAGATTTTAGGGCTTTCATGCAGTCCAAGGCGGCAGGGCAACACCGAGATACTTCTGGCGGAGGCGCTGGAAGGGGCAAAGCAGGAAGGAGCCGAGGTAGAACTCTACAGTGTGGTGGGGAAAGATATTCAACCTTGCGATGGCTGCCGCGCCTGCAACGAGACCGGCGAATGCCACATTAAAGACGACATGCAGGAGATTTACAGCAAGCTGCTGGAGGCGGACGGCATTATCTTCGGCTCTCCGGTGTACTTCTATGACGTGACCGCCCAGGCAAAATCCGTCATCGACCGGACGATAGCCCTGAGTACCCCGGAGAGAAACCTGGCAAACAAAGTAGGTGGGGTAATAACAGTCGCCGGGAGTATGGGACTTATAGACGTTCTCAAAGAACTGTATTTTTACATGGTGACACGGCAGATTATACCAGCAAATTATATCGCAGCCCACGCCGGTGCCAAGGGCGGTGTGACGGAACTGGAACAGTGTATGATGGCGACCCGTAACCTTGGCCGGCAGATGGTGAAGATTGCTGCCCAGGGATTCAAGTACCCTTCAGAGTTCCCCAGGGCAAGTTTCGCCTATGGCACACATACCCGGTAGCCAGAAGTAATACATGATATATTCCGCTAATGATGCCATTGAATGGATTCCATTGACTACGTCAAATAGCCTTTAAAAACCGAGTTCAGGAAAAAATTTCATCATACAGAGTGCAGCCCCGGTCAAAGGCTAGCTCCAGGAATCTGACCGGGTCTTTTTCAGAAGAGTGAGTCGTCATCACTTCAAGAAGCAAGGGGAAGGTCACAGCATCTTTCAGTATCAGGCAGAGGTTCGGCCAGTCTATGAATCCTTCCCCGGGGATAACGTGGTCAACGAATTCTTTAATCCTGTCCGATAAATGAACTGCGACCAGTCTATCCTTCAGTTCATATAGTAAATCGAACGGATTCGGACCGTATATCTGGTCGTGAGATGAGTCATAGCAAAACCCAATTTTTTGAGAATCAACCTCAAGGAGAGTCTTTCTCACAAGCTCTGTAGCGGGACCGGGATGAACATTTTCCAGAGCAAAGGTAACTCCGGTGCTCTGGGAGATTTTCTCAATTTCCCGGCATACTTTTATTAACTCTGCAAATCGCGAATCCAGCTCATATTCATTAAAGGTAAAGGGCCCGCCGTGGATTACCACTACCGGAGCTTCAAGTTCCGCGGATGCTTCGGCGATTGCCTCCAATTCCCCGACTATACCCGGTTTATCGGCTATTGGTCCGTGTATCGTATCAATTTTCAACGAATACCGGTTCAATAGCTCCTTTAGTTTTTGCCTGTCGCTCCCGGACAGGTAATCGAAGTGAGACTGGTTGCTTCCAAGCGATATATGGGTAAATCCGGCTTCTGAAATCAAAGGGATTTGTGCTTCAATCGGAATGCCATAGTCAAAACATGTCGAGATAGATACTTGTTTCTTGTCCATACCAGATTTCTTCTTTCGATAATAGTAATTATATATTGATTATCATCTGCAATTCGGACTATTTCTCTTTCCGTATAAGCAAGCATATATTCCTTGAGAAGTATTTCAGGGGGAAGAGGTACGAGCTTTCGGGAGAAGACTTTAGCACGCTAAAGCCTGAGTGTTTTGCCAGCGTTTCCAGTTCGTGATACGAAAACAGGTGGTAGTAGCGGTAAAGAGTTTCTTCCTTTGTTTTCCACGGTACGGACACATCCTTGCCGGAGAAGAAGAATCCCGGCTGCCATTTATTCCAGACGGTGATAAAGGCTTCACCACCAGGTTTCAGCACCCGCCTTAATTCACTAAGTGCCTTCTGCCTGTCCTTCTTTCCTTTAATATGATGATATACGGCGACTGCAACTGCCCAGTTAAAAGTGTCATCGGCAAAGGGAAGGTGGCAGATATCAGCTAAAACCAGATGAGGTGAGAATTCGAATTTCTCTGAATACGTTCGGGCGAAGCTCAACATCTGTGCCGAAAAATCAACTCCGTATAGCTCCAGGTCCTTCTTGAAAGGCAGGAAGTCAGGACCGTGAGCGCAGCCGATATTGAGTAAACTGCCCTGATACCAGCGGTCTGCCAGCGCCTCGAGTTCGCTGCGGAATATCGTCCAGTGCCGGAAATTGTACCAGCCCGGTGCTATCTTATCGAATATATCTCTTGTCACCCCGTCCCCCTGTACCGGATTCCTCTATGCAATGTAAGTCGCTATTTTTGCGATACCATTTCGTTTCAATGTCATTACGAGCCCCGATGAAATCGGGGCGTGACAATCTCTATTGATATATCCATATAGATTGCTTCGTCATTACATTCCTCGCAATGACCATTTAATCACCTGAATGTTAACTAGAACCATTTTATTTAACTTTGAATCAATCAGCCAGTAACTGTTAAACTATATGGTGAGTATACTATGAAGAAATTTGCCAGGACAATAAGCGGAGTTACTCCGGTGGCGGTTATGACGGAGCCATCGGGCTGCCCGGGAGAGTGCATTTACTGTCCCACCTATCCGGCCACACCCCGGAGCTATACTCCCGGTTCGCCGGCAGTATTGCGCGCCGACCAGTGCGAATATCATGGCGGCGAACAGGTAAAGCTGAGATTAAGAATTCTATCCGATATGGGACACCCGACCGATAAGGTTGAGTTGATAGTGATGGGGGGAACATTTTTAGCCAGTCCTGTTGAGTACCAGTACCGGTTTATCAAAGAATGTTATGATGCCCTGAATGGTGAGGAGTCAGCCACTCTTGAAGATGCCAAGCGGCTTAATGAGACTGCTATCCACCGCTGCACCGGACTGTGCATTGAGACGAGGCCGGACTGGTGCGGCCAGGAACAGATAGACAGAATGCTTGAATTCGGAGCTACCAGAGTAGAGCTGGGCGTTCAGACTCTGGATGATGAAATCTACCGCATTGTAAAAAGGGGTCATGCTGTAAACGACGTTGTTACAGCCACGAAGCTGCTCAGAGAGCACGCTTTTAAGGTTCATTACCACTGGATGCCGGGGCTGCCCGGCTCAACTCCGGAGAAAGACCTCCGGTTGTCCGAAGAACTTTTCACCGATTCCCGTTTCAGGCCGGACGGCCTGAAAATATATCCTACAATGGTAGTTGAGGGTACTGAGCTTGAAAAATGGTACCGGAACGGGCTTTACGAACCGTACTCACCTGAGACAATGATTGCCCTGGTGGCCGATATCAAGGCTATTGTGCCCGGATACGTCAGAATCTCAAGGGTGCTGCGCGATATCCCCTCTGAATACATCGTCGGCGGCCTGAAGGACTCACTCCGGGATGTGGTGAAACAGCGGATGAAGCAGCTCGGGACCGGATGCCGGTGCATTCGGTGTCGGGAATACGGTCACCGTGTCCAGGCAGGCTGGGAAACGGGTGAACCTCGAATTGTCAGGGCGGACTATGAGGCTGCGGAAGGCAGGGAAATTTTACTCTCCTTTGAGGATGAAAAAGGAACGCTTTTCGGACTGTTAAGAATGAGAGTCCAGTCCATGCCTCTCAGCAGACCGGGATTAATCACTGCCGGAACCCTGGCTCTTATCAGGGAGCTGCACATTTATGGTCCTGAGGTTCCCCTGAATCAGCAGGTGAATGAGGCAGTCCAGCATAAAGGTCTGGGCAGGGCACTCCTGGCAGAAGCGGAGAGGATTGCCAGGGAAGAATATCGGGCACGGCAAATCGTGGTGCTGAGCGGAGTGGGAGCCAGGGATTACTACCGCACGGAGTCAGGTTACAGCCTACAGGCGGAGTATATGGCAAAGGACCTGTAGTGCTGCTTGTTTGTATATAACCCCCGTATCCAGACAGGGCTGGAGCCCTGTCTGGATACGGGGGAATAAATGGTATCAACATTTTATACGTTTGGTTCACTTGTATAAATTATTCTGACGTGCAGGCCGGCCTCGGTAAGGTCAGTATATAATAGCGAGTTAATATAGTACATAATGGAACAGGAAACAGCTAATTTATCTGTTATCGAGGCTGATGCAACGGAATAGAAAGAGTAAAACGGACAGCTTTGTGATAATAAATAAGGGAATTAATCCGGTATATAAGACTGATTTGAAAAGCTTATTATTAAATTAAGTCATATTAATATTTGATAAACACTCTTATATGTATTCTTAATATATAATGCAAATAAAAATCAGATAAGTATTGACAAAAGAGTATTTTATGGTATGATATTAACATAACCTGACGCCGAAAGGCGAATCACACCATTTGAAGGAGGTGATGCTGTGGTAAGGACCCGCAAGGGGAGCGAGTTTTTAAACTCATTTTTGGCTTCGAAGTTTACTTTCGTCTCCATAAAATAAAGGGGAGGGCGAATTGTCCTTTTTGCTTTTGTGTTTTATGGGGATGTACATGGTATACCCCTAACTAAGGAGGAAAATAAAAGGTCGATGAAAAATAAAATATCTAAAATACTGGGTGTTGTCCTGACGGTCGCTCTGCTCAGCAGCCTGCTGGTAGCTTCGGTTCCGACTTCGGCTAAACCTCTCGGATTTACTCCGGAGTTTCACCCGGGGAACCTTGTTACAAACACCGTTATTGCTGCCGGTATTGAAATTGTTGATATTGCGGCCAATGGCGACATCGTTTACGCGGCTACGGGTGAAAACGTCACTGCCAGTCCGCTCTACAAGTCAACGGACGGAGGGGGAACCTGGGAGAGTCTGGATTCCACCACGTTTTTCCCAGGCAAACCGATTAAAGCAGTAGCCGTGGCGGCGGATGACCCGGATGTAGTTGGTTTCATTACTGACGATAACGCTGTTTACTACTCCAGCAATGGAGGCAACTTCTGGGATAACATGTCGGCACCATCGGCTACTCATAACTGTATCGATATTGCTCCCGGTACGTCACGTGTCATCGCCGTAGGTGGGAATAATGGCAGCGGTAATGGCACACTGTACATTCGCGGACTGACCCTTACCGGAGGCTGGGACGAGAGACATATGGGCGGTACTGGAGCCAATACCACTGTAGCCAATATCGTGGCCGTCAAAGCCTCGAAAAACTATGCCACTGACAAAGCCATTCTCACCATCGGTGGTGACGGTACAGGGGCATGCCTCGAGATGTTCCGTAATGACGTCAATGACCGGGAATGGAACGGTCAAATAGACTACATGTTTGAATCGAGTGCGGCCTGGGGCGCGGGCGTCCAGATTGATAGCAGTACGGCTACCCTGGCGAAAGCGGATATCGCCATGCCGAACAGTTATTTTGCCAACGATACCTATGAGCGTCTTGTCTATATAGGACTGGCTTCATCTACTTCCGGTGGAGGCGTTTACCGGTTATTTGATTACGATGTTACGGCTTTCGCCACCTGGAGCGGCGGTGCTTTAGGTGTGGGAGACGTTGGAAGCGTTTCCTACCATGAATCAGGCAAGCTGGTAGCCGGCTCCTATGACAACAACCTGGTCTTCCAGTTCCTCGAGCCCAACGCAATTGCCCCCAGGGCTTCAAGAACCGATGTCTTCAAGCAGCCGGGCGGCGTGAGCAAGACAAATGTAGTCTGGAGCGGCGATACCGTTCTGGCTGCGACCGGTGGTAGCGAAGGTTGTGTCGCCATGTCAACGGATGACGGCTACACATTTAACGATACCGGCCTGATAAGCGTAAATCTCACCAACTTTTATGATGTCGCCGTCAACGCCGATGGTAGCAAGTTCTACCTGACTACCAACAATTCTACCAGTACGAGCCTCTGGCTCAAAGAGGGCAGTAACTACAAGAGGGTACTTTCCCTTGATGGATATGCCAGCATTATCGCTCGAACTGCTCCCGATGATGACTCGGTAATTTACCTTGCCGATACGGCGAGCAAAGATGTTTGGGTGAGCAAGAACTCTGGCCTCGAGTCCTGGAAGAAGGTCCCTGCCTCTCCGCTTGGCTCCGGGGATACGATCCGGGATCTGGCTATCGAGAGTGCTGACGTAGCCTACGCTATTGATGATGATTCCATTGTCAAGACAGAAAACGCTGGCGCCAGTTGGGGCTCGGAGAAGCGACCGATTAAAGAATTCACACCAACCATGATAACCGTAGCTTCTAACGGCGATGTCCTGGTAGGCGGCACCAGCGGCTATACTGCCTATTCCAAGGACGGAGGCTCAACCTATGAACGGGCAGTAGGAGCAATTGGCGCATCAGGCAATACGTTTGTCGTACCTGATGACGGCTATGCCGATAACAACATTATCTACATCGGATCCGGAACAGGTGTATGGAGGGGCGCGGCTGTTTCAAGTGGCCCGCCACCGTCTGCAAGAGGACCTTCTATAGACAGCACCCAATCTGTAAGGGGCATGGTACAGTACCAGGGTGTTACTTATGTCATGGCCGCCAACAGCACCGACAGTGTCCTTCATAAAGCCCTGAACCTGGAGGCAGCAGCCACCAGCGCACTGGCTATATGGAGTTCTCTATCGAGTGGGTCCGAGTTTATCAGTGCACCGCAGGCATTGAAATTGTCCGCTTCTGATACAACCCCCAAGCTGTGGGCAATTGATGATCCTGCTGCTCTGAACAGCATGACCGACCCGATTTCTGCGACAGGACCGACCATGGTCGGACCGGCGGACGGCATCACTGTCGAGGTAAACCCGGCCAACGGAAGGGCATTCAACGTTAACTTTATCTTCGAGCGATACTCGTCAACCGATATTACGGAAGCTCAGATAGAGATTGCCACGGATGCGGACTTCGACGGAATAATCTACACCGCCACATTTGACATTTCGGGTATCAGCGGAGATACCATCGCCAAGGCGATAGGCCCGACAGGTGTTGTAGGCGACTCAGGCGAATACGGTGAGTTTATGCCCGGCAGTACCTACTACTGGAGAGTACGGTCCACCACACCGTTATATAGCCCGTGGTCCGAAGGCCGCAGCTTCACCGTTTCAGACCTTGATACTTTCGTGGTAACTGGTCCGCAAACCGGTGCGGCTGATGTTGACCTTATGCCCACATTAACCTGGGCGGAGTACCCGGATGCCATCGGTTACGAGGTTATGCTCTCCGAGGATCCAACCTTCGCCATCATAGAGTGGAGTTACAACGTAGACAATCCATTCTACAAGGTCGAAGAAGCCCTCAAGTACTCCACCACTTACTACTGGAGGGTGAGAGGCGTAACAGGCGAACCTTATCTGGCAGGTAAGGCCTGGGTTACTCCGGCTGGACCCTGGGTAACCGCCGTATTCACCACCATGGCTGAACCGGTACCGGATGAGCCGGATGTAATCACCATAACCGAACCGGCTAAACCACCGGAGATTAAGGTAGTCGAGGTACCTGCTCCGGCTCCGGTTATTCCTACCTATCTACTCTGGGTGATAGTCGGCGTTGGTGCGGTACTGGTTATCGCCTTGATTGTCCTGATTGTTAGAACCAGGCGAGTAACCTAATAACCATCTGGTTTTAACTTGACGGGTAATCTACCCGACACGATTCCAAAGGGAGGTCATCGAAAGGTGACCTCCCTTCTGTATGGGCACAAAATCTTAAGAATCGTATTCTAAAAATATGGATTCTTATTACTTTTACGCCTGATGAACCTTTTGTTTTGTAAACTGACCCCTTGGGAATAATCGAGTTATCCCCTTGAGACTTTATACTTCCGAGAGTTAAAGGTTAGAATTAGGCGAGGTGATAAAAAATGATAGATGTTACAGACCGTGCCAAGCAGGAACTATTAAAACTTCTATTTGATAAAGTTGATATGCCGCAGGCGCGTCTCCGGCTGACATCTGGTGACCAGGGACAACTGGGGCTTGGTATAGATATCGAGATGCCAGGGGACGAGATACTTGAGTACGAAGGCTCGAGACTACTCGTAATAGAACAAAATCTGGCTGCCAGCCTCAGCGGCATCGTACTTGATGTTGATGATACCCCTGGAGGACCCCAGCTGGTAATAGACCAGGCATCTTAAAGTAGATACCATCCACCGTAACCCCTGCATAATGATTGGCTGCTTCTGAACCCGGGTTCCGCACATGATGTCTAGCGGAACCCGGGTTCAGACATTTATTTAGGGCTATTCATCTTGCTAAAAAGCGGTGCAACAAGAATATCTGTTGGTGCATAATTATCGGTTAGCAGTATAGGATTTCTTTCTTCCAGATACTCGTCCACTTCGGTCTCACTATAAGGAATACCGGTAGCGCCCTCCGCTCTTTCACCGGTGACCAATTCCCTGTAGTTGTCCAGGTCAATATAACGGTCAGTGGCAGCAATAACGAACGTCCTGATTTCGGCGTTTTCCATATTCTGATTGGTGTTAAATAGATAGACATAATTGAAAGTCTGTCTCAGGGTGTGAATAAAAGCTGCCATATATTCACCATAGGTAAAATCATCCACAATGTTAATCACGTAGAGACCGCCAGCTTTCATATGGGATTTTACCAGTTCATTAAATTCGAGTGTGGTCAGGTGATACGGAGTTGAGTGGTCATTAAAGACATCACCTATAATATAATCATACTTTTCTTCTGAATTTAGCTGAATCAGGAAAAGCCGTGCGTCCTGATTGTAAGTCTTTATACTCGTATCCAGCGGCACTCCCAGCTCCTCATAGGCAACCTCTGTTACCGCAGGGTCAATCTCGACGACGACATTAGTACTTTCAGGGTAAACCGTCTCCATATACCGGGGGAAAGTGTATCCGCCCCCGCCAAGGTGAAGGAGTTTGGGGGCATTATTCTCTCCAGTAGTGTACCTGAGTATCTCCGCAAATACCTTAACGTGTTCATACGAGAGGTGAGTGGGATCATCCGGGTCGGTATAGCTGTGTATCATTTTATCGAGTGCCAGTATTTTTACGTTTTTAGCAGCCGGTATTACCCGGATAATGTGGTAGTTCGACTCCTTTGTGTAAGATTCCTGCCAGTTATCCCTGATGTAAAAAAGGAAGAAATACACCAGGACCACTTCCACAATAGTGGTCCATATTATCAGGTTCTTGAAGGAAAACCTCCATTTATACTGGTTTCTCCACAGTATTAAAGTGATTATTCCAGTAACTATCAAAAAAGCCGCAACCAGCCAGACAATCATGTTGATACCAAACCAGATGATGAAATAAAAACCGGTCATGAAAGTCCCGAGGATTGAGCCTGCCGTAGAAAAAGCATAGATGGTCCCTACAATGCCGCCTGTCTTTCCCAGGTCAGCCAGAGTTAATTTGATGACCAGGGGAGATACCATACTCACGACAACGGCGGGGAGGAAGAATATAACAGATGTTTTCAGGGTGAAATTCCACATTATGGGCAGGTTGCTGAACCAGAAACCAGAAGTCACCAGTTTTATAGCCGGGTGAATTGATACAGTCAATAGCCCGCCGATAAAAAAAATTGCCGCTAGCAGTAAAGGGGAAGGATGTCGGTCAGCTATCTTGCCACCAAGATAATTACCCAGAGCGATTCCTGCCAGTATAACTCCGATGACGCTCGTCCAGGTATAAAGTGAGACGCCGATGTAAGGGGCAAGAATTCTGGCCGCTATAAGCTCAATCACCATTACGCAAAAGCTGCCGATAAAGACAATTATGATAGCTTTCCATAGTGCAAGGATTTGCCGCATAAATAACCTCCATTATCAATGAGGTAATATTATCATTTACCGGCAAGACGTACAATTCGTGTATGTTATATTTTTAATGAATTCATTTCTTCTAATATATAAAGCAGGTTCCGTTTGCATCTGGTTGTTTTTCTTTACCTCACCCCTTCCCCCTCAAACAATAATATAATATCGACAATAAACGGGTACTGTTTGAGGGGGATAAAGGGGGTGACAAATTTATACCAACCAAAACCAAATGGTACCATAAAGCAAATTTATTGACATTCTTTCCGAACTGTGCTTACAATTCGCCTTATGGCGAAAGTGTATACCCGGCTCAGTATTAAACGGTCAGTAACAATAATATACGTAGTATCAGTGCTGACGCTGCTAATGAGTCTGCCAGGCATATCCACCTCAGTCACTGCAGGTGCAGCTCTAGAACCGGTTAAGTGGTCGGTGGTTGATATTCCCGCCGGTGGAGAGGCGGGCGGCTGGGTGCTGGCCGGTGGCTCAGATGTAAGGCACCTGACCATGACTGCCGACGGAACGCTGTATTGCTATGCGAATCCGGCCGGGGTGGACCGGACACTCTTTAAGTCAACCGATGGTGGCTTTACCTGGTCGTCTACCGGTGAGGTCACCGGCCCTATAGTGGATATTGCCGTTGTTCCTGATAACGATACAATATACTACGCAACCGAATCCGATGTGTATAGGTCCGAGGACGCCGGAAACAGCTTTAACAGACTGATACCGAACCCGGGTGGGGCTGGCAGCGGGAATGTATCCATAACCTGCATTGATGTTATCCGTTCCGGTGACAGTAATATTGTTGCTGCCGGGACGGCGGATACAGATACCGCAGAGTACGGCGGCGTCTATACTCTCGATGAAAGTGAATTGTTTCCATCATGGCTTGATTCGGATGCAGGCGACTACGATGTCTATGAAGTGGCTTATTCACCTGATTACTCTGTTAACCGACAGCTTGCAGCCTTAGTTACTGATGAGCAGGATGCTTATATTACAAGCAGAGTTAACAGCAGTGATTGGGGCCAGGTTATCGGAGATGCCAGGATTGAAGGTCTGGTACCGGTATCAGCAACCATCGCATTTCCTGATGACTATGATATTGCTACTGAAGAAAATATCCTGTATGTGGCTATCGATACCGCCGGTGAAAATGGTGATGTTTACCAGGCAAGTGGAGAATGGGCACCAGAGAGTTCAATAGCAACCGACCTGAATGTCGGTGCTGCTTATAACCTGAGCAATATCGATATAACCGGGCTGGCCGTGGACGGTAATACCGCTGATGTGTGTTTGCTGGCAGGTGCTGCCGGTAGTTCCCGGGTCTACAGGAGTACCGATGGTGGTACAAGCTGGAAAAGAAGCAGTAAAGAGCCTACCGGGCAGTCAGATACCTGCCTGCTTGTGACTCCTGGTTATACCGGCAACGGTATCGCTTACGCTGCAACCGCTGGCACAGAAAGCGCTCTTTCCCGTTCTACGGATGGCGGAATGACCTGGAACCAGATAGGTCTGATTGATACCGGAATAAGTAGCGGCAGCATTATCGATATCGCATTATCTCCTGCCAGTCAGAACGGCGCCATATTTATGCTCACTTTTTGTGGAATAAACACGGAACACAGTCTGTGGAGAAATATGAATGACGAGGGAAAGTGGGAAAGAGTATATTCCAGTACTCTGGATAATGTGGACAGCCTCAGTCTGGTTGAGCTTTCCCCAAAATATAATAATGAAAATAGAGTGGTCTTTCTGGCAGGCACGGGCAATGGCGAACCGGTGATGTTGAAATCAACGGATAACGGACAAACTTACAGGCAATTAAGAGTTCCGTATTCTATTGATATCTGGACGCCGGTAAATGATAATGAACTGTTTATCGGCAGTTATAATGGCAGTGCCGGGATTGTCTGCAGCACATCAAATGGCGGTCTTTCCTTTTCTACCGGAGCGTTCGCCGGTAATCAACCATTGACTTCTATGGCTCTCTCCCCGGACTATGAACAGGACGGGACAATTCTTACAGGCAATACAAACGGCTGGGTCTATTACTCAAGCAATAATGGCACTTCATTCCGGCCGCTACCGTTAGATGCCACAGCGGCTCCTCTCGACGGTTCAATAACCGTCACATTCGATTCTAATTTCGCCACGAATAACATCATATATGCCGTAAGCAACTCCGCGGATAAGGGTGTCTACCGCTTTAGAATTGATAGCAGTACCGAATGGGAAAGGATAGACGGCAACCTTCCCAGCGGTGGGACTCTCGGACAGGCTGGTGTATCGGCAGATGGGGTATTGTATGCAGTTGACTCCCAGCCGGTAGATTTTTCCGGTCAGGAAGGTGGTATGGAGCGTTCGCTAAATCCGACCTACGCTCTGGGAGTGACTTTCGAAACAGTGATTCGCGGGCTTGATGAGGGGGCTACTCTGTGCGGACTCTGGATACGGGAGGATCAATTATGGTCGATTGATACTCAGAATACCGGGCTGGTGACCTATATCGATAGTCTGACCGGGCAGGTTGTCCCCGTTTCGCCTCTCGATGAAGCTCCGGGGACACGCACCAGTGGTCTAATGATTGAGTGGGAAACCCTGAGCGGTGCTACCGGGTATACGTGGCAGCTTGATTACGATACCGACTTTTCGACTGTGCCGGCGGATTTTGAGGGCACTACCGGGGCCAGCGTGGCACGGTTACCTGACCTTTCTCTGGACACCACCTATTACTGGCAGGTAAGGGCCAGTGAGCCGGTGTTAAGCAGGTGGTCAGCCAGGCAGTCATTTAATACGGCGCTTGGCGGTAGCGTTATCGCTCCCGTACTCAATATTCCTGAAGCCGGTGCCGCCGATATTCCGCTGAAACCTCAATTTCAGTGGAGTGCTATGGCCGGAGCTGAGAGTTATGAGCTTCTTGTCTCCCCGGATGCCTCTTTTTCCGACCCCATAATTGCTAAAACCGATGAGAACGCCCTGCCGGCTAATGCCTGGCAGAGTGATATCGGTCTGGATTACAATACCACTTACTATTGGAAAGTAAGGGCGGGTGGCTCAGGCAGTTATAGCGATTGGAGCGCCGTCAGCATTTTTACAACAGAGTTACCGCCTTCTGAAGAATCTCCGCCTCCGGATGCGTCGTCTTCACTTCTTCCGTCAAACTCCTTACAACCAAAATCTTCCTCTTCAAACCCGCCACCATCACCACCCTCTTCTTCACAAGCCGTTCCGCAGGTTTCCAATGAGTGGATTATGTACCTGGGTGGAGCTCTGCTGCTGGCGATACTGGTACTCCTGATTACCCTACTGATAATGATGGCAAGAACCAGGCGAGCGTAGTCTATCGAGGATAAAGTTTATAATTTATCGTAGAGGGCATGCCTACCCAGGACTTTATGTTTCGTGTACCAGTTTTGAACGATATCGACCACTTCCTCCGGTCTGTCACTGACACGCAGCAGATTGAAATCTTCTTCTGAGATGAATTTCCTGGATAGTGTTGTGCTCCGTAGCCAGCCGAGAAAACCGTTCCAGTATCCGCTTTCAAAAAGCACCACCGGGAAAGGCTTTATCTTGAGAGTCTGCATCAGGGTTATTACTTCGGTAAGTTCATCAAGCGTTCCCATGCCGCCCGGAATTATAACAAAGGCAGTTGCATACTTGACAAGCATAACCTTACGGACGAAAAAGTGGTGAAAGGTTACGGCCTTTGTCGTGTAGTCATTACATGACTGCTCTTCGGGAAGGTCGATATTGAGTCCGACCGAGGCAGTGCCGGCTCTCAAGGCACCTTTATTGGCTGCCTCCATTACTCCTGGCCCTCCACCGGTAATAATCGAAAAGCCAAGCTCGCCGAGGCTATAGGCTATTTCTTCGGTATCGGCATAGAGTTTTTCAGTGACGGCTAATCTGGCTGAACCATAGATGGTTACCGCCGGTTCGATGCCGGATAATGAGTCGAAACCTTCTACCATTTCACCTATTATCCGAAACATTCGCCAGGATTCTTCTTTGGCAAGATCATTTATTTCATATCCCTGCGGCATATTGCTCTCCTTTCAGGCTTGTCTGGATTTCCGGATTCTACCAGCTACTCCAGTACTGCTTCTGTCCTGTATTCCGGCATAGATATTTTCCAGCCTGTCTCTTTTCTCAGGAATTGACCGAACTTCTTTACTGCTTTTGATTCCCCGTGGACAACAAATACCTGCCTCGGGGCACTTTTAAGGTTGGTAATCCAGCGGAGAAGCTCATCCCTATCGGCATGAGCGGAAAAACCGCCTATCCGGGCTATCCTGGCGCGCACCGGGTAATGCTGCCCCAGGATTCTTACTTGCTTTGCACCGTCGACTATCGACCTGCCAAGAGTGCCGATAGCCTGATATCCCACGAAAAGAATCGTGCTCTCCGGTCGGCTGATATTGGTTACAAGGTGGTGTTTTACCCTGCCCCCGGTACACATTCCGGAGCCGGCAATTATCATTATGGTTCCTGCTATGTGATTCAGTGCCTTTGATTCGTCTACCGATTGGACCATTGTGAGACCGGGGAAGTCAAATGGAGACCTGTGCTGATGCATAAGCTGCGACATTTCCCTATCGAACAGGTCGGTGTTATTCTTGAATACCTCGGTTATATTTACCGCCATCGGACTATCGAGGAAGACCATAAGGTGGGGAATGCGGTTTTCCAGTAGTAGCTGATTCATATGGTAAAGAATTTCCTGGCTCCTTTGCAGGGCAAAGCTGGGGACGATTATATTGCCGCCGGCTTTCCAGGTTGAATTTATTATTTCAGCAAGGCTGTCATGAATATCCGGGGGCTCATCGTGTATTCTGTCCCCGTAGGTAGATTCGATTATCACGTAATCTATCTCCCTGAACAGGCTCGGGTCCTCCAGTATCGGTTTGTCCCACCTGCCGACGTCGCCGGAGAACAGTACTGTCCTGGATTCTCCCTGCTGGCTTACCGTAATCTTTATCATTGATGAGCCGAGAACGTGGCCGGCATCGTAAAAGGTGGCTTTAATTCCATCGCCAAGTGGAACAGGATCCTGGTAATCTACCGGGGCGAAAAGCGGAAAGGAAGCCCGGGCGTCATCCTGAGTATAGAGCGGGACCTCATCATAAGCCCCCTTTCTATTTTCTCTTTCATGCCTTCTCTTCTTGAATGCTGCGTCTTCTTCCTGAATGTGTGCCGAATCAAGAAGTATTATCTTCGTAATCTCGGAAGTGGCATCCGTGCAGTGGATTCTACCTCTGAACCCCTCCCTGGCGAGTTTGGGAATCAGGCCGCAGTGGTCGAGATGGGCATGAGTAAGCAGTAGGGCATCGATTGAAGAGGGGGGAATTATAAAAGGTTCCCAGTTCCTATATTTCAGGTCTCTTTCCTGATAAAGACCGCAATCAACAAGTAACCTCTTATCATTTACCTCCAGAAGATAACGGGCACCGGTGACATTGTAAGCACCACCGAGAAAGCTGAGTTTAATCCGCAGCATTTTACCTCCGTCACTGATTTATATCTTATGATATCATCTTGTCTGGCGGACGGCTACTTCCGTAAAACCGTTAGTACCTGCTGTGAATTATCTTGAACTGTCTATTTATTTGAGTGTATACTTATCAAAGCTGCCAGACTCCTTTTTTCCGCGGGTAACATGTCTAACCACTGCTCTTTTCCGAAGTTACAGTTTTTACGGTTGTGCTACAGGTTCGCCTCTAGAAAGGCTGTTTTGTGATTAAACAAAGAAGGTCATTCAAGATATTTTTTGGCTGGTGGATGAACCTCGTTACCTCGATTTATTCAGGTCTCGGGCATGGATTTTATGGCTACGGGATGTCGGTGATTTTCAAGCCTCTCTCTGCCGACCTCGGCCTGAGCCGGGCTGCTACCTCCTTTGCCACCGGTATCGGCAGGCTGCAGGGCAGTATAGAAGCCCCGATAACCGGCTGGCTCTCTGACAGGTTCGGATCGAGATGGGTAATCGTTACCGGCACCGCCATTGCCAGTATTGGACTGGCGCTGATGAACTTCATCACTGCTCCCTGGGCGTATTACGTTGTCTGGGGAGTTATAATTGCCATCGGTACCAACCTGGCACTGACCATTGCCGTTGATAAGGCACTGACAGACTGGTTCATAAGGAAGAGGGGGTTCTCTCTCGGTATCAGATTCGTAATCATTGGCATCGTCGGTGTGGTGGTGCTGCCGGTTATCGGCTGGCTGGTAAGCACACAGGGCTGGCGCGCCGCCTGTCTGGTATGGGCGGCGGTAATGGCTACCGGGGTGCCGCTCCAGTGGTATTTCGTCAGGCAAAGACGTCCTGAATACTACGGGCTGCTCCCTGATGGTGCTACTGTTGATTCAAGCCCGTCAGGGGAAGATTCAGAGCAGATGATAGAGAGGGGTATTGAATATGCCGCCGAGTCCGAGGAGGTGGAATTTACCCTCAGGCAGGCAATAAAGACCCCCGCCTACTGGCTGCTGACGCTCGCCTGGATATTTGCTATGGCGCTTAACGGGGCTTTCAACATCCACTGTATCCCTTTTCTTACCGATATGGGTATTGATGAGACTGTTGCCAGCGGTATGATGGCATTGATGGTCTTTTTTACCGTCCCGGCAAGGTTCGTTGGTGGGATTCTTGCCGACCGGGTCAGGAAAAGACGGCTGCCACTCTTAATAGCGGCAGCATTTATGTTTCAGTCTCTGGGGGTAACCACTTTCCTGTTACACCAGAGTACAGTCACGGTTTACATCCTGCTTGTTCTTATAGGTTTTGGTAGCGGGGCGCCTACTCCCCTGAGGCTGACAATGGGAGGGCGTTACTTTGGAAGAAAAGCCTTCGCCTCAATTCAGGGTAGCTCAATGGTGTTTGCTGCTCCGGTGGCATTTCTGTCCCCCGTTTATGCCGGCTGGGTGTATGACACTACCGGGAATTATACAGGCGCCTTCATTGTGCTGGCGTCTCTATCAGCCTTTGCTGCTTTTCTGATGCTCCTGATGCGCCCGCCCAAACCACCGGCTGAGGTTACCGATATCCGCAAGTTCCTCTAGCTTAATAGTCGAGGAGAAAAACCTGAGTGCTTACCGGCAGGTTTGTCTTGTTAAATGACAGCTTGGGCTGTGGATCTATCTCTTTTATCCCCATTTCCCTGAGGAACGTGCCTACCGGTGCCAGGTCCCGTTTCAGGGCTTCTGTCTTGTAGTGCATGGGAACAACCGCCTTTGGTTCAAGCTGCCGTACAACCTCGGCAGCTCTAGCGGCATCTATAGTCGATACTCCCCCTACCGGTAGCAGCAGCACGTCAATATCTCCCATCTCTTCTATCTGCTCGGTAGTAAGCACATGCCCGAGGTCGCCGAGGTGACATATCGAAATTTCGTCAATCTGAATAAGATACACAGTGTTTTTGCCTCTCTTTTGACCCTTCTCGGCATCGTGAAAAGTTCTCATTCCTATAATCAGGACGCCGCTGATTTCGTACTCGCCCGGACCGGCAACCAGCTTTGGGGCGTCCCTGACACCTGCCGTGTAGTTATGTCCTGGATGCTGATGGCTTACCGTTACAATACGGGCACTCTGTTTGCCGAGTGAATAGCCAAGGTCAGGGGAGTATGGGTCGGTAATAAGCATGGTGTGACTGCCTTTAATTCTGAAACAGGAATAACCCAACCAACTAATTTCCATTTATCTACGCCTAAATATAGCACAGCTGAGCCTAATGGTCAACTGAAACATAAATGTGATAATTACCCTTGACAAACAAGGGGCAGAAGTGCTAAAAAGGAATTAGCAGTCTAAGACCTAGACTGCTAATTAGGAGGAATGAGATGTTATCTCCAAGAACGGAGACAATACTCAAGTCTATTGTAGGTCAATATATAGTAAAAGCAACTCCGGTACCGTCGCACAGTATCACCAAGGATTCTGAGCTAAACATAAGTTCGGCCACAATCCGCAATGAAATGGCGCTTCTGGAGCAGGAAGGCTATATTATCAGACCGCACACCTCTGCCGGCAGTATACCTCTGGATAAGGGTTATCGCCGCTATGTTACCTCTCTCGGTGATGTCACGTTTCCGCTTGATGAACAACGCCTTGTAGACCATCTTTTTCATCAGGTTGAGCAGGAACTCGATGAATGGTTAAATCTGACAGCTACGCTCACCGCTCAGAGGGTCCAGAACGTAGCTCTGGTGACAATGCCCAGGACGGAAGCCTGCAAGTTTCAGCACCTTGAACTTGTCAGCCTTCAGGACTTACTGGCGCTGGTCGTGCTTGTCCTCCGCGGTGCCAAAGTAAGGCAAAAGCTGATAAACTTTGACGCTGCTATATCTCAGGCGAAGCTAACGACTATCGCCAACAAACTGAGTACCAGGTACTCCGGTCTAACCTATTCACAGATTACAGCCGGAAGAGAAGAGCTTTCAGATACCGAACGGCAGGTAACCGACTGCATCGTGAGACTGATGGAGGCTGAAGACAATCAGGCGAATGAGGAAACCTATACCGATGGTCTGCACTTCACCCTTAATCAGCCTGAGCTTGCCCGTAATAGCCTGCTTTCACAAACCTTAGCTGAACTGCTTGAGCAAAGGAATCTGGTAAGGACTATTTTGCCTTCGGACCTGAAAGGTAAAGGAGTGCAGGTAATCATCGGCAAAGAGAATGACTTCGAGGCAATACGCGATTACAGTATCGTTATTAGCCAGTATGGTCTGCCTGAAGATGCCATCGGTACTATCTGTGTGATTGGTCCTACCCGCATGCCCTACGCCCGCACAATCGCTACTGTAGGGTATTTGTCTCTGGTGTTGAGCGGGCTGGTGACCCAGCTATACGGTAAAGAAATACCTGCTGAGCCTGACAATGATACTGCTGATTGATAAGGTATAGAAGCAATAATGGCAGAAGAGTTAAACAATGATGCCTCTCCGGCGGAAGTAACTGAAGAAGAAGATATTGATAAATTGAAGCAAACTCTGGCCGAGGAGAAGGAGAAAGCAGAAAACTACCTGGCTAACTGGCAAAGAGTTCAGGCTGACTTCATTAACTACAAACGCCGCAGCGAACAGGAACTGGAAGAACGTGGCAGGTTTGCCAACTCGGTGCTTATGCTCAGCTTTTTGCCGATTCTTGACGACCTGGAACGAGCGGTCGCTTCAGTCCCTCCTGAACTTGCTGAAGAAAGCTGGGTAGACGGTATCAGACTTATCCTGCAAAAAGCCGGGACGGAACTGGAAGCACGGGGGCTTTCTCCAATCCAGGCAGTAGGCGAACCTTTTGACCCGAACCTGCACGAAGCGGTTCGGCAGGGCAGCGGTAAGGATGGAGTGGTTGTTGAAGAAGTACAGAAGGGATATATGTTTCATGATAAAGTTATCAGACCTAGCAGGGTAGTGGTAGGTAACGGAGAGGAAACAGAAGAAAATAACCAGGAAGACCAGTCCCCGGATTAATACTGTTGCCCGGTACCCTTTAATCAAGGAGGAAGTTTATGGCAAAAGTAATAGGAATCGATTTAGGTACAACATTTTCCGCAGTGGCTGTAATGGAAGGAGGCGAACCAACTATTATTCCGAATGCGGAAGGCGGACGCACAACTCCTTCGGCAGTAGCTGTTAATAAAAGTGGAGAAAGGCTCGTTGGAACGGTAGCCAAGCGACAGGCTATTACCAATCCTGATAATACCATATTCAGTGTCAAGCGCCTGATGGGACGTAAGTTTGACGAGGAATCGGTGGAATATGATAAAAAACTGCTGCCTTTCAAAATAACGAAAGCAGCCAACGGTGATGCCTGGGTAGCGATGGGCGGTAAGGACTATAGTCCGCCGGAGATATCAGCAATGATACTCCAGAAGCTCAAGACAGATGCCGAGGCTTATCTGGGTGAAAAGGTTACCGAGGCTGTTATTACCGTGCCGGCTTATTTCAACGACAGCCAGCGGCAGGCAACAAAGGACGCCGGCAAGATAGCCGGCCTGGATGTACTGAGAATTGTCAATGAGCCGACGGCTGCCTCCCTGGCTTATGGACTGGATAGGAAGGCGGATGAGACTATTGCCGTTTACGACCTCGGCGGTGGTACCTTCGATATATCCATTCTTGAGCTTGGAGAAGGTACTTTCCAGGTTAAGTCCACAAACGGGGATACTCACCTGGGAGGTGATGATTTCGACCAGAAAGTAATGGACTGGCTTTGTGATGAGTTCAAGAGAGACCAGGGAATAGACCTCAGGCAGGACAGGATGGCTCTACAGCGGTTGAAGGAAGCCGCTGAGAAAGCCAAGTGCGAACTGTCTACCGTTCAGCAGACCGAGGTAAGCCTGCCCTTTATCACTGCTGACGCCAGCGGTCCGAAGCATCTAAATATTACTCTTTCCCGTTCCAAGCTTGAACAGCTTGTAATGGACCTTGTGGACAAGACCCTGGAGCCGTGCCGTCAGGCACTGTCCGATGCTGAGAAGACAGCAGCCCAGATTGATGAAGTTGTGCTTGTCGGCGGACAGACAAGAATGCCGCTGGTCCAAGCAAAGGTAACGGAACTTTTCGGTAAAGAGCCGCACAAGGGAGTCAATCCTGACGAGGTGGTGGCTATCGGCGCTGCCATTCAGGCCGGAGTACTCAAAGGAGAAGTCAAAGACGTTCTGCTGCTCGATGTTACTCCGCTTACGCTTGGTATCGAGACCCTCGGTGCAGTAGCTACCCCGCTTATTCCCCGTAATACCACCATACCCACCTCGAAGAGCCAGATTTTCAGCACTGCCGCCGATAATCAGCCCAGCGTTGAAATACACGTTCTCCAGGGCGAGAGACCGATGGCAACCGATAACAGGACACTCGGGCGATTTATGCTCGATGGTATTCTGCCGGCACCGAGAGGTGTGCCCCAGATAGAAGTAAGCTTTGATATTGATGCCAACGGCATCATCAGCGTTAAGGCTCACGATAAGGGGACCGGCAAGGAGCAGAAGATTACAATTACTGCCTCAAGCGGTCTAAGCAAAGAAGAGATAGATAGAATGCAGAAGGATGCGGAATCGCATGCCACCGAGGATACCAAGAAGCGTGAAGAGGTTGAAACAAAGAATATGGCTGATACGCTGGCTTATACCGCTGAAAAGACGTTGCGGGAGAATAAAGACAAAATATCCGACGAATTGAACCAGGAAGTAGAAGGCAAGGTCCAGGCAGTTCGCTCGGCATTGCAGGGGACCGATATCGAGGCAATAAAGCGGGCAACACAGGAACTGAATGAAGCCATGCAGAAGGTAGGCTCGGCTGTCTACCAGCAGCAGCCACCACCGGGAGGTGAAGCAGCGCCACCGGAAGGTGAGCAACCTCCGCCACAGGAAGGCGAGGACACCGTGGAGGGTGATTTCCGCGAAGTGTGAACTTCCTGATGTAAATAGATATAAAGATAATAGATGTGCCCCATTCGATACCATGGTGAAATATGCATATAAGAGGTTAATAATACGAATAATACACTCTCGAAAGCGATCACATATGTAGGGCTATGCGCGGCTCTTTTAGTGAGTTCTTATCTTATCAGTGGAGTCGGGGCAGTTTCCTTCGTTGTGCTTGCAGGTATCTGTTTCGTAATCTCATTAATATTTCTAGCTGCGTCGAAATTGGTGGTGCCTTGGTTGATGACCACAACAGAACGTATCAGCAAAGTGAAAGTGTGGCATTTGGTAGTGTTTTTTGCCTTTTATGAAATCGGCCTTACATCGTTACAAAATGAACGAGTTTGGCTGGGCATCGCTTCGATTTATGTAGGATACATTATCTTAGCGTGGGTCACAGGGACTCTTCTAGGCAAAGAGGTTCTTCGACCTCTTTGCGATAGAATAAACATTCTTCAGCCCTCAATGAAGATTCCAAAGGATTTATAAATTAGGGAGTCTGAGTAAGAGAGGGGGCTTCGCCCCTCTTACAAACCCCTCCCCCTCTCCTTTGAAGGAAAGGGGGATACAGGGGGTGAGGTAGGCGAATAAGTTTAAGAGTCGAAGCCATAAAACTTCGATTCCGATATCTATTATGTTATACTATTTAAGAGGTGTTCGAGAGGGGGCAAAGCCCCCTCTTACAACTGGTTTTAAAAGTAGTCCCTATTAGCGATTGGCAAAATACTCAGGATAGGGTTATATAAATATATGCGACAAAAACGCGACTACTATGAAGTCCTCGGCATTGATAGGAATGCCAGCAATGAACAGATAAAGGCGGCTTTTCGTAAACTTGCCTTTGAATATCATCCTGACCATAACCGCGATGGCGGAGCCGAGGAAAAGTTCAAGGAAGTAAACGAAGCCTATGAAGTGCTCTCAGACCCAGAGAAGCGTGACACCTATGACCGCTTCGGGCACAGCGGAGAGGGATTCTTCGGCCGCGGCTTCGAAGGATTTGGCTTTGATGGAGTCGGCAGCATATTCGATGCTTTCTTCGGAGGCAGAACGTCAACGGCTACCCGCCAGGGACCGGTACGCGGGTCTGACATCCAGTGTGCAGCTGCTATAACCCTTGAAGAAGCCGCTTTCGGCGTCGAGAAAGAGGTAGAAATCCAGCGTACCGAGCGTTGTTCCCAGTGTCAGGGCTCCGGTAGTCGACCGGGCAGTCAGCCCAGCCGCTGTGCTAATTGTGACGGCTCAGGACAGGTGCGCCGGGTACAGCAGAGTATCTTTGGCCGTTTCACCAATATAGCTACCTGCCCGAAGTGTAATGGTGAGGGCAGAGTAATTACTGACCCCTGTCCCAATTGCCGTGGTACCGGTAGAGAGAGAAACCGGCGTAATATAATGGTGAAAATCCCCGCCGGGGTCGGAAACGGTTCAAGAATAAGGCTCAGTGGCGAAGGAGATGCCGGAATAAGAGGTGGTAGCCCGGGCAATCTCTATATCAGTTTAGCGGTAAAGGAACATGAGTTATTTGTACGGGACGATGATGATATTCTCTATGAGATGCCGGTCAATTTTGCTCAGGCTGCTCTCGGCACCGAGGTTGAAGTTCCCACTCTCGACGGTGATACGAAACTGAAGATACCTCCCGGAAGCCAGGCGGGAAAGGTATTCCGGCTGAAGAACAAAGGTGTTCCCCATCTTCACGGTAGAGGACAGGGTGACCAGCTTGTCAGACTGCGAGTCATGACTCCCGAATCGTTAACAAAAAAGCAACGTCAGCTATTTGAAGAACTCGCCAGGGAACTGGGAACGGATAAAAACACTGATAAAAAGAAGAAATAGTCTCTCTAATGTGCGGTCTGGAGAGACTCTGAAAAACGACTAACCCTCGGCTATTGCCTGCTCGGTTTTACTTTTGGATGTCTGTTGAGGTGTTTCTTCTGCTTTTTCACCTATTTTCCGCTCTTTACCTGTCATCAACCTGACAATATTGTCTTTATGCATAATCAAGATAGCCACTGTACCGATCAGGGTATATATCAGGTATTCGAGGGGAAATCCGTTGATGATGGTGAGGGGAATCAGTATACTGTAGGTACCGACAGCCCCGGCGATGGAGCCCAGTGAGGCAAATCTTGTCAGGCCGACCCCGATTATGAAGACCTCTCCACCAAAGAGTGCTGCTACAGGGCAAAGAGCTACCAGGCCTCCGAAGAAGGTGGCGACACCCCTGCCTCCCTTGAACTTCAGGAATATCGACCAGTTGTGGCCAGCCATTGCTGCCAGAGCTGCCAGACACTGAGCAACAAGCAGTCCGAGGGCAAAATCACCGCCTATTACCATGTAGTTTCTGCCGACAATCAGTCCGGCGGCAAGTACCGCCAGCGCTCCTTTCAATATATCAGAGAAAAGGACAAGCGCTGCGGCCTTTTTCCCGACTGTACGCAGTACGTTTGTCGCCCCGGTCTTTCCGCTACCGAAAGCTCTAACATCCTTTTTTGCGAAGTGTTTGCTTATAAGTAAACCGGATGGAATGGAACCAAGAAGGTAACCGACTAAAACTACGGCAACAAATTTAATGACTATCATGAATCACTCCTGTTCTTAAAGACCAGACGGAGTGGAGTGCCGGCGAAGCCAAAAGACTGGCGCAGCTTATTCTCAAGGTAGCGTTGATAGGAAAAGTGTATCAGTCTGGCGTCATTGACGAAAAAGACAAATGTCGGCGGATTTACCTCAGCCTGAGTAGCATAGAAAAGTTTTAAGCGCTTCTTGCCACTTCTCGGCAGAGTGTGGGCGGCAACCGCCTGCTGGACTACACTGTTCACTTCAGCAGTGGAGAAGCGCCTCTGTCTTTCCTGATAGACTTTATGTGCCTGGGGCAGGACTTTGTTTATTCCCTGCCCGGTTTTTGCTGAAACATACATAATCGGAGCATAGGGCATGAACTTTATCTGGCTTCTTACATATTTATCCCATTCGGCAATATTTTTATCGGGAACCAGGTCCCACTTGTTAACCATTATAACAGTTCCTTTAACCATTTGGCGAATATATCCGCCAATATGCAAATCCTGTGCTGTAACAGGCTCACCGGCATCAATAACAAGCAGAGCAATATCAGCCCGCTCAATAGCCCGTATGGCACGGATTACACTGTACCTTTCAACACCGGTCCCCAGGCGTCCCCGTCGCCTGATTCCGGCGGTATCAATAAGTATCACATTTTGTCCCTGAAAGTCAATAGGGGTATCTATGGCGTCACGGGTAGTTCCCGGAGTATCGTCAACGATAACCCTTTCCTCACCCAAAATGGCATTAAGCAGCATTGACTTGCCGACATTCGGTCTGCCAGTAATGGCGATTTTCATGCCTTCAGGCTCAGTCGTCACCGGAGGTGACGCCGGTAGCAGAGCGATAATCTTATCGAGAAGCTCGGTCGTGCCCCGGCCGTGATAGGCTGAGACTGCAAGCGGCCCATCCAGTCCCAATTCATAGAACTCCACGGCTTCAGACTCCAGCACAGCGTTGTCCGCTTTATTGGCTACTAAAAGAACCGGTTTACTCGACTGCCGGAGCAGGTCGGCTATTTCCCGGTCGATTAGGGTCAGCCCGTCTTTAACATCAACGAGAAACAGAATAACATCAGCTTCATAGATAGCTGTTTCTATCTGCTCGTTTATCCCCTGAGAGATTGTGGAATCGGGCTTCGTCTCCAGTCCGCCGGTATCAATCAGGGTAAACTCGGTGTCCCGCCATGAAATGCCTGTGAAAATACGGTCACGGGTTGTCCCCGGTAGATCCTCAATAATAGCTATCCGTTCGCCCGCCAGCCGGTTCAGAAGGGTCGACTTGCCGACATTCTGCCTGCCGATAATAGCCACAACAGGTCTACTCATGCTTACCTGTACATTCTCCTTGTTTGCAGTATTGAAACGGCTCCTTGTAAAATTCAATTTCCTTTTTACATCTACACATTAAAAGGATTCCATTCACGAATGGGGCACAAAACAGGAAAAAAGCATAAAAGAGTGGCATATAAAATCAAGGTCTAGCTATAGTCACGCTTAGTATACTGCTGGATAGTAGGCTCCTCACCCTGTTGAGTACGGAAAGTCTTTGCACCGGGTAATTCTCTGGCCAGCTTGACACTGGGCGGTTCTATTTCTGTTGCGGCTGCTTTTCTCAAATCAGCGATGCAGTCCCTGAAATTATTCACAAAGCTGTTATATTCCACGGCGAAGCGGTTATACTGGTCCCTTGTTGTCGGGGGAATGTCAATTTTCTCCGCTATTTCGTAGAATTGCTCTATAAATTCATAGTAATGGCTATTCAGCAGCCAGAGTTCGTTAACGTAGGAGCGAAGATAGACGCGAAATCTGCCGGTACGGGCGTCGCTTTCTATCCTGTCTCCGAAACTGTCACTCCAGGTATTAAAAACCCGCGCTGACATATCACAGGCCCGCGCCCAGTCCCATAGATGGGGGTCATCAACATTGAACAGGGTATCAATAATTGCATAGATGGATAGAGATGACGTGCCAGTGAACCTGCGGTTGAAGTACCCGGTGAGTTGCCTTAGCCTCATGGAAAGGGTTTCCAACTGCCTTTCACTTGACCTGACCACCGCCATAATCAAGCCGATAACCAGAAGAATACACATCGCAGTGACTACTATCCATAGTTCCAGCTCATACTGGACCCCCAGTATTGCCACTACCGTTATCAATATCGGAGACCAGCCCCAGACCATTATTGTTTTAAATGCATTTGCAATATTCACATTACCTCCTGACGATATCCGGGCTATCTCTGGAAGGTACCCAGCATTTTTGCCAGCAGTGCTCTTTGAGCATGAAGTCTGTTTTCAGCCTGGTCAAAAACAACCGATTGCGGGCTATCAATAACATCGTCGGTAACTTCCTCGCCGCGATGAGCCGGCAACGGATGCATAAATATAGCATCTTTTTTAGCAAGAGACAAAAATCTTCCATTCACCTGGTAGCTGCTGAATGCGTGTTGTCGCTCTCTTGCTTCCGATTCCTGTCCCATACTTGCCCAGACGTCCGTATACACAACATCGGCTGTATTCACCGCTTCTTCAGGATTTTCTGTGCAGAGAATTTCTGCACCGGAAGTCCGGGCATATTCCTCAGACAACTTTAGAATTTTTTCCGGGACAGTATACCCGGGCGGAGAAGCGATTCTGAAATTGATACCACAGATAGAGGCTGCCAGTACCAAGCTATTGGCGACATTATTACCATCGCCGATATAGGCAAGGGTCAGGCCTTTCAGTTCCCCTTTCTTCTCATATATCGTCAGAAAATCAGCCAGTGCCTGACAGGGATGCTCCAGGTCAGAGAGGGCATTTATCACCGGCACACCTGAGTAGCTTGCCAGAGTCTCCACTGTCTTATGGGAAAAGGTACGGGCGGCGATGGCATCCACGTAGCGCCCGAGCACTCTGGCTACATCCTCAACTGACTCCCTCTTTCCCAGACCGACCTCGGCCGGGGACAGGTAAATAGCTTCCCCACCGAGTTGTCGCGTAGCAGCTTCAAAGCTGACTCTTGTCCTCAGTGACGGCTTTTCAAATAGAATAGCTACCAGCTTTTTATTGAGTAAATCAGTCCAGCCCCGGTTCTTGCTGTCGATAGCATTCGATATCAGTAAGCGGATATCCTCGGCATTGAGATCAGAAATTGAAAGCAGGTCTTTTCCTTTCACGTTAACCCCTCGGATTCAGACCCTCTCTTGAGTTTATTTTATAGTATATCATGAAAAGGTTTATCCAGCTATACAGTGCCCGGTGAAGTGAAGTGTCCTCGTCTTCAATCTTCCGTCAGTTGATGGTTCCGGGATAAGACCTACCGTCCCGCAGTTCAATGTAGTTTACAGCTGGCATCTCATCAAGCTTCAAATACACATTTATTCTATATATATCGGAGGATATATCTCCTCGGTCTACGAATATTAGCGCAACTTGGTGCTATTCGGTTTTGGTTGGTATAAATTTGTCACCCCCTTTATCCCCCTCAAACAGTACCCGTTTATTGTCGATATTATATTATTGTTTGAGGGGGAAGGAGTTTGAGAGAGGGGGCTCCGCCCCCTCTCTCTATTTCTCCCCTCTCCGGCCTTAAAAGCTTTTCAACAATTCTCAATGGTTCAGGCCGGAGAGGGGCAAGGGGTGAGGTAAAGAAAAACAACCAAATACAAACAGAACCCGCAATTTTCACTATTGACAAATTGATGTTTAAGTATTAAACTCAAATTCCATAATATAGTTCAATAAACATAATTCACAGGATGAATCAAAAAGATGATTGTCTAGATGGGCATCATGAATTACATTTTCATAAGTAATTTATGACGCCTTTTGTTGCTTGAAAAGATGGTTTTTTGAAAGCACAAGTATGTTTGGAAAGGAGAATATGATGGTTAAAAAGTTTATATGGCTGATAGTTAGCTGCCTGATGGTGCTGTCTCTGGTGATGGCATCATGTGGCCCAGCGACGGAGGAAGAAGAGGAAGAAGGTGAAGGGGCAATAACAGAAACGGAGGAGCCACAATATGGCGGGGTGCTAAACCTCATACAGCCCAATGAGCCAGGCGGCTTTGACCCGCGGGTAACTATGATACACTTTACCCGTACCCTTCCCGTCACTCATGACTTTCTCCTGACGGGAGACTGGGCGAAAGGTCCGGCAGGCACGGGAGAGACCAGCTGGCAAATAGGCTTCCTCGGTCGTACCGAACTATTTGCCGGGGAACTGGCCGAAAGCTGGGAACTGCAGGGAAACGATACCCTCATCTTTCATGTCCGCAAAGGGGTTAAATGGCAGAATAAGTCGCCTATGTACGACTCGCTGGGAGAGGTTACCGCCGAAGATGTCGTCTGGAACATCGAGAAGGACTGGACAACCCCGGGCATGAACCTGGACATCTTCTTCAAGAAAGAAGACCACCCGACTTCGTTTAAAGCGCTTGACAAGTATACTGTAGAAATCAAGTTTCCTCCCCACGCCATGGCGCAAAATGTTATGGAGACCGCCTGCCGTATCCCTTTCCTTCCGCCCGAGATAACAGAGAAGTATGGAGACCAGTCCGACTGGAAAAACAGCACCGGGACAGGACCATACATGCTGGAGGATTATACTGTTGGCAGCTCGATAACTTATAAAAAGAATCCGGATTACTGGGGGATAGACCCCGTCGGTCCGGGCAAGGGCAATAAGTTACCCTATATGGACGGCGTCGTTGAGCTGATAATACCGGACGCCTCCACGCAGCTGGCAGCTTTACGAACCGGTAAAGTAGACTGCACCAGAGGCATAACTGTTTCCTGGGAAAACGGAGAGCAACTGCTCCAGCAAAATCCTAAGATGAAACATTTAGAAACACCGGCCATGACCATGGTACCCTGCGGCAGGGTGGACAAACCGGAGCTGCCCTTCCACGACCTGAGGGTCCGGCAGGCCCTGAACCTGGCGGTAAATCAGCAGGAGATACTGGATGGCTACTATAAAGGTCACGGTTATTTGATTGGCTATCCGTTCTTCCCTGTCAAGGAACACGCGCCTTTCTATACTCCGCCGGAGCAATTGCCGGATAAGCCGATATCACCCGACGGGGCGGTAGGAGCCAAGGAACTGTTTACCTACAATCCGGATAAGGCAAAAGAGCTCCTGGCCGAAGCAGGATATCCTAACGGCTTTAAGACCGAAATAGTCTGCAATGCGCCAGATGCAGACTTCCTGGCTATGATTAGAGAGTACTTCCTTAAAGTTGGCGTGGATATGGAGATCAAACCAATGGAAGCCAGCGTATTTAATAGTCTCACCAGGGCCAGGACTCACGAACAGATGATTTTCAGTGCAACGCATCTATGGTGGGGACCCTGGCTAATGCACGAGGTCCGGGTCGACAGTTCGGGTGACCTCAGCATGTGGGAAGACCCAAAGACGCTGGAGGTCTATGACCTGATTAACCGCAATCTGGGGATGAACGATAAGAAGTGGACAGACGCCCTGAAGGCGGTCACCCCCTTCATACTCGAAGAGTCCTGGGGAGTCTGGATGCCGGCATCGTTCAACTATATTATGTGGTGGCCATGGCTTAAAAACTACCATGGTGAAATCCATGTGGGTTATGTTCAGTGGTATGAATTCACCCGATATTCCTGGCTGGACACCGAGCTGAAGAAGTCGATGGGATATTAGGCAGACATCGTAGTAGAGACGGCCAAATAGAGAAGGGGCTGGAGGGTTCAAACCCTCCAGCCCCTGTGTTATCTCTATAATATGTTTCCACTTGCTGTCTTGCGCAAGGCTATCAATCTTTTAAGCTTGCCCTGACTTTCTCGGTAGCCTTCTTTACCTTCATTCCTCCGAAACGTCCAAGGCCACCTCTCAACCTCGGGTCCCACAAGTCCCTCACTGCATCCCCGAGCATATTGATGCCGTATACGGCAAGAGCCAGAGCAACGCCGGGCCACAGAGCCATCCACGGAGCCTGGAGCATATATTCACGTCCCGCTCCACTGAGCATGCCTCCCCAGCTGGGCATAGGCGGGGGAATGCCAAAGCCGAGGAAGCTCAGCATCGCCTCAGCGAGAATCATACGGCTCATAGCGAGAGTAAACTCAACAATCACGATGGGCATAATATTAGGCAGGATGTGGTTGAAGATTATTCTCCTGTTTGAAGCGCCGATAGCCCTGGCTGCCTCCACATAAACGTTTTCCTTGATACCGATAACGGCGCTTCTTACCGTCCTTGACCCGCGGATTCCATCTGATATTCCTAAAACAAGTATCACCTGCAATAGACCGGGCCCCAGAACCGCCATTACGGTCAGATAAAGAATTAACGGTGGAAAGCACATAAAGGCATCAACAAACCTCTGTAATAAGGTGTCATAAGCACCGCCAATGTAGCCCGAAGGGATACCTACAAGGCTGCCAACAACCACAAAGAGCAAAGAACCAGCCAGACCTACAATCATGGAGACGCGAGCCCCGTAGATAACGCGGCTGAGCAGGTCTCGTCCCATATTATCACAACCCAGAAGGTGTGCGGCTGATGGGGCACTGAGGCGGTCAAAAATAATAATTTCGTTATACCCGTAAGGGGCCATGACATCAGCAAAGATACCGGTAAGAAACAGTGCCAGAACTATAATCCCTCCAGCAGTACCCATCGGCTTCTCTTTAATAAGCCTGACAAACATGTCGGCTATATGCCCACGGCTCTTCTTTACCTTTATCTCCTCAGTCGGTACTTCTTCAGCCTCCTCAGGAGATATTTTTTCCGGGATTTCACTCATTTTATTATTTTTTCCTCTATCTGTACTGGACTCTGGGGTCCAGCCAGGCGTAAGCTAAATCAACAATCAGATTTACTATTAATACAGCAGAGGCCAGAAACACGTTTACCCCTGAAATTATAGGGTAGTCTCTTCTGCTAATTGCCTCGAACATGAAACGGCCAATCCCGGGCAGGACAAATATCTGCTCGATTATAACAGTGCCCCCAACCAGCATCGGTACCATCATTCCTACTATAGTGATCACTGGAATCAGTGCGTTTTTCATGGCATGCCTGGTGATGACTGTCCGTTCTCTGAGTCCCTTTGCCCAGGCCGTCCTGATGTAGTCCTGCCTGAGTACCTCCAGCATCATGGTACGAGTTATTCTCATCACCGACCCCAGCATAATGAGGCCCATAATTGAACCCGGGAGTAAAAACTGTAGCAGGTTTCTCCACGGGTCAACGACAATCGGAATGTATTTCAGAGGGGGCGTCCAGCCCCACAAGATTGAGGGGTAGACCATTACCATAGTTGCTATCCAGAACCCGGGAACAGAGATACATATTATAGCGAAGGTACGGCCTGCATAATCGGTGGCGGTATCCTGCCGTATCGCTGAATACACACCTATGGGTATGGATAACAGCAACCCGGTTATTATAGCTATAATGCCAAGTTCCAGAGATACTGGAAGTCTATCTTCAAACTCGTCGAGTACGGGCATATTTTTCCATAAAGATTTCCCGAGGTCGCCCTGGAAAAGTCCCGAGAACTCACCCGATTCCTGTGGCACGATTCCTAACCAGCGTCCGTACTGGATATGGATGGGCACATCCATCCCCATAGCCTCTGCAAGGCGCGCAGCGGTTTCCTCCGCTCCCATCCCCATTTGCATCGACATTTCAGCCACCATCAAATCCACCACATTGCCTGGAATGAAGCGAACAGTCAAAAAGACTATTATGGTCACCAGAACAAAGGTGGGTATAATCAACAGCAATCTTCGAATTGTATAGGCAATCATATCATTCCACTGGTTGTTCGCTGGGTTTAGAAATACGATACCTTCAACCGCAGCTTACTACAGCATTTCAAATCACTGTGCAGTTAATTGAAGATTGTAAGACTTATAACACACACAGCAACTTCCTGTCAATGTAAATCCGAGTGGTACAGGTTGGCAATTACTCAGAATAAGTTTATTCTGCCTACTGCCCGGGGAACTTCCCTCCAGACATGAACGTATTCAAGATGTTACCTCTGGTGATGGGCAGAACCAGATAAGAAGGATAATCCGCATTGTGATAGACTGTTATTCTGGATACAGACTGTCTGCGCAAGCTTCCACAAGCTATCAACTCAAGCGGGTTCTTCGGTTCATCGTCCACGCAGCTAATTTTAAGTCCGATTCTATAACCAGCCTTAAACAGGTTGCCCGTCGGAACCAATGATATGTCGAATTCGCAGATTTCGTCAGGGGTCAGGTTCTCCGCTCTTGTATGCGGACGAAACGGTTCCCACGGTTTGGAACGTTCTACGTCCATCTCCCTGTGCGAACCCCGAAGCCACCCTTTGGTGAGTAACCTCTCATTACCTTCAGGGTCAATCTCTAAAAGGGAGATAATCCAGAATACCTCAGCATCTGTGGTAGAAGCATATAGTTTCAACATGATAGGCCCGGTAACCTCGGTATTTTCCACAAGCGGGGGAGAGCAGTATTTCAGATTTCCACGCATCCAGGGAGAGTCTTCAAATGAATCGCTGCCTTCATTAGGCCAGTGCTCACGCTCATACATAAGGCCGTCTTCATGGAGATAGAACGGGGTCCATTTGGTCTCCGGTAAAGGCCAGGCACTTGCCTCCTTCCACTCGCCAGTTCCCATTATGAAGAGTCGTACCGGCGGTTCGTCCATTATCCCGGTTTCTCTTCCTTTGAGCCAGTAGTCAAACCACCGGACTGCCTCATGCTGGAGCTGGTAGAGTGGCCGGTCCAGATAGACGGGAGGGCCAATAATCATCTTCTTTGGCACATTCAGTTTCTCCCAGTTGTGAAAAGCTCCAGATAACTGATTTCCGTAATTACCCCAATCAGCTCCGAGATAGGCCGGTATCTTTATCTTGTCGTGTTGCACCGTCCGTTCTTCCCAGAATTTGTCACAATAGTTGTGAAGGATAATATCAACAACAAAGGGATTGACTCCCGACTCAGGATTCTTCAAAACTTCAACAAGCTCCGGGACTGCTTTTATATCTTCATCCTGCAACATCCTGGCTATGGCATCATGGTAGCCTTTATCGCCCAGCTCCTTTTTGGAGTGATTTTCCGGCCGGCAGTCGCTATAGATTAACGATGTCTGGCTCCAACCCAGTGGCCACCTGTAAGCCATTATCCCGCCACGATACACGACCTCTCTGTACTGGTCAGCGGATGCCCAGGGACAGAATAAGCATTTCAGATGGGGTGGGTTTAAAGCCGCCACCATCAATTGAATCCGGGCAAAGTAAGAGACACCGAACATGGTCACATTGCCATCGCACCAGGGTTGGCTGGCCATCCACTCTATGACTTCATATACGTCCTGAATCTCCTTTGGTCCTTCAAAATCCCACTCCCCTTCCGATTTCCCGGTTCCGCGCGCATTACATATCACGTGTACATACCCGCGACGCACAAAGAAGTTGGGGTCACCGCTCTCCAGCGAACCACGGGTTCTCTCCTGCCCGGGGAGACGCCATTGTGCCGTTGACATCGCCGTGGGCTTTATAGGCCCTGTCTGGCCGGATTGATGGTAACAATGGAAACCTAAAATTGCGGGAAATCTCTCATTGCTATCAGGTCGAAAGACGTTACAGCTTAGTCTTACACCATCGCTCACAGGAATCTTTACGTCCGTTTCAACGATAACGTCGTACTTTCTTTCTGAAGTTCTCCATTTTGTACTGAACATCGCTCCCCTGAATTCATCGAAAGCCATTTTTCAATCTCCTTTTATATTTAATCAGTAGCGTAACATATTAGTTCCTTTAATTTAAGCTTCTGACTTATCGTTTAATGAAGCCGGGCTTCAGGAGATAAACTATCACCAACCTGCTGGGAGGTCAAAGGACGGTGAATAAATGTTAAACATATTATATAGTATAAAAGACTTTAACTATGATATATGCTGAAAATTGGTAGGTAACTCCGTTTCTCTCCAGCAACTAATATCCGATACCGTGGAAACGATGTCTGCCCAGGCAGCCTCTCTAAAGCTTTACCCTGCCCAAAGCGGCAGCCAGCAATAATTGGCTGCCTTTTGAATGTTTATCGCCCCTTCCTGGCATATTTTACCAGTCTAATCGCCAATATATCACGTATAATCAAAAATGCACATGAATTATTTTTAAATCTCCTTTCTCATCAAATTTCCACCAAAATAGGAACTTTAGGCACTTGAATTGTCACTCAAATATGATATAAGTAATGCGGGTAAGTCTGAGCAATAATAACTGGAGTATCCTTTAAGCTAACACGTGAAGAAACCTGATATAAAATCAAATTTTTAATCCTGATGTTGGGTTTACAGCAATGGCTATTAAAGGGCGTCGGAAACGCAAAATTGGGAAGAGGTTTCTGGTGCCCTTTTTTTATCTGGTCAACCGAGTTTCAATAAGGAGGTAACGCCTACGAAGCAACACAATTTAATATCGGAATTACTGATACCTAAAAACTAAAAAGGAGATAAGATGAAAAAGTTACTTATTATAGCTGTGCTGGTGGCAATGGTTCTGGGACTGATGTCAGTCACCGGTGCAGCAGCTGAAGGGCCTCCCAGTCCTCCCGCACCCTTTGAAACCGAGGACGCGGTTCTGGTCACTGTGTGTGAAGATCTTACATTGGAATACGGTGATAATATTCCGTTTAAAGCGATCGACACCAAGGGGTACAATAAGTTCAAGTTATATGTGTATATGATACCAGTTGAAGAAACAGATTTTGAAAGCATAAATGCGACATATATGAGGATATCCCTTCAGGAATGTGCAACCCCCGACCCTGAAAAATATGCTTACCTATTGAGATCGCCGGATCCTAACGTAGACTGGATAAAATGGAACCTGATACCAGGTGTCCGACCTGGATATTATTCAATGGTTATCCCCGTGCAAGAAGGTATATATTCGGTATTGAAAGTAGGGGGCACGTATAAAAAATTCCCGCCATCTCCGCCAGCACCGCCTGGACAACCGCCAGTGACTGTATCCGTCTACCTTCTTATGGCCAAGTAAACCATTTTTGTTATATAACTACAGTGAATAGTAAAAAAGAGGGGAGCCATACTGGCTCCCCTCTCGCCAATTACCTGGATTCTGAAAATTACGTCTTTTTTACATAGGTGGGTGAAAGGGTGATATTCACCAACAGGACAGGTTTATCTATCCTCTTGAAATTAATCGGAGTGTGGATAAGTCCCGGCGGGATATGGACAATAGTTGTCTTATCTATCAGGTATTTTTCACCTTCTTCCCCCATTGAAAGCTCTACTTCGGCATCGAATTCCCGGGCGTTTTCAGGAGTACCGAGAAAGCAGAGGAACTGGTGGTAGTCGTGCTGGTGAGGTTCTTCGAACTCAAACGGAGGCCCGGTGAAGTAAGAATATCTGAAACCAAAGGTGGTATCGCCAAAGCCCTCTTCACTATCAAAGACCACTCTCGGAGCCAGCGGCGGGAAATCCCCGGTCGGCATTGATGGATTGACAAAATATTTACCGTATTTACCTTCCATTCTCTCGCCCTCCTTTTTACACTATCTAAAGATAACCTTTCATATTCTAAACAGTCCTGAGCCTCCGCTGACGCAGATGCTGTCTCCGGTTATATAAGATGATTCTTCAGATGCCAGGAAAAGGGCTGCCGAGGCGATATCTTCCGTGGTACCCATTCTCTTCAGGGGAACAAAACTTTTCGCCATCCCAGTTTGATGGGCTACCACGTCTTTTACCCCCGGGCCGGAAAATACGGCTGACATATCTGTCAGAACCATCCCGGGATGAATACTGTTTACACAGATATTATACGGGGCGAGTGCGGCAGCCGCAGTACGAGAGACCATCCACTGCCCGGCTTTCGAGGCACAATAGTGAAAATTAACGCTGCCGACATCGATGGCCGCCATCGATACTATATTTATTATTTTCCCGCAGTTGTTTTCCTTCATGTGAGGAGCGATTGCCTGGATACAGAGGAATGTCCCTTTACAATTGATATCCATCACCCTGTCCCATTCATCTTCCGTAGTATCCTCCAATGGTGTCGGGTTGGTACCTATCCCGGCACAATTGACAAGGATATCCACTCTGCCGAACCTGGTTATAGCCTGGCTCACCATATCTTTTACCTGGCGGCTATCGGACACATCACAATGTATAAAAACAGAGTCGACGCCCTTTCTGGCAACCTCTACCGCCGTATTCTCAGCTTTGGCATCAAGAACATCGGCAATAACACTTGAGCAGCCTTCCCCGGCGAACCTGAGAGCAATAGCCTTTCCCATCCCCCTAGCGCCCCCGGTGATAATAGCAACCTTATCTGGAAGTAACATTAATCGCCTCCTTTAATAATAAAAATATTTCAGTCTAGTCTCTAATTACGCCGGCGGTGGAGGTGTCGGTCGATCCATTATTTCTTCTTCGGTGAGTTCTTCCAGTTCCTCCAGCATACCGTATTTGCCCATTGTCAGAATAACCATAAACATAAACGGTTTATTAACTACTTTAAAATTGAGCGGACAGTGAGGCAATCCGGGAGGAATCACCACGAACTGGGTGCTGTTAATTATGTGTTTTTCCTGGCTCAAGCCCATAAATAGCTCTACCTCTCCACCAAAATCGCGTATATCCAGCGGATTTCCACCGATAAAGCACAGCACTTCATAGGAAGGATGGGCATGAGGTTCCTGAACCATAAACAGAGGTTCCGTCATACAGTGGTAATTCACGTGTAAATCAATCTTCAGGTTATCATAAGATGAGAATATTGAATCTACAAAATGCCCTTTTCTGATGAGTTTGTCTTCTTTGATAAACAGGTGGTCATATTTTGATTCGGCCATTCTCTTATTACCTCCCTTCCTTTCTATAGAATTTAATAATCTCACACTGCCGATGGCAACGTGCTCACAGCATTACCATACCGCCGTCCACGCTGAAAGTCTGCCCCACAATATCATTCGAAATATCAGAAGCCAGAAAGACCACGGTATTGGCAATGTCCCGGGGTTCGGTAAGCCTGCCCAACGGTATGTTCTTGGCAAAATTTTGCAGCATCCCGGGAGGTGCCTGACGGGCAAAGCCCGTGTTCGCCACACCGGGAGCGATACTGTTAACGTTTATTCCGGAAGATGCCACGTCCCTGGCAATCGACTTGGTGAAGGCGATGACTCCTGCCTTGGCAGCGGCATAAACAGGAGTAATTGCTCCTCCCTCTATACCGGCGCCCGATGAGGTATTGATTATCTTGCCATACTTGCGCTCAATCATCGAGGGCAGGACAGCATTTGTGCAATTCAGTACTCCCTTGAGGTTAATATTTATATCCGAATCCCATTCCGCCTCGGTCATTTCAAGGAAGGGCTTCGGTGGCGTGCAGGCGCCGGCATTATTTACAAGAATATCTATTTTACCGAACTTGTCCAGCGCTGCCTTTACCATGTCTTTAACTTCAGTGCCGTTTGACACATCAGCTTTTACGGCAAGAGCCTTACGCCCCAGGGATTCCACATCGGCCGCTGTTTTTTTCGCCCCTTCGAGGTCAATATCAGCAACAACTATATCACACCCGTCCTTTGCCAGCGCCAGCACTATCGCCTTTCCGAAACCTATCTGGCTGCCGGCTCCGGTGACGAGTGCTACTTTGCCTTCCAAACCCAGGTCCATTGTCTCCTCCTTCCGGTTTTTATAGGATTAGTCTTTAGCAGTTATATAGTTTGTGGACTCAGAGGCTGCATTGGGGTCGAAGGTTTTCTTAATCTTTCTCAACCAGTTATGGTAGTTGCGGGTATGGGGGCCATACATATCGTGGAGTTTATCGCTCCAGACGTGCTGGGGAACTCCGAAACATCCTTCGATGGCCGTCTTATTTGCCTCCCTGTCCAGAGTGCCCTGGACCCTTTCTATGTGGTCGGGGCTGGCAGGAGTGTACCTTATCAGTATTTCACCGTGACCGGTGTGGCCGTGCTCAATCGACTGAACAAACGGATAGCAGGCATCGTCAAGCAGCAGCCCCTTTTTCACAAGGTCCTCTTTTAGATAGGCTGAGTGGAGTATATACTTCGTCATCAGCGGGAAAACGTCAGTTCCCCCGACGGTTCCTCCACCCCATCCCGTGGCCCGGGTCGTCTCCCGGATAGACGCTACCGTCCTGATGAAACGCCAGAGGAAACCTCGACCGAGCTCGGGACCCTCAACCTCTTTCAGAGACCAAGCGCCAGTCTCCTCCATAATAATCTCCAGTACCTGCTTTTTATACTCGAAGTCGCGCGGCGAATTACCCATAATTTCAACCATAAAACCGGGTCCCTGCACCTGCTCACTGAACTCCTTGTAGTACTTTATATCCTCTTCATTGCTCGTCGCCGCGTTTGCCGACATCATTGCCGCATTGAAGCCCATCAGCTCGAATGCTATCTCGCTTTCTCCAATCTTTTTCACGGCTTCAAGCATTTTATCTATATTCTCGAAGGACAGGTAGCGTATCATAAATCCCTCAGGTATATAGCTCGGAGTATAATGCGGGCAGACTCCTTCCATCGGGAATGTCGCCGGTCCCACCCAGTGGTATACCTTCTGCGCAGCTTTGGTGAATACGCCCAGACCTCCCAGCGGCACCGTATTGCCCCTGATGATACCGCGTAAAGATGGACCCGGCCCGTCTCCGCAGAACCACTCATCGAGTGAGCCCAGCGAGCCCATCCGGACTATATCACCGTCTCCCGTCACCCATTCCAGGGCAAGCTGGTTTCTCTCGCCGTAACTGCCGCTCTGGCTCAGATGCCCCAGGTTGACGTGAGCTGCCAGAGGCAGCGCCGAGCAGTTCGAGCCGGCGCCGGTAACATTGCAGTTAAGTCCTCGTTTCATCAGCTCGGCCTGAAGCTGCCCGTAAATCACGTAAGGCTCAACAACGGCGTACATGTTCTTCTCATTAATTTCCAGGATGCGGTTCATCCGTCTCAGGTCCAGTTTGATACAGCCCGGAGCAGACGGGTCACTGTAAAGCCAGCCGGTGCTGGAGGCTTTAAACTGTATCCCGTACTTGTTGCAGAGCCTGACTATCGCCTGCACCTCTCTGGTGTTCTTGGGCAGAGTTATAGCTTCAAACCGCGGTAGATAGGTATCCTCTTCTATCGTTCCCTTGCGTATGGGAAAAGGATAAGACTCTATTACCACAGGGTCTTCCGAAATGTATTCGGGTCCCAGGACATCTTCCAGTGCTTTATATACGTCTCTCTTCAAAGCCATAATTCATAATCTCCTTTTAGACCGCTTTCTCAAGCAACTCAACGATATCGTACGTCTTGAGGCTGCTCCTGCCTGCTTTTATGGCGTCTCTGAAGCTCTGCTGGCAGCCGGGACAGGCAGTTACTATCGCTTCAGCACCGGTTTTTTCGGCCTCAGAAATCCTCTCTTTAGCCGTCCACCCGGCAAAATCCGGATTCGATTCCCTGACTCCACCTCCGGCACCACAGCACCAGGCATATTCCTTTATCCTGTCCATCTCGGCAAGTTTCAGACCGGGAATGCTTTTCAGGACATCACGCGGCGGTTCATAAACACCGTAGGTCCCGCGCCGGAATTCCTTGGGCGGGTCGAAAAGAATCCAGTGCCCGGGAATTCTTTTCCCCTCCCAGTGTATATACGGCTCACCCATCCTGCCCAGATAACAGGGGTCGTGATAGGTAACCACGGCATCAACCTTTTTAGTCGGTCCCAGCTTGCCTTCCTTTATCAGACGGTCAAGGTATTCCGAAGTATGCAGTACCTCAAGGTCACCAATCAGGTTGAATTTATCACAGAGTACCTTGAAGGCCTGATAGCAATCGGCACAGCCTGTCACAAGTGTTTCGACACCCGATTTCTTGAACAACTCCATGTTCTGCTTTGCCTGGTTCAGGAAGTCTTCCTTGTATCCCATCTGGTAGGCACGACCTCCACAGCATGATTCCTTTTCTCCGCCGATGCCGACATCTATACCGGCTTTTTGCAGCAGGGAAACAGTGGCTTTAGCCACTTTCCACATATCTACGTCATAACAGGTCCGGCAGCCGGCATGATAGACAACCTTGGTAGGCTGTTCGGTGAAATCTTTCACATCCAGCCCTTCAGCCCAGTCGCCCCTCTTGGCTTTTGAGCCCGGCACCATCGTACCCTGCTTCCGCAAACTGTTGATAACACTGTCCAGAGCAGGCAGAGTATGGCCATCCTCAACACACTTAATTCGGAACTCATTTATCGGGTCGATTACTTCCATGTCCATAGCATATTTGCAGGACACGTCACAGGCGCCGCACATCTGGCAGTTATAGACGACCTCCAGCAGCTTGTCCGAATAATCAATCCTGTCCTCCAGCATCGCCACTCCGAAGACCATCCTGCCGCCACCCGAATAGGTGTGGAAGTCATACCTGGCAATGCTGGGACAGACATTTACGTGGTCGTATCCAACCGCTCTCTCAAGAGGAATAAACTTGCAGGTCGAGCACCGGCGGCACGTTTCCATATCACTTCTATAATCTTCCAGCGCCATATCTTCGCCTCCTTAAACCTGGTCATCCGCAACTTTATACGCATAACGGGTATTAAAAACATAATTTCCCCGGATTCATGATATTATCCGGGTCCAGTATCTTCTTTACCTTGTGCAGGGTAGCAACGGTGGTGGCATCGTTGTTCATGATTGTACCCGCGCTTTCACCGTAAGGCCTGGAGAAGAATGCCCCCTTTGCCATTAATTTATTAATGGCGCTGACAGCCAGCTCCCTGACGCGTCCGCTTTCCTTCCGGTTCTCAGGGTCGTAAAACAGGTTGAATTCGCAATGAAGGTTGGAGCCCTGCACCAGAGGCTGCACATAAACACCGATATCTGAAGTCGGGTAACCGGCAGCATCAGCCGCATCATACATAGCATCTATTATTCCCGGCAGCTTATCGTGAATAGTTATGCAGAATATATCCTGGCAGGCACCTTTGTAGCGGAGTTTCCACCATGGCTCACCGGAGGGAGCCTGGACAGCTTTAAGTAGTCCGGCAGCTGTAACCTTACCCACTGTCTGGACCGGCTCAACACCTGCCCGTTGAGCCACGTCGATTACATCAGCTAGCTGACCTTTTACCCTTTCTTCAGGCAGATAATCGTAGCCGACCACATTGCAGAAGAGTATCCAGGTCGGTAAGGTATCCTTTATTTCCCGGTAATCATCAGGCAATTTCTTTGCCATAATGGCGGCTAAACCGGTATTATTGAGCAGGAAACATTCGTTAACCAGTCTCAGCCTCACCAGCCAGTGAAGCATATCAATCATTCTATCCAGACTTGATGAGCCAATCAGAAGAGGCTCTTCAAGCCGGGGCGATATCTCGCATCTTACCGATGCCCAAGTGACAATACCCATCGTGCCCTGGGAACCCTGAATAATCCTGTACCAGGAAGCCGTTGATGGCCCGGCTGCTTCTACCTGCGCTCCTCCGGCAGCCCACTGCTCCTCAATGGTGCCGGGACCGGCCGCCGCCCCGGTCCGGAACATATCCCCGGTGCCGAAAATAATCTCAACGCAATTCAGCGGGTCGGCTATATCCCAGTGATATGATGGCAACAGCACCGGTTCTCTCTCCAGCAGGCTGCCGACAACCGACTTCGTTTTTCTTGGAAGTAAAGGCATATTGAGCCTGAGCCCTTCTCTGGTCACGGCCGGTATCAGTTCGCCGAAGGTTACTCCCGGCTCAAACATAGCAACCCGGTTCTCCCGGTCCACCCTGATGATTTTTTTCATACCGCTTAAGTCTACGACAACGGCTCCTCCGGTACCGGGAACGGTATCACCACGAAAATGAGGAGGGCCTGAACTTACAGGTACCAGCGGGGTAGATGTTTCTCTGGCAAGACCGACAAGCTTCTCTATGGCGGCAGCATCTTCAGGTTTCACAACATATTCCGGTCTCACAGTATTCACGAAACTCATATCGCGGGAGTATTCATCAAGAGTCGTCGGGTCACTGCTGACATTACCGGGACCGACAATCTCTTTGAGTCTTGCTTCTGCAATCATTTTCGCCCTCCTTATCGTTCCAGCCAAATAAGCATTACGCATCCAAACTATAGCTTCGCTGAAATCAGGAATCCCAACGAAGCTTTTGAATTTGAAAATTGTGGCGCATCCATGTCTCTGGCATGAAAAATACTATAGTTTTGTCCACTGACTGTCAAGTACTCTTGATTACGATACTATTAGCTTCTGATTGAATGACAGGCTCTCCCCCTTTATCCCCCTCTCAAACAGTTTCCTGCTTTATAATGCGATTATTCGCCTGTTTGAGAGGGGGAGAGATTGTTGAGAGGGGGCTTCGCTCCCTCTCCCTTTTACTCCCCTCTCCGGCCAGGAGAACAGTTCTTTCATTTACAATGGTTCTGGCTGGAGAGGGGCAAGGGGTGAGGTAAAGAAAAACAACTAGAGATGCAAACAGAACCTGTACTGAATGTTATTTGACATGATAGCCCTGTTTCTGGATAATCGGGATTACCCGGACGGATAAGAAACGTATATAAAGGTTTTATTTGCTTTTAGTTGGTGGGGGGATTTATCCTACTATTCAAGCGGGGGT
>CAYVOV010000025.1:0-53915 GCA_964453525.1 uncultured Dehalococcoidales bacterium | reverse complement strand
TGGGAATGAATGCCGCTCAGGGTGACTGGGAATGAATGCCGCTCAGGGTGACTGGGAATGAATGCCCTGTAGTGAGTAAAGTCGAACTACGTTCAGGGTGAGCCGTTAGCCTGTCCTGAGCGAAGCCGAAGGAAACCATAGCGGTGAAAGAAATATAGATATTCATTGTTGCCTGTGCAACCATGATTAAATAAAAGGATAAAGGCTCCGGACTGGACATAAACCTACAGTAATCTGTATAATATTGCTAGTTGCCCACATAGCTCAGTAGGTAGAGCACACCCTTGGTAAGGGTGAGGTCACCAGTTCGATCCTGGTTGTGGGCTCATTATAAAGGGAGGAAAAAATGGCTAAGCAGAAATATGAAAGGACTAAACCGCATTGCAATGTTGGCACAATCGGTCATGTTGACCACGGAAAGACCACGTTGACTTCGGCAATAACACTGGTTCTGTCTAAAAGCGGAGCCGCTACAGGTTTTCGCTCCTTTGACAGCATTGATAATGCTCCTGAAGAGAAGGCACGCGGTCTGACCATCGCTATCGCTCACGTGGAGTATGAGACTGAAAAGAGACACTATGCTCATATCGACTGTCCGGGCCACGCTGATTTCATCAAGAATATGATTACCGGTGCCGCCCAGATGGATGGAGCAGTACTGGTGGTTAGTGCTCCCGATGGTCCGATGCCGCAGACAAGAGAGCATGTGCTGTTAGCCCGCCAGGTGGAGGTCCCTTATATAGTAGTCGCTCTTAACAAGGTTGATGCCATGGACGACGAGGAGCTTCTCGAGCTTGTCGAAATAGAAGTGAGAGAACTGCTTAGCAAGTATGAATTCCCCGGCGACGAGATACCTGTAATTCGTCTCAGTGCTCTTAAAGCCCTGGAGTGCGGCTGCGGTAAGAGGGAATGTGAGTGGTGTGGTCCAATCTGGAACCTGATAGATGCCATCGATGATTATATTCCTACGCCGGTGCGTCCCAAGGACCAGCCTTTCCTGATGTCCGTTGAAGACGTTTTCAGTATCAAGGGGAGAGGCACCGTTCCTACTGGAAGAGTCGAAAGGGGTGTAGTCAAACCCGGTGAAGAGGTTGAGATTGTCGGCCTGCACCATGAGCCGAAGAAGGTTGTGGCTACCAGCCTGGAAATGTTCCACAAGACGCTGGATTCAGCCGAACCGGGCGATGCAGTGGGCATTCTCCTCAGGGGTGTAGACCGCGATGAAATTGAGCGGGGACAGGTACTGGCAGCACCCGGTTCAATTAAACCGCATACCTATGCTGAAGGAGAGGTATATATCCTCAGTAAAGAGGAAGGCGGCAGGCATACTCCGTTCTTTAACGGCTACAAGCCGCAGTTTTATATCCGGACCACGGATATCACGGGCACTATTGAGCTCCCTGAAGGGATGGAGATGGCAATGCCCGGCGATAACGTAAGGATGAAGATAAAGCTTATCTACCCGGTAGCCCTGGAAACAGGTCTGCGCTTTGCCATCCGTGAAGGAGGTAGAACGGTAGGTGCCGGGACCTTCAGCAAAATTATTGAATAAAGATGGCTAAAAAAACAGAAGCTAGAGTAATTGTTCATCTTGCCTGCACCGAGTGCAAGGAGAGGACATATACTACTACCAAAAACAGGAGGAATGACTCTCAGAGGATAGAGCTTAACAAGTACTGCCCCCGCTGCCGCACCCACAGACTCCACAGGGAAACAAGATAATAATTGGTTGCAGAATGACCACCCTGTCAGGTGGGGTTGAAGCTGTGAGTGCGGGGATAACGCTTGTGCGGAGAATCACCAGCGATTTTTTCTCAGTAATGGTATAATTAGTATTGCGTGTCTGAGAAACCGGTGGTAATTATCATATGAAACGACGTAATGCCGTAGCCAGGCGAAGTGTTCCAGCCAGAAGAAATGTTCCTGCGAAACGGAGCGTCGCTGCGACACGAAGCAATCCCGTATCACGGAATATTCCGGGATATAGATTCTTCAGTGATACCATTGCCGAGCTAAAAAAGGTGGTCTGGCTCACCAGGCGGGAAATAGTCTATCTGACAACGCTGGTGCTTATTGTCGCTATTACGACGGGTCTGATTCTGGGAGTTATTGACTATGGTTTTACCAGGCTGGTTAATGATATCTTCCTGGCCTAATAGCCATCATGATTGAGGGAACGTCTGTGGTCGAGAATGAAAACAACTGGTTTGTAATTCATACCTACTCCGGGCATGAAGAACGGGTTAAGAAAAACCTGGAGCAGCGTATAAAACTGATAGATTCGGGGGCTGAAATATCGCAGATAATAGTGCCTACCGAGGAGGAAGTGGAGGTTAGAGGAGGACAGAGACGCACCGTGGCGAAAAAGATATTACCCGGGTATGTTCTCGTTCAGATGCAGATGAGTGACCAGAGTTTGAATATGGTGCTGAATACTCCGGGTGTTACCGGTTTTGTTGGCAGTGGAAATAAGCCCATTCCACTGCGGAAGGATGAAGTTAATCAGATACTGAAACAAATGGAGTCAGAAACACCCAGGATTAAGGTTGGTTTCAAGCAGGGGCAGAGTGTACGGGTTACCGATGGCCCGTTTGCTGAGTTTGTGGGAATAGTGGATGAAATAAGCGCTGATAAAGGCAAGGTTAAGGTACTCCTTTCCCTTTTCGGGCGGGAAACGCCTGTAGAGCTTGACTTCCTCCAGATAGAGAAGCTTTAAACCTTATAAATTTACTACCAGGAGAGAAAAGTGGCAAAGAAAATCAGGGCCATAATAAAACTGCAGATTCCGGCGGGGAAGGCCAATCCGGCGCCTCCGGTAGGTTCGGCTTTAGGCCAGCACGGGGTAAATATTATGGCTTTTTGTAAAGAATACAATGACCGCACCTCATCCCAGGCCGGGTCTATCATACCGGCTGAAATAACCGTCTATGAAGACAGGACATTCAGTTTCATCACCAAGACACCGCCCACCACTGATTTGCTAAAGAAGGCTCTGGAGTTAGAAAAAGGAGCCAGTACTGCCGGTCGTGAAAAAGTGGGCGTGCTGTCACGCGAAAAACTCCGTGAGATAGCCGAGCTTAAGGCAAAGGACCTCAGTGCGGTAGATATCGAGGGTGCCGAGCGGATTATCGCCGGCACGGCTAAAAGTATGGGAATTGAGGTAGAGTAATGACAAGACGCGGTAAGAAGTACCAGGAAGCGGTTAAAGCACTGGACAAGACCAAACTTTACTCTCCTCAGGAAGCGATAGAGCTAGCCAAGAAGATGGCTCATGCTGGATATGATGAGACTGTTGAACTTCACCTCAGAATGGGACTCGACCCCCGGAATGCCGCCCAGCAGGTTCGCGGCGTTACACTCCTGCCTCACGGACTGGGAAAACCGGTGCGGGTCCTTGTTTTTGCTCAGGGAGAAGCCCAGAAAATCGCCGAGGACGCTGGCGCTGATTATGTCGGCAGCGACGACCTGATACATAAGATTGAAGAAGGCTGGCTTGAATTCGATACCGCTGTTGCCACTCCGGATATGATGGGTAAGGTGGGTAAGCTGGGGAAAGTCCTGGGGCGGAGAGGGCTGATGCCCAATCCCAAATCGGAGACTGTAGTAGCCACCAATGATTTACCCAGGGCAATTGAGGATTCGCGCAAAGGCAGGCTTGAATTCAAACTGGACAGGACGGCAATAATTCACGTTCCGCTGGGAAAGGTCAGTTTTGAAGATGAAAAGCTTGTGGACAACCTGACGGCAGTGGTGGATGCGGTGGTGAAGGCGAAGCCCAGCGGCGCCAAGGGGCAGTATATCAAGACCGCTTCGATAGCTACAACTATCGGAGCCGGTATTAAACTCGACCTCAAACCTATCCTGTCTACAAGCGCCAGTTGACGCCTGTAATTACAGGCACCGGGTAAGCATATTATAGGGTTAAATTCTAGAGGAGGTTTCTTTATGGATGATGTTGCCATTGTGGGAGTAGGGCAGAGTGTTTTCGCCCGTAAGTGCGGGGTATCCATAAAGGAACTCTGTTTTGACGCCTATAAAGAGGCGATTGAGGGACTCGACTTAACGAATAAAGATATAGACGCTTCTATTACCTGTTCGGCACCGGAATATGACAAGCAGCGCTCACCTTCAGGCCTGATATCGGAATACCTGGAGCTGACACCAAAGCCGGCTTTTTATGTCGAGAGTGTCTGCTCTTCAAGCACTACCGGACTGAGGATAGCCTGGTCTTTAATCAAGTCCGGTCTGCATAAGGTGGTGGCGGTTATCGGCTTTCAGAAGATGTCTGAGCTATCCTCCCGTGAAGCAGCCGAGAGGATGGGCCGAGGCGCCGAAATTATGTGGGAATCACCCTTCGGTATAACAATGCCTTCAGGCTACGCAATGTTCGCTCAAGCCCACATGGCAGAATATGGTACCACCGAGGAACAGTTGGCTCTGGTGCGGGTTAAAAATGCCAGCTACGGTTCAAAAAATCCCAAGGCTACTTACCGTAAGGAGCTTACTCTCGAAGATGTGATGACTTCGGCAATGATAGCTACACCGCTGAAGCTGTATGACGCCTGCGCCAACGCTGACGGCTCTTCTTGCATAATAGTCGCCAGCGCCGACGTGGCTAAAAATGTCTGTAAAGACCCGATATGGATTGCCGGTCTGGGTGCAGCCACGGATACAATGACAATGTCCGGCAGGAGACTGGTTACCGGCTTGAGCTGTGCTCAGGATGCTGCCAGACAGGCTTATGAAATGGCCGGTATGGGTCCGGATGATATCGATGTCGCTGAAGTACACGATTGCTTCACCATATCCGAGATTCTGGCTTATGAAGACCTGGGTTTTGCCAAACCCGGCGAAGGAGTCAGACTCGTCAAGGAAAAGCAGACCTATGCAGACGGGAAGATACCGGTGAATGTCGACGGCGGGCTGCTGTCAAAGGGGCATCCAATCGGTGCTACCGGCGGCTCACAGGTCAGGACCATCGTCAGGCAGCTTCGGAGAGAAGCTACTGAAGCTCAGGTGAAAGATGCCGAGGTAGGCCTGGTCCATAATATCGGTGGCGTCGGGCAGTATGGCAACGTGATTATTCTGAGGAGATAGATGCATGGGTTTTGAGAATTTTGGGACGGTAAGCTTTACAGCCGAATCGAAGACCGAGGATTTCATAAACTATCTGGAGCAGGGCAAGGTGATGACCACCAGATGCAAGAAGTGCGGGACGAGCTACTTCCCGCCGAAGATGGACTGCCCGAGTTGCCTGGATAGTGAGGTGGAATGGTTTGAGATTAAGAATGACGGCAAGCTGGTTACCTATACAGTAGTACATTACGGGCCGTCCGGTTTTGAAGATGAAGCCCCGTATACCCTTGGAATAGGTGAATTTGACGATGGTCTGAAAGTTTTCGGCCGTCTGAGTAAAGATATCGAGGAGAGTGATATTAAACCGGGGATGGGGATAAAGATAGTCCCGGTAGAGTTACCCGGTGGCAAGATTGCGTACGAATTCATAAAAGCCTGATTGGATAATCCAAGTCATGGCTCTGTCCTGAGACAGTAGGTGCTTTTTTAAGCTTAATATACGTGCCTGCCGAGGATTAAACCGCTGGATTAATCGCACTTCATACTATAATGGAGTGAAAAGGAAATCTGGAGATTGGTCCTTGTGCAAACCGGCACAGGGACTTCTTTTTTAGAATAAGATACGTTATCGGTAATAAGGAGTTGAAAAATGCCCAGCAGAGAGAAGAAAGCGCAGACTATTGATAGTCTGGAGGAGACCTTTTTAAAAAGCAGTATCGGTATTCTGACTGACTACCGGGGCCTGACCACGTCCGAAATAACTGCTCTGCGGCGTAGAATTCAGAGTGCGGGCGGCGAATATAAAGTGGTAAAGAACACGCTTGCCCGGTTTGCTGCCGAGAGAGCCGGTAAGGATGAATTGCTGAGTTACCTGGAAGGTCCGATAGCTATTGCCTTCGGCTACGACGATTTAACAGAGCCGGCAAGGATATTGGCTGCCTGGATAGATGAGACAAAGATAGAACTGGGCATTAAGGGCGGCTTTACCGGCGATAAAGTGCTTACCCCGGCGGAAGTAATCACCCTTTCCACATTACCGTCAAGGGAGATAATGATTGCCAGGGCGATAGGTCAGATGAAGAGCCCGATATCAGCATTGGTTAATTGTCTCAACAGCCCGATTAGAGGGATGGTTGGAGTATTACAAGCTCAAATTCAAAAACTGGAGGGAGAAGAGAGTAATGGCTAACGAAGAGACCACAAAACAGGAAGCCAGCACGGAAGCTGCTGAGGCTGAAGAACAACAGCCAGCAGCCGAAGAACCGAAGGCCGAAGAGCCTGCGGCTGAAGAGCCCAAGGCTGAAGAACAACAGCCAGCAGCCGAAGAACCCAAGGCCGAAGAAGTCAAAGCTGAAAAGCCCAAGGCCGAAGAGGTAGCGGAGGAACCCAAGAAAGAAGCTGCCGCAAAAGCGAAACCAGCAGCCAAAAAGGCAAAGAGCACGGCAGGAGCAGTGTCCACCGAAGATATCATGGAGACGATTAAGAACATGACCGTGCTTGAGCTATCGGAACTTGTTAAAGCCCTTGAGACCGAGTTCGGTGTTACTGCCGCGGCTCCGGTGATGGCGGCGGCACCCGGTGCTCCGGCGGCTGCGGCCGGACCTGCCGAAGAAGCAGAAGAGAAGACTGAGTTCACAGTAACCCTGAAGACAATCGGTGAGAACAAGATTAGCGTAATCAGGGCGGTACGTGAGCTGACCTCATTAGGGCTTAAAGAGTCGAAGGACCTTGTGGAGGGTGCTCCGCAGGTAGTGAAAGAAGGGGTCAATAAAGATGATGCGGCAGCCGCCAAAGCCAAGCTGGAGGAGGCCGGAGCTACTGCCGATATCACCTAGTTGAAAATAGCGCCGATAGGCTGTATATTGTGACAAGATAATATCCTGTATCAGGGGTTAGAAATGCCTCAGGCTGACAGTGTTGTGCTAATGGTGATGGGAGGTATATTTATCCTTCTCGGAATCGCCGCAATCATATGGGGGAAAAAGGAGGAAAAGACCTATTATGATGCTCTCTCCACCCGACCTGATGCAAGAGAATTCGTGGACCGCTGGCCGCCGCGGCCTCAGTTCGGGGCGCTGAAGATAGGCGGCTGGATTGCCATTGCCGTCGGACTGCTGATGCTAATCTGGGGGTTCGTCTCCTGGCTAACAGGCTGAAATCCAAGAGTAATAGCTTGACACCAAAATTACGCTTTGTTAAAATCGGCACGAAATCCCCTTTCAGCAGTTCCTTAAATACTGTCAAAGGAGCCTCATTATGACCGTTGACTATGTGAAAGAAGGCAGGATTGCTGTTTTTACAATTAACCGTCCAAAAGCATTCAATGCGGTAGACGTTGAAACCTGGCAGGAGTTGAATGAGGCGATGGTAGATTTCCGCGACGACCCCGAACTCTGGGTAGGTATCATAACCGGAGCCGGTGAAAAGGCTTTCTGCGCTGGTGCTGATATAAATAGCACCTTACCATATATGAAAGAGCATGACCAGTGGTTGTGGCCGGCCGCTCCGAAGTACGGACTTGATTTATGGAAACCGCTTATTGCAGCTATTAACGGCGTAGCACTTGGTGGAGGGTTAGAGGTGGCACTGGCCTGTGATATCAGGATAGCCTCTGAGAATGCTCGCCTCGGTACGCCTGAGGTTACTCTTGGTTTGTTACCAGGATGGGGAGGCACTCAGAGATTGCCCCGGCTTATACCGTGGGCCAAGGCGGCCGAGATATTGCTTATGGGAAAACCTGTAGATGCCCAGGAAGCGTACCGCATCGGTCTGGTAAACAAGGTGGTTCCACAGGAAGAACTCATGTCTACAGCCAGAGAATGGGCTAATACTATTTGCCAGGCTGGGCCTCTCGGAGTCAGGGCGGCAAAAGAGGCGATGATAAGGGGTTATAATATGCCTCTTGAGGACGGCTTGCGACTGGAGGGTTCTTTTTTCACCCATCTCATGGAAACCGAAGATGGTAAAGAAGGAATTTCTGCGTTTAACGAGAAAAGGAAGCCGGATTTCAAGGCAAAATAGTAAAAAATATCGAGGAAAGGAGACAGTATGGAAATAAAGAAGGTTGGTATACTCGGCTTTACCGGAGCAATGGGGCGTGGTATCACCCAGGTGTGTGCTCAGGCAGGCTATGAGGTAATTGGTTCCTCGAGGAGCGAGGAACGCGCAACCAAAGCAGTTGGAACGATTGATGCCGCCATGGGGAGGAGCGTTGAGAGGGGCAGGATGTCTCAGGAAGACAAAGATGCGGCGATGAGTCGAATCAAGGGTACGGCAAACGTAAAGGACTTCAGTGACTGTGACCTCGTGATAGAGGTAGCCGTTGAAGAATTGGAGGTAAAGAAACAGGCGTTTACTGAGCTTGACGGCATATGCAAGGACGGTGCCATTATTGCCAGCAATACCTCGGTCTTGCCGCTTGTTGAAATGGCAATTGTGACCAAGCGCCCGGATAAGGTGCTCGGACTGCATTTCTTCAACCCTGCCTCGGCAATGAAACTTGTCGAAATTGTAAAGCCAATTACTGTCAGCGATGAGACCGTTGAAATCTGTAAGGGATTCATTGAGTCTGTAGGCAAGACCCCGGTAGTCCTGCCTGATACTCCGGGTTTCATTGTCAACCGCCTGGCAGTAGGATTCATGCTCAATGCTATGTATCTGCTGGAGAACGGGGTCGCCACTAAAGAAGATATTGACGCCGCCTGTAAACTTGGCTTGAACCACCCGATGGGGCCTCTTGAGCTAGCCGACCTTATCGGCAATGATATTGTTCTCAATATGGCCGACGGTATTTACGCAACACTGCAGGAGCACCGCTATATTGCTCCCAACCTGCTGAGAAGAATGGTTACTGCCGGCTGGCTGGGACAGAAGACAAAGAAGGGATTCTACGATTATAATAAATAATAGGTAAGTATTGATAAAGGAGCGATATTTTATGAAAGATGCTGTAATCGTCAGTGGCGCCAGAACGGCGATAGGTAATTATGGTGGTTCTCTGCAGGACGTCTCTGCGGTGAAGCTGGGCAGTATTACCATTAAAGGCGCCATGAAACAGGCCGGATTGAAACCGAAGGTGGATGCCGAGTTACTGAGCTGCGGACCTGAATCACTCAAAGACCAGGGTGCTATTGACCTGGAGAAACAATACGCTGATTGGGATGACGCTTCTCTGAAGGAAGTTACCGTTGATGAAGTCATTATGGGCAATGTTATCCAAGGAGGTCAGGGACAGAATGTTGCCCGGCAGGCGTCAATCTATGCCGGTATCCCCAAAGAGATAAACGCTTTTACTGTCAACAAGGTCTGCGCCTCCGGTATGAAAGCGGTTGCCCTTGCCGCCCAGGCAATAAAGGCCGGTGATGCCGAGGTAATCATTGCCGGCGGTACCGAAAATATGAGTTCCGTTCCCTACTATGCACCCTCGGTCAGATGGGGCGCCAGAATGTTCGATGTCAAGCTTGTTGATGGTATGGTTTATGATGGCCTGTGGGAAATTTTCTATGACTACCACATGGGAATGACCTCCGAGAATATTATGGAGAAGTACGGCATTACCCGGGAAGAACAGGACCAGTTCGCCCTGGAGAGTAATAACCGGGCGCTGGCAGCGATAAAGTCCGGGGTGCTGAAAGACGAGATTATCCCGGTGGAAATCACGGTAAAAAGAGAGAAGCAGATGTTCGAGATTGACGAGCATCCCAGGGAGACCTCGATGGAGGCTCTGGGCAGGCTACGTCCCGCCTTTAAGCCGGACGGCGGTATCACTGCCGGTAATGCCTCGGCGATAACGGATGCCGGTGCTGCCCTGGTGATAATGTCGGCAGATAAGGCGAGTGAACTAGGGCTTACCCCGCTGGCGAAAATCCGCGCTTATGCTTCTGGAGGTGTCGACCCCGCCTATATGGGGCTGGGTGTCGTCCCGGCGGTAAAGAAAGTGCTCAAACAGACCGGACTAACCCTGAAAGATATGGACTGCATAGAGCTTAATGAAGCCTTTGCTTCGCAGTCGCTTGGTGTAATCAGGGAGCTTCCGGAAATAGACATGAGCAAGACAAACGTGCTTGGTGGCGGCATCTCGCTCGGGCATCCAATCGGCTGCACCGGAGCACGCATTCTGGTTACTCTTGCCCATCAGATGAAGCGTAAAGGTCATAAGCTGGGCCTGGCTACCCTCTGCATCGGCGGTGGACAGGGAATGGCTATGGTCATAGAGAGATAGTAATAGACTTTCTCTATTTTCAGTGATAAAAGGGGGGCTTAACTGTATAATCAAAGCCCCCTCTTTTGTTATAATCAGATAGAGGGGTATTGGTGGGGATAAAGAAGCAATCTCTAATACAACTGTCATTATGAGGAGTCCCGACTTTGTCGGGACGACGTGATAATCTATATCAATACGTATATAGAGATTGCCACGCCCGCCAGAGGCGGGCTCGCAATGACACTGCAATTAGTCGAGTAGCAGTAGTTTAATTTACTTCCTAGGAGTATAAACGCCTATGGCAGGTATTGAAGAAATCGGAAACCAGTCAGCCGGTACGCTGAATAAATACAGTGCAGATTATATAGAAGTCCGGCTTGAAGAGAACCAGACAAGCCAGATTACTTACCGGGGCAGGACGCTGGAGGCGGTCAATAAAAGCACCGCCGTCGGCGGGAATGTAAGGGCCCTGGTCAAGGGCGGCTGGGGTTTTGTCAGCTTTAACAGCTTCGAAGAATTGCCGAAAAGGATAGAAACGGCAATCGCACAGGCGCGCATTGTCGGTGGGGAAGAAATCGACCTCGGTGAGCTGGAGCCGGTGGTGGCTATTATTCCCGCCGAGACGGGTAAAGACCCGCTGGCGATGTCCCTGAATGAGAAAAAGTGGCAGCTCGATGAGTATAACGAACTTATCTGGGCTACTCCCGGGATACAGACCTCAACTATCAGTTACGGTGATGGGAGGAAGAGAACGGTGTTTTTCAATTCGGTAGGCAGCCATATCGACCAGGAAAGGAAAGACGTAACCCTGCGCCTGACGGCAGTCGCTTCTGACGGCAATGATGTGCAGCAGGTAGGTCTGAGTCTGGGCAGCCGGGGAGATTTCTCGGCGATTGAAGGGATAAACGAGCAGGTGGAGCAGACGGCGAAGCGGGCGGTGGAAATGCTGACCGCTCCGCAGGCAAAAGGCGGAGAGTATACCGTGGTACTGGACCCGGTTCTTGCCGGGGTCTTTGTCCATGAAGCCTTCGGCCATCTCTCCGAGGCCGACTTTGTTTACGAGAATGACCAGTTACGCCGGATTATGACTCTGGGCAAGGAGTTCGGCGGTACCGGGCTAAATATAATCGATTCGGCTGCTGTTCCCGGACTGAGGGGCAGTTTTAAATATGACGATGAAGGAGTGCCGGCTACAAAGACCTACCTTATCAGGGAAGGCAAGCTGGTCGGCAGACTGCATTCCCGGGAGACCGCCGCCAGAATGAAAGAAAAACCCACCGGTAATGCCCGGGCGATAAGCTACCGTCATCCTCCAATCGTGCGGATGACAAACACTTTTATCGAACCGGGCACCGCTTCCTTCGAGGATATAATCGGTGATATCAGGGAGGGAGTGTACGCCAAGAATTGGTACGGTGGTACGACGAGTATGGAGATGTTCACCTTCTCCGCCGGTGAAGCCTATATGATTCGCGATGGCAAAGTGGCGGAGCTAATCCGGCCTGTAGTGCTTACCGGCAATGTATTTAACACACTGAAAAACATTGACGCGATAGGCAATGACCTCGATATGAACCAGGGTGGTGGCTGTGGCAAGGGGGGACAGATGCCCCTGCCCGTCTCAAACGGCAGTCCTCACATTAGAATCCACAACTGCCTGGTCGGAGGTAGATGAATGGAAGATGTCCTTAAAAAAGCCAGGGAAGTTGCCGGAGAAGCCGAAGTATTCGCCGTTACTTCCGAAGAGACCTCCGTTCAGTTCGAGACGAACCGCCTGAAACACATCCGTAGCCGGCAGAGCACAAACATCGCCCTGCGCATCATTAAAGACGGCAGGATTGGCTACGCAACGGCTACCGGTATGGAGGACAGTCGGAACCTTGTTGATATGGCAGTGGAGACGGCGCAGTTCGGTACGGAGGCGAAGTTCGAATTTCCTGCTCTTAATTCATTTCCTGAAGTTGAAATCTTCGATTCCGCCGTAGAGACTGTGTCCACTGAGGAGATGACCCGGCTCGGTGAAGACCTTATCACCGCGGTAAGAGGTGATACGCCGGAGCTTATCTGTGAGGGGGGAGTGAGCAAGGGAACGGTATCGGTGCGGATTTTGAATTCCCGCGGCGGACAGGCTGAATACAGGAAAAGCACTTTCAGCCTGGGTATTGAAGGGCAGTTAATCCGCGATACCGATATGCTTTTTGTCGGGGACGGCAGGAGCTCCTGTAATCCGCTGCTGGATGCGGACGATGTCATTCAGGAGGTCATTAATCAACTTGAATGGGCGAAGGACCGGGCTTCCATAAGGACAGGTTCATTGCCGGTTATTTTCACCGCTCATGGTGTTGCCAGCGCCCTGGCAATGCCACTGATGGCTGCTTTTAACGGCAAGACGGTCTATGAGGGAGCTTCGCCGATTGGAAACAAAATCGGGCAGCGAGTATTCAGCGATAAATTCAACCTTGTGGACGACTCTCTGGCTGCTTTTCGCCCCACCAGCCGACCCTGTGATGACGAAGGTGTGCCCGGTCAGCAGACCCCTCTAATCGAGCAGGGCGTGGTAAAGAGTTTTCTCTATGACCTTCAGACCGCCGGACTGGCCGGCACTGTCAGCACCGGTAACGGACGCCGTGGTGGCGGTCTGCCGTCACCTTCAGCGAGCGCCTTCATTATTGCCCCGGGCGATACCACTTTTGATGAAATGGTTGCTGATATCAAAGAAGGCCTGATTGTCGAGCAGCTAATGGGCGCCAGCCAGGGAAATATCCTCGGCGGCGATTTCAGCGGCAATGTCCTCTTAGGTTATAAGATAGAAAATGGTAAAATAGTAGGCAGGGTCAAAGATACCATGGTATCCGGAAACATCTACCGACTCCTTAAAGACATTGCCGCCATCGGCAGCGAAACCAAGTGGGTGGGAGGCTTCCTCAACACCCCGCCCCTATACCTCCCGGCTGTATCCGTGGCGAGTAAGTAACAGCGAGAGTGACTCTGTGAGGGAAAGTAAAAAGGTATTTTAAGGTGTCACTACGGCGATGGGCATTCGCCCTCTGCAAAAGGCCTGCCCGCCGTTCCTCGGAACTATGGCAGGCGGGGAGATTAAGGGGGGATTCTATAAATCCCTCTCGATCTCCCTTTACAAAAGGGAGAAGTATAACAATAAAGACTATTAATAAGGTAAAGTAAGAAAAAGGGGAGTTGAGAGGGGCGAAGCCCCTCTCCAGAAAAACCCTATCCCCTTTATCGAAGGGGAAGGGGATACAGGGGATAGGGTTACATTATATAATAAGAATATATCAACATCGTCATTGCGAGGAGCATAGCGACGTGGCAATCTATAAAAATCATTAATAGAGATTGCCACGCCCGCCAGAGGCGGGCTCGCAATGACACTGTTAATAAAAAGAATAGAAGCTCGTAATGACAGACAATAATACTAGCAATGACAACTGATGAACTCAGATAAAAATAAGGAAAAATGAAATGAACAGTGCGGTAAAGCTTTATGCCCGTCCGAAACTGAAATCGCCGAACCTGGTAGCTGCCTGGCCTGGCATCGGTAACGTCTCAATGCTTGTCGCCAGCTACCTGGAAAAGAAACTCGACTTCAAGAGACTGGGAGAAATTGAGGCGTCCCGGTTCTTCGACCCAATCGGAGTGGCGGTGAGGGATAATGTTGTTGAGGCGCCGCAGTTTCCACACAGCAGGTTTTACTACTGGAAAAACACCGAAGGTGGTAGCGATATTATTCTCTTTATTGGCGATGACCAGCCGGCTTCCAACGCTTACGGACTGGCTAACTGCGTTGTCGACGTCGCGCTGAAGTTTCAGGTGCAGAGGATATATACCTGCGCCGCGGCTATCACCCGTATTCACCATACCGAACAGCCAAAAGTGTGGGGAGTAGCCACTGTCCCGGAGCTTACCGATGAACTGGAAGAGCATGATTTGATACAGAGAGGTAATCTCCAGATATCGGGGTTGAACGGCCTGCTCCTCGGAGTAGCCAGGGAGCGGAATGTCGAGGGAATCTGTCTGCTCGGCGAGGTGCCCTCGTATGCCACCAGGATACAGAATCCGATGGCCGCCCTGGCAATATTTACCGTGCTGCCACAGATGCTGGGCATAAAGATTGACACGTACGACCTTTCGCAGCAGGCTAACGAGACCAGAGAGAGAATGAAGCGGATGGCTGCCCAGGCTATGGGAGAATATATAGACCTCTTTACCGAACCTATCTGGGAATACGGGGAAGAGGAGGAAGAAGAGGAATAAGAACGGGAAAGCTGTTATGCCTATACCAGTTGAAAAAATAATTACCGGGTTAGCCAGAGAAGATAGCCCGTTGCTCAATTCGGAACTGATTGAGCTTTCGAACCTGAGTCTCGAAGAGATGAACTCCTTTGAAAGCTCGTGGCCGGCAATCGGAACGGAGCGGCGGCGGCAGATTATGGACCGGCTGGTTGAGCTTGCCGAGGATAACCTCGAGCTAAACTTCGACGCCATCTTCAAGTCCTGCCTGAAGGACGGTGATGACGAGGTGCGAGCTAAAGCGATTGAGGGTCTCTGGGAAAACGAGGAAGCTTCACTGATTGACCCCCTGATAAGTTTACTGGAGCAGGATAGCTCGGAAAGAGTCCAGGCAGCGGCGGCCGTTGCTCTGGGCAAGTATGCCATGCTGGCGGAGCACGATAAACTGCGCGACTCCCACATTTCAAAGGTGCACCAGGCCCTGCTGGCGGCTATCGGCGATAAAAAGAAACCGGTGGAGGTCATCTGCCGCGCCCTGGAAGCAGCCGCCCCGGCAAGCCTTCCCGAGGTCAGAGAAGCCATCGGCAATGCCTACAAGAGTGGAATTCCCGCTCTTAAAGTAAGCTCCATCTACGCAATGGGGAAAAGCTGCGACCCCGTCTGGCTGCCGGTTTTGCTCAGTGAGCTATCCAGCGCTGATGCCGAGCTGCGTTTTGAAGCGGCCGGCGCCTGCGGTGAGCTTGATGAGGAGGAAGCTGTCCCTTACCTGATAACTACTGTGGATGATTCGGACGTGGATGTCCGGATGGCGGCTATCCAGGCGCTTGGCAAGATAGGCAGCGTCCGGGCAACAGGCTGCCTCAGACAGTGCCTTGAGAGTAACAACGAGGCGGTCCGCCAGGCTGCCGAGCAGGCATTGAACATGGTTGAGGCAAACGATGACCCGCTTTCCTTCCGGTTATGAAGAGGTTTAAGGAAGCTTATGATTATTAACAACAGGATAATACTGCGGGAAAAGAGCATGGAGGATGCCTGGGACGATTATTCCTGGGAAACCGACCATGAGCTTGCCCGGCTAGATGCCGCCCCGGTGATAGCTGTTCCCTATTCCGAATACCTGGAAGACTACACCGAGGATCTCCGCCGTCCCCACCGGCATAGCTGCCAGTTTGCCGTGGATACTCTGGACTGCAAGCACATCGGCAACTGCTCCTACTACAATATAGATAAGTTCACCGGCGAGACCGAACTGGGAATAATGATTGGCGACCGCGATTACTGGGATAAAGGCTACGGCACCGATGTTGTCAATACCCTGGTCGACCATATTTTCCGCGAGACGAAACTCAGCCGCATTCACCTCAAAACCCTGGAGTGGAACACAAGGGCGCAGAAATGCTTTGAAAAGTGCGGTTTCACTCCCTGCGGCAAACTTGAAAGAAGCGGCTTCAGATTCATAGTGATGGAAATCTTCCGCAAACAGTGGGAGGAGAGGAAACAGTGTAAAATCTAAAGGTGTTGAATCCTTTCTAATTTGTCAAATATCTCGGTAAAACTTGTAAAATCAAAGTCATCATAATTCGGTTCGCTTTGTAACACATATTGAGCGAATTTTTTCTTAGATAATGCTACGGGTTTGTTGTAATCATCATATACAAGACTATCGATGATACATATACGGTCATTTTTAAATTTATTCTGATCTTTGCAGAAAAAGTTTAGCGTTTTATGGCGCTGACTTATATTGTTGAACTCATGATTAATAAATAATCTTTTTCCTTCTTTATCTTCTCTCGTGATTTCGTCATCTCTATACATGAATTCAATTGATATTTCTGGAGTTTTCGTTCTGTGTTTAGGTACCGGAATGGAGAATGAGAATACCCTATCAGACCATTTTTTCGCATTTCTACCATCATTTACCTTGTTTACCATTTGCAGATTATCTCTATCAAAAATGAATACGTATTTGGTATTTCCAGTTAAGGGAATAGTAGACAGTGTTTCACATTTTTGGCAGAGCTTTGTATCCCCCATTTCATAATTATACTCATCGAATTGGATAGTTAGTTTGCTGTATTTGCCAGAAACATTAAGAGCTAGTAAAGCAGCTTTCATATGCATCCAATCCGTCTGTCCTTCTGTAGTCACCATTAAATCAGGTATATCTTCTGCTTCAAGAGACTTGGCAATTTTAGTTTTTTGACCTATTAAATCTGGCGATAAGCTGATTATTTTACTTAATAGTTTGATATAAATAAAATCGTCTTTGCCCCTTATTGAACCGATAAAACTTATCTTTCCTAACAGAATATCTCTGAATGATAAGTTCCTATACTTAGGTTCATCTTTGTAGGGACTTCGTTCCTGTCTTCGATACTTCTGAAAATACTCTTGCTCAGCTTTTTCTAGTCCATATTTTTCCCAAGCATGCAACATAGAACGAACTTGTCTAATGTAATGTCGCCTTATATTAGGAAACTGATTGGTGACCAATCCTGTCACTTCTTGTCGGTGAGTCTTGGTCTGTAATCTTACTTTTTCATGATTGATGGAAAAACCGTTATTTTCAATAACGATTCTCAGTTGCTCACCAATTTGAAGACGATTTCCTTTTTCTTCAGTGATTATTGATGCAAGTTGCGCAGGAAATTTGGGGGCAGAGGTTGAAAAGGTAAGGTCGTCAGCATATCTTGTGTAGTTGCATCTAGAGCGCTGAGCAAGTAGTTTTAATTGACTGTCGAGTTTCGCACAGATCATGTTTGAGATTATTGGAGATGTAGGTGCGCCTTGAGGGAGTTCATTATTAAAACAACAAATCTGTGCTAGGACTGTCGAAACTTTTTCATTTAAGTTGTAAGGGGTCGCCATAAACATACCTCTAACCCTACCGAAATTTATCGAAGGAAAGAAGTCCACTAGGTCAATGTTAAGGACGAATTTTTGATTGATATGTTTTTCGGCGTTTGTTAATATACTTTTACCCTTACGGAATCCATGCACTGCTACCTTTGGGTAATATACAGACGTTAAAACTTGAGCAAGTTTTGATTGAATGATCTTAAGGGATTTTGCTGGTGCGCATATTGTGCGATTTGGAGAATCAACCCTACGTCTCTTTATCTCAAAGGTATTATATCTATGTTCATCTGGGATTTTATAAAGATAATATACTAGTAGGTCATAATCTACATTTAAGAGTTTTGCGACATCTCTAGCGTCATTTAGGCTGAAAAATTGCTCAGCCCAGTCCTTCGGATTTCCTATTAAACTGAGATTTGCGCCTTGTATTTCATTCATAAATATTGAGCGGTACTTGCGATCATGAATCTACCCTACTGCATCAGACATGACAGTAGCAGATAAGGCTGAGCATGAAGCGAAATGTTCTAAAGGTCGTCGCTGGATCAACGACGGCTAACAGACATATTTCGCAAGTACCGCTTAAACATTATGATGCTCATAAATGATTTTGTCAATAATTCATGTTTGTGAAGGCTAGTTAGTGACTGATATCACATTAATACGAACCAATAGAGTTATTAGAACCTACCCCTCGTGCATCCTGTAGTAGTCGAGGGCGTTTTTGAGGGCGCGGGCTCCCCTCTCGAAGGAAGGAAATGCCGGGATGCCTCTTTTCTGGAACTCCCTGGTATCCTTCATTACCCGCTTCATATCTTCCGGCGTTGAGAACGGGTAGACTGCCATCACCGGCTTCCGGGAGCGCTCTTTAATACCGGCCAGGATATCGAAGTCTTCACTGGTCGTGTCCCAGGTAAACCAGCGGCCGCCGGACTGCAGCACCAGGTTATCTATATTCGGGTCTTTCTCCAGGATTTCCATGATATGTTTTAACTGCCGGCGGTTGGCGCCGCCGGTATCGATAGGATTCGGATAGCCGGCACCGACAAGATTGAAGAATTTATCCAGTTCATCATAGGACTCCTTTGTCAGCCGCGGTAGTTTCAGTCCCACATCGCCGAAGGCATCGGCTATTGCCACCGACTGCCCTCCCGAACCTCCGGCAATGCCTACCCTGTCACCGCAAACCGGCGGCAGATAGAGGAGAGCCTTGATGGTATCTATCAGTTCCTCGATGTTGCCCACCTGTACCGCCCCGCACTGCTTCAGCGCCGTTTCCCATACCGTCTGTGAGATGGCAAGAGAGCCGGTGTGAGAAGCTATCGCCCGTTCCCCTTCACTGGTCCTTCCCCCTTTCCATATCACCACCGGTTTCCGGGCTGACACCTCCTTCAGTACCCTCATGAACCTCCTGCCGTCCTTCACTCCCTCCAGATACATGGCGATTACTTCAATTTCTTTATCCTGGCCGAAGTACTCCAGGTAGTCCGGCGAATCGAGCACTATTCCGTTGCCATAACTAACCGACTTATTTATGTCAAGTCCCTGAATATTTGCCAGTTGGCCGAAGGTAGTGGCATTGGTGCCGCTCTGCGATATCATGGCTACAGGTGACAGGGAACCGGTATATTTCCAGATATTCTGCCCTATTCCGGTGGCGGGATTATAGATGCCCATGCAGTTGGGACCGACGAGGTGCAGGCTCGCCTGCTTAGCCCTCTCGGCTATTTTACGCTCCACCTCCGACCACTCCTTGGAGTCCGTCTCGGAGAAACCGGCGGTAAAGAAATGGGCTGCCCCCACGTCCTTGCGAATGCAGTCCTCCAAGATATCAAGCGCGGCGCCCCTCGGGGTCGAAACAATCACCAGGTCCACCGGCTCCGGAATATCAAGCAGGCTTGTATAATTTTTTATTCCGGCTTCCTCAATTTCCTTTGCCGTCTCCGGGTTCACCTGGACGGAATAAGCCTTTCCTTTGAAATTGCCCAGCATACGGAACCACAGCCCGTTCGGCCTGTCCCCTATTATCACCAGGCACTTCGGATTAAAAGCCCTGTCCAGTTTGGAAAAATCCAAATCCATTTACCATACTCCGGGCGTTATTAATAATAATGAAGGACAGTGAGCCACCTGCCCCTGCCCTTTCCAGCCATAGTCCTATTCTTAAATAAGTTTACTTTGAACAGTCGAGTTATGTCAAGATAACCGAGATGTTACGGAGGTTAGGGGGTAACCTATCGGTATCTTATGTTGTACATAGCTTTATCGTCCAGAGGTACACTTTCAAGAGCCAGTTTGTCCATCTCAATCTGGACCGGTATCGGGTAATCGCCGGTGAAGCAAGCCATACAGAACATATCCTTCGGCAGACCTACCGCCTTAATCAATCCGTTAATACTCAGATATCCCAGTGTATCGGCGCCGATGAAGTCTCTGATGGCGGGGATTGTTTTTTTGGCGGCAATCAGCTCCCAGCGGGTAGCCATATCAACGCCAAAGAAACAGGGATAGCGGATTGGCGGTGCGCAGATTCGTATATGCACCTCTTTAGCCCCTGCTTTTCTGAGCAGCTTTATTACCTGTGGCGTGGTTGTCCCACGGACAATGCTGTCATCCACCACCACCACCTTCTGGTTATCCAGTACTTCGGATAGAGGGTTGAACTTCAGCTTGACGCCAAGGTCCCTGATTCTCTGGTCAGGATTGATGAAAGTGCGTCCGACGTAGCGGTTCTTCATCAGCCCTTCGGCAAGAGGTATTCCTGACCGGTGAGAATAGCCGACTCCGGCAGCCGTTGCCGAGTCCGGTACTCCCATAACGATATCGGCATCCACCGGATACTCGTCAGCCAGTCCGGCTCCCATTGCCTGACGTGCCGGATAAAGCAGCCGCCCGCCAATTGTACTATCAGGACGGGCGAAGTAAATGTATTCGAAGATGCAAAGGGCTTTCTTTTCCGAGTCCTCGCGGAAACTCTGAATGCCGTTTTTATCAATGGTGATTATTTCACCGGGTTCAATCTCACGGACAAAATCGGCTCCGATATGGTCGAGAGCGCAGGTTTCTGAAGCCAGCACCCATCCGCCGTTAAGATCCCCCAGGCATAATGGCCGCACGCCGAAGGGGTCGCGGACACCAAACAGGCGGTCCTTTGTCAGCAGGGTCAGCGAATAGGCTCCCTGAAGCCGGTGCATGGCATATCTTATCTTGTCCACCCAGTCGGCCCCTGGCGAGGAATGGATTAAATTGGCGATAACTTCGCTATCTGTGGAACTATGAAATGTGTAACCGTGGTCGGAAAGACTTTTATGGAGGTTTTCAGCATTAACGATATTCCCGTTGTGGGCAATTGCCAGAACGTCTGGTTCTTCACCGACTACCAGCGGCTGACAGTTCATAATGCGGCTGGACCCGCGCGTTGAATAGCGGTTATGGCCGATGGCAATATTGCCGCCCAGCTGGCTCAGCGAATCTTCATCGAAGACCTGGGAAACGAGTCCCATATCGGCATAAATCTGGAGCTTTTCCCCATCGGTGGTAGTAATACCGGCGCTTTCCTGGCCGCGATGCTGAAGGGCAAATAAGGCGAAGAAGGTAATACGGGCTACATCTTCGCTAGGAGCGTAAACACCGACGACTCCGCAAGACTCGTGCAAGCCTGCCTGCCTCTCAGTAGTCTCCAATAAGACCTTCCCCTGTTTAAGTATATATCATCTATCTATAGAGGTCAATTCAGCCTGTTTCTGGTGCGGTTTGCATCCGGTTGATTCAATTGTCATTGCGAGGAGTCCCGACTCGTTCCGATATGTCAGAGTGAATAACATCGGGATGACGTGCCTGCACGCCGTAGTGCGTTTCGGCACGCAGGCGTGGCAATCTCAAAAGATTAATAGAGATTGCTTCGCCCCGGTAAAGTCGGGGTTCGCAACGACATCACCAATCAATACCGAAAAGTAGCCTGTTTTTACTACCAGAAGATAATGATATCCGATGTCTTTGCTTCGGCCCCACGCTCCGCTCGTATGTAGTAGTATTCCATCAGGCTATCCCACCACCAGTCACTTCTGACGTTTGCTGCCGTAATGCGGTACAAATTGACGCCGCGGTATTCTTTTCCAACAACTACACGAGCGGCAAGGTCCGGACTCCCGGTGCAGTCAATATACACCAGCCCGTAGTCGGTTGTCAGGAATGCATTCAGAGCATGACCAATATCATCATTGGACCACTGGACTTGCACCTCAGCAGCACGAATTCCGGCTGCTTCGGCGTTGTTGTGAACATCCCTTGAAAACTCCGAGCAGTCATATTCACCTGCGATATACCTGTTCTTATCGGTTTTATCTTCAGTCAGGAAAGTCTTTAGCTGTTCCCAGGCAGGATTCGTTGCCTCGGGATTGTCAATCAGCTTTACATCATAACATTCCTTGCTTCTCATCAATTCAATCCCCAGTCCGTCCAGTGTTCCCCGAGCTATATCCAACTGTTCTTCCATATCTGTTAAATCGCTCTCCGCACTCACCAGTTTGCTTCTGACACGTGATAATTCACCGGCTGTATTTGATAGTTCGTCCTTCGTATCTGATAGCTCATCCCTGGTACTTGTCAGCTCATCCTCGGTGCTTGCCAGGTCTTTTCTGGTATCGGCCAGTTCGTCAATTGCATCAGCCAGCTTGTCCCTTGTCTCTTCCAGCTCGGCAGTAGTAGATGCCAGCTTTGCACTGGTCGAAGATAATATATCCCTGGTTTCGTTTAGCTCGCCGGTGGTTATAAACGCCCAGGCAAGAACACAGATAAAGGCGATTCCCAGGATTGAAGCAACTATTGCTAATATTTTCATCATCTTTTCCTCCGCAGCCGCTGGATAAATATCAATTCTTCAGAAGTAACCGATGTATCTCCGGGAAGCAAGATAGAGCGAGGTCTTTTGAGTGAAGACTTAATCCGAGCGCCAGGCTTTCAACCAGTCGATAACAATTGCTATTGCCCGGTCATTCCTCCGTAATTTGTGGTCGGCTCCGTCAACTATTATTAACTGCCTGGACTCTTCTGCCCTGGCGTGCAGCCTGTAAGCCTGGCTTATGTCCACTACATCATCCCTGTTACCATGCACCAGCAGCAGAGGTCTGGGAGCGATTTCGTCTATCACGTTTACCGGGCTGATAAGCTTGAAGCCTTTGTTCCACTCTTCAGCGGAGATAGGAAAATCCTTATCCCTGATGGCACCGATTCTGCGGAACCGCTCAATGAGGGGTAACGGGTCACTGAAATCAAACTCCGCCGGGCAGGCGCAGGCAATAACGGCTGAAATCCTCCTGTCCTGTGATGCCACGTATACTGAAACCGCCGCCCCGCCGCTGAAGCCGAGCAGTGACAGGCGGGATACGTCTACCTCCGGTAATCCGTACAAATAATTGACGGAGGCTTTCAGGTCTCCCGTCCAGCCAAGCATATCGATGTTACCGCCACTGTTTCCCGTCCCCCTGAAATTAAAAATGAACACGGCAAAACCCTCATTGCAGACTCTCTCCGCCAGTTCAGGGTAACCTCCGTCATTCGGGTCAGGAGGATTACCGGATGGAATACCGTGGCAGATACATACCGTGGGATACGGAGCACGCGCTCTCCTATCGGGCAGGTATAGCCTGCCTTTAATATTCATACTCTCTACCTGAAGTGAAACATCTCTCGTGATCATCATTATGTCAAATTTAGCAGGACGAAGAACTCACGGTTTCCGGAGGCGCCGAGAATTGGCGAGGCTGTCAATTCTCTCAATCTGTAGTTCTGCTCTGTTGCCCAGGCGATAAATCTCCCCAGGACTCTGGCGTGGACTGCCGGTCGCTTGACTATTCCTCCCTTCTCTACCTCGGTTCTCCTGGCTTCAAACTGGGGTTTTATAAGCACCAGCAAGTAGCCGTCATCGGCTAATAATCGGGTCACAGACGGAATTATCTTCTCTACCGAAATGAAGGAGACATCTATAGTTGCCAGGGCTGCTTTCTCCGGCAGGGTTATCGGGTAGCGGGCATTTGTCCTCTCAATGACGGTCACCCGCGGGTCTTTTCTCAGGCGGTAATCGAGCTGCCCGTATCCGACATCTATAGCGTATACCCGGCTGGCCCCCCGCTTCAGCAGGCAATCTGTAAAGCCGCCTGTTGATGCGCCGATATCGGCCACAACCTCAGAGGAAACATCAAGCCCGAACTGGTCCAGAGCATAATCAAGCTTAATACCGCCGCGGCTGACAAACGGGGGTGGCTCGGTAAGAGTTATTTCTGCCTCCTCGGCGACAAGCGTCCCGGATTTGACAACGGTTTTACCATCTACTACCACCTCTCCCGCCATAATAAAAGCCTGAGCCTTAGCCCGGCTGTCCACAAGCTCCCTGTCTACAAGCAAACTATCGATTCGTTTCTTTCCCACTGTAGATTACCGATGCTATCCCGCGTCCTTATTTGTATAATCCAGTCTGAATAAATTATACAGGAATCCCCTGTAATAATAAATACGTAGAGAGGCAAAAAGGAGGGAGAGCATTAATGCTCTCCCTCCCGTCTGGTTTTGAAGATGAGAGGTAATGAAGCTAACGGAAGCGTACCCTTAACTACGCACTTTTATGTCCCCTATAATGAGCGGAGCATCGAGCGCCTCATATATAGGGTCTGCTGCCGTGTTCGTGCCTTCCCATATCGTGATTGAAAACTCGTCAGGTTTATCCGGTACGCATTTCCAGTCCTTTACCAGTATCCGGTAGGTATAAAGGCCTTCATCATTTATCGTACCCTCCCCCTGGAACTGAGCGGTGTTATCATCGATTATCAGCCAGCTTACATCATCGCTTTTCAGCTTCATATCGGCGGGGCGATATTCGAATCTTACTTTACCCTGTATCGTACCGTCCTTATATTTGGCGAGAAAGCCAAAACGGGCTCTCCCCTCTGATTCGGGGTCACTTTTGAGGTTGCCCGGTTCCGACCAGATTTTGCCGCTTCCTTTTGTGGAGCCTGCCTGCGGGTCATAGACAACAACCATTGTGGTGTTGCTGGACTCGAGTCCGGCAGAATCAGTGACGGTCAGGATTACGTCATAGATTCCAGAAGCAGTGTAGATGTGTGGTACAATAATACCGGTGCCACCGGTATTATCACCGAAATCCCAGTTATAACTCACTATGGTACCGTCCGGGTGATATGATGCGCTGCCGTCCAGGTCAACGCTGCAGTTGACTTCCGTCAGATAAGGACCGCCGGCATCAGCCACCGGTGGCACCGGAGGCGGGGATACCTCAACCGTTGTTGTATCACTGGATTGAGCACCTTCATTGTCGGTGACAGTTAGAGTTACTTCATATACACCCACAGTCGTATACGTGTGCGGCACAATAGCGCCACTGCCGCTGGTTTCATCTCCGAAGTCCCAGTCATAGCTGTCAATTGTCCCGTCCGGGTCATACGAAGCACTCCCATCCAGTATCACTTCGCAGTCTACCTGTACCTGATACGGTCCCCCGGCATTGGCCACAGGTGGCTGGTTTGCAGGTGGAGTATAAGAAACAGTGACTCCCCTCGCCTGAAGTTGTGGAATATAATCGTACACCGATTGCGTGCTCAGCGGATTTAGCTCAAGGTCAACACTATCGCCCTGCTCCAATCCTGTATTCTCTACAAGAGGGTAAATGTCACTTATCTGGTTACGGTTAATAATCAGAGAAAACAGGCTAGTCAAGTTCTGAAGGGCAGAGATATCACTTATCTGGTTACCATCCAGATAAAGATAGGTCAGGCCGGTCAAACCCTGAAGGGCCGAGATGTTACTTATCTGGTTGAATCCGAGCCACAGTTCGGTCAAGCCAGTCATATTCTGGATGGCAGATATGTCAGTGATATCATTATCGTAGAGATTCAGATACCACAGATTGGTCAGGTTTGCGAGGGCCGAGATGTCACTTATCTGGTTGAATCTGAGCAGCAGGTAAGTAAGACCGGTCAAATTTTGAAGTGGTGTGATATCGCTTATCTGATTATTGGATAACCTTAGGTTGGCCAGGCTGGTCAAGCCTTGAAGGGGCGATAAATCCGTAATATTGTTATCCTGAAGAAATAACACTACCAGGTTAACGCAGTACTCCAAGCCGGTAAGGTCAGATATCCCTCTGTTCATCGCGTCAAGCAACTGCAGCGTTTCCAGGTCAGATGGATAAATATCGCCCGTGGGCTTTCCGATTGCGTCACGTATAGCTGCCTCAAGATTAGAATCAGGGAAAGTAACTGCGTCCTCGGCCTGAACGGGTGAAACGGGCGTCATCACTGATAGCAGGGCACATAACATCAGGCCGGTAACTATCCTCCCGGCTAGCCATTTATACTTTTTCAACGCATGCCTCCTTTAAATTAGAGAAATAAAAAGCACAACCACTGCACTGCATGCGGTTGTGCCGGCTTTTTCATAGGCACACCTCCTTCCCCCAGGTAGTTTTCCTCCCGGGTCAATTCAAGCTTCGATTTAGCAGTAATAATTGCATTACATTCGTTACTTCAACTACCTGTAAAAACACCATTAGTATTGTTATTTGTCCCCAAAATGTCGATAACCTTTTGGCTCATCCAGTGAGCCTTTTGGCTCATATGTTAGCCTTTTGGCTCATCCAGTGAGCCTTTTTGCTATACAATCCCCCGGACCTGACAAAGCAAAAAAAGACAGGTGTAACATTCTCACCAAAACCTTAGAGTGATGAATATCATGCAATCACATCAAACAAAGCAATAGTTAAAAGTAGTGTTAAGAAAATATCAATATTCGGAAGGCAAACATTAAGATTTTATTAATATTACCTGTTTCATAATCATAATTGCTCTAGCCACATCATTAAGATAATGACTGGCTGTAATATGTCAGCACACTGACGGTGTGGGATTTTTGGCTGTATTCGGGCCATTATACCGGAGACCGAATTTAATATGAATGAAGAGTGGTATCCAGAGTATCTCACCACCGGGTTCATCGCTAAGGCCTGCGGCGTCAGCAGTACAACAGTTTAGCGATGGGTAAAGAACGGACTACTTCCGGCATTCGTGCTACCGAGCAGTCATTACAGAATACATCGAGATGATTTCAAAACTTTCCTGGCGAATCACAGAATGATGATTCGTGCAGACATGTTTGAGTAAAAGACACGGAGGTCAGCTCAACCGGAGGTATCTGAACCTGAACAATCGACATAGCCTGACACAAGAGAAGAAAGTCCGTGATTGCTATCGATGAACTGGTGGCTTATTGGTGGAATAATCGCTGCCTGTTTAATGGTTCTTGGTCTGGCCACCTGGCAAATAGCCACCCACAGAATGGCCTGGCCTTATTCTAATTTCTTCTCTCATTGGACTACCCCCCTCTTTGAAGGGGGGTAGTCCTTTTACGGGATAGAATCTCATTGAAGGATTGCCTGCCCCATTCTATCCCTGTTGACAAATGAGCGTACAAGTTCTAGAATTATACACCAGTATGTAGTCCGGCCTGGGAATGTATGTATAGGACTATGAGATGAATCCTATGATAGGGCGTCTGAATCACTGAATTGCCGGTGATGAACGATGCCTTTTTTGTTTTTCAGGTGCAGGTTATTTACAGGCCATTCATACACTCGATGGTCGTATACGAAGAAGAGGTTTAGTTAAGGAATGTAGACATTTAGCTTGCTGGCCCTGCCATGAACTCCGGAGTGCTGCAGGTTTTCTTTCCCAGCCGGGCAGCGTAATTGACGCTCATCGTCATCTCCAATGAGTGAAGTTGGTCACTAAGGGGTCTAATGGTGGGGCCGGCTAAAAAGGAGGTGCACCTTTGAGCCAATTCATATGATGTTTTCCGGGGAGAAACGTATCAGATATCTGGTACGCTTCTGCGGATTAGTAATTGATACAGGTTCCTCAAATTGAAAGAGAAGGTGATATTGCAGATGACAAAGAAAGTTTTATGGCTGACTATTAGCTGCTTGATGGCGCTATCTCTGGCAATTGCGTCATGTGGTCCGGCAGTAACGGAAGAGGAGGAAGAGGAAGAAGTAATAATTGGAGAGGAGGAAGAGGAAGAGGAGGAGCAGGGAGGAGTGGTGACAGGGCCGGAAGAGCCGAAATACGGCGGTATACTCAGGGTTGTTTCCATCAGCACGGTAATAGACTGGGATGAAGCCTATGCTATGACCACAACTCTTGGCGGTTTCACCCATAACGAGCCGGCCGAAGGCGACTGGACAAAGGGTCCAACCGGCTCCGGCGAAGCTGACTGGACGTACAGCGGTTGCGACCGTATCCGTTTAAAGGCAGGAGCAGTAATAGAGAGCTGGGACCTGCCTGAAGCCGGGCATTTCGTATTCTATGTCCGCCAGGGTGTACACTATTCTCTCGACCCGACTAATGAGGCAAGCGCTCTGGTCGGAGGCAGGGAGATGACTGCTGAGGACATTGCCTATTCCATTAATCGGGTTTTGTCGGAGCCAAGGGCTTACGTGCATAATGCTTATCCAAGGCTGGCTGCTGGTACGGTTATAACCACTCCTGACAAGTGGACGGTAGATATTGTCGTTCCGGTGAGTGAGTTTGCCGATGCACATTCCCAGTTCTTTGACAGGAACCATATCGTAGCTCGTGAGGTATGTGAAAAATATGGTGACTGTAATGATTGGACAAGGCAGGTTGGCACCGGGCCGTTCATAATAAAAGATTATGTTGTCAGCAGTGCGGTAACATTCGATAGAAATCCTAATTACTGGCGGACTGACCCTCTTGAACCTGGAAAAGGTAACCAGTTACCTTATGTTGATGGTGCCAAACTATTAATCATAACTGATTCATCTACTCTGCAGGCGGCAATCAGGACAGGCAAGGTAGACCAGGCTAACATGAGTACCCTTGAGGATGCCGAGTCTGTAACAATGCATGCTCCGGAGTTACTTTCCAAGAGGCACCTCGCCCACGCCACCCAATGTATATGTATGCATCTTTACGACCCCAACCTGCCGACAAGCGATGTCAGGGTCCGCCAGGCATTGATGATGGCTACTGACCTTGAGACAATCGCTGATGAGCTGTATGTAGGTGATGCCGAGACAAATACCTGGCCTTTCCCTTACCTGAAAGAGTATGCCAGTATGTTCCTGCCAAGGGACGAGTGGCCTGAGAAGGTCAAGGAAATTTATACCTATAATCCGACAAAGGCAAAGGCGCTTCTGGCTGAGGCAGGTTATCCCAATGGTTTCAAAGCTGACCTCGACTGCCGGAATACAAACCTGGATGTAGATTTCGCTTCGGTGATTGAGGATCAGTGGTCAAAGATTGGCGTTGACCTCGAAATCCATCCCCAGGAGCAGGGTGTCCATATGAATCTATGGCGAGGATTCACCTATAAAGACATGATTATTGCCGGCGGCATGGGCATCGGCGGTTACTACCGGATGATTCACTGTGATACGCCATCGATGTGGAACCCGAGTCAGGTAAATGACGCTCATGTTAAAGAGGTAAAGGCAAAGATGTTTGAGCTCTTTAACCAGGCAGACTGGGATGGGGTTGATGCGGAATTCAAGGAACTGACCAAATACGGCCTTGAACAGGTGTGGTACATACCCCGGCCGCTGCCGTATCAGTACAATCTCTGGTGGCCCTGGTTGAAGAAATACAGTGGTGAGATGAGCGTCGGCTGGGCCGGTCCCGGATGGAGATGGTGCCAGTATCCCTGGGTAGACCAGGAATTGAAGAAATCCATGGGATACTAAAATTAAGAGCATACCTGTAGACATCGATACGATATCAATATAGTCCTTAATCCTGTGAAATGATAAAGGGGGGAAATGAAAATTCCCCCCTTTATATTGCCTGTCTTTCCGGTTCAACACCGCAGGAATCGTGACAGATTCACATGACTTCGATTCTCTCAACCCACTTTACCCATTTGTTCCCGTACTCGCCTTCTATAACCAGGCGGAGCGGATAGCCGTGTTCCCGGGGCAGCACCTCCCCGTTTACTCCATAGGCTAAAAAGACGTCAGACTCATCCAGAGAATCGATTGTAATATACTTACTGTAGCCGTCGGCGGCACGGAATACCAGGATAAAGGCATCAGGTTGCACGCCGGCTTCCTCTAGCAGCGTTTTAACGGGTATGCCCGTCCAGACTGCATTATTGACAAATAAACCGGGACATATTAAGAGTACTTTTCTGGTGATGGCGGGGTATTCCATTAGCTCCTGGTAGGTAAAGCTTTGCGGTGATGAAACCAGACCATCTATAACAAGCTCATACTCGTCTATATCGATGTCCGGTGGGTTGCCGGTGATATTTAGCTCGGCTGTGGGAGTTACCGGTAATCTGGAATTATCCACTTCAGCCGGATTGCTGTTTTCCAGATAAGATAGACCGGGCGGTGGCAGACCCGGGAGCACGCTTCCGGTCAGAAGTTGCCAGGTGAGGACAAACGCCACTGATATCACCAGCAATAAAACAGCTACCGCTGGCCACCGTATCAACCGCAGCTTATCCAGGAAACCTGATTTCTCTTTTATTGAAAGAGTATTCGATTCTTCCATATTCCAAATCGCAAGGGCAGGTACTTTTAATATAATCCCGATATCACAGTCGGTATATGACCTGGGTCTCATTACACAGCCTCGCTACTTCCAGAAAACCAGGGGAAGCCGTGGTACTTCTCTGTCCGGTATTAGATATTATTGCCTTACCCGATGCATCGTTTATATACTGTGCTATCCGTACTTCCGTACGAATGTGGAGGAACTTGAGGCAAAGATTAAAAAGCTAGAAAGCCAGGTCAGAACACTGCAGGATACGCACCTCTAATCGGATAACCGGGGCAACTGAAACCTCAATATGATAGCGGCGGCTGTCACCATTTCGGATTTAAGGCAGAATAACCGGTATTCCGGGAGTGGTAAATGAAAAACAAGACCATATCGCTGGCAGTGAGTTATTCAATTGTAATAGTCCTGTTGCTGACATCCTGCGCCCCGGCAGCCACCGAGGGGGGACAGATGGCTCAACAGGTACAGTATTAGTTACAGTATAGACTCCTTCATCATTTGCAAATATTCACTAGAAAGAATAACATTTTATATTTGCTTTACCTGCCACCGAGCGATACGTCAGACGGCTGTTTCAGGAAAAATATGCAATTAATAAGGAGGAGGAGAATGACTCTGGAGTCCGGGCGAGAGTATACGGAAGAAGAAAAGAAAATACGAGAAGAAATCGAGCGTAAACACGGTAAAACGCCGGAGCAACTATATGAGGAGAGAGAAAAAAGAGCAAGAGAGGCAATAGCCTTAGAGGAACCTGATAGAGTGCCTGTCTCTATCAGGATGACCTATTTCCCGGCACGCTATCTGGGTATACCCAAGTCTACCTCATACTATGATGCCGTCGCCTGGAGAAAAGCGGCATTAAGGACGATTGTTGATTTTGAGCCTGATATGTCCCAGAGCTATTCGGGAATGAGTTCCGGAGAAGCTCTGGAGGCGCTGAATCCGACGCAGACAAAGTGGCCCGGCGGCCCGCTTCCCCCCGATGTTTCCCATCAGGCAATCGATATTGAGTGCATGATGGAGGACGAATACGACCTTTTCATGTCTGACCCAACCGGCTTTTTCCTCAGGTATGTCCTGCCGAGGGCGTTCGAGTCGCTAAAGCCCCTGGCTAATCTTCCTCCCATTGCTGACAGGGCAATAGGCTTTGCCGGTATGACTCCGGTTTTTACATCGGAGGACTTCAAGACAATGGGAAGGGCTTTACTGAAAGCCGGGATAGCCCAGGAGAAATGGCAGAATGCGGTGGGGAGCATGGAGGAAGATATGGCAAGGTTGGGACTGCTTGCCAACAGCTATATAGGAGGTGCCGGCGGGGCTCCTTTCGATAGCATTTCAGATTTTTACAGGGGAATGCACGGTGCCATGCTGGATATGTTCCGCCACCCCGATGAGCTCATCGCCGCCTGCGATAGAATCCTCGAAAACCGGATTAACAGGGCAACCCCGGCCGACCCCAATAAAAGAGGTAATCCAAAGAGGTTGTTCCTTGCCCTTCACCGGGGCGCCGAAGGCTTTATGTCCAGGCAGCAATTTGAGAAATTCTACTGGCCGGGACTTAAAAAAGCCATGCTGACTTCCATCGAGCTTGGATATATCCCCATGCCGTTCTGCGAGGGAGGATACGGCGACCGTATTGAGTATTTCCTCGAATTACCGAAAGGTAAGGCTGTTGTCCATTTCGATATTGTAGATATGTTCCGGGCGAAGGAAATACTGAAAGACCACCTGTGCATTATGGGCAATGTGCCGTCAAGCCTGCTGCAGATAGGGTCACCGCAGGATGTTGAGGAATACTGCAGGAAGCTCATCGAGGTCTGCGGCAAGGGCAGCGGTTTCATCCTCACACACGGCAGCTCCATTGATGAAGCCAAACCGGAAAACCTCAAAGCAATGATAGATTCTGCCAAGAAATACCACCCTTAAAACCTTAAAAGGTAAAATAATAGAATTGCGGCGGCACTATCAAGTGCCGCCGCATTATTTTTATAAAACTTTTTCCTTTTCCGGTATTGACAGATTGTTACAGTAGGATTAAACTATAGCGCTGATATATGAAATAACCTGAACCATCTCCGTCTCCGAGTTAATCAGGAGGTGATAAGATGAGACTAAGGGTGCTAAAACCGTTGAAAAAATGGTCGAGGTACCCTTTTTCATCGTTGAACCAATGAGAGGAGGAAGGATATGGATAAGATTGGAGCCAGAAAAGCAGCCTACACGTATGTCAGGAATTTTGTTACCGGATATACGTGCGTTGCCGGCGTCAAACCTGACCCCTCTGATGCTGGATTAGCCCATGCTCTTGGAGCAATGAGCATAGCGGATGAATTGCATGCGCTTAAAAAAGGAGAGATAGACCCTTCCCGGAGGCTTGTCGACGCCTGCCGTAAACTTAATAATGGAGCAGTCCTCCTGGAAGGAGAGATAGAAACGTATTTAGTCAGTCCATTCACACAGGAGTGACGGCACTGACCTAATATTGACCTCAACTGCTTTATCTCCTGAATATGTCCAGCTTGTGAGTCGGTTTCTCAATAACGGGCCCACAACACGACACCGTATCTGTCCGTCAGACTGGTATTACCTGCATAATACCGCCCCTTCTTTCGTATTTACCCGATATTTTATGTATTCTTGTCAAATTTCCACCTTTTTTATTGATTTAGGCACCAGAATTGCCCCCTGTTATGGATTGACAAATTATCACATTTAGATTAAACTCAGACGCCAAGTCAGGTTCGACGACTGGAACCGGGGGGTAAATGAGAACATAAGTATCATTTAAATTCCGGAGGTGGGGAAATGACAAATCGAACAATATCAGTACTGATGATAATATGCTTGATTCTAATCCTTATCGACCTCACAATCACCTACTTCGGGGTGAAATACCTGGGAATGGTTGAAGGCTCCTTTATCATCGGCAATGCCGGTCTGGTACCCGGGCTAATGGTTGTCCTGGTCCTGTTTTCGTTTATGACCTTTGTGCTATGGGTACTGAGCAAATCTGCAATTGCAAGGAGCGCCTCGATATCCGGACTGGTGTTGATGTGCGGCGTGGAGATGGTTGCAGTAGTGCATAATCTCTCGATAATATATTTATGAGCACGGGGAATCAAAGATAGTGAAGGAACAAGGCTGCCTGCCGGTCGGGTATCAGGATTATCCGACTGGAGAAAGAGGATGACTCCGGTATCTTTTAGCCGGGAGCCGGAACTGTTTCAGCTAGAGCTACACTCACCGTAAAATATCATTTCTAGAGATAACATTACGCCTGTAATTCACCTGCGGACACATTTGCCACCTCGCCCCCACTCTGCTAGAATGGATACTCCGGGATAGGAATTTTTAACCCTTTCTGAGTTCGTCATCTGGTTAAATTCTACTGCTCTGATAGCACCTATTCCAGGAGTGAAAAGTGACAAATCAAATAGTATCAAAATTAATGATAGCGTGCCTGATTCTGATCATTATCGACCTTGCTCTGAACTATTACGGGGTGACCTACCTTGGCGTGGTTGAAGACTCTTTAAGCATTGGTACCGCCGGCCTAATACCCGGGATAATGGTTGGCCTGGTCATATTTTCATTCATATCCTTTATGCTGTGGGTAATCAGGAAATCCACGTTAGCCAGTAACGCGTCAATAACCGGACTGGTATTAATGTGTACCGTGGAACTGTTTGCCGTTGTGCACAGTATATTTGTAATATTTACCTGAGCGTGGTGGACTCAGAGAGGAAACAAAGTCCGCATTCCTGCCACTCACGTCGCATAGACTACCCCATTTCTTGCACATTCAATTGTCACTTACCTTCATCTATTTAATATTTCCCTTTCCGTAACATTGACTTCGCCCTTATGACGGTAATATAGTATGACAATATTACAGAACTTGATTAATCGCGGTGGAGTGAATCAATGAGAAAAATCACACTGGCTGAATGGGAAAAGAAGTATGTTGCAGGCCCAATAGAGAGGTTTGACCCGAGGAACCAGATGTTTACCCGGCCGATGTGGGACTCGGAGATAAAGAGCCTGCTGGAGAACTGGTCGATTGCCGGTTCGGCGGGGGAAAAGGCTGGTTTCACCCTTGAAGACCAGGCACTGAGGTGGGGAAGCAATGCCGGAACAAGTATCTCGCGGCCGAATGTGCCGGCCGGTCTCGGCCTTAATCTGCCATCCGGGGCTGCTCTCGGAACCGAAGACGGGATACCCCCTGCGGTAAACCAGATGGCTTCGATTATGACCTACCGGTTGCCGGAGGGAGTAAAGGCCGATACCCATGATGTGGCAGAGCTCACCGGTATGGTTAAGAAGGCAGCCCGGTGGTTCGGTGCCGACCTTGTTGGCATCTGCAAGCTCGACCGGCGCTGGGTATATGAATCTGCCGAATCCTCGCCGATGGTCAAGGAAATACCGGATGAGTTTCAGTATGCTATTGTCCTGGGTTTTGAAATGGACTACAAACTGATCAGGTATTTTAATACCTACACCGCCAATGCGGCAACCCGCATGGGGTACAGCCGAATGGCAGTCACCAACGCCCACCTGGCGTCTTTCATCCGTTATCTGGGATATCAGGCCATTGAGAGTGGCAATGATACTGCCCTGTCAATACCGATGGCGATGCAGGCCGGACTGGGTGATATCGGCAGAAATGGAATCTTGATTACTCCGGAGTTCGGTCCGCGGGTAAGGCTCAGCAAGGTGATTACTGATTTACCGCTGGTGGCTGACCCGCCGATAGACTTTGGGGTAACGGAATTCTGCGGAGCCTGTATGAAATGCGCCCGTTCCTGCCCGTCACGGTCGATTATGACCGGCGAACGGACTGCCGAACCGAATAACAGGTCGAACAATCCCGGCGCAATGAAATGGCCGATAAATGCCGAGACCTGCCGGACCTACTGGTCCCGGGTTCAAACACCCTGTGTGTCCTGTATAGCAACCTGTCCCTATAACAAGGACTACACCCCCTTTCACCGCACAGTACGCTGGTTTACCGATAATGCCAGATGGGCTGACTCTCTTTATGTCAAACTGGATGATTTATTCGGCTATGGCAGGCAGAGAAAACCGGATAACTTCTGGACTGAATGGCAGCCCGCCAGCGGATACGGCAACGGGCGCAGGATAAGAGGTCATTTGTAACAACGACTCTGTGACAGCGATTTCGTTATACAGGTAGCTGATAAAGCTTCCTGGTTACTCATTTTTTTATTGACAAACTCGCCTGAGATAACTAAACTCATAACCTAAAATAAATACGGGATTAAAAAATGAAATACCGTTTTCATCTGACATACCTGTCCTGCCTGGTCGCGATTCTGATATCTTTTTCTACCGGCTGCGGCCAGCCGTCTTCAGTTCAGCCGGAGAGTCCAGAGCAGGGGGATGCCTCGACGGTAATACTGCCTGAGCCGAGATATGAAAGTGACGTATCTATTGAACAAAGCCTGCTTTCAAGAAGGTCGACAAGGAGTTATACCGGAGAGCCTTTAGCACTCCGGGAGGTATCTCAGTTACTCTGGGCAGCTCAGGGGACCACCGACCCCAGAGGTTTCAGGACCGCCCCATCCGCAGGAGCTCTCTATCCTCTCGAAATATACGTAGTAGCCGGGAATGTCGAGAATCTGAGCCCCGGCATTTACAGATATGAACCGGACGAGCACCGGCTCCGGAAAATCATGGAGGGCGATATAAGGGACGAACTCGCTGATGCTGCTCTGGGACAGGGTAGTGTCAGGAACGGGGCTGCCATCTTTGTATTTACCGCTGTCTATGAGAGAACAACCCGGAAATACGGTGATAGAGGCATAAGATACGTTCACATCGAGGTGGGACACGCCGCGCAGAATTTATGCCTCCAGGCTACGGCAATGGGCCTGGGACTGGTCACCGCGGGAGCCTTCGATGATGAAGAAGTAGCCGGAGTCCTCCAGCTGCACCAAGATGAGGCACCTCTATACGTTATTCCTGTTGGCAGGAAGTAACCGACTATCACAGATACCGGCCGTACCTCCTGAATCCTGTATGCGATTATTGAAGTGTTATTTCACTCAAGAGTAATTCGATAAAAAGGTGCCATTCCTTAAAAAACACCCGTTTTTCTCTTTTACCCGGTGCCATAATGATCCCAAGGTATCACTGAAGTGATACTTATGGCTATCCAAAATTATACCAAAGTATTATTGTTGGTAATCCCTATAGGGTATATTCAACAACATGAATGTTTCTTAATCTGGAAATACCAGAGTCTATAATCATGAATAATTTAGAAGAGGTATTTACAACGGTTACGACAAAAGTGGGTATTTCAGAAGAAGATTTAAATAATTAAAGGGCACTGGAAAAGCGAAAGGGGAAGAAGAAGCATTAATCGAAGATGAATATACGAGCAATATACTTTAGCCTTATACTCGGCATCTGGTTAGCTATAGCCATGATGGCTCAGTTCGCCATTATGTTTCTCGGCAATTACATATACGAGCCTGATAAAATTATAGCACTAATAGAATTTATGATGTCTTTCATAATCTTTGCCGGCTTGATTTGGGTATTGATAAAATCAAAAAAGTGGTGTGCTAATTTTTCGGTCTAATTGTTGACACATTATTCAGGTGCTTTCATCTGTTTAATATCGTGGCTCCTGTGTCCATTATTAAGCGAAGTAAGTCTGCGCTGAACCACAACTCGCCAATTACTACTGCCCATGGGCACTATCAGGATATCACGTGCCATATATCTATTCATACGGTATCCATTGCTTTGCCAGCCTTACGGCCGCCACAGCGTCCATGCCGAAGGCATCGGCGGCGACATACTCCTTCACCCTTTCGGTCATCTGCCCGCCGCCAATCATTATCTTCACTTCATCTCTCAGCCCGGCTTTCTTCAGCGCCTCCACAGTCGATTTCATTGCATCATAAGCCATCGTCAGGAAGCCGCTCAAAGCCACTACCTGTGGTTTCACCTCTTTAACCGCTTCAACGAACTTTGCTTCGGGGACATCCACTCCAAGGTCGTGTACCTCGAAACCGTTGACATCCAGCATGAACCCTACTATATCTTTGCCAATATCATGGATATCGCCGCGGACCGTACCGAGTACTATCCTGCCCTTCCGCCCGGCATCACCCTCCGCAGCCGACTGCATTTTCGGCTTGATAATATTGGAAATCGTCTGGAGTATCTCTCCGGACATGACCAACTCCGGGAGAAAATACTCGCCTTTTTCGTACCGCTCGCCGACGATGTTCATCGCATCCTGGCAGTCTTTCAGGATATTGAGCGGGTCTTCTCCTTTATCAATTGCTGCCCTGCCCAGACTCTCTGCCTCGTCTTCATTTATCTCAGAAATGGCCTTCACCAGGTCTTCACTCATCTTATTCTCCTTTTATGTAATGTTTAGTATATCGTATGTCCGGATAACCGCCTTTTTAGCTGTATCGCCCGTACTTCTCAACCGCATTTACCATTGCCCTTATATTCTCTGGTTTGGCGTCCTGAATGTAATCCGTATCTGTCCTCATTATATATCCGCCACCCTTACCGCAGACCTGGATGAGTTTTTTGCAGTATTCATCCACTTCCGAAGGTGAGGCTATCTGCATTAATGTCAGCGGTACGCTGCCCATCAGGCAGAAGTGGTCGCCCAGGGCTTCTTTTGCTTTAAACATATCCGTATCAGTAAAGCGAATTACCAGGCTTTTCTCGGGGAATTCGAGGAAGTACTCGAAACGTTCCTCACAGAATCCTTCGGCAAAGATGAAGGGAATATAACCCAGCTCAATGGCTTTTAGCATCGATTTCTTCCAGGTGGGCCAGTAAAATGTTTCCCACTGTTTCTTGGATAGGAACCGGTCCGAGCCTCTGTGGATAGCACCACCACCACCAAGTTTCGGACCCGGGGTGCTGGTATCAGCCGGCACCGCTCTGGCTATTTGCATATCGGTAATTTTTTCAAGGGCAGCGATGAGTTTTTCGGGGCGCCGATACATATCTTTGATGATACCTTTCCAGCCGCGGTAAGTATTGGACATCACATCGAAGGCGGGTCCGCCGGTTACAAAACCTCTTGCCCTGCTGAACGGTGGAAAGCCCATAGATTCCAGGTCTTCACTGAGGCTGGCCATTATCTGCATCCATTCTCTCTGTTCTTCTCCCGCTTTTGACAGGACCTGTCCTACTTTGCGGAATTCCTCCGTACCGAACATAGGGGCAACTATACCCAGGCCTCCCATACCTACACTGATGGGGGATAGCCTGGACAGAGGTTCCAGGCTGGTGTAAACACGCGGCAGGTAGCGGCGGGTAATAAAATCAGTGATGTCTTCCAGGAAGTGGTCATACTCATCTTCTTTCATGTATTCGTCATCCACCGCCTGGTGTGCTACGTCTTCAGGGAGTGTACCGCCGGGCCAGAGTGTGTTCTTTGCCCCCAGCATGTCCAGGTATGCCCCTGACGAAGTCATTGCCTCGCCCCAGGTGTCCGGTTCGTAATCGGCAATCATTCTGGTAAAAGCCGCTTTAAAGGCATAAGCGTCATAGTAGACAACGGAGTAAGGCAGCCCGCCGTGTTTGGCAGCAAAATATGAGCCGCCGACAATGACCGGCACACGGTCCGGTTCTTTCATTTCTATAACGTCCCAGAGCCTTTTTTGTTTCTCCTTATAGAGTTGTTCCAGGGGTTTACCGTTTTTCTTCTCGATATCGTCCCTCAGCTTCATAAGGTGTTCCCGGTAGCCTTTTTCATTTGTAACACGGGTCGACATTATTCAATTCTCCTTTTTGTTTAATCTGCTGTGAAAAGCATATACAGAATTTGAGTGTAATCTGCATTTGGATATTTGTCAATGTTTACCAGGATAGGTACTATTTGGTTTAGATTAGTGATGTCATTGCGAGCCCCGATATTATCGGGGCGTGGTAATCTCAATTAATATATTTATATAGATTGCCACGTCGCTACGCTCCTCGCAATGACAGTTGTATTTGAGATTACCACGCCTGTGTGCCTTACTAACCTGCCCAAAATCGAAACAAGTATCAGGACTATAACTGGCGGGCGTCCATACTGGCCGCCAGCCACGCTCCATTACCATTAAACACCAATTAGGGTTTTACTTGAAAGTATCCGACAAATCCTCATTGGTGAGGTTGAAAATCGCTCCGGTCGATGGGGCCACCTCATTGTAGAAGAAATCAGGCAGAACGTCATCATCCTGAGTAAATCCGGCGGCTTTGTTGAATTCTCTTTCCAAATTAAGTGTATCTTTGCTGATTTGCTGCATTTCCTCCGTGGTCCACTCACCACCGTATGCCCCGGACATCAGGTCTGGCAGAATGGTGGGGTCACTCATCGTACCCATGAAGGCGAACATGCACATCATATTATCGGATAAAGCCATATTGCCCTGCAGCATCCCGGACATCGAGACCCGGAAGACCTTGGGCATCTGGTCAGAATTCGGCATCATAGCCACCCCGGCAGTATGGTCGGCACCCATCGGAGTTGTAGAGAAGGTGACCCCGATAACCTGGGCATTTCGCGGTTCGTACCCGGAAAGAGACTGGCCTTTCACCACAGGTATTCTTTTAACTCCGAGGTGCTTGCCGACGGTCTCGGTGCCCTGTCCGAGTATGTTACCAAATTCCGTTCCGTCCGCCATTTCCTGCACAAGTGCCAGTGCTGCCTTTGTATCGCCCCAGGGAATTTTCCCGGCCTCCATGCAGACGGCAAGGGTAGCGCCAGTCTCTATTGTATCCACGCCGATGTCATCGCATATCTGGTCGACTTTCGCAATATAATCGATGTCGTCGATATCACAGTTTGTGCCGACCATAGCGACTGTCTCATACTCAAGTCCGCCAGTGAGGTATTCGCCGTTACTATCGTTATAGATATTGCCGCATCTGACAACGCAGCCAGGCTGACATGGTAGCTGGTTCCTGCCGCCGCGTTCCTTAAGTTTCTCAAGGAAAGCCGGTCCGTTTATCTTATTTAACCTATCGTTGACGAAGAAATCGCCGCTGTAATTACGAACCGGTATTAACGCCATCGCTCCAGTCATACCTACATTATTTATTGTTCCAACGGTGGTGAATCCGCGGGCAGGATTGGTCTCTGCCGTTATGCTATCGACAAGTCTTTTGTTTGCCGCATCGAACCTGGCTTTATCGACATACTTGAATTCCTGTCTGGTGGCAGGCTCCTCGATAACTATTGCCTTAATCTTCTTGGCACCCATCAGGGCACCCATTCCGCCTCTGGCGGCAGACCGATTCGGATGCCCTGTAGAGACATCGGTAATTTGCACCGTAGAGTTCCGGTAACCTCTCTCACCGGCAACGCCGATGGACATTATGCCGATTTTATCTCCATATTTGCCCTTAAGTTTCTCCACAAGTTCATAATTATTCATACCGGCATACCCATCGGCAGGAACAAGCTCCGCCTTGCCGGATTTGTCAATAACGAGGAGCTTGAGGTTATCATTGCCTGGCGAATCTTCGACAATAATCATCTTGATGCCGTGCTGGGCAAGCAGGTAACCGGCATTACCGCCCACGTTCGCCTCCTTGATGGTTCCGGTTAGCGGGCTCTTTCCGCCCACGGAAATCCGGTGCGCCGTAGTTAACGGCGTGCCGGCAAATATTCCGGTACTGATTATCAGCTTGTTCTCCGCTCCCAGCGGGTCACATTTGGGGTTAACCTCATCACTCATCGTCTTGGCAATAAGTCCGCGGTTACCGAAATACCGGTAATCTCTCTTTAATTCTTCAGTGGTAGTACTGCCTGTATTCGTATTTACCCTGATTACTTTACTCATTCTTGCCTCCAAGTTCAGTATGTTTACCTATCGGGCGTAAGCTTTCTCAAGTATGTCCAGCAAGTCTTCGCTGTTGACTTTCCTGGGGCTGAACATCGCCGGTCCTTCAGTTACGGCTCTCTTAGCGACAATTTTTAACGATTCTTTATCGACATTGTGCTGTTTCAGCGTTTTCAGTCCAATCTCTGCGTTAAGGGCTCTGATGGCATCGGCAACAATCTTACCCGCATCTCTGGCGGATACGCTATCACCTATCTCAAGTCCCATTGCCGTCGCGGTGCGTCTTATCCCGTCCGGAGTCGCCTCGGCGATGAATTCTATAATCTCAGGCATGGCAAGCGCGCAAGCGTTACCATGAGGAATATGATGTACCGCGCCGAGAGTGTGACCGATGGTATGACCGAGGTGCGTTATGGCATCATTGAAGGCGAAACCAGCGCACGTGGCGGCAAAACTCATGTTCTCTCTGGCTTCGATGTCCGAGCCGTCCTTTACTGCCCTGGGAAGGTACTTACATACCAGGGACATAGCTTTTTGCCCAAGTATATCCGACATCGGATTAGCCTGCCCGGAGGTGACCGCCTCGATGGCGTGGGAAAAGGCATCCATTCCCGTATCAGCAGTTACACCGAGAGGCATTCCTACGGTCAACATCGGGTCGACTATAGCCAGGCTTGCCCTCACGTTGTTCCCGGCAGGACCCTTTTTCTTGTTGCTGTCGGTGGTATCCGTGATTACTGCCATGGTCGTTACTTCGCTGCCGGTACCGGAGGTGGTGGGTATCAGGATGAGTTTCTTGCCCGGCTGTATCGGCGGCCCCATGCGCATATAATTATGTATGGGCGAGGGATTTCCCATCAGGATATTAACTCCTTTAGCCGTATCCATAGTGCTTCCGCCACCGATTCCCACAATCCCGTCTACTTCCTCTTTCCGGCCGATTTCCGCACCCTCTTCAATCGTATAGTCGGGCGGGTCAGCCTGAACACCCTCGTAAACGCAGACTTTCATGCCAAGCGCCTCAACATTCTGGATAACCCGGTCAGGAATTCCGGCTTTTTTTATCCCCTGGTCATAGATAAAGAGTACTCTGGTGCAGCCGAACTCTTTCAACCTCATACCGGCCCGCATTGACATATTCAGGCCAAACAGAACTGGCGTTAGATGATTGATATTAAAAGGCATAATTCTTCCTCCTCAAAAGAACATGGATTAAACTTCTCCAAGAGGTTAACCACGGGTTAATAGCTAATCGCGATGCATATCATCTGCGATTATGCCTTAATCCTGAACGCATATTCTACATTATGGACTTCTTAGTGTCAATGTTTTCAGCGACGTGACTGAACACTATTTCTGTACCCGGTAAATGCCGTCACAATTTAGTTGATAAAAGATAAATTAGTGTAGTTCTGTTGATTCCCTTTGACACGGTCGTACTATGTGCCCTTGTAAGACCAATCGTACATATGGACAAACTGGGGCGGTTTGTGGCCAAGTATCTGCCGGATTGAGCTGATTTCTCCCAGGTGGCACCAGGTATGAAAGATATTGCGGACCAGCAGAGTTCCCCAGTTCTCTCTTTCCGGTAAAGTGAGATCACCCTTATCTTGAAGGCTCTCGCTGGTGGCAGCTTGCAGCCAGGCATCGGCGTTTTCGCAGGCGTCATGCCACAGGCTCATCGCTTCCTCTAGAGGCGGCTGTGAAGCCGGACTCCCGAACCCATAAGGGGCATACCGCGGGTCAGTCTCCCTGCCCGCCGGCCAGTCAACGAAGAAAGCCCGGTTCTGATTTGCCACGTGGGCAATTATCCAGCTAATGCAGTTCATCGGCTCGATACGCTTGCGGGCGTCCTCGTCGGTCAGCCCCCTGAGGTTCCTTTCAAACTCCTTACGGGTAAGATAATACATCTCTATGAGTGTGTGCATTTCCTCCCTCCTCTTACATTCCCGGTTTATTCAAAGGCTAAGCAGCCGGTTATCCTCGTTTCCGGGGCGGATTTTTACGTCCAGTCATCAGCTTACTACGCACCTCACGCTTAACCAGGGCGGGTAATTCTTTTTCGTGTTTTATAAGGAAGTCCTCTACAGCCCGGCGATCATGTGCAATAAGATCTCTTAAAGCCCAGGACAGACCTTTAGCCACCATATCATCCTTATCACTGGCCAGCACCTCGCAGACAGCCAGAGTGCGGGGTGTGTCTCCTTTTCCTCCCCTTGCCTTACGGTTCAGGTATACCGTACAGACCAGTGCCGCCCTTCGCCACCAGCGGTTATCAGAACGCGTCCAACTCATCACCCGTGCATCACTAATCTGGCCCGCCTGCCAGGCTGGTCCCGCCAGGTCAGCGAATATATCAACCTTTGCCCAGTGGTCCATCAGGTTTCCGATGGGCTTCAGGAATTGCCATTGCACTCTACGGAAAGCGGATGGATGCCGGTGGATAACTGTCAAGCCAGCCCACATGTACCTGAATTCATTTAACTTACACAACGGGGCGGCAAGTTCGAGCAGTTCGTTATCTGGAAGCATAATTGCCTCATCTACAAAGGTATGCGGCAGGTCACGGGGGTGTCGAAATTCCTGGTTTTCGGTGAGTTGTTTCTCTAACTTTAACACTATATCACTTACCATGATACGTTTGGACCCCCTTTTGGCATTGACAATACTATATTCAATAGAACAGATAAGGCAGCTCGCATCCATTGATGAATCTATCTGATTCCGAACATGGAAAAGCTACTCCTCTGGCTTTGTCCTGCGGTGTCACGTTGCTGTGTGCCCTCCATTGATGTCTCTGCTCAAAGAGTTCGGTAGTTCACTTTCTTCATTCTCCCGAATGGATTGGCCGGCGCTACCTGTCTATTTTAATATCAACATTAACATATTATAAATTCCCACGTGAATAGTAACTCGGCAGATTGGAATAGGCACTTTCGTATGATACTATTTAAATCAGATAGAGATATAATTCGATGCAGCATTTATACCAGAAATCAGTTCAATAGTGACACATAATTGACGATACTTTCGTCTGATAAGGTGGATACATTGAGTTATTGACGCTTTCATATATTAATGCAAATATTAACCTGAAATATTTTACAGGAGGTATTAATGGTGCAGAAAGTAAAGAGACTTTTAATGACGGTATTTTCAATTATACTGGCTATTTCGTTATTGCTACCGGTGACGATAGCTAGTGCCAGTCCCGGCAATTCAAACAGACCGGATAAAGATAAACCCGTCCCCGCGCAAAACATACGTATAGTCAAAAAGGTAACTGAGAAATCGGGATCGCCGATAGAACTCCCAGGTAGATATATACCTGGCAGAACAAGGGGCGCAGCAACCGGTATTCTGGGTGCGGCCGTAGAAGGTGAGAAATATGCCGTTGTTATCGGCATCTCTGATTATCCGGGCGTATCCAACGACCTTTATTTTTGTGATGACGATGCTCTTGAAGTTGAGAATATCCTCGAAAATGTTTACGGATTTCCGTCGGGTAATGTGGAGCTGCTACTTGACAGCGATGCAACGCGTTCGAATATTTTAACTGCAATAGAAGCCATACCGGCATCCGCCGGCGAAGTAGTGTTCTCATTCAGCGGACATGGAGGCAATGGTGTGGCACTCGACGGTGATAGTGAGTTAGTCGATGAATTTATTCTTGCCCATGACGGAATAGCTGAGCTTGTACCTATCTGGGATGGAGAACTCAAAGCTGCTTTCAGCGGATTAACCATGCCGGTCATTTTTCTTTTCGATAGCTGTATGTCCGGGGGCATGACTGACCTTGAAGGCAGCGGGAGAGTTGTTTGCATGGCAGCTTCTGAAAGAGGACTCTCATATGAATACGTCACATTGCAGAACGGTCAATTTACCTATTATCTGGCAGAACGGGGAATATCAAAGGGATATGCCGATTCTTATGACCATGATAATGATGGAGTCCTGGCGAAAAGATGGAGTCCTGGCGAACCGGATGATGTCGTTATCGAGGAAGCGTTTGACTATGCAAATAAAAGATGCAGACGCCAGAGCCCCGTAATAAGTGACTCATTTCCAGATGATTTACTTCCATGAAACACCAAGAAGGACATTTGTCGCCCCTGCCTGATAGAATAAAATTCAGGCAGGGGCGATTGTTTATGCCATGTAGTGGTGAAAACTCTTATGTCATTATTAATAGAAATGTTAGAATATGGATATGGATTATAAGATATACGAACCGCAGGAAATTGAGAAGCTCGATTTGGAGAAATACGGACTATCGCATCTCGAAGACAGGAATATATTAACCCTGACCGGTCCTGATATGGACAGACTTTTAATCGCGCTGGGCAATGATGATATATCTCTTACTGTTCCCCTGCCATGCACTCCTGACACGGTGCAGGAGATTCTATCTTATTCCGAATGCAGGAGATGCGGTAAATGCTGCATACCCAATCCGCTGAACCCGGAAAGTCCGGGCGTGGAAGTATTCAGAGAAGAGCTTAATGAAATTGCCAGGTACCTTGATGTGCCTTATGAAACCCTGAAAGAAAAGACAGCAGCGGGAAAATTTGTGCCCCACCCTTTCCAGATGACCAGGATGGCTTCTACAAGGTGGCTGCCCCTGCCCTGTCCGTTTTACATTGTTGAAAAAAATGAATGCCGGATTTATCCGGTCAGGCCTGTTGTCTGTAAAATTCATCCGGTTATCTTCACCGGCGATAGTGATAGTATGGCAATCAAGGTCAACTGTGATTACGGTAAGGAACTGATTGTTGCCGCGTATAAACTTGTAAGGACACATGACCCGAAGCTTGAGATAAAGCTATAGCCGGTTTCTGTATTGACCAATTGCCACGGAATTCATCTCTGGCAAAGAAGTTGGTTTAGTAGAATCCGACAGATATGCGGGTTTCACTGACTGCCGAGCATATGTATACGTGAATTCGTCCCTTGTTACGCATTGGTTTTTTATTAAATTTCCACCAATCTGGTTACTTTAGGCACCTGAATTTCCACTTGAGTATGGTATAAGAAATATACAGAATGGTTATATCGATGACTACCTAAACCAAAGTCTGATACTGCAACCGGTGGGAAAGCATTGTGACGTGCCGGAAGCAGACTGTACTTTGGTCTGGTGTCAGCGGGAGGGCTGAAGGAGTTCATCCTCAGTCCTCCCATTTTCCACTTGCTACCTTAACCGTCTGCTGAGCCAGAATCGTATCTAGACGGCTACAACCTCGTTCATAGTCAGTTTTTAAGCTGCAATATGTTCGGTCAGAATAATCCATTTCGATTCTTCTCAATATTAGTTGGAGACCCTTCGACAAGCTCAGGGTGAGCGGGAATGAATGCCTCTCAGGGTGAGTGGGAATGAATGCCGCTCATGGTGAGCAGTTAGCCTGTCCTGAGCGAAGCCGAAGGAAACCATAGCGGCGAAAGAAATATAGATATTCATTGTTGCCTGTGCAACCATGATTAAGTAAAAGGTCCATTTCTCTTATATTGACAAGCTATTTAAATAAGATTAGACTTTAATCTAATATTTAAATCTGCAACAAAATAGCCTCAGCTATCCCACCTTCTACCGTGGGAGGCAAAAATGGTGAAATAAGGGTACTATCATCACTTATATAAGTGGTGAGTAGTGCTCTTTTGGTAACAGTATAAGGAGGTATAAAAAGTGAGAAAGTTTTCCATTCTATGCGTATCCAGCCTGTTAATCATGTCCTTACTATTATTCGGAGTTGGTTGTGAATACCTGGAATCACAAACTCCGGAACAGGAAACTACATCAGAATCATCTACTGAAGATTCAACCACTGTAGCCGAATCAACTGCTAATACTGAGCTTGAATCGAAAGATACATTTGTGCACAGCAGTGCTTACATCAAATTCGAAGGCGTTGACGGAGAATCGAAGAGTAAAGATCATGAGGGATGGAGCGAAATAATATCCTTCAGCCAACCAATCAGCAGCCCGGGTGGTGGTACTACCAGTACTACCAGGCGAAGGGGAGATGTTATTTTAGAAGATATTGTAGTCGTCAAGCAGATAGATAAGGCATCACCTAAACTTGCTGAGGCTATCTGCAAGGGGAAGGTATTCCCTAAAGTCGAAATTCATCTAACCGGTCCGTCAGAGGGAAGTACCTGCCAGGGAACATTCTATGCATATGAACTGACAAATGTGCTGGTAACAAGCTATAAAGTGACGGGAAGCAATCCCCTAGCCTATGCTCTGGTCGCTCCCGCTCCTGACAGCATATTGCCTTACAGCGGCCCGTTTATTGTACAGGCAGTTGATGCACCGGTAGAAGAGGTATCAATTAACTTTGAGGAAATTAAAGTTACGTATACCGAATGTGACTCCACAGGGAAATCAAAAGGTAACGTGGAATACAGCTGGAAAGTTGAAGAGGGAGAGTCGTAATCCGGAAATTGATTGAATTTCCTGTAAGACATTAGCCTGATGGATGATAAGGCGCAGAGCTGGAAGGTATTTCCGGTTTTGAAGCAGAAAAGGGGAGCAGTACTGCTCCCCTTTTTAGTCACAGAAATATCAGAGTACCACACCGGAAGAACGTTTAGAGAATATTAAGAATCCATCTTATATATTCATCTTTTCTTTTGCATTCTTGTTATAAAATTCCCAAGGTGTATTTCAACTGGATAACAATTCGAATTATCTGGCAGAAATACGTTAAACCAATTAACCATTCAGTATGAATAGTTTTGCGAGAACAATCATAGAAATGAGTAAAAACAGGCTTATCATGGTGGTGGATGATGAACCATCTATATTAAAGCTGGTACGCCGCATACTGGAAGAAGGGGGATATGACGTCATTACTGCTGAAAATGGCCGTGAAGCACTGGATTTACTTGAAGAGAACGCTCCTGACCTGATTATCCTTGATATCTCAATGCCTGAACTTGACGGCATTCATGTTCTTGAATTTGTCCGGCAAAAATCAAACATTCCCGTTATAATGCTTACAGCAAGAAATGAACCTGCTGTTGTAAATAACGCTTTTTCGGTTGGCGCCAATGATTACATCAGTAAACCCTTTCATAGAAGGGAGCTTCTGGCCCGAATAACGGCGAAACTAAGACGTGCCAGAGTGGACTGAACTTCTTTCTGCATAATTTTTCGGAAAAACACTTCAACTTTACCTGGCCATTGATGATATCGCACACCTGGTCAGGACTCAAACGTTTGAAGTGGTTATTTCTCAACTAATTTACTCAGGCATTACCGGACTTAGCTTGTACAAACCAGTCGATTATCTCCCGGGCGATGCTCATCTTCGGCGGCAATTCCGGGAGGTTATTCGCATCATACCAGCCAGCTTCCGATATTTCTGTGCCATCAACCGTTATTTCCCCGCTCTCATACTCGGCAGTGAAGCCAATCATCAGAGAGTTGGGGAACGGCCAGGGCTGACTTCCAAAATACTTTATGTTTTTAACCTTTATGCCCACTTCTTCAAGTATTTCTCTTCTTATACATTCTTCAAGAGTTTCACCCGGTTCAACAAATCCGGCAATGATGGTATGCATGTTGCCCGGGAAAGCTGCATAGTGTGCTAAAAGGATTTTGTTATCGTTTAAAACAGCAGTTATTACCGCCGGGGAAAGGCGGGGATAACTCATGAAACCACACGCCGGACATTTTTTTGCCCTTTCATCCTGAAGAGTGTATGTTTCATGACCACATCTGCCACAAAACTGGTGAGTCCGGTCCCAGTTCACAATCTGGACGGCTTTTCCCGCTAAGAGGTATATATCTTCATCAAGAACGCCGTATAACGGCCTCAGCTCTTTGAAGTCCATTCCTTCAGGAGAAGTAGTATCCGGAGAAACTTCTGCCGAATAGCACGGATGCCCCTGCAGGGTGCCGAGATACTGTGTCCTGACAGGTGAGATGTCCAGTTCCGCCAGACTCCTTGAATACGGAATGCTGCCCTCACTGGGATTAATCAATAGTTTATTTAAACAAAACACAAACCAGTAGCCGTAATCGTCGTTTTCTGATTCAAAGGTAACGGCAGGTATATAATGTTTGTAGATGCTCTCTCTGGACATTACCCTCTATACACCGATGAGGTCTTCTATTTTTTTATGAAAATGCTCCAATGCTTCTTTCGTCGCGCTACCGAAGGCTTGACAGGCCGCCTCATATTTATCGTTAAAGTCCCTCGCCGCCTCAACCAGAGCACCGGGGACTCTCTTTTTTGAGTACTCGACCTTCTCGTAGTCATTCATCGCTACCGTCATCGCTTTATGAAAAGCTTCTTCAGCTTTTTTCATTTCCTTCCAGTAATAAGCTTTTGCTGCTCTCAATTCTTTACTTAAAGACTTAATATAGTCGTCCAAACTTGATGGTCTATCTTTTTCTTTGTCTTTAGCCATTGGAACACTCCTTTTCCTGTTAGTTCAAAATATTGAAAATGTAGCTGCGAGCATATATAAACAACGTATACCTGCAAATAAAAACTTTCCCGTATACTTTATTATTGAAATTGCGGTATGTCAAATCAATATCGAGGTCTTGAATAATAAAAGAAAACGCCTGTTAATATAACAGGCATTTTCAACTTCAGTTTTTCGAGTTTCAAATTTATTATCATTGAACAAACATCGGGATGTCTGTGTTTTTATCGTAACCTTGGCAACTTGCAGTCAATACCATTGTTAAAGATAGCGAAATCCAACTATCTACCAATATCGGAATATTAAGCTCATCGAATTGACCCACCGTAAGCTCTTTCACCGTGCTGTGATATATCCAGACCGACCGCCTCTTCAGGCTGACCTACTCTCAGTCCAATGATAACATCAGCCAGCTTACCCAAAATCAATGTGGCAATGAAGGCATAAGCGCCAACCGCAACAACGCCGACCAATTGCTTTAAAAGCTGTGCTCCATTACCCAGCATTAAACCGTCGGCTCCAGCGGAATTTACTGCCAGACTGGTAAAAATACCGACTGCCAGCATCCCCAAGATACCGCCAACGCCATGTACGGCGAATACATCCAGAGAATCGTCAAAGCCAAGCTTTGTTTTCACAAACGCCATGACATAGTAGCAGACAATAGCAGCCACGATGCCTATCGGGATACCTGCCAGGGGTGTCACAAACCCGGCGGCCGGTGTTACAGTGGCCAGTCCGGCAACAGCACCGGTAACCGTACCGATTATACTCGGGCGGCGGTAGACCCAGCTGATTATCATCCAGGTAAAAGCCGCAGCCGCAGCTGCCGTATTAGTAGTAACAAAGGCGCTGACGGCCAGGCTATTAGAAGCGAGGGCACTACCGGCATTAAAACCAAACCAGCCGAACCACAGCAGCCCGGCACCGATTACTACCATAGGGATATTGGCAGCCTGCATCGACTCCTGAGGGAAGCCCTTACGCCGGCCTAACAGCATAACCAGAGCTAGAGCCGAGACTCCGGCATTGATATGGACAACTGAACCACCAGCGAAGTCGAGAACACCGAGCCTGGTCAACCAGCCGCCATCGCCCCAAACCCAATGGGTCACCGGGCAGTAGACAACAGTCAGCCATAATAAAGAAAATAACAGAACAGCCCCGAACCTGATCCGCTCAACGACGGCGCCGGTGATTAGGGCCACCGTAATAATAGCAAACATACCCTGGAACATCATAAAGGCCAGGTGAGGAACGGTACTGGCATATATTGGTGATGGCGCTTGCCCTACATTCATGAGACCGAGAAAATCAAGCCCCCCTATGAAACCAACTTTGTCAGGGCCGAAGCTCAAGCTGTAACCGTACAGTACCCAGAGCAGGCCAACCAGCCCCAGACACATGAAGCTCATCATGAGTGTCGAAAGGATGTTTTTACGTCTTACCATACCGCCGTAGAACAGGGCAACTCCCGGCGTCATCAGCATTACCAGTGCTGTTGATACAAGAATCCAGGCGATATCGGCATAATTAACAGACACGGCTAAACCTCCTCATAGATTTTCACCAGTTTAACTCTGAATTGTTACAAACATGTTACAAATAAACCGGATTTTACGGAATATTTAATCTGATGGTCTATCAGATTGATAATTCGAGGCTGATAACAAGGGGGAAGTGTCACGGCTCCCCCCTTTCTTTTTTAACTGAAGCTGATGGCTACCATTGCACAAACATGGGGATGTTTGTCACATCATGCGTACTCGTGGGCGATACCATTTTACTATGTTGTTGAACTATAAAAAGGAACCTTTCTACAAATTCATCAACTAGTTAAAGTCCTATATAGCGAGCGGCACTGTACGATAGGTAGAACCAGGGCATATTTGAATTGCGCTTCGGCTTGTAGAACACGGTTATTGAGCCCGAGTTTTTTAACCGTAAGAAAATCAAAAAGCTTCATCATAATCTTCTCACATGTATAAAATGCCGAAAATGGGGTCGGTTTTGTAGAAGGGGCTTGATATTTTTACTATATCAAGCCCCTCTCGAATCGATTAACAAGTCCCGGGATCTCTAATAGCCCATGGACTCCTTCAGGTCTTCATCCAGCCATATCCACTGCGGCCAGAGCTGGTTCCAGAAGTATCCGATACTCCTCTCACCGTGGTAGTTACATATCCAGGGCCACCAGAATGTGTACCTGGGATAGTCGGGGCATGGAATCACATAGACCTGCTCCAGTACGTACTTCATCTGTTCTTTGGTAATGGCCATGGCTTTTTTCGGGTCTGTGATGGCCGTTCTTCCAATCTCGTCATTGGTCTCGTTTATATACGGGTCGTCAACGAAGCTGAGGTTGGGCCAGCCGGTTCCCCTTAGCACCGACTGCATGGGCCAGATGGAGGGTGGTCCGGTAGCGCTGACCATCAGCTCGTCGTAATCACGGTTCATGTTAATCTTGGTAAAAGCGGTGCTTTCCATCACATTCAGCTGCAGGTCAATTCCCACCTTCGCCCACTGGTCTTTGATGATAGAGTAGTAATCGGCCTCAAGAGGTGTGAGCATGAGTTCGGCCTTGAAACCTTCGGGGTAGCCGGCTTCGGCAAGTAATGCCTTTGCTTTATCCGGGCTATAGACGTAAAGGTCTTTCACTGCTTGGGGCATCTCCGGGTCGTCAAGGCCCAGGTAAAGGTCGCCGTAAGCCGGATAATAGCGGTACGGCCAGGTCAGAATCTGCCCCGTGTTGTCATAGAGGTCTCTTTCGATGCCGACCAGGTCGGTGGCCATCAACATGGCCTGGCGCACGCGGACGTCGTGGTAAGGATTCTCCTCCTTATCCAGCCTCATGTAAATGGGGCGGGTATGGATATAGTCATTGGGCGCCTTCAGCAGCGCCGGCGTTTCTTGCTCAATTCGCGTGACATCTTCAAAAGAGATTTCTATCTTCTGGTCTATCTTTGCAGTACGCAGGGCGGCCTCTTGGGTTGACGCGTCCGGAATAATTAACCACTTTACCTCATCTATATAAGGCAGGTCATTGCCCTTACCGGGTCCCACCGGATCCTTCATCCAGAAATTATCGTTCCTGACGACCGTTGCCGAGCTGGCGGCGATATATTCCTCGATGATGAAGGGGCCGGTTCCCACTTGGCGTTCCCAGCTGTTTACGTCTCCATACTTCTCAACAACTTCTCTCGGCTCGATCAGTGTGGAGTCCCCGCAGCGCTTGCCCGCCTCCAGGATTACCGTGGTGGGACACCTGAAGGTTACCTCCCATGGACCGGTCTTTGTAATCTCGGCATCGTGCAGGAGTGGATTACCGATATTGTACTGATAGGCGCCCGGGGTCTTGAACATCCTTATAAGGTGTGCGACGACGTCATCGGGCGTTATCTCGCGGCCTCCTGCCAACTTACTGGCTTCATTATCTGGGTCCAGGCTGAAGTGCACTCCCTGACGGATGGTGTAAACGATTTTGCCGTATTCGCCATCTTCTTCTATAACGAACTTGATGTCTTCAGCGATGTAACCCATCTTGAATTCGCGTACATCATAGCTTGTTGCCCAGTCGCACTCGCCGGTACCGGCAGGACCTTTGGACCAGTCGCCGTCCCACAGCCTCTGGTGGGTCAGGTCACGGGTAATGCCGCCCGAACCCGTATTGATTGAGTCCCACCAGACAATGTCTCTCGAGCTCGCCAGCTTCAGTGTGCCTCCATACCTGGGACTTGCCATCCCTTCCACTTGAGCCTCTTCTCTAGTCTGTGGCTCTGCCTGGCCGCAGGACATGAGAAAGAGTGATACCGCCATCAGGCCGCAAACTACAAGCAATAATACATTTTTCTTCATCCCTGATTCATACCTCCTTTCAAAACAGTTTTTTCAATTACATGCTGGGTTGTATAGGGGGGACCCCTATCACTAAGCCCGATTACCACCCCCATGACTCCGGATACGGTATGAGTCTGGTGTTTAATTAAGCTGACAGCCATTTCTTAGAGCTCAGCTCCTTCGTAAAGCCCCGATACCTGTATAAATATTCGTAACGGATATAACCAATACAGCGGCACTTTCGCATATTACCCGGATATCTTCCGTTACAACTGCAATCAGTTTATATCTGACATAATAGTGTCGGCAGTATAGACTATTAATTTAAGTTTGTCAACCCAAAGGGTAATAAGGATAAAACTGACTTTCACGGAGAACTTCCACGACTTATCTGCCTGTCTTCCATTCGAGTCTAAATTGCGGGCAATAATATCACTCATTAATTAGCTACTAAACCTTCAAGTTGAATTACATAAATAAAAGTTATATACTCCGTATTTGTTTCTTCCTACAGCTTTTTAAACAGTGCGCCATACCAATTCAACGTTTCAAAATCGGTATCGCCGGGAGCGCTGTTCTTGTCCCTGTGCCAAAGAGCGTCCATATTATAGTATGAAGTCAATTCAAATCCGTTATCATGCAGGATGGACTCCAAGTCCTTTTTCAGCAGGGGATAATATTTGGGCGCCACAGTTGCGCTTTCTCTTACATGCACACCGTTTTCGTCAACAGAGGTTACGAAAATGAACGTGACCGAATTGTCGGCATTCCATTGGAATATTTGATACAGGCTTTCATGCTTTTCGGCGGTCATAACAAAAGGGTCTC
>CAYVOV010000024.1:45200-55707 GCA_964453525.1 uncultured Dehalococcoidales bacterium | reverse complement strand
CCGAACTGGGGCAGGATACCGAGATGATTCTCCTTGAGCTGGGTTATAGCTGGGATGATATCGCCAATCTGAAAGACAAGGGTGTGATTCTGTAAGCCGGACTTTTTTGACAAATATTGTTTATTTGCTTAAAGTGTTATCTAGCGAGCTGCAATAGTCCTGCCGGCGATGCTTTTTCTTTTTTATAAACAGTAATAAATAATGTTGTTTGGAGGAATAATGAGTAAAATAATGACCATGCAGGAGGCTATCTCCAGGTACGTAAAGAGTGGAAATTTGCTCTTTATTGGCGGTATGCAGCATGGAGAACCTACTGCCGCGGTACACGAGATTCTGCGGCAGAAGATAGACCACCTGAAAACGGTGTCCTGCCTGACAACGTTCACCAGCCTGCTAATCGGTGAAGGACGGGTGGATAGAGTGTACACCGGTTATTACGGTCAGGATATAAAGAGATTTTACTGGTTGGTCAGAGCCAAGAGCATGGACAGGTATCCGGTTTTCCAGGAGTACTCTCACTTCGGCATCGCTCAAGCTCTCATGGCCGGTCAGATGGGCGTTTCCTTCCTTCCTGTCCGCAGCATGGTCGGCTCTGATATGCTTAAGTACAATCCAAATATCAAGTTAATCGATGACCCCTTTACCGGCGGTAAAATCGGCGCAGTCCAGGCAATTGTACCCGATGTGGGAATCCTGCACGTGCAACGCTGTGATGCGGACGGAAATGCACAGAGATGGGGTTCTCTGGGAGTCGACGCCGAGGGTATTAACGCCAGCCGCACCGTCATCATCACCACTGAGAAAATCGTTGATTCCGATGTCATTCGCCGCGACCCGAACCGCACCATCGTTCCCGGATACCGCGTCAACGCCGTCGTCGAACAACCATGGGGGGCGCACCCGATGCATCTGGCTGGACACTATGCAGGTGACTGGCCGGGACTTCTGGGGGAACTCGGTTCGGAGGATGGCTATGATAACTTCATGAAGACATATGTTTACGGAGTTAAAAACTGGGATGAGTTTATAGAATTAAGAAAAGCGATAAAAGGTGAGGCTTACTTTAGACGGTTAACCGTGGAAACGATGCCCAGTGACCCGATATTTACCGGTCATAAGGAGATGGAATAATGAGTCAGGAGAATTCAACGGTAGTTTTTGACGCCAACGACCAGATGATAGTTTCGGCAGCTCACTTAATCAGGGATAACGAGGCGGCCTATATGGGTGTTGGACTGCCGATGATAGCCGCCCTGCTTGCCAAGCGTACCCACGCTCCCAACTGTACCATAGTTATTGAGAACGGCATAGTCAGAACAGAGGAGTTTGAACTACCCGCGGGCACGGATACACTCGGCAGCCAATTTCATGCCGATAAACTGGCCGGCTTGAGTTATATCAGCTATCTGGGACAGGCAGGCTATATAAATCTGGGATTCATTGGTGCCGGGCAGGTCGACCGCTATGGGAATGTCAACGACACCGCAATAGGAGACTATCACAATCCGGTACACCGCTTCCCGGGAAGCGGCGGAGCCAACGATGTGATGAGCTTCTGCCAGCGTACCTGTATAATGCTGAACCAGAGCAAACGCCGTTTTCCAGAGAGAGTGGACTTCAATACCTGCCCCGGATACCTGGATGGCAAACCTGGACAGAGGGAAGCGCTGGGCATAAGACCGGGCACCGGTCCGGTAGCAGTGGTATCTGACCTTGGCTGCTATGAATTCGAAGGCGGTGAAATGGTACTGAAGACTGTTCATACCGGCTGCGGCGTAACACTGGATAAGGTGAAGGAAGAAACCGGCTGGGACCTCAAAATATCTCCCGACCTGACGGATACACCTCCTCCCACCGCCGAAGAGCTACGCATCCTTCGCGAGACCACCGCTCCGCTTATAGCACGCCGGGCGCGTACCGATATGGAGAGGCGATAAGCAAGAACACAACCGGTGGTTTATACCGGTAATGCTTAAGCCTGGCTCTTTTTGATAACCCCACCCCCCCGCTTATATCTATTCCCACCCGCCACCCTCAAGGAAGACTAAGAGGGGCGTTAGCCCATCTTAAACACCCCACTTCTTAAAATCAGAAACTCTAATATCTAAACTCTAAAAATACTCAGACTGGGGATGTTTATGAATCAGTATCAGGTATGATGCCAATCATGATTGTCTTCTCATTGTACATCAGAACAGACCCGGCTTATCACTACAGAATACTGACCGCTTCCCGTTGAGGTACTTTCAGCCGGAATTAATATCTTCACTGAAGGAAGATTACAGAAGCCAGAAAGCCTATTTTTAGTCTCTCCCTCTCCTTGTTAAGGGGCTTTGCCTCAAAAGTCATTCTGGAGTCCGCCTCTGGCGGACGAAGAATCTCAGGGTGGGGAGTCAAGGTAATCCCCTCCTCCCTGAGACCCTTCGCAGAGTTTACACTGAGCGGAGCGAATGTGCTCAGGGTGACAGGAACACACGACTTTTAGGGCAAGACTTTGTTAAGGAGGAGGAAGGCTTCGCAACCGGGGTGAGGTTATATAAATTATAGATATTCTTTAATTTTTTCAGCCAGGCTCCTGGTAATTCCTCTGGCGGCAGTCAGTTCATCAACGGAGGCGTTACGGATTGCCCCTACAGTGCCGAATTGCTTCAGCAGCGCCCGCTTTCGTCCGGGTCCGATGCCGGGAATCCTGTCCAGAGTGGACGTAAATGCCTGCCTGCGGCGGACTCTCTGGTGGTAGCTGATGGCGAAGCGGTGGGCTTCATCCCTGAGACGCTGCAGCAGTTGAAGTCCCGGTGAGACGGCTGGCAGAAGGACAGGCTTTGATTGCCCGGGGATGAAAATTTCCTCATTTTCCTTGGCGATACTGGCAACGGGAATGGATTCGGCTCCCGCTTCTTTCATCGCTGCCAGCGCCGAGTTCAACTGTCCCTTACCGCCATCAATCAGGACGAGGTCGGGTGCCACCGCCCAGGTATCGGCTTCAGGCGTTTCACCGCTCTCTGGACCAAACCGCTTGAACCGCCTTCTCAATACCTCCTGAAGCATAGCGTAATCATCGGCTCCGGAGACCGTTTTGATCCTGAAGCGCCGGTAATTAGCCGGTTTCGGCTTCCCTTTTTCAAAAACAACCATACTGCCTACCGCAGCGCTTCCCTGAATATTGGAGATATCATAGCACTCCATACGAACTGGTGAGTCGGGTAATTTGAGCTTCTCTTCTATCTCGTGGAGAGCTTCGGTCAGCGTCTGGGGGCTGCCGGCCTGCTGCTTAATCTTGAGTTGATTCAGTCCCTGCTCGGCATTCTCGGCTACAATGTCTACAAGCTGCTTCTTATTACCCCGGTGGGGTACCTGGAGGCTGACTTTCCCTCCCCTTTTGCTCTGGAGCCAGCTCTCGATAACTGTCCTGTCTTCGACAGGGTGCTGGAGAAGTAATAGCGGAGGTATGTAGGAGGCGGAGCCGTAGAATTGCTTGATGAATCCGGTCATAATCTGTTCCGGCTGCTCGGAGCTTGTGCCTTGCAGAGTGAAATTTTCGCGCCCGATAAGCTTGCCGCCGCGAATGAAAAAGACCTGTACATAAGCCCGGTCACGCTCACTGACAAAAGCAATAACGTCCTGCTCTCCTTTTACCCTGGTAGAGATTTTTTGTCCTTCGATAACTCTTTCTATCGACTGTATCTGGTCTCTGAGCAGGGCTGCCTTTTCAAAGTCCAGGGCCTCGGCGGCTTTTTCCATTTTGATTTCCAGGCTGCGGACTACCTTTTCCTGCTTTCCCTCAAGAAAGAGGATTACCTGTCTAATTATCCCCAAATACTCCCGTCTGCTTACGGCCCCTATGCAGGGACCAGGACAGAGGTGAATATAGTAATTAAGACAGGGACGGCGGTCGGCACCGGTGATGGTCCTGGAGCAGGAGCGGAAGGGAAAAATCCCCTTCAGTACTTTGAGGGTCTGACGTAGTGACTTTGCGTTGGCAAACGGCCCGAAGTAACGCCCTCCATCATCTACCATATTGCGGGTCAGGTAAATTTTTGGCCATTCCTCATTAAGTGAAATCTTGAGAAAAGGAAAAGATTTACCATCTTTAAGGCGGACGTTATAGTGCGGCTGGTGCCGCTGTACCAAGTTATACTCAAGGATAAGGGCCTCCTGCTCCGATTTGGTGACGAAGAAATCGAAGTCGTTTACCTGGGCTACCATTCGCTGCGTCTTCTCAGTCTGTTTCTCACCTTCACGGAAATATGACCTGACCCGGTTGCGCAGGCTGGCTGCCTTGCCCACATACAGGATGTTACCCCCGGCGTCTCTGAAGAGATAAACGCCCGGACTGGCAGGTAACTGCTTTAATTGCTCGGTTATAAGATTACTCGTTGCCTCCATAACTCCATAACTATTTTATACTCAAAACTACAAGGATACAAAAAAAGTACTTATTATCAGTTCTACAGGAAATTCAGTAACGGATATTATCTATGCACCCCCACCCCCCTCTACCCCCCTTCCCATTTTCATGGGTATGGGGTATGTTTTGCAACGTGGGGGGGGGCGCAGCCGCGCCGCCACCCTCTTAAACCCACATCAATGATATTTGCGGGGCAAAGTCCCTCTTAAATGTATCACGTATGTAATCCCTTAAAATTCATTTTTAACATCTCCCTTTGGTAAAGGGATTCATTCTGAAGGAGACTGAGAGGGATTTATAAAATAATCCCCCTCTGATGTATACAGGAATCAGAAAAATTGATACTGCTATAAGGCAGGTCTTAAAAGAGGTATTATTACCCGCAGTTCAGAGTGGCTGGAAACCAGATATTTAAGCACGTGCTATCCGGTCGGTCGAGGAATCTTTTCTGTTATACTTCCTGGTTCAGGGTGGCAAGGAACTCGGCGTTTGTCTTTGTCTTTCTAAGGCGGTCGAGAACTCTTTCCATGGCTTCGGCAAAGTTGACCGAGTTGGCAGCAACCACCGATGTCATACGGCGCAGCAGCCAGGCTTTCTTCAGAGTTTCCTCATCCATCAGCAGCTCTTCCCGCCTGGTGCCGCTGTGCTCGATATCTATCGCCGGGAAAGTGCGGCGGTCAGCCAGCCGCCGGTCAAGGTGAAGCTCCATATTACCCGTCCCTTTAAACTCCTCATAAATCAGGTCGTCCATACGGCTGCCGGTATCTACAAGGCAGGTGGCGATGATTGTCAGGCTCCCACCCTGCTCCGTGTTTCGAGCCGCGCCGAAGAAGTGCTTTGCCGGATACAGAGCACCCGGGTCAATACCACCGGACAGAGTGCGACCGCTGGAAGGCATTGCCAGGTTATACGACCGGGTAAGGCGGGTGATGCCATCAAGGAGAATAAGTACATCTTTGCCGCTTTCAACAAGGCGTTTGGCTCTATCCAGCGCCAGTTCGGCGACGCGGGTATGGTCTTCGACCGGCTCATCAAAGGTGGCGGCGATTACCTCGCCCTTGACCGAGCGTTTCATGTCCGTAACCTCTTCCGGTCTCTCCCCGATAAGGCAGACCATCAGGTGAATATCATTGTAGTTGGTCATAGCGGCATTGGCTATTGACTTGAGCAGCATTGTTTTACCGGCTTTCGGTGGTGACACGATTAATCCCCGCTGTCCCCGCCCGATGGGAGCGATTATATTAATCAGGCGGGCGGAAAGGTCATTAGCCGGAGTTTCCAGGTTAATAAGCTCATCGGGAAATGTGGGCACAAGCTGGCCATAGTGAGGCCGGGCTTTTGCCAGTTCCGGATTTATATCGTTAACCGCTTCTATCCGTAACAGGCTGAAGTATTTCTCGCCCGCCCGGGCCGGCCGGCTCTGTCCGGCAACGATATCCCCGTTACGGAGACCGAAGCGCCGGATTTGAGACTGGGAAACGTAGATATCTGTTGAACTGGGCAGCAAGGAGTTATTTCTAAGAAAACCGTAGCCGTCGCTCATAATCTCAAGCGTGCCGCTGCAGAAGGTGTTGCCCTCCTGCTCGGTCTGCGCCTGGAGCAGACGCATAATGAGTTCCTGCTTCTTGAGACCGGCGTAGTTGGAGAGCCCCATCTCCTTGGCTAACTCGCCCAGTTCATCTTTTGTCCTGTTTTCGAGTTCACTGATGTCCATTTTGAATCTCTCTTTTTAAGAATTTTTGCAGATTGACCGGTTCACCTGTCCGGTAAATTTACTGCTTTGATACCTGCTGCCAGTCAGCAAGGAAGCGGCTGATGCCAATATCGGTCAGCGGGTGTTTTATCATCTGCATCAACACATTGTAGGGAACGGTGGCAATATGAGCTCCCACCCTGGCGGCGGCAATACAGTGCATCGGGTGACGAATACTGGCAGCAATCACCTCGGTCTGTATCTCAGGATAATTACTGTAAATATCGACGATATCTTCCACAAGCTGCATGCCGTCCTGTCCGATGTCATCCAGCCTGCCGACGAAGGGACTGATATAGGCGGCACCTGCCAGCGCTCCGAGTAAGGCCTGATTTGCCGAAAAACACAGGGTCATATTGACCTTTATATTCTCCCGGGCGAGGATTGAAGTTACCTCCAGACCTTCGGCAGTGGACGGTATCTTGATAACTACGTTTGGCGCCCAGCCAGCCATTTCTCGTGCCTGCTCAACCATCGGCTCAACGCCTTCCGCCACCACCTCGGTTGAAATCGGCCCGGAGACTATCGAGCAAATCTCTTTTATAGTTCCTTTATAATCCGTTGTCCCCGCCTGATATATCAGCGTCGGATTGGTGGTAACGCCGGATATCACTCCCATCCTGGCGGCCTGCTTTATCTGGTCAATATTAGCTGTGTCAATGAATATGCGCATCTTGTTCTCACCTCTAATCGGTTGAAAGGGGGAATGATGTCTGGGCTCCTTCTCTTAAAACATCTTTGGCAGCACCAATGAAGTCACGGAACAGGGGGTGAGGGCGATTCGGTCGGGAGCCGAATTCGGGGTGGAACTGGCAGCTTACCATCCACGGATGGTCAACTATTTCACATATCTCAACAAGCTCGCTGTTCGGCGACAGGCCACTGTATATTAATCCATCTTTATTAAGCCGTTCACGGTATTCATTATTAAACTCATAGCGGTGCCGGTGGCGCTCCTGAATCAGCTCATCTCTGTAGGCTCTACCGGCACGGCTGCCCTTCATTAGTTTACAGGGATAGTTACCCAGGCGCATTGTACCGCCCATATCCTCGATTCCTTTCTGCTCGGCAAGAAGGGCGATAACGGGGTGAGCAGTGGACGGGGAAAACTCCGTGGAGTTCGGTTCCGATGATTTCAGGACATAGCGGGCAAATTCAATTACCATAACCTGCATTCCCAGGCACAAGCCCAGATACGGGATTTTATTCTCCCGGGCGTAAGTAGCCGCCTTTATCATGCCTTCTATTCCTCTGATGCCGAAGCCACCGGGAACTACGATACCCTGAGCTGACCTCAATGCCTGTTCACCGCCATCAATCTCCAGCGACTCGGATGGAATCCAGGTGAGGTTGATATCCCGTTTATGAAATAGACCAGCGTGACGCAGCGCCTCCCGGACCGAGTAATACGCGTCATTCAATTCTACGTATTTGCCGACAAGAGCAATGTTGACCGGCTCGTGTGGTTCTTTCAGGTTGGTGACGAGCTTATTCCATTCACTCAGGTCGCACTGACTTACCTCCAATTCGAGCTTGTCTGTAATCATCTTGCCCAGCCCGGCTTCCTCAAGAGCCAGCGGCACCTCATATATTGATGGTATTGTCGGCAACGGGATAACCGCCTCCCGCTCTACATCACAGAACAGAGATATCTTATCCCTTATTCCCTCCGGGATAGGATGGTCGCTACGGCATATTATTACATCCGGCTGGATACCTATCCGGCGCAGCTCGTTAACGCTGTGTTGTGTCGGCTTTGTCTTCAATTCTTCGGTGGTGGCAAGGTAAGGGAGAAGGGTAACATGAATATATAGCACGTTCTCCCTCCCGACGTCATTTCTCATCTGCCTGATGGCTTCAAGGAACGGCTGTCCTTCAATATCGCCTACCGTGCCGCCTACTTCTATAATCACAACCTCTGCCCCGGATTGCTCGGCCAGATCTGTGAAGCGTTTCTTTATTTCACCCGTCAGGTGGGGTACTATTTGTATCGTACCTCCCAGGAAATCTCCCCGCCTCTCTTTTGTGATAATGGTGCTGTAAATCTGTCCCGAGGTAACGTTCGCCTGGCTTGTCGTATTAATATCGACAAAGCGTTCGTAGTTGCCCAGATCCAGGTCGGTCTCGGCGCCATCCTCGGTGACGAAAACCTCGCCATGTTGATAAGGTGACATCGTTCCGGGGTCAACATTCAGATAAGGGTCAAGCTTCTGCAGAGCCACAGCGATATTCCGGCACTTCAGAATGGTACCTATTGAAGCGACAGCTATACCCTTACCTACTGAACTCACAACACCGCCAGTAACAAAGATATACTTTGACATACAGGGAAAACCACGCTAAAAATCAAAGGTGTTCGAAAGACAACATAGCTGGATTTGTTGGAAAAGAGAAGAAATGAAGTAGTAGTTTCTATTTATTATAGAGAATTAGTATCGATTTGTCAAGTTTTTATGTCCAACCGTGACTCAACTGCGGTGAAATCTATCCTTTCACCAAACCAATAATATAGTGGTAGAATAGTGGTAATAATGTATTAATATAATTGTATTTAATATAATAAAGAATCTACTCAAAATAACTAAAGGATATAGAAGGATATGGAAGCAGTCCAAAACCTAAAGGAACTGATCGAATACCAGGGTGATTCCGTTGTCAGCAAAACACTTATTGATAAAGAAGCAGGCACCGTTACCCTGTTTGCTTTCGATAAAGAGCAAGGGCTGAGTGAACATACCGCACCCTATGATGCCCTGGCATACATCATCGACGGAGCAGCCGAGGTAACGATTTCTGGAAAGGTTCATCAACTGGCGGCAGGTGAAATGATAGTCATGCCGGCCAATGAACCTCACGCACTCAAAGCGACCGAAAAATTTAAAATGGTACTGGTGATGATTAAATCCTGAGACACGCAGCGCCGGCGCATCCTGGAATAATGCAGACGTACGAGGGAGCATGGTTAAACAATGATAATTAAAATAAAATGTCCGAAATGTGACACCGAAGGCAGTTTCTCGCTTGCCGATATGACCTATGAAGGTCCCTACCGATGCTGGAAATGCAAGGAACTTTTCACAATTAGACTTGAAAACAACGAACTGAAGTCCTGTGAGCCTCTCAGCCAGGAAGAGTTCGAAAAACAGCAGGAAATAGAAGCTCTGAAAGCCAAATTCAGACAGGGCTAGCCGGAGAAACTTCAATGAATGGACGCTTCATGTTCAACGGTTTTCCCTTTCTGCCTTTTCCCCTTTAGTATCGCAATCTAACTATAGGTTTCTATTCTCTGACTTTCTTTCTTATTTTCTGGACAAGGAATCTCAGACCTACCGCCCCGGCGATTACTATAACTACCTCCAGTATAAAAAGCTGCTTGAGTATCGATGATATTATGGGGATGATAATCAGCAGGAGAAAGACAATCACCAGAAAAAGGACCACATCAACGATAATGCTTTTTTTGGTCACTTAATCACTCCCGTAGATACCATCTGAGTATAAGTGGGGAACCGGACAGGTGTCAACGAAAAATATGCGCGGTTCTGTCCGGTTTTGGGGGAATTAAGTGCTCTCTTTTTTTACTTTATCTATTCCCGCCCGCCACCCTCAAGGAAGCTAAAGAGGGGATACCCCCTCTTTAGCAATTTTCCCCCTCGTCTGCCAAAAGATTATGCGGCGCGCTTGCGCTAAAGTTACCGCCTGCCGAAACCTGGTGCGGCGGGCAGGTCAGAGGAGGAAGCAGGCAGGTACGTGTCCCACTTCCTCTTGTAAAGGAGAGATTAATGAGAGGGGGCTCCGCACCCCTCTCCCTTTTACACCCCTCTCCAGCCAGGAGAACACTTCTTTCATTTACAATGGCTCGGGCTGGAGAGGGGTAAGGGGTGAGTTAAACAGAATCAACCAGAGCAAAAAACCATCCATACCCCAACCCGGTGTCAGGATATGCTGTATAATATCCGTAAACCTGAGAAAAGACACTGACTCAAGGTCATGTATGGAGGTTATATGGACAATTATATTTTGTTATCTGTTGGGGAAACTCATCATCTGAGGCAGGGTAAGGACCGCATCATCTACGCCGGTATGTCGTCCGAAAACGTTTATTCAATCGTGCAGAAGAAAGCCAGCGGCTACCAGGGATTTGCCTGGAATCTCTTTTTCGAGAGGAGAATGAGCGAAATAACAATAGACGGAGTAAAGATTACCGTAGAGAATGTAACCCCGGAGGAAATCCGCTTCCGAAAGGGATAAGACATATTAAACAAGGATATTCAAGAGGGAGCAGTATAGAAGCGCCGTCATATACTATATTGACAAAAGTTGGAGGGGGGGTTTGTGGGGGGGGG
>CAYVOV010000024.1:37401-45190 GCA_964453525.1 uncultured Dehalococcoidales bacterium | reverse complement strand
CCCTATAATATATTTTTTATTAAATTTGGGGGGGGGGGGGGGGGGGCGCCCCCCCCCAAAAACCCCCCTCCTAACCACCTCCCCCTCCCCCCTTTTCAAGGGGAAGGGGGATACAGGGGGATGGGGTTTTACAAATACAACATCAGTGCTTAACAGAAGAATTACTCCATCGCTTAAATTGACATACCCTCACTGTAATGTTAGATTTTAATTCTGATGAACGAGACATCATTTAGGAGCCGGTAAAAAATGCCGACGAATGTGCCGCCACAGTATTATGAAGCTGAAAATCGCTACCGGCAGGCTAAGACCACCCCGGAGAAAATAGCTGCCCTTGAAGAGATGCTGGCTATCATGCCGAAACACAAGGGCACCGACCACCTTAAGGCTGACCTGAGACGAAGAATCGCCAAACTTACCCAGACCACCGATAAAAAGGCAGCCACCCAGAGGGCTTCAATGGTCGTTCAAAAAGAGGGAGCCGCCCAGGTGCTTGTCATCGGTCCTCCCAATGCCGGCAAGTCTCAGCTCGTTGCCACCCTGACCAATGCCTCGCCCACGGTAGCCGATTATCCATTCACCACTCACGCCGCCGCCCCGGGGATGATGGAATTCGAAAACATGCAGATACAACTGGTCGATACTCCGCCCCTGGTCAACACCACCAGCCAGCCCTGGCTATCAGCAAACCTGATACGGGCCGACGCCCTGCTGGTGATGATTGACTTAAAAGATGACCCTTTGACCCAGATGGAGTCCGTTACCACCGAACTGGAGAGCGTGAGAATAGGCATCGGCAACCGGCAGGCCGATGGAGAAGAGGGAGGTCTGTTACACCTAAAAAAGGCACTGATTATCGGCAACAAGATAGACCTCCCTGAAGCCGGCGAGAACTACACAGCACTGCAGGAGCTTTTTCAGGACCAGTTTCAGGTCTTACCCATTTCCGCCCTGAAAGGAACAGGACTGGAAGAACTAAAGCATAAAATATTCGAAATACTCGATATCATCCGCGTCTATACCAAAACGCCCGGTCAAAAACCGGACCTCGATGACCCGATAGTCCTCGAACGGGGAAGCACCCTCGAAGATGCCGCTATCGAAGTCCATAAAGACTTCAGTGCCAGACTGAAATACGCCCGGGTGTGGGGCTCGGGAAAGCACGACGGCGTGATGGTAAAAAGGGACCATGTCCTTGCGGACGGTGATATTATCGAACTACACACATAGTCAGCCGGACAATATTGGCAGGTAAGGGAGCAGTACAGTCGCCGTCAGGCTGAAAGCCTGCTATACTGTATATAGAACTAATGATTATACAGTCTGTTTAGCTGTAATCCACGGGAGGTTACAATGCCCGTTCGCCCCGGCTGGCATGATGAATACTGGGATACACTAGATAAAGAAACAGCCAGAAAAATAAGAACAACCTGCCCCCGCTGCGGAAGCTCCAAGACTTATTACAATAAACAGTTCAAAAACTGGCGGTGCGGCAGGTGTGAGAACTCTTTCACGATTGAGGGATACGGCGAAAAAACACCCTGGTGGAAACGCCTGTTCGGAAGATAATCAGCAGATAGGAAATCGGGAAAATCACAGGAAAAGTATTTAAAATACTCATTTCAGGACTAATCCTGCTACTGGCACTACCGGCAATGATATGGCTGACTCCGCTGGAATCAGCCAGTGCCGGCTGACCGGGTGATACTTATGAGCTGACCGTGGATGTCGGCCCGGGTGGTGAAATCAGGATTGATGGGAGTGAAGTAGAAGATTTTCCCTATTCTATGAACGTCGCCAGTGAAACAGCCCTTGTTATCGAGGCAGTACCCAAATTCGGCCATGTTTTCGATAGCTGGAGCGGAGACCTGACCGGTAACGTCAACCCCGCTTCCCTGTACATGGACTGCGACCATGACATTATAGCCAACTTTTCCACCGACTGGCGTCTGTACGGCCTGCTTATCGGCTGCGGGGTACTGGTGATTTTCCTTGTTTCCGTCCTTATTATCAGGCGCAAGGCATAATTTACACCCGGGGATTGATGGAACGTTAAGCCGCAGACCGCTCTACCTCGTCATTGGCAACATACCCTGATATAGACATTAACGGTTCAAAAACGCCCGATTCTATTTCATCCTGCTGCATTGAAGCCAGGCAGGGGAATTGATGGACAATAAGTCCGGCACGCGGCACCGCTTCTTTGACAGTCAGACCGACGAGTTTTTCGGCGAGATGGTGGGTGGAGCCGCAGGGAGAACCGCGTTCCACTTCAACCGCCGTTATTTTTTCACTGTTGCCGTCAACCTCAATCCTGAGTTCTGGTCTGCCGAAGTGCCTGCCGAATACGGCGATTAATTCATCGTCAAAGCGGCGGGCATTGCTGCGGAAACCGGCACTGCTTTCGGTAAGGGTACAAAATGTCCGGGGAAACGCCGCTTTCACTTCATCCCGGGCAAGCTCCTGCTCTATCTGGTTTTGCAGTCCCGGCGGCAGCCATGCAGGGTCATCTACAGGCACTATCACCGCCCTTGCCCCGCAGAGCTTCGCCAGAGCCGGAACAAGCTGAGCCGCCCCGTCAGATCCGATAAGCGCCAGCAGCAGCTCGGCGCTTGTAACGTCCGAGGGTAAAAAGTCTTCAGGCTCATCGATTACCATCGGCAGCCTCGGAGGAAGCGTCACCGTTTCGATTGTCCAGTCGCCGGGCGCATGCGCTTTCAGGTGCCCGACTATTCTTTTACCGTATTCTCCCTGCAACGCAGCCAGGATTTTCATTATGCCTCCGTGATTTAAAAAACTTGTTCAGAGTAAAAATTTATTGACGGCCGCGGCGACACCATTATTATCAACATCGAGGGTGATGTGGTCGGCAACCGCTTTCAGCTCATCCGGGGCATTATCCATTGCCACGCCCAGACCAGCCGAGGAAAGGAGAGGGATGTCATTCACTCCATCCCCGATAGCCATAACCTCGGATAAATCTATGCCCAGAAAGGAGACCAGGGCTTCAAGGGCTTTACCCTTTGACACGTCCCTGGCAATGATGTTTATAAAATCGATGCCCGGATAAGCCGGAGTCCCTGTCCAGGAAAAATGGAGTCTGTCCCGGAAGTGGCGGACAAATTCATTCGCCTTGGCCTTCTCTTCATCAGAGGCGACCACCAGAGTGCCCTTAATCATTCTTTCTGTTTGCCAGATTTCTTTAAAGTCTACTATTGTTGGCACCAGTTTGAAGAAATCACGACGGATATCGGTAGCCAGGGTCTCCCGCTCGGCAAAGAAATGACTGATTGAATAAAGGTCAAAATCGAGTTCAATCTGGCGGGAAAACTCAATCATCTGCCAGATAAGCTCCGGGCCGATTGATTCAACATATACTTCTTCATCCTTTTCCGGGCTATAGACAAGGGCGCCATCAAAGAACATGTGGTAGCCGTCCAGCGAGAGTTGATTTATAAATCTCAGAGACGCCTGAACTACCCGTCCGGTGGATAAGGAGACCCGGAGGCCGGCATCACCGGCCTTTGCCAGCGCCATCGCATCTACCTCAGATATATTCCCCTGCTTATCCAGCAGTGTGCCGTCAATGTCAACCACAAGAAGTTTATATTTTTTATCCGTCACCTGAGTCTCATATATTATTTGTATTAACCCTATCGCCCTATGGTAAAATCCTAATTCCGAATTTCTAAACTCCAAACGTTTAGGATTTATGGTTTAGTATTTCAAAAAGAGGAGGCTTCACCTCTCTAAGACTCAGTTATGTCATTGCGAGCGAAGCGTGGCAATCTCTATAAATATATCTATATAGATTACCACGTCGCTGCGCTCCTCGTAATGACAATTGTAGAGATTGCCGCGTCGTACGCCAGAGGCGCACCCCTCGCAATGACAGCTAAAGCCTTTCCTTAACAAACACTAATTATTATTTAAAATTAATCCCTGCCTATCTTACAGGATATAAGAATGTTATACTACTGTTGAAATGACCGCCGTTTTATCAGGGCAGGATATTCTCAGTTTAATACACGGTGAGCCGCCTCTTGTCGAAGGCTATATCGACCTCGAAACGCAGGTCCAGCCCAATGGCTTCGACCTCACCCTCCGCGATATTGCCCTGCCCCAGACACCAGGGCAGATAGCCGCCAGCAACAGCCAGAGGGTAGTCTCCGACCTCGCCCCCCTTATATTCGATGGACTGGGCTTTATCAACCTCGTGCCCGGTGTTTATGTAATCACCTACAATGAGATTGTCCACCTGCCTAACAATCTTATGGCATTGGCCAGACCGAGGTCAAGCCTGCTCCGCTGCGGTGTCACCGTGGGCACCGCCGTCTGGGACGCAGGTTACAACGGCCGCTCCCAGTCAATACTTGTAGTTTATCATCCCCAGGGATTCCGCCTGCAGAAGAATGCCCGCATTACTCAGCTTGTCTTCATGATGGTAACCGGCGAGACCGAAGGCTACCAGGGGACATACCAGAGGGAAAATATCCCAGAATAGACTTCCCTGGCTTCAATTATTTAATGTTGGTCGTGGCATCTCAAAGCTGTCGGTTGTCCGGCAGTACTGGTCGCCTCCCCTTCCTCCCAGCCTGCCGATAGCCTTCAATTTCTCCATTTGAATTTCATCGTTTATTAACAGCTCATCTTTAACGTGGACACGGAGTATTTCCCCGACGATAAACCTGTTTACCACCGGAGCTTCACCGAATTCGAGAATCTGGTTCAGCCGGCACTCCATTTTAATCGGTGATTCGGCGACCATAGGCACACTGACAAGGTCGGCCATCACTGGTGTCACACCGGCCTCTTCGAATTCATCAACTCCGGGCGGGTAAGGCGCTGCCGTAGTATTCATCGCCTCAGCCAGGGATTCATCCACAACATTCACCACGAACTCTTTTGTCGATTCAATATTGATAAGAGTATCTTTCTTTTTTCCATCTCTGGTCGCGGCGGCAGCAAAGCCGAGAACCGCCGGCCTAACGCTCATCACGCAGTAAGCACTGAAAGGAGCCAAGTTGAAAATCCCGTCCTCGCTCACCGTGGAGACCCAGGCAATGGGCCGCGGCACAACGGAACTCATCAACAGATGGTGCAAGTCCCTGGCATACATTTCCTCAAGGTCAATCTTCATCATTCCCACCTCTTAATTACTTTTATATTTATTTGTCTGCATTTGATTAGTCAAACTGTCATTGCGAGGAGTCCGCCTTGGGCGGACGACGTGGCAATCTCCTCTTTCGAACGTGGTGATTGCTTCGCCCGCCTCTAGCGGGCTCGCAATGACATCACCAACCAGAACCAAAAATTATCTTTATATTCAATCCTTATAGAGAAAAGTAGACGGCAACTATAAATTGCTAGTCACACCAGCCTATACCGTTCACACCACGATATTCAGGGCGGCAGGTACAAGTGAGAAAGCTGCCGGACCTTCTCCGAGCACCTCACCATCGGCATGGACGAGTACCTTCTCCGCTGACTCAACCGTCACCTTCTCCGCTTTCTGCATTCTCACCTTGGGATGGTCGCCATGTGTCCCCTTATAGACCATCGGCAGCGACTTCAGCAGGTCGAACTTACCGACATCGCCGATAACGCAGACATCAAGCAGACTATCGTTCAGACTGGCATCCGGGGCAATGCGCATTCCGCCACCGAGGTAGTTCCCGTTTGAAACCACCACGCTCAGAACGCGGGCTTTCTCAACCCTGTCACCGATACCCAGCGCCACTGATTTATTTCTGTAGCTGACCAAAGTGCGGAGCAGTCCCACCAGATAGGGAATGGTGCCGCCGAAATACTTGGGCAACTGCTCTGTAGCCCTAACAGCAGCTGCATCAAAGCCGATACCGGCAGCATTGACAAAGAAACGCCTGGAAGTCTGCCCTTTACTCTGGAATTCAACAATACCGACATCAATCAGGTACCTTCGCGGGCTGGTCAGGCAGGAACAGGCGCCTATGTAGTGCCGGGGAATGCCGGCCGAACGAACGAAATCGCTCCCGGTGCCGGTGCTGATTATTCCAAGGGAGACAGCTTCCGCATCACCGGAATGGAGGATACCGTTGGCAACCTCATTCACCGTGCCGTCACCCCCCACTGCAACAAGATAGCGGTATCCGTTACCGGCAGCCTCTCTGGCAAGCTCAATGGCATGCCCCGCCCCCTCCGTATAATCATGGTCGAATGATAGACCGATGTAGTCGAGAAGCCGGTGAAGCTGTGGCCATTTCTTGCCGGTAGAATTGGCTCCAGCCACCGGATTCACTATTACCTTGGCATGAGGTATTTTCATTTTTTAATTCCAACTAGTCGAGAAAGGTTATCCGACTTGAGGGTCTTTTTTTGATTTCTACCTCTATACCAGCTTCCTGAAACAGTTTTTCATCTTTAAAAAGGTACTCGTAACTATCATCATTATATGCACCAAAGGTAACAAATCGCTTTATCTTTGCATTTACTAGCATTTTCGCACACATTCGACATGGTGTATGTGTACAATAAATGGTACTGCCTTCAAGACTGACGCCGTGAAGGGCTGCCTGGATGATTACGTTCTGCTCGGCGTGGATAGCCCGGCAGATCTCATGTTTCTCTCCAGATGGGATGCCTTGTTCGTCACGAAGGCAGCCGAGCTCAAGACAATCCTTACGGCCAGATGCTGCGCCGTTGTAGCCCGTAGCCAGTATATGCTTGTCCCTGACCGCCACTGCTCCTATACGATGTCGGCGGCAGGTCGACCGTTCGGCAACTACCGAGGCTATTTTTAAAAAGTACTCATCTATATCTATTCGTTTAATCCTTTTCATCTTTAATCCTCTCTATTATCTCTCCGGTACGTTCCCTCAATTCTTCAAGTGAGGACTCATTTATTATCGTGAAGTCCGCCATGGCGATTGGCCCGCCCTTGTTTATATTCTCAATTTCCGCCCGGTCACGGCCGGCAGCTTCTTCTATACTGAGTCCCCGTGTTTTTCTGCCGGTCAACCGGGCGTATCTTGACTTCGGTGAAGCCCAGACAGCCACCACGGAAAAGTCCCCTCCGTAATGGTCTTTTAGAAAGATATACTCCTCCCAGGAATACAGTCCGTCAATTACCACGTCCGAGTTTTTCAGGGCGAAGTCAATCCGCGGCAGGTTTAGCTCGGCATAGACCGCCATTCCCCTTTCCTGGCGGAGAAGTTCCCTGACCTGAAGCTCATTCTCTTCAGTCAACTCCAGTCCTCTCTTCCGGACTTCTTGGTCGGTAATGTCACCGAACCTTATCCGGGTAAAGCCACTCCGTTCGAACTGCCCGGCAACCTCGGACTTGCCGGCTCCCGGCATACCTGCAATCGCAATAACTTTCATAGTCTGTATAGAACTCATTATAAGAGAGAGGAATTATAAATGGCAATCACCTTTTTTATACCGATACTTCTTTTTATATATCCTCACCCCCAGTTACGAAGTCTCCTTCAGGGCTTCATCGTGGTTCCAGTGATGTCACCAGAACTGAGCTCAGCCTAACGGAGAACCCTTCAGGGTGAACCCCTCTCCTTGAGGAAAGGGGGAGGGCTCCAAAAAGGCCTGAACCGCTACTAAAATTTTTCCTTCGCGAAGATATAAAACCGCTTTAAAAGTACCTCAACGGGAAGCGGTCCGTTCAGACAGTATCATGCGAAGGCATGTCATGATGTAGAATGGAAAAAAGGATAAATTACTAAAATACTCTGGTGGGAGTTTCAGACGGTGAAACTTCTTTAATATCACTCACGGGAGTTTATGAGGTAGGGCGGGG
>CAYVOV010000024.1:0-37391 GCA_964453525.1 uncultured Dehalococcoidales bacterium | reverse complement strand
CCGCCCTACCTCATTACTATTTCTCCCCCTTCCCCTTTCTAAGGGGAAGGGGGATTAAAGGGGGATGGGGTTTTACAAATTAAAAATGGTCCTGGGGCATTCGGAAAGAGCAAAGCCCTGGCAGAGAAATTACCTCTCAGTCTCTACAGCAGGTATATCAGTCCAGCCGCCCGTACGCCGCTGAATTTTATACTCCCTGAAAAGCCAGAGCCCGGTAACCAGAAAACCTATAGTATCGGAGACAGGCCAGGCAATCCACACTCCGTAGATACCCAGCAATTTCGGAAGTATGATAAGCAACGGGATAAAGAAAAGAATCTGGCGGGCAAGTGAAAGGATAAGGACTTCTTTGCCCTTAGACAAGCCCTGGAACGTAGTGATAAAAAGAATCGTCGGTGCTATAAGATATAATACCGATATCGCGATACGCATTGCCGGGACGCCGATATCCAGCAGTTCTGCATCTTGACTGAAAACCCCTATTAGCTGAGGTGAAAAAACCTCCAGAATAATAGTTGCCCCGCCTATAAACAGCGTTGTGGAGACTGTAGCCAGCTTTACTGCTTGCCATAGTCTTTTCCACTGTCTGGCTCCGAAATTAAAACCCACAATCGGCAACAGTCCCTGAGAAACACCAATCATCGGCATGAAAGCAAAGTCGACAATTCGGATTGTAATGCCGATAGCAGCGATTGTCACCGAACCGAACGCTGAAAGAATGTTATTCACCAGTATGAATGTGAAGCTCTCTGTGATTTCTGTCAGCATCGATGGCAGACCGACCCGGTATATATCCACCAGCACCGACAGACTGGGAAGAATATGCCTCAACTTGATACGGTAGGCAGAGCGGTGAGCAACGAAATAGTAGAAGGGGAGGGAGGCGCCGACAAACTGAGCAAATGCCGTCGCCAGTGCCGCCCCACGCACTCCCAACTCCGGAAAAGGACCTAAACCGAAAATAAGTAGCGGGTCGAGAACCATATTAACTACTCCAGCGGTAATCATGAACAGCATCGGCCTCAGAGCGTCTCCTGAAGCGCGTAACAGACTGCTCGCCGGAATTGAAAAAATCATAAGTGGCATCCCTAAGCTGACAATCACAAGATACTGTGTACCATATTCGATTATATCGGGGGTGGCTCCGAGGGCTTGCAGCAGTGGACGCGCCAGGAAAACACCAGCCAGTAGAAAGATGCCGCCAAAGAAGAGTGATATGGAAAATAGCTGACCTGCAGCATGATTTGCCGCCTCAATATTTCTCTCACCGAATCGCCGTGACGTAAGTGAAGCGATACCGTTTCCCGTACCCGCGGCAACTGCAATAACGAAAATATGGTACGGCAGTATCACCGTCAGGGCGGCAATCGCTTCATGACCTATTTTGGCGACCCAGAAAGTGTCGATGATGTTGTACAGGCTTATAATTATCATCGAAACGATACCGGGTAGACTCAAGCTGAGAATCAGCCACCCTAACGGCGCTTCGCCAAGGCGCTTCGTAGTATCAGTGAGTTGAGAAGTATTATCCAGTTATGCACCTCTTGCAATATTAAGCTCTAAACAGTCAGCCGCCGTCTCATTGTAATCAATGATATGGAGAAAAAGATAACAGAGAGGACAATAATAATCAGAAGCGAAAGCAGCAGGCCCGGATGAAGTTCCCCCCAGACAAGAGCCCTTGAAATCTGCACCACCGGCGTCAGGGGTATTATCAGGCTTATGTTCTGCACTATCTGCGGAAAATTGGTTAGCGGGAAGAACACCCCGCTGAAGAAGAACATCGGCGTGATAAACAGAGTGAAATAGTAGTTAAAGCTGTAAAAGGAAGGCACAAGAGAGGTAAATGTGATAGCAATAGAAGAAAAAAGCACGCCCCCCATAAATGATAAAACGGGTATCATCAGCGCCCAGGGTGATGGCACAAGCCGGAAGATGGCAGCAACTATCAGAATGCCGGTGCCGGTCAGCGCCGAACGGGTCGCCCCCCAGAATATTTCCCCGGCAATAACATCTTCGATGTTCAGCGGAGTGGCGATTATGGCATCATAGGTCTTGCGCTCGTCCATCCGGTAAAAACTGCCGTAGGTGCACTCGAAACTGGCGCTGAACATCCCGTAGCTGGCAATGATACCGGGCACGATATACTCAATGTATCTTTGCCCGTCAACCATGCCAACATATGAGCCCAGACCCAGGCCCATCGCCAGCAGAACCAGGACCGGTTCTGCGATGAAGCCGGGAGCTTCCGCATGCCACAGCCGGAGAAAGACATCGCGGTTACGCTGCCACATCCGAATAAAACGCCAAGAAAAACCTCTCATTTTACGAGTGCCATTCCAGATTGAAATTCATTCGAGTAAAGTCCTGCCGGTCAGCACGAAAAAGACATCTTCAAGCGTCGCTGGCCTCTGTCTCAGCCTTCCGGCTAAATCTCCGACCAGCCCGATTAATTCATCGCTGCCGGTACGAAAGACCTGAATTACGTTGCCGGCATCGGTGAAATCCAGCCCGTTAACGGAAAGCTCACCGATGATTCTCCCCTTGTCCGCGGAGTCGATTTCTATTTCCAGTACTTCATCGCCCACATACTGCGATATTAGAGCCCGTGGACTATCCATGCTGACTATTTTGCCGAGGTGCATAATCGCCACGCGGTCGCAGAGATTGGCCGCCTCTTCCATATTCTGGGTACACAGAAGCCGGGTAACTCCCTGCTGCTTAAGTTCAATCAGCTTCTGCCAGACAAGGTGTTTCGCCTGCGGGTCCAGACCCACTGTCGGCTCGTCCAGGATGAATATCTCCGGATTATTAATCAGTCCTCTTGCCAGGAGCAGACGCCGCTTCATCCCGCCTGACAGCTCTTTTATACGACTGTTACGCTTATCTTCAAGCTGGAATATGGCGAGGACTTCAAGGCTGCGCCGTATAGCCTCATCTTTCGGTATGGAGAAATAGCGGGCGAAGGTTGTCAGGTTCTGAATCACGCTGAGGTCTTCGTCAAGATTGTCTATCTGGGGGACGACCCCGAATATAGCCTTCATCTGGCGGGAATGCGATCTCAAATCCCTGCCCTTTATTCTGATATCACCGGCAGTGGGAGGAGAGACGGCGGTAATCATTCTGATAAAGGTTGTCTTGCCCGAACCATTGGGGCCGAGCAAGCCGAAGCACTCGCCCTCCTCTATGTCCAGGTCCAGGTTGTTAACCGCAACAAGGTCTTTGAATTCTTTTCTAAGCTGTCTGGTCTCAATAATCGCCATTTTGACTCACAATCCTTAATCCTATCAGTTGAGACCACTGCGGTCAATATGAAATGAACTAAACAGCTTTGCGTTTGAATGATTTGAGCGTCATTGCGAGGAGTCCGCCTTGGGCGGACGACGAAGCAATCTCTATCACCAGTGTGCTATAATTTTAACTACGGTTTGAAAAAAGGAATACGGCGACAATGAATCTGCGCAGCAAGATAGAGAAGCAGCTACCTGCTGAACTGGTCGAGTTTATGCAGGCAGCCGGGCTAATTGCCGCCAGCCACGGGCAGAGCCTTTATCTTGTCGGCGGGGTGGTGCGTGACCTGCTCCTCGGCAGGAGTAACCACGACCTCGACCTTGTTGTGGAAGGCGATGCCATTGACCTTGCCGCGCAGCTTACTGAAATCACCGGGGGCAAAGTAACAGTCCATTCCCGCTTTCGCACCGCCACCCTTAAGTGGGACGGGTGGAGCGCTGATATAGTTACCGCCCGCTCCGAGACCTATAAAAAGCCCGGCGCCCTGCCCGGTGTGGCACCCGGTTCGATTGATACCGACCTCTTCCGCCGCGATTTCACGGTAAACACGCTGGCTGTCGAACTCGACCCTGCCCACTGGGGAGAGCTGATTGACCCGTATGATGGCAGGGAGGACCTTAAAAAAGGGCTGATACGCATTTTACACGAAGAAAGCTTCATTGATGATGCCACCCGTATCTGGCGGGCGATACGTTATGAGCAGCGGCTCGATTTCAGGCTTGAGCCGGACACTCTAAGACTGCTGGAGCAAAATACGGACATGCTGGACACAATCAGCGGCGACCGGATAAGGCACGATGTTGAGCTTGTCCTCAGAGAAGAACTGCCGGAGAAAGCACTCCTCCGCGCCGGTGAGCTCGGTGTCCTTGAAAAATTACACCCCGGACTGAAAGGTGATGACTGGCTGAGTGCAAAATTCCGGGAAGTGCGTGAAGCAAGCTCTCCGGACCCACCATCCCCGGAGCTCTACCTGGCGCTGCTGACTTTCCGGCTGTCAGGTGAAGAAACAGAGGAATTTATTCAGAAGTACAGGTTACGCAAATCACAGTCGCAGGCCCTGCGCGAAACCATCAGACTGAAAGCCGGGCTGGGCGAGCTTACCAGTCCGGAGATTAAGCCAAGCAAAGTTTATAAAATTCTCCACGGCTATTCCCAGACGGCGCTCACCGCTGTCTCCATAGCCACTGACCAATCAGCAGTTAAAGAACACTTCTACCTCTACCTCAAGAAGCTGCGTTATGTCAAACCTAGCCTCACCGGCAAAGACCTCAAAAGGCTGGGCTACGAACCCGGACCGCGGATGAAAGCAACCCTCGACCGTCTGCTCGAAGCCAAACTCGACGGGCTGGTCTCCACAAAAGAACAGGACGAGGAAATGGTCAAAGGATGGTGAGGGAATTAAGAAGAGGGTGGCGGCGCTAATGTGCCGCCACCCTCTGAAACTCCTGTAGACGATATACTGTTACACTTCACCTCACTTTTTTCCTCTCCCTTTCGTAAAGAGCTTGCCCTGAGCCTGTCGAAGGGGAGACCGAGAGGGATTTATTATTAAATTCCCGCCTGCTAGAGCCTCATACAGTAAGCAGGGCTGCGGGGCGTGCCAACCGGCCTAGACATGGAAACGCTGGCCGGTCGCCTTGCGCTTCCAGTAACCCCTTTGCTGCAGCGGCCAGTTAAAGGTGATGGCTCCGGGACGGTGGCAGTCGTTCACGCAACAACCGCAGTACCAGCATTCCTCAGGATGCAGTATAATCGGTGGTTTGCCTTTTTCGGGATTGGGTATATAGACGTCTACTTGGCAGACTTCTATACACTGGTTGCAGCCGTTGCAGATTTCAGGATTGAAGATTACCGGTGTGTTCGGAGTAGGTACATTGGGAATAGCATATACCTTTTCCTGGGCCATTTTCCAGCCTCCTCATTTTCAATATTATTCGGTTTTGGCGGATCACGTCATTGCGAGCCCGCCTGTGGCGGGCGTGGCAATCACCACGTTCGAAGGAGGAGATTGCCACGTCGTCCCGATTGTATCGGGACGACGTGGCAATGACAGATTAATCAGCCAATTGCAAACAGAACCTTATTTTCATTTGTAAACGCCCGTATAGTCCCTGTTGCGGGCTTCGTAGTTTTCTTTTAGATTACCTGCATAACCAAGGGGCACCTCCCCTGCCTTAACCTTGTTGTTTTCCAGTTTAATGGTAATGAACTTGTTCCACTCCGGCGGGTCCAGTTCCGGATAGTCTATCCTGTGGAAATCTAAGAACCGGCTGCTGGCTTTACGCGCCAGAGAGGCATTTATGATTGCCTGAGCATAGGCGAGAATGTTCAGGTCCTCCAGACTGCGCAGCAGTTTGTGCGGGTCAAGAGCATACAACTTAGGCACAAAGTTTTCTTCGATGTCTTTGAGTGCGTCCAGGCCCATGTTGAGGAGCTTCTCCGTCCGGTATTCACTGCAGAAGTACTGCATAGTCCTGGCGATTCCGGCATGCAGCTCCTTCCACTCTATACCGGTGCTTCTTTTAATCGGAGCATAGACACGAGCCTTCTCAGCGGCAACCTGCTCCTTTGATACCCCTGCTTGACCTATCTGCCTGGCATAATCGGCTGCTTTCCTGCCGGCATACCGGCCGGCAGCCGCGGCAAAGCTATGGTCACCGGCGGCGAATACCTGTATTCCGGCGGCATACAGCCCATCAAGGCTGGTCTTTAAATCCCAGTCGACCATCAAGCCGCCGCCCCGGCCGCCGGGAATGTCAACCGAGCGCCATTGTGGCGGGCTGCCTCCCTCTATCAGCTGATAGTTCTGGAGCTGGTCTTTTCTCGGGTCGAACCCTGATGCCGTATAGGTATCAACGATAATCTTGGTGACCGATTCCTCCGCCAGCAGCATATTCCAGGTAGCCTTTTGCTCAATCTCCGGCATAGCCGGAAAGTCACCATAGAACGGCAGAGCATACTCCCCTTTGAGCACGCCCTCACGGACTATCTCCCACGGTCCCATTCGCGCCGTCGGGTCAATTGGCTGCGGCTTTACCCCCCATCCCGAAATTGCAATCGGGAGCACTTTACCATTGTCGTCGACAAGCGGAACATTCTCATAGCTGGCATCACCGGCACCGGCATACCATTTGTGTTTATAACCGGTCCCTATCCTCAGTATTGAGGACTTCTCCATCATGGTAAGCTCGGCTCCAGCCCTCCAGGCCATAGCATTGCCATCACCCGATATGGCACGGGACTGGTGGCTGCTGATACCGGCCAATTCCGTGTTGAAAACCCAGACCAGCCCGGCGGCTCCTGTGCTGAGTACAGCCGCCTTTGACTTGAAAACCATGAATTCACCGGTCCTGTCATTGACTCCGGTGGCACCGACCACTCTGGTTCCCTGGATACCTCCTTCGGTCAAAAGGCTGGTAACTGTGACTCTATCATATATTTTAACTCCCAGGCGCTCGCATTCTCTTTTCAACGCCGGTTTGAAGGTTGTCCCCCAGACACGTATCACGACATTTGTATCGTGAAACGGACCATATCTGGGAGAAATTAAAAATTTGGTCTCATCATCCCTGCCCTCAACACCCTTGAATTCATCGCCCGTATCTCTAATCTTACCGCCCATCTGCTCCATCTCCAGGAGAGTATCGTAGTTCTCCCGGCACTGTATCTGGCGGCCAATCCCGCAGCTATATCCACCGCTGGCATCAGCCAGTCGCTGAGCCCACTCATCAGGATTAACCTTGGATACGGGATTCGCGGGTACGTCACACCAGTGGTCAACTCCGGGCCCTCCGGCACCGCTCCTGACCGTTGCCGCCTTTTCTACCAGGGCAACATTTACGCCTTTCCTGGCGGCACTTATAGCTGCCCAGCATCCAGCAATACCGCCACCGATAATCAGGACATCGGCCTCAATCTCTTGCTCTTCCTCATATCGTATCGGGTATGGCCACTCGGGCGGACGGCCCTCTTTTTTTAAGAATTCCTGCCATGTCGGCATATTTGAACCTCCTAACACATATCTAGCATTATCGGTGAAGAATGTACTGTTGTCTACTTCGGCAACTCTTTACGCTCTTGCATCCCAGCCACCAACAGGCGGTCTGGTGTTTGGCTCCGGAGGTTCAGGCATTCCAATGCGGAAATGTTCACCGGTTGCTTTTCTCTTCCACCGTACCCTCTGATTCATCGGATGATTAAGCATGATAGCCCCTTTCTCCCAGAGTGGACAGGCGGTAACACAGACGCCATCATACCAGCATTCGTCCGGATACAGCACAATCGGCGGTTTCCCTTTCTCCGGATTGGGCATGAGTATGTCCATGACACACATCTCAACACAATTATTACAGACGCTACATACCTCTTCGTTAAAAATCACCGGATTATTGGGTGTAACAATATTCGGAAACATTCGTACATCTTCTTCTGCCATTTTTTACTCCTTAATACTAAAGGTTATTATGGGCTTCGTAGTTCTTCTCCAGGTCGCCATGGTAATCCAGCGGCAGCTCCCCCAGCTGGACTTTTCCTTCATCCTGTTTGATTGTAATCCATTTACGCCATTCCGGAGGGTCAACTTCAGGATAGTCTAATCTGGTAAAGCCCAGCACCGAATTACTTGCCTTCCGTGCCTTACAGGCTTCAAATATCATCTCGCCATTGGTGATTATATTGAATACCTCCAGGACACGTACCAGTTCGTGAGGATTTCGGGCAAAAGTAGATGCTGCCTCTCCTGCCCATACCTCATCGAACCACTTCAGCCCGAGACTGAGGAGCGTTTCATTCTTGAGTTCCCCGCAATAGTCCTGCATCACCTTGCAGACACCGGCGTTAAGCTCTTTCCATTCTATGCCACTATTCCGCTGCACCGGAGCATAGACACGGGCCTTTTCCAGCTCAACCTGCCGGCGGTCTACTGCCGGCTCGGCAGCCGCCAGCGCATATCGAGCAGCATTTCTCCCGGCATATCTTCCTGTTGCCGCGGCGTAAGCATGGTCTCCGTTAAAAAATACCTGTCCACCGGCAGCGAACAGGCCTTCAAGACTGGTCATCAGATTCCAGTCCACAACCGGACCACCTCCGGAAATTATTCCGCCGCCCGATGTTTGCCGCCATTTTGAAAAACCAGCGCCGGTATAGCCCTGAAGCAGGTCTTTTTCGGGATCGAATCCGGCCTGAGTATAGGTACGGTATATCGGGATAAGTGTTTTACCTTCCTGGGCTACCATCAGCCCGAAAATTACCCTCCGCTCCTGTTCCGGCATTGAAGGCAGGTCAGCATACAGGGGTAATTCAGCGTCGACAGCATTCGCCTGCTCGGCTGCCGAAGGAGCGCCACCGAATTGCGGAAAGCCTCTAACCGGTAGCATACGTGGTCCCTGGTAACGATAGTCCCTGGCCATTCCGCCTCCTGCCAGGAAGAATTTTTGTCCCGGAGCCGGACGGTACCGCTCGGACACGGTCTCAAGTATATTACCGTCCCTGTCTATCCAGGGGATTTCTTTGCCATTGGCATCAACCAGAGTGCAGGCGTACCAGGTATTGGCAGCGTTGCCATAACCATACTGGGGGTAGCCATAAGGACCAGCTCCCAGGGGACCGGACGACTCCACACCAGCCATCAAAGCGCCGGCATTCCAGACCATAGCATGACCGTCACCGGTCAGGTTCGGAGTACGGTGGCTGTAAGTCAAGCCCCTAATCTCGGTAGAAAATATCCACTCCCGCTGGGGCATATACATACAGATTACCGATCCTTTACCTTTGAAGACATGGAATTCACCAGTACGGGCGTTGACTCCGGTAGCTCCCACGACTCTGGCTCCCTGCTTACCTCCTTCGGTGAGCAGACTTGAGACAAATACATGGTCGTATAAATTAACACCCAGCCTCTTGCATTCTTTATATAACGCCTGCTTTACGTAACTTCCCCAGACCCGGGCGCAGTATTTAGCCGTATAATCATAGGCAAACAGGATTTTGGTGGCTTCATCACGGAACTCGGCGCCTTTGAACTCATCATCCGAATCCCTGATTTTCATTCCCATTTGCTCCATTTCAAGAAGGCAACCATAGCTCTCGCGGCAGGTGATATAGGCAGTAAGTGCATTCCGCCACCCCAGATGATTATCAAGCATCGCCTGCGTGAACTCCTCCGGGGTAACTTTGGAAGCGGGGTTGGTAACTACGCAGTGCCAGTGGTCGACTCCAGCCCCTCCGGCACCGCTTGACGCCGTTGCTCCTTTCTCAACAAGAACAACCCTGGCACCTTTCCTGGCAGCGCCTATTGCTGCCCAGCACCCGGCTATTCCGCCGCCGAGAACTAGGACGTCACAACTTACTTCATTCTCTTTGCCATAGTTCACCGGATATGGCCAGCGAGGAGCACTTTCCTTTATCAATTCCTCATAGTTCATCTTTCCCCACTCCTTTCTGATAACAATATATTATTTTGCATTATCCAATGGCATCGCCACGTTGCATTATGCCAATGGCTTCAAGACCGAGCTAGTGGTGAGTACCACACAGGATGTTGACTTGGTTCACATAGTACAGGCTTACTTGGCAAGGTTATCACTCCGTAATCAGTATGATACTCTCCTTTAAAAATTTTCTTGTGATTAAATCGTGGAGACAATATAACACTCGTATAAGAATTCGTATGCGAAGAATCTTACACGTTTCCATAGTTGCTGTCAATAGTTTATAAAATAAGGTGCTTCTCAATCTTAGTTTGAGACCCTTCGACAAGCTCAGGGTGAGCGGGAATGAATGCCGCTCATGGTGAGCCCGTCGAACCATAGCGGCGAAAGAAATATAAACATTCATTGTTGCCTGTGCAACCATGATTAAGTAAAAGGTAAAATAATTTATAATTCACCATTACTGTATGTTTATGGTAAAATATAGCTCCCCGCTATATCTATATAGTGTTTTCAAGTATGTCTTCTTCCCACTACTTGAAACTAAAACTATGAAATGAAGGAAATAATATGGCAGAGTCAGCAGATATTCGCTTCCCCCTGTGGCAATTAGTTGCCCGTACTTCTCATATAATGTTAAGAGCCCGACAACGCGAACTTAACAGATATGGTATTACAAGAGGCTATTCATCGGTTTTAAGTACGGTGATGCGACTTGGTGAAGAGGCAACATTATCAAATATTTCGCAACAATTGGTCAGAGAAGTACATAGTATGTCAGCACAGCTTACGAGAATGGAAAAAGAGGGATTGATTAAAAAGGTTAAAGACAAGAAGAAAAAGAATCTGATGCAAATCGTTGTAACTGATAAAGGGTACGACTTATATACCAAGGGAATGGAGAAAACAACTATTAATTCAATAATGTCGAAACTGACAACAGAAGAACAAAAGACGTTGTGGTTGATTATGGCTAAAATACGCCAGCAATCGATGATAGAATTGGAAAAGGAAGACACGAATCTATACCCTCCGTCGGATCCAGCAGATTTACCCCCTCCAACAGAACAGGAAGGCACGAAACAAAGCATCCTATTGAATAAGCCGTTTTAGTTTCTATACTTAGACGATATCCGTCTCTAAAGCTAAATAGACTGTCACTTATGAAAAAGATAATGGCCAATTGGGAGAATTGCCACCACGATTACGGCGAGGATTCAGACCAAGCTTCACCCCCTATTCACACTCCATTTTTATTTCATATTTTCTGGTAGAAGCCAATTCTACTGTGCTATACTTTTCCCCGGTGTAAATAAAGCCGGAGGTATGACAAATGGACGTAATCGAGGCAATTAAAGCCCGGCACAGCGTGCGCGATTTCAGTTCCAAGCCAGTTCCAAGAGAGACGGTAATGAAGATACTGGAGGCAGCTACCCTCAGTCCATCCGGCGGCAATGGCCAGCCGTGGGAGGTCTTCGTTGCCAGCGGGGCAACCCTTGAAAAAATCCGCAGCGTATATCAGGAACGTTCACAGAGTAGAACCGGGGGGCCCGGTGGACCCGGCGGGCCGCCTCCCCGGCCTGCCTATATTCAGGAGCGTATGGCTGTTATCAGGCGCGAAAGGTTTGAATTACTGGGATTGAATCCCGATGACCCGGAATCAGGTAAGGTATTCACAGAGTGGGGTGCCCGTCTTTTCGGCGTACCCGTACTTGCAATAATCTGCATGGACAAGGCTTTATCCAGTATGCTTGATATCGGGCTGTTTATTCAGACTGTATGCCTGGCGGCGCAGGGCTACGGAGTCGATTCTTTCATTGCTGGAGCCTTTATATCGCATCAGGACGTTCTGCGTCAGGAACTGGATATTCCCGAGGACCTGAATATCATCACCGGTATCGGGCTTGGCTATCCCAACGAGGAAAACATCATCAATACTTACAGAAGTCCCCGCCGTCCGATTCAGGAAGTGGTGAGATATAAAGATTAATTAGACAAAACACTGATATTATTATGAAGAATATACCTGGATAGTAACTGCAAGGCTTTTGGCCATGTATATAAAAACCCCATCCCCCTGTATCCTCCTTCCCATTAGCGGTTTCGCAAATGGATATACGGGCTCCTTTATGGTTTACATTGAAAGCCTCATATGCCTCTTTGCAAACATGCTAATATGATGGTTAAAAACTGTTTGTATTAATAACTAATTTTTAAATCTAAAATCGTGTCTTTTTCTGTCTAACGTTGATTCCGGTTGTCCAATATAACTTGATTGTAAAACGAGTGTTATATGATATAATTCGAATGAAGTCTAAAGAACAAAGATGTCAGATGTTGAGAAGATAGAGGTTTAGCTGCGAAAATAGCTGACCCCATTCTGGCTCGGGATAAAAGAAATGATTAGAAACAGCAGTAAGCAAAATAGTTCTACTATCGGCACCATCGACAATGGCGGTATAAATAATTCGGATATCGAAGTTAGACTTCGCAGGCTGACTCACGACCTTGTCGAACGTGTCAAAGAGCTCGGTTGTCTCTATGGAATTTCCCGCCTCGTTGAGAATGAGAAAAACTCACTGGATGATATCCTCGAGGGTGTCGTCGAATTGATTCCTCCTTCCTGGCAATACCCCGAAGTTACCTGTGCCCGTATTACGCTGAGGCGCAAGGTATTTAAAACGGCAAATTTCCGGGAAACAAAATGGAAACAGACCGAAACTATCCTGGTGAAGGGAAAACCGGCCGGCACAGTCGACGTATACTACCTCGAGGAGAAACCGTACGCCTATGAAGGTGCCTTCTTAAAAGAGGAGCGCGACCTTATTCACGGGATTGCCGAGAGATTGGGACATGTAGTCGAGTCGAAAATTGCGGAAGACCGCCTGCACACCTTATATGTACGTGAGAGGCAACTACATAAGAAACTGCAAACGGAGATGAAGAGCAGGGTTGACTTTACCAGGTTACTCATACATGAGCTGAAAACCCCGCTTACTTCCCTTATGGCTACGAGCCAGTTGCTGCTTGAAGAAACAGCCGATACCAGACTGGAGAAGCTGGCCAGATATCTGTGGGAGGGTGCTAACGGGCTCAATACACGCATAGAAGAACTGCATGATGTAATCCGGGGAGAAATCGGTAAGCTTAAATTGCAACTGGAGCCGGTAAATATTGAACGACTGTTACTGTCTCTTGTCGAAGAAACAAAAGCCCTTTCACTGCAGTATGGAGTCACAATCAATCTTGAGCCGGGCGAATGTCTTCCAGATGTCAATGCGGACGCCGAGCGAATACGTCAGGTAATGCTTAACCTTATTAATAATGCCTGTAAATATGCTGCCGAAGGGCAGAGAATCGATATCCGGGCCATAAAAGAACAGGATTCAATGGTGACAATCGAAGTAAGAGACTATGGCCAGGGCATACCTAAAGATAAGCAGACACACCTTTTTAAACCGGGGTATCAACTATCCGGCCAGGATGACATGTCGGGTGGTCTGGGCATAGGTCTTGCTCTCTGTAAGAGACTGGTAGAGCTTCATGGTGGCAGGATATGGCTCGAAAGCAGAACAGGCAAGGGCTCCAGCTTCTTTCTCACGCTTCCGGTTTTAGAGTAGTCCGGTATGAGAGTAAGGTTTACCCAAAGAGAAATATGAAAGTAGTCGTAATAGAGGACGAGAAGAGTATAATTGACGCCATAAGCGTGGCCTTTGAGTTTCGCTGGCCCGAGGTCGTCTTAGCGACATCGATTACCGGGAAAAAAGGTATCGAGGTAGTAAAGAGAGAGCACCCTGATGTCATCATCCTGGACATCAATCTGCCTGACATTAACGGCTTCGACGTGCTTAAAGGTATTCGGGAGTTCTCATCCGTCCCGGTGATCATACTTACCGTCAGGTCCGATGATGCCGATGTCCTGAGAGGGCTGGAAGCCGGAGCCGATGACTACATAATCAAACCGTTTAACTATCTCACCCTTCTCGCACGTGTTAAAGCAGTGTTAAGGCGTACCGAGGGCATCCCGCCGAAGATAAGCCATGATACTGCTATCAGTCCGCGCCTGACGATAGATTTCGTTGACCAGAGAGTAGCCGTCGATGACCAGCCGGTAAAGTTAACCCCTATGGAATACCGGCTCCTTATTCTTCTTGCTAAGAATAAAGGTGAAGAGGTGTCTTATCAACGTATTGTTGAAGAGATATGGGGGAAACATCTTAAAGGTGGTACGGAAAATATTAGAATTTATGTCCGCCGCCTCCGCAAAAAGCTACACGATATCCCGCCCCGCATGATTCTCAATAAACGAGGCTCGGGGTACATTTTCCAGGGTTAACAGGCCCACACTCGTAAATCTCTCTAATTAGCCACAGGAAAAGGGCTTATCATTTCTCATAATTATAACAATTTTGTTACAAAATAAACTATTGACAACAATTAAATCATCCAGTATAGTGAGGAAACGGCAAGCGGTTGCCGTAGGGCAATGTTTCAATGAGTTTTGAAGCACACGACGTAGAGCGTAAGGTATTATCAATCCTGAAGGTACTGAGCAATTCTCAGAAGCCGGCCGGCTCCCGGAGAATTGCTCAGTTAATCAAAGACCAGGGCATTACTCTCAGTGAAAGAACGGTAAGATATCACCTTAAATTCCTTGACGAGAGTGGTCTGACCTCCCTTGTCAGCGGACGTGACGGCAGAACGATTACCGAAAAGGGTCTGAATGAAATCAGGAATGCCTTGGTGAGGGACAAGGTGGGATACGCTATCAGTCGTATAGAACTCCTGTCTTTCCAGACTAATTTCGACTACAGGAATCGGAGCGGCAGCGTGCCGGTGAACGTATCAATTTTCAGTAAAAATCACTTTGAGAAGGCATTAAAGGCGATGAAGCCTATATTTGAAAGCGGTTATTGTGTCAGTCAACTCGTCGCCGTAGCTGAAGCCGGACAGAATTTCGGGTCTGTTATTATTCCGGATGGTAAGATTGGCTTGGCTACAGTGTGCAGCATCATTGTAAACGGAGCGTTTCTTAAAGCAGGCGTGCCCATGGACTCGAGATTCGGAGGAATACTGGAAATAGGCGGGCATAAACCGGAGCGTTTCACGGAGATAATCCATTATAACGGTTGTTCTCTTGACCCGTCTGAGATATTCATCAGGGCGAATATGACTTCGGTCAGGGAAACCGCACTCAACGGTAACGGGGAAATACTGGCAAATTTCAGGGAGATACCTGCTGCATGCCTGTCCCCGGTGGAAGAGGTGCTGAAAGGTCTGAAATCATCCGGTCTGGGAGGGGTTATTCTTCGGGGCGGTGTCAGCGAACCGGTTTGTGAAATCCCGGTAGAGCCTAACAAGGTTGGTATGGTGCTGGTGGGAGGACTCAATCCTGTTGCCGCTGCCCGAGAGGTAGGCATTGAAGCCGAAAACTATAGTATGTGCACCCTAGTAGACTACCGGAATTTTATTAAATATACGGAGATATAAATGAAAGAGAGGGAGAAAAATGAACCTGCAACGTCCTAATTCAAACGAAGCAACTCGAACAGCCAATCGCTCAAGGAGCGTAGTGCCCAGTAGCGGCCTCTGCACACGTTGTGTTGACGGGTGTACCGGTAACTGCGAGGTATTCAAGGCAACTTTCCGGGGCCGAGAATTGATTTACCCCGGTCCGTTCGGGGATATCACTGCCGGCGGCGATAAAGACTATCCTGTCGACTATTCGCACCTCAATATCCAGGGGTATGCTCTCGGCGCCAGGGGACTGCCCGAAGGCGTTAAAGCCGACCCGGATACGGCCACGTTCCCTAACGTAAACACTGAGACCGGGTATGGTTGGGACAAGAAAGTCTGGATGAAGGTTCCTATCTTCACCGGGGCATTGGGCTCTACCGAAATCGCCCGGAAAAACTGGGAGCATTTTGCCGTGGGGGCCGCCATAAGTGGCATTACCCTGGTCTGCGGTGAAAACGTCTGCGGTATCGACCCACAACTGGAACTTGATGCCGGAGGCAAGATTGTCCGGGCGCCGGATATGGACCGCCGAATTGAAATCTACAGACGTTACCATCAGGGCTACGGCGAAATTTTAGTACAGATGAATGTCGAGGACACCCGGTTGGGTGTAGCCGAATATGTCAGAAAGAAACACAAACTGGATACCATAGAACTAAAATGGGGGCAAGGCGCCAAGTGTATCGGCGGAGAAATCAAGGTTAATAGTCTGGAGAGGGCTCTGGAGTTGCAAAAGCGTGGCTATATCGTTACTCCTGATCCTGAAAGTCCCGTTACTAAGGATGCGTTCAAGAGCGGTGCTATCCAGGAGTTCGAGCGGCATAGCCGCCTTGGGTTCATTGATGAGGACGGTTTCTACGAGGAGGTCCAGCGTTTGAGAGACCTAGGATTCAGACGTATTACTCTGAAGACCGGGGCCTATAGCCTGCGCGAGCTGGCGATGGCCCTTAAATGGGGTTCTGCTGCCGGGATAGATTTGCTGACAATCGATGGCTCTTCCGGCGGTACGGGCATGAGCCCCTGGAGGATGATGGAAGAATGGGGTATGCCCAGCCTTTATCTCCATTCTGCGGCCTATGAGTTCGCTCGGAAGCTGCACGAGCAGGGCGAAAGAGTCCCCGACCTGGCTTTTGCCGGTGGGTTCAGTAGCGAAGATGGGGTTTTTAAAGCGCTCGCTCTGGGTGCACCATTCGTCAGGGCTGTCTGTATGGGCAGGGCACTGATGATTCCGGGTATGGTCGGTAAAAATATCAGGAAGTGGTCGGACGATGGCAAGTTGCCGCAGACAGTAGGCCAGTTCGGTTCTATCCCCGAGGAAATATTCGTTTGCTGGGAGGCTGTCAAGAGTGTGGTCGGTGCCGATGAAATGAAGAATATTCCCTGGGGTGCCATTGGTATTTACAGCTATTGCGAGAAAATAAAGGTAGGACTTCAGCAACTTATGGCGGGTGCCAGGTGCTTCAGTATAGGTGCCATCAGCCGTAAAGAACTGATGTCACTGACAGACGAGTGTGCCAGGGTTACCGGCATACCATATCTGATGGATGCATACCGGGAAGATGCCATGGGAGTCCTGAAAGGTCACGTATCAGCGAAGGTTGCACGCGGTTAGCATTTCCGTTATTATTGGCTGGCGGAGGTGCTGTATGCCCTATAACTGGGGACCGCATTACATTGTGCCTACGGAGGTGCTTGAAACCTACTCCGGTCGGGTGCTCCTTCGGGAAGACTATAATGACGACTTGCTTCTCAAGGAACTGGAGGAGCTTGGCATCACCGGAAACATTGTAGAAGTGACCAATCCCTGGTATTTCCGGAAAAAGGGCACGCGTACATGGATAAAACTTGGTGAATCATCTGACCGGGCGAAAAACTTCCCGGCCAGATGGGATACGAGCAATCTGCCGGATGGCCAATATGAAATTCTAGGGATGATGCATGTATCCGTAATCAGCGGAAACATGGATTATACTATAGCCAGCAACAACGTGGTCGAGGTTACAGTCCAGAACCCGTCCAAACAGGTTCTGGAGTGGCGAAGGTACCCATCCGATAAAAACTAAAACCACCCTTTTTACAGGGGCGTTTTTACAATGATTTTAAAGCTAAATCTGGGTGCCTGGTGTCCCAGGAGGGATTCGAACCCCCGAACCGCTGCTTGGAAGGCAGACTCAAATTGCCTAACAAATTAACAGCATCTGAGCTTGCTGAGTTGAGTAAATTAAGCAAATACTATATTTCTCGTCACAGCTTATAGTCTACGGACCAGGTACCTGATTCCAGAAAGTATATCTGCCCTGTGTCAATGTCTATCGATTTACCAGTCCAGCGGACCTACCTTTTGCTGCTTGTCATAAATTTCGGTATATATGGTATTAAAATTCTTCATAATAGCCCATTTTTCTTCATTACGCGGCTCATCGGGTATTGCCCGGATAATAGCGTCGTGACGGCCGATATAGCCATCCCGGAACTCGGGATGGGTGTGGATAAAGAGGTCGTTACGCTTGATGCCCCGCATTACTCGCTCGCCAGTCTCTAGCGGGTCGATGAAAGCTTTGTCTATATCCCCCGGTGGACGCCGCTGGCCTTCTTGCCCGGGAGGTGGCTGAGGTGGCCAGGTCTCTCCCTCGTTCCTGGGATGTTCGGGATGGCTTTCCGAAAGAAGAGATTACCTGGATATTAAATAAACATGGTCTCTTGAACACCATCTTTAGTATTGCCATTATATTATTATTAGTCCTGATAATAATCCTTTTGATATGGTACTTGAGAAGAGACAAAGCAACAGGTATAAGTGTTAAGGCAAACGTATGAGCTAATTAATTAAGGTAAAACCACACAAAGAGCCATATCCAACAATCTAGTAGATTGTTAGGTCATACTTGCTTGACAAGTGATGACTATTGCGGTACTTTGAGCTTATAGGACGCAGGGACGGAGGGGATGAGATGGGCAGGAAGGATGGTAAACTACAAAAGACGGCAATCAATTCAGGATTGGATGTAATCCTCCAGGATATCCTGGACGCCATAGAAGATGAAATCATCGTTATTGACCAGGAGCACCGAATCAGATTCGCCAATGTGGTCGTCCTGAAAAGAGTCCGGGGAAAAGACGAATCACCCATCGGTAAATTATGTTATAAGGTCCTCGAGGGCAGAGATAGACCGTGCGATGAGCCGCTCTGGGATTGTCCACTTAAAAAGGTCATTGAAAGAGGAAACGTAGCGGCAGTTATCCATCCTGTCCCCTTTCCCGAAAATATCAAATACCTCAAGATTACGGCATATCCACTGCGTGATGACGAGGGTAACATCACCGCCGTAATCGAATTACGGAAAGACGTTTCTGCCGAGCGAGAGCTTGAGACACAAATCCTGAGGCGCCACCACCAGCTACTGGCTCTAAGCCATATCTCAAGTGCCATCAGCGGACTTCATGACCTGGATACAATCCTGAAGACAGCCCTGGACAGTGTCCTGGTTCTCATTAACGGCGATATCGGGGGAATTTTACTCCACGATGCAACAACAAAAACGCTTTACTACCACGTCTACCGTGGTCTTTCATCAAGATACGCGGAAGAAATCAGAATACACCTCGGTGAAGGAATAGCCGGAACGGTAGCCGAAACCGGTGAACCGATAATGTTAGAAGACGTATCAAAGGACACCCGTACCGCCAATCCCGATTTGATAAATGCCGAAGGTCTTAAGGGATTTATTAGCATTCCGTTGAAATCAAAAGATAAGGTTGTCGGTGTGATGAACATTGCCAGCCACACGGCGGGCAGATTCAGCGTAGACGAAATGTCTCTTCTCAGTTCTATCGGAGACTACCTGGGCAGCGCCATCGAGCAGGTAAGACTGCACGAACGGCTTGCCAGGCTCGGAGAAAGATACAGGGCGCTGCTCAAGCACTCTCTGCAAGCACAGGAGGAAGAACGGAAGAGAATTGCAAGAGAACTGCATGACGATACCAGCCAGGCGATTACAAGCATGACATTAAGCCTTCAGGCAATTATCACCTTGGCGGAAATGAAAGGCATTGGTGATGCTGAGTTTTTGAAGATGGTCAAAGACACGCACTCTTATGCGGTTTACGCCGGCTACGAGGTTGTCAGGCTGATGAAGGAACTCAGACCAACGCTGCTTGACGAACTCGGCCTGGTGGCAGCAATTCACCGATATGCCAAGGATACCCTTCAACCTCATAACATTAATGTAACCGACGAATTTACGGATGTAGAGGAGCGCCTGCCTTCTGAAATCGAAGTGACCCTTTTCAGGGTAGCTCAGGGGCTGGTCGGAAATATCCTTGAGCACTCGGAAGCAAAGAATGTTAAAATCACGCTGAAGATTGATGGAAATGAGTGCGTAATGATATTCGAGGATGACGGTAAGGGCTTCGATGTCAGCAAACTCACACGTGTCGAATCCAGCGGTCGTGGAGCTGGTTTATTCACGATGAGAGAGAGGTTACACCTGATAGGAGGGAAAGGTTTTGTCGAATCCAAACCGGGGCGGGGGACAAAAGTCACTGCCCTGGTTCCGATAGTCAGGGACATAGAAGACGTAGAAGATGAAGAAGATAAAAGTAATTATAGTTGATGACCACACTCTGGTACGGGCCGGAATCCGGGCTCTGCTATCGCTGGCTGCGGACATAGAAGTGGTCGGGGAAGCTTCAAACGGAAAAGAAGCGCTGGGAAAGATCAGACAGTTAATGCCTAACGTGGTGCTGATGGACCTGGCAATGCCGGTAATGGGGGGACTGGAAGCAACACGGCGTATACGAAAGGAATTCCCCGGTGTACAGGTGGTAGCGCTAACGCAATATGATGACAGCGAATATGTCATTCCTGTCATTGAAGCGGGAGCGCGTGGGTTTGTGACCAAGATGGCCGCGTTTTCTGAACTGGCTTCAGCCATCCAGACTGCTTACCGGGGAGACTCTTACCTATCGCCTGAAGCGGCAACCGCCCTCGTCGAGGAATGGCAGCAGAAGATGCCGCTGGAAAGCGACCAGGACCCTTATAAGCAACTGACGGATAGAGAACGAGAAGTTTTCAAGCTTGTTGCAGAAGGGTATACTGCCCGGGAAATTGCCAAGATGCTCGTCGTCAGCCCCAAAACCGTAGAATGGTACAAGACCGGCCTGATGAACAAACTTAATATACACAACAAGACCGACCTCATTAGATTTGCCATTCGCAAACGGGTGATAGCCCCGTGATAAAATAAAGCGCCGCTCCCAAACTTCTAATAAACCGGTACTTATTCTAACCAGAATTCAGGGTGTTTCCCTAGTAACTATTCCATTGATAAATCCGCTTCTTCTCCGGTGGAATTCCTATTGCCTCATATCAACAGTCGGCTATCATTAAATATCATTAATCTGGCGTTAATTATCAATCAGAGGTGGTTTGATGGATTCGTCAGCAAATAATGAGAGGCAAAAAAGGTATGTCACCCGTGTGGAGAAGCGTCCCGATCACAGCCTGATGCCGCCGTGCCAGGCAGCCTGTCCTCTGCATATGGACATCCGCGAATATGTTGACCTGGTTGCCCAGGGAAGGGTAATGGAGGCGTTACAAGTCATCAGGAGCGGTAATCCTTTCCCTTCGATTTGCGCCTATGTATGTACTCACCCCTGCGAGGAAGCCTGCCGCCGCTCTCAGGTAGATAAGCCGATTGCAATCCGGGCATTAAAAAGATTCGCCGTGGAGTTCGGCGGCGACAGGATGGTGCAGGCTGAAGCCGAAACAAAGTACGCAGAGAAGGTCGCCGTTGTAGGCTCCGGTCCGGCCGGACTTGCCTGTGCCTACTATCTGAGAAAGCTGGGCTATCCGGTAACCGTTTTCGAGGCTCACACCGAGGTGGGCGGTATGCTCCGGGTAGGCATTCCCCAGTACCGCCTTCCCCGTGATGTGCTCGATACCGAGGTCTACAGGCTCAACCGGATAGGGGTAGAAATCAGGACAGATACGCGGGTGGTCTCTCTCGACCTGCTATTTGAGCTGGGCTACAAGGCTATCTTCATTACCATCGGCGCCCACCAGAGTCTGCGAATGGGAATCGAAGGAGAAGAGAGCCCGGGGGTAATTGACGGGGCTACCTTTCTCCGCGAAGTGAATCTGGGACTTAAACCTTCAATCGGTGAAAAGGTTGCCGTGGTGGGCGGAGGGAATGTCGCCATCGATGCCGCCCGCACCGCAGCCCGGCTGGGAGCAAAAAGAGTGAATATCCTCTACCGGCGCAGTCGGGCGGAGATGCCGGCAGACCCCGCGGAAGTGGAACAGGCACTCGAAGAGAGGATAAAGATTCGATATCTTATTACTCCCACCAGGATAGATAGAGAAAACGGGCGGCTGAATTTAACCTGCGTGAAGATGAAGCTTGAAGAACCGGATGAAAGCGGCCGGCGAAGGCCGGTGCCAGTAAAAGACAGCGAACGTGTGTATAAGTTCGATACTTTAATCATTGCCACCGGTCAGGCACCTCAAGCGCCGGGTGACTTCAGGGTACGTACCGGCAGGGGGAGTACCATCCAGGTTGACCCGATTACACTCACCACCAACAGGGCCGGGGTTTTCGCCGGGGGAGACGCCGTAACCGGACCAGCAACTGTAACCGAGGCACTGGCAGCCGGCAGAACGGCAGCCTCTCGCATTGACGATTACCTCCAGCACAGATACCCCCTAGCCGGTAAAGAAGAGAGGGAACTGCTCAAGGGCGACCTGCTGCCTGAAACAATAGAAATGATACGTAAAATCGGAAGAATCGAGCCACCGATTCTTCCTGCCGAAGCCAGAGCAAAGGACTTCGAGCCGGTAGAGCTGGGATATGGATGGGAAGATGCTATTAACGAAGCCAGAAGATGTATGCGATGCGGCATCGGCGCCGAGATTCTATTTCAGGACAAGTGTGCCACCTGTCTCACCTGTTTGAGAGCGTGTCCTTACCACGTGCCCCGTCTGGATGACACCGGTACAATCAGGCTGCCCCCAGACCAGTGCCAGGCCTGTGGAATATGTGTTGACGAGTGTCCGGCGAAAGCAATAATTCTGAGGAATCCCCGCGACCTGCGACATATAACCGAGGAACTTGACCACGTCTTCAGGTCGGCGGCAGAGGCGAAGAGCAAGCCACTAATCGTGGGCTTCTGTTGCCAGTACGGACTCTTTGGTACCGGTACACTGGGCAGCCTCTGGCGGGGGGCAAAGGCTGGTGTCTGGATTATCCCTGTTCTCTGCATCGCCAAGGTTGAGGCTGGACACCTGCTGCACGCCTTTGAAATGGGGGCTGAGGGTGTTTTCATTGCCGGGTGCGGTGAGCAGTGTGCCAGAGAAAACACTTTATCCTGGATAAAGCAGCGCGTTCAGAAGGTACAGAAAGTACTGGGAACTGTAGGCATCGAGCCGGAGCGCCTTCAGATATTCGCATCCGGTATTACCGGTGAAGACGCGGTTCAAGAGGTGAACCAGGTCTTTGACAGAATTGGTGGTTTCTATCTGGCGTCATTAATAAACCAGGAGGGCAGAGATTGATAATCGCAGAGCAAAAACCTTTGGATGAAATACGGAGAATGATTGCCCCTTATGAGAAGGTACTAATTGTGGGATGCGGCACCTGCGTGACGGTCTGTGACGCCGGTGGTGAGCGCGAAGTCTCCTTTCTCCACAATGCGTTACGCTTGGCACAGGCAAAGAGTGGAGATGAACCTCACACTTTCTCCGAATACACGCTGAAGAGGCAGTGCGACCCGGAATTCCTCGACCTGCTTACCGATAGGGTCACCGACGTAGATGCGGTCCTTTCTCTGGGCTGCGGAATCGGAGTACAGGCTATCGCTGAACGGCTCCCTGATATACCGGTGCTGCCCGGGGTCAATACTTCTTTTATGGGCATGACAAAGGAATCTGGAATCTGGGATGAGCGGTGTGCCGCCTGCGGTGAATGCCGGTTGGACGATACCGGCGGTATCTGCCCGATTACAAGGTGCACGAAAGGTATCCTGAATGGTCCATGTGCCGGTATGAAAAATGATAAGTGCGAGGCTAATAAAGAAATCGACTGCGCCTGGGCATTAATCTATAGACGACTTGAAAGGCTGCAGCAACTTGAAAAAATGCGCCGGTACTACCCACTGAGAAACTTTCGCGCCATTCCCAGGCCTAAAAGGATTACAAGTAAAGTCAGTATCGAGGTAGGTGCTAACGATGGCTGATTCTTTATTTGAAGAAAAGCTGAATTCAGGTGAGTTTGTTGTGACCACGGAAATCGGTCCTCCCAAGGGAGCCGATGTTACCGAGATTGTTCACCACGTTGAATTATTGAAAAATAAGGTCGATGCCATAAACGTCACCGACCACCAGAGTTCGGTAATGCGTTATCCTTCCATTGGCGGCTGTCTGCTGGTAAAAGAGAATGGCGGCGAGCCTATCTTTCAGGTGACCTGCCGTGACCGCAACCGCCTGGCTCTCCAGGCCGACCTCCTTTTCGCCTACTCCAGGGGTATCGTCAATGTGCTCTGCCTTACCGGAGACTCCATCGATGTGGGCGACCATAAGGAAGCGAAGCCTGTCTTTGATGCCGATTCAGTACAACTGCTTCATATAATAAAAACTCTTGAATCGGGTACAGACACGGCAGGAAATGAACTGAAGGGCGTACCAGCTTTCTATGCCGGTGCATCGGTTCATCCAGAAGCGGACTTCATCGAGCCGCAGCTTATCAAATTCGATAAAAAAGTTGCCGCCGGGGCGCGGTTTTTCCAGACCCAGGGTATATTCGACCTTTCAAGCCTGCGCCGGTTCATGCAGTATGCCTCCCAGTTCGATGTAAAAATCCTGGCCGGCATTATCGTGCTCGTCTCGGCAAGGATGGCAAAGTATATGAATAGTAATGTCCCCGGAATAATCATTTCTCAGGCTATCATTGACGAACTGGAAACCGTGGAGAAGGGCAAAGGTCTTCAAAAAGGAATTGAAATTGCTGCCAGGTTCATCAGGACAATAAAGGGAGAAAATCTGTGTCACGGCGTGCATATTATGGCTGTCGGCAATGAAAGCATTGTCCCGGATATCCTGGAAGCGGCTGAACTGGCGGACGTTGCCTCCTGAAACGCTTCAGAGAGGCGCAGCTAATGGCGAGCCGCCCGGTGAATTCAGCAAAAGGAGGGGAAGCAAAATGGAAAAAGAGAAGACAGAAAAGACAGCAAAATCCAAGGTTAGTAAGGAGAGTAAAAAGAAAGAGAAAATACTCATTATTGATGATGAACCTGACTTTGTAGAGGCTTGCCAGCGGACTATGACAGCCAAAGGCTATCAGGTGATGAGCGCCTTTAACAAGTCGCTTGCCCAGGATATGATGGCAGCCGAACCCGACCTAGTGGTGCTGGGCACGATGGCTCCGGCCGGACAGGCATTCTCCATGTACAAGTGGCTGGAACAACATCCCAGATATAAAGACATACCGCTGCTTGTAATCGACGCCCGGTACGAGGAACGGACAATCAGGGGTTGGAGAAGATTTGAGGGTATCCAGGTGGACGGTGACGAATACCTGTACAAACCTATCGAACCGGCGTCACTTATCCCGAGGATTCAGGCCTTGCTTGACGCAACTACAAAAACAATCAGAATTCTTGTTGTGGATGACCACACAATGATTCGTACCGGGATTTCCGCGGTTATCGGTCTGCAGAAAGATATGGAGGTGGTCAGCGAGGCTGTAAACGGGCAGGATGCCTTTGACAAAGCGTTACGGCTTGTGCCCCATGTAGCGCTGGTTGACATCGTCATGCCGGTGATGAGCGGCATCGAGGCGACAAAACTGATAAGTAAAGAATGCCCGGAGACAAAGGTCCTGATTCTAACCCAGTATGACGAGGAAGAGAATATGATTGTCGCCAAGCAGTCCGGAGCTTACGGGTTTATTCCGAAGAAAGCCGCCAGTTCAGACCTCATCAGCGGCATAAGATACGTCAGCCAGGGCAAATATTACCCGTCCTCCTTCGCCGAACTGGTTGTGAAGTAGCCGAATTCTACGCTTTCTTGCGAAATCGAAACCCCAGCCAAACGATGTGTAAAACACCGAATACTGTACACACGGAAGCTGGCAAGGCGACTCGCTCCCCACAGGGTGAGCAGAATGCCACTGGCAAGTCCGTAGTTCTTTGTCGTCCCCATCAGTATCATGCTGATGCCAGTCTCCCGGTTTATCCACAGCGCTCTGGTACCCAGGTCTAAAGTAAAACCAAGAACGAATGATGTGATGACAGCAATTACAATGATTTTAATGGTTCTTCTCAATCTTAGTTGGAGACCCTTCGACAAGCTCAGGGTGAGTGGGAATGCGTGCCGCTCATGGTGAGCACTTAGCCTGTCCTGAGCGAAGCCGAAGGAAACCATAGCGGCAAAAGAAATATTGATATTCATTGTTGCCTGTACAACCATGATTAAGTAAAAGGATTTTAATTAAAGTATTGAACTCGCTGAAGAAGGCCTGGCGGTTCAATCCCACGATGGCGAACAGGACAATAAAGAAACTCCAGTTGGTAACCGTCCCCCGCCATGGCCTGACACACTCAACCAGTTTAAGAGCCAGCAAAATTCGGGAAAGTACAATCGGGAGTAGTACAACCTCCCCCAATATTATAAGCAGCCTCAAAGGGTCGAAATACCCCGGCCCCACGAACAGAGCCATGATTCCGGGCATGATGAGTAAGGCTGCCAGGTATGCCGCGGTCATGCCTGTGAGAGAAAATAACGTATTGCCGCCCGGATTGAAAATCCGTATGAATTTAACCGACTTATTCAATAATTTCTAGCTGAAAAATAATGCTAATTTCTCTGAATTAAGAGCAGCTGCAATCACCTCCTAAACAAAAGGGCGTCTTGTTAAGCAATGCAACACCCTAGATTTTATATATTTATCTGTTTTGACAGGCCCATAATAGCGTACTAAACTCAGGTACTAACCAATTGAAATGGATAGTTGCGAGTATCACTGATGTATAGTCTTTCAGATGCCAATGGAATCGCTGGCCTCCATAGGGCCCTTGTTGAAAAACTACTAAGTCTGGGCTGCATTCAGTCCCCTAATGTCGAGGAAGCCTTCAGAGTTATCTCACGCCACTTGTTCTTGCCAGGTGTCGCTCTTGAAAGAGTGTATAGTGACGATGCAATTCTTACCAAGCGAACGGACGGGAAAATTGTAAGTTCGTCCTCACAACCCGCCATTATGGCGATAATGTTAGAGCAGCTTCACCTGCAACCGGGGCTCCGCGTCTTGGAGATAGGTACGGGAACGGGCTACAATGCGGGGCTGATGGGGCACCTGGTGGGCGATTCAGGGCTAGTAGTAACAGTAGACATTGATGAAGACCTGGTTGAAAGTGCACGAGAGCATCTAGTGTCGGCAGGTTTGGATAGAGTGAAAGTAGTTTGCGGTGACGGGGGTCTAGGATACGCCAATTGTGCTCCTTATGACAGGATAGTTCTGACAGTAGGAGCCTGGGATATCGTCCCCGCCTGGTGGAAGCAATTGAAACCTGGTGGGCGGCTGTTGCTACCCCTAGAGATAAAAGAGGGCATTCAAAAATCAGTTGCTTTTGATCAGATAGATGGCCACCTAGAGAGTGTCTCAGTCAAAGATTGCGGGTTTATGACCCTCAGGGGTGCTTTCTCAAAGACACAAGACTCGAGCACTCTCGGTTCGGAACCCGGACTGAGTATCTCAATTAATGATGGTGGCAAGGTAAATGGGAATGTAGCTTATAGTCTACTTTCCAGCCCAGGTGAAGAGCAGCCGACTGGTGTATACGCAAGTCCTCCCGAGGTTGTTTTTGGAGGCCTGGCTCTCTGGCTGAGTTTACGAGAGCCAGGTTTGTGTCTTCTACAGTCAGAGGGTCAACCGGCAGAGAAGGGCCTTATACCTTGTTTCATGGAATACCGGGGGGAATGGAAGAGATGCTGGACTATCGGCTTATTAGGGGATGAGGAGCTTTGTGTATTTGTCCGCCCTCCCGGGCAGGATTCTTCTACAGAACAGCCGGACGTTTCTCAAACTTTCGAGCTGTTTGTTCGGAGTTTTGGATCAGGAACCGGACTTGCCGGGCACCTTGTCGAGCAGGTCAGAGTCTGGGATGCAGCCGGGCGTCCTTCCAGCAACGGGCTTCACATAAAGGCTTATCCGGAGAACGCCGATTATGTCCCATCAACCAATGAGTTTGTTATACGCAAGAGATGGACCCAACTCGTCTTGGACTGGGAATAGCCACTGACACATAATAATTGTCCATTTTGTTATCTAAGCTTCAGGTTGAAGGGAATCACTACCATACCACTAAATGCGTACCAACATCCTAATATATGCCTACCGAGGTAAAACAAGTAATTCATAATCTCACAGTCGATGGTCTGAATCCCTCCGTTACTATCAATTCTTCTATTTATTGTCTATTTTGCTATGACGCCTGAGGAAGTCCAGCATTATCCGATTGGACTCCTCAAAACTTTCCCACATCATGAAATGTCTCACTTTATCCAGGACGGCTAGTTCCGCTCCAGGGATTCTTTCTTTCAGGATAAGTATATTATCCAGCGGCACCGTCTTATCTGCACCTCCTGCCACAAAATGAGGGTTGGAGCTTTGATTTCCGGGAGGCGTTTGTAGTTATCGTATGATTCGGACGCATGCGAATGCCACTTATGAGCGTGCGGAAGGCCGTAGCCTTCCATGATTATTTTAACCAACTTTTCGGCAAACTCGTAGTTTTTCTGAATGAATTCATCATTTACACGCCTGCTAAGAAAAGCCCATGTCTTTTCTTCTAGCGTTAGTGCTTCCCAGCGTCTTATTTCCTCCACTGTTGCCGGCTCTGATTTCCAGGGGACTTCTGAACTCCAGGTGACGGGACCTGCGAGGATAAGGTTACTAACCCTTTCAGGAAAGCTTAAAGCCATTTCTTCCGCTATCCGTGCCCCCATGGAATGCCCTAAAAAATGAGCTTCTTTAATCCCGATGACGTCCAGCAGCCCGGCAAGGTCTGCAGCCATCATTTCTAGAGAATAGGGAACATCCGGTGCGTCGCTTTTACCTGCCCCGCGGTTATCGAAGGTGATTACGCGATACTCCTGCGCAAATACCGGAACATGCTTGTAAAACAAAACCTGGCACATATTCCATCCGTTGATAAAGATCAGCGGCTCGCCTTGACCGTGTATCTCATAATACATGTTGATATCGCCTACTTTGACTTTAGGCATTTCACACCTCCTTACAGCAGAGGTAAGCTAGATTATATCACCATATGATAATTAAAAATAGACACGATTCGAGCCTAAATTTAGTACAACAAAGCTATCTACCTTCTTTAAACCTCTGCTATCGTCTTGCATCCAGAAAACGATGAGGTTAAGATCAATGTCTGGAAAGTTAAAACCTAAACGACCATGCTTATGTATGGCTGGACGGACATCCCCATGTTCATTCAGTGGTAGCCTGATGTGCGATGATTTTTAATAAAGGGGGAAGCTAAATAGCTTCCCCCTTTTTTGTCTGCAAGGTTCTTGAATCGTTCCTCGTTTGTTCGAGGGCTACATATCCTCAGGTTTACCTTTAAATTCCTTTGTCGCCGAGACTTCCAGGAAAATGACGGGCTTGGTGATATTGTTGACGAGCATCGGGCAGTGTTTCAAACCGGGCGGCATGGAGATAATCCCAGGTTTATTGAAATTATGCTCTTCTAACTCATCACCGAGGCACACGCTGACTTCCGCTCCCAGCTCCCTGATATTTTTCGGATCACCTGAGAGGAAGCAGAGATTCTCATGGAAATCATGCGCGTGGGTACGCCGCACATCGTAGGGCGTTACTATGCAGTGGTAACCAAGGCTTATACCGCTTCTATATTCGTTGTGGTGGGCCCATATTGACGTCCCGGTCCAGCCCGGCTCGTAGTCTATGTAAAGAGGCCCCCGAATCATATTCATCCAGTATTTATTCCCATGCTTGGTAACCTCATTGCCTTCTATCAGTCTCTTCAGCCTGAAGGCATCCTCCCCTTCGACTTCTGCGTTCAACCTGTCCTGATATTCCCTGGTGTTTATTATCCTGAGCAGTATAAAGGGCCTGGAGAGCTTGTTGACAGCAATGGGGCCATGCTTCAATCCCGCCGGGATGGAGACTACTGTGGCGTCGGTAATGGTATGTTCTTCATTGTTATCACCCAGGCAGAGTCGAACTTCCGCCCCTAAATCCCTGATATTTTCCGGATTTCCACCGATGAAACAAAACAGTTCGTGCGTATCATGAGTACGGCTTTCATTGATGGACCAGTTGAGATTGTCGATACAGTGATGTTCAAAGATTACTCCCGAGTTATCATCATTGGTGTGCTTGAATATGGTTGCCCCGCCGAATTCTTCACTTGCCTTGTAAAAAGGGTTTTGAATTATATGCTTATCGTATTTTGTTTCTGACATTTTTTCTCCTTTCATCGCACAAGAACAATATTTTACCTGATATATTATATCTATTAACTTTTTATATCAACCATGGTCAACTTAACATTGACAGCGATGCCCAATCAGTTCAGAACCAGACCCGGAATAGCCTCGCAACTCTAAATTATCGGAGTGCCACGGGGCTGCTTGCGGGTGTTTTATGAAAAAGATATATTGATGACTGTAATTACTGTGTTGTGAGGAAACTATAATGAGTAAACTCCATATGTATAGCTGTGTGTTTCCAACTCCGTATATTGAGGGTGCCGTTAAATTTAATACCGAGAAAATGGGGTTTCGGGCTGTATCCTGTCTGGATGTAAAAGAACCGCATATCTACCTGTACTGTGATCGATCGGAAATTATTCTTACAAAATCAAACGGGCAAAAAGTCATTCCTAACAGGGAAGTGTAAGGGTATGGTTATAACGCCTACTTTATTACGGACGCCTAAAAAGAACTGGAAAAAGAATTTTCAGATAAAGGCGTAAAAATAGCACGTTCATTATTCAAAACCGGTTATCACAACCAGGAATTCGTAATTGGAGACGTTGACGGAAGATGGGTCGGTTTGTCGACATTTTAGCCTGTTCTGGTTGTTATTAAGGCGATAATGGTTGAGGTCGTGACGTTGATAGATTTAGGCTGTCGCGTTTCAGAGGGTGAATCATATCTTGAAAAACACGCATCATCCTCGCACCTTTCAAATCACCTTTATCCAGCAGATCCTGATATATTTTTTCACGGGCTTACTCTAAAAGTCGCAAACCCATGTCAGCCTGAGCACATTCGCTCCGCTCAGTGTAAACTCCATGAAGGGTCTCGGGGAGATGGTTATAATATCCCCTACCCTGAGATTCTTCGTCATCCGCCTCTGGCGGATTCCTCGGAATGACATTGAAGTAAGTCTCTTTCTAGAGGGAAGGGGGATTAAAGGGGTGAAGTTTAATAAGAAGGCTAGTCTATCCGCTTGAAGGCTTTACTGGTAGAGCCGCAGATGGGGCATTTTTCGGGCGCGGCGCCGGGCACGGTATTTCCGCAGACCTGGCAGACGAAGTAAGGCTCTTCCTTAATCTGTGTGCCCTCGTCAAGCGCTTTTAGAAGTTCCTCGAAGTATTTATGGTGAATCTCCTCCACCGCATTGGCATACTCGAAGGTACGCTGCGCCCGCGTATTGTTTTCCCGCTCGGCATCATCAATAAACGGTGGATACATCCTGGTGAACTCGTAATGCTCTCCCTGAGCGCCAGCCATCACGTTCTCTTTGGTGGTGCCAATCCCGTCCATAGCATTCAAGTGGTTCTTGGCGTGGACTGTCTCGGCATCAGCGGCTGCCCGGAAAAACCTGGCTACCTGGGGATAGCCTTCTTTATCTGCCTTTTCAGCGAAAAAGAGATAACGGCGGTTTGCCTGGCTTTCCCCGGCAAAGGCCTCCTGCAAGTTCTTTTCTGATTTAACTTCCATTCTGCTCCTCCTGTATTTAAAGAATGAGGTCAATTTTTACAACCCCATCCCCCTGTATCCCCCTTCCCCTTGATAAGGGGAAGGGATAATTAAATCCTTTTCTTCACCATCATCCTCATAGGGAACTTCTATCGTTCCGTTGGGGATAAACCCTTTCATCTCGATTCTATCCCGAAATACATACACCCTGACCTGGAGCGACTCAAAAACATTTCTGATGTTCTGGTAGACGGTTTGCCTGGACACTTCCGCATTAGACCGAGGAGGACCATCAATCATCCTCATTACAGGGCCTTTATCGCCCAACCTAAAGTCTCCGGTATCGAATGTGTTCGGTTCATCCCAGCTTCCGATAGACGACATTTTATAACCGCCTACCCAGCTGTCCGTAATATTATCCGCCCAGACTCCTATCTCCGTCAAGAACAACTTACCATCTTTACCATCAACTATTTTCTCCAGGTATGCTACCGTCCGTTCAAGTTCGTCCAGTTCGATTTTGACCTTCGGGTCAAGGTTTGACCTGGCTTTAAGAAGGTCGTTCTCCTTCTTTTTAAGAATGCTCATCCTTTTTTCGTATACTTCTTTCTTCATAGCCTGGTCTACGTAGACCAGGGCTAGCCTTTCTTTTTTATCTTGCACCTCCTGCAGTTCTTTTTCATTAGTACCGTTGCGGTTGTCCAGGTCGTTCTGCCTTCGCTTGATTTCTTCGAGACTGTGTCTAATACTATCTCTCAGGACTTCATGGTCTGTCATTACGGCTTTTAACTGTCTCCAAACTGCCTTCTCGAGCTCATTAGCATCTATACTACGCATTGTGCACCGGGGGCTGCCGTCAAGGTGCGTATCCTTGTTGCGTCCACGACATGCGTAACGCCTGAGTTGATTCGGATTAGATTGTTTGCAGTTAAAAACATGACCACACTCGCCACAGATACAAAGTCCTTGCAACAGCCAGTTCTTTGGATCACGACGAACACTCCGGACCCCCAGGCGTTTCTCCTGGGCTGCTTCCCATTTTTCCGGATTGATTAAAACCGGCATGGTGAGTCCTTTATCATGCTCCCCTTTATACGCGGGATGAGTCAGTATCCTGTGAAGAGTACGATATCGCCACGTGTATCCTAACCGGGTGAGGTAGCCTTCCTGGTTAAGATGAAGATTAATTTTCATCATGCCCAGGTTTTCATCCAGGTAAAGCTGATAAATATACCTTACCATCTCAGCCTCTTTCTCATCGATCTCCCACTTCTTCACTTTTGGTAACCATCGGTAACCATAGAGTGTTCGGCCACCAGGCCAGTGGTTCTGTGTCAATTGGTATCGCCTGCTATCGCGGACACGCTCTCCAATGCGACCTCTCTCGAATTCCGCAATGACGCCCATTATCTGGACGGCGAACTTGCCGTACGGTGTAGATGTGTCGAGTCCTTCTTGGGCGGATACAAACTTAACGTGAAGCTGCTCGAGTTCATGCAGGTAATTTAGTAAGAGCCTGAGATTGCGGAAGAACCGATCAAGCTTGCATACTATGATGGTGTCAAAGCGGCGTTTCTTCGCGTCGCCAAGAAGGCGCTTGAATTCCGGTCTGTCATCGGTACCACCACTATAACCACCATCAATATATATATCAAAAATCTCCCAACCCATGCTTCTCGCATAAGCTCTTAGATCGGCTATCTGGGCTTCAATGGAAACTCCTTCCAATGCCTGCTCCTGCGAACTTACCCGTACATATAATCCCGCTCTTTGCCTTAGTAATTCCATGTTCGATTTCCTCCAACTTTAACAGTTAATTTGCTCCCGATACCGATGTTTAAACAGAAACCAGGACAGTTTCGGGTGCCAATGTTTTTGACTCTTCCAACGTTTCTTGTCCTCAGAGTCCATTTCTACTTCCCGCTGATTTCACTCGATCCTGGTGCTTGAGTTACGTTGCAGAACTGAAGTAAAGCCTATCCCCTCATTGTGGCATTCGTAGTTCATCTGGGAGACTAAAACATCGACATCTTGCCGGCTGAATTCCGTTACTTCTCCCTCTTTATCGATTTGAGATATAACCATGCTGTTGGCAATTTCCTGGAGATGTGCCGGGGTAAAACCATCAGTCCTCTCAGCGATGTATTCCATAACGCTGTCAGATATCGGGATTCTGCCAGCCAAGTTCTTTAATATTTCGATTCGCTTCTGATAGTCAGGACGGGATAGCCTGAACACCTGATCAAAACGAGATGGTCGTTCACTCAACGCCTTATCCACGGTCTCGATATGGTTGCTGGTGGCAATAGTAACGATCTGTGTCCGTTCTTTAATGCCGTCCATTTCTGCTAACAGGGCGATTAATGGTGCAGACCCATGATAGAAATCGCGCCTTTCTTGCCCGATGCAATCTATATCTTCAATGAAGACAAGGCTGGGACTCAGATCCTGAGCCAACGAGAAGAGATCAGAGATATATTCTTCTTCAAACATGCTGTAGGCATCGGTGATGATACAGGTAATATCATCAGCTTCCGACATCAGAGCTTTGCAGATCATAGTTTTTCCGGTACCCGAATCACCCGCCAGGATAATACCTCTCTTGCACGGTATCCCGTACTTTTTCATCTGGGAATAATTCTTCAGGAAAGCAGTAGTATGCATGCGTATTGAGTTTTTCACATCGGGATCCATAACAACGGAGTCCCAATCCATCTGCCCTACATCTAAAAAGGAGATACTACTACTAAACCTGATGTTCTTCCCTTTATAGAAGTTATGTTCAATCAAAAAATCCGCGATTTCTTGAACAAGCTTATTGACGTATTCATGATATTCTTTACCTGCTTCTATCTGTATGGAACCAGGTCCGGTAAAGGTGATAACCAGCTGGATATCATCTTTCTTTACGAACATCTGTCCATTGATAAGGCAGCTCTCACTCGATTCATAGCCGGTTTCAACATCACAGTAGATGGGCTCTTCAATCGTATACCCTTTAACTGAGACTGTTTCCCACTCGGGCGACGAGGTAGCGCGTTTTACCGTCCAGGCAAGAAGATGCCCGTAGTAAAAAGGAGCATGATACGCTTCTGCGGCCCTTGGCTTGTCTCCCGGAACTTGGTGACGGCCTCATGATTCTTTAGAAGTAGTTGCTCAAACTCCCTTCTAAAGCCAAGAATATATTCCTGTGCAAATATGTGTTCGGATATGTTATCCATATCATTCATACGGACACCGTCTCGAATTATTTTTATGGGTCGTATAAAAGAAGCCTATTACGGGTTATAGCCGCAATATCTACTGCTGGCAGTAACAATCTTCCCTGTTTAACTAAACAGCTGTTCGATATCTTCAAACCATAATCCCGCAAATACCGTCCAGCGCTCCACGAAGTTGTGTTGCGTATCGATTTGAACGAAAATAAAGGCAGGATCTTTGTATCCGGCCGGAGGGCTATCTAAGGTATCCCAGTGGCTATCATAGACTTCCCTTGAAGAATAACGTCTTCGGTATAATCCCTGTCGTCTAAGATAGTCGAGAGGTGGCGTCTGTCCCTGTTCCCAGCACCTGCGGAAATAGCCGATAGTATCCGTGGTAAAAAGATTGGTAACTTTAGGAAAGATGATACACTCAAGTATTCCTTCGATACCGAGCTCTACCAGCAGGTCCTGATTTATCTTGCTGTAGTTCGGATTGGCGCCGTCGGAATAATTCAAAAGGAAACCCATTGCTTTAAGTTCGCGAAGCCTGCCCTTCTTGTTCTTACTATCAAGAACATTCCATAAAAAAGGATCGGCATTAATAAGGTACCTTTTTAACCTCTCACTTCGCTCCCTGGTCATCTCTAACATGGCATCCCTCCTCCGGCAATCTCGGGTTAATATACACCTAGTGTACACTATTGCCCATATATAGTATATTAATTTGTATCATATGTCAATATTACTTGTATGAAATAGATTTATATGATATGGTAGATTGCAGTGGTTTACCGAAAATGCTGGTTGTTTTTGATGGATACAATGCTGGAAGACCAGTTCTCGCAAATCGGTGATCGTTTCTTCTATTATTCTACGTGAACTTGAATATGCAATGACAGATTCATACCCACTTATATGGGTATCATGCCTTACCTTGGCTTCCCGTTAGAGATGCTCCCAGGTTGACCAGATAACCATCATAAATGCTTGAAAGGAGAAATAATTGAAAATACAGAGACTATTCAGAATTAAAAAGGGCAGGCGATATCCAATAAAATTTGACAGTCGAGGAAGATCTTTGAGGCAAAGATGCTTTGAACTCTTCGATCAGGGAATGAGACCGGTCGAGGTCGCCAAAAAACTAGGGATGAAGGTGTCTACTGTTTACAAATATTATCAGCAATGGAAACGACTAGGTCCGAATTTCGAGAAAAAATATGCCTTCATCAAGAGTCTGCTAAAGAAGAATGCGCCAGACCGGGACCGTAACCTGGAACTTTTTGCTAGAACATGCGGTACTACTAAAGAAGAGTTCGAGGCAGTATTGGCAAAGCCCCACGGGTTAAGGCGACTGATGACAGGTAGGCTGTATTTTCCAGCGCATGAGGATGCTGACCGCAAACGGCAGGCAGTGCTTGAGGTTGCATTACTTATTCATGATCACCTGATAAAGAATGGAGGAGCAATTGATGATGTCCGCTTTACGCTCGAGTCTCTGATGAACCAGAGAAAGCAATATCGCAAGTGGGAAGATGCCCGTATCGAGGAAGAGAACAAGGATATAGCTTTAATCCGGCAGGTGCTTAAGGCAATTATTGAAGCGGAACAACAGAAACGACCGAAAAGAGAAAAGCTTTCTGATGAAGAACGTAATGCAATCCTGAGGTTTGGTTTAGAGTCAAAAATGAAGGACCTCGAAAAAACGTACTGGATTCGCGTAGCCGAGCTAAAAGGTAAAGGTCTTACCGAGGAGCAAGCCCGTAAAAAAATATATCAGGACCTGCTGGATACAGGTGATTTGAAAGGCGCGAGGATGATGCGTGCCTATCAAGACATGATTCATCCGCTGAAAGGTAACAGCCAGGAGCCGCCAACCTCACCGCCTCAACCACCTTCGTCTTAATAATAACCGGGTAACAGGCTATACTGTCCGCAAACCTTCAAGGTGAGAATTTTCTTGAGACCTTATGTGTTTCATCCATATAGGTCATTTCAATCATGCTAGTCAAACTCTTTGGTATAGTTATGTGCATGGATAAGTGCTTATACTGGATCATAATCATGGTCCACTTGATTCCGGAAAGGAAGCATCCGGCTAAATCCGACCGACGTCTTTACCAGGGTGTTATAGGTGCTAGTTGATAACAACGATAGTCAATGCGACAGTTACAATTCGTTTTAAATCCGGGTAGTACTTGCATTATTCCTGCTATCTAAGGAGCAGGCCATACTCTGTTTAACGAACACTTTTCTTTCGGAAAATTCATGACGTTTGTGGGTTCTATTAGTGTGACCGGATTCTTCGTACCGCCAGAGTCATTTCTTTAATGCACGTGGCGAGATTCTCTGTCTTTAGCAGCTACTACCTGCATTTCCTGAAGATTGAAAAACGGCTGATTCGTCATAGATAGCCAGATATTCTTTCGTTATAGCGTCATTTCTTCAAGTGATGTCTATGAACCATTTACCTTAAGGCTACTTTGTTACTGGCAGCGGCTCCGTAGCCGTCTTTTGTTATTGTTGAGCTTGGTTTTCTTGACCATTCTGGCGGTATTTTAATGACATTTTATGTGCTTTTTGTGGCGATATTTGAAACTAGAGTATCCTACTGTATCCTTGTCGAATTCTCCTTCAGTTGTATCAGGCTCGATTCGTGCCCTCGTATGAACGCCAAATGTCACCCTTCAGGTAACACATTTTTGTTATTTACTGTTCGATAGAAACGCTTATTGTACCTTATTTGCGAGTTATAACACAAAGAGATGCCCCTATAAGTTATTTTTTCGCACCAGTTGGTTCTACTTAGCAACAACAGAGGATGAATGCTTTCATCGATATCTATTTTGATATCTGTTTTTATCATATTCATTCTTTGATTGCTTAAATCAATGAAGTACTTATATATCAAGTAACAAATCAAGCTTTTGTTCAACACTAGCCTCAGTTCTCTTTATACAGGTGTCTATTCACTACTTCCATATTTAGTTCTATGCC
>CAYVOV010000023.1:0-64546 GCA_964453525.1 uncultured Dehalococcoidales bacterium | reverse complement strand
CTTCTAACACCCTATTTCGTTCCTTCATGTTGTAATCCACTATTCCCCATATACTGCGCGGAAATCACCCAGGTAGCTGCCCCTACACGGAAAATCATCCTTCACCATCTCACAGAAAGGCGGAGGAAACCCGTATTTATCAAGTTCATTCACCGGGACCATCCTTATCTCCCGTACCGTGTCCAATGAAGCAGAGGGGTGCGGGTCGGTGTGTTTCCATTCCAGCGGCAATGGCTTATCTCCCACTTTTTCAACCAGGAAGGACATGTGCACCAGGTGAATGTAAGGGTCTGTAGTAATTCTATCTGTCACGTACAGCAACTCCCGGACCTGTACCACAAGTCCCGTTTCTTCTTCAAACTCACGCGCTATGCATTCTGACAGCGTTTCTCCGAGCTCCAGTTTACCTCCGGGTAACGCCCAGTGCCTCGTATCGGTAACTTCCTGTTTCACCAGGCAAATCCGTCCGTTCTCGATAAGAATCGAAGCAGCACGGATTATCGGTCTGGGAGTCGCATTATTATCAATCAATCTTTGTCCTCCCCGCATATTGACTGATTTTCCACTTGGACAGGCAAGTATACAGGATGAATATGGAGCAGTCAAGAGAGTATACAGAATTTATCTATTCCCGCCCGCCACCCTAAAATGAAAAGAGGGGGCTCCGTCCCCTCTCAACAATCTTTCCCTCTCTCAAACAAGTGAATAACCACATTGCATAGCATGGAACTGTTTCAGAGGGGGATAAATACCTGCCCGCCGCACGAGGCCTCAGCAGGGGCGGGGCATCCTGATTTCATCGGGACTCAGAATGACATTTGAGATAAGGCTGGTGAAGAACAAGTGTGATACGTGATAAATGTTCCTTGGTCTTTAAGGTTACATTACCGAAATCAGAAATGAATCAGGAGGACGTATATAAAAGAATTTTCTTGTGACCAGCCTGTTTTGATGCTAAAATGTTTTGTTAAACGGCTAATTTTACTTACTATCAACATTATGTAAATTAAATAACCCGAAGCAGGAAAGGAAAAAGATGATTATTGAAAAGCTTGAAGTGGGAATGATTGCCGCCAATTGCTATATTGTTGGCGATGAAAATACTAAGGAAGGTATGGTAATCGACCCCGGTGAGGAGCCGGGCGTGATTGTTAAAAGGATTGAGGAACTAGGTCTAAAGATAAAGTATATAGTCCTGACTCACAGTCACCCGGACCACATCGGCGGGATAAAAGGAGTAAAAGACGCCACCGGAGCTCAAGTTGCCATCCATGAAAATGAAGCCGGTTCACTTGACCCCTCGAACCGCCGCGGGGGACGGATGGGATTCGGGTTTTCTATGGGTGAAACGGCCCCCGCTGACCTATTGCTGAAAGGCGGTGATAGCCTGGATATCGGAGGCCTGCATTTCCTCGTTGTTCATACCCCGGGGCATTCGCCGGGCGGCATCTGTCTCATCGGCGAGGGAGTGGTCTTCAGCGGTGACACCCTTTTCAACTTCGGCATCGGGAGGTACGATTTTCCGGGCAGCAGCGGACGCCAGCTAATGGATAGTATTTACACCAAGCTGATGGTGCTGCCGGACAGCACCGTGGTTTATCCCGGACACGGACCTCACACCACTATCGGAGCCGAGCGCTCTGGAAATCCCTTCCTGCGTACCTGATCCTCCCTGTCTCCCGAATTGACAAATCAGCGGGATAAAACTACACTCAGAAATACTATCTTTCGTGACGTCCGCCGGTTAGTATCGTAACCGGACAGCAGGTTCATTTTTAAACGGGGCCTATTTTGAAAATCAGGGACAGGTTTTCCAGAATATTTTTTCGCTGGTGGACTGTCATCACCAGCGGCCTTCTGAGTCTCTGGGGGCTGGGTTTTTACAATAATGGAATGCCTGCCCTGTTTATTCCTCTATCCATGGAACTGGGTCTCAACCGCACCCCTACCTCTATTGCTGCCAGCATCGGACGCTTCCGGGGCGGTATTTCGGCAGGAAAGCCCTTGGTTTTATTATGGGTAGTCCAGGTTTATCATGACGCCGGTGGGAGTTATGGGTCCTATCTTCGCCGGAGGGGTGCATGATAGGACCAGCAGTTATATTGATGCCTTTTTACTGCTGGCGATATTGTTTGTAATAGCCTCGGTATGTATGGCTTTTGCCGTGCCTCCCAGACCTCCGGGTCAGGAAACGGCTCCAACTTAACGATATTGAAAGGTTAAGACAGAAAAATGAAAGACAGAGTTGCTGGTAAAGAGGACATCGAGGTTAAAAAACTGATGTGCTGGGCATCACCGGGCTGTCATGACCGGTGTGCCATTCTGGCGGAAGTGAAGGACGGGCAGATTATTAAGCTCAGGGGTAACAGAAAGCTCGTAAACGGTGAGCGCCTTTTTCAGAATTGCCCGGACAGACTGCCGCATCTCACGGAGTGGCTGCATCACCCGGACCAGCTTATGCATCCTCTAAAAAGGGCCGGGGAGCGCGGTGAGAACAAATGGGAAAGGATTTCCTGGGGCCAGGCACTGGATGAGATAGCTGCAAATTTAACACAGCTCAAGGCCGATTACGGTGCCGAAAGCCTGGCTCTAACCGAGGGGACAATGAGAAGCGATATGTATGGAATACGTACCCGCTTCCTGAACCTGTTCGGCAATCCGGGCAACATCGGCTGCGCCGGCACTGTTTGTGCCTGTAACAAGCAGGCAATGCGGCGGGCTTTGCTGGGGACTGTCACCCTCCGGGATAATTATAGCGTTACCAGGTGCCTTGTTTTTTCCGGCTGGAATATAATTCAGTCCCGGCGGAAGAAATGGCTGGACATTAAAGAGCGGATGCGGAAAGGGGAAGATATAAAGCTTATCGTAATCGACCCCAGGCGGACGGAACTTGCCGAGCAGGCTGATATCTGGCTTCAAATCAGGCCCGGCACCGATGCCGCTTTGTTCCTTGCCTGGATAAACGTGATTATTGAAGAGAACCTCTACGATAAGGACTTCGTTAAGAAGTGGACTTTCGGCTTCGACAGGTTGAAGGAGCGTGCCGCCGAATATACTCCGGATAAGGTGGCGGAGATAACCTGGGTACCGGCGGAGAAGATAAGGGAATCGGCGAGGATGTACGCAACAGTCAAACCGGGCTCCTTCGGCGGCTGGTTCGGTGTGGCGCCGGACGAGATTGGATTGAATTCAATACGGGTCGAACAGGCGAAAACCTGCCTGCGTGCCATAACCGGAAACCTTGGAGCGGACGACGGTGAAACACCGCTGGGGCCGGGGCCGGTAATTAATGGAAAAATGGGCATCCGCGACTCGATGCTGCAGCTTGAAGACAAATGCCCTCCGGAGCAGAGAACCAGGCAGATTGCCTCGGAGCGGTTCAGGCTTATGGCCTGGTCGGCTTCCTATGAGCCAACCGCCAGGCACTACCGCGAACTTTATGGCATACCTCTCTGCATGAGCGGGCATGATTTCCTCAGTCATCAGCCTTCGATATGGCGGGCGATACTCGACGAAAAACCTTATCCCATAAAGGCAATAATTACCTGGGGCTCGAATCCGCTGCTGAACGCAGCCAATACCAAGCTTGTTTATAAGGCGTTGAAGAGTCCCAATCTTGAGCTTCACGTAGTCCTGGAACATTTCATGACACCGACCGCTCTGCTGGCGGACTATGTCCTGCCGATAGCCAGCAAGCTTGAGAAACCGATGTGCAGCACCGCGGAGGATTTCTCAGCCTCGTTCCAGTGCGGGGAGAGGGCAATCGAACCTCTCGGAGAACGCAGGTCTGATTTCGACTTCTTCCGCGGGCTGGCCGTTAAGCTGGGTTTCGGCGAATATTTCCCCTGGGAGACCGAGGAGCAACTGGCTGATTTCCGACTGGAACCGCTGGGAATAACTCATAAGGAAGCCGCCACCGAGATACATATAATAAATAGTGATGAACCCTGGACTTACCAGACGATAAATCCGAATACGGGAAAGCCAACGGGATTTGCCACGCCTTCAGGTAAGGCAGAGCTTTATTCGAATGTGCTGAAGGAGCTTGGTTATGACCCCCTGCCCTTCTATGAGGAACCTCCGGAGAGTCCAGTCAGGACCCCGGATACTGCAAAAGATTATCCTCTGATACTGACTACCGGAGGAAGGTCAAGACCTCTGTTTCATTCCGAGATGCGCCAGCCTGGCATCGGGATGCGGGAAAAGCATCCTGAACCGCTAATGGATATCCACCCTGATACAGCCCGGGAACTGGGAATTGCTAATGGCGACTGGGCATACATCGAGACAAGGCGAGGAGTAATAAAACAGAAAGCGAATGTTACGCCCACGATTCATCCGAAAGTAGTCAACGTGGAGAGCCACTGGTGGTTTCCCGAACAGCCGGCACAGGAACCGTGGCTGCACGGACTATGGCAGTCCAATGCCAATGTCCTTACTCTCGATGACCCCGACTCCTGCGACCCCCTCACCGGAGGGTGGGCTTTGAGAGCGCTGCTGTGTAAGGTCTATAAAGTGGAATCCGTTTAGATAAAAGGTATATGTCCCAGCGGAAGTTCATCGCATTATTATTGAAATTATAACCTCTCCCCCGGTTACGAAAACCCCCCTCTCCTTAAAAAAGCCTTGCCCTAAAAGTCGTGTGTCCCTGTCACCCTGGAGCACATTCACTCCGCTCAGTATAAACTCCGCGAAGGGTCTCAGGGAGGAGGGGATTACCTTGACTCCCCACCCTGAGATTCTTCGTCCGCCAGAGGCGGACTCCAGAATGACTTTTGAGGCAAGGCTCTTCCTTAAGGAAGGGGAAGGGGGGAATTTAGTTAGAGAGGGGGGCTTCGCCCCCCTCTCTAAAAACTCCTCCCCCTCTCCAAACATACATATTCACACTCTTTATAGAATGATACTGTTTGGAGAGGGGGATAAAGGGGGTGAGGTTCATCAGAATCCCAGCAAATGATTTATAAATTGATACAGTCAAAGGGATGCGAATATAGTTATAAAAAGTGGCCCGGACAAACTGGAGTCTACCCGGACTATTGATGTTTAAATAACTTCCCTTCTATGTAAGTCCGGTGAAGACGGTAATCGCCGATGCATTAACTAAAGCTATCCCAGCCATCCGGTAAGGGTGAATATCGGGGCGAACACCACTGCCACAATCGACATCAGTTTCAGCAGAATGTTAAGAGAAGGTCCGGAAGTGTCCTTGAAAGGGTCTCCGACGGTGTCACCGACGACGGCTGCCTTGTGAGCCTCTGAACCCTTACCGCCGAATTTGCCAGTCTCAATCCATTTCTTGGCATTATCCCAGGCACCTCCGGCGTTTGCCATGGTAACAGCCACCAGGAAACCAGCCCCGATAGCCCCTATCAGCATACCGCCGAGAGCATTAGCCCCCAACACAAGACCGACAAGTATCGGCGTGATTACCGCCAGTAGACCGGGAAGTATCATTGCCTTTAATGCGGCTCCGGTTGAGATACTGACACACTTGGCATAATCAGGTCTGGCAGTACCCTCCATCAGACCAGCGATCTCACGCCATTGACGGCGCACTTCATTCACGATACCCATCGCCGCCTTACCAACAGCGTCCATCGTTAAAGCGCTGAAGATAAAAACCATCATCGCCCCGATGAAAAGACCGACTATCGTTATAGGGTCTCTCAGGCTTATTGCCATCTCATATCCCTGAACCTTCATCGTCTCACCGAATGCTGCCGTCATACCCAGAGCGGCCAGAGCAGCCGAGCCGATGGCAAAACCCTTGCCCGTTGCCGCCGTGGTATTCCCGAGAGAGTCCAGGGCATCAGTCCGCTCTCTGACTTCAGGGTCAAGATGGGCCTGCTCGGCAATTCCGCCGGCGTTGTCGGCAACGGGTCCGTATGCATCCGTCGCCAGTGTGATACCAAGCGTCGAAAGCATACCAAGTGCCGCTATTGCAATACCGTACAGGTCGGCCACCCGGTAAGAAACCACGGTGGCAACTACTACCAGCAGGACGGGTATCAGGGTACTCAGCATCGCAGTACCGAAACCCTTAATGATAAGCGTTCCCGTGCCGGTTTCGGCTGATTCGGCTATCCTCTGAGTGGGTTTATAGGTATATGAAGTGTAGTACTCAACACTCAGACCTATCAGTATACCGGCAACCAGACCAGCTACCACCGCCCAGAATACTCCGAAATCCACTCCGTCGAGTGCCCAGATAACGATTCCCGATATAACGACAACAAGTACCGAAGCTATGTATATTCCGCGGCGCAGTGCCCAGAGCAACGATTTCATCTCCGCCTTCTCTCCCGTCCTGACGAAGAAGGTACCTATTATACCGGAGAGAATCCCGCCAGCGGCTATGATGAAGGGAAGAACAGCCATATCCGAGCTCCAGGCAAAGCCGGCGCCTACCGCTACCACCAGCGTGGCAACAATTGAAGCGGCGTACGATTCAAAGAGGTCTGCACCCATACCGGCGATGTCACCGACGTTGTCTCCCACATTATCAGCAATAACTCCCGGATTTCTCGGGTCATCCTCGGGAATACCTGCTTCTACCTTTCCTACCAGGTCGGAGCCTACGTCGGCTCCCTTGGTAAAAATACCCCCACCCACCCTGGAGAAAAGAGCAATCGAAGAAGCGCCGAAGCTGAAACCGACTATAATATTCACCAGGTCATCTCCGCCGAAGATAAGGTAGATTATACTCAAGCCGAGTATGCCGAGTGCTACTACGGTGGTGCCCATTACGGCTCCGCTTGAGAAAGCGACGCGTAATGCGGGATTTAAACCTGTCTGTGCAGCCGTGGCAGTCCGCCCGTTGGCCTTGACCCCCATCCTCATCCCTATGTAACCGGCACCACCGGAGGCTATCGTCCCGACCAGATAGGCAATTCCTGTTTTCCATCCTATATCCGGTATCACGGATAGAACCACGAAAACAACTATCACGAATACTATTAAAGTCAGATATTCGCGTTTGAGAAAGGCAAGAGAGCCTTCCTCGATAGCTGAGGTTATCTCGACAATTCGCTCACTACCTTTATTTTTCTTTAACACGTTAGCAGCAAGATAGACTACAAACCCGAGTCCGATGACACCGGCTATGACGGCAAACCATATCAAGTCCATTTAGTCAGGCTCCTTTCAGTAAAGAATAAGCAAGATTTCAGGTTACTCAAGATTCCTCTCGAGTTTTTCTATCCTCTGTCCGAGGTTCTGCTGGGTGATACCCAGTGTCAGGTCACTCCGCGTCCTTTCAAGGACCCCACGGAGCATATCGGTGGTCCGGCGCAGTCCGCCGGTTACGGCATCCGGGAAGTCCACGGTAACAAGGACGCTGTAAATATCATCCATAGCTGTCAGCAGTTCTTCGCCCTTGGACAGGTCTCCTTTCCTCATGCTGTCCAGGAGGTACCGCCTCAGTTCACTGGCGGCTTCTCCGAGACCGTTCAGGTAGGCGGCGGAGTCAACACCAAGCTCACCGGGAGTCGACAGTGGTTTCCCGGTTACTATAGCAAGAACGGCATTTGCTTCGACGAACTCCTTCTGGGAGTCCCTTAAGAATCCGGTGTTGGTCAGTTCGTTGCTGTCAGCCAGGGCTTGCCCGGCTTCGATGAGCAGCTTCCGGGCTGACTCAAGTGAGCCTTCAGCCTTTTCAAATTCCTGCCGGTGTATTGCCCGGATAGCCTCGCTCGAGCAGCGAATCGCTTCCCGGCACAGTGGCAGCATCTTTTCTCTAGCTTTGTCCTTGACCGTTAAATTCTGTCTTATTTGTTCGGCTATGGAATCAAGGTTGTCGGTCGGTCCGCTCATTTTTCCGCCTCAAAACTGTCCGCTATTTGCCTTGATGCTTCTTCAGGCGACTCCGCTGCCAGTACGGCACTGATTACCGCTACAGAATCGGCCCCGGCGGCTATAGCTTCAGGTGTATTTTCCGCAGTGATGCCGCCGATTGCCACCAGCGGGACGTTCACCGCTTGCCTTACCCGGCGCAGAGTTCCCAGCCCGACGACCTTCGCCGGCGTGGTTGTTGACGTTTTCGATGATGTCGGGTAGATTGCGCCGACGGCTATATAGTCAGCTCCTCCAGATTCGGCGGCAACCGCCTGTTCGACAGTGGTTGTCGAGCAGCCGAGAATCTTGCCCAGCGGCAGTAATTTACGGGCTGCTTCAATGGGCAGGTCGTCCTGTCCCAGGTGCAGTCCGTCGGCATCGGCAGCCATGGCTATATCGGCATAGTCATTCATTATGAAGAGCGTGTCTTTTTCAGTGCAAAGTACCTGTAGTTCCCGTGCCAGGGCCAGGACTTTTCCCTTACTCTGGACTTTGTCACGCAGTTGAATTGTTCTGGCGCCGCCCCGGATTGCCTGGTCGGCTATTTCCACATGGTTGCGCCCTTTAAGCATTTCGGTGTCTATAATAACATACAGCCCGGAGATGTGCACCAGTTTCTCCCTGCCGAGCAGTCTTGACATCAGTTCCTGCTCTATCGTGTACAGATTAAAGCGTGCCTGCCTGAATTTATCAGAGTCCAGCCTGACAGCGGCATTCGGAACCTTGGCAAGCTCTTCCAGTGTTCTCAGCGATTCCTGCACTCTCCTAGCATTAGCGACCAGCACCAGCGGCAGCTCTTTTTCCTTTTCTTCCCCGGGGACATCCATATCAGCGCCGATATCACTTTCGGCTTGTCGCGACTGGATAAGCTGCCTGTTGAAAGACGGGTCACTCCGGATAAGGTCGTGCCTCAGGGTCTTCAGTTGCTGGGTCAATTGAGAATCGTCAAGCATCAGGCGGGCTATTTCCTCGAGAAGGCGCAGCCCTTCGCCAATTCTGTTAAAGTTGGCGTCAATAATGCGCATAACCAGACGCGAGGCTGAATGTGGCGAAGTCATGCCCTTAATCCTTCCCGGTTATTACGGGGCATTTTCAGACCGGCATAAGCTCTTTCCACGGCGCTTAATTTTAACACAGCTAACCTGAACGGTAAAGCTGGTAAATCCGAGATTCTGTTATCATATGGTTGATTTATTTGCCATTTCGCGTAACTGTCCTTCAAAAGAGGACGACGCGGCAATCTCAATAGTTGTCATTGCGAGGAGTCCCGATAGAATCGGGACGACGTGGCAATCTATATAAATATATCAATAGAGATTGCTTCGCTTCGCTCGCAATGACATAGGAAGTAAGAAATTGACACGCCCCGATTTCATCCACTCTGACATATCGGAACGAGTCGGGGCTCGCAATGACACTACGCGCCAAAATCGATAGCATCAAATCAAGGTCGATTGTCTGTGTAAAGAACTATTTCTTAATTGTCTGCCGCCTGTGTTCGGCCATATTATCGGCGTGACCCTGAATCCCCAGGTCTTTAATCTGCCGGATACAGGCAAGCCTGTCCGAGCGAAAGAAAAAACTTGCCAGCCTGGCAAATATATTCTCGAACTTCTTACAGTCCTTTGGATTATCGAACTCCTTGCACTCGGCACAGGACAGGTACTCATTTTCAATGCAGCATATCCTGACCTTGCACCATTTCGCTTTTTCGTTCTCATGACAGCCGGGACAGCGCTCTCTTAAATATGACCCGCAGGCACCGCAATAAAGACCGCAATATGCTACCAGAGCCGGACTTGATACCACTTCTTTCATTTTTTACTCCTATCTTCCTAAAATAGAAGAGGACGGAAGCGGTTAGATTAATAAAAATACCAGTGCTATCTAGTCACCGCCTACGGCATTTTCAATAAGCTCGATTCGTGAGGGTTTGCCTTCCGGGGTAATCTCTACGGCTACGAAATCGATACGCCATAGCTCTGGCAGGTCATTGTGGCTCTGCCGGTAATGATAGGCGGCATTTATCAATCTTTCTTTTTTTATAGGGGTGACTGATTCTTCGGGGCTGCCGTAATTCAGGCTGGTCTTGCTCCTTACCTCGATAAAGACGAGATAATCTTTATGCCTGGCTACAATATCGATTTCGCCCTGAGGACAGCGGTAGTTTGTTTCAATAATTTTATATTTCTTTTTTTTCAGGAAATTCTTTGCCAGGTTCTCTCCGAGGATACCGGTATTTCTTCGTTTCATTCCGTTTTAGCTACCTTATTTATATAACCCCATTCCCCTTTCCCTTTTAAAGGAGCTTTGCCTAAAAAGTCGTGTGTCCCTGTCACCCCGAGCACATTCGCTCCGGTCAGTGTAAACTCCGCGAAGGGTCTCAGGGAGGAGGGGTATTACCTTGACTCCCCACCCTGAGATTCTTCGTCCGCCAGTGGCGGACTCCAGAATGACTTTTGAGGCAAGGCCCCCCTTTGTAAAAGGGGAAGGGGGACTAATTTATGGTGAGAGGGGCTTCGCCCCTCTCTAACTTCCCATTAATATCGAGACTGCGCCTCCCTCAAGCTCTCTGTTAATATAGTGGCTTCGCCCCCATTATACTCCTCTTACCATAATTTGTGGGTCATTATGATAATGTTTATTCTGACTTCTCCCCTTGGCAAAGGGAGACAGAGAGAAATTTATAACAAACGCTGGAGCATTTCCCTTACCGGCCTGAAGGTCTGCCGGTGGATGGGTGATGGTCCCAGCCGGGAAAGGCAAGAAAGGTGCTCTCTGGTTCCGTAGCCTTTATGGCGGGCGAGTCCGTACTCGGGATAGGTGCTGTCCATCTCTGTCATCAAGCGGTCTCTGGTGACCTTGGCGACAATCGAGGCACAGGCAATAAAGAAGCACCGGCTGTCACCGTCGATTATCCCCCTCTGGGGTAATCTGACCTCAGGAAGACGCATATAGTCAATGAGCAGAGCGTCCGGTGGGGGCGAAAGCTGCTCCACGGCAAGCTTCATCGCCAGTCGCGTTGCCCTGACTATACCCCGGGTATCTACTATCTCACGGTCGGCGGAGCCGATTCCGATTGATATTGCCGTTTCGTGGATATGGTGAAAGAGGATTTCGCGCCTGGCAGGAGTCAACTGCTTGCTGTCTCTGACCTGACTGGACCAGCGGTGTTTCATCTTGAGAGGCAGGATAACGGCGGCGGCTACTACCGGCCCGGCGAGAGCACCCCGCCCGACCTCATCTATACCGGCAATATACCGGTAGCCCTCTGCTTCGAGCAGTCTTTCTTCGGTTAAAGAAGGTGGACGGGAATTATTTTCCCGCCTTCTTTTGCGCCTGTCTGTCTTCGACTTCAACGCTAATCTCGCTGAGTGGCAATTCCTGGGTTGCTTTACTCTCAAACTCAACCGTTACTGTTTGTTTGAGAGGATTCGTGCCGAGTACCTTGGCTGTGCCGGAGGGTGTCGATACCTTCTGACCGTTTTTTGGTAGTTTCCCTTTCATCTCGTGGTACTGCTCGTTCTCGTAGACAAGGCAGCACATAAGCCTGCCGCAAACGCCCGATATTTTCATCGGGTTGAGGGGTAAGCCCTGGTCCTTTGCCATTCTCATTGAAACGGGGGCAAACTCGCTGAGGAAGCTGCCACAGCACATCGGACGACCGCACCGGCCGCAGCCGCCAATCAGCTTGGCCTCATCTCTCGGTCCTGTCTGCCGCATCTCCACGCGTACCTTCAGGCGGCTTGCCAGCTCCCTGACAAGCTCCCGGAAATCAACTCTCTCGGCGGCGCTGAAGCGTAACGTAAGGCGATTGCCCTCAAGATTATACTCGGCGGACAGCAGCTTCATCGGCAATTCAAGTTTGTCAATCAGCTTACCGCATTCGATAAGAGCTTCTCTTTCCTTGTCATCAAGCTCTTTAACGCGCTTGATGTCCTTTTCTTCCGCTTTACGCACCACTAACTTCAGGGGTTGATTCACCTCACTGACAATAACCTGAGTGGGGGCAATAGCCACCTGTCCCAGTTCCAGGCCACGGGCTGTCTCGACAACCACCCTGTCGTTTACCTCCAGCTCGATATCCTGGGGGTCGAAGTAGTACACTTTGCCGGCCCTTCTGAATCTTATTCCAACTATATTATCAGACATAATTATCCTCTAATCAGGTAGCAGATCTAACTCTATTGTATCCTGCCGCTTCCGGTATGTCGAGCATCAGTACCTCCAGTACCAGACGCGGATTGGCATTCTGCCGGAGCTGTACACTGGCTCCCTGAATACTTTTTATGAAACTCCTTATCTGAGACAGATTGTAATTCCCTGCCATGGCTGAAAGAGTTCCCAGCCTGTCGATATTTACAATATTATCTATTGAGGCTGCTTTGATTAACAGCAGGTCACGCCACAAATCGAGCCATAAATCAAGCCTTTCGTAGACAGCTTCCCGACTCTGACCGAACCGGGTTGCCAGTTGTGCGGCGTAAGAAAAACGCTCCTCGCTTACGGCGTTGATAATGTCAATTAATCCGTCCACCCACTCGTTCCTCTGCTGAAGCAGGCTGTCGTCGCGGGCAGCCGATACCGCCCAACCCGGACAGCCGTGGCAGAGCCGGGCGAGAAGTTTTGCCTTTTCCGGCTCAACGCCCCGGTCCTTAATGAGGGTGTTTTCTATCTCTCCTGCCGGTGTTGGCGGCAGTCTCAGGACCTGGCATCGGGAGACTACCGTCTCCGGTAGAAGTTTTTCATCCGCCGCCAGCAGTATAAAGACCACTTTCCCTTCCGGCTCTTCAAGGGTCTTCAGCAGGCGATTGGCGGCTCCTATAGATAGAAGCTCAGCGCCGTCAATAATAAACACCTTGCACCTGCCTTCAAATGGTGGCAGGCTGGCAGCGTGCTGGGCTGCTTCTATTTGTTTAACACTGATTTCCATTTGTTGCCTGGATTCATCCGGGTCTTCGTTATGGCTCAGGTCCAGGGTCATGATATCGGCATGCTTGCCCGCATCTATCTTCAAGCAGGAGTCGCACTGGTTGCAGGGAACGACCGCCTCACCGCAGTTTAACGCCTGGGCCAGGTTCACCGCCAGCGTCATCTTACCGGCGTGAGCGGGGCCGACAAAAAGGTAAGCATGTGACAGGGAACCTGTCTCCAAGCTACGCTGAAGAAAGTCCACATTCTTACTCTGTCCTATTATCTGCCACATACCGAAAGTCCTGCGTGTTCAATGTTTATACTTGGTACCTGCATTTAAACGATATCGCATCTCATCAGGTCTTCGAGGGTTTCCCGCCGCCGGATGAGGCGTGGTTTTCCTTCATTGACCATAACTATTGCCGGCCTGAACGAAGCGTTGTAATTCATTGCCTCCGGTATACTGTAGGCACCGCAGCCGGCCACTGCCAGAATATCCTCGGCAAGCAGCGCCGGCAGGCTGATATCCGTGATTAACACGTCTCCGGGTTCGCAGAATTTACCGGAAATGGTAAACTCACGCGTCTCTTTCTCCATCATCTTGTTAGCCACTACCGCTTCCAGTTTCGCCTGGTAGAGAGCGGGACGGATATTATCCGCCATGCCGCCATCCACCGAGGCATAGCACCTGACTTCGGGTATGTCCTTAATCGCCCCAATTGTATACAATGCCACCCCGGCCCGGGCTACCATTGCCCTTCCCGGCTCGATGATAAGCTGCGGTTCATCCAATCCCAGCCTGTGGCAGTTGTCTATAATACTTGAAGTAAAAACATCGGCATAGACTGAGATGGGCGGGACCGGAGCATCAAGAGTATACTGGACGGCGAACCCGCCGCCGACACTTAACTCATTACATTCGAAACCGTGCTTCTGTTTCATCGCGGCGGCAAAGCCGAGGATATAATCAATTGACTTTGTATAGGACTCGGTCTCATCAATCTGCGAGCCGATGTGAAAATGCAGGCCGACCGGATTAACCTCGGGCATGGACATGGCATTTATCACTGCTTTCTCAGTATGAGCCATCGGAATGCCGAACTTGCTGTCAATATTCCCGGTAGTCAGATATTTGTGGGTGTGCGGGTCGACTCCAGGAGAGATGCGCAATAGAATATCTGGCCTGCAACCTCTTTCTCCGGCTATTTCCCCAAGCATTTTCAGCTCGTGGAAGTTGTCGACGACTATCCGGTGTATGCCTGATTCAAGTGCATAAATCAGCTCTTCGGCTGATTTATTGTTGCCGGGAAAATCGACCCTCTCCATCGGGAAGCCGACCGACCGGGCGATGCCGATTTCCCCGCCGGAGACAACATCCAGTCCAAGTCCTTCCTCCATGAAGAGGAGCAAAACTGCCCTGTTTATGAAAGCCTTGCAGGAATAATTAATCCTGATATGCGGGTAACGACTGCCGAATTCCGTCCTGAACTCGGCGCAGCGGCTGCGCAACGTTGACTCATCGAAGACATACAGCGGCGTGCCGAACTCGGCGGCAAGCTCTACCGTGTCACAACCGCCAATCAGAAGATGCCCCCGGTTATTCACTTCAGCGGTTAAAGGAAAAAGGGGTAGTTTACGAATCTGCTCGACCATATCTCTTTCAGCCTTCTCCTCAATATTAACACACCGCAGAAGCCAGCGGAAGGGACAGTCGGGCACGGCCAAAGAGTCGGCAGTGAGGTGAGATAGCTATTCCGGCGGAGGCGTGAGAACTTTCTTTGCCTGGCGGGTGATGCCAAGCAATATCAGCGCCACCACTGTCACGGCCAAAGCTATTACCAGAGGAAGGAGCCAGGGAAAGCGTTCCGTAACCGGGGGTTCCTTCTCAATGAAATCGGGATTGTCTGCCTGGGTACCCAGCCTGGCATCCACCAAATTCTCGGTCTCAAGGTAAGGGAATATTTTCTCGATATCATAAGATGGTCGGCGGGCATCCGGATTCCCATAATACAGGAAGTAAGACTGCGGCGGTTCGGCACGAAAGACAATACGGCGGCGTAGACTCCAGAGGTCAATGCCATCAATGCCGAGAGGCGGGCTATCCTGGTCGTGAATAATAATGCGGAGATAGCGTAGCGTGGACTCCGGATAGTTAATGACCAGGTTTTTACCGGTGAACTTGGGCGTCTCGTAGGCATAAATTTCCGAGTTCGATTGTATCGTCCTCCATGATTTCCTGTCCCGGCTTGCCTGAATTGTAACCTGGCGGTGGAAATTGACATCGGCAGTCCGGACAGCCAGGCGGTGGCTGGGAATTCCCGCGGCGCCGGTATCAAGGTCGACTGTGGTAATACCCTTCTCTCTATCCTGGACAACGTCCTGAACGGTTACCCTCCTTGACGTTTCATCGGCTGCGGTCTCTTCAACATAGAATAAAGTGGCGCGGGTTATCTCGACCGGCATTCCTTCCTCATCATCAATCTTAACCCGCAGGTAACGGGCTGTGCTTTCCGGATAGCGTATTGCGGTATCACTGGTGGTAAAATTGCGTTCTTTTACCGTGAAGTCATAAACAGTCTGCTCGGCAACCTTCATCCAGGTCTGCCTGTTATTGCTGGTCTCCACCACGGCAGTACGACGGAAGTTGTCGGTGGGAGACTGAAATTCAATCTCGTTATGCAGAATCCCTGCCCTTCCCAGGTCGGCGATAAATGTAGTATAGGCTCCGGCAACATAACCTTTATCGCGAAGAGTAACAGCGATTGGTGTCCGCTTCTTCTCGGCTACCTTAACCTCAAGCTTGTAAGGTACTTCAGTGATGCTGGCAGTGACTATACGCAGGTCAGCCAGACCAGACGCCGCGCCGCCAAAGACCTCATCATCAGGTGAGAATTCTATAAGGTCCGCTTCCTTCAGACTCGCAGGGATGATGATAGGCTTGACGTATTTCCAGTCACTCAGGGAAAAGGCAGCATAAACGGTGGAAACACCCATTGAAAAGAGGACAATGGCTGAAAGAAGTAATCCAGAAATAGTCAAACTGTTATTTCTTAGCAATAAATCCTCTTATCGATTTGTTATAACGGTTATAGAGATAACCGCTGGCAACCAGCAGGAGCCCCAGCACGATAAATGCAATGATACGGTATACCCTGTCCAGCGTAAATACGTCATAGGCGAAAACTTTTACTATGGGAATGACTAATGTAGCCAGTGCCCACAACCTGACCGGACGCCACTGCTTGACCATGCCGATAACAAGGAGCATCACGGCATAGACCGCCCAGAGAATGGTGAGGGCAAGTGAGGTATCGAAGTAGTCGATAACCTCGGCGCTGAGCAGCCAGATTGTAAAAAAGTTAGCGGCAACGAACAGAACCGGGTATATGGAAAGCATTTGCTGCTCCCATTCCCGCAGCGTCTCTCTGTTCCGCCGGAGAAGGTAACCGCCAAAGTAAAAGGCGGCAATGCTGACGGCAAAAGCAAGGAATCGCTCATTTAGAATGGGCTGATAGGTACGCATATCCACTATGTGGTCGAAAAACAGCAGGCGCAGCATGGTAATTATCAATACGGCATATCCGTAGCCGCGGAGCTGGTGCATACGCAGGGTGAATGACAGCCAGAGTAGAACTATGCCTTCGGCAGCCCAGGCTATCGTTGTCCATGCCCGGTCGCCAATCTGGACCGGTATGGCAATGGTGAGAAAAACAAGGGCGATGCTCAGGGCAAAAAACCCAAGCCTAACATTCTCAGTGCCTCTCCTGAGGACAATATAGGCAATAACGCCATAAAACAGTGCCAGCAGTACAGCGAAGCCGCCGAGCCAGATTCGGAAATCACTCCACATCAGTCCGAAGCTTATCCCGAAATATGCCGCTGCATTGATAACTATAACTGCCTCGTCAAAAGGCTGGGCAGGACGGCGCCAGACAATGTTGAATAAAGTCGTCGCTCCGACAAAGATGAGAAAGATGATGGTCAGGCTCAGCATCGAAGCCAGGATGCCGACGCTATTCATGTGCAGCAGGCCATAGACCGAGAGCGAACTTATAAGTGCCAACAGGGTAAACCAGCGCCAGTTACGGAAGGTGGATAGAACCAGGACTCCGATGTCCACTACCATTACATAGCCGATGAGAAGCCAGAAGCCAGTGTCGGTACTGCCGGTGCCGGGTACCGATGGAGCGGAGACCGATAAAATGAAGGGAGCCAAAAAGGCACCGAGGATACCGATTATTGCCAGAGCCATTGAATTGTAGCGAAGGGCTAGACCTGCCGACGTGATGCTGACAAGAAACAGGAAGCCAAAGGCGACGTAAAAGTGTATCAGGTCATATACCGCAAAGGCGGCAAAGATGGAAAGATAGAGAACGGCGATGCCGCCGCCGCTGATTGCCTGAGCGAGTATCGGGTATTTTTTCTGCCAGTAGTAACCGCCGCCGAGCATTGCCAGACCGGCAACAATACCCAGAATGATTCGTCCGGTGGGACCAATCCAGTTATTGTCAAAGGCATACTTAAGGAAAAAGCCTATGCCTATAACGATTGCAATAACGCCGATTCTTGCCAGCCAGTGCCCTCCCAGAATCTGCTCCCACTCCCGTTCTTTAAAGGTACTCTTTTTAGCTTCAGTGCCCGGTGGTAAAGGCGGCTGCTCGATTGGGCTCTCCCAGCGTTCTACGACCGGGGCTTCCCCGGCGCCGGCCGCCGCACTTACCGGAACAGGCTCTGCCGGTGGCGGAGTTACCGGCTCGGCTGGCCGAGCTTCCGCGGAAGGTAGGTTGGATAACTTTTCCATAGCAAGAAGGCGTTCATTCATCAGACTGATAAGCCCTTCCAGTCTCTGAATATCGCGGCGAAGACTTTGCAGGTACTCTAGAGGAACCTCGTCGGAACTCTGCTCTGGTTCCGGGGAGGGTCCTGTTTCGGATGATTGCAGGATGGAACCACAGTAGATACAGAAATGGCTTGTCGGTTCATTCTCTCTCTGACAGTTTGGACACTTCATAATCTCCCCTCCTCTGATTCCTTCCTTTCTGTCTTCACCACCTTTACCACGTAAGTACCTGCAATTTTGTCATGCCAGCCCTGTTTCTTATCGTCCCAGGCAATCCAGAGTAGGCCAATAAATAATGCAATAACAGATAAGGTCTTGCCCAGAATTTCTCTCAGTGCGGCAATACCAATCGTAGGCCTATCTCCTTTGGCATCGACAACCTTGACACCAACTACCATCTTGCCGAGAGTCTGTCCGGTAAGTCCGGTAAAGAGCCAGAAGTATAGCCAGACAAGTATGGTACCGAATCCTCTGGTGAAAAAAGTGGCAACAGCAAGTATGGCACCATCGATAATTGCCGCCACCAGACGTATCCAGAACCCGGCGTATTCACCGGATATCTCCATCGGTGCTGGTGCAGTTTCTGTTCCCGGGGGAGATACCGGCGCTGCCGGAGGCTGCGTTTCCGTGACCAGGGCAGCCCCGCAGTTGGCGCAGAATCGCGCTTCAGGAAGGTTATCATGCCCGCAAATTTTACATTTCACGTACTCACTCCACTCTGAGTCTCTCCGTGCTCTTAACTGGTTCAGCGTATGAAACTACCCGCATGCTGTAGGTTGAGTGACTACCGGTAAGTTTCTGATTATAAAAAAGCGCAGTTCTTCAACCTGAACACGCTTCTGTGATATTATGTTGAGATATCATAGCAGTTTCATATTATTTTTACAATATATTGCCTGAGAATTCCGGGGACAAAATCCAGGGGCAATAGAGAGACTGCCCGACGGTGATACTTGACGCCTGCTCCGGCGACTGCTATCATCAACCTGCCGTACCCGTGTCAGTAGTGAAGATGAAATTTGTTGAAAAGCTGGTTAATGCCTCCCGGGAAAACAGGAGCCTTCTCTGCGTCGGACTCGATTCCGACCCGGCGCAGATACCCGGTGGGTTAAGTGTTCTTGAGTTTAACAAAGCAATTATTAACGCCACCTCTGACCTGGTATGTGCCTATAAACCCAATGTAGCTTTCTACGAAGCCTGGGGAGCTGCCGGATTCAATGCCCTGAAACAAACAGTGAACTATATACCCTCAGATATCCCGGTAATAGCCGATGCCAAGCGGGGAGATATCGGTAGTACGGCAAAGGCATACGCTCAGGCTCTTTTTGTTCATTTTAACTTTGATGCCACCACCGTCAGCCCTTACCTGGGTTTTGATTCAGTGGAGCCTTTTATCGAATATCAGGATAAGGCGATATTCATCCTGTGCCGCACTTCGAATGCCAGCGCCGTTGATTTTCAATCGCTCATCTGTAGCGACGAAAGTGACAGCAGACCTCTCTATGAAATCGTTGCCCGGAAGGCGGGTGAGTGGAATACTCACGGCAATATCGGACTGGTTGTCGGCGCCACCTACCCTGAAGAAATGAAGCGAGTCAGGCAGCTTCAACCCGATATGCCTTTCCTGATACCGGGCATCGGTGCCCAGGGAGGAGACCTGGCTCAGACCGTCCGCTACGGCGTTGATGCTCACGGGGAGAAAGCGGTAATTAATTCCTCACGGCAGATAATATTCGCCTCAAAGGAAAAAGACTTCGCCGAAGCGGCACGGCAGGCTGCCCTGAAGCTGCGGGATGAGATTAACCGGCATCTGGCTGACCGGTAAATGTGGAAAGAATGGTCCTGGATATTAAACTCGGTGATGTGGTCCGCCTCAAGAAGAAGCACCCCTGCGGCGGTTATGAGTGGCAGGTTATCAGGCTTGGCGCCGATATAGGTCTCAAGTGTCTTAAATGCCAGCGCCGGGTACTCCTTGACCGCACCACTTTCGAGCGCCGGATTAAATCAATAGGTTCCCATCAAGGAGGCTAATAAACAGTTGCCTCATGGTTCTATTCTGGTTGAATTAAGCACTCACCCCCAGCCTACAAAAGTCTTGTATGTCGGGCAGGCCTTTATTCCTCTTTCATACAGTTATCTGATTTCCCGTGCAATTATGTGCCTGTGTGAAAGGGCGAGAGTTTTATGGGAGGGGGCTCCGCCCCCTCTCTCTTTTACATCCCTCTCCAGCCAGGGGATTTTGCTTTCATTTAAAATGGTTCTGGCTGGAGAGGGGAAGGGGTGAGGTAAATAAATGCCAACCAGATGCAAACAGAACTTGCCTCATTACCCCTTTACCAAAAACATCAGTAGAGTTATAATAGTCTGGCGTGCTTGATTGCTCTGAAACGGAGGTGTATTTTGGCTGCTTTATTGGTAACTTCCCCGGAGAAAGGGAGCGGTAAGACTGCGGTTTGTGCCGGTATAGGTAAATCACTGCAAAATGCCGGCAAAAAGGTAGGCTACTTCAAACCGGTTATCAGCGACGGCAGAAAACCAGCCGGTGCTGACAGTGATGCCGAATTCATGAAAAACATTCTTTCTCTGAATGAGGCTGTAAACCTACTCTCTCCGGTGGTTAGCAGCAAAGGCAATCTTGCCGGCAGTGTCAAAGAAGCTTTTAACAAAGTATCCCGGGGTAAAGACGTGATAATAATAGAGGGTGATTCGGAGCAATATCAGGTCAGCGGCGATATTGCCAGGGCACTGGATGCCAGAACACTTATTGTAGAGACCTACTCCGGAGTGCCGGGGGAGAAGGCAGAAAGTTACAAAGCAGCGGGAGATTCGCTGCTGGGAGTGGTCATAAACAGAGTACCGAAAATAAGGATAGAACAGGCACGCAGCGAGGCAGGAGCAAGTACCATCGGGGTGTTACCTGAAGACAGGGTGCTCTTCGCCCTGACAATTGGTGAAATTGCCGGTCATATTCAGGGTGAGATACTGCGGGGCGCTGAGCAATCGGCAGAACTTGTCGAAAATATCATGATGGGAGCGCTGGCTGTCGACCACGGTCCGGAGTATTTCGGGCGCAAGAACAATAAAATGGTGGTGCTGAGGAGTGACCGACCGGATATGCAGATGGCTGCCATGGAGACATCGACAAAGTGTCTCGTTATTACCGGCGAAACTCCGTTGAAGTCGGTCGTTCTTGACCGGGCGGAGGAGAAGGACATGCCTATTATATTGACAAAAGATGATGCTGCTACCGTTGTTGAGAATATAGAAGGCATCCTAGGAGGCAGCAAGCTAAGTCAACTGAATAAAGCTGAGAGACTTGCCGAGGTAATCGAGAAAAACCTCGACATTCAGGCGGTTTACAAAGGTCTGGGCCTGGCCGGATAATCACCGGAACCGTAATAATTCGTTAAGACGGAAGTGGAAAATTACAGCCACTTCCGTCTTTTTAAATTTACACAGTGGAGTGTTTAAGAGGGGTGAAGCCTCCCATCTGGTACCAACCTCCCCCTTTGTAAAAGGGGGGCCTTGCCTCAAAAGTCATTCTGGAGTCCGCCTCTGGCGGACGAAGAATCTCAGGGTGGGGAGTCAAGGTAATCCCCTCCTCCCTGAGACCCTTCGCGGAGTTTACACTGAGCGGAGCGAATGTGCTCGGGGTGACAGGGACACACGACTTTCAGGGCAAGACTCAAAGGGGGATAAAAGGGGATTTTATTAATACATCCCTCCCATTCTCCTTCCGACTTCATACGGAATCCCGTATGAACGGAGTGAATCGGGACTTTACCAAAGGTAAAGTAAAAAAGGAACCTTAACGAAAGACATTCAGGGGGTTTAAAGAGGGGCTTCGCGCCTGTTAATTTTCCATAAGGGTTCACCCTGCAGGGTATATACGCTCTAATGTGGATTGAAAAAGGCAAAATTATTATAAATATCTACGCTGAAAGTATAAGAGGGTGGGCGGCGCCTCGGCGCCGTCCACCCTCTTTCCATCACTTCCCACTGACCTTTACTAAGGGGAATGGGGATTGAGGGGGACGGGGTCAAAATAAATATTAATGAATATAAAGTGTTGATTAAGTAAGTGATTTATTATAAAATCTCGCTTGTGTCCTGGTTCTACTTAGAGACCATGATTTCTGAAATCTTCTAAGGAGGGTAGGTAATTGAATGCATTAGGAAAACATTTATTACTGGAGCTGAAGGACTGCGATAGGGAGGTGTTGAATGATCTGAGTTTTCTTCAAAGTATCCTACCAGAGGCGGCAAGCGAAGCCGGAGCCACGGTACTGGGTAAATCCTTTCACCAGTTTGAGCCCCAGGGGGTGAGTGGAGTGGTAATAATCGCCGAATCTCATCTATTTATTCATACCTGGCCGGAGTGCGGCTATGCTGCCATCGATATTTTCACCTGTGGAGAATCCGTGAGACCCGGGAAAGCGGCACGGATACTTGTAGAAAAGCTGGGAGCTAAAAACCACTCTATTCTGGAGATACAGAGAGGCATTCTGGAGGCCGACTAAAACGGTTCCGGATTTAGATTATGGAAGAAGACCCCGATAAATGGTTTCACGATAGAATAAGCGAAAATCTGGTACAGTTGCACCGCATTAAAGAAGTGCTCTATAGCGGGCAGACACAGTTCCAGTCTATCGAAATTATTCGTACCGGCAGTTACGGAAAATGCCTGGTGCTGGACGGTAAAATACAATCGAGTGATTTTGATGAGTTCATCTATCACGAAGCACTCGTCCAGCCAGCAATGGTTACTCATTCCTGCCCGGAGACGGTATTTATTGCCGGCGGCGGTGAAGGAGCTACCTTAAGGGAGATACTATCTCATAATACCGTTAAAAAGGCGGTAATGATTGATATTGACAAAGAAGTGATTGCTGCCTGCAAGAAATATTTCCCCGATTACAGCCGTGGCGCTTTTGAAGATGAAAGAACCGAGCTTCACCATACCGATGCCAGAGATTACCTGGTCAGGTGTGGGGAAGCCTTTGACATAGTTATTATTGATTTAACCGAGCCGATTGAAGAAGGACCGGCTTATCTGCTCTATACCCGCGAGTTTTATCAGCTTGTCCGGGAACGGCTGACTGCCAACGGGATTATCAGCGTCCAGGCGGGGGCGGCGAGCCTGAATGAGCTGCTTTGCTTTTCCGCTGTTTACAATACGTTGAAGAGTGTTTTCCCTGTTGTCTATCCCTATCATATAGATATTCCGTCCTTCGGTGGACCCTGGGGATTCTGCTTTGCCTCGGTGAATCAGCACCCGGCTAAGTCGCCCGACGAAATCGATAGCAGAATTTCAACCAGGGCTCTGGACCTGAAATGCTATGACGGGCAGACCCACCAGGCAATGTTCTCCATACCCAAACATATCCAGAACGGACTCTCATGCCAGACCATACTCATAACCGACGACCGGCCGCTGTATACCTATAATGAATAATGGTTCGCGGTTATGGTCAGCTAGCCCAGTATATTTATATTAATTTAGTAAATTATGATGCGACCCAATTCCCGGATGGAGTGATAATCTATGAAACAGGTATTACTGGCTATCGATTACTTAGAAAGCTGCTGCCTTGATAACTACAGAGTTTTGATTGAATCTTGGACTATCAAAGGTCAAGAACATTGCCTCGTCACTTCAGACGCTGATTAACTTTTACCGGAATCACAAGAAAGGATAAGTCATCCAGATTACCTGCTTCCCTAGGCTAAAGGTTGTGTTTATTGATTGCGGAAACTACCTTTTGTTGCCTTGCAGAGTTGCACCAGCAGTAGCATGAAGGGCACCTCGGTAAGAACACCGACCACCGTTGCCAGGGCGGCTCCGGAGGTTACGCCGAAGAGGGTGGTGGCAACCGCTATTGCCACCTCGAAGTGGTTGCTGCCGGCGATTATCGCTGCCGGGGCGGCGTCTTCATAAGTCAACTTCATGAATCTGCCGGCAAAGAAGGTAATACCGAAGACGACAAGTATATTAACCAGTATCCCCAGAGCAATTATGCCTATAATTGCCGGCAGTTCGATAATCAGGTAACCCTGGTAGGTAAAGAGCACCACCAGCGTTACAAGCAGGGCAATGATTGATACTCTGCCGAGCACCGGGACCAGTCTGGTATTAAACCACTCCCTGCCCTTTCTCCTTATAACCTGTCTCCGGGTGAAGTAACCAGCTACGAGCGGCGTGCAGATGTATATCGCCACGGACAGGGCTATTGTCTGCCAGGGTACCTGAATACCTGAAATGCCGAGCAGAAGTACTGCCAGCGGAGCGTACAGCACCACCATTGTCAGCGAGTTTATCGCCGTCATTACCAGGGTGTGCCCCATATTGCCCCGCGCCAGGTAACTCCAGACAAGGACCATGGCAGTACAGGGAGCAATGCCGAGGAGTATCAGTCCGGCGCGGTACTCCTGGACCTGCTCAGGCTCCAGGAGATTGCCGAAGACAAGGCTGAGGAAAAACCAGGCAAGCAGCGCCATGGTGAACGGTTTAATCGCCCAGTTGGCAATAAGGGTCAGGGCAATCGGTTTCGGGCTGAGAGCGGCTCGCTTGATTTCCTCAAAGCTTATCTGGACCATTATCGGGTATATCATGGCAAATAGGCAGACGGCGATAGGAATGGATACACTGGCAACCTCCAGCCTGGCGAGGGCGTCCGAAATCTGCGGGAAGATTCTGCCGAGCAGCGTTCCGGCAGCGATGCACAGCGCTACCCAGACCGTAAGGTACTTTTCCCATATGCCAAGCCTTCGTTCTTCCTGCAAATCAGTCCACCTTATCTTTCAACACGAGATATTTATAAATGTCCATTATCCCTTTCTTTTAGAGCAACCCGGACCGACTCTCACGGCAGTTTTTAGTCTCTCTTTATCCTTAACAAGCGTCTCACTGCTGACCGGAATATCTTTGAGCAGCCTGGCAAGTAATACAGCATGACGATTCGCTGTATCCCAGTCAACCGAGTAAAGTATCCAGGTTCCATCACGTCTTGATTTGAGGAAACCGGCCTCCTGGATAATACCCAGGTTACGGGAAGCCCTAGATTGCGAAATATCTAGGGCCTGCATCACTTCGCAGACACAGCACTCCTTCTCCAGCAGAATATTCATAATTCTGAGTCTGGTCTCATCGGAAAGGGCTTTCATTAACTTAATCAGTTCCTGCATTGTCTCTGAATTAACCTATCTGTATATGCGCATATCTACATATATTTTATTAAATGTTTGCCCTCTTGTCAATAATGAAAGCCTCCTGATGTCGACTTTCAACCGGTCGGCTGCGGGTGGTATAATGGATACAGATGGACATTCTGTCTGAGCTTAATCCGGGACAAAGAGAGGCAGCAGAGGCAATTGACGGACCAGTGCTTATTCTGGCCGGTCCGGGCAGTGGCAAAACAAGGGTTATCACCCACCGGGTAGCCTACCTGATTAAAGTCTGCGGAGTCAGTCCTCACAATATCATGGCGGTCACCTTCACCAACAAGGCCGCCAGGGAGATGAAGGAGCGACTCCAGCAACTTGTCAGCAGCAGCGCTCAGGATTTAACCGTCGGCACCTTTCACGCCATCTGCGCCCGTATTTTGCGCCGTGACGGGGGTATCCTGGGCATTGATTCTCAGTTCGTAATCTATGACCGGGACGACCAGATAAGCTTGGTAAAACGCGGTCTTCAGGAGATAAATCTCGACCCCAAGCAGTATGCTCCGGCAGCAATAATCTCGGCAATCTCGGCGGCGAAGAGTCGTCTGCATACCCCGGCCGAATATACACAGCATGGCCACAGCTATTTCGAGGAGGTTGTAAGCCGGGTTTACGAGCGCTACCAGCAGTTACTCGACGAAAGCAGTGCCCTCGACTTCGACGACCTGCTGATGAAGACAGTGCAGCTTTTCGAGAAGAGTCCCGAGACTCTGTCCCGCTATCAGTCGAGATACGTCCACCTGCTTGTCGACGAATTCCAGGATACCAATCTGGTCCAGTACAAGCTTGTCAGGCAGCTTGGAGGCAAGTACCGCAACATCTGCGTTGTCGGCGACCCCGACCAGTCGATTTACTCCTGGCGTTTTGCCGACCTGCGGAACATCCTTAGTTTTGAGAAAGATTATCCCGAAGCCAGGATTGTAATGCTTGACGAGAACTACCGCTCGACGAAAAAAATCCTGGAGACGGCCTCCAGCATAATCTCGGCAAATCAACAGCGCAAGCCGAACAACCTGTGGACGCAGAATGCGGAAGGCGAGCCGATAACGGTTACCGAGACCTATACCGAGCAGGAAGAAGCCCAGTTTGTCGTCAGTGAGGTGGAGCGTCTCGTCGAGAGTGGAGAATTCAGCCTGAGAGATTGCGCAGTAATGTACCGCACCAATGCCCAGTCGAGGGCTCTTGAGGAAAGCTTTATCCGCTACGGGACGCCATACCGGCTTGTCGCCGGCACCCGGTTCTATGAGCGACGTGAAGTGAAGGATATAATCGCCTATCTCCGGTTTATCCAGAATCCGAATGACAGCATCAGCCTGATGAGGATAATCAATGTTCCTCAACGCGGCATCGGGCAGCAGACTCAACTCAGGCTGTCCGACTGGGCTAAATCAAACGGAGTTACTCAATATGAGGCTTTGAAGCTTATGACCGGAGATAGTTCTGAAGAGCAGGCATCCCAGCCTTTTTTCAGTCCCCATATCCGGCGGGTGTTGAGTACTTTCCTGACCCTCATGGAGGAGTTAATCACCCGAAGTCGCGAGTTGAACCTGGTCGACCTCTTCGACCTCGTTGTCGAGCGTTCGGGCTACAAACAGTATCTGGGAGGAATGGCCGACGGCGAGGAGCGCTGGGAAAATGTGCTTGAGCTTCGTTCGGTGGCTCAGGATTATGTCAATTTAACACCGTCCGAGAGTTTGACCGCTTTTCTCGAAGCAGTAACCCTTGTCTCCGATGTTGACGGACTTGATGAGAGTGCCTCGGCGGTAACCCTGATTACCCTGCACCAGGCAAAGGGGCTTGAGTTCCCTGTTGTCATCATCGTCGGTATGGAGGACGGCATCCTACCCCATTTCAGGTCGTTTGACGACCCCGACCAGATGGAAGAGGAGAGGCGACTCTGCTATGTCGGCATTACCCGGGCAAAGAAGAAGGTCTATCTTGTCCGTGCTTTTCGCCGCAACCTGATGGGACGCAGCATGGTCAGCGAGCCGTCACGTTTCCTTGGCGACATCCCGCCGCACCTGATTTCGGGCAACGAGTGGCGGGATGGTGGAGACAGCCGGATAACACCTTCCGTCTATTCCTGGAATAAACCTTCTGTTACCAGTCTTCCCACTCTGGAGTTGAAAGCCGGCGACCACGTTCGCCACGCCGAGTTCGGCAACGGGATAGTTGTCAGCTACCAGCCGGTCAAAGACGATGCCGAGGTGGTGGTGGCATTCAACGGCAGCGTTAGAAAACTCCTTCTCAGCTTCGCCAACCTGGAAAAAGCCGAATAATTTTCAAAAAACCTATTGACAACCTACACGGAAACGTGTATCTTATTCACTGAGAGAGTTGATGCCCATCAAAATTCTGGACCAGGAAGTAGTATCCCGGATTGCTGCCGGTGAGGTTGTGGAGAGGCCGGCATCGGTGGTCAAGGAGCTTGTCGAGAACTCGCTTGATGCCGGGGCCAGCCAGGTATCTATCGAAGTGAGGGGTGGAGGGGTGAGTCTCATCCGGGTTACTGATAACGGAGCCGGAATTCATCCTGAGGAGCTAGAGCTCGCCTTTCAGAGATATGCCACCAGCAAGATAACGGGTCTTGATGATTTAGAATCCATCAGCAGTCTCGGCTTTCGCGGTGAAGCCCTGCCCAGCATCGCCGCCGTGTCGGAGATAGAGGTTGTCAGTTGTGCCGGGGGCGAAACGACCGGTAATTACCTGAAGATGAAAGGGGGTGTCGGGGCAGGAAAAAGGAGCCAGGGGCGTGCCCGGGGGACGACAATCACAGTGCGCGACCTGCTCCGCAACGTGCCGGCCAGGCTGAAATTCCTCAAGTCGACGGCTACCGAAAACAGTCACATTGCCGACATCGTCAGCCAGTATGCCCTCGCCTACCCGGAGGTCAGGTTCTCACTTTCTGTCGACGGACGGGCGGTACTGAGGACGCCGGGCAGCGGGCTACTTATCGATAGCATTGCCGAGGTCTTCGGTCCGGAGGTTGCCAGGAAGATGCTGCCGGTCGGCGGTGAGGAAGGCCAGTGGCAGGGCGGCTCAGCTTCCTCATCTATCACAGTGACCGGTATGGTCGGTTCTCCGGCTGTCAGCCGTTCCAACCGCAACTACCTCAGCTTTTTTGTCAACCGCCGCTGGATAAACAGTCGACTCCTCAACTGGGCGGTGGAAGAGGCCTACCACGGACTGCTGATGCAGGGAAAGCACCCAGTGGCGGTGATAAATATAGAGATGCCGCCCGGAGAGGTGGACGTGAACGTTCATCCGACCAAGACCGAGGTGAAATTCCGGAATGAGCGCCTCGTTTTCAGCACCGTGCAGAAGGCAGTACGACGTGCCCTTATTGAACTGGCGCCGGTGCCCGGGATAGAGGAAGTGGCTGCCGCTTACGGTAAGCCGGAACAGTCGGTCCAGCCAGGCCGGACACTGTGGACCTCTCCCCCGGCGGGCAATGCTCCTTCTCCCTTCGCCACCCCGCCAGCGGCACAACCGACGCCGGTTGTTTCTCTGCCCGCATTGCGACTTCTCGGGCAGCTTGCCGGCAGTTACATCGTTGCCGAGGGACCTGAGGGACTCTACGTTATCGACCAGCATGCCGCTCACGAACGCATCGTTTTTGAAATGATTCAGCGCCAGAGCTCGGGGCGGGAGGTCAAGGTCCAGGGACTGCTCGAGCCGGCAACACTGGAGGTTGCTCCCGGACAGGACGAGATTCTAAAAACCAGATATCAGGAACTGTCCGAGTTCGGCTTTTCCCTGGAGCCTTTCGGTGATAGAACCTACCTTGTCAGGTCGGTCCCGGCGGTGCTTGGCGGCAGGGACTGGACATCAACCCTCCGCGAACTGCTCGATTCCCTCCTCGAGGAGAGGGATAGCGACTGGCGGGAGAAGCTTTCGATTTCGATTTCCTGCCACAGCGCCATCAGGGCCGGACAGGTGCTGGCTGATGACGAGATGCGGGGGCTTCTGCGGCAGCTTGAGCAGACAGAGACCCCGAATACCTGCCCTCACGGCAGGCCGACCATTATCCGGCTCAGCTCTTCTCAACTGGAGCGGGAGTTCCGCCGGACATAGAGTTACAGCCTAGCTTTACCTCAAATGTCATTCTGAGGAACTAAGTGACGAAGGATCTCGAAGCTGGGAAGGCAATGTATATTTCCCACCACCCCGAGACCCTTCTCGGAGTTTACACTGAGCGGAGCGAATGTGCTCAGGGTGACATGGATTATTAAGTAAAGACTCCCCTTTCTCAAAGGTAACAATTACTTTTCTGATGCTCCATTTTGTTTAAAAGGGTTTCACCGGCACGCAGATATCCACCACGTGCCTGCCCTTGGAGTAGTCTTCCATATTGCCGGGGTAAAGTTCGTAGCAGGGGCCGTCCTCCGGCTGGTAGCCGCTGTCGGGCAGCCAGCCGCTGAAAACGGAATCCCAGGCTTCCTGGTACTGGTCGGGACTTATCTCGAAGTAGGCTACGGCGTACCTGCCCGCCGGGATGGTCGTTTTCCCTACTTCCCCCTCCACTTTGGTATCCGCCGGTACCGTTATGCAGGCGTCCACCCGGTGCTTGCTTTCATCGGTAAGGTCGGGGTCGTCATAGTATACCGTCAGTATCTTCGTTTCCGGGAAATTCAGCAGTCCGCGCGGTCCTGCCCAGGTCATCAACCGGTTGAACATATTACCGAACAACTCCTCGTTTCCCTTGTAGGGACCGATGTGCCTGACGTAAGCGACGGTCATCTCCGGCATTTCCCTGACTTCCACTTCCGTTTTGAGTTTTCCGTCTTTCATTTCTACCCTCCATAACTGTTTACCCTGAGTATAGGACGGGTAGATATTGAAGTCTTGCGGTTTCTTGCCGACCGCTTGCTTTTCTTTGCCGTCCGCTTTGCCGCTCTTGCTGTGCTGCCGGTATCCGCCGGAACGCCAGTCGCTGGCGCTCATCCCGAAGGTCTCTCTGAATGCCCGGGCAAATACAGAGAGACTGGAGAACCCGCATTCGAAGGCGATTTCAGTAATCGATTTCTTCGGATTGGCAGTGAGCCTGGCAGCCGCTTTTTCAAGGCGGATTCTCTGAATGAAGCCGTTCAGGGTCTCTCCCACCATTGCCCTGAAGATGCGGTGGAAGTGAAATCGGGAGAAATGGGCGATATCAGCCAGTTCCGAAAGAGACAGGCTTCTGTCAATATTGGCTTCGATATAGTCGATTACCCGGTTTATTCTGGACCGGTATTCTTCTACCAGATACCTGCGTCCGGGGGCTTCTCTGTTCATCGTTACGTCTCCGGACTACTCTTTCTTCTTCAGGAAAGCCTTGATGCTGGATATCTTGCCCACGCCCTTAAGCGAGTTCGCCATTGCCAGCAGTATATTGGTGATGATTTCCTTCGGGAAAATGCTTAATGAAACCGGCTCACCATTTACGTACAGGGAAAGGCGGTCGCCCTGTGGTTTGATGAAATCCTCTTCGATGAAATCGGCAATTCCCTTCGTGTCTTCAAGAGAAAACTGCCTTATCCCGGTTTCAAGCGGTTCGCTTGAAGCGATGGCTACCAGATTCTTCAGGTCCTTAATCAGCGGGCCGGTCTCCGGGCGGTGGACTTCTATCTTGGGAGTGTCACTCTGCTTGAAACCCTCGACAATTACGATATCGTAGTCCTCTCCGAATAGCTGGACAATCTCATCGAGAATTGTGCCCGAGGTGACCGGCTTAATGAGCATTACTCCTTCCCGCGAGCCGACAGCCGTGGCGTCGCTGCCCGCCTGAAGGTGGCGCCAGCTGTCCTTGCCCGGTGCGTCAAGGGTCGCTTCCTGCGGGGTGTGCTTTACCGTGGCAATCCGGTAGTTCCTCGATTTCAGTTCGTGAACAAGCCTTTCTATCAGGGTTGTTTTTCCCGAATTTGAATTACCTACTACAGAAATGATGGCCGGCATTTGTTCTCCTTCACGGTATAAAAAGCGTTATGTTAAGCAGTATCATAATCTGATATTATCGGCTATGAATTGTCCCTCTCGCCGAATATCCTGCTTCCCAGTCTCACCATATTGGCGCCCTCTTCGATGGCAATCCGGTACGAATTGGTCATTCCCATTGACAGGTACTTCATTTGGACGCCGGGTAGATTAAGTTGCTTGATACTATCAAATATTTTCCTTGTCTCTACAAAATAGGGCCTGGAATTTTCGGGGTCGCCGGAGCGGGGTCCCATTGTCATCAGCCCCATTACCCTGATGTTCGGCAGGGTTGAAATCTCCCTGACCAATGGCTCAGCGTCCTCCGGCATGACGCCTGTTTTCTGCTTTTCCCGTCCGCTGTTAATCTCGACTAGCGCCGGCATAATTTTACCAATCCCGGCGCATCTTTTATCGATTTCTGCGGCGAGTTCAGCAGAATCGACGGTTTCAATCATATCGAATACCGCCACCGCCTTTTTCACCTTGTTCTTTTGCAGGTGACCTATCATATGCCATTCCGCTCTCTCGCCTATTACTTCACGAGCTTTTTCGGCTTCCTGGACATAGTTCTCACCGATGATTCTTACTCCAGCTTCGATTGCCTCCAGGATTTCTTCCGGCTGCCTCGTCTTGGCAGCGGCAACAAGCTGGACTCCCTCCGGAAGTTCGCTTAATATATCAATGGTATTCTGCCTTATCATCTTAGCCTTCAGATTGCAGTACCGGTGATCCAGGTGAAACGTAATACTATTCCTTATTAAAGATTCTATCAATAATCAGGCAAGTTTTCCATTATAGAAATTTATGAAGGAGGGGAGTTTTTCATCCTTCCTTTTATCCTCACCCCTGGTTATTACTCTCATCGCATAAAGTCATCGCCTATTTCTCAATTTAAGCCTCATCCCCGGTTCCGAAGTACCCCTTCAGGGTGAACCCTTCTCCTTAGCAAGGAAAGGAGGTACTTCAAAAAAGGTCTGTTAGGCTGACGAAATCTTTCTTTGATGAAGATACAGACCTGTCTTAAAAGCACTTCGACAGGAACCATCTGAGGTGCTTTAGCTAAAGAGCAGGAATACTCTGATGTGGAAAGAATTGCGAAACTCGGTTGACGATGAAGCGTTTCACAGACATGAAACCTTCGGACAAATAAGAACGGGGGAGTCTATGAGGGGGCATAGCCCCCTCATAGACTTCATCATAGGGCGGAGGGCGAGTATAGATATAAATGGGGGAGGGGTTTAATAGGAAGTAACAACTTGTCCGGGGATAAATTCTGTATCAGAGTGAACGTAATATTAAGGTCGGCTTGACTAGCACACCCTTAATGTATGAAAATGAGAATGCCTGATAGCACGGAAAACTGAATAGTTATTGGTAATGACGGGGCGTAGCGCAGCCAGGTAGCGCACCTGAATGGGGTTCAGGTGGTCGCCGGTTCAAATCCGGCCGCCCCGACCACGTTTTATAGCATGGTAGTTTTAAGGCGTCATCCGCCAGACGTGTTTGTAAAGTAATGCTGATTCGGTTAAACTTAAATTAACAGTAAATTTCGAGTCTGGACGGAAGACAAATGGTTGATATTGATCCGTCTGAAATTACGCCGGAACATCTCTACATTTCCCGACGTAAATTCATTTTTGGTATCGGAGCACTCGCCGCAAGTGCTCTTCTGCTGAGGGCATGCCGCCCGGACGACTCTACTCCTCCTCCACCGGAAGAACTCGAAGACTATTTGACACCCTATGATTCAATAATCAATTACAATAACTACTATGAGTTCACCACCAGCAAAGAGGGCGTAGCCGCCCTCGCCCGCGATTTTAAAGTCTCACCCTGGACAGTAGAGGTGGGCGGACTGGTGAATAAACCGCAGACCTTTGACATAGACGACCTGCTGAAAAAATTCCCTCCTGAGGAGCGAATATATCGCATGCGTTGCGTGGAAGCCTGGTCTATGGTTATCCCCTGGATGGGATTTCCTCTCTCCGGGCTGCTAAAAGAGGTGGAACCGACCTCCAGAGCCAAATACGTCCGGTTTGAGACACTCTATGACCCGGAGCAGATGCCCGGCCAGAAGGATTCTCTGTATAACTGGCCGTATGTAGAGGGTCTGCGTCTGGATGAGGCCATGCATGAGCTAACGATACTTGCCACCGGCATTTATGGAAAGCCTATATTACCTCAAAATGGAGCACCGCTGCGTCTGGTTGTTCCCTGGAAATATGGTTTCAAGGGTATAAAATCAATTGTCAGGATAGACCTGGTTGAAGAGATGCCTGTCTCCCTCTGGATGGCAGTTGCCCCGCATGAGTACGGATTTTATTCAAATGTGAATCCGGATGTACCTCATCCCCGATGGTCTCAATCGAGCGAGCGGCGAATCGGAGAAACCGGTCGCCGAAGAACCCTCTTATTTAACGGCTATGCCGAAGAGGTGGCTCACCTGTACGAAGGTATGGACCTGAGGGTAAATTTCTGATGGCTATACTGAGGAGGTACTGGCCACACCTCCTTACCCACATTCTGGCACTGTTACCTCTGGCAGTGATGTTATGGGATTTTACCCAGAACCAGCTGACTGCAAACCCGATAAGGGAAATCCAGCTCCGGACCGGGCTCTACGCATTGATTTTACTGGTGCTCACTTTAGCCGTCACCCCCGTTAATGCAATATTCAGGAAAAAAGTAATAAACGAGCTTCGGCGCACGCTGGGTCTTTACTCATTTTTATATGCCGGCCTGCACGTTCTTAATTTCATTGCCATCGATTATGGCTTTGATTTCTATTTGATTCGAGAGGATACCCTGGAGAAGCCTTACGCTCTGGTAGGTCTTGCTACATTCCTTCTGCTGCTGCCTTTAGCAATAACATCCACCAAATGGTGGATTCAGCGTCTGGGAAGAAAATGGCGCCGGTTACACATGCTGGTGTATCCGGCAGCTCTGCTGGCAGTAATCCATTTTACCATGCAGGAAAAAGCGGACATCCGTATACCACTGGTTTTCAGCGGGGTAGTAGCTCTACTACTGATAGTACGTATTCCACAGGTAAAAAAGCTGATGGTTAAGCTTCGTGGATAGCCAATGGGTAATTAAACTGCCATGACGAATCCTCTCCCCGACCAGAGTGGAAGGAGGGAAAAGGGGGAGTCAAACAGGGGGAGCGTATTGCTCCCCCTGTTTGACTCCGGAATAATCACCCGCCTTTATAAAAATATTTACTTGTATACGCCGTATTCCTTGGTGAATTCCACCATAGCCCTGACATTTTCCGGCTTGACATCGTCAAAGAAGGCGCAGTTCGCCATGATATAGCCGCCGCCTTTGCCGCAGTTATCAATAAGCTTCTTGGCGTATTCTTTCACCTGGTCAACAGTGCCGATAGTCAGCAGGTCCATGGGCATGTTACCGGCGATACAGGCAACGTCGCCCAGTACTTCTTTGGCTCTGACCATGTCCACTTCGTCGAACAACCAGACCGTCTTGCCTTTCGGCAGGTCTCTGATAACCTCCAGCCGTGAGTTAGAGCCTCCCTCAGCCCACATAAATGGCATAACTCCATCGTCAATCAAGCCGAGGAGTATCTTTTTTAGATAGGGCCAGTAGAAGGTCTTATACTGCTCATCGGACATAAAGCCATCGGCACCTTTATGCAGCGGGAGGAATATTATAGGATTTGCGTTCATGTTCGCCTCGATTATGCCTTTCTGAATCCAGAACGGCGTCATTTTGTCCATGGCTTCGATGAGCTTTTCAGGCTGCCGGTACATATCAGTCATTATTCCGGTGGAACCTCTGAGGGTGTCACCGAGTATATCATAAGGCGCTTTTGTATATCCGGCTTGACCTGAGGGAAATCCTGCTTCTGTAATTTCCTTGCTAAAAGCCATGAAATAACCCAGCCATTTCATGGCTTCACTCCCGGCATCCATGAGGGCTTTGAAGGCAGCCTGGACATCTGGCAGACCATAGGGGAAGAAAATAATACCAGTCCCGTACATTTCATTAATTGTGGTGAGGTTAGGTAACTGACTGAACGGCTCAAGGGCTCCGAATATACGCGGCAGAATAGTGTTGTTGAAGAAATAGGAAGGGTCCTGTAAAAAGGCATCATATTCATCCGCCTTCATATATTCGCCCTCGATGCACTGGTAAGTAGATTCAGGCGCTACCCCATGACCGGGATACCGGTATAATTTGTAGTCAAGAATATCAAAGAACTTCCCCGGCCCGGGCGCCACGCAGCCGAAGTGCGCATCCGGTTCAAAGTCAACATAGAATTTTTTCCAGGCCGCATTGGCTTTTTCATAGTCATACATTACGTCAAGAGGGGTCAGCCCGGAATAAAAAGCCGGGAAAAAGCTGGGAATCAGCAAGACCGGCACCCGGTCCGGCACTTTCTTCATCTGCATGGCATCTTTTATCCTGGTTGCCCTCTCCTTATACAGCTTCTCCACTTCGGGGCTGGCATACTCCACACCCTCCGGCGAAAGCCACTTCTCAAACCGCGCCTCCTGCTTTTCATCCGCTGTCATCTCTTCCCATTGCTTCTCCATTTCATTACCTCCTGAAAATTTTCAGTTGAAGGCGCCTGTTAAGCACCAATCCATTTTTTGGCCAGGTTAACTCCGGTCATGGCATCTTTGCCATAGGCATCAGCGCCGGTGAATTTCCTTACCTCCTCGGTAACCTGGCCGCCGCCGACCATAACCTTTACCTTGTCCCTCAGTCCGGCACCTTTTATCGCCTCGATGGTCTGTTTCATAGACTCATATGCCAGGGTCAAAAATCCGCTTAAACCGACGATAGGGGCATCGCTCTCCTTTATTTTGTTCACAAAATCCTGTGCAGGAACATCCACACCGAGGTCGTATACCTCAAAACCGTTAACATCAAGCATAAAGGCAACGATGTTCTTGCCGATATCATGTATATCCCCGGCAACAGTGCCGATTACCACTTTGCCCACCCGTTTAATCTCTGCGTCCTTGGCCATCTTGGGTTTCACCAGTTCGGTTATTGCCTTGAGTATTTCGCCGGAGTAAACAAGGTCCGGGATAAAATACGTACTATCGGCAAAGCGATTACCCACGATTTCCAGTGCTTTCCTGGCATCATTCAAAATACCAAGCGGGTCTTCACCGGCACTCAACCTTTTTTCAACAATCTGGAGAGCCTCTTCTTCTTTTAAGTCAGCCAGTACATTAACCAGGTCTTCAGCCATATTACTATACCTCCTTAATCCGAGTCGGGCTGTTTAGTCTAACGACTTTACCAGTACCATAGTCTCATCCAACACCTCCTCAAATCTGCTGCTTATTATCCTGCACTTTCTTAAACAAGTAATGTAACAATCAGGTTATAATCCCAGGTAGGACTTCCTCACATGGTCACTCTCAAGGAGTATATCACAGGTACCGTCCAGAGCCACCCGGCCGTTTTCCAGTACGCAGGCACGGTCAGCTATCTCAAGGGTATGGCGCACGTTTTGCTCGACCAGCAGGATGGTGATTCCCTGGTCACGTAGCGTTTTTATTATTTGAAATACTTCTAAAACCAGCCTCGGTGCCAGACCATTTGACGGCTCATCAATAATGCACAATCTCGGCTGTGACATAAGCCCCCGGCCCATTGCCAGCATCTGCTGCTCACCGCCGCTCAAAGTCTTGGCTAATTGTCCCGCCCTCTCTTTCAATATGGGAAATGTATCATATATTTTTTCAAGTGTTTGACGTCTCTTGCCCCAGGCCCGGCTGAGATAGGCCCCTATCTCAAGGTTTTCACGCACTGACATGTCCGTAAAAAGTCTCCTGCCCTCGGGTATGTGAGAAATTCCCAGTTCTACAATTGTGTACGGTGATAAGTTATCTATCCTCTGTCCGAGGAACGTGATGCTACCGGAGGCGGGACGAATCAAACCGGATATGGTACGAAGCAGTGTCGATTTACCGGCCCCGTTGGCACCGACAAGGGCAAATATTTCACCTTCCTCCACTGTTAATGATACATCCCATAGCGCCTGAATCCTGCCGTAGAAAGTGGATAAGTTTTCAATATTCAGCATCAACCTGCTCTCCTAAATATACTTCAATAACCCTTTCGCTGCTGGCAATTTCCTGCGGCGTTCCTTCAGCTATTTTCTCACCGTGGTGGAGTACCATAATCCGGCTGCATACCCCCATAATTGCTTTCATGACATGTTCAACCATAATAACGGTAATATCCCGGTCTCTAATCTTCTGGACAAGTTCCATCGCCTCGGATGTTTCAACGGCGTTTAGCCCTGCCATCAACTCGTCCAGCAGCAATAGTTCCGGCCTGGTTGCCAGCGCCCTGGCGACTTCAAGTCGCTTCTGGTTTGCCAGAGTAAGGTCTTTAGCCGGAGTGGCCGCAATTTCGGATAATCCGACGAATTCAAGCGCTTCCGTAACTCCTCTGGCAGCTTCCGATGGTGATACTCTGGCGGCTGTTCCAAAAAATGAGCCTGCTAGAACATTCTGGAAAGCTGACATATTGGCAAATACTTTCACCGTTTGAAAGGTCCTGGCAATACCCATCCGGCAAATTTGATACGGCTTCTTACCGGTAATATTTTCGCCTTTGAATCTGATAATGCCCGGTTTGGGAACAAGAGACGCCGATATCAAATTAAACAGCGTTGTCTTTCCGGCTCCATTGGGGCCTATCAGACCAACGACTTCACCCTGGTCGACATGAAAGTCCACATCAAGTACCGCAGCCAGTCCCCCGAAATATTTGGTGACTCCCTCACCTTCAAGTATTGGCATTTTTCTCTCCCGATACCTCTGTCCAAAGTTTTTGTATCAAGCCCACCAGCCCACCGGGCAGATATAAGATAGCAATTATCAATATTATACCGAAAATGAGCATATATAGTTCTGAAAACCTTGTAATAAGAATTTCCTGCAGGTAGGCGAAAATAATCGCCCCTATTACCGGACCGGAAATCCTTCCCACACCTCCAAAGATAGCCATCAGGACCGGCAGAAAAGAAAACAGCGGATTAAATGCTATGCCCGGGTCGATATATGTCCATCTTGTGGCTATAGTTGCTCCGGCGGCCCCAATGAAGAATGCACTCAGCGCAAAGCTGATAACCTTTACCATTGTTATGTTTATACCGATGTGAGCCGCCGCTTCTTCATTCTCACCGATACTCTGCAGGGCTAATCCCCACCTTGAGCGCCTGACAAGATAGACGGTAATCATCAGCACCACAAGAACAGCGAACATGGCGTAATAAATAGTGTTGTAATCTATGACGACAACAAAGCGACCGCGTATACCTATTACGTGGAGCTCCCAGAACATAAGAAGTTGTGCAATGAGCATAACGAGTCCGAAGGTGAAGATGGCAAAATATATACCTCTCAACCTGAGGGTTAAAGCACCGACAAGGAGGGCGACAACCGAACTGGCCAGACCACCGGCAACCATAAAGACCGGCAGGGGTACTAAATCTCCCAGAAAAGCTGCTAGATATATACCTACTCCGAAGAAGGCGGCTGTCGCAAGAGACATATAACCGGTAGGACCGGAAAACATATCCCAGCTCACCGAAAGGATGATATACATATAGATGCTGGTCAGCAGTATGGGAGTATAGCCCGGAGCATAGAGAGGTAGAGTAGCCAGCAGAACCAGGATTATGCCGGATAACACCGGTAAAAATATTTTTCTAGATGTAATACCTGTAATATCCATCTCTTTACTTTCCAAAAATACCCTTTGGTCTCACCAATAGCAGGACAATGAATATTAAATAATAGGCAGCCAGTGATAAACTAGGTTCAAAATAGGTTACTATTTGACCGATGATACCCAGTATAAAACCCCCGAGAAAACTGCCGGGGATACTGCCCAGCCCTCCCAGGACAACCACGATGATAGCAATTATTGTGAATCCCAGCCCCATCGTTGCTTGAATGGAGAAGCACATACTGTAAAGTGCGCCGGCAAGACCGGCCATTAGGGCGCCAAAGCCAAAGCATAAAGCCAGCACCTGGTTAATATTTACTCCCATAAGTTCTGCCGCCGACGGGTCCTGAGCCGCCGCCCGAATCGCTTTTCCCATTCGGGTATGGGCTAAAAAGACATAGAAGGCTACACCTATAACGACAGCAAAGCCAAGAGTCACCAGGCGGTTGGTGGCAAATATCGCTCCCCCGAGATTCACCGGTGATGCTAAAAAGGCGTATCCTCTTGAGGAAGAGCCCCAGACTATAATTGCTACATTCTGAATGATATAGAGGATTCCAAAAGTGGCTAATAACGAACTGCCCTCATAGGCAGCCTGAGATGGCGGCGATGCTCCAATGCGTTTGAACAGGGTTTTGTGGAGGATAAAATCCAGGGCAACGGCAATGGGGATACCTATAAATATAGCAATCAGAGGATTCCCGGTATTCGTTACTTTAAGTAGCTCATAAATTGCCCATGAAATTATTACTCCGAGTATAATAACTTCACCTAATACCGGTAAAGAGGTCAAGAGGTGTCTGAAAAAGGTCTTGTGCAGTAAAAAACCTATTACGAAGATAATTGGTCCAACAATGACCAGAGATATCAGCGGGTTAATACCGAGCGTGGTATACAATACCCAGGTGGCGAAAGCCCCGAGCATAATAAATTCGCCGTGGGATATGTTAAGAACCCGGGCAACTCCGTACTGAAGACTCAGACCCATGGCAATCAGGGCATAAATACCACCCAGCAACAGACCGCCGATTACTATATCCAGAACCGTTACCAAATTCATTGAAATAGCTTTCTAATTCAGGCAGCCATGTGTGGGGGCTGTCAGAAAACACATAACGAATCTCGGAAGAAAACAAACTCCCCTGGCGGGTGTCTTAAGACACCCGCCAGACAGCCTGCCTGCTATAACAGTAACAATATTGTCACTAGATTCTGCGTTTTTTATGGTGCCGGCCACGCCGGTTTGGGGTAGATAGGCGGAGCGGTACGCTTCTCACCGGGGTCGATGACCTCAAACACGCCGCTTTGCCACTGGCCAATCTGCCCGGCATAACATTCAGTTGCCAAGACTCCACCGCCTTCACCTCCCGCGGCAACATCAAACCAGGTATCCCCCAGAACAGTCTCAAAATGCTCTGTAGCCAATATATCTCTTATCTTCTTCTGGTCGAGAGTGCCCGCCTTCTCAATAGCCTTCTCAAAACATTGCAACCCAGCATAATAGTGTAGAGCTCCCCACCAATCACTTTGTCCTATACCAAAGCGGGCGATGAATTTATCAGCGAATTCTTTAGCTGCGGGAGAAGATTTGGCGTTCCAGGCACCAAAACCAATTATTCCCTCCGTCGCTGGACCGAACGCATCATAAAAGAATTGGAAACAGGCCCCAGGGCCGATTACCATAGCCTTTGGGTTATAGCCAAGCGCTATTGACTGACCAACAGTCGATAGGCTTGTTGGAGGATAAGTAAAAGAGCAAAGGACATCAGCCCCGGAATCCCTGGCCGCCTTCAGTACCAGCTCTATGTCCTCAGCGAAAGGCGGAACGGCTTCAGCCATAACTATTTGAATGCCATACTTCAAAAATTCGCTGAGAGCCGTATGGTAATACTCTACGCCGTGGAGGTCATTGATGTAGATTATCGCTGCTGTCTTCACACCCTCATCCCTAAGAACCTCAGCAAGAACAGGTACCTGGTAGTGGTCGGAATAATTCAAGATCGCAAACACGTAGGGCAGGTCGGGAAGCATGGCGGTGAGGGTCGTACAACCCCCCTCAGCTCCCAGGTAGACATACTTATACTTGTTGGCAAGAGGTGCTGAAGCATAGAGGAAAGCGGTGGAACAGTTGGGAAACAGGAAGTCAACCTTATCTTCTAATATCAATCTTTCAATCAGTCTCGTAGAAGTGCCCAAATCACTGGTATCATCATATACCTTTAACTCAACCGGCATTTTTTTACCGGCAACATTCAACCCACCTCTGGCATTAACTTCCTCAGCCCACAGTGTCATGACTGGCCCAAATGCAAAGTCACCGATTTGAGCTAACGGACCGGAGAGGGGTCTTGCCGCGCCGATGACGATTTTATCTTTTTCCGGTGCGGCCCCGCCGCAGGCGCCCAGGAAAGGCAGGACTGCGATTATCAGGGCAAGAGAGCAACAGACTAAAGTGGTTGAGAATTTCCTTCTCATATATGTCCTCCTATCTGTTAAGTACTATGCTTAACCTACCGGTCATATCCCATCTCGCACCCCCATAACACGGACTAACAGGTTCTTTTCCGTAAATATTCTAAAGATGATGACAAGACGAAGGTGACAACCTTCATAGCACTAAAAAAGATATTCGGACGCTTTTTTTCTCGTAGACAATAGCACGAATAACATAAAAATGCAATAGATAAATTAAAAATAGATTTTGAAGTGTCTGGTATACAGGCCTGTAAATGCAGAATAGAGAACGTTAGTATTTCATCAATTAACCAGTGGGAAACAGGATATAGGGTGATTGAAAACGCCACTCTAAGCCAGAGAGCGAAGTAAAGCTGCCATATTACCCATTAGCCCGGAGAGCGAACCGCCAACGTCAATTTTATTGAATCTATTCTTGAACTGCGTTCAAATTGCGTAATCTTCATAGCAGATTTCTGCCGCCAGTTCTTCTGCCGGTATTGTGGCATCCATCGTCGTGCATACCCACAGCACGAACACGGAAGCAATAGCCGCTGTTACTATCAATACCCAGAGTCTCATTTTGTCTCTCTTCTCCGCTTTCTACTTTATATAACGCAGGAAGTCCGGTTTGGTTAGCAGTCATTTTTCAACCGGGGGTAGGTACTCATCTTAATCAAAAAAGTAGGCTCCCCATTAGGGGAGCCCACACTCAGGTGCATTAATTATAGGTTGTTTGCAGTCCTAGTCAATGATTTCGGTTACTTCCGCTATGGGTTTGCGTTCTCCGGAGGGAGGAGACCCTTCCGGATATCCCACCGGGATGAAGGCGACAACGTCAAGCTCCAAAGGCACTTTCAGAATTCTCTCTATTTCTTCTTTCGCCTGCATCGGACCTGTCATCCAGACTGCTCCCAGGCCCATCTGGTGCAGTATCAGAAGCAGATAGGCGATAGCTGATGATACGGACTGAATCCTGCTGTCCGCAGTGTTACGCCACTGCCGGATAGTTGCCGCCTGATTGTCTGTTTGCTCCCGAGCCGCCAGCACCTGGTCAATAGGCGACTGGTATTTTGAAGCAGCCACGGCAATTGCCGCCGGTACATCTTTAAAGAAACCGGACCTTTCTACCATTCGTGCTGTATCAAGCAGTTCCTGCGCTTCCGGCCAGCCAGCTATTTTTTCGGCACTTGCCTGCACTGCTCCGGCAATCGCCCTGATGATATCTTTATTTGTGATTACATAGAAGCGCCAGTTCTGCTGGTTGCCGCCGTTGGGTGCCCAGGTAGCAAGTTCAAGTGCCTGCATTAACAGTTCTCTGGGAACGTCTTTGTCCTGCCAGTTGCGAATGGAACGCCGGCTTTTTATTAGTTTTTCAAGCTCGTTGAATTCCATATATCCTCCTGTATGAATCCTCTATTATCTGTCTACAGATATTATTAATACTTAAACTGTTTTAACACGGCAGACATATCGAAAGCAACCCAAATTATAGTGCGGTTATTTCTCAATGACGGCGATATTGTGATAGCTCTTGACAGTTGGCAGGCATAGTGTTTATATAGCCACAAAGAAACTGCTTCATATTTTCAGGAGGTGAAATGTCGTACCGTCCGTTTGTCGTGCCGCCGAATATTTATTATGGCCCCGGTTCTATCAAGGCTTTGAAAGATGTATCGGGAGAGCGGGTACTTATTGTTACCGACCCCGGAGTCGCCTCTCTTGGTCTTGTTGAGCAGGTGAAGAAGATTCTGTCCTCAAGGAATTCAGCAGTTGAAGTCTTTGATAAGGTGGAGCCTGACCCATCTAATACAACCGTCTGGAGTATTTTCGCTCTGGCACAGGAATTCAAACCGGACCTTTTTATCGGTCTCGGCGGAGGCTCTTCAATGGATGCCGGTAAGGCTGGCTGGGCGCTATATGAACACCCGGACCTTGCCGAGTTGTCCGCTTCTGAGGTTAAGCCGGAGATTGTAAGTCGTGAGCTGCACAATAAAGCAAAGTATGCTGCTATTCCCACCACCAGCGGTACCGGCTCCGAAGTAACCCGCGTCTCCGTTGTAACCGATAACACTGTCGAGCCTCACGTCAAGGTATCCTGGTACTCTCTGCAACTTGTGCCTGACTTTGCTATTTCCGACGCCGAACTGGCGGCTTCTATGCCGCCATCAGTGACGGCGAATACCGGCTTTGATGCCCTGATTCACGCTACGGAGTGCTACGTACTCACCGAGCCATCAGATATAGTCGATTCCCTGGCAATCGGGGCGAGCCGGCAGATACTGGACTGGCTGCCTGAAGCAGTGGCTGATGGCAGGAACATGCAGGCGCGCGAGAAAATGCACCTGGCTGCCCTTCAGGCAGGAATGGCTTTCAGCAACGGCACGCTATGGCTGGTCCACGTAACGGCCCACGAGCTCGGTTCTACTCTGGGACTACCTCATGGTCTTACCTGCGCTTTTATGCTCTGTCCCTCCTTTGCCTTCCTCTATCGCTCTCATAGAGAACGCCTTGTCAGTCTGGCGACATCACTTGGTATCGAAAAAGGAGACGATAAGGCAAGGGTTACCGGTCTCCTTGATAGTCTGGATAACCTGAAACGTAAAATAAACATGCCCCTGGCTATTAAAGACACAGGTATCGAGGAGAGTAAGTACCTGGCAATGCTCGACCTGATAATCGAAAGATGCACCGAGCAATTACGCAGCAGGGCCGTGGTTCCCGGCCTTTTCGTGCTAATGGCAGACGAGGTTAAAGGGCTCTATCTGCACGCCTGGAATGGGACAAGAGCCGAGTTAGATTAGGTGTTCGCCACAGCTGATTGGTGTCAAACTTGTGCTTCTACCTTCCTTCTTTGAAGCAGGTTGAACACGAGCCCCGGGATTCTTTGTCATCCGCCTCTGGCGGATTCCTCAGAATGATATCTGAGTCAAGGCTCTTATTAAAGGGAAGGGGCAGGCCTGCCCGCCGTAAAAGGTTTTAGCAGGCGAGGGAGATTTCTAAAAAGGAAGGACCCCTCTATATCTTCCTCAAAGACGGAGGGCGGGAACACATATATTAAAAATGAGGAGCACTTCATTCAATCAAAACCTATTAGTACTATCGTAAAAATAAGTTGACAGTGGTTGTTTATGTCTGGTAATGTATACCAAAATGATAGTATTGGTAATTATGGGGATAGTATAGTGAAACTTTCAACGAGGGGAAGGTACGGAACAAGGGCACTTCTGGAGCTGGCTCTTCACCAGGAGGGCGGACTGGTCCTGCTGAAAGATATAGCCAGGAAGCAGGAAATTTCACAGCGTTATCTGGAACACGTTATCAGGCCCCTTGTCGCCGGAGGTATTCTCAGAAGTATTCGTGGAGCCGGGGGCGGAATCGCACTTGCCAGACCTCCTGAAGAAATAAAAATGAGCGATGTCATTCAACTTCTTGAAGGCTCGATTGCTCCGACCGACTGTGTTGATGATAAGAGTATCTGCCCACGTTCGGACGTCTGTGCTACCCGTGATATCTGGTGTGAAATAAGGGATGCAGTGAGTAAAGTCCTTGAGTCCACAAGCCTCAGCGATCTGGTTGAAAGGCAGATTGCGAAAGGACAGCCTGACCAGGATATTGATTTTTAACCGTAGTGCTGGCAAAGGGACTGTACACAACGCCGCGTCCGTCAAAGGCACGCCGCAAACTGTGGGCTAGGGTGGGCTTACTGGTATCACTCAGACCGCAAATCTTTCTCTGAACTCATCCGGTACTGGTACCACTTTTTGTTGCTGATAATCATAAAAGAGGATGCCCATTTTTGCCCTGGCGATTTCCTCATCGGTGCTGGAATCGGATATCCGGTAAATGATGTCGAATCCCTTGCCGGTAAAATCGGCGAGTGCGAGTTCAAGTTTCAATATCTGCCCATGGCGTCCCTGTTTTTTGTAAACCACGGCGACATCGGTGACGATAAATGCCGCTCCGCTGATGTTTTCCTGGGTATAGCCGAGGCTGCGTACAAACCGGATGCGGGTCTCTTCCATCATCGGTAGTATCGAATCATAGCTGAGGTGATTACCTCGGTTGATATTGTTAATCAGGATAGGAATCTCCGTCGAAAAGACAAAACTCTCAGGCAAATCAATTTTTATCCGTGCCATTATATACTGCTCCTGAAGGTTATTCTTGAGATAAACTGCAACAACTTATATAGAAGAACGGGCATCTTGAGTCCTGGATATGTGACAATACTAGCTTATCCTCGTTATACTTATCAAGACCTGACACCTCTCAGAGAAAACCCTGGAAGGAGGTCGAAAACCGTGAAACTCAAAAAGACAAAAGAAGAACTAACTGATAAAGCGTGGGAGCTGGGAATAGAGTACGAGGCAAAGTACAAAGGCTGCTGTCAGGCCACCTTCCTGGCGGTAGCCGATGCTTTGAGGTGGGGAGGTTTCGATATTTTCCCGAAAGAGATGGAAGAACAGTTTTATTCCGGGATATGCCTGCTGACTGCCGGAGTCTGCATGACGGGAGAGGGCACCTGCGGTGCCGTAGCCGGCAGCGTTATGGCGTACGGCATGGCTCGTCAGGTCCCTCAGCATACCGATGACCCGGCAACGTCAGGCAGGGCAGCAATCGGAATCCGGGATACGCTACTGGCTAAATATTACGATACCTACGGTTCCATTCTCTGTAAGGATGTGATGAGAAAATACTTCGGCAAAGCCTGGGACCTTACCAGCGATGAGATGACGCAGGAGTTCCTGAGTATAACCGATGGGTGTGTTATCAGGCAGACGGCCAAGTGGGCAACCGGGATTATCGTTGATGATATTGAAAAGAGCAATATTAAATTACTGGACTAGGGTCCTATGGCAATAGTACGGAGGACCAAAGACCACCGGTAGTTAACTATGCCGGAACGTTATTCGGCGTCTGCCCTGATTTCCTGTGTCCCGTGATTGAGCTTTCTGACTTCGACAAGTATTTCCCGCAGCAGTAGAAGTTGCAGGCGGCGCCACTGAATATCGCTTGATAGTTTGCCCCACCTGACGGGGTCTTCGGAGAGGTATCCTTCGGTAAGTTCAAGAATGTCCTGCGGCATTTTCACCTCACTTTTTATATAGGACTATTCGGTTTTTGATAGTAATTTCATTGCGAGCCCCAATTGTATCGGGGGCGAAGCAATCACCACGTTCGAGAGAGGAGATTGCCACGTCGTACGCCTCTGGCGTACTCCTCGCAATGACAATTTAATCAACTACGCACAAACAGCAACTTTTATATAGCCGACTCATAACCTATTTTATAAAAACAATTCCTACAGTCACGGCGCATGGTATGTCACTGAGGTCGCCCAGCAGTGCGAAAGATTCCCAGCCAGCCTTGTTAATAAGGTCAATAACGTCAATGCCCATCGCCTCCATTGCCGGGCGGGAACGCTGGGGAAAGCGGCACCGGCCGCTGTCAAGGAACTGGCAGACGAGTCCATTACAGAGGTAATCTTTGCAGGAGCCGCCGCCCAGCCCCAGCGCTAAATGATAACCGTCTTTAAAAGCCTGGCGCTCAAGCTCATACACGATATCGGCACTCTTCCTGTGAAAGGAAAGAGTGCGCCGCTGGCTGGCATCAGTCCCTCCTTTTTGCGGAGCGTATTCTGCCATCGGCTCGACGTTGTATTTGAGCAGTATCGCCCAGGAGAACCGGCTCAGCGCCTTACGTATCAGGTCAAGGTCCGGCGCATTCGGCGGGCAGTTGGGAGTCTCGCCAGCGCGGAGACAGCGGGGCACAACACATTTCAGGCGCACCCGCTCATCGATGATGACATCACCGGCGGGCATGATAACAGCCTCCGTGGCTCCCATCTCACGGGCTAACCGGCAGTAGCGCTCCAGGTCATTTTTTAATTCCGCCTCGCTGACTTCGCCACCAAGTGTCCGGACCTTCCTGCCGTCTGATGTCATTTTCTTGCCTCCCTCTTTAGAATGCCTTTAACTGTGATGTCCATTTTACATTGAACACAAACCGACATCAAGAAAAATACGCAGTCAGACAGAACCTGTTTCTTTATTAATTATTAATTGGATGTCGAATAACTGTGAAGCTAAACATAAACATAACTTTAAGAAAGGCGGAGTCCTCTCAAATGAAAGCGGACGCAGTTTCAGAGGTGGGAGTGACGCTGAAGCGTCACTCCCACCTCTTCCATTTACCTCCCCCTTCCCCTTAAAGGAGGGCTCGCCCTAAAAGTCGAGTGTTCCTGTCACCCTGGAGCACATTCGCTCCACTCAGTGTAAACTCCGCGAAGGGTCTCAGGAAGGAGGGGATTACCTTGACTCCCCACCCTGAGATTCTTCGTCCGCCAGAGGCGGACTCCAGAATGACTTTTGAGGCAAGTCCCTTTAAAGGAGAAGAGGGAATACAGGGGGACAGGGTTGTACAAAAAGGATACACTGGTACACGGTAGTGCTTGTTGCTGGTATTCGGTCTCGATGATACAATCGGTAGTAATTAATAGATATTCGTAACTTATGTTTTCATTCAACACATTGCCCTCAGGTGAAGGTGGTTCCGTGGAACCTCAGCGGAGTCACTACCGCTGGATAATTCTGGCTGCCGTCTGGCTTTTATACGCCTCTTTCGGCTTGAGCGTGAGGTCAATGCCGCCACTGGTAACCCCGATGCTGCGGGACCTGAACATGTCATACGGGGAGATGGGATTTATACTCGGCACCTGGCAGCTTGTCTATATACCTGTTGCCGTTTTTGCCGGTGCTGCAATCGATAAATGGGGAATACGCCGCTCACTTTTAGCCGGGGCGTTAATCATGGCATTATCGGTGGGACTGCGCTATCTGGCTACCGGCTTCCTTACACTGCTGCCAATGGTGGCGCTGTTCGGCATCGGCGCTCCGCTAATATCGATTGGCGCTCCGAAAACTGTTTCCGAGTGGTTCAAGGGGAACGGTCGGGCTATAGCAGTGGGCATTTACACTACAGCACCCTGGATAGGCGGCCTGTTTGGTCTTGCCGCCACCAATAGTCTGGTTATGCCACTCACCGGATATAGCTGGAAACTTACTTTCCTTGGCTATAGTCTCCTGGTACTTGCCTTCGCTTTAATCTGGGGAATTTTTGCCCGCGATATCAAAAAGGTGGCGGACGAGCAAAAGATGAGTCTTAAAAACACCTTTATAAAACTAATGAAGGCTCATAATGTCAGGATAATTGTAATTGCCGGACTGCTGACCCTTTTCATCGAACACGGCTTTTCCCACTGGCTGCCGAAGATACTCGAAAACAGCGGACATTCTCCGGAAACGGCCGGGTTCATGGCTTCGGTTCCAGTCCTTGCCGCAATCCCGACCGTCCTCTTTTTACCGAGGATAATAAAAAGACACCTGCGGGGACGTGCCATCGGCGGGCTTGTTGTTTTTACTGCGGCTGCCCTGATGATTGCAGTGACTTCAACCTCCTATGGGGTTACACTGGCCGGACTGGTGCTCTATGGAGTGGCAACCCCGGTGCTGTTACCGATGCTGATGCTTGTTATTATGGACGACCCGGGAGTCGGTTCGCAAAACATGGGCCTGGCAGGAGGTATATTCTTCTCCGTTGCCGAGATTGGCGGCTTCACCGGCCCCCTGCTGATGGGAGTGATGGTTGATTTTACCGATTCTTTCATACCGGGTGCGTCAATTCTGGCGGGCGTGGGAATCCTGACGTGTGTCCTGACATTCTTCCTGAGGAAAACGGAGGCATGATGTACAGACTTGTTGAGACTCACGCTCACCTCGATGAGATAGAGGGAATTGATGACGTAATTGCGCGGGCTAAGGAAGCCGGGCTTATTGTCATCGTCGCCGTCGGGCAGGACAATGAGTCCAATAAGAGAGTACTGGAACTGGCCGGACAGTATAAAAGTTTTGTTTATCCGGCGCTGGGCCTGCATCCCTGGAACATTGGAAGCGCTGATATCGAGCATGACCTTAAGTTCATCGAGGCTCATATTGATGAAGTCATCGGTATTGGTGAGGTGGGACTTGACTACCATAAACGGGTGAGGCTGCAGGCGGATAAGCCATTGCAGGCAGACGTACTCAGGCGGTTGCTCGAAATAGCCGCGAAGCATAAAAAGCCGGTGATGGTACATTCGCGGTACGCCTGGCGTGACGCCTTCGACCTTGTTAACGAGGCGAAGCCTGACAAAGCGGTGTTTCACTGGTATACTGGCACCTCCAGCGTGCTGCGGGATATAATCGACCGCGGCTATTTTCTCTCCGCCACGCCGGCGGTTGAATACCACGAAGAACACAGGCGGGCGATTAAAGAGATTCCCCTGGAAAGACTGATGCTTGAGACCGACTGCCCGGTGGTCTACAGACAGGGTACCGAAGCCGAGTTTGAATCGAGACCAGCCGATATTCTGAGGGTTCTGAAGGGCGTTTCCGCCTTAAGGGAAACTAATGAAGCTCAGCTTGCCGAAGCAACTACGGCCAATGCCCTTGAGTTTTTCGGTATCCAGTCCGCGCGGTGATACTGAAATATCACCTGTGTTGCCCTTCTGAGTTTCAACACACAGGCTGCTTTATGCTACAATCTTACCGGGCTTGATGCCTGATTTAAATCGGAACGGAGGGAAAGGAAATCGTGCAGGAAAGACCGTGGTTTAACTTCTGGCCGGAGGGTGTCCCTAAGACACTTGACTATCTGGAGATACCGCTTTCCGGTCTGCTATCGCGGGCGGCGGAAAAGTGGCCTGCCAGTACCGCTTTCAGCCTGGGAGAACGGAACCTGAGTTACCGGGAGCTCGATGAAATGACGGCTCGCCTTGCTGCCGGACTTCATGACCTCGGGGTAAGCGTTGGTGATAAGGTGCTGCTCTTCCTGGGCAATAGTCTCGAATTCGTCATCGGATATTACGGGATACTGAAAGCCGGAGCCACCGTTACCACCGTCAATCCGCTTTCCCGGCAGGCGGAACTGAAACACCAGATTGCCGATACCGGAGCCACCGCTATCATCACTGGTAACGAGCTATATCCGGTTGTCAACGAGGTAAGGACAGGTACGATGCTTAAAACAGTAGTCTTGGCTGATTCCGGAACGGGAGATAACATAGTTCCTCTGAAGAAAATCCTTGAGGACTATCCTCCCTCTCCTCCCGAATTCACTGTGAAACCGAAGGATGACGTGGCAGCAATCGTCTATACCGGAGGAACCACCGGCCTCCCCAAAGGGGTGCTGCTTACCCATTACAATCTGGTGGCAAATGCCATGCAGAACGCCGCTTGGTTCAGCTGGAGTCACCGGGACATTGCTATCGGCCTGCTGCCCTTCTATCATAGCTGGGGAGGCAGCACCTGCGTTAATTCCCCTGTCTACAGCGGTGCCAGGGTGATAATAATACCTCGCTTCGATGCCGATTTGCTGCTGGGAACGATTGAGAAGGAGAAAGCGACGGTAATGTACGGTGCCGCCTCATTATTCACCATGCTGGTAAACAGCCCGATAATGGGTAAATATGACCTTTCATCATTACGTTATGTCAAGAATGGGGCAATGCCAATTCCGCCTGAAATAAGGGATAAATGGGAGCGGATAACCGGCGTAAAAATGGTCCTCGGTTATGGCCTCAGTGAGGCTTCTCCGGAGACCCATAACTCTCCCCTGCAAAGAATAAAGTCCGGGACAATCGGCATACCTACCATTGATACCGACGCCCGCATCGTTGACGAGGAAACCGGAGAGATTGACCTGCCTCCGGGGCAGTCCGGTGAGCTCATAATCAGGGGACCGCAGGTAATGAAGGGATATCTCAACCGCCCCGAAGATACGCAGGAAGCTCTCCGCGACGGCTGGCTTTATACCGGCGACCTGGCGATGATGGATGAGGATGGCTACTTTCATATCCTAGACAGGAAAAAGGAAACGATAAATTACAAGGGCTATACAATCGCTCCTGCCGAGGTTGAAGCCGTTCTCTACGAACATGATGCCGTCAGCGAGTGTGCCGTGATAGGAAAGCCTGATGAAATGGCCGGTGAGATACCTAAAGCCTGTGTCGTGCTCAAGGCGGGACAGCATGTTACGGAGGAAGAGCTTATAGAATTCTGTGCCGGGAGAATCGCTCCATACAAGCGTATCCGGGAAGTGGAATTCATTGATGAAGTGCCCAAGACACCGGTGGGGAAAATGCTGCGGAGAGTGCTACGCGATAGAGAGAAATAGAACCGAACTGTCATTGCGAGGAGACCCGACTATGTCGGGACGACGAAGCAATCTCAAATACAACTGTCATTACGAGGAGTACGCCAGAGGCGTACGACGTGGCAATCTCCTCTTTCGAACGCGGTGATTGCCACGCCCGCCTTTGGCGGGCTCGCAACGACAAATAAGGAAAACGATTTCATCGTGGCTCGCAACGACATATAAGCAAAGAACCACAATATAACGCATCAGGAGGTAGCTATTAACTTGGCAGAGGCAATAAAGACCGTGGTGCAGTGTGATTTCGATGGCACGATTACCGATAAAGACGTAAGTTTTATGATGCTGGAGGCTTATGCCGAAGGCGACTGGCGAACAATGCTGAAAGAGTACCGGGATGGTAAAATATCGGTCGGTCGATTCAACACGCAAGCCTTTGCCATGGTAAAAGCCGACCGCGAAAGCCTGCTCGAGGTTGCTCACCGAACTATGGACCTCAGACCCGGCCTTCCCGAGCTGGTGGCTGCCTGCCGCAGAAAGAACTTTCGTTTTGTCATCATCAGCAACGGCCTGGACTTTTATATAAAGGACGTCTTAAGGAATATCGACCTTGGAGATGTTGAAGTGCTCGCCGCCGAGACCCGCTTTCTGCCCGGAGGCCTTGATGCCCGGTACATCGGACCGGGCGGAGTACAGATGGACGACGGTTTCAAGGAGGCATACGTGGACCTGTTTCTCAAAGAAGGCTATCGGGTAATATACATGGGAAACGGAGTCTCGGACATCGCTTCGGCGATAAAGTGCCACCATATCTTCGCTGCCGCTGAGTTGCTTGAATACTGCCAGCAGCACCCCGAGCTTAATTACACTGAGCTGACCGATTTCACCGAAGCGGCCAGAATTCTGGAGACTTCATTCTGATGAAACTATTGCTGCATATCTGCTGCGGGGTCTGCGCTGCCGGCGTTGTGGAGAGGTTAACTTCAGAAGGGCACGAAGTCACCGGCTACTTCTACAATCCGAACATCCATCCGCGGGAAGAATACGAAAGGCGACTTGTAGCGGTTCAAAAAGTAGCCGAGAAAATGAGTTTTCCCCTTGAAACAGGTTCCTATACTCCAGAAGAATGGTTAAAGGAGACTGAGTCATTAAAGGACGAGCCTGAAGGCGGCAGGAGATGTGAGGTCTGTTTCAGGCACCGGCTGAATAAAACATGGCTCTACCTTCTTGACTCAGACCTGGACGCTTTTACCACGAGCTTGACGGTAAGCCCCCATAAACCGGCGGCGGTGATTAACCAGTTGGGTAAGGAAATCGGCGGAGACAGATTTCTGGAAAGGGACTTTAAGAAGAAAGCGGGGTTCCAGCGTTCGGTAGAGCTTGCTGAAAAGCTGGCTCTATACCGGCAGAACTACTGCGGCTGTATCTACAGTATGAGGGGATAAAAGAGGAAAAAGAAAGGCTATTGCTGCTCCACCATTTGCTCGCCAATTCTTTGTACCTGGCAGATAATGCCACTCGGGCAACTTTCACACCTCTCACACTCAAGTTGTAACGTCGTGTGGGTGATGCTGAAACGCTGGCGTATCTCTCTATTTACCGCCTCCACAATTTCAGCGCTATTGCTGACGCTCTGGTCTTCAATAATCAAGTGAGCGCTCAAGGCATATATGCCTGAGGTAATAGTCCAGATGTGGACGTCGTGGACTTCCTCCACTCCGTTAATGCCCTTCAGCATTCCAATTACTTCTTCAATATTAATATGCTTCGGCACCGCCTCGAGTAGAATATCGACCGATTCTCTAACCAGACGTATTGCTCCCCAGAGTATTATGCAGCCGATGAGAATGGCAATAATCGGGTCAAATATAACCAGACCGGTAACGGAGATTAGTATGCCGCCGACTATCACACCTAATGAAGATATGGAATCACCTAGAATGTGCCAGAAGGCGGCTTTTATATTAAGGTTATCGTGGCTTACTTTTCTCAACAAGAAAATGCCTGCCAGATTGGCTGCCAGTCCGATACCGGCTACAAGTAGCATCAGCGGTACGCGAATCGAAGGCTGTTCAGAGAACCTCTGGTAAGCTTCATAAAATATATAGGCAGCGACGAAAGTCAGCAGGATGCCATTGGCCAGGGCTGCCATTATTTCTACACGGTGATATCCGTAGGTTTTACTTGAAGTTGCCGGTTTTGCGGCAATGGTTACGGCGAACAGGCTCAACCCGAGAGCGAGGGTATCCACAAGCATATGTCCGGCATCGCCAAGCAGGGCTAAGCTATTGCTTAATATGCCGCCCACTACCTCGGCTATCATGATTACGGCGACAATGATAATGGCAATCTTCAACCTGTTGCGACCGTTATGGGTCTCATGTACGGCTTCTCTTCTGTGGTCATGCATTTTCTCGTCCCACTCTGAAAACTTTTAAAATAATACTCACTTCTGCTAACATAATAATACCGAATGTTTGTGGTGTAAGACAAATTACACCTGATTACGATTTTTTTCCAGGCTCAGGAGTAGCATATGTCTTGAAGTCGTGATACAATAAATCACCTGTCTTATGTCATCGAATTCCAGGAAAGAACAGTAAATGTGGCAATAGATATAGATTTTATAAAATCCATACCGTATTTTAGTGGATTGGGCCTCGAAGAACTTGAATCCATCGGGCAGCTCATTATTGAGAAGAAGGCCGAGCGCGGAGAGATAATTATCTATGAAGATGACCCTGCGGATGCTCTGTATTTTATCCACTCAGGAGCGGCGAAAGTATTCAAGACTTCAGCCGAGGGTAAGGAACAGATTCTCAGCATCATCCGTCCCGGCGAGTCGTTTAATGATGTTCCTGTTTTGGATGGCGGCACCAATCCGGCCAGCGTTCAGGCAATGGGGCCTGTTATCCTCAATGAGCTGAGAAAAAGTGATATGAAAGACCTTCTGGAGACTCACCCGCAGATAGCAGCCAATACAATAAAGGTACTGGCTGAGCAGGTGCGTGAGCTTGTTTCACTTGTTGAAGATTTATCTTTCAGGCATGTTATCGGCAGGGTAGCCAGGATATTGTTGCAGCAGACCGGCGATGGAGCTTCCACAGGAAACGGACCGCGCCTTACCCAGCAGGATATGGCGGCTATGGCCGGCACTGCCCGTGAGGTGGTCGGCAGGTCGCTTAAGACCCTTGAAGATGAGGGAGTAATCAGGCTGGAGCGCAACCGTATCGTGATTACTGATAAGGAGGCGCTCAGGGACAGGGTGGAGATGTCTCTTTGAGACAAAAGTCACAGACTAAAAGTTGACATTAAGCCTAGACTGAAATGGAGTAAATAAGGATGTCATTTGTCGTAATAAATCCGCAAAAATGTAATGGGTGCGGACTTTGCGTGGAAGTATGCACCTGTAATGCTCTGGCTATTAAAGATAGCCTTGCAGTTTATATAGAAGGTAGCAAATGCAGTGCCTGCACAAGATGGTGCTGCCAGTGCGAGGTTGTCTGCCCGACCAGGGCTATATCCTGCCCCTTTGAAGTAGTCATCGAAGAGAAATAAGAGACGATAACCGCTTTACCTGCCTGCTTAGTTACTCCATAGATTTCCTCAAACCTAACCTCTTGGGTATTATTCTTTCTCCAGTTTTCCGTTCTGTTGACTGTGAGACCTAAATCACATACACTGCCATTTTCACCATATAAAATGAATTAACCTGATACCAGATAGGCCTGATGTAGAGGGGGTGACAGATATGGTGAGATGGAGATTGAAGAGCTGTCCAAGATGCGGTGGTGACCTGCTCATTGACAGAGACCTGGACAACTGGTATGAGCAGTGCCTTCAGTGTTCTTTTAGAAAAGAGTTGAAGCCCGTAAAGGAGTATAAGGAACCGATCATCGTCGGTGACACGCAGCCAAACAGGGAACCAGGAACTGAAGAAGGGTAAACTGGTTGTACATTTGTGATATAAGTCGCAGACTCGGACAGAGAAATTTCTTATAATATAAACAAAAATATGAACATAAAGAAAGGAGGCAAAATGACGACAATTATCAGAAGAAATCCGGCAAGGGCATTGGTCCGGTTTGAGCCTGTGGCGCATCCGTTCAGTCTCCTTGATGAAGTTGAGCAGATGGCCAGAGAGATATTTAATGGCAGGCGGACTACCTTCGATTCCAGCATTGCTCACAGCCTGGATGTTTACCGGGAGGAGGATGACCTTGTAGTCAAGGCGGAGCTGCCGGGAATAAAGAAGAAAGACCTGGATATCAGTCTTGAAGGTGACGTGCTGACAATTAAGGCTGAGAAAAAACAGGAAGAAGTGAAAGAGGACTCAGACCATTATATTTCAGAGCGTCACTTCGGGCAGTTCGTACGAAGAATGACAATGCCTTTCCCGGTTGATGAGGAAAACATTTCAGCCACTTTTAAGAACGGACTGCTGGAAATGAGACTCCCCAAAGCTGAGGAGGCCGGGAAAAAACGTATAGAAATTAAAGCCAAGTGATGGTGTGGTGGCTGCGGGAAAGGGGGCGAGGTTAAACCTCGCCCCCTTCTTTTTCTTGACACCAGTCTATCAGGGAAGTACTATCAACGCGTGAGCCGGTTCATCCTGACGGTTCCTCTCATTTCCACAGACCGTTCAGTGAAAGGAGAAGGTAGTATAATGGCAGAGACAAAGTATGGCAAATATATCCTTAGAGAGCCGCTGGGAAAAGCCCGCCATCCGGAGATTGAGGTGCCGGTGATACGCATCGGACAGGAGTCCGTGGTAGAAGAGTGGGGCAGCCCTCCTTTCAGTATTACAATGGAGGCAATTTATTCGCCCTTTCTTATGGCTAAAGAAGGGCACGTGCATGACCAGGATGAAATTCTCTGTTTTATAGGAGCAAATCCGATGGACTATAAGGATTTCGGGGCGGAGGTAGAACTGTATTTAGGAGAGGAAAGGGAAAAACATATAATCACCACTACCACATTCGTCTACGTCCCAAAGGGGCTGGTACACTGCCCGCTCAACTTTAAAAGAGTAGATAAACCGATTGTATTTTCGGATATCTTAATGGCGCCTCTCTATTATAATAGACCGGCATAACGGGAAATTAGATGCTTCCCATGAAAACCAGCGATTTTGATTATTTTATACCACCGGAGCTTATCGCTCAGACTCCGGTTGAGCCGAGGACGCAATCACGGCTACTGGTGATTAACCGCGCAGATGGGTCATTTGAGCACCGCAGGTTCTATGAAGTGGTTGAATTTCTCCGCGAAGGTGATGTCCTAGTCTTCAATAACAGCCGGGTCATTCCCGCCCGCCTTAAAGGGAAACAGGCTGAGAGTGGAGGGAAGCTGGAAATCCTGCTGCTGCGCCGGCAGCGTCGTGATGCCTGGGAAGCCCTTGTCAAACCTGCCAGACGCGTTAAAGCCGGCGCTGTAATTGAAATATCCCGTGATGGAAGTGATTCACGAGTCACTGCCGAGGCAATCGGGATTGGCGAAGGGGGAATCCGGCTGCTCCGATTCTCCGATGAAAAGCCGCTCTTTAAGGTCGGTGAAATAGCCCTGCCTCCTTACATCCATGTCCCGCTTGAGAACCCGGAACGCTATCAAACCGTTTATGCCGACGTTGCCGGCAGCGTCGCCGCGCCTACCGCCGGGCTTCACTTCACGCCGGAACTCCTGAGTCAAATCAGAACAAAAGGAGTAAAATGCCTTTTCACCACGCTCCATGTCGGACTGGACACCTTCCGCCCGGTGCGTGAGGAAGACCCGCAGCAGCATCAAATACACCGGGAATACGGTGTATTGAGCAGGGAAGTCGCCGGGGAGCTGTCACTGGCAAGGTCGGAGGGACGGCGTGTCATCTGCGTCGGTACCACCTCGGTCAGGCTTGTCGAGACGGCAGCTCAGGCGAATAATACTGCTGAGATACGGCCGTTCGAAGGCTGGATAGACCTTTTCATCCTGCCCGGGTACAGGTTCCGGGTGGTAGATGCCATGATAACGAACTTCCACCTGCCGAGGTCAACCCTGTTGATGCTTGTCTCCGCCTTCGCCGGCAATGATCTGATAAAACGGGCATACCAGGAAGCTATAACGGAGAAATACCGCTTCTATAGCTTCGGTGATGCGATGCTGGTTTTGTAACATGAAACCTTCTGGGGCTCTGTAATCTTTATTCCGCATTTTATGTGATAGTTGGTTAAATCCTTAGCTGGATATACCTTGACACCAAGACGAGCTATCCACTCGGCTTTCTGCTGGAAAGTTGCCGTATTAAGATTTATATCTCTTAGCTCCTCAAGAGCTTTCTTTAATGCTTCAATTTTTTCTTCAGACTGCTTTGCTGTCTGGACTATGCCTTGTAGTCTGGCAATTTCATTGTCGGCTTTTTCAATAACATTTCGAAGTTCTCCTATTTTAGTAAGAGCTTCTTGTTTGGTAATGACTGGTTCATCGCTGAGGAGATCATCTTGAATTCTTGCGATTTTCCTCTCTGCTTCCCTCTTTTGAAACAACTCTAGTCTGATCCGTTTCTGAATTCCACCATCATCTTTACTCGTATTCTCTGCTTTGGCATCAATAAATGAACGTTTCTGTAAAAGGTTAACAACATTCTCCCATCCTATGTCATCAAGCTGGGAAACACGGATGAACTTCATTCTACATCCTTGAGTACGGCAGACATAGTAAGTAAGCCAGGGGCAGGTCGAATCCCTATGAAGCCTCATAATATGACCGCACTTTGGGCAAAAGACCCTTGCCCTGAACAGTGCTGGAATCGTTTTCCCGGCTTTTCCTCTTCCCTTGCCTCGCTCACGGATATTGTCATTTGCTCGCTGCCATAATTCTTCGGATACCAACAACGGAACTTCAAAATGTGCCCAGTCATCTTCCGGTTTAGCTTTTCGTAGTGTCCGCTTTATCTCGGCAGTAATATCTTTTAGCGGCCTATCGGGATTGGTGACATAGCAGGCTTTGTTATAGGCATGTTTTCCTGTATACGCGCGGTTTTTACAGATGAAACCAACCAGAGCTGGAGACCATTTATCGGCATATCGAGGTTTGATTCCCATTCGATTAAGTTCTTCGGAAACCCAGAAAGTGCTTCTCCCTTCAAGTCCAATCCAGCGGAAAATCTGTTTCACTACCCAGGCCTCGGACCCCATTTTATATGTACCATCGATTTCTAGTGCGTTTATGTCCCACCAAGCCCTGATAAGTTTACGCTTACCATGTTCTAATGACTGGTATTCTGCGCGATAAATATAACCATAAGATGGCTTACCGGCAGGCACGTTTCCGCTTACCACCCGTCCGATATTACCACCGCGATTGTTACGCCGGTTTGCCAGTTTTATCAGTTTAGCGGCATGAGCTAAAATTGTTCTGGTAAATTGGCTGTTTGGATCGTTTCCGTTAGGTACGTCAGCGTAATGAATTTGAATCTCATAATGAGCTGCTTCCAGTTCGAAGATTTGTTGGTGCAATGGCTCCCGGGACAAGCGGTCTAGAGCAGGGAAGATTACTCCTGAGGTACGCCGTTCTGTTAATAATTTGCGAAGGTGTATCATATTGGGGCGCTCAAGATGCTCCCCCGTAACAGTATCATAGAGTATGTATTCTATCGGAACTACAACACCCAGCTTCCTTGCCTCTCTGGCGCAGGTGAGTAAGTATTCTGGCAAGCGATTGTTGTTCGCTTGCTCCTCCCAACTTTGTCTGACATACGAAACCCACCAACATGAATTGGCAAGATCACATCCCTTTACTCCAAAGCCTTCCTCGTACCTTGCTTCTTTAGCAGCCATATCAACAAGGCTATCAAATCGTTCTGCAGTTACCGCTTTTTCCTTCATTTTGATACCTCCGTATTACGAAATAGCATATCCATAATAGGAGTTAAATCTCTATCGGCATCAGGTGAAGTATCGAATTCCCATTCGACAGCCGGATTAGCTCTCAAAATAGCTGAAGTAACTCTTTGAAATCGATTAGCCTCTACCGAGTGATGTTCATACCACTGCTTAAGGGCGAGTGGTATAGTCTTATCCGTTTCAAATAAATCAGGAAAATTCGGACACTGATGGAACAGTTCTTCCATGAGCATTGCTTTGTTCGAACCAATGTTTATAGAAAACTGCTTAATCACTTCCCAAATTTTGGCAGAGCCATAAATGTCTATTGTTTCTTGCATGCGCTTTAGAATAGCTTTATTAGGCGCTAATCTACTATCCTGATTAACTTTTTCTACTATTGCAAGTATCCATTTCATGATATCACCGGTTTGGTTTTGTGATTGCATCTCTTGACTCCGAAACGTCAATTTATTTTCCTCCTTTCTCATCTGGTGTCAGCTTAAGGAACAAGCCGCAGTAAGGACAGACTCCTTCAAGACCAAGGTCAAGATTCCATGAGATTTGACCAGCGCATCGTGGACAGACCACCGGTTGGATCTGAGCTTCTGGTTTTACAACCGTTGGTTCAGGCGGCTTTATAGCTTGCGCTGGGGCGGGTCCATCTTCTTGCATAACTCTGAAGCCGTGAGGTTGCCTAGATGATCGTTTCTGGGCCTGCCACCAGTTCTGGAAAGCAGGCTCAACATACTGCAGGTAGAACTGGAGCAGCTTGTCTTCAGGGACTTCGCCGGTGGTATCCATGATGATAAGTCGATCACTCGCTGCCATCGAAACCTCTTCTGATATTGTCATCTTACCCGGCAGCGTAACCCCCTTCGACTGACCAGTCGCGAACGGCTTCCTTCTCGTTGCTATCATATCCATTATGATTACCCCTCGCACAGCTATAGTATAGACTAAGTCTATACTACTTTTGTGAGTTTGTCAAGGCCCTTTTCTGATGTTCCATTTCCTTGATTATTCCCTCGACGATTTCATCCGGAGTTCTTAATTTATATCGTCCTCTATTCCTCATCCACAATCCGAGGAAGACTGCCGTAATTAGAGCTGACACGACCATTACTGCCAATATGAACATCTGCCAAACGTCAGCGCTCAGTCCTAATGAATTCTTAAAATCTGCTGTCAAGAGGGCAACCAGTGTGGAAATTAGAATACCAAACGGAATCATTGTATGTTCGAACAAAGGGAACTTCGGATTTTTCTTCTCCAATCGTTCCAGCGCCAATAGAAGATGGTATCTATTAATGTGAAGAACTTCGTTTGTGTCTTTATAGTTAATAGTTTTCAATTGAGACCCGCTTGCTTAGCCTATCCTTTTTGACATTGCTGTTTTGTATGAATTATATTATTATTGTAAGAGATTATAATATATACATAAAGGAAATAATTATATACGAGTCTGTGAATTTAAGGAAAAAATAAAAGAATGTCTACAAAAAGAGGACGGCCATCAATAAAACCTCATATTAAACAGCTTATATACACTAGAGCATTGCGAGATAAAGACATCCCAAGACTTGCGCTTGCAGTGGAGTTAAGAAAATTCATAAAAGATGAAATGGGAGAAGTCCCTCCTACCGAAGAAACAATGATTAAGTTAATATCGGAAGGTCGTAATCTCCCTTTAACAGATGAAGATGAACCATGGTCTATTGGCGCTTCGGTGCAATATGTGTTACCACCGGAAGCCAACAAAGATCTGTTTGATATTTGGAGAGCCTCACTAGCGATGGGAAGTCCGATTAGCATTAGGCAGGCAAAATGGATAATCCATATCCGAAACCTTTTCCCCCAATCTTTTCCCCCAGGTTTGAATGAATTGTTACCCTCCAGACAAGGTGCATATTCTGACAAGGTCAACAGGAACTTATTGCTGATCAGACAAAGTTGGTTATACAGCCTACTTGAGCGTGCCTCTCACATCACAGGAGAAAAGTACTTTGATACCACAAATCTAGACTCAGCATTCATGCTTAACTGGGAACGTGCAACAGCATTAAGGTTAGGCAAAGTATCTCATTTAAATTATTCTCAAGAAGCGTTAACCAAAATTGAGAAATTTGGCACACCACTTACGAGTCCGTCTATTAGCGTGAGTTCGGTGGAAGATGCCGTATGGCGTAGCGTCAGGAGCAAGCCTCCTGAAGATATGAAACTTATGGCTGAGTTTGCATCTCCTGATGATGTCTTGCAAGAAGAGGATGACTTGGTAGCTGCCTATTGGCTTAGTTACTTAAGCAAGGGGCCTTTATGGAATAACCTACCTGAACAACCGGAGATACAGGGAGCAATAAAGCACGTTCTAGAAACAGAACCTAGAGGTTTCGCAATATCTTCTTTTCCTGACGATTCTATGTATTCTCGCCAGCTGTGCATTAGACGTAAACTGCTCGAATGGGTAAAAACGGATTCGGACAGGCGGGTGTTGCTTCATCCGGTGAGAACGGGTTCCCTTATCGAGACATGGGCGCTTGCGAATAGAGTAGAAGGGCCGGGCTACGCCACACCGCCATTCAACGCTACCCTCCTGAAAATGGTCGGGTACGAAGTTACGCCCGAACAGATGGAAACCTGGCTAAAGTTGCACGAAAAAGAATTACAGGCGTTGCATGAGGGGTTTGATCTTCTGCCAGCAGACGCTAGGGAGAGGTTTATTCTCGATAAGCAGACTTTTGATGACAAAGAAGCCCTAGAAGACGTAGATGTCAAGGCGAAGACCAGCAATGAGACACGGCAGAGACAAATTGAACAGGAATTTATTGATCTTGTAGAACAAAAGGGCGGACCACCCGACAATAAAGCAGGTTACAAGGCAGTTGAAAACTTCTGGCTTTCAATTAGAGATGAATGGATTAAGAAATACCCTGAATATAAGAAGAAATCCCCATACGGTTATCTTCAATGGCAAGAAGTTGAAACTGAATATGAAAGGCTGAAAGCAAGTCGAATGAATGAGAATACCGGATGAGAAGTTACATCTGAATGCAAAGGGCAGTTATTAGGTTCCCGTTAGTGATTAGGTCACTTAAACACAATAATAATGGGGAGCATGGTGAACGCCACACTCCCCATTTTGCTCTCTACCAGAGTATCCTCTGGAGGAACTCGGCAATTATCCTGACTAAGTCAAGCTGTGCACCTGCTTCTTGAAATATTGGTACCGAAGCCAGCAATATCAATATGTAAACGTACACGCCTATTACCCACTGTAATCCCAAACATATTAACCTCCTACTTGTGCCCAGGTGACACTATTTGGACATGTTCCACGACTATAATTATACCATTTTCTTGCGTAATATCCTACGCTATTTCTTACATAAAATCGGCCACCCATGTTTTGCTCTCCACACCTGTTCAAAAAGCACTCTCACTGCTTTGTCAGCATCCCGCAAATTTCCACATTCGGATGCCGGCGCATAGCAGAACCGCCAACTATATTTACGCAAGATCGGATATTCAGCCAATCCAAGGCAGAACGTTTTACCATGACCGCATATATGCTCTCTCGCACGTGCTTTCAAATTTCGGGCTTCTCCGTTATAGACTACGTAGTGGTCATCACCTGACTGCTGGATGGCAGCACCAAGATTGATTAAACTAACGGCACTTCCTATAGTTTTAGGTATGTTGATATGAGCCTTGTGCTGTGGAGTGCCTATGGATTTCAGTATCTCAATTGGTGTATTTGTTTCTATCAAATACCAGCCGGATGAGGAAGGAATGTTATATCTCCAAATATCATCATCAAAGTCGATGCATACACACTTGAAGAGATTTTCAATATCAGTAATGCCTCTTTGTATACTATCATTCATATCTACTAGCTACCTGTTCATTATAGAAGCGATTGAAAAGATCGCAGACTACATCTTCTAGCCTAAATCTATACCACCTATCTGTAACGTGAACATCTATAGTAAGGGACTTTCTAGTCTTCCCTCGAGGAGTATCAACAGAAGGATTAAAACCTATACGAACATTATCAACATCAAAAATTTCCATTGGTTCATCTGTATTTGATTCGTTTTGCATTTAATGACCTCCTTTACAGTATCCAGAACAAAATAAAATATTGAGTGCTAACGACGGGGCCTACTACGATACTAGGTACTTATCATTACCTTTGACCCACCCTACATACAAATCAACCGAGCCCGATTTTCCTAATGATACAATGGTATTTTCCCTACCCCTTTTGCCAAATAAATTTAAGAGGTTACAATAGGCGTGGAAGCTTGCATCATACTTCTCTGTGGTCTTCTCGAAGGCGTGAACAAGCATTAAAGCAATTGGGGCATTGAAGTTCTGTGCTTCAATTATGGCAGATACCGTTCTGTGTAGGAGTTGATAGTGAATGTTATCAACCGTAGCGGGATTGACCCCTAATTGGTCACATAGGAAGGCAAGCCTGTCTTTCTTGCCACCCATGTCTTTTAGTTTCCAATCGGATATTACCTCTCCAAATGGTTCATCGACCTTCCCCTCTACTGTGATAGAGATTAACTTGTCGTCTCCCCTGGCCAGAAGGAAGATGTCACTTTGTGAGGCTCTCTTCCCACCTGGCAACGATACCTTGTATTCGGGGAAAGCCATTAGCATTTTAGCGTTCCTGAACGAGGGAATACCGGAGTCCCGGAACACCTTTTTCACTTCTGCAGGAAAGCCCTTAGCTTCTTGCCAGCAGTAGGCAAGTGCTTTTGCTGAGTAGCCTGTTCTCCAGTGCTTGCCAGGTTCGGCTAACAAAGGCGCCCAGTCTTCTGGACGATTTGCAGGTATGAAGAATTTACTCATATTTTATGTCCCACAAATCACACCCAAGAGCACTCTTTACGTATTAGCTGCTCTATCTTGTCTACTAACGTCTGGACAGTCTGGTCTAAATTTACCTGGCTGGGAAATTTCTTCTCCTGTAATCTAATACCGATATTATTACTCTTTCCAGTCCTCTTGTCTTTTCCTACCCATATCCTGAAAGCGCCACTCCCTAAAATGATTGCCATAATACACCTCCTAGTATGGTTAAGTCTATATTCGACTATCTTGGTCGTCAATACCCCCCTGTCCAGGGTATTCCGGATATGAACTGTTGTGGAAACGAAAAAAGGGGATAGTATCAGGTCACCCTCTAACTATCCCCTGGAAAATGGCAAAAAAAACGCACAAAAAGGGACTATTACATCCCTTCGTGTGCGTCTGTTTTCTGAGTTCAAGCGTTCATTTTCAGGCTATTAGGCTACGGCGACTGGTTCTTTTGTCTTGCTTCGCTTCCGCTTCGGCTTCTCGGCTTTGGTGATTTGCTCGGCTTCGGCTACCGCTTCGGCTTTCTCAGCTTCCTCAACTTCGGCTGTCTCGGTTTCTGGCTCGGTAACTTCGGCGGGTTCGGCTTCCGCTTGCTCTGGCTCGGTTGCCTCTGCCTTGTCCTCTGGCTTCTGGCTCTCACTGGTGAGCATCGGCATTACCACCAGCTCATAGTCGGGAGAGGTAAAGAGCA
>CAYVOV010000022.1:0-72353 GCA_964453525.1 uncultured Dehalococcoidales bacterium | reverse complement strand
AGCTCGTTCTGTGGGTTAGGATACGAGTCCATCTTCAGGAAGGGATTAGCGAAGTCATACCGCTTCTTGGCGAAGCGATATAGGGCTTTGAGAGCCCTGTAGTAGGCGTGCTGGGTTACTTTAGAATGAGGGAGACCGGCTAAGAACTGTTCGATGTCTTCCGGCTCAGTAGGCAAGTCGGGGTAGGATTTTGCAAACCTGGCGAGCAGATCTTTGTACCACCGAATGGTTTTGGGCTTGCGGTTGAGGGCCTCGCGGCTGTGCAGGAAATTTTCGATAATTCTCTGCGTCTTCACGGCGCCACCTCCATGCCATATTCCGGCAACAAGGATGGAGCCATTCCCGGCGATGGCTCACCGGGGAGGTCGGCAGCAGCCCATACCGATATCGCCGGCAAAAGGAAACGCCTCACCGACGCTGCCGGTAATGTATTTAACGATAACTTCCCGGAAAAGATAAACAGAAAACCAGCCAATCCGAGCGTGGCTGGCTGGTTCTTTAGTACTTGATACTTTTTTACCGCAGATGTATACTTTTGGCCCGCGGGTAGTTGGACTTGTGGGTCAGGCTGGGATGGGGTGGTACGCCGTGCAGGACTCGAACCTGCGACCCGCTGATTAAAAGTCAGCTGCTCTGCCAACTGAGCTAACGGCGCATATTGTTCCTTCGGCCGTTCAGTTTGTTTTTCAGGGCACTTGATTAAAAGTCAGGTGCTCTGCCAACTGAGCTAACGGCCCATAAGCAACTACGCATAGATTTTACGTCAAAGGGAGTGAAAAAGCAACCTGTATTGTGGCCATACACAATGTATAAGATTATTAATTGTTAAGCTAAACAGGTTAAGGCAGGAAAGGCTACCAGATAACAACATGAAGTGTTATGGTGGTTCGCCTGAATATTATGCTATATTAACCGGAGGTCTGCCCAGACCTCCGGTGATAATTCTAAATCCTTTATTGTTTCTCTGCGGAATGCAGAGTTTGTTTATTTAGTTCGTTCTATGCCAGTAATTTGTCCAGCAGGTTCTGGTTGAAACCGACCACAATCTCATTGTCAATAATAATTACCGGCACTCCCATTTGTCCTGATTTCTGTACCATTTCCCTGGCTTTTTCTCTATCTACACCCACATCATAGTCGGTATAGGCGACACCTTTTTGCGAAAGATACTCCTTCGCCCTGTGGCACCAGGGTCAGGACTGGGTACTATATACCACCACATTTCTATCAGTCACTATTCTTACCTCCAGCGAAATATCCCGGGTGTGTGTCTATGGATTGACCCGTTCACCTATCATTGGATTACCGCATACTGCGCAGGTAGCCACTAGCATTGACTGACACTTGGGGCATGAACCCGGTTCTTCGGACTCGTAACCGCATTCCGGACAGACATACTTGACGTTTTCCATCAGACACCTCCCATCAAAACTGCTGCCTATATATCAATGTTAGCAGTGTCTTTTCGTCTTTACAAGTCCAGTATTAATGCTGTATTCTAGCTTAAAACCGGTAATGGGAGGAAGCGAGTTGTATCAGGCACCGCGGGGGACTGCCGATATTTTACCTGAGGAACAGAAACACTGGAGTTATGTAAATGAGAAAGTAGCGGGAATCTGCCGGCTTTATGGCTACGAGCGGATTAGTACACCGATTATCGAGGATGCTGGATTGTTCACCCGCGGTGTCGGAGAGAGCACTGATATCGTTGAAAAGGAGATGTATACCTTTGAGGATAGAGGGGGCAACAAACTGGCCCTGATTCCCGAGGGCACCGCCTCGGTATGCCGGGCTTATGTTGAGCATGGGATGTCTAACCTCTCGCAGCCGGTAAGATTGTATTATATCTCCCCATTTTTCCGTTATGATAGGCCTCAGGCTGGCCGGTATCGCCAGTACTACCAGGTAGGTTTTGAGGCTATCGGAAATGATGACCCTGCCCTTGATGCTGAAGTTATCGATATGGTATGGCGGTTTTACCAATCGCTTGGCCTGAAAAAACTTGCTCTGGGTCTGAATAGTATCGGATGTAAAATTTGCCGTCCCAGCTATCTAGCTGCTCTAAAGAATCATTATTCGGGATATACCGGCGAGTTGTGTCCTGATTGTAAGGTAAGGCTGAAAAAGAACCCGATGCGTTTGCTCGACTGCAAGCAGCCTTCGTGCCAGCCGGTGGCTGATACCGCTCCGAGGAGTACGGATTATCTCTGTGCTGAATGTGATAGCCACTTTCGCCAGATGAAGAAATATCTTGGCCTGCTTGGAATACCGTTTAATGAGGACCACCATATGGTCAGGGGACTGGACTATTACACCCGAACGGTGTTTGAGGTCGAGCCTGAAAAGGAGGGTGGGCAGAGCAGTCTCGGGGGTGGCGGCAGGTATGACGACCTTATTGAAGAGCTTGGTGGTAAACCTACTCCGGGGGTTGGTTTTGCCGCCGGAATAGAGCGGATAATACTGAATCTGAAACAGCAGAATGTAGACGTACCGCCTCTGAAAAAACCACAGGTTTTCATTGCTCATATCGGTGACAAAGCCAGAGAAAAAGCACTGAAGCTGGCATCCGGACTCAGACAGGCGGGTATCGGAGTAATAGAGGCAACCGGCGGCAGGAGTTTGAAAGCTCAGTTACGGCAGGCGAATACTCTCGGCGTCCGCCATACCGTGATTATTGGCGAAGAGGAAATAGAATCGGGCGCGGTGGTGCTACGTGATATGACCACCGCCCGGCAGGAAACCGTTCCTGTAGATGATAAGTATGTCAGTATTTATAATGCTATCGTTTTTAATAATGAGGACTAACAGAAGCACAATTTATTCGCATATAATCTGTCAATACCGAATAGAAGTTTAAAAAATGCGCTATGCAATAATTGGTGATATTCATGCTAATCTGGCTGCTTTTACTGCCGTCTTGGAGGATATCAAGCGCCAGGGCGAGGTTGAAAACATCTGGTGCCTGGGTGATATCGTCGGTTACGGACCGGACCCGCATGAGTGTATAGAGCTTCTCCGCCAGTTTAAACATATCTGTGTTGCCGGAAATCATGATTTAGCGGCAATCGGTAAGGTTGACACCACCGCCTTTAATCCTGATGCTGCCACTGCCTGTCACTGGACGGCACGGCATCTAGCCACGTCAGATAGAGTATATCTGGAAAACCTGCGTGAAGTTCTGACTGTTGATGACTTTACAATCGTTCACGGCAGTCCCAGAGAGCCAATCTGGGAATACCTGATATCAACCGGCATCGCCAGGGAGAACTTCAGACGTTTCAAATCGCAGTTCTGTCTTGTCGGGCATTCGCATGCTCCGCTTGTCTTCGTCCAGGATAAAGAAGGTAAGTGTTCTGCCAGCCATTTTACACCTAATGTCAAACTGGCTCTGGCTGAGAACCGCATGATTATCAATCCCGGCAGCGTAGGGCAGCCCCGGGATGGCGACCCGCAGGCAAGCTATGCTATCTTTGACAGTCAGACCAGGTTTATCAGGCTCTGCCGGATACCCTATGATATAGAAGAGACTCAAAACAGGATGGTGGAGCGTGGACTGCCGCTGCGTCTGGCAGCCCGATTGAGCCGCGGTATATAATTGATTTCTGCACTGTGATTTCTCCTCGCTCAGAAAGAAAATCCGTAAATAAGAAGTGAAAAACATCTCTGTGAACAGTCCAAAACTGTTTCCCGGCTGGTATATGGTGACGGCTTCATGGATTCTTGTTTTTCTCATCAGTTCCGTTGCCGTCAGTGTCTTTTTCAAACCGATGCTTGAGGACTTCGGCTGGGACAGGACTACCCTGTCATTGGTGCAGTCTGTCGCCCTGATAGTCTTTACGATTGCTTCACCGTTTCTCGGGCGGTTTATCGACCGTTTTGGGCCGCGAGTGATGATATTCGTCTGTGTGGCGACTCAATCCCTGAGCAGTGTAATCAACGGTGCAGCCGGCAGCATCTGGCACCTGTATATTGCCCGCATTTTCTATGGCATCAACGTCCTGCCATCTACCCAGATACTTATAAACAGGTGGTTCGCCAAGAAGCGTGGAACAGCGCTTGGTATTATGTCAACCGGTATGCCTCTGGGCACGATATTTCTGATACCGGTTACACAATACCTGATTCTTTCATGGGGCTGGAGAACGACGATGTTTTTCTGGGCAGCGGTAGTATTTATCATAATGCTGCCTCTTGCCCTGACTATTAGGGATAATCCGGCAGCCAGAGGCTATGCTCCTGACGGTGAGCCCCCGGCTGAAACCGATGCGGCTGGTCAATCATTGAGTAATGGGCAGACTACTTCCGGTGATGAGTTTGGGAAACAGACAGGCAGCGACCTGAAAGGGGCTGTAAGGATCGGAGCTTTCTGGTTTATGTCGGTTGCTCATTTCATCTGTGGTACAAGTTGCGGATTCATAATGACCCACATAGTAATATTCGCTATCGACCTCGGGTATACCGATATGATTGCCGCAAGTCTTGTCAGCGTGCAGGGTGCTTTAAATCTTGCCGGGTTACTTGTTACCGGCTACCTGTCCGACCGGATAATAAGAAGTAAGGTGCTGGCATTAACCCACTTCATTCGCGGTGTTTCTTTTACCGTTGCCGTCGTTTTTATCCTTCTCGGGGGCGGTTCACTCTGGATGCTTTATCTATCGATAGCCCTTTTCGGTTTCGGCTGGTTCACCACGGCTCCGCTCCAGGCGGGACTGGTTGCGGATTTATTCGGAAATCTGAGAATGGGTACGATACTCGGCATTGAAAATTCATGCCATATGTTCGGCATGGCGGTGGGCGCCTATCTGGGCGGTGCCGTTTTCGAGCTGACGGGCAGCTACTTGCCTGTCTTCGTCATTCAGGGCATACTTGAATTTCTGGCAGTCGGCCTCTTTCTCTCGATAAGGCAGAAGGCAAATATCCCGAAAAGTTGAACCGGTTCTATCTCAGAAAGCTCCAGTAATCCTTCAGTTGTTTCCTGACTTCCTCGATTACTTTTTCCGTTGCTTCCAAAGATGAATAAGCGCCGGGTCTCTGCACATCCGGCTCGTTTTCTTCAATGCTGATTTCCGCGCCTGTCAGCCCGGCAATCAGAGCCAGCCATCCACGAGGTAAGACATCTAAGTTATACCCGGAGGCGATTAAATCGATAACCCTGCCGCCGCATATTTCAGCTATTTCCCTTACTTTCTCGCCTATCATCCTGAAACCTCTGAGTGGCAGCCCCAGTGCTGTCAGTCCGTCGGCAAAGTGGGGGTCAGAACCGCCGTTCCGGACAATAACTTGCGGGTTGAATTCCCGGACTACTGGCGTCACTATGGAGTTGAAAGCAAGTTCGTAAGAATCATAATTGGAATAGGCAGGCATCGGGATATTGATTGTAAATCCCTTTCCCTTTCCGGAGCCAATCTCGTCCGCAAAACCCGTCCCGGGATATAGAGTCATTGGATTCTGGTGCAGGTCGATGAATAATACTTCCTGTTCCCCGTAAAAGTAATCGCTGGTGCCGTTACCGGCGTGGGCATCGGTGTCCAGTATCACCACCCTTTCAAGGTTGTGTTCCTGTACCAGATATCTGCCGCAGAAGGCGACATCATTGTAAAGGCAGAATCCCTCTCCGTAGTCCGGCTTGGCGTGGTGAAGTCCTCCGCCTATTGAGATGACCTTCTTGAATTTGCCTTCTGAAACTAAATCGCAGGCCATTTTGGCCTGCCCTACAACCAGTCTTGCCGCCTCTTCCAGTTTCCCCGGTTTCACACCCGGTCGGTTGTCTCCGCTGTGAAACAGTGAGAACCGGCCGGGGTAGTCGAGGCCGGCGCTGGCTGCTGCGTAATATCCTCTGGTGAAGTCTATGTATTCTTTACTGCAGATTCGGAGTAAGTCTTTATCTGATGCCGGTTCAGCTTCCAGAACCTGATAATTTTCATTTTCAGGCAGGTTTTGCTGTAGGAACGGACGGAATATCTCGTAGCGGTCTCCGCGGAATGGATGCCCCTGACCGAAGTCGTATTCCCTTAGTTCACGGCTGTACAGGATGGCGAAAGCCATAATCACCCCCGGCCGTTAGCGCATTTTTTTCTCACAATCCTGGCAGGCTACGATTGGCGGGAAATATCCGGGCAATGTTACCATTTCATCAATTGATTTTGATTTATTGCAAAACTTACATTTGAATGTAATTCTCTTTTTCTTTGGCTGCTCTTTTTTGTCGGTATTCGTCGTCATCCTGGTCCTCATTAATGCCTGCACTGTGATATGGCAGGTTACTTCGGTCTAGCTGTCGTCCTCTGAGCTGGTTGTTTTAGCTTCATCTTTGCTGGCGGGTGTTGATTCTATTTTGTCACTTTCAGAGTCAGTTTTATTAATCGTGGACTGCGACTTGCTATGATTATCCCGGTTGTCGGTAACATAAAAACCCGAACCCTTAAAAATTACCGGAACCGGAGAGAAAATACGCTGGGCATCACCGCCGCACTCGGGACAGGAAACGGTACCATTTTCGCTGAAGCTACGTAAAAGCTCAAAATGGCACGAACAACTCGGGCAAGTGTATTCGTAGATGGGCAAATTTCTTCACCTCCAGACTGTAAAAGCATAAAAAATTAGCAATCTTGCTGCCAGACTGCTAATTATATTTTACTTCAGGCTAGTCCTGTCGTCAAGATTTCTTTTCCGGGTAACTTTAAAAAAGTGTTGAAATTTGAACAATCAGACGATTCTCCAGTCTCTATATCCCTGCTGGATAACGGACAGATACTCCTTTGATGGTTGTGTTTGCTCTGCCTGACCTGATTCGATATAGGCTATTGCTTCAAATGATTCGCCGTCTTCATCGAATACATTTACTCTGAATCTTTTATAGGGGCTTTCGAAGTTGTCCAGTCGCCTTAAACACTGCTCCGTGACTTCATAGATGGCGCCAAGGACTTTTTCTCCGCGGAAAAGCCTGATATTGGCTTTGCCACCCCGCCATTGCCGGGACCAGCCTTCGAAGACGAGCTTGTAGTTTGGCAGGGTAGCGGTAAACAAAGGCTGGCTATCCGGGCACCGCTGCTGCATCTGTTTCTTGTTCAGATTGGAAGCGTAGGCGAAATAGTACATTGCTGACTCCAGAGAATACGCCGGGCTGGAAATACTGAGTAGTCATTATACGGCATAGATAAAAAACTAGCAAACTTACTGGTTGAATCCGTTTTATGCCAGAATCAGTCACAGAATACATGAAAAAGAGCAGGACTCATTGAAGCAGCACTTGCCCTCTCATGGCTATCAGTGTAAACTATTTATGTGAAATCGTAGGCTTGGAAAGCTCTCAGCATGTCTTTTCTTAAGTAGCTTCCCCTTCTATTTCTTCTTTTTTTCTATATCCGATTCATTGTCTTTATCTCAACTGTTTCGGGTCATTTAAAACAAAAGTGCAGGGTTTTGACTATTGAGTTCAGGTACTGATGGATCTGGCGATTATGGAGGAATGTACGGCAGAGGAGGTCGGAGTGGATTCTCGCTGCGTAATCTCAGGACGTTCAGTTCACTGAAGAGTCCGGTTTACCGTCTCTATTTCTCCGGTATTATGGGGCAGCGGGCGGCGATGAATATGCAGATGATAGCCCGCTCTTATCTTGTGTATGAGCTAACGGGTTCAGCAGCAATACTGGGATTATTATCTCTCTGTCATGCTCTGCCGGTGCTATTCTTTTCAATCTTCGGTGGAATCATGGCAGACAGGATACAGAAGAAGTACGTGCTCCTTGTCGGCCTGGCCGGTTCGGCTCTGCTATCTCTCGGAGTGGCGCTTGCTTTGAGCTTCGGCTATCTCAGTTCTGAAAACGCCGGCTCATGGTGGGTTCTGGCTGTGGCGTCGGTAATACAGGGAACAATAATGGGCTTGATGATACCATCACGTCAAACGATAATTCCGGAGATTGTCGAAGATGAGCAGCTTATGAATGCAATATCCCTGGATAGCACGGGGATGAATACGCTCCGGCTGATGGCTCCGGCACTGAGCGGTTTTCTTATCGATGCCTTTGACTATGGCGCCGTTTACTACGTTATGACGGCGATGTACACTGCGGGAACGATCTGCATTATTTTAATGCCTTTGACCGGCAAAATGGTTGGTAGTGCCGGTAACGCTCTGGATGATATAAAAGAGGGTTTCAGGTACATAAAGCATGAGACTACAATTCTTCTTCTGCTTACTTTTACTTTATTCGTTGTAGTGCTATCTATGCCCTATATGACGCTTCTTCCTATCTTTGCCGAGGATGTTCTGAAGGTGGGCGCCAGTGGAATGGGCGTGCTGGTCAGCGTATCCGGAGTCGGAGCTATGACTACTTCTCTTATCCTTGCTTCTCTTCCAAACAAGAAACGCGGGCTGATGCTCCTTTTCAGTGGTCTGGTTTTGGGAGTAGCCCTGACAGTTTTTTCCTTCTCTGATTCCTGGCCGCTTTCTCTGGTAGTGATTGTTTTTGTCGGACTTGGGCAGGCGGGGAGAATGGCTCTCGGGAATACCCTGATTCAGTATTACGTAGAAGATATTTATCGTGGGCGGGTGATGAGTATCTATATAATGCAGTTTGGCCTGACAAGTTTCGGTAGTGCCGGTGCCGGATTGCTGGCGGAAGGTGTCGGCGCTCAGTGGGCGCTCGGTGGATTTGCTATGGCGTTGGTGCTGGTATCACTCCTGGCACTTGTTTTTCTTCCCCGAATAAGAAAACTGGACTAATACATCCCATCTCACTTTTTTTACTTCCTCACTTACGGATATCACAGTATGTATTTGCCGTCCTTGAGCTAAGAGGAGTAAACTATGAGAGTTAACGGGTGAATTCACCCCAGAGATAAACTTGCTATTGGGGAAACTTAATCACCTGACATTTTCAGCGAATTCCGGAAGAAAGGTCTTTTAATTGAGAAGTGATTTAGAGGGATATTCAAGCGGAGGAATGGGCACAGGGATGGGTGGTTACCGTGGGGTGATGTCTCTGCGTAATCTGAGGACCTTCAGTTCATTTAAAAATAAATGGTATCGTCTCTATTACTGCGGTATGCTCGGGCAGATGGTCTCGATGAATATGCAGATGATGACCCGTTCCCTGCTTATCTACCGTATGACCAACTCGGCAGCAATTCTGGGAGCGATGTCTCTGTGTCATGCCGTTCCGATGCTCTTTCTATCCCTTTTTGGCGGCGTAATCGCCGATAGGGTGCAGAAGAAGTACGTGCTGATTGCCGGTCAGGCGCTCTCAGCGCTGGTTTCTCTCGGTGTGGCTCTCTCACTAACATTCGACTTTGTAGGTACCGATAAGCCCGACTCATGGTGGATTCTGGCAATAGCTTCGGTTTGTCAGGGAACGATTATGGGACTGATGATGCCGTCGCGCCAGGCTATCCTTCCCGAGTTGGTCGACGAAGAACAGCTGATGAATGCTATCTCGCTGAATATGATGGGGATGAACGCGTTGCGTCTTTTTGCTCCGGCGCTTTCCGGTTTCCTCATTGATTCAATCGGCTTTGAAGCTGTTTATTATGTTACTTCCGGTTCTTATCTTATGGCCGTTGTTTTTGTCTCTTTTCTACCGCTGACCGGTATGATGACAATCCGTGGTGGAGGTGCTTTGAGTCAAATCAAGGGGGGATTCCAGTACATCCGTAAAGAGACGACAATCCTTCTAATCCTGCTAATCACCCTGGTCGGTGTTGTTCTATCTCATCCCTTCATGCAGTTGATGCCTGTCTTTACCGAGAGCGTTCTGCATGTGGGCGCCAGTGAACTCGGTATACTGATGAGTGTATCGGGTGTCGGTGCTATTTCCGGCTCCCTCATCCTGGCCTCTCTACCTAACCGGAAACGAGGATTGATGATGCTTGCTGGCATGATAATCCTGGGGGTATCGCTGGTTTTCTTTGCCTTCTCGGCATCGTGGTATCGTTCTCTGGGAGTGATTGCCTTCGTCGGACTGGGTCAAATGGGGATGATGGCGTTGAGTAATACTCTGCTCCAGTATTATGTGGACGACGACTACCGGGGAAGGGTGATGAGCATCCTGATGATGCAGTTCGGATTAACCAGCTTCTCCACTTTTCTGGCAGGCGTCCTTATAGAAAGTATCGGAGCGCAGTGGTCAATAGGCGGTTTAGCTATGATTCTTTTGTTCATAGCCGTGCTGGCTTTTGTCTTCCTTCCCCGGATACGCAAGCTTGACTAGTTTAATTAGGACGGTCTTATTTATTTAAGCCCCTTTTAAGCCCCCGTACGTAACCGATATGACCGGTATGCTGGGCTATTTCACATATCAGGAGACCAATCAGTTGCCCTACGCTAAATTCTCCGAATGGTGCCTTTACTACCTCATCATACTTTTCGGGAGTCAGGCTATCCAAGTACTTCATGGTTTGAGCGCGTACTGCTTTTCCGTATGCCAGCAGGTCTTCGAGTTTGGGGCAGCTAAATGAGGCGACCTGCTCTGCTGTGTATCCCCCGCCGTTGTTCATGGGGTCGTCCGGCATATTGCACTTCTCATACCATTTTTCCGTTATCCATGCCTGTGGTTTTTGCTGCAGCATTCCATTAATAATACCGTCCTCGGCTCGTATCTGGTGCCAGAGAGTAAAACCGATTGGATTGGCTTCGGGTCCGGGTTGCCAGTTGAGTTCTTCTTCGGTCAGACCGTCAAGTGCTCTGTCAACTGACTGCTGGACCCTGTCAAATACTGACTGGGCAAATGCGTTTAACTCCATATAGATTCACCTTCTTTCCAACGAGTGACTCCAACTTCACCCGTTTAAATTTGCATCTATTATACTCTCTTGCCTCAACTTACAAAAGGGGCGGAATTCCCCGGTAAATATCAATTACCCTTTATCTTGCCAGTAAAGAACCGCAGGAGTAGAATGATGAGTTATAAACAAGATAATTCATGAGGGAGAATTCGATGACTGAAGATGAAATGAGGGATGTTGTAACCCTGGACGTTTACTATGACTATCTTTGACCCTATGCTTATAATGCGGCGGTCTGGCTGCAAAGGGTGAAAGAGGAGTTGAGGGCAAAGCTCGTTCTTAACTGGCGGTATTTCAGCCTGGAGCAGGTAGATAATGACGAAGGGCCGGAATGGAAAATCTGGGAGCAATCTCTGGACTACCCGGTTCGCGGGCTTCTCGCCTTCTGCGCCGCCGAGGCGGCACGCCGCCAGAGTGAAGATGCCTTTACTTCCTTTCATATTGCCTTGTTCAGGGCGATACACAAACAGCGTATGGATATTGCCAATATGAAAGTTCTCATCAAAGTGGCCAAGAGTGTCAAACTGGACGTAGACCAATTTAAAAAGGATGTGAATAATCCACAGGTGCTGGACGCTTTAGCCAGGGACCATACTTTTGCTGTTGAAACTCTGCGCGTCTTCGGTACTCCGACTCTTGTCTTTCCGGAAAACCGGGCTGTCTTTATTAAAATGTCACCGGTACCATCCCCTGATGAGAGCCTCCCGGTTTTCAACGAAATCCGCGCCATAACCGAGGGGAGGCCGAATATAAAGGAGATAAAGAGGCCTTAGCTACCTTGAAAATAAGAACTAACCTTTGACCAGGATGTCCTTTATCTTGCCGGCGTAGGCTTCGCTCTCGGCATCACCGGCAACAAGCTGAATCTGGTCAGGAGAGGTCACTCCCAGGCCCAGTTCCGCTGCTCTGGCAATCTGGTCCTGTTCGAATACTTTACCCCGGCTTACCTCTGCAGTGGTGCCCAGCGAGCGCAGGATTGCAACTCCCACAGCGTCGATTGCCACCCGGTCACTGCCGGCAAGAAAGATTCCTGCCTCCACCCGCGTACCGTGAGCCGGCCCTCCGTCAACAAAGGCTTCTACTCCATCCAGCACTACCAGGTCAGGAGTATAGGCGGTATTGATTTCGGCAATTAGCTGCCGCTGATAAGGCGAACCGTGTAACTCGCTCATATAATCGTAGCCGACTCTGGGGACGAGACCAACAGAGTTCTTGAGGGAGAGGGTGAAATGGCCTCCGTACTGGTGTGTTTTCAGGCAGCAGGTCTGGACAATTGCTTCTGCCTCAGCATAAATTTTAGGAAAGAGAAAGCCATCTTTCCAGTGGCTGTCCTCGGGGCGGAAATGAATAAAACCTTCCGGGCCGAGTTCTTCGAGGTTGACAATCTCGAATTCTAGCTCATTTGCCAGGTCAAAAACACCTTTGTTTTCCATAACCACATGCGTCGGTGCACCCGGCCCGCTGCGCTCGGCCAGCGTAATCCTGGCGGCTCCCATCTCCTGAAGGAGTAATATCAGGGCTCGCAGTGTGTCAATATGGCTTCCCCCAGGTGTGGGGTCGGCCGAATTAAAATTCGGTTTCAGAACTACCGCCTTATTCCGTACCGGATTTGACTGTAATAAGCCGACTGCTTGAGCTACGCCTTCGGCTCGGTTATTTGTGCGGACGAGAGCAACTTTACTTTCCATCTTTCTCTCCTCTTCGGAAACAGATGATTTTGTTTCTGTAGTAGAACGTTTGGATTGTTCCTCAGTTTTTCGCAGGCAGGAAGGTAGTAGAAAGGACAGCAGAGCCAGTATTCCCATCATAGAAATACTTTTCAGAAATTCCCGCCGTGACGGTGCATTATTCCGGATTTGTTTCTTACCGACTTCCCGACTGGACATTAAGATTTCTCTCGGTTTAGCAGTCTCCCTGTTTTCATTATAAACTAACAGTTTGATGAGCTACCAGACGGAGAGCATCGACCGCCTTTTTGCGGATGGGAATGACGTAAATTCATGTCGTGTTGGCTCCGTGCGTAATATTGACAACTACAGGAGGTAAGCTGGTAGAGCTAGCTTGACGAGTGGTATAAACACTAAATGTGACTGATTTACAGTTTAATTTCCCGCCGGCTTTTGCGCTGTTTTTCGTTAGCGATAATAGCCTTAATTTCGGATACTGCCCGGTCTATTTCACCCACTTTGTTAACCACCACATAGTCAAACAGCGGTAGCTGCTTCATTTCTTCTTCGGCGGTCTTCAGCCGCAATTCCAGGTCGGCAGTCGATTCAGTACGGCGTTTGTTAAGCCTTTTAAGCAGTTCCTCAGTTGATGGAGGGGTGAGAAAAATAGATATTGCCCGGGGCTGTAGTTTTTTTATTGTGAATGCTCCCTGAATATCTACTTTAACAATTACGTCCTGTCCCTGTTCCAGGGCTTGCCTGACAGGTTCGCCGGGAACGCCGTACAGGTTGCCGTAGACCTCAGCCCATTCCAGTAACTGGTTGTTTTCAATCATTCCCCGGAACTTTTCCGGTGTTATGAAGTGGTATTCCCTGCCGTCTCGTTCCCCGGCTCGTTTCGGGCGTGTTGTCAGGGTTGTGACGTAGTAAAGTTGGAAATGCAATTCCCTCATCCGGTTGAGGACTGCGTCTTTGCCCACCCCGGATGGGCCGGATAGAATAATGAGTACCGGCTTTGCAGGCGGATTACCTGAGAGCCTGTTTTCAGGAGATGATTCTTTCATCACCCTTTTTAATCTCGAAGCGGAATCTCTTCGAGTTGAGTCGCTCTGGGTTCGACCTGCCTGTATCTTCCGGATATTGTTTCGGGGGTCAGGGCAGATAGAATAATATGGCCGCTATCGGTAATGATAACGGCCTTTGTCCTTCTTCCATTTGTCATATCAATAAGTAGCCCTTTGTCTCTGCTGTCATGGACGGTACGCTTGGTTGGTGCAGAATTCGGAGAGGCTATCGCAATAACTCTGTTCATTACTATGACGTTATTAAACCCAACGTGTACAAGTTCAATGCTCATCTTTTGCCACCTCAGTAGAATGTATTGCTGCTTTTACGCGGATGTTTCTATATAATATACCCAATAAACCAATTAGGCAACTATTGGGTTCTGTTCGGTTTTGGTTGAATGAAGTGCTTACCCCCCTTTATCCCCCTCTCCAGCCAGGAATATTTTTCATTCCTTTAGAATGGTTCCGGCTGGAGAGGGGTCAGGGGGTGAGGTAATAACTGCCAGCCAGATGTAAATAGAAACAACTATCGAGAACTTGCATTCTGAATTGTTTAGTGGTAAATTATTACCTTGGGGGTGCAATTGTAAATGGAGGTTAAAATTTGCGAAAAGAGTTAGCAGAGGTTCTCTCTCCGTATCGGGGGCAGAGAGGTGCTACCATCCCCGTTCTTCAGAAAGCTCAACAGGAAATCGGCTATCTTCCTGAGGATGTAATCTCAGAGATAGCCGACTTTTTAGGTATGACAAAGAACGAAGTGTACGGGGTTGCCACCTTCTATGCCCAGTTTCGATTTGAACGGCAGGGAGAACACACGGTCAAGTGTTGTCAGGGTACTGCCTGTTATGTTCAGGGGGGACGACGTATACTGGATGCAGTAGAGAATGAGCTGGGTCTTACCGGGGGTAAATCAACTACCGATGACTATAAATTCAGCGTTGAGAGAGTAGCTTGTTTTGGCTCCTGTGCTTTAGCTCCGGTTATGGTGGTGGATAAAACAGTTTATGGTAGATTGACCCCGGCTAAAGCAAGAGAGATATTAGCTCAGTACTAAGGAGAGCAATCGTGTCATTTGATGAAATCCGAAACCAGGCAATAGCTGAAAAAGAAGCTTTAGAAAAAAGTGATAAAATCCGCATTCTCATCGGTACTGCCACCTGCGGACGGGCTGCCGGTGCTATAGAGGTCATGGAGACACTAAAAAAGGAGTTGTCCGGACTTGGTATCGATGCGATAGTATCCGAGGTAGGTTGCATCGGGCTCTGCTATGCAGAGCCAGTTGTGGATATTATCAAACCGAACCGTCCCCGTATCAGCTACGGTGGTGTCACTCCGGAGATTGTCCCTCAGCTAATTGAAGACTATATTATTAATGATAATCCCCGTCCTGACCTTGCTCTGGGCACAGTCGGTGAAGGCAGTGTGGATGGAATTCCACTACTTTTTGAACAGCCGGTGCTTAAACCTCAGGTGCGTCTGGCATTGCGTAATTGCGGGCATATAAACCCTGCGGATATTAAACAATACATTGCCAATGATGGTTATAGCGGTATCATCAAGGCAATGACAATGGAACCCAAGGAAGTTATAGATGAGATAGGCAAGTCTGGTCTGCGAGGCAGAGGTGGTGCCGGTGCTTCAACTGGTTTTAAATGGGAACGCCTCTGGGAGCAGCCAGGTGACGAGAAGTATATTATCTGTAATGCTGATGAGGGTGACCCTGGTGCTTTCATGGACAGGGCGTTGCTTGAAGGAGACCCTCATGCCGTACTTGAAGGTATGCTTATCGGAGCCTATGCTACCGGGGCAAATCATGGATACATTTACTGCCGTGCCGAATACCCGCTGGCTATTGAGCGGTTGGAGACGGCGCTGGCCCAGATGGCACAATATAACCTGGTGGGAGATAATATTCTGGGTTCGGACTTCGGTTTTGATATTCAGATTAAAGAGGGCGCCGGGGCTTTTGTCTGCGGTGAGGAGACCGCCCTGATAGCCTCGATTGAAGGCAAACGGGGGATGCCGCGCTCCCGTCCACCTTTCCCGGCGGTATCCGGCCTGTGGGGCAAACCGACAAATGTGAATAACGTGGAGACCTGGGGAAACGTCTCGGCGATAATGCAAAAAGGCGCTGACTGGTATGCTGGTTACGGCACGGAAAAGAGTAAAGGGACGAAGACATTTGCTCTTGCCGGCAAGGTAGTACGCACTGGATTAATCGAGGTACCGATGGGTATCCCCCTGGGAGATATTATTTACGAGATTGGCGGAGGGATTGCCAACGACAAACAATTTAAGGCAGTGCAGACCGGAGGTCCCTCCGGTGGCTGCCTCCCGGCCAGGCTGAGAGACCTCTCTGTGGATTATGAGTCTCTGGCTGAAGCAGGTTCGATTGTAGGCTCGGGCGGAATGGTGGTTGCTGACGAGGATACCTGCATGGTTGATATGGCAAGATTCTTCCTCACTTTCGTCCAGAACGAGTCCTGTGGTAAATGTGTCCCCTGCCGTGTCGGTACCAGGCAAATGCTGACTATTCTTGAGCGTATCACCCGAGGAGAAGGACGACCCGATGATATTGAGCACCTGGAGCGACTTGCTGGGTTAATCAAGTCTACCGCCCTGTGTGCTCTGGGAGGGACGGCTCCTAATCCGGTGTTGACAACGATTCGCTATTTCCGCGAGGAATATGAAGCCCATATTAATGAGAAGCGATGTCCGGCTCTGGCCTGTAGCGAATTAATTGCCTATTATATCCTTCCTGATAAGTGTCAGGGATGCGGGATATGCATTCGCAATTGTCCGGTTGAGGCTATTATCGGCGATAGGCGGATGGTTCATATTATTGATCAGGACAAGTGTACGAAATGCGGTACCTGTTTTAGTGTCTGTCCTGAACGCTTTAGCGCCGTGGTGAAAGTTACCGGAGAAAAGCCGGATGTTCCCAGTGAACCGATTCCGGTAACAGCACCGAGACCAACTGCGAAAAAGGAAGAGAATAAAGAGGAATCTTCAGATACAAGGTCTACATCGTAAAAGTGGGAAAAGCCTGAAGCCTATTAAAATATATGGGCATGTATGATTTTTTGCGCGTACGAGTGAACATCTGATATAGAATCTAACGGTATATTGCCGATTTTATAAGTACATTTGTAAGCGACAGTTATTATTGCTTGGTTCTCCGCTTTTAAATCTCTGATTACTCTAGGTTCCCAAGTTCCTTTTCTAATTCCCGGCTGGATCTCTCCACTTCAATGGTCAGGCTTTCCCATTCTACCGTAAGGGAGTGGATTTTATCTCTGAGAGTCCGGTACTTCTGATTGGTCTCGATTACTTCATTGCTGTTTTTATAGTGGTCGGGGTCGGCAAGTAACAGTTCTACCTCCTTCAAACGCCGGTTCAGACCGGAGATTTCACTTTCTATCTCGGTGATGCGTTTTTTAAGCGGAGAAATCTTCCGGCTGTATTTATTCCTCAGCTCTGCCTCTAGGACTTTACGCTGACGTTGCCGATTTTGTGCCTGCTTTCCGGAAAAAGTTCTTCTGGACTCAGTCCCGATATTATTAATGGTATCCTCGCTTTGTTGTTCCTTCTTGTACAGGTAATCATCGTAGCTGCCCGGGAAGACCTGTATTTTACCGTCGATTATCTCGATTATCTTACTGGCTACCTCTCGTATCAGGGTGCGGTCGTGGGTGATAAGGCAGATAGTCCCCGCATATGCCTGCAGAGCGTCTGTCAATATCTCGCGGGAAGGGATATCCAGGTGATTGGTAGGTTCGTCAAGGAGGAGAAAGTTAGCCGGTCTGGCTAACATCCGGGCCAGAGCCACCCGTGTTTTTTCCCCGCCGGACAATATCGCCACTTTTTTATAGACGTCATCGCCGCTGAACAGGAATGCTCCCAGGAGTCCCCTCACCATCTGTTCCGGCTCATCCGGGGCGACCGACCTGATTTCATCGATGATGGCATTTGCCGGATTCATCATCTCAATATAGTACTGGGCGAAGTAAGACGTGGTCACATTGTGACCGAGGTTACGCCTACCTTTTTCGAATGGCAGCACTCCGGCCAGAATCTTGAGAAGGGTGGTCTTGCCGGCCCCGTTCGGTCCCACCAGCGCCGCCTTATCGCCCCGGCTAAGTGTCAGGTTGAGGTCATGATATACCGGTTTGGTATCGTATGATTTCGAGATACCCTCAAGTGTTACAACTGTGTGACCGCTGCGTCGAGGTACGGGGAAAGAGAAGTTCATTTTCTTTGTCGACCTCGGCACAACAACCCTTTCCATCTTTTCCAGTCTTTTAATCCGGCTCTGTACCTGGCTGGCTTTAGTATTCTTGGCCCGGAATCTCTCGATAAAACGCATCTCTTTCTTTATTCTGTTCTCCTGCCTTTTCACCATTGCCTGCTTTATTTCCAGGTCTTTTTGCCTCATCAGAACGTATTCATCGTAGTTACCGTTGAAGAAAATAACCTCGTCTGCCTCGATAGCTATTGTTTTCTTAACCACGTTATTAAGAAAAGCCCGGTCATGGGAGGTAACGAGGACCGCCCCGCGGTACTTATTTAAATAATTTTCAAACCAGCGTATCGTCTCCAGGTCAAGGTGATTGGTTGGCTCGTCCAGGATTAAGAGGTCGGGGTTAAGAAAGAGGAGTTTGGCCAGCTCGACGCGCGTCTGCCAGCCACCGCTGAACTCGGAAAGGGGTCGGGAAAAATCAGCCTCGGTGAAGCCAAGTCCGGAAAGTATCACTTTGGCTTCATGCTCGGCGTTGTAGCCGCCGGTCAGCTCGAATTCACTCTGGAGCTCACCCAGGTCGTGGAGTAAAGAGGATATAGCCTCTTCGTCTGTTTCGTCCTCCAGTTCATCCTGGAGAAGCCGGATTTTATGGGCAAGGTCGTTAACATCGGTGGAGAAACTGACCACCTCATCGAGTAATTGTCGCCTGGATGTTGGTCTGATATCCTGCCTCAGGTAGCCGATGGAGGTACCGCGACGTAACACCACGGAGCCGGAATCCGGGTCGATATTGCCGGAGATGATTTCGAAGAGGGTTGTTTTCCCGGTGCCGTTCCGACCGATGACGGCGATGCGATCTTTCATGTTGATTGTAAAGCTGATACCGGAAAAAAGGTACCGGGTATCATAGGACTTTGATATATTGTTAATGCTAAGCATTTATTTCACTACCTTTTCTAATCTTATGGAGCTGTACTCTTGGAGAGCCTGCCCTGCTATTCTATATAGTATTCATGGTTATTCTTTATGCGGAGAAGCCAGGCAAATAAAAAAGCCCGGGATTTTCGTCCGGGCTCAAATTGCGTTCTCCGTTATATCCTTACATTATGTCATCCTGAAAAAAGACGCACCGGGCCCGTGAATAAGCAGCAAGCGCTCTGGCACAGATTACTGCCCCTGTCTTGCTCTCCGCCGTTATTCTGCCCGGTAAATACATCTAGGTTCCCTTCTATAAGAGTACAGTGATTGTATTATATGGCAAGGATGATTGTCAATACTCAGGAAAGGTTGGAACTGGTGGTGAGTAACCACTTCTTATGCTGCGGGTGATTGAGGTTGATACCGCGGTCTCAGTCCTCGCATCCTCTATGTGTATGTGACTAGCAGTGGTTATTCAGGTGCTTATTGAATTCCTGGATAAGGTCGGGGTCGTAATTACCGTCTCCGGTTCTCACCACCAGCTCCCGAGTAGGTCCGTTCTGGTACCAACAGCGCAGGGCTTCGGCGGTAACTTCCGGCATGGTGTCAATTACCTGGGTACGGAAACCGAGCTCGGCGCCAGCCTGGTCGATTGGCAACCTGCTCCGCCGCGGGTAGATATGCATGTGCCACCGGTAATACTTCCGGGCTTCCTCCATACCGGCGAAGGTAGCCATATGAACAGCTATGTTGAGGTTAGTAATACCGCGGTAGAAAAATAATGCCGGGAAAATGCCGAGCACCGACTTGATAATTCTTTTCCTGTCATCCCCTGTGGTTTGCAGTATATGAGAAATGTCTTCCTTGGGGAAAACGAGTACCTCGTTCGGGCAGCTCGGTGCGAACATGGCGGAGATGAAGATATCGTTGTTGTAAATAATCCGCCTGCCGTCATCATTCTCTTCCTGTACTAGAATATCGAAAGGATTTTTGCCATATTGTTCGTAAAGGTTGCGGCACCGGCTGAGTTCATTATGCAAACTGGGACTCGGTACTTTGGTAATACTTTTCCTCTGTGAGTGCGGGTGCTGCTGTGAGGCACCGGCGAAAACACCCCAGTTTGTGAAGTCCATAAAGGAGATGATATCCGGGTCCCGGGCGCAGATGGCGGCAAGTTCATAGGAGGACTCCATCATTCTTTCAAGGTCATCGAAATAGAGGTCGGAGAGAAGCAGTTTGTGCCTGGTAAAAGGGGGATAAATGGTTATCCAGTCATACCTTTCCCAGGGATACAGGTTCGGAACGGACACGGCTCCGCAATCGTGTTCGATTCTTTCCTTGGGGGTATGTTTCTGGTATTCACAGAAAACGCAGTTTTCGACGGGCTGCATCTGCAATTCGAATGAAATACCGATACTGCGGCTGGCTCTCTCTTCAGAGATTTTGGCCACAGTTCCTGAGAAAGGGTCTATTCTGGTCAGATAGGTAAGCTGTCTCTGTTCTCCATTGGAAGTGAATATCTCAGTCTTTCCCGAGTGTTCTTCTAGTAGCACTTTCTCTCTCCCGTCTTGGTCGTTTGCTCCTGAAACCGGAGTTTTACTCTTTGATTCCTTCGCCGAACGATAAATGGCGTATTTTAAGTTTATCAGACAATCATAAAGATAAACGTAAAGATGATAAATTATTTATAAAGGTTTCATAAACACTTTATAAATAATTATCCGGGCTAGCAAAAGAGTTTTCCTCATTGCCTCACTGAAATATGGATATGAGCCTGGTTCTTTTCTCCTTTCTCATTTATCACATCAGCTTCGGCTGTTCGCTAAGCAGTTCTTCAGGGCTGGCTCCGAGGGCTTCGGCAAGCTTGCGGACCGTCTTCGGCATGGGCTTGTGCTGTCCGGTTTCGATTCTATTGACAGTTGTAACACTGAGTCCGGCAAGCGCCGCCAGCTCCCTCTGTGACAATGCTCGTAACTCTCTCAGCCGGCGGAGACTGCTGTTCATAACTCTACAGTGCGAAAATAATTATATCAACTTAGCACGTATGCATCTTGTTGTCAAGTCGTATTAAAATCGTTACATTGTAAATATAAAATTTTAACCGGACTTATGGGAAGTAGAAGGGATAGTTTAGAGGGGGATTCATGTTCCGTGAAGTATCACTATATCGGAAGGAAGATAGCGCCGAGGACAAATGGGATTATTACTATTACTCCTAACGCCGGGTGCCCGCGCCGGGTGGAGTTCTGGCTGTCCCAGCAGAAGAGGTAGTTGGCAAGCGCAAAAGCCAGTATTCCAGCAGCCAGCAGTATAATGACTGCCCATAGCGGGTCAAAGATGGTTGTCTGGTTCATTGCCAGGCTATAATATATTTTCGTCGAATAGGAAGCCGGCAGCAGCCGTCCGATTCTTGCCAGTACCTCAGGTAGCAGGCTGTCAGGAAATGTCAAACCACCGAGCATCATCGACGGTATGAAAATTGCCTGCGACCACAATACCACACCTCTTATGCCGCCAGAAACCACGCTGATAAGCATTCCTATCGCCGCCAGGGTGAAAGCCGTTAATACGAGGAAGAGGAAATAACCGAACCAGTTTACCGGTAGCGGAGCGTCGAAAAGCAGCGGGGCTGTTGCGGTAATGATTACGGCGACGATTACCATATGGATTGCAGTGGTCAGTGCCGGCATTGAAAGGATTGACATTGCCGGTACGCCGTTCACCCTGTAGCTGCGGAAAATCCCGTTCTCGCGCGCGGTTACCAGTGGATTCGGCAGGCTCAATACCGTACTTGACATTATAGCGATGATAATCAGTGATGGAATTACTTTTTCGGAAAAGGTAGGGTCAATACCTGTTATCATAAATCCGAGTAATATGTACAGGCCGAGCGGGAAGAGGTAGTTCATCATTAACAGGACCTTGTCCCGGATACCGGTGCGGAACTCGAAGGTAAAGTGGTTTGTGAAAGCACTCACTTACCACCTCCCGCGCCGGTTATTTCAAGGAAACGCTCCTCAAGGGACGGACGCTCTACCCGCAGGTCGATTAATGTGTCATCTCCTTCCTCAATGTGCCTGATGATGGCGGAGACAGTAACGCCGGGACTTGTGCTGTAATAGATGGCATAATCGTCTTTGAACAGTTGCTGGCTGACCTCCGAGAAATTTACTCCGGATTCTATAAGACTATCTTCTTCGGTGCGGACCGATATTTTCGTCAGCCCTGAGCCGGTGGTGGTCAATGCACGTGGCGTGCCGGTGGCGACAATCTTACCGCTGAGCAGAATTGCCACGCGGTCGGTCATCTTTTCCGCTTCAGCCATATCGTGGGTGGCCAGGACGATTGTCGTGCCGGATGTCCTGAGTTCATTCATCACGGTATGGAGTTCATTACGTGATGGAACATCGAGACCGGCCGTCGGCTCATCGAGGAAGACAACCGGAGGATTGTGGGCCAGCGCTAACGCCAGTGAGAGACGCCGCTGCAAGCCGGTGGAGAGCATGCGGTACTGGGCGTCCATCTTCTCCGATAGCCCCAGGCGTTCCAGCAAGTCGTAAGGGGGGTGTACGCCGTGATAGGAGGAGAAAAATCTCAGCGCCTCGTCGACTCGCATGATGTCGGGTAGGCCGGAGGTCTGGAGTTGCACGCCGATAAGGTTGCGGAGCTTGCGCCATTCCCGGGTGGGGTCGACTCCCATAATACTCAGGACTCCGCCGTCAGAAGAGCGAAGACCTTCAAGGACCTCCAGGATGGTTGTCTTGCCTGCCCCGTTCGGTCCGAGAAGGCCGAATATCTCGCCGCGCCGTACCTGGAATTCAATTCCGTCAACAGCTACCAGGTCTCTATATAATTTACGGAAATCTTTGACCTGTATGACGATATCGTTCATTTTATAACAACCAGTGTACATAATTAGGCATCTTTTTACAATCCAGGGATGCCGGGTGTAAAGGTCGCTTTTTCGCACTTGGCAATGTACGATTTTTAGTGTAAATGTCATTGCGAGCCCGCCTCTGGTGGGCGAAGCAATCACTACGTTCGAAAGAGGAGATTGCCACGTCGCTCCGCTCCTCGCAATGACAATATGGCTAACCAGATACGGACTATACCGGTTTTTCGCTATTCTATGATTGGGTGTATTCTGCTAGAATAGACGGTAATGAAAGAAGCTACGACCCCTGTCCGACGGCAGTACCTGAGGATTAAGCGGAAATATCCCCAGGCAATCGTTCTTTTCCGTCTCGGCGATTTCTACGAGACCTTCGACGATGATGCCAAGGTCGTTTCGCGGGAGCTGGATATTGTCCTGACTTCCCGGGAGATGGGTAAGGGGCACCGGGTACCTCTGGCCGGTATCCCCTATCATGCCCTGGATAACTATCTGGGCAGGCTTGTCAACCGCGGCTATAAGGTGGCAATCTGCGAGCAGGTCACTCAGCCCGGTGAGACAAGAGGACTCGTCGAGCGTGAAGTCGTCCGGGTGGTAACACCGGGCACGGTTGTGGAGCCGGGGCTCCTTGAAAGCAGGGCAAACAATTATCTGGTCAGCCTTGCTCCGGGTGATGATGAGGCAGGCATCGCCTATATCGATATCACCACCAGTGAATTCGCTGTCACCCAGATTCCTTACTCCAGGCTGCTGCCGGAACTGAAGCGTTTGAATCCCTCGGAGATAATTGCACCGGATGGTCCGGACCTTTCGGCGCTGGAGCTGGACGTACCGGTAACCCGCCTTGATGACTATCGCTTCGAGCACGAGATAACCCAGCAGGCGTTGCTCGACCACTTCAGTGTAGCCTCCCTGGACGGCTATGGTTGCGCTGGCCTGCCGCTGGCGGTAAGGGCTGCCGGAGCTGTCATATATTATATCCAGGAGACGCAGAAAGGTGCTCTGGGACAGATTACCGGACTCTCTACCTACACCACCGATTCCTTTATGGCACTTGACCGGCAGACCCAGAATAATCTTGAGTTATTCCGTAGTGCCGCCTCCGGGACGGCTGATGGCTCACTGCTCTCGATAATAGACCTGACAAAAACAGCCATGGGAGGCAGGCTCTTAAAGCGGTGGCTGAGCCAGCCCCTGCTTGATATTAACGAACTTGTCAGAAGACAGGACGCGGTTGAATGGTTCCACGGTAACACACTTGCCCGAAACCAGATTATCTCTTTATTGGGCAAGATGTCGGACCTGGAGCGGCTGATTAACCGGGTGAGGAGCGGTATCGCCGGTCCCCGGGAGCTGGTAGCTCTGAAGAACGGCCTTGAGGTGATACCCGGACTGGTTGAGGTAATCGAGGGCGGCAGCAGCAACAGTCCGATAAACTGGCTGAAGGAAGAGCTTAAGCCGCGCCAGGACGTGGTCGACCTGATTACCGATGCTATCGCCGATGAGCCTGCAGCCAGCCCCGGTGAGGGGAATGTAATCAGGCACGGCTTCTCCGAGGAACTGGACAATCTGCGGCTGGTATCTCAGAATGCCAGGCAGTACCTTGCCAGTCTGGAAAAGCAGGAGCAGGAGAAGACGGGCATTAAGTCATTGAAGGTGGGTTATAACCGGGTATTCGGTTACTACATCGAAGTATCCAAGCCGAACCTTTCGCAGGTGCCGGAGAGCTATATCAGGAAACAGACACTGGTCAACGGCGAGAGGTTCTTTACCCCGGAGCTGAAAGAGTACGAGTCCACGATTCTGAATGCCCGGGACAGGATAAGCGAGCTCGAAAATAACATCTATCAGAGGGTATGCCGCCAGGTGGCAACTGCCAGCGAGCGTATCCTGGCTGTCGCCGCTGCCCTTGCCAGTGTCGATGTGTTCTCCAGCCTGGCGGAAACGGCGGTGCGCTTTGATTACGTCCGTCCGGTTCTCACCGTGGACACGGAGATAACAATAAACGAAGGGCGCCACCCGGTGGTGGAGAGAAGCCTTGCTGACAGCGACTTCGTGCCCAATGACACTTTCCTGTCCAATGATGACGCCCAGCTTATTATCCTTACCGGTCCCAATATGGCAGGGAAGTCCACGTACCTGAAACAGGTGGCGCTGATTGTGCTGATGGCGCAAATCGGTAGCTTTGTTCCAGCATCCTCGGCGACTATAGGGCTGGTCGACCGTATCTTCACCAGGGTTGGTGCCAGGGAAGACCTGGCGGCGGGGCAGTCCACCTTTATGGCGGAGATGGTGGAGACGGCGAATATCCTGAATAATGCTACTCCCCGCTCCCTGCTGATACTCGATGAAATTGGACGTGGTACCAGCACCTATGACGGACTTTCGATAGCCCGGGCGGTTGCCGAATATATCCACAACCACCCGGGGCTGGGAGCGAAGACGCTTTTTGCCACCCACTATCACGAGATGGTCGAGCTTGCCGGCTTCCTGCCCAGGGTGAAGAATTTCAACGTTGCGGTGACCGAGGAGCGCGGTGAGGTTGTGTTCCTGCGCAAGATTGTACCCGGCGGTGTTGATAAAAGTTACGGTATTCATGTTGCGCAGCTTGCCGGGTTGCCGAGGTCGGTGGTGCACCGCGCCCATGAGGTACTTGAGGAACTTGAGAAAGGCAGCAGTCTGACCGGAGAAAAGACGGCTGGAAAGAAAAGCCGCAAAAAAGAGCCGGAGCAGCAGATGTCATTCTTCAGGCAGAAATCACCCATTTTGGAGGAGTTTGAAAAACTTGATATAGACTCCCTCACCCCGCTGGAAGCACTAAATAAGCTCTACGAATTACAGAAGAAGGCGAGAGAGGATTGAAGATAGTTCAGCATATTGATAGTTGTAATGGGATGTTGGAAAGGAGGATAGTTTATGACAGATAATGCACTGACGGCTCAGCGAATCCTCGACGAAATAGAGAAGTGCGGTATTACCCATATCGTCTGGCTTCCTGAAAGCGAGACCAAATTCATGTATGATGCGATGGCACAGCGCGATATTACCTTGGTTCCGGTCTGCCGCGAGGGGGAGGCTATCGCCATCGCTATGGGTTTGATACTCGGTGGCAAGAGACCGGCGGTGCTGCACCAGAATACAGGTTTCTTCGAATCCGGCGACTCGACAAGAGGTCTTGCCCTGGAGCTTGGTCTGCCAGTATTGTTGCTGATTGGTTACCGCGGCTGGCAGCGTAACGCTCCCGTGACCGATACTGCCGCCATTTATCTCGAACCGATACTTGATGCCTGGGGCATAAAACACTACCTTATCGAGACCGACCGGGATGTCGAGAAAATATCCGCGGCTTATCAGGAAGCTCAAACGACAAGTCGGCCTGTAGCAGTGCTGATTGGAAGTGAGTACCAGTAGAATGATTGAAAATATTGAGGCCCTGAAGATTATTTCAAAGCACGGGGGTAACGCCATTGTGGTGGCAACAATGACTTCCAACTTTGAGTGGCCCCAGGTATCTCAAAATCCCGACTATGACCTTATGTTTACTGGCTCCATGGGCAAAGCCTCTTCTCTGGGACTTGGACTGGCGTTGGCGATGCCGGATAGAAAGGTTATCGTGCTGGACGGCGATGGCAGCCTGCTGATGAACCTTGGCAGCCTGGTGACTATTGCCAATATAGCTCCGCCTAACCTTCTCCACTTCGTCTTTGAAAACACCGTTTACCAGACAACAGGGGGACAGCCCATCCCCGCTGCCGGTAAGGTAAATTTAATGGCTATAGCCGAAGGCGCCGGTTATCCGGCGGTCTACGGGTTCGAAGACCTTGAAGACCTGAGGCGAAACATCGCCGCCATAATGGAGCAACCAGGTCCAACCTTCATCTCCGTCAGGACCCCGCCCGCTACCGAAAGACCTCCCTATCCTCTAACCCTCACCTCCACTATAATAGACAGGTTCAGGGAGGCTTTAGAGAGATCAAGATAATGAATTATCTGGCTAGAATAAGAAAAGGTATATAGATTAAGAATTCTATCTTTTTATTAGTTCGAAGGACGTAATTTCGATTTTAGAAATAGTTTTAAGCAAAATATTTTTAATCTTTACAAAAAGAAATTCTTCAGTCGCTCCACTCCTTCGGAATGACATCTAAGGCAAAGGCTCCATATGCAGGAGGGGAGAATTTAATATATACGCGAGAGCCTGACGGAGTGCAAAAAGGGTGTTAAAAAGGAGCTTCGCCACTCTTGATAGAAACAATTTCCCCCTCTCCTTATCGAAGAGCCTTGCCTCAAAAGTCATTCTGGAGTCCGCCTCTGGCGGACGAAGAATCTCAGGGTGGGGTAGTCAAGGTAATACCCCTCCTCCCTGAGACCCTTCGCTGCGCTCCAGGGTGACAGGAACACACGACTTTTAGGGCAAGACTTTATCGAAGGAGAGGGGGATACAGGGGGTGAGGTTACAGCTTTGTTATTGCGAATCCCGACTCGTTCCGATATGTCAGAGTGAATGTAATCGGGTGAAGCAATCCATATAAATAGAAATTATCTATATGGATTGCTTCGTCGCTACGCTCCTCGCAATGACATAGGTATGGCTAATGGTAAAGATGGAAATGATTAAAATAGCTCTGCCTAAATCCTGAGGATAAGCTCCGGATTCTCGGTCCGCAGCTTTTTTATGGCAGCTTTTGCCACTTCTTTCCCGTAATTACAGTTAACCTTGATATCCATATAGTCTTCATTATCCGAAAGCACTATCGGGTAAATCGTGCAGACCAGTGGTCTTACCTCATAAATCAGGCAGTCCTTGGTTTCTTCATCGTAAAACCGGCAGGGCAGAGGCAGGAGTCTGGTGCTGATAACGTCATAGAGAGGCCAGGGATTATCCTGGTTTTTCCCCTCCACAGTATTTTCTTTCAGCATTTCATAAGATGACTTGAGATGATGAGCAATTATCTTGAGCTCGTCATCGAATACTTCAATACCCGGACCATCCGGATTCAGCGGATTCGGAATACAGCACCCGCCGCATTTCCGGCAGACTCCATGAGAAAGCAGCTCCTTCACGTTCTGGGGAGCGAAAGGTATCGGCACGGTAATTGATATGTCATCGTTCCCCAGTGCGTTGAGCAGCGCGTCCAGGTCCGAACTATTCAGGTCAAGGATATTTCTGCTGTCGAGGTGTGATAGTCCGTATTTCTCAAGTTTAAGCTTGAATACTCTTTGAGGTTCCTGCATGCTGTCTTTTGTTCAAAACCGGCGCTAACCCAGCTTCTTTATCTCCTCCTCTACTTCTTCGGTTCCCTCGGCATAGAACTTTTCTTCGTCAGGGGCAAGCTCTCTCAGAAGTCTGAGGAACTCACCGGCGTGAACCCGCTCCTCATCGGCGATGTCTTTAAGTACCGCAATTGCCAGTTTGTTATCCGTCGATTCGGCAAGCTGCATATAAAGCTGCACTGCCTCGTACTCGGCTGCAACCATGAACCTGATTGCACGGATTAGTTCCTCATGAGTGATAATTTCCTCTGAAGAAAGACCAGAGAATGGCGTGCCAAAGTCAGGCATAATTGACCTCCTTATTGTAGTCCTGTATCTGGGCAAATTTTACTATATATGGCATACGGACTGCCAGTAAGCGGCAACGAAAACGCTGCAGTATTAAAAATAACATATTTACTTTTTATCTATTCCCGCTCACCGCCCTTCAGGAAACTAAAGAGGGGATATCCCCCTCTTTAGAAATCTCCTTCTTATCCTACCTCTTAATTTGTTTTCTGTTTAAACACGATTATTCGCCATGTTTATGGGGCGAGAGAGTAGACGTGAGGTAAAAATACCAGCCAAATGCAAACAGAATGTGTGTTAAGCCTGTTTGATTACGTAGTTCCTCAGCGTGCCAATGGGTTCTATCCTGATTTCAACGGTGTCACCGGGCTGCATCGGTCCGATACCGCCGGGAGTGCCAGTGGCAATAATATCGCCCGGCAGCAGGGTCATTACGTGCGAAATAAAACTTATCTGCTCTGTAACAGAGAAAATGAGGTCGCTGGTGTTGCCCCGCTGTTTACACTCCCCGTTGAGGTATGTCTCAACGGGGACGTCCGCCGGGTCCAGCTCTGTTTCAATGCAGGGGCCGATGGGAGCGAAGGTATTGAAGCTTTTTGCTCGCGTCCATTGCCCGTCCTTACGCTGCAGGTCACGGGCGGTAACATCGTTAAAGCAGGTATAACCCAGAACATAATTCAGGGAATCTTCTTCAGACACCCTCCAGGCTTCTTTTTGTATCACCACCCCGAGCTCACACTCATAATCAACCCTTGTCGAAGAAGGCGGGTAAATGATGCTCTCTTCAGGGCCGATGACCGATGTCGGAGGTTTTATGAAAATGAGAGGTGCTTCCGGTAGAGTGCTACCCATTTCTTCGGCGTGGCTGTGGTAGTTTACACCCAACGCCACTATTTTTGACGGTATACATGGGGCAAGTAGTTTTACCTGGCTCAGATTATACTGCTCGCCGGTGAGTCTAACTCCGCCGAATGGCTCCCCTTCAATTGCCTGGATGGAATCATCGTGGAGAATACCGTACTGTATTTTACTTCCGTTAGAAAAGCGTACTATTTTCACACGGTTAAGTTTAGCGATAATAGTACATAGTTTCAAGTAGCGGCAAAGCTTATTCGAGAAAGGTTATTCATATTGAAAGACGTCCTCGATTGAAACGCCGAGACCCCGGGCAATTCTGAAAGCGAGTACGACTGATGGTACGTATTTGCCTTTCTCCAGAGCGATGATTGTCTGGCGCGTACATCCGGCACGCCCTGCCAGTTCTTCCTGGGTCATTTCATCGTTGTCGAAGCGTAGCCTTCTTATGCGGTTACTTAGTTTAGCCATCGGCATCCATTCTCCAGTAACCGATAAGAATTCCCAGTGACTGAGCAAGAGTGCTTATGATTAGCGTTGATATCATAATAATAGTGAGAAAAACAACCGGTACCTCTCCCGTGCCCCAGAATACCTCGGTCAGGACTATAACCCAGGCTACCAGTGAAAACAGTATGGCAACGTATTGCGTCTTCGGTGCTTTTGCCAGTATCAGCCTGTCCCGTTCGTCTGTGAGTTCGGGTTTCCGTATTGTCAGATTGACAATTATTAGGTAAGCCAGGGGGACCGCTATCCAGAGCACGTAGACAACCAGTCTGAATCCCAGGTCATCATCGAAGGTGGTGATATCTCTGGTAATGAAGACAACCACCAGGGCGATAGCGAAAACGAGACCTGCTATCAGACTGAGTAAAGCTCTTTTTTGTAGTGGTGCCATATTATTGTCTCCTTTTCCAATGTAATAGTAAGCTATACATTACATAGAGTAACATATACTTTACATTTTGTCAATAGTATATAACATTAATTTTCAGAGTAATACGGAAAGACGATGAAACACAGTTTGTCAGCCGATAGTGGTCAGGCCTGAGTTATTGACAATCGGTAAAAGGAACGATTACTATGTCTAAGACATAGTCTCTCATAGTATCTATAGAGACAATTACTGTTATTTAGATAAAGGAGGAAAAATGGATAAAGCTATGTATTTTCTTGAACAGAAGGACATGCCAACTCACTGGTATAATGTTCTTCCCGACTTGCCTGAGCCGTTGCCGCCATTACGCCACCCTGCAACCAAGGAGGCTTTACCTAGAGAAGGACCTTTGCCTCCACCCCTTTTCACTGATGCGGTCAATAAGCAGGAGTTCAGCACCGAAAGCTACATTGAAATACCAGAAGAGGTGCAGGCCGCTTACCGTACCTATCGACCAACCGTTCTGCATCGGGCATATCGTCTTGAGAAGTTCCTGGACACTCCAGCCAAGATTTTCTATAAATACGAAGGAACCAGCCAGGCGGGCAGTCACAAACCTAACACTGCCATTGTTCAGGCTTACTACGCCAAGAAAGAGGGATTCAAGCGAATGACTACCGAGACTGGCGCCGGGCAGTGGGGCAGTGCTCTGGCAATGGGCTGCGCATTCTTCGGCCTGGAATTAAAGGTCTATATGGTCAGGGTAAGCTACAATCAGAAACCATATCGCCGCATACTGATGGAGACCTGGGGAGCTAATGCTGTGCCCAGCCCAAGTTCGGATACCGATGTTGGGCGTCGTTATCTTGCTGATAATCCTGAACATCCTGGAAGTCTGGGAATCGCTATCAGCGAAGCCTGCGAAGATGCCTATGCAAACGACGATACCAAGTACTCTATTGGCAGTGTGGTCAACCATGTCCTGCTCCATCAGACCATCATCGGCGAGGAAACAAGAAAACAAATGGAGATGGCCGATGCTTATCCAGATATTATCATTGGCTGTGTCGGGGGCGGCTCGAATTTCGCCGGGCAATTTCTACCCTGGATAAGGGACAAGCTCAGTGGTAAGAAGCCGGATATGCGTATTATCTGTGTTGAGCCGCAAGCGTGTCCAACTTTGACCAAAGGACTCTATGCCTGGGACTATGGAGACATAGCCGGACTTGCGCCTATAGTCTTGATGTATACCCTGGGTCATGACTTTATCCCGCCGCCAGTCCATGCCGGAGGGCTCCGCTATCATGGGATGTCACCTATTATCTGCCATTTGCACAGGCTGGGACTGGTTGAAGCCAGGGCAGTACCTCAGGTGGCTACCTTTGAAGCCGGTGTGCAGTTTGCCCGCACTGAGGGCATTATTACTGCACCGGAACCGTGCCATGACTTGAGGGTGGCTATTGACGAAGCCCTGAAGTGCAAAGAGGAAGGCAAATCAAAGACTATCCTGATAGCCCACAGTGGTCACGGGCACTTTGACCTGGCCGCTTATGATGAGTACCTCTCAGGAAGGTTGCAGGACTATGAGTACCCGGAGGAAAAGGTAAAGGAAGCACTGAAGTCATTACCGGTTGTTCCCGGGGACTAGAGATAAAGCAAGTATATTATCTAAGTGTGCCGAGAATACTCTCGGCACACTTAGTACCCTTAACATTTTCTTAGTATTTTATTTGTAATATATTAAATATAGAGTTGAAATTAACATGACAAATATCAAGAAACTTGTTCTCGTTCTGATTATCGCTCTTACTCTGGTGACGACCACCGGGTGCATGCTGGCGGTTGAGGAAGAGACTCAAATACCGGAATCCCCTCCTCCTGTCACGGAAAATACGGAAAATAATGATGTTATTGATTCCGAGTGGTCGGTCCCGGTAGACGGGCAGGCCCAGATACTACCTGACATTGCCGATGTCGTTGCCCTTGTCAAGCCGTCGGTAGTCTCTATCCATATTGAAGTTGTTGCCCGTGATATTTTCAACCGTCCTGTAACCCAGGAGGGAGACGGCTCAGGATGGATTATCAGTAAGGATGGCTACATCGTAACCAACAATCATGTTGTCCAGGATGCAGAGAATATTACCGTAATCCTTGATGATGGGCGGTCTTTTGATGCTAAGGTAGTCGGTACTGATAGCCTGACAGACCTGGCGGTGGTAAAAATTGAAGCTGAAAATCTGCCAGTGGCTAAAGTAGGTGACTCATCCAGGCTGAGAATAGGCGACTGGGTAGTGGCTATCGGTAATTCACTGGGTCAGGGTACAAGGGCGACGGCAGGTATCGTCAGCCGGCAGGGAGCATCAATAGAGGTAGATGTCGGACAGGCATTGTACGGGCTTATCGAGACCGATGCTGCCATCAATCCGGGTAATAGTGGTGGACCGCTGGTGAATATGGCGGGCGAAGTGGTCGGCATCACCAATGCCAAGCTGGCCAGCGTGGAAATTGAAAGTGTTGGTTATGCTATCAGCACTGCGACGGCTGCATCCGTTATCCAGGATTTGATTAATACGGGTCATGCCATTCATCCCTGGCTCGGCGTGTCTCTCTATACTGTAGATGAATATGTGGTTGAAAATTTTAACCTGGCGGTTGACAATGGTGCTTTTATCGTTGAAGTAGTTTCCGGAAGTCCGGCAGCCCAGGCCGGATTGCAGGCAAACGATGTAATCGTCAGTTTTGCCGGTAATGCTACGGAATCGCTCGATGATTTGATAGTAGCGATACGTTCCGCTAAGGTCGGGCAGGAAGTGGAAATAACCTACTGGCGTGGTGAAACAAAAAGCACCACTTATACCACCCTTATCGAAAGACCGGGAAATCCTTAGCCCTTTTATGACTTTCTTAGCTGCTCTATTCGCCACCGCCGATAATATCTATCTATTCCCGCCCACCACTCTTTTTAAGGTAATACACTCCCGAAAGATAATAACGGAATCGGGGCGTTAAAAGGGGTAAACCCCTCTTTAAAAACTCTTCCCCCTTCCCCTTGTCTAAGGGCCTTGCCTCAAAAGTCATTCTGGAGTCCGCCTCTGGCGGACGAAGAATCTCAGGGTGGGGAGTCAAAGTAATCCTCTCCTCCCTGAGGCCCTTCGCGGAGTTTACACTGAGCGGAGCGAATGTGCTCCAGGGTGACAGGAACACACGACTTTTAGGGCAAGACTCTTTCTAAGGGGAAGGGGGATACAGGGGGATGGGGTTAAATAAAATCAGTCCAGCCTCTTTACTCCCAGGGATACCTGGTAACCGCTCAGTTTGTAGCTTTCCTTGAAGTCCGTATCTTCAGGCATACCTTCGACAAGCTGCTTTGACAGCGTTTCCTGCGTTATATAATCGGCCAGGGCAGGTTCCGTCATTACCTGCCTGATGTAGTCATCACCTTCATAGTAGACCTCAATGTGGTCGGCAATATCGAATCCCGCCGAACGCCGCATTGTCTGCAGACGGCGGACGATTTCCCGCGCCATCCCCTCGGCTTTAAGCTCGGGAGTAATGTAAGTATCGATGGCTACTGAGGAACTGCTGAAAGCCGTGGACGGATACCGTTTACTATCAAGACCATCAATGTTTTCGACGAAGATAATATCCTTGACGTTGACTTCATCCTTAATTTCGGAGTCAAACCGGATAATCGCCTGCTTAAGCCATTCGGGTCTTTCCGGCAGCCTGATTTCACTTATCGGTTGACGCACTTTTATATTGTTTTCGGTACGCAGCGCCCGGACCTTACTCACCAGTTCGGTAACAGAACCGACATCCCGGATTAGCTGCTCGTCAATCATCTTCTCGTCAGCTACCGGGAAATCGGTGAGGTGCACGCTCTCCGGTTCGTCGGAGTTTATTGAGCAGACGAGGTTCTGGTATAGCTCCTCGGCAAGGAATGGCGTAAACGGCGCCATCAGCTTCGATAGTGTAATCAGGCACCGGTAGAGGGTGTTGTACGCCGAGAGCTTGTCCGTGTCATTCTCACTCTTCCAGAACCGGCGCCGACTTCGCCTGACGTACCAGTTGGACAGCACGTCAACAAAAGCAGCGATTTTCCAGGCTGCTGAACGAGGGTCGTAGTTCTCCAGCACTGAATCGACATCGATGATAAGCCGGTTCAGTTCCGAGAATATCCAGCGGTCAAGCTCCGACTGCGATGATGAGTCCTGTCCGGTGTCCGGTGTGAAATTATCGATATTGGCGTAGGTGACGAAGAATGAGTAGACATTCCAGAGAGTCATCAGGAAACGGCGGGATATCTCGGCGATGGCGCCCTCTTCAAACCGCATCGAGTTGCCCATCGGTACGGCGGTATAGATATACCAGCGCAGGGCGTCGGCTCCGTACTTCTTGACTATGTCCCAGGGTTCAACCATATTCCCCTTTGACTTACTCATTTTTTCGCCTTTGGCGTCGAGTATGTGCCCGTGGCAGATGACATTCCTGAAGGACGGGCGGTCGAAGAGCAGGGTCGAAATGGCGTGCAGGCTGTAAAACCAGCCGCGGGTCTGGTCAATCGCCTCACAGATATAGTCGGCTGGAAAGCGCCCGTCCTCAAGCAGCGTCTCGTTCTCGAACGGATAGTGTGATTGAGCTATTGGCATCGCTCCAGAGTCGAACCAGCAGTCGATAACCTCCGGTACCCGCCGCATTTCGCCGCCGCACCCGGAGCATTTGAAGGTTACTTCATCAACAAAAGGCCGGTGCAGGTCCAGTGGTTCTCTCAGTCCGCTGAATCCATCCCTGCTTTTCAGTTCCGCCACCCCTCCGATGCAATCGAAGTCACCGCAGGACTCACAGCGCCAGACCGGTAACGGCGTGCCCCAGTAACGTTCGCGGGAGAAAGCCCAGTCGACATTATTCTGAAGCCAGTCTCCGAAGCGACCGTGTTTGATGTGCTCCGGATACCAGTTAATCTCATTATTGCCGGAAAGGAGCCTTTCTTTCCTGGCAGTCGTCCGGATATACCAGGTCTGCTTGGCGTAGTAAAGCAGGGGCGCATCACAGCGCCAGCAGAACGGGTAGGTATGGCGGATTGTACCGGCACGGTGGAGGAGTCCCTTTTTCTCAAGCTCTTCCAGCACCAGCGGGTCGGCATCTTTAACGAACTTACCTGAGAACGGATAGTCCCCGATGAGGTAACCTTTCAAGTCCACCTGATGGACGAAGTCAAGGTTGTTAACCTGACCGGCTTCGTAGTCGATTTCACCGTAAGACGGCGCGATATGGACGATTCCGGTGCCGTCTTCCATCGAAACGAAATCACCCCCAATAACACGATAGGTGAGAGTATTATCAGGTTCCTGTACTTTTAGCTCTGAGTTTTCCTGGAAACGCCGGCGCTCTACTCCGTAGTGGTGAGGGTTGAACAGGGGTTCATACCTTAATCCAACAAGCTCATTGCCCGTAACTTTCTCCTGTACGGTCGCATCGCCAAGCTCCGCTGGTTCAAGTAGCACCGAAGCCAGTATTAGAAATTCATTTTCGGTTTCAACTACTGCGTACTCATCTTCCGCCGCTACTGCCAGGGCGGTATTACCGGGCAAAGTCCAGGGTGTTGTCGTCCAGGCAAGAAAATAAGCAGGTTTACCGGAAGAATTGATAAGATTGAGAAGTCTGTCTCTAACCTCAGAGCCTTGCAGTGACGAAAGGTCGATTTTGAATTTTATGTAAACCGATGGGTCTTCCGTATCATCCCGGTACCCCTGGGCTACTTCATGTGAGCTGAGCGAGGTGCCGCAGCGAGGACAGTGAGGCGTAACCTTGTAGCCCTGGTAGATAAGCCCCTTTTCCCACATCTGTTTAATTGCCCACCAGGCGGTTTCTATGTATTCGTTCTTCATTGTGACGTAGGCATTCTCCAGGTCAATCCAGAAGCCGATACGCTCGGTGATATCCTCGAATTCCTTTATGTAGCCAAGAACGCTCTGCCGGCACAAGGCATTGAAACGTTCAATGCCGTACTCCTCAATCTGCTCTTTACCGGAGAAACCAAGCTCCTTTTCCACTTCAAGCTCCACCGGCAGGCCGTGAGTATCCCAGCCGCCGATTCGCGGCGCATAGTAGCCCTTCATCACCTTGTAACGCGGGATTATATCCTTGAAAATCCGGGGCATAATGGTGTGGATGCCCGGGCTGCCGTTGGCTGTTGGAGGACCCTCGTAGAGGATAAAGAGAGGTCCGCCCTTGCGTATCTCCACACTCTTTTCAAAGCTGTTGTTTTCCTTCCACAGTCCGAGTATGTTTTCCTCCATCTGCGGAAAATTCGTTTTGCTGCTCACCGGTTTAAACATCTCAAAACCTCTATATAATAAATTAAGTCCCGTCCTAGGGACGGGACTCTTCCCGCGGTACCACCCTTATTCCCCCCGGAAAAAACCGGGGGACACTCTTTAAGGGCACAGATATTATGCCCTCGTCACGGATAACGGTTGACGGGACCGTCCAAGTCTACTTGCCCCGATGGAATCGGGACGTTCGGTTGGCGGCTCGGGAGGGATTTTCAGGGGGCGGATACGTCTGCTTGCACCGTACCAGACTCGCTAGGTATCTTTATCTCTCTTACTCTTCTCCGTCACAGCCTTTTACAATAAAAGACTATCATACAAGAGACAATAAATCAATTATTCCAGGTTCTACTTGTATCTGGTTGTTTCAATTGTCATTGCGAGGAGCGTAGCGACGTGGCAATCTCCTCTTTTGAAGGTGGTGATTGCCTTCAGACCGAGCATCAGGCCGAGGCCACGCACGCCAGAGGCGGGCTCGCAATGACAAGGAGGACTTTGTAGATTGATGTAATGAGCAGGTTGGGACCTCTGGCTCGTAATGACATTAACAGCCAAAACTAAACAGTACGGATTATTCCGAATATTCGCTGGGTAGTATCACCACCCGGCGGGATTCGCCCTGTCCGATACTTTCGGTAACGACGCCATCATTATCGGCAAGTGCCAGGTGGACCAGGCGTCTTTCGTAAGCGGGCATTGGCTCCATGGTGAAAGATTTCTCGTTTGCCTGCACCTGCTCCGCCATCTGCCGGGCGAAAGACTGAAGTGCCTGGTAGCGGCGTTTTTTATATCCTTCCACGTCAATGGTAATCGGCAGCCAGGTCTTCGTCCGGTGCCCCACAATCAGTCTGACGATGTACTGGAGACAGGATAGGGTCTGTCCCCGCCGACCGATGAGAATACCCAGGTCTTCCCCGTTAATGTTCAGGACGATAGTCGGTGTGCTCTCCGCTTCTTCCTCAGCAGCTGTCTGGCCTTGGGGTAACAGCGGTTCGTCCTGGACTGTTATGGAGCCGTTTATATCCATTAATTCGAGCAGTCTCTCCAGAGCCTCCCTGGCGGCCTCAGCAGAACCAATTTCTTCCTTTGACATTTCCGATATTAAAGTAACCCGGACAATCGCCTCATCGGAACCCAGACCTAAAATACCGGCCTTACCTTCTTTTACGATGCTGACCTCCACTTCTTCTCGGCTTACGCCTAGTTGCTCTAAGGCTTGTTGGATAGCGTCCTCCACGGTCTTGGCGCTTATCTCCAGACTCTTCATTATCTGTTCCTTCTTCCTGGGCAGTGCTCGGTTCAATGACAATATCGGCGCTGATGTCAGCCTCTCTAAGAGACTCCTTCTGCCGAATAGCGCTCCCCTGAATTTTTTTATCTCTTGCCGTTGTTCCCGTATCTGCTGTTCCGACCAAACCGCCCCATCCGCTGGTAAAGTATTGCAGGATAATTCTGATGGCAGTGGATGTAAACCAGTACAGAGCCAGACCACTGGGAAAAGTTATACAGATAAAAGCAAACATCAGCGGCATCATCCAGAGCATCATCTGGCTTTGTGCTTTCTGCTGAGGGTCAGTGGTTTGAGGGGTTGACATTTTCTGCTGTACCCACATCGCGGCTCCAACCAGGACTCCCAGAATCAGGTCAGGTACAGCCAGGTCCAGCCAGAGGAAACTGCTCTCCAGTGGCACCAGTGAAAATACCTGTGACCAGGTCGGGTAAAGGCGCTGAGAAAGGTTGAGAAATCCTTCCGGAGCAGTTGCCAGAAGGCGGATAATCGACTGATAGAGGGCGATAAAGACCGGCATCTGTATTAGCATCGGCACCAGGCAGCCGGTAGTGCTTACCCCCGATTGTTTCATCAGCCTCATCTGCTCCTGGGCGGCTCTTTGCTTGTCTTTGGCATATTTCTTGCGAATCTCGGTAATTTCAGCCTGCATTGACTGCATGGCTTTTTGCGACTCTAGCTGCCTCTTGGTAAGGGGATACATCAGGATGTTGACAACGATAGTCAGCACAATAATACTCAGCCCGAAGTTACCGAAGAGATAACTCGTCAGCATGATTAGAATATTAATCAGCGGATTTAATATTATCAGGTCCCAGATGTATCCGACCCACTCCAATTGAATCTACTCCTGTTATTGTTCTGGTTCTTTTATGGTAATATCCCGTTTTGCTCCTGAAACCGCATCGATTTCATAGAGGGCATTTTCAGACGTATGCACGTAGACCTTGCCCTGACTGGCGGCGAGAGGAGCAAACACCTTCTCTTCCAGATTGATAAGGTGCTTCTCCCGGTTATTATTGGTATCAATTGTATGTACTATGCCTGCTTCCGTGGCGACAACTACCATATCATCGACAAGTACCGGAGAAGAGGATATCGGACTTCTCAGGTCGAACTCGGCTAGCAGGTCGCCGTTTTCGGCGTTGACCGCGTAGACCTTGCCGTCAAGGCAACCGGCATACACCGTATTGTTATGGACTACCGGTGTTGCCCAGAACCAGTTTCCCGCCGGGAACTTCCAGTTTTGTCTGCCGCTGTCCTTATTTACCGAGTACAGGTACCTGTCGAAGGAGCCGATGAGTACCGAGTTATCATAGACAACCGGTGTTGAGACGATAGCTCCTTCAGTCTCAAACTCCCATTTCTTACTGCCATCGTCAGCATCAAGGGCATAAAGCTTATTATCGAACGACCCAAAATACAACGTATTTTTATCGATTGCCGGAGTAGTCCAGATTGTTTCCCCCACATCAAAAGGTTCATTCCATACGTTGTCATCGCCGGTCTTGGCGTCCAGTGCATAGACCCTACCGTTCGAAGATGCAAAATAAACGGTGTCCGGTGTGGTAATCGAGCCGCCGACTATGGGTCTGAGGTAATTATCACGCGGATACACCCATCTCAGGGTACCTATATCCACACTATAGGCGTAGATTTTACCGTTATAGCCGGTAACGTAAACAAGGTCTCCGGTGATTGAAGGTGTACCGTACATTGCTACGGCTGTCGGAGTCCGGGCACAGCCAAGAAATCCGGCTGATGGTTGCTGTGTTTCCAGCACTGTCGACCACATGAGGTCAGCGTTGTCCAGCGAAACGGAGGCAATTCTCCCCTCCATGGTACCGATGAAAAGTGTGTTGTTATCAGTGATGGCACCTGACCAGCCTCTGGGAACTACAAAGGTGCCCCCGGTGCGGCAGCCGGAAACAATAAGTATAATTAACAGAACTGTAACCAGCAGTAATATTTTAAATATCGGATATTTTTTATATCTTTTTTTCATATTATCATGGCACAGGGTCATAACCGCCCGGGTTAAACGGGTGGCAGCTGGCGATACGCTTCGCTCCCAGAAATACCCCTTTGAAGAAACCGTACTTTTCAACAGCCTCATAGGTGTACTGAGAGCAGGTTGGCAAAAAACGGCAGGACGATGGCAGTACCTGCGATATTGTAACCTGATAGAGTCTTATCAGTCCCAGGGCAATCCACTTCATCTTTTTACTCTTTTTTACTCTCCGGTACCGGAGCAAACCTCCCGCGTATTTTTACTACCGGTTATACGTTACTTGCCGTTGATTCCGGCTTTAACTTCACCCGGTGTACTGTACTCTTCCTCTTCATTTAACAAGCCAGCCCGGCATAATAAATCCTCAACTGCTTCCCGGAGACTGGCATAATCGGTAGTGGACGCTGCCGGCCGGACGATAAATACTATGTCCCAAGCCGGGATTATTGGCGTTATCCGCAGGATTTCTCGGAGCAAACGCTTCATTCTGTTTCTTATTACCGCGCTTCCAACCCGTTTGCCAACCGATATTCCGTATCTGGATGAAGTAAGACCGTTAGGCAAAGCTTTCATTACCAGTAAACTCGAAGTCCACGAACTGCCTTTACTGTAAACTGCAGCGTATTGCTGACGCTTGGTAAGGCGTTCTTCTCTCCTCATCAGTCCACTCACCATGTTCAAAAGCTGAGATTCTATCTCAGCACTAGACCACCGTAAGGCGCTTACGCCCCTTCAGACGTCTCGCTTTCAGGATAGCCCGTCCGGCACGGGTACTCATTCTTTTTAAAAAACCATGCTCACGCTTACGCGGAATTTTCTTCGGTTGATAAGTCCTTTTTGGCACTCTAACCCCTTATAAAGAATTGGAATAATGATAAAGAGAGGATTGTGGGATTGCGATTAGTCAGTCGGACTATTCAGCTTCGACAACATTCCCCACTTTACGCATATGAGCCGGCACGTATGGTAGCAAAGCCAGATGTCGTGCCCTCTTTATCGCCGTGGCTAAGATACGCTGATGCTTGGCGCAGGTGCCAGACCTCCGCCGCGGTGTTATCTTCGCTCTATCAGATATATAGCCGCGTAATTTCTCGGAATCTTTGTAGTCTATCTCCTTGATCTTATTGGCGCAAAAGGCACAGACCTTACGCTTCGGCACATACTTCGGTCTGTGCCACCTTGTGCTCTTCGCTTTTGTAGTTTTTCGTCTTGCCACTTATGCTAAACTCCCTGCTTCAATATCAATAAGTTAATTATTCCATTAAAACGGAATATCATCCGGTTCCAGTTCGTCCGTCCCACCTATGTCACCCTTTTCTTCGGTGAGGTGAGCCGAAGGCTGCCTGTCAAGAAAACTCACTCTATCGGCAACTATTTCATTTCGATATCGTTTCTGCCCGTCCTGGCCTTCCCAGGAGTGGCTGCGCAGCCTGCCTTCAACGTAGACCAGTCTGCCTTTGGATAGGAACTGGTTGCATTGTTCAGCGAGCCTGCCCCAGGTAACCACGGTAAACCACTCCGTCTCTTCTCTACGTTCACCATCAGATGTAGTATACCTGCGGTTCGTCGCAACACTGAAAGATGTTACAGGTCTGCCATTGGGAGTGAAGCGCATTTCAGGTTCGCTGCCTAGATTACCGATGATTATCATTCTATTCACGCTAACCATTGTCTCAAGCTCCTTTTACTCTCCCGTGCAATCGGAAGAAAAAATCTTCCTTCCCATTAATTATTCAATTTTATCAGCAAATGCCTTAAAACATCTCCGGAAATCTGTAAATTTGCTTCCAGTTCCTTTCCCAGCGTTGACCCTATTTGTATTTTGGCCAGTACGTAGTTCCCCTCAATGAAGTGCTTTATCGGGTAAGCCAGTCTTCTTTTTCCCCAGCGGTCTATATCTACAACAGTCCCACCCCTGTCCGTGATAAACTGGCTTATATTGTCTAATGTAGTCTCAAACTTCTCCTCACTATACTCCGGATTGATGATTACTGTAAGTTCGTAGTCTCGCAACTGCTTCCTTTCCTCTGTTGTTACTATTCGGGTAGCGCCTTTTTGTATCTGATAAATTTCTGTCGCATTATACCACACAATACGGAATGTAAACAATATGTCGTCTTGCGGGAAGCACCAGGATGCGCAATCAGCCGGATAAGTAATCATGGTAGGCAGGTTTATCTACCAGGCTGTTTGCAATTATCTGAAGCAGAGTGAAACCGCAGGTACGTTGATATTATGGTAAATAATCATACCGGGAAACCGGGCTCCGGCGGACTGCTGCGAAACGTAGTTATACTGCTAAATAGATGAACATCAGGTCAGTGGTAAATAAGGCCCGTCTTTCGACCCCTTCAGACAGATAAATGTCTCACTGTCCTTAATCCCGTCTATGTGGTTGAGGGTGTTTGTTACGAATCCGGAAAGATAGTCGATAGAGCGGAATCGCAGACCGGCTATAATATCATAACGACCGACGGTAGTCGCCGTCCATTTAACCTCAGGTTGTTCCGTTAACCTCTCAAGCACTGAGTCCAGCTTGCCGGGAACCACATCAACTGCAATGACAGCCGGCAGTGGATAACCGAAATTGGCGGGGTTGACTACTCCCACGAAGTGAAGCATATCATTTTCTATGAGCTTCTTTATTCTTCGCCTGACCGTAGCCGCACTGATATTCAGATCTTTTGCCAGCTGCTCGCTTGTTCGGCGTCCGTCTTGGCCCAGTATACGGACAATTTTCTCGTCTACTAAGTCCGTTTTATACATAGTTGCTGATTATAGCATATTTTTATATTTTTTAAAATAGTTATGTCTTTTGACAGAAATGGAGCCGCTTTATTCAGATGATTGACATTATTGCAGATGTCCTGTACTATATTGGGCAAAGTTTAAAGGATTTTATTAATATATTTTACATATTAATGACTATTATTAACATTTAAAGATAATTGTATCCGGTGAATAATCCTGAATTAAAAAAGATACTACAAGGTTGTTAATAAGAAATGGTGGAGGTGATGTGATGAGTTGCATAAAGCTTATACCCGTTTAGGATAATGTGGATTACATTAGACGGAGCGGATTTGAATTTTGAAACGAAATTAGGAGACAAATCCAATGACAAAGAAATTTATATGGTTAATTGTTAGCTGTTTGATGGTGTTATCTCTGGTAATAGCATCATGCGGGACGGCAGTGGTTGAAGAAGAAGAGGAAGAGGAAGAAGTTATAATCGGAGAAGAGGAAGAAGAAGAGGAAGAAGAAGAGGAAGAGGCTCTACTGCCTCCAGACGTGCCCAAATATGGCGGTACGATAACCTTCGTGGCCCCTGAGCCGATGGGTTTTGACCCGGAATACACAATGTCGGTGGAGGTCCGAGACCAGTTCCTGACTCACGAAGAGATGATGGGAGAGGACTGGGCGAAAGGACTTGCCGGCACGGGTGAAACCGATTGGATTAACGGTTTTGTTGGACGTATAGACCTGCTGACCGGTGAACTGGCGGAAAGCTGGGATATGCCTGATGATGAGACCATTGTCTTCCATCTCCGTAAAGGAGTTCACTTCTGGGACAAGTATCCCGCAAATGGCAGGGAGCTTACTGCCGAAGATGTAGCCTGGGAGATGGAACGTCAGTGGGCAGCCCCAAAGGGTTTCCTTCGTATTACCAATAATCCTGATGCTTATCTGGTATCGGCAACAGCCCTTGATAAGTATACGGTAGAACTCAAGGTTCCTGCAGCATATCAGGGACTGCACCTTGTCCTTGATGGTGAGCAGATACACATATCGGCACCGGAGATAGTTGATGTCTACGGAGATATGAAGGACTGGAAGCATGCCATTGGCACGGGGCCCTTTATGGTGAGTGATTTTCTACCTGGCAGCTCGATGACCTTCGTAAGAAATCCGAACTACTGGCGGAATGACCCGGTTCACCCTGAAAACCAGTTGCCCTATCTTGATGGCTTCAAGCAGTTATTCATTACTGACAGGTCAACCGAACTGGCAGCAATACGTACCGGTAAGATTGACCGGCATGCTCCCATTAACTGGGAAGACGCAGAGCTATTGATGCAGCAATGTCCTGACCTGCAGTATATACAGACTCCCGTTGACTATAACATACCGTGGATGAGAGTGGACAAGCCGGAACTACCTTTCCATGACCTAAAGGTACGGCAGGCGATGAACTTGGCGGTGAACAACCAGGAGATTTTTGACGAGTACTACGAAGGAAACGCCCAACTGTTATCTCACCCATATCCATCCGGTAAGACCTGGGAACCTTTCTATACGCCTATGGAGGAGATGCCAACAGAACCAATGGTAGAGGGGTCGGCTTGTAGTGTCCCGGAAATATTTACCTATAACCCCGATAAGGCAAAACAACTTCTGGCTGAAGCAGGGTATCCCGATGGCTTTAAGACAATAATTAACTGTGATACTCGCGAGGTGGACTACGTTTCCATGATAAGAGAATATCTGCTTCAAGTCGGCATAGACATGGAAATTGTTCCTCTTGAGTCGACTCAGTTCAGGAGCATGGGCAGAGCCAGGACTCACGAGCAAATGATTTATAAGCCCAGCCCCACCCATTCGTTCCCCTGGAAGATGCACAGTGTTCGTATAGAGAGCTTTGATTGCCCCAGCTACTTCGAAGCCCCGTATACCAGGGATATCTATGATCAGGTAAACATATATTATGGTAAAGACCCTGATAAGGTGGCAGCATTGCTTAAAGAAGCGGTTCCGTTTGAGCTTGAACAGTGCGCTGGAATCTGGGTGCCACGTCCGCTGGGATACACAATGTGGTGGCCCTGGATGCAGAACTACCACGGTGAAGGTACCCTGGGTTATGACAATCAATTCTGTTGGGTTCACTATGTCTGGGTGGACCCTGCCTTGAAGAGATCCATGGGGTACTAGTTACCCTGTCCTGAATAAAATCAAATTAAGAAAAAGGGGCGGCTAAAAGCCGCCCCTTTTTCTTTAACGATACGTGAATTATTAACCGAGGTAAGCGTCCATAATATAAGGTATTCCGGTGACCCTGGCGTATTCCTCCGTTAGAGTCATGATGTGGTCCTATTGTTGCTGCCTGCGGGGATGATATGCTATACTTTAGCCTAGTTAATAACAGAAAGAGGTGTAAATTTGCCAGAAAGTGTTTCCGTAAAACAGCTACTGGAGGCAGGGGCTCACTTCGGGCACCAGACCAGTCGCTGGCATCCTCGCATGAAGAAATATATTTTTACCAAACGCGAGGGTATTCATATCATTGACCTTGAGCAAACTGTAAGTATGCTTGATAGAGCCTGCGAGTTTATTAGAGAAGTGGCGGCGGAAGGTGGAAAGATTTTATTTGTCGGTACCAAGAAGCAGGCTCAGGAAGCGATTGAAGAGACGGCCCAGCGCTGTGGTATGTATTATGTCAATCAACGCTGGATAGGAGGAGTGCTGACCAATTTCGCTACCATCCAGGCACGCATCGATTACCTTGTTCGCCTCGAGGACCAGCAGTCCAGAGGGGAATTCAACCGTTTACCCAAGAAAGAAATCCTGAAGCTTGAGAAGGAAATAGCTCGCCTCAACCGGCAGATGGGTGGCATAAAGGAAATGACAAGCCTTCCGGCTGCCCTGTTCATTGTTGACCCGCCTAAGGAGAGAATCGCTCTGGCTGAAGCCAGGCGAATGGGAATACCGGTTGTGGGTATAGCTGATACAAGTTGCGACCCCGACGAAATCGATTATCCCATTCCGGCTAATGATGATGCAATTAGAGCAATCAGGCTGATATGCAATAAAATTGCTGATTCTGTGATTGAAGGCACCAATGAACTGATGGTAATGCCTGTTGATGAAGAAGTTGAAGAGGGTCTTGGCGAAGGTGAAGTTGCCTATACTGACGAGACTCTAGTTTTCACCCCTGACGACGAATGAAGCGAGGAGGAAAAGATTGAAAATCCCCACCGATAAGCTGAGAGAGCTGAGGGAGCAATCAGGAGCAGGCATTATGGCTTGCAGAAATGCTCTGGTCGAGGCGGGAGCTGATATGGAGAAAGCTCTGCAGATTCTTAAAGAGCAGAGAGTCTATATAGTTGAAAAGAAAAAGGAACGCTCGACTTCTCAAGGATTAATTGAGGCTTATGTACATCCCGGAGGGCGTATTGGCGCCATGGTTGAGATAAATTGTGAGACTGATTTTGTCGCTCGTACCGATGAATTCAAGGAACTGGCTCACAACCTGGCAATGCAGATAGCTGCTATGACTCCGGTATATATATCACCGGAAGAAATACCGGAAGGAACAGAAATAGAAACGCAGACGGCCTGTCTGCTTCATCAATCCTATATCAGAGACCCCAATCTGACTGTTCAGGATATTATAAACGAGACTATCGCCAAGGTCGGAGAAAACATAAAGGTAAGCAGGTTTACCAGATTCGAACTTGGAGAAATGTAGCTTCAATTATAAATCATAAGAAGAAGGCTGATGGTTACTACCAGATACAAACGAGTCTTGCTCAAACTCAGCGGAGAGGCTTTCAGCGGTACCGAAGACTATGGTATTGATGCCTCCGTGTTATCCAGAGTTGCCAAACAGATAAAGCAGGTAAGAGAAATGGGGGTGGGCGTTGGCATTGTGGTGGGCGGTGGCAATATCTGGCGCGGGGCTAAGGCGGAACAGGACGGAATGGACAGGGTCACCGCTGATTATGCCGGAATGCTGGCAACGGTTATTAATGCCCTGGCCCTCCAGGATATGCTGGAGAGAGAGGGAGTTACCACAAGAACTCAAACAGCTATAAGCATTCAGCAGGTGGCTGAACCCTATATAAGGCGCCGTGCTATCAGACATCTGGAGAAGGACAGGGTGGTTATCTTTGCCGGCGGCACCGGCAATCCATACATGACAACCGATACCGCTGCCGCTCTGAGAGCCATTGAAATCGAGGCGGAAGTCCTGCTGATGGCAAAGAATAATGTTGATGGTATATACAGTGCCGACCCTCAGAAACATCCAGATGCGAGGAAATATGACTGCCTCAGTTACATGGAAGCATTAAATATGCGTCTTGAAGTAATGGATGCCACTGCTCTATCTCTGTGCCTGGAAAATCAGTTACCCATAATAGTATTCGACCTGCAAGCAGAGCGTAGTATGGAAAAGGTTGTTGCTGGCGAACCTATTGGCACTTTAGTCTCCACGAGGAATGAAAATGTCTGAAGAGACTTTGCTTGGTATTGAAGAAAAGATGAAAAAGGTTGCTGATGGTTTGAATCAGGATCTGGCGACAATCCGAACCGGTCGTGCCACTCCCAGCTTGATAGAGCATATAAAGGTGGAGTATGCTGGCGCTTATCTGCCTCTAAATCAGATAGCTGGTATTTCCGTACCTGATGCGAATCTTCTTGTTATACAACCATGGGATAAAAACAGTATCCGTAACATTGAGAAGGCTATTCAGACATCTGACCTCGGACTCAATCCGATGAGTGACGGGCAAATAATCAGGATAAATATTCCACCGCTCTCCGAAGAGCGGCGCCAGGAACTGATTAAGGTGGTAAGGAAGAGGGTTGAGGAAAGAAGGGTAATGATACGTAATCTGAGACGTGAAGCTGTAGATGGGCTGAGAGAACAGGAGAAAAGCAAGGATATATCACAGGATGAGCAGAAGCGTGCCTTGAATCAGCTCCAGAAAATAACCGATAGCTTTATATCGGATGTTGAGCTAGCCGGACAAAATAAAGAAGCAGAGCTTATGCAGGTCTAAGCTGGGGTTGAAATAGATAAGGAAATGGCTTCTTCAAAAACAAATAAGTTTCCCCTGCTCCCCAACCATATAGCCATTGTCCCGGATGGTAATGGCAGATGGGCTGAAAAGCGGGGTCTGCCCAGGCTTCACGGGCACCAGGTGGGAGCGGAAAACATGCACCGCATGGTTGAGTACCTCAATGAGTATCCTATAAAGTACGTAACACTTTATGGTTTCTCTACGGAAAACTGGTCACGCCCTGAGGAAGAGGTAAACGGCCTGTTTGAAATTCTGGCAAATTTCATCAGGGATACCGTAAACGATATCCATAGTAAAGGCGTGAAGCTCCGTCATATCGGGCGTCTTCAGGAGTTGCCGTCTGGCCTGCAGAAATCAATAAACGAAGCTGTGGAGCTGACGAAAAACAATACACGAATGACTCTCAGCGTCGCCTTTAATTACGGTTCGCGCGCTGAGATACTTGATGCGGTGCGGAAGATTGTAACTGACGGCATTACTCCTCAGGAAATAAATGAGGAGCTATTTGCCCGCCATCTATATACTGACGGTTTACCTGATGTCGACCTTCTAGTCCGCACCGGCGATGAACTCCGCCTGAGTAATTTCCTTATCTGGCAGACCACGTACAGCGAATATCACTTTACCAAAGTCCTGTGGCCTGACTTCAGTAAGAAAGATATAGATAAAGCACTGCTGTCCTATAGCCGGAGGCAGAGGCGCTTCGGCGGATTATAACCCCAGTTAATAGTCATGCTCAAGAAAAGAGTCATTACTGCGCTGTGGGGAATCCCTCTCCTGATTGCTGCCGTATGGTTCGACTCGCCCTTACCCTGGTTTTCCATACTTGTAGCTGTCTGGGGGATACTGGCAGTGTCCGAATTCTACCGGCTGGTTGATGTCTATAAGGTAAGGTCACTGACTATCTTCGGCATACTCTGGACGCTGCTCTTCATCATCAGCCGTGATTCGAATTTGTTATCCATACTTGAGTCTCAGTTTAACCCTGCTCTGCTTACACCGTTCTTGCTGACCTCGGCAGTGGTTCTACCTCTAATCTGGCTGCTTTTACGGACGGAGAAAGAAAAAACGTTCGTAAGCTGGGCATGGACGGTGGCAGGGATTCTATATGTAGGATGGCTACTTGGTTATCTGGTAGCAATGCGAGGTGTCGAGGATGGCAGGAACTGGGTATTCTATACGCTGTTTGTTACCTTCGCTTTTGACACCGCCGCTTTTTTTGTAGGAAGGAGATTCGGCAGGCGTAAGCTCGCTCCGCAAATCAGCCCGGGAAAGACCCGGGAAGGAGCTATCGGCGGAATTTTCGGCGCGGTAATTATCAGTCTGTTTTTTATACTGCCGACGCCTCTCATTCTCCCCTTGAACTGGTGGCGGGCAGTAATTCTGGGTATTGTTGTCAGTGTTTTTGGCCAGGCAGGAGACCTTGCCGAGTCTCTTCTCAAACGGAATGCCGGTGTAAAAGACTCAGGCAGGTTTATCCCGGGGCACGGCGGGTTCCTTGACCGGATAGACAGCGTTGTCTTTGCCGGCGTGGTGGTATACTATTATGTTGTATGGGTAGTACAGTAAAAAGACTGGCTGTCCTCGGCTCAACAGGCTCGATAGGACAGCAGACGCTCGAAGTTGTCCGCGCCCTGCCTGAACACTTCGAGATTCTCGGACTTGCCGCTGGTAATAACACTGATTTACTCTCCAGACAAATCAGCGAGTTTAGACCCCGGTTTGTCTATTATCAGGAAAACGTGGCACTGCCGGAGTTGCCCGGTACCGGCTATCAACTGATGTCCCTTGAGGATATCGCCTGCCACCCTCTTATTGATACCGTCGTTGTCGCTACTTCGGGGAAAGCAGGATTGAAGGCAGTACTGGCGGCAGTGAAAGCCGGTAAGACAATCGCCCTGGCTAACAAGGAGTCACTTGTTATTGCCGGTGATATTATTACCCGTGAGGCCAGAGCTAATAATGCCCGGATTCTACCCGTTGACAGTGAGCACAGTGCCATCTGGCAGTGCCTGACCGGGGAAACACAGCCGGCGGCACGAATTATCCTGACCGCTTCAGGAGGACCTTTCCGCAGTTATTCTCCGGATGATATGAAGGGAATTACCCCGGAACAGGCTCTGAAACATCCTTCCTGGCAGATGGGAAAGAAGGTGACAATAGATTCGGCTACGCTGATGAACAAGGGGCTTGAGGTAATCGAAGCCCACTGGCTATTCGGTATACCCTATGAAAACATTAGCGTGGTCATTCATCCCCAGAGTATAATACATTCAATGGTGGAGTTTGTGGACGGCTCGGTTAAAGCCCAGTTGAGTAATCCGGATATGCGTCTTCCTATTCAATACGCTCTGTCTTATCCCGAGCGGCTCCCCAATCCGCAGTTGAAAAAGCTGGACTGGAGCGGTATCAGCAGCCTGACCTTCGAACAGCCCGACTTCGAGGTTTTTCCCTGCCTGAAGCTGGCCGTGGACGCAGGAATCAGGGGAGGGACCTGCCCGGCGGTACTCAGTGCCGCCGATGAGGTTGCCGTTGAGCTTTTCCTTTCCAAACGTATAGGGTTCACCGATATCGCCGGTCTTATTCAGCAAACGCTGGCCGAGCATCAGCCCGTAGCTTCCCCCAGTATTGAGGAACTCCTGAAGGCGGATGCCTGGGCGAGGGAGAAAGTAAAGCAGTTTGCAGGCGGAGATAATAAGTGACAGTAGTAATTACAATTGTATCCTTCCTGGCGGTAATTATAGTGCTTATTCTTGCTCATGAAATCGGGCATTTTGTTACTGCCAAGGCTACGGGAGTGAAGGTTGAAGAGTTCGGACTCTTTTATCCTCCGCGGTTAATATCCATAAAGCGGGGCGATACAACATACTCTTTGAATGCAATACCGCTAGGCGGTTTTGTGAAGATGGCCGGCGAAGAAGACCCGGAGGTGCCGGGCAGCCTGGCAGGTAAAAGTGTCTGGGCAAGGCTGCTTGTCCTCAGTTCCGGTTCTATTATGAATTTCTTATTGCCCCTCCTCCTTTTCGCCATTGCTTTTATGGTGCCTCATAGCCTGGTAATCGGGCAGACAATGGTGAGAGAGGTAGCTCCGGACTCCCCGGCCAGCAATGCCGGCATGGTGACCGGAGATACTATTCTAAGTATAAACGGTAAAACAGTCAACAATAATGTGGATGTTTACCGTAATATTGATTTGAACCTGGGGAAGGAAGTCACCCTTCTGGTTCGGCATGATAGTGGAACGGAAGAGGAGGTCAGTTTTATTCCGCGTTGGAAGCCGCCAGAAGGAGAGACTGCCTCCGGAATGCGGCTGTTTACCACGGAAGCGGTTCTGGAAAGGGAGAGTTTACCGTTCTGGAGAGCGATACCTATGGGAGTAACTGCCTGTATAGAGACGTTCATTCTGTTTAAAAATGGCATCATCAGCATGATTATCGGAGCTATACCGGCTGAGATTGCCGGACCGGTGGGAATTGCCCAGGTAACAGGAGAGATAGCCCGATCCGGGCTCAGCCCTCTTCTCGAATTTGCCGCCTTTCTCAGTATGAACCTGGCAATAGTTAATTTATTCCCCCTTCCTGCTCTTGATGGCGGCAGGATAATATTCGTTCTCGTCGAGTGGGTACGCCGCGGCAAGCGTATTCCGCCGAAGGCTGAAGGGCTGATACACCTCGTCGGCTTTGCCCTGATTATGGTGTTTTTCCTGGCTATCACTTACCAGGACATTATGCGCATCATAAGCGGAGAAAGCCTGATTTCATAAAAATTACCGGTTCACCGCCAGTTGAATGCCGGAGGGCAAATCTATTGCGGAGGTAGGATAGATGACTGACTGGCATAATTATCTGAGAACGAATAAAACAGCCCCTGAATGGCCATACCCGATACGTTATGACCAGGAAAAGGAGCAGGAAATAGAGGCTGGTGTCCTGGTTCTTGGCGGCGGCATCGCCGGGTGCTGGGCGGCAATAAGTGCTGCCAGGAAGGGCGTAAAGGTTGTTATTGTCGAAAAGGCGGCAACAATCAGGAGCGGTGCCGGCGGACCGGGGTGCGACCACTGGGAAATGCCGATGACAAGTCCTCTGTCCAACATGGACCCGGTAATGCGGACGCAGGACCTTATTGACGCCAGTGGCGGATATACCTGCGGTATCGGCCGTTTGATACAGTGCCTGGAAGGGTACGACGCCCTTCTGGAACTGGAAAAAATGGGCGGTAAAATAAGGGATTCTGAGGATAAATATGTTGGTGCCAGGGGCAGGGATGAAAAGACAAAATTCATGCTTTCACCAAGATATCAGCCGATTAATGCCTGTTTTCGTGTCTGGGGGACGACATTTAAGCCGGCGCTGAAAAAGGAATGCGAGCGCCTGGGAGTCAAAATCTATGATAGAGTCATGGTGACCAGCCTCTTGACCGAAGGCGGCGTTCAGGGTGCCAGGGTAATCGGCGCTACGGGAGTCAATAATAGGACCGGCGAGTTTATGGTTTTTAAAGCCAGGGCTACCGTTCTTGCCACGGCGGGAATCGGTTCAGTCTGGGTTTTTAACACCGAACTGTCCGGTATTACCACCTTCAGGTCGCGGGCTAATTCCGGCGACGGAATTGCCATGGCCTGGAAAGCCGGTGCCGGGCTTACCATGATGGAGAAATCCGGTATGCTTAGACTCGGGACCGGCTACAAACACACCTGGTACAGTGGCGCCGGTGATGCCAGCTATGAGAATGTTCCCCTTGTCGATGCTAACGGCAAGAAACTGCCGGTTCCGACTCAGGGATGGGCTGATGCAGGCTCGCCGGGTCCCCGGATGCCACGGTGGGACAGCATCCGCGAGAGTGTCATGAAGGGCGAGTATGCCCTGCCCTTCTACGGTGATTTCCCGGCTATGCCGGAAGATGAGCGGGAAATCACCTGGAACATGATGCTTCAGGAAGAAGCGACAACAAAAATAATCGTTGATACCTATACCAGGGCGGGTTTCGATATCAGCAAGGACCAGCTTCAGAACTACCAGCTTATCGAGGGAACCAGCCCGCCGCAGTGGCGCTCGGTTGATAGCGGACGCGACCGGGGCGGTGTCCTTGTCGACTGGGATTTGAAAACAACCCTTGACGGGCTTTACGCCGCCGGAGAGCAGATATTTTCTCCCGGTGACCACAGTTACGCGGCAGCCACAGGACGGTATGCCGGCAGAAAAGCTGCCGATTATGCAGCGCAGGCTGGAGAGCCGGTGGTTTCAAAAGACCAGGTGGCGGCAGAGAAGTCAAGGGTCTTTGCTCCGGTTAAGAGAACGGAGAGCATCGAATGGAAGGAGCTGCACGCCGGAATCAGCAGAACGATGCAGTACTTCTGCAGCGAATTCAAGACCGAAGCGCTTTTCAATATGGGGCTGGATGCCCTGAATGACATCGAGCAGAACTGGGTGCCGAAGCTGTACGCCCTTGACCCCCACAAGCTGATGCGCAGCCTCGAGGATATCAGCATCCTTACCTATGGCCAGATTGCTCTAAATGCTTCCCTGGCACGTAAGGCAAGCAGCAATTACCTTGACTTTCACCGTATAGATTATCCGGAAGTCGACCCGCCGGAATGGAACAAGTTCATTACCCTCAAACTTGAAAACGGCAGGGTAAAAACCGGCGAACTGCCGCTGGGATACTGGGGCAACCTGAAGGAAAGCTACGCGGCTCACAACAAAGACTACACCGGTGTTTACGAAGGTAAATGAAGTTCTGTCTGCAATTGGCTGAATTCGCTGTCATTGCGAGGAGCGTAGCGACGTGGTAATCTATGGGGGATTCTTCTCAATCTTGGTTGGAGACCCTTCGACAAGCTCAGGGTGAGCGGGAATGAATGCCGCTCAGGGTGAGTGGGAATGAATGCCGCTCAGGGTGAGTAGCTAGCCTGTCCTGAGCGAAGCCGAAGGGAACCATAGCGGCGAAAGAAATATAGATAATCATGGTTGCACAGGCAACCATGATTAAGTAAAAGCCTATAGGGATAACTTAACCGGGGAAATAAAATGATTAACAGGCGAAAATCAAAACCCATCCTGATTGGTGACGTGACTGTTGGCGGTAATGCTCCAATAGTGGTGCAGTCGATGACAAACACCGATACACGTGATGTTATGTCTACTGTTAACCAGATTAAAGAACTTGAGGAACTCGACTGCGAGATTATCCGCGTCGCCGTGCCGGATATGCAGGCAGCGGAAGCCTTGGAACCGATTAAGAAGGCTATCTCTATCCCCCTGATTGCCGATATCCATTTCGATTACCGTCTGGCTTTGCAGTCGCTGAAGTCGGGCGTTGATGGTCTGCGGCTTAATCCGGGCAACATCAGCGAGCCGGAAAAGGTGAAAGCTGTGGTCACAGTGGCCAAAGAAAGGGATGTCCCTATCCGCATCGGACTGAATGCCGGTAGTTTGCCGAAAAAGGTGAACCCGGAACATACCACCGCCCAGAAAATGGTTGCCGCGGCGATGGAGCAGATTGAACTGCTGGAAAGCCTCGACTTCGACCTTATAAAAATCTCCCTGAAAGCCTTTGATGTACCGACTACAATCGAAGCTTATCAGGACATAGCGGATAAAGTCCCCTACCCGCTCCACGTCGGCATCACCGAGGCGGGGACTCCCCGCACCGGTGTTATCCGAAGCAGTGTCGGCATCGGCACCCTGCTTTACATGGGAATCGGCGATACCATCCGCGTTTCCCTGACCACTCACCCCCGGGAAGAGGTAATCGCCGGATATGAGATTCTGAAAAGCCTCGACCTCCGCCAGCACGGACCGGTGCTGGTAAGCTGCCCCTCCTGCGGGCGTACCGAGGTGGATATTATAAAAATAGCCGAAGCGGTGGAGCAGGAACTGCTCAAGATTAAGAAGCCGGTTAAGGTGGCGGTGATGGGCTGCGTGGTGAACGGTCCCGGCGAGGCGAAGGATGCCGATGTGGGAATCGCCTGCGGCAAAGGCAGAGCCGTCCTCTTCAAAAAAGGCGAACAAATCGCTACCATCCAAGAAAAAGACTTCGTCCGCGTCCTCATGGAGGAAGTGGAGAGGTTATAAAGATGGGAGATGGTACTAAGGAACATCCCTATACCCGAGAAGATGTTCTCAGACTGATAGAAGAAAATGGGGGGACAGCCGAGGGGCTTGACCTTTCTCGGAAATTTTTCGAGGAGGGGATTGACCTGAGCAAACTGAATCTTAGAAAGATTATTCTTAAGGAATCTTTTTTGAAGAAAGCTCATTTTGAGGAATCTATTTTAACTGGTTCCCACCTAGAAGGTGTCTACTTAGAATTTGCCCATTTAGAAAATGCTGAATTACACTTTGCTCGTCTTGAAAGAGCACTTCTTTGGTCTGCCCAATTTTCTTCTGATACAAGATTAGAGGATATAGATTGGGGAAACTACATTTTGTGGGAAGAGATAGCGAAAACTTACACTACTGCATTAATCTCATATCGTCGACTTAAGAACTTACACACTAATGCTGGTATGTATGACGTAGCTGGTAAATTCTATTACCGGGAGATGGAGGCAAAGAGGAAAGCGCGAAAATGGAGAAAAGAACCGCATCTGAAACTCTGGAGCTTGATTTTAAGAATTTTATGTGGATATGGTGAAAACTGGGAGCGAGTAATCATCTCAGCTGCAGCAGTTATATTCGGACTGGCGCTAATATATCTTGCTATAGGTACACTTTCTCCCAATACTTTTCTGAATAGCCTTTACTATAGTGCTGTCTCTTTTACCGCTCTGGGTTATGGAAGCTGGGCGCCACAACCAACAGGCTCGGTGAAAGCTTTAGGAGCATTCGAAGCATTTATCGGTATCTTTATGATGGCTCTATTCCTGGTTACATTCACAAGAAAAATGACGAGATAGAATAATATAATCTGTATATTAATAAAGAGAGGCTAAAGAGGGGCTTGTGTAGTGTGCCCCTCTTTTAGATTATATTTCCCCCTTTCGTAAAGGGGGATTAAGGGGGATTTTGATTTTAAATCCCTCTCACTCTCCCTTTACCAAAGGGAGAGGTTAGGGTAAAACTGTAACGGCAATCTTTTTAGCGAAAAAAGGAGCTTGAAAAGCGTTACAAAAAGGTGGGTGCGTTATAGAGGGGCGTAAGCCCCCTCTTGGCTTCCTTAAGGGCGGCAGGGTGGGAATAGATATAAGAAGGGGGGTGGGGTTACATAAACTGGATTAAAAGGGTAATATAGATAAACGTCTTCACCGGAAAAACTGCCGGAATAGCTTCCACTGGCACAGGAGGTCTTTAATGGCGAATATAGAAATAGAGACGGGATACTCAGCAAATGGTCTGCCGTATTCCCGGATGGGTAGCAATTCGCGGACACTTGTTATCTTTGACGGACTGAGTTTTAATCACAAGCCGCCGTCAGGTTTAATGCGGCGGATGATGCCTGCCAGTTTCAAGCGTATCGCAGGTAGCTTCACCGTGTACACGGTGGGCAGAAAGCCTGACCTGCCTGCCGGTTACTCGATGCAGGATATGGCAGCCGATTATGCCACAATGGTAAAAGAAGAACTGAAGCCACCTGTCGATATCATGGGACTCTCCACCGGCGGGCCGATTGCCCAGTACTTCGCTGTCGATTATCCAGACCTTTTAAAGCGTCTGGTCTTTGCCTCAACCGGTCACTGCCTCAGCGATTCCGGAAAGCGCTTGCAGAGACGGCTTGCTTACCAGGCACAGACGGGCAACTGGAGAGCCGCTGCCGCCACGCTGGCTGACGGGATGTTCTCCGGAGCAGCCAGGCCGATTATGACTTCAATATTCTGGCTGTTCGGCAACTTCATGCTGGGTTCTTCTGCCAATCCTCTGGACGGACTTGTTGAAATTGAAGCGGAAGACAGGCATGATTTTACGGAACGCCTGGCGGAGATAAAAGTGCCCACTCTTATAATCGGCGGTGAGCTGGATAAATTCTACATGATTCACCAGTTAGCGGAAGGAATCCCGGGCGCCAGACTGGTTCTCTATAAAAATACGGGACACGCGGCAGTGATGAAACGCCGGTTTGGCGAAGATATTCTGGCGTTTCTCAATGAAGATACAGTTTAATATACCCGTGAAATTATGAAAACAGATTCGGAACTTGCTAATTTTCTCGCGTCGGGCCATCAGCTTGCTGAAGGATCAGTAGTATGGGGCGATGACATACAGCTTAAACTTACCTATTGTCTCAGTAATAAGCAGCCGCCGCTGAAGTATGTCAGTTCGGTACGCGCCATAGTCTTCCGTGGCGATTCTGTGCTTGTTATACGGGACAAAAACCATGAACTGTATATCCTTCCTGGGGGAAGACGCCGGAAAACCGAAGCACTTGAGGAAACACTGCGCCGGGAAGTGCTTGAGGAGACAGGGTGGGCCTTAAAGGATTTATCCGTACTCGGGTTTATGCACTTCCATCATCTGAATCCCAGACCGGCAGATTACAAGTACCCGTATCCGGATTTCATCTGGCCGGTCTATACGGCTGAAGCGGATACGCATAATCCGAAGGCCATAGAAGACGATGATTATGTGCTGGATTCGAGATTTTATTCTATAGATGAAGCCCTAAAACTTGAAATCATTAAGGGCGAGCTTGAGTTACTTAAAGTGGCAATAAAACTTCGGCAGGATTCACAGTGGTAAAAAAGGCTGCTGTATAGTTGCGTGATATTTTTCTGAAAAGTACCCGGTTTACTAAAAAGTTCCATTTGCATCTGGTTGGTGTTTTTACCTCACCCCTGACCCCTCTCAAACGGGCGAATAATCGGTTTATAAAGCTGGGAACTGTTTGAGAGGGGGATAAAGGGGGAGAGCCTTTCATTCAACCAAAACCGAACAAAGTCTTAAAAACACCAGAGCGGGTGACTAAACAGGCAGGAATATATTATACTGGACTAGCATTTCGCGAAATCAATTAGAAATCCTAATGTGAGGAGTTTAAGCAACCATAATTAATAAGAGAGGAAATGAAGATGGATGTTTCGCCCAAATCAAGACTTGCCGTTGTTTTACTGGCATGGTTTCTCGGAACTCTCGGTCTTCACAGGTTTTATATCGGTAAAATCGGCACTGGAATCCTGATTCTCGTTCTTGGTGTCTTAGGATGGGCAACTACCTGGATTCTTGGCTTCGGGTATATATTTCTCACCATAGCCGGAATCTGGGTGTTTATTGATTTTTTGGTTGCGCTTTTCGGAGCTATGAAAGACAGCGAGGGAAGACAAATAAAGAACTGGTAAAGAGGAGAGTATGCGTATATCGAAGCTGTTCGGTAAGACACAGAGAGAGGTCCCGGCTGAAGCAGATACCGCCAGTCATCGGTTGCTGCTGCGGGCAGGAATGATAAGACAGGTAGCTGCCGGAGTTTATTCCTACCTGCCGCTTGGCCTGCGGGTACTGAAGAAGATTGAGGACATAATCCGCGATGAGATGGATAAAGCCGGTGGACAGGAAGTTCTGCTTCCGGTACTCCAGCCCCTTGAACTCTGGCAAGAATCGGGAAGAGATGCCGCTTACGGGAAAATCCTGTTCAAACTTTACGACCGCCGGGAGCGGCAGTTGGCACTGGGGCCGACTCATGAAGAGGTTATTACCGAACTCGTCAAATACAACATACAGAGCTACCGTGACCTGCCGGTGATGCTTTACCAGATTCAAACCAAATTCCGTGACGAGCCGCGTCCCAGGGCCGGGCTGATAAGAGCCCGGGAATTCTCGATGAAAGACCTGTACAGCTTCGATGCGGACTGGGATGGCCTCGATATAAGCTACGATAAGATGATGCAGGCGTACATCAATATCTGCAAACGCTGCGGTTTCTCGACGGTGATGGTCGAGGCGGACAGCGGGGCAATCGGTGGCAAAGAGTCGCATGAATTCGTTATGGTTACGGATAGCGGCGAAGACGAAATTATTCGCTGTTCCTGCGGATATGCCGCCAATGTGGAAAAGGCGGAATTCAGTAAAGGTAATGTCGGCGGTGGCGAGCCGCGCCCCCTGGAGGAAGTCGCCACCCCGGGTAAGTTTTCCATCGAGGAAGTCTCCGATTTCCTCGGCATTCCTTCCAGCGGCACGCTGAAGGCGGTATTCTATATTGCCGATGAGGAATTTGTCTTCGGCGTAATAAGAGGCGACCTGGACGTGAATGAAATTAAACTCCAGAATGCGCTGAAGTGCACTGACCTCAGGATGGCAACCGAGGATGAAGTTATTGAAGCCGGTATCGTGCCCGGAGCCGCCTCGCCGGTCGGTATTAAAAGTATAAAGGTAATTGCCGATGATTCCGTTACCACGGGTAGCAACTTCGTTGCCGGAGCCAATAAGCCGGAGACTCACCTTAAAAACGTGAATTATCCCCGTGACTTCAAGGCCGATATTGTAACCGATATCGCCAGAGCCCATGCCGGAGATAAGTGTCAGAAGTGTGGGAAAGAGATGCTGTCAAGTCGTGGTATCGAAGTGGGGCACATCTTCAAGCTCGGTACTTTCTACAGTGAAAAGCTGGGTGCCGAATTTATTGACCGGGACGGACAATCAAAGCCAATCATTATGGGGTGCTATGGAATCGGTCCCAGCAGGCTGCTTGGCGCCTCCGTGGAGCAGAACCATGATGATAAAGGTATTATTTGGCCTGAGGCAATCGCTCCATATCAGGTGTATATCTGCTCCCTGCACCGCGAAGGTTCGGAAGTCTCGGAGATTGCCGAAAGACTATATGCTGGACTCACGGAAAAGGGACTGGAGGTACTCCTGGACGACAGGGTGGAGTCGCCGGGAGTGAAGTTTAACGATGCTGACCTGCTTGGAATACCGCTCAGGATTACTGTCAGTCCCCGCAGTCTTGAGAAAAACAGTATCGAGTTAAAAAGGCGTACCGAGAAAGAGTCTCAGCTCCTGCCGGTTGAAAATGTGGTGGCAAAGATAGAAGAGCTTGTCAGGGGAAAGGCGGAGGCCGTTTGATTATCGACCTCCACGTTCATACGCCTCCTCTTTCGGATGACAGTACAATCAAGCTTCCTGAGCTCATTGAAAAGGCAAAACAGGCTGGCATCGACGGTATCTGTGTCACCGAGCACGGGCGCTTCTGGGACGTGGATAAGCTGGCAAGGCTGAGCGAGGAGCATGATTTCCTGCTGCTGCCCGGCGTGGAATTGTGGAGCGATGACAGTCACTTCCTTGTCTTTGGACTTGAAGAGTACAGCTCGGGTCTGTGGATGGTGCGGAAGCTAAGGGAGACCGTTGATGAGGCGGGAGGAGTTATGATTCTTGCCCATCCTTCGAGGCGGCAGTACAGTAGCGGTGCAGACATGGAAGCCGCCATTGAGAGGTATTGCCGGGAATCGTTTCTCGAATACGTCGGCATAGTCGAGGTGCTCAACGGCAGGTCTCCGGAATCGGCGAATGAGTTTTCACAGGAGCTGTGCCGCAGGTTAGGCTTGAAGGGCACCGGCGGCAGTGATGCCCATTCGATTACTGATATTCCTTCCTGTGCCACCCTCTTTCAAAGAGATATCCACAGCCTGGAGGAATTGATAACCGAACTCAGAGCAGGCAGGTTTCGGGCTGTTGACCTCCGAAAGAATAATCAAGTAATTATGTAAAATCCATGTTCATTCAGGCTTGATACCGTAAACTATGATACTTCTTATTGATTCACCTAACTCTTTCACTGTTTCGGGTGTCAAGTCTAAAGTCTCCATGAGAGCTTGGGCTGTCGGATCATTGGCCATGTACTCGATGGGGATGGATGTTTCACCAGTTACTTTAACGTCCTGAAATCCGGCTGTTTCGATAGTCTCCAGATACTCCCTCATCATAGCTGCTCCGGAAAGACAGCCGATATATGCTTCAATAGAGTTCTTTACCGCCTCCGGTAACTCCTTTGTCAGAACTATGTCAGATACCATTAGTCTGCCACCTGGTTTTAGTGCGCGAAATGCTTCTTTGAAGACTCTGCTTTTATCCGGAACAAGGTTAATTACACAATTGGAGATAACAATATCAGCAGTATTATCGGCAGCCGGCAGGTTTTCAATTTCTCCGAGACGAAACTCTACGTTTTCATGGTCACTTTTCTCTGCATTTTCTCTAGCCTTATCAATCATCTCTGGGGTCATATCGATGCCGATAATTCTGCCGCTGGCTCCAACTTTCTCAGCGGCAAGAAAACAATCGAATCCTGCGCCGGAACCGAGGTCGATTACCGTTTCACCTTCTTTTAAAGAAGCGAGGGCTATTGGATTCCCGCAGCCGAGGCCAAGATTAGACCCTTCCGGAACTGCTTGAAGGTCTTCTTCCGTATACCCAATGTTTTTGCTGATTTCCCGGGCTGAAGCTCCACTGGTGCAGCAGGAGCTCGCCGTAGTGCAACAGGAACTGTCCTGCTGCACTATTTTAGCATAGCCCTTTCTTACAGAATTTTTAATTTCTGTTTCTTTCACTTTAATCACTCCTATTTATTCTGAAAAATTTCTGTCATAACCGGCCCCAGTCTGTCCTTTACCATGTCGATAAGGTCATCAGCCTTTAGCAGGGACAGGCAGCATACCTTCCCGTTTTTCTCCCAGCTTATGACTGCCAGTTTGTCACCAGCCTGAATATTTGCCTTGTCTCTGGCCTCTTTCGGTAACACCATCTGTCCACGCTCGTCAATGCCGATTATCGCTTCGACTTTACAGCAACCGCTGTTACTATCGGGCGAAGCGCAGCAGTTATTTTCAATTTTCTGTCTCATCTCTATAACCTCAATGATAATATATACTGATGAATATGAAATATCAGTATCTACTGAATATACTGATATTATATACGGACAAAGAGTGCTTGTCAATAGCAGGTGAGATTTTGTCTTAACAGAAAGAGGGGTTTAAAGCTCTGGAGAGCGGTTTTCTAACAGTGTTACTCTCTCAGGCTGGTACCCAGGTCTCTGGAGAGCCTGTCCAGAATTTGTTTTTCTACCTTATTCACTTCTTTATCGGTCAGAGTATGGTCAGGCGACTGAAAGGTAATCCGGTAGGCTAAGGACTTCTTCCCCGCGGGCACCTGCTCACCCGAATAGACATCGAAAACAGAGACGTCCGTTACCAGGGGGAAGCTTTCGATAATGCTCAGAATTTTCCTGTGCGTTACTCCGGTATCAATTACGAGTGCCAGGTCCCTGACCATTGCCGGGAAACGGGGTATCGGCTGGAACATGCGGTGGACTGCGGCATAGGGTAACAGTGCCGCCATGTCTATTTCAATGAAATAAACGTCTTCGCTGATATCGAAGTTCTCAAGCACTTTGGGATGTATCTGACCGAGAACACCTGCTTTATTACCTTCAATGATTATTGCCGCCTGTTTGTTTGAATGAAGGCTTTCATCAGTGTCAGGCTCAAAGGTGACCGGTGCGTTTAACCGGTCGAGCAGGCCTTCAACAATACCCTTGGCTTCATAGAAATCAGGCGGATTGCCTTCGCCATGCCACGAGCTTTCGGCTGCCGGTCCACTGAGCAGGCAGCATAGAATTTCTTGTTCATCGGGCAGGTCATCGGGACGCGGCACGTATATTTTCCCCAGTTCATAGAGCCTGATGCCACCGTCTTCATGCCTCCGGTTTGAGACAAGGGCGGAGAGCAGGTTTACTCTCAGGTTCGGGCGAAGGTACTCCTGCTCCGCAGTCATAGGATTTGATAAGCGCAGTGGTTCTTGTTCAATCGGGTGAGGCTCTCCCTGCAATTTCTTCATCATTTCAAGACTTGTTAAAGTGTAGGTGATTATTTCCTGGAATCCATATCCGGTTAGAATCCGGCCTGTCTCACGCTTGAGACCAATAACAGGTTCCGGGTTTTGCCTTGGTATCGGATCGCTGAGCATGGTCATTGGAATGTTGTCATAGCCCAGAATCCGGGCTACCTCTTCTACAAGGTCGACAGTCAGACGGATATCGCTCCTCCAGTGCGGAGCCGTCACCGAAAGCTCATTGGGACGGTCTGTCTTCTGGCAGTCGAATCCGAGAGAGGTCAGAGCATTGTTTATCTGTTCAAGGTTGTATTCGATGCCCAGATACCTTTTAACCTCATCGGTGGATATCATAACAGGCTCCGGTTCCTTCTTGCCGGGGTAGACGTCTATTATCCCCCTGGTAACCTGCCCGCCTCCGAGCTGAGCGATTAGCTGAGTAGCCTTTTTCAGCGCCGGTATGGTCAGATCGGTACTGATGCCCCTCTCAAAGCGCATACAGGCTTCGCTGGGCAGGTTCAAGGTCCTGCCGGTGTAGTGAATGCTTGCCGGGTTGAAACTGGCTGCCTCAAGAAGTATTGAGGTGGTATCTTCGGTCACCTCGCTATTGGCGCCGCCCATAACTCCGGCTACCGCCACGGCTCCCATCGGGTCGGTAATAACCAGCATCGATGAGTCCAGTTCACGCTCATTGTCATCGAGGGTAGTTATCGGCTCATAATCGCTGGCGCGGCGGACGATAATCTTCTTGCCCCTTAGTTTCTCATAGTCGAAAGAGTGTAAAGGCTGACCGTACTCAAGCATGACATAGTTTGTCACATCCACTATATTGCTAATCGGACGTTGCCCGCAGGCGAGCAGCCGCTGCTGCATCCAGGCGGGGGACTCACCTATCTTCACTCCGGTAATCAGGCTGGCTGAATACCGGGGACAGAGGTCCGGAGCATTGATTTCTATTGAAATCTGGTCTTCTATCGGCTCACTGGTCTCTTCATAGCTTATTTCAGGGACATGCGTTGACTGACCGGTCAGGGCGGCAATCTCCCTGGCAATTCCGATTACTGAAAGGCAATCGGGGCGGTTGGGGGTAACATCGAGGTTGAGAACTGTATCACCCATGTATTCGGTAAGCGGCATCCCAACCGGAGCATCTTCGGGCAGGACGAGTATTCCTTCGTGCCTGTCCGAGATGCCAAGCTCTTTTTCGGAGCAGACCATACCGCTCGAGGACACACCGCGAATCTTTGCCGTCTTCAGGGTAGCCGGTTTACCGGTGTGTCCATCTATCAATCGGGCGCCGACGCGGGCAAACGGCACTTTATCGCCTAATTTGAGATTAGGGGCTCCGCAGACAACAGTTGCTTCCTCGGTACCGAGGTCAACGGTCGGCAGGCTGAGGCGGTCGGCATTGGGATGGGGATTAATAGCCTTTATCTGGCCGACAACCACGTTGTCCCAGCTACCTCCGATTGTCTCGATGTCCTTGACCTCGAAACCGGCCATTGTCAGTTTATGCGCCAGTTCCTCTAACGGTACGGTAATATCAACGTAATCTTTCAACCAGTTAATCGATACTTTCATTTTAAAACTGCCTTAAAAACCTGAGGTCGCTTCCGTAGAAAAGCCTGATGTCATCGATACCATGACGGAGTATACACAGACGGTCGAGGCCCATGCCAAAGGCAAAGCTTGTATATATATCCGGGTCGATGCCACCACGCCGTAGTACATCCGGGTGGGTCATTCCCGCTCCCAGGATTTCAATCCATCCGCTGTTACCGCAGAGGCGGCAGCCCTTACCATTACAGACAATGCACTCGATGGCCATCTCCACTCCCGGTTCGACGAAAGGGAAATAGTCAGGCCTGAAACGTACCCTTCTGTCCTCACCGAAGTAACGGCGGGCGAATTCATAAAGCGTCCCCTTCAGGTCAGCCATGGTAATACCTTTATCAACAGCCAGCCCATCAATCTGGTACAACATCCAGCCGTGCGTAGCGTCTGTTGCTTCGTACCGGTACACTTTGCCGGGTTCGACCACTCTTATGGGTGGTGTCATACCTTCAACGCACCTGGCTGATACAGCAGTGTTATGGGTACGCATCAACATTGGCCTTTCACCGTTTTCTCTTTCGTAATCAACCCAGAAAGTCGACATGTTGTCCCTGGCCGGATGTTCTGGAGGCATATTCAGTGCCTCGAAATTATAATATTCCCACTCTACTTCCGGTCCTTCCACTACCTGGAAGCCCATGGCAGTGAAGATGTCACACGTTTCATAGAAGGTTTGAGTAATCGGGTGGAGACGGCCGGATGGGATAGGACGTCCGGGCAGGGTAACATCAATGGATTCTTTCGGCCCCGCCGAAACCTGTTCCTGGCGGAGAGCCTGCTCTTTCTGCTTAAGGTTGTTCTCTAGGCTGGTTTTAACCTTGTTAGCCTGAGCTCCCAGGGCTTTCCTTTCCTCGGCTGGCATTTCACCCAGACTGCGCAAAATCAGGGTCAGTTCCCCTTTCCTGCCGAGGTACCTTACCCTCCACGACTCAAGTTCGTCTGTACTGGTGATATTTCCCAGTTCACTCAGTGCTTTTTTCTGTATTTCTTCAGGTTTTTGTGCCATCTCTTAACCTTAAATCCCGATTATTAAAAAGAACCCTCCGTCCGGGAGGGTTCTCAGCTACATTCCTGTTATATACCTGTCACATGAATTGCATTTCAGCAGGACAACATACTCCCGGGCGCATCTAGCGCGCCGTAAACATGAAGTTCGTTTTAAACTGAATGAAGTTAACGTATGCTGTCATACTCATCGCACTCGATTATGTCAGCAGTCTATCACAGTCAAAACAGCTTTGTCAACAAGCAAGAATGCACGTTCTACCTCTCCCCTAGCCCCTCTCCAGCCAGAACCACTGTAATAAAAGAAATGCTTTCTTGGCGGGAGAGGGGAGTAAGAGAGAGGGGGCGGAGCCCCCTCTCAATAAACTCTCCCCCTCTCAAACGGGCGAGTAATCGGATCATTAAGCAGGGAACTGTTTGAGAGGGGGACAAAGGGGGTGAGTCTTATCTTCAATCGAAACAATATGATACCTGCAGGTCGGTCTATAGTGATGGAGAATGTATTAAACTGAAGTTAACCATTATCGCCGTTCTGTAGTTTCCGCATACTCAGTGTTTCCGGCATTCCGAGGAGTAAGGGGATTCTGATAAATATATCTGTGGCGATGATGATAAGAAACACGTAATGGGGCCCGATGTGGTCCCAGACAACTCCGGCAAGGTAAACAGAGCCGGCGGCAAATATCATCTTGCAGAATTCCAGTATACCCAGCCACCGGCCCATCTGTTCCGGAGGTACCAGTTCACGGCTCATCGCTCTTTCAGGAAGGCCACTCAGCATGAAGAAGCCCTGCAGAGCGCCGGCTACCACCAGCCAGCCGGTATTCGGTGCCCAGATGAGTATCAGGTTGGAAAGCCAGATAAACGGTATTGATAAATACATAAGCTTCTTTCGTCCAATCCTGTCAGCCAGCCTTCCCATAAAGATGCCGAGGACTATCGGCACCAGTCCCGAAGCAGTAACCATTATCCCCAGTATATACTGGTCCGCGCCTTTAATCTCATTGGCGAAGACCTGCCTGAAAGGCATAACCATACCCATCGGCAGTGATGTTATCGAGGAGATAAGAATCCATCTTTTTAGATTCTGGCCTTTTCTGAATACTTCATTTAGCCCCTTGAAAAAGTTGGGGCTTACTCCGGCGGCGCTTCCCCATCTGCGGTCTGATAACTGAAAGACTATCAGGAAAAATGTGGCAATATTAGCCGCCAGAGCGATATAAAAAATGGGCCTGATACCACTTACGTTAATGCCGCCGAAAGCGGTGACAAGTAGAGCCCCGACCATCGGAGCGATTATTCCCAGTACTCCCATACTGGCCGTCTCACATAGTGCCATGCCGGTGGCCCGCTCTTCATTGATGAGTGAATTGGCGCAAATGACGCCACAGGCTTGCATACTCGGTGAGTTACCCAGCCAGAATGCCACCATAGCAAAAATAATAATTATCCAGCTCTGGGCAATACTGTAGGTGAGATACGCCAGGCACAGCATAACAATGGTGAGAAGATAGACTCTTTTAACGCCGACCCTGTCCATCAGAGTACCGAGGAAGGGACTGGCTATACCGGCGGCCGCCATTCCGATGCTGTTTACCAGGCCAAGCTGGGTAGCGGTAGCTCCCAGAGCGACGATGTAGACGGAAAGATAGGGGTCAATCAGCCGGTGGAGGAACATGTGGGAGTTAGACCGGATTAATGAGACCTTCCAGTCGCGCTGCTGCCTTTTAAAGAAGTTGTACCCTCTTGCGGTAGCACCAGCCGCCGTTTTGACTGCCTGCACCGGCACTATCCTTTCTAGGAAGCCACGTTCGTGCTTGAAGTGTGCATAAAATTATCCCCTCTAAAAAGGGGACAACAGGTGGAGAAGGTATACTGGAAATAGACTTGCTAAATTGTTTCAGCCCTGGACCTTGTCTTTAGCCATAACTACCAGTTTCTCAAAGGTCTCCGGTTCTCTGACCGCCATATCGGCGAGCATCTTCCGGTTGATTTCAATACCCGCTTTTTTCAAGCCGCTAATCAGCTGTCCATAGGTAACTCCGTTGGCTCTGCTGGCGGCATTGATTCTTGAAATCCATAACCGTCTCATATCGCCCTTACGCTCTCTGCGGTGAGCATACGCGTAGCTGAGCGACTTAAGCATGGCTTCATGAGCCCGGCGATAAAGGCTGTGTCTGGTGGCTCTCTGCCCTTTTGTCATAGCCAGCACTTTTTTATGCCGGCGGTGGGTAGTCACTCCTGTTTTTACTCTCGGCAAGGTACCTCTCCTCTAAAATTACCCGTAAGGTAATAGTCTTTTAATTCTTGTTCTATCATGCGGATTTATCGGGAGTTTATCGTCATAAAGGCGCTTGGTACGTGCTGGTTTCCGGCGGCGCAGGTGACTCTTGCCTATCTTAATCCGCATTAGTTTGCCGCTGCCGGTGATATGGAACCGGCGTTTCGCTCCTTTATGAGTCTTGATTTTTGGCATCTAAGCTTCCTTTACTTCTTCCTTAATCTTTTCGCTTTTCGGTTTCGGAGCAGCCACCGGAGCCATGATGACATGCATTCTCCTGCCTTCCATGGCCGGTTTACCCTCGACAGACGCAATATCGGTTAACGACTCCGCCATCCTCTGTAGCAATCTGACTCCAAGCTCCGGGTGTGTGATTTCGCGCCCTCTGAACAGAATCGTTACTTTTACCTTATCCCCGTCGTTAATAAGCTTCCTGGCTAATCGTGATTTGAACTCGAAGTCGTGGTCACCAATCTTGGGTCGCAGTCGCACTTCTCTGAGGAGTGAGATTCTCTGTGCTTTCTTTGCCTCACGTTCTTTTTTAGCCTGCTCGTACTTGTACTTCCCGTAATCAAGCAGACGGCATACCGGAGGCGCTGCCGTAGGAGCAACCTCGACAAGGTCAAGGTTCTGGTTTTTTGCAACTTCCCGTGCCTGGTATAAAGGCATAATTCCAAGCTGCTCCCCCTTCTCCCCTACCAGGCGAACCTCTTTAGCTCTTATCTCAGCATTGACACGCAGCTTCTTAACTATGTCCCGATTTACCTCCTATTTAGCACAGGTATATTGCTTTAAAAACTATATCACATTCTTTTATGGTAAATCAAATCGTTTGCTTACTGAAGGGCTAAGGATTTACTATCGATTATTCTTTTTACCATCTCAATGAAGCTTTCTAAAGTCTGAGATGGCAGTTGTTCTTCGCTGCGGAGGCGTACCGATACACTTGAATCAGCTTCCTCTTTATCCCCCACCACCAGCATATAGGGCACTTTTTCAAGCTGAGCCTGCCGGATTTTCTGATTGATTCTTTCCGAACGGGAATCAACGTTTACCCTGATATCGGCTTTTTTAAGTTCAGCCTCAATTTTACCGGCGTAATCAAGATGGCGGTCGGCAATCGGTATTATCACTACCTGTACCGGAGCCAGCCACACAGGAAATGCTCCGGCATAGTGTTCGATGAGAGAAGCCAGAAACCGTTCCATAGCTCCCAGCACGGTGCGGTGTACCATAACTATCGGATGTTCCTGTCCATCCTCTCCGATATAGGTAATGTCGAATCTCTGTGGTAGATTGAAGTCCACCTGAATAGTAGGACCCTGCCATTCTCTGCCAAGAGCGTCTTCGATTTTGATATCTATCTTGGGACCGTAGAATGCTCCCCCACCCGGATCAATCTTGTAGATAATATTCATGCTGGCCAGGGCTTGCTGTAATTTCTCTGTGGCCTCATCCCATATCTCATCATTGCCTATATATTTTTCAGGTCGAGTCGCCAGGGCAACATTATAACTCTCAAAACCGAAGGTCTTCATCATAAACTGTGCCAGCTCAAGAGTAGCAATTATCTCATCTCCAAGCTGGTCGAAGCTGCAGAAAATATGAGCATCATCCTGGGTTAATCCTCTTACCCTGGAAGCACCGTGCAGGACCCCGGAGCGTTCCCAGCGGTATACAGTACCGAGTTCAGCCCAGCGGAGGGGCAGTTCACGGTAGCTGCGGAGCCTGGTCTTGTATATAAGAATATGCCCCAGGCAGTTCATTGGTTTCAGAATATAGTCCTGCCCTTCCATCTCCATCGGGCTGAACATGTTTTCCCTGTAGAAGTCCAGATGGCCGCTTTTTTGCCATAGACCGCTCTTGGCAATATGAGGGGTATAGAGGATATCATACCCTCGTTTTATGTGTTCATATCTCCAGAAGTCTTCGATGACACGGCGTATTGTTGCTCCTTTCGGGTGCCAGTGGACGAGTCCCGGACCTGCCTCATCGTGGATACTGAAAAGGTCGAGTTCAGTACCCAGTTTCCTGTGATCGCGCCGCGAGGCATCTTCAAGTTTTTCCAGATACTCATTCAGAGATTCTTCATTATCGAATGCCACACCATATATTCGTTGTAACATCGGATTATGCTCATTACCACGCCAGTACGCGCCAGCAATATTTATCAGCTTAAATGCCTTTATATCTCCGGTAGACTTCACATGAGGACCGCGGCACAAATCTACAAAGGAGCCCTGACGGTATACAGTTACCTTTTCATCCGGAAGCTCATCAATCAATTCCAGCTTGTATGGCTGGCCTGCGAATAGCTTCTTAGCCTCCTCTTTTATCAGTTCTTCCCTGGTGAAGGTATCATTTGAAGCTATTATTTCACGCATCTTGGTTTCTATAGCAGGAAGGTCTTCGGGGGCAAGGCTGCGGGGCAATTCGAAGTCATAGTAGAAGCCGTTTTCAATGGACGGCCCGATGCCGAACTTGGCACCGGGGAACATTGATAAAACAGCCTCAGCCATAACATGAGCGGCTGAATGCCGCATCACCTCGAGTTTGCCGTCATCGTCTGCCATTTCGCTCTTTACCCTGCGACAATTATAACAGTCTCAGACTGGGAGCGCAATGAATATATTATTTGATTCCGTTTGCATTTGGTTGGAGCTATTACCTAACTCCTTGCCCCTCTCAGACAGGCGAAATAATCACATAATAAAGCGAGGAACTGTTTGAGAGGAAGGCCAAGGGGGAGAGCGTTTCAGCCTATAAAAACTGGGCATTGCCTATTATTTTAGGTGTTTGTCGATGGTATAATGTCCATAACCTAGTATGAGGCAATAGCCTTTTGAATACAGGTCAAACAGGAGGTATCAGGAATGGAGAAGTCACCGGAAGAGCTGTTTGAGGAAAGAGTAAAAAGGATCCAGGACGCCGTTCAACTTAAGCAACCGGATAGAGTCCCTTTCGCGCCGTTCGTTTCCTTTTTCGCGGTGAGGCATGCCGGAATAGGCTTTGAAGAGGCCATGCATGACTATGACAAGCTGACAATGGCAGTAAAGAAATTTATGCTGGAGTTTCAGCCGGATGCGCTGCCCGATACGTTTCGGATTCTGGCCTGGGCAAAGACACTCGAATTCCTGGACTACAAGCAGCTTGTATGGCCCGGGCACGGAGGTAATCCGGAGAGTACTTACCAGTTCGTTGAAGGCGAGTATATGAAGGCAGAGGAATATGATGCCTTCCTGTCCGACCCATCGGATTTCCTGCTGCGGAGCTTTCTTCCCCGCGCCTGGGGAGTAATGGAGCCGTTCACCAGGATTCGTCCCCTTTCCTGGGCATGGTATACCAGGGCGTCATCCTATGTGGCACCTTTCGGGACTCCTGAAATGGCCGGTGCTCTGGAGTCGCTGGTAAAGGCAGGGCAGGAAGCTCAGAAGATGATAGCCAAAGCGACCGAGATTGTTAAAGACATGGAATCTCTTGGTTTTCCCCGCCAGTTCGTTGCCTCGGCATATGCACCGTTCGACTATATAGGTGATTTTCTGAGAGGGACACTCGGAATAATGCTTGATATGTTCCGGAATCCCGATAAACTGCTGGCGGCTATAGATAAGATAACGCCGTCGATGATAGAGCAGGCGGTAGGAGTTGCCAAAACGTCTGGGGTTAACCGGGTCTTTATTCCGCTGCATAAAGGTATCGATGGGTTTATGTCCGGGGAGCAGTTCAAGACCTTCTACTGGCCGTCCCTGAAGAAACTGATGATGGCATGTATTGATGCCGGTTTTACTCCGAATCCGCTCTTCGAAGGAGACTGCACCTCCCGCCTCGAAATTATCGGAGATATTCCCAGGGGCAAGGCAATATACTGGTTCGAGCGGACCAGTCTTTTCAAGGCAAAGGAGGTGCTGGGTGATACGGTATGTATCGAGGGAGGACTCCCCTCCATGCTTTTAATCAACGGGTCTATGGATGATGTCAAAGACTATTGCCGGAAACTCATTGATGTGGTAGGCAAGAACGGCGGCTTGATTATAAACGGGGACGTCGGCATACCGGATGAGGCGAAGGCGGAGAATGTCAGGGCTATGGCAGACTTCATCCGCGAATCCTCACAATAATGGTTCATTCAACCCGGTACAAACAGAGCCGTAATTATGGTTCTGTTTGCATTTGGTTGTTTTTCTTTACCTCACTCCTTCCCCCTCAAACAATAATATAATATCAACAATAAACGGGTACTGTTTGAGGGGGATAAAGGGGGTGACAAATTTATACCAACCAAAGCCGAATGGTACCGGTACCGCAATTAACCTTGGTTGCCGCACACACCTTTCGGATAGTATAATATTAAGTTACTCGTATGATAAAGAAAGTCTTTCCTATCTTAGCTCTTTCCATGTTTTCTTCAACCCTAGGAATAGGGATAGTAATGCCTCTTTTACCCATTTATATCAGCGAAATGGGAGCCAGTGGGGTCTGGTTGGGCGTGATTGTTTCCTCTTATGCTATATCGAACAGCATTATCGTGCCTATTGCCGGCAGGCTGTCGGATATAAAAGGAAGGAAGCTATTTCTGGCAATCGGTCTTTTCTCGTATTCATTGATTTCGCTTGGATACATATTTGCCGCGGATGTTGTCATGCTGGCACTGGTACGTTTCGTTCACGGGATTGCAGGTGCTATGACCATACCGGTGGGCATTGCCTACCTGGGAGACCTTTCTCCGGAAAATGAAGAAGGAAAATGGATGGGCTATGCCAATGCTGCTTTCTTCAGCGGTTTTGGTTTCGGTCCTCTGATGGGCGGGCTGGTAACAGAAAACTTCGGGATGAATGCTTCATTTCTTGTAATGGCCGGCCTCAATATGCTGGCGTTCATTATCGTCCTTTTCTTCCTCCCCAAACTCCGGGTAAGGAAGCAGGGCGAAGAATTCCATCTCTCGTACCGGGAGATGAGCGCCAGCAGTATAGTCAGGGGGCTATTTACCTTACGGGTAGCCGAAGCGTTAGGCCGGGGAGGTATGTTCACATTTTTACCTATATTTGGTGTTGCCATTGGATTGAGTATCAGCCTTATCGGTGTCCTTATATCGGTCAATACCCTTTCAATAACCCTGCTATCTCCGATTTCCGGGCTTGTAGCCGATAGGTGGAACCGGAGATTCCTTGCTACCCTGGGAATGGCATTATTCGGGTTGTTGATTATATTACTTCCTGTTTCCGGCAGTTTCTGGCAGGTTTTATTGCTGCTGCTTGGCCAGGGTCTGGTAGTTTCTATATATATTTCTTCAAGCAATGCCCTGACCGTGGAAGAAGGCAGGAAGTTTGGTATGGGTTCAACAATGTCAGTACTGTTTCTGGGAATGGGCATCGGGATGGGAATTGGCCCAATCCTTGCCGGCTGGATAGAA
>CAYVOV010000021.1:0-79416 GCA_964453525.1 uncultured Dehalococcoidales bacterium | reverse complement strand
ATGACCGATGCTGGCTTTACTTCCATAAGGATATCTGAAGTTCCTGGTATGGCGACCATCAGGGGCATTTCAGGGCGACGCCCTGCCTAAGGTTCTGTATCGTGCTCATTATACTCCGAGCATACATAGGTAAGATCAGATTCTGTACGCTTGCATTAGAACTTCCCAAAGGGTGGAGATACTAGTTTATCGGCTTAGGCAACAAAATAGTATTTTGTTCAGTACTGCGAATAAAACAGTAATTACTTGAAAATCTGTTTGAAAAACAATAAAATCAGGGTGTCGGTTGACCTAGTGTCTTGACACCCTGATTCTTTGAAAAATCTGGAAGAGAGATGGTCTATTTAGCTTTGGTAGGCCGTGCAGGTCTCGAACCTGCGACACCCTGATTAAAAGTCAGGTGCTCAGACAAAATTGGAGCTGAAAATCCTGTTTACTGTACACTTAAATCTACGCTACTGGGCTTAAACTACAATCAATTAATCGTCGAACTCTAACATATACCTGGACACTCCATGTCTTGAGATTATTGCCTTTCCTATATGCTCTATTGTTTAACTTTATTGTGATATAATCCGTTTGATGGTAAAGCGACAATGCATGGATTGTGGTAACCCCATTCCACCCCAATATATGGGTAGACGATGCCCTAAATGTCTGACTGCTGCCCTTGAATCCAAAACGAGCACGTCTGCTGATCATTATAATAGTAGAGATATAGCTGATCTAATGGGTTTAACAAGTGAAGAGCAAGTAAGGAGACTTTCCCGCGCTGGTAAGATTCCTGGAAGAGTGCCTGGTATTAAGCAACATCTCTTTGTTCAACCGGTGATCAACCAATGGATAAAGCAAAATCAAATCCTCCCAAAAGTACCAACCAATCCTTTACAGGAAGAAGCTAAGAAGAGATGTGAAAACAAAGACCACGATTGGCTATTCGACGAGAAATTCAATGGCATTGCGTATCGAACTTACGACGATTTACCTCAGCAAGGTGAAGAGGTACTTAAAGTCGGACATAAATATAGACGCAGCTGCTATTTTTGTGGTTATTCTATAACGGTTGCAGTCTTCCCTAATCTTTGACCTTTTCTGTGGATGTGATACTTTTCTTGTGACTGTTCTTGTTGTTAATTGTTAATAAACATAATAGAGGAGGATAAGATGACCTTAGAGAGAGCAACTGCTTTACCTGATTCTACCACCTATCCGAGGCTGCGGGTCTCCACGGGCCTGAAGCTAAGCCAGCCGCACCGGGGTGATTGCCTTCTAAGCAGCGGGTCGGGGGTTCGAATCCCTCCAGGGACGCCACACGCTAAAGCAGAGCAACTGCCTTACCCTAAAAATACTCGAAATGTAGTATTAAGTTGTAGTCCGCCATTTCCAAAAGATATAAGCTGTCAGAGTAAGGAGAATGCCGCGGTTACCCTATTCGAAGCTCTAACAGCTTATCGTATCTGTGCTCAAGCAGAAGGCAAAAGCCCCAAGACGGTACGCTGGATCACCTCCAGTGTCACCCACTTCAGTGATTTCCTGGGACCCGATAGACAGAATATCAATGATATCACTGGTAATGACCTCCGGCAGTTCATTATCGACCTCCAGCAGAGGCCAAAGTTCCTCAATCACCCCTTCAATAAACCGAGACAGAAAAAAATAAGCGCCCGGTCGATCGAGACCTACGCTCGGGCAATCCGGGCCTTCTTCAGCTACCTGTACCGCGAGGAGATGATCGACAAAAATCCGATGCAGAAAGTAAAAATGCCCAGGGTGCCCAGGATAGCCGTGCCAACGTTTTCTCAGAAAGAGGTTGAGATGTTACTATCCCACCCAGATAAAAAGACCGACACCGGATTCAGGGACTATGCCCTAATTCTTACCTTGGTCGATTCTAATGCCAGACTATCCGAAACCGCTTTCCTTGAAGAAGATGACGTCAACCTGGAGAATGGATATCTCAGAGTAATGGGAAAGGGTGGAAAAGAGAGGTAAATCCCCTTCGGCTACAAGTTTGCTAGGGCATTACTGAAATACAAAATGAAGCATCGCTCCGTTCCTATCGGCACCAACCGTCTCTGGTTAACCTTCGACGGAAAACCACTCGAACTAGGTCGGATTGAAAAAATCGTTACCCGGTATGGTAAGAAGGCAGGCCTTAAAAATTGCTATCCACATAAGTTACGGCATACAAGCTCGGTATTGTATCTGCGAAACGGTGGTGATACTTTCAGTCTACAAAATAAACCAGGGCACAGCTCGTTACAGATGACCAGACACTATGCCAATCTGGCGGACAGCGATGTCAGGGAGCGCCACTTGAAATATGGAGTTGCCGACAGACTTAGAACATAAAAATAATAACCTGCTTGCAGGAATGTATGAAATCCCTCTTGAAGCTAAGGATACGAATGACCGGCAGCAACCGGAGTGAAAGTATCGCGGTATGCCGGAAGTGAATTGTGTTTTACTATGGTGTCAGCAGGAAGGTTGAAAGAGTACATCCTCAATCCTCCCGTTTTGATATGCACAAAATAACTTGTAACCAGGTTATTATACAAATAAGCGACATTTTTTATCATTTCCCTATTATTTCGAGACTAATGTTTCGAAAAAGACGCCATAGTATGACAGAACCATACTTAACTGACTCTGTAATGTTATCAGTTAATCATGACAATAATGCGCTAAAATTGATTCAATAACGCATTATAGTGCCCATATATCACGATTAACAAATATTCATAATGCCATAGAACCAATAAGAATGGCTGATGAATTGAGGATTAATGTTCACTACTATCTTGATAACAAGATACGGCAAGAAGCTGGCAAGAATAAGAATCATACCACCACATAACTTCCGCCTCCATGCTATAACCAAGCCAACCCAAGGGATAACAATGAACGGTAAGACAACTGGGTACCCAAAAATCATCGCTACCCCAAACCACGTAAAGAATCCAACACCGATTAGGCCAGCTAAGAAAGCACTCCAGAACAAGCACCCGTGGGTCTTTTTGTCTCCGTCAACGGTCGTAACTCCTATCTATGAAGGCAAAGATAGTTAAGGTATTATTTTTTTCGGGTAGTAAGTGTAGGTAACATCAGAATGTTTGTCAACACAAGCCAGGATTATAATTACATTGACAATATTGATAAAATTACTTATCGCCAGGAATTCCCCATCGTAGTGCACTTTTTTAATTATACGGTGAGAGAGGAGTGAAAAACATTGATTGAAATGCATAAGGTGTTTAAGCATATCGATAAATTCCTGGAACTCAGGATGAAAGAGGTAAACATCCCGGGTATGGCTGTAGCGATTACAGACCGGGAGAAATTAGCCAGAGTCTCTACTTATGGGCTTGCCAATGTAGCGGCACAGCTTCCTGTTACACCCGGCTCCTTGTTCGAAATTGCGTCAGTTGGAAAGTCGTTCACCGTCACCGCTCTGTTGCAGCTTCGTGATGAAGGAAGGCTGGACCTGCAGGCACCGGTGACGGAATATCTGCCCTGGTTTCAGGTCCAGTCCGAATACCCACCGATAACCGTACATCACCTGATGGGGCACACTGCGGGTATTGTCAGAGGAACTGAACTTGCACCGCACGGACTGTACGACTCCTGGGCTTTACGCGAGACCATGACTGACGTACCACCGGGACAGTACTGGCACTACTCAAGCATCGGCTACAAGACTCTGGGATTCCTTCTTGAAAGGTTAACGGGACTGACACTGAAAGAGATTATACAGTCCCGAATCCTGGATCCACTGGGTATGGCCAAAACACATCCAGTTATCACGTTTGAGACACGCAAACAAACAGCAATCGGCTACTGCAGCCTTTATGATGATAGACCGGAGTATTCCGGTCATACGCTTGTACCTGCAGTGTGGAGCGAACATGCTACCGGTGATGGCTGTCAGGCATCTACAGCAGAAGATATGGCGATATTTCTTCGCATGATAATGAATAAAGGAATTGGACCCCACAGACGCCTGATATCCGAGGAAAGCTTTAACCTGATGGCTCCGCTAGAGTCTTTCAGGGGTGAAGAGCAGTATGGATACGCTCTCGTACTCTACCCTGTTGACGGCCGTATATACCTCGGTCATGGAGGAGCCAATGCCGGATTCTCCTCGCACGTCCTGGCGGACCAGGAAGAAGGCATTGGAGTTGTCATCTTAACCAACAAGCAAGGTGCATCGGAAGCAGTCTATAATGCAGCCACTTACATTCTTAAAGTCATATATGCCGCAAACCACAATGAAGAGTTTCCTGCTTCACCACCGATTGGTGATCCATATTCCATATCTAATGCAAAAGATTATGCTGGTATTTATAGAGCAGAGAATGGTGAGCTAAAAATCATCACTGAAGACGATAAGTTGCTACTGGACTATGATGGTGTGAAGATACCTCTTGAACAGCGTGGCCGGGATACTTTTTTCATACGGCACTCGCATTTTGAATTGTTCTTACTCGAATTCAGGCGGGACGGTGAAAATGTAGTAGAAGCCTTTCACGGTTCGGACTGGTACGTTAATGACCGGTATACCGGACCACGATACTTTGATTACCCGGAAGAGTGGAAGGCATACCCCGGGCACTACCGGACCCGGAATCCTGAACTATCAAATTTCCGGGTGGTACTTCGTAAGAGTACTCTGATACTGCTTTTCCCTTCGGGTGAAACGGAGGTGCTTATACCACTGGGGGACGGAACTTTCCGAATCGGTGATGACTTTCGTTCTCCTGAGACACTTAGCTTCCACGCAGTATTGGAGGGCCGCGCGCTCCGTGCCGATTACTCCGACTGTCCTTACTACCGTACTTTCACTCACTAAACATTCTCAGCGATAACGGTGACCATAATCGTGATATGATTCATACTTCATGTTTTATCATGGGCAGATTTTTATCCGGAATGGCTTCTACTACCTGAGCCACTACCTCTGGTCCAATTCCTTCGGCGGTTTGCAAAGCTCCTTCGACCGCCAGAGATACCATCATCCACGATGAAAATCCGCTGTTCAGCACCACTTTTCGCATATTGTGTTGAGAGTTATCGGGCATAGGTGGCTGACCACAGTCCTTTGAAAAAGTGCAGGGTGTTTGTACCGAGGACTCTGGTATCGTAACCGCCTTCCTGGACGACCAGTGCCGGCAGGCGCAGTGAGCCAATCATATTTCCGATTGATTCAAAGTCTGCGGTTTCTAGGCTCCAGCTTCCGGTGGGGTCCTCTCTGGCAGTATCCAGTCCCAGTAGAACGACAAGATACTTGGGACGGAACCTTGTTATCCTTTTCAGTGCTCTGGAAAGCACCTGACTGTATTCATCGATACTGATATTTTCCGGGAGCGGATAATTAACATTGTAGCCTCGTCCGGCTCCTCTGCCTCTTTCGCTGTTAAAACCACTGAAATAGGGGTAAGCAAAGCTGGGATGACCATGAATGGATACTGTCAGTACATCGTTACGCTCGTAGAATATCTCCTGTTGTCCGTTGCCGTGGTGATAGTCAATATCCAGCATGGCAATTTTGCCATATTTACTGAGAAGGTGAGTAGCAACTGCCGCCGAATTAAAATAGCAGAAGCCACCGAATGTGGCGGGCTCGGCGTGGTGTCCCGGCGGTCGTACCAGGGCATAAGCAAGGCGGTAACCCTGGAGAAGCTGTCTGGCGGCGGTGATAGCACTGTCCACCGCTCGCTTGGCAGCGAGGTAGGCATTGCCGGTCAGGGGAGTAAAGGTGTCTATGCAGTAGTACCCGGCACGTATTGGAAGGTCTTTGGGAGGACGTGTACGGTTACGTACCGGGAAGATATAGGGATATATCGCTGTGCCCTCGTCAAGTTTGGAACAAACCTTCCAGAGGTAATCGACAAACTCGTAGTCATGGACTGCCCTTATATTATTTTCCGAATAGTGACGAACCGGTATCCTATGGAAAAGGTCGGTTTTATCAAGCTCTTCGAGGATGGCGTCTATCCTGACCGGTGATTCGACGTAGCCGCGCTCCTCAATATGGTGAATACCGTGGCGGTCGTTGATGACCAGCCTGATACGCCTGTCCTCAGGTGTGCTCCTGCTTATGTTAACAGCTGGTTTCTTAACATACCTGGGCTTTCTCAGGACTACCGGGTCGTCCTGAAAGGAATTCACCACCATTTCAATGTACTCACCGGTCACTACACCTTTGTACTTCCTCTCCAGAATCGCCCGCACTATGGAACGTGCCTCGTCAAGTGATAGTTCCGTGTCCTGCCCGAGATTATCAAAAATAAGGTAAGGCGGATTGTCGTCGCCAGGCTGTAGTGGTGTCTCGTAAGCGGTATTGGCAATAGGGCGCGCTCCGTATCTTTCATAGAAACGAAGGCGTGCTATGTTCTGTTTCCTTATTACGGGATTACGGCTCAGCTCAGGGTCATCAGGTAGGCATTCAAGAAACAGCCCGATGGTCTCCAAATCCAAGGCTTCTTCCCGCACTCTTTCGTAGAGAGCGCCTCCAATGCCACCGCCGGTCATTTGTCTGGCTGCGGAAATATAGTCCAGGTAGCAGAACTTTAGCCCCGGCTCATGGAATAGAAGGGCAAAACCATCTATTTTCCCTTTTGCACCCTCAGCGACAAATAAGATAGCTCGGAACTGGTACTTCAGCGGATTGCGGAGCTGTTCCGGTAACTTGGCAATGTCTCTCCTGGAAAGACCAGGGAACTGAGTCCTCAGAATATTCAGGACTTCTGCTATAGCATCCTGGTTGGCAGGGGTAATGTCATCGTAAACACGGCGGATTCGAAACATAGATACTCTATCTTTTTAGCTAGTTATACTCTCTATTACTCAGGCTGTTGGTTTAATTCAAGCATTTACTATACCTAACAGACAGTAGTGGTAGCGATGGATGTGTGGACCATCTTATACCGTTCCTTTTTAATCATCCCCTCGCTCAAGGAGGCAACAAAAGGTAAATTACCGAAGGCATCAATAACTATAAGCAGAGGAATAAAAGTGAGTATGAAATTCTCCAACCGGACCGGCAAGCTACATCATCCTGTACCGCAGCGTTAAAATTCTGTTATAATACTTTTCTAAGGACCAGTTTATCATCTCCGGGGGTGTAAAAGTCGGGAATGCGTGCTATCTGTTCATAGCCCTGGTCGCCGTAAAAGCGTCTGGTCTTCTCATATTCTGATTTTGAAGAGGTCTCGATAAGGATAAGCCTTCCCCCGGCTTTTGTTATTCTGGTCTCGGCTTCTGCCAGCAGAGCATGACCTATTCCCCGGTGCTGCCTGTTTGCAGCAACCGCTATCCAGTATATATCCCAGGTGCCTTCGGTCAGAGGAGTAGGTCCGTAGCAGATATAGCCGGCGGGCGTCAGGTCAGCCTCCGCAACCAGAGTGTGATAGCCCGAAGCGGTGCCATGCTGCAGGTGCAGTTTAATAAGTTCTTCGGCAACCTTTACCTCTGCCGGAGTGAATTCAGGCGTGGCATAAAGTATTTTAATAATCTCCAGCTCATCGTTATTGTTCATCTGACGTATTTTAATTATCACTGTGACTGCACCTCCAGTGCCATTGATACGATTTTGTCAATAAGCTCTGTGTAGTCCAGGCCGACGGCTCTAGCCTGAAGAGCGGCTCCAGAGTCCGGTGAAATATCCGGATTGGGATTGACTTCTATAACGTTGAGCCGTCTCTGACTGTCCATTCGCATATCTACCCTCGCATAACCACGGCAGCCGGTAAGGCAGAAGGCTTTTTCTACCACTTCTATGATATGTTGCTGTTCTTCTTCAGGTATTCTTGCAGGGCAGATGGCTCTGGTACCACGATAATAGGTGCTATCCGGGTCCCATTTGCTGGCATAGGTGAGGATTTTTGGCATACCCGGCGATAGCGAGAATATGATTTCAGATATGGCAAGCACTTTACAACCAGAGTTACCGATAACCGTGGCGTTGAATTCCCGCCCGTCGATGTATTCTTCGACCAGAGTTTCCTCCCCTCCGTACAAATGTATTATCCTGTTGAACTGCCTTTCCAGTGCCGGGAAATCAGCAACCACGCTTTCTTCAGACATACCGTGGCTGGCGTCCTCGCTGTTCGGCTTGACAATACACGGATATCTAAGGTGAAATGAAGAGAGACTTCCGGGCCCAAGCAACTGAAAGTCCGGAGTGGTAATCCCACCTGACTTGAGGACAACCTTGGTGCCGGCTTTGTTCAATGCCAGCCTCAGTGCCTCCGGCGAACACCCGGTATAGGGTATACCAAGTTCCGATAGAACGGCGGGTACGTCCGGCTCGGTACCGGGATACCCGCAGAAACCCTCGAAGAGATTGAATACGACGTCCGCACACAAATTGCCGAGCTTTTTCCTGGCTGCCTCAAGAGGCATGGTCAAAGGGACACAGATAACTGAATGTCCCCGCTCGAGTAATGACCATTGTACTGCCGTCACTGCACTCAGGACACCGTTGACGGCATCCTGTTCACCAGCAGTGTTGTAATATGAAGACACGGGTTTATTGTAGATGATAGCTATACGCATATGGACCGCGGATATCTTTTCAGCGTTGCGTTAAATACTGCTATAATCAACTCCTGGTGACTCCAGCCAACCTTTTTAGCCATAATAACCAGGTCGCTATAGGTACCGAGTCCCGGCAGGGGATTTATCTCGATGAAATACGGCACGCCATCAGGACTCACCCTGAAATCAATCCGGGCAAAGTCGCGGCAGCCCAGGGCCTCGAATGTCTTTAGACTATAATTTTTTAAAAGGTCAGTTGTTTCAGTACTCACCCGGGCAGGGCATTCGTAGTCTACCAGCCTTTCCCAGTCCCTCTTTACCTCCAATGAATAGACAAAGCGCTCGCTCTTTTGCCTCGGCAGGACGCGCATTACACCCAGCACTGCCGGTGGTGAATTACCGATAATCCCGACTGTAACTTCGTCACCATTAATAAATTCCTCCACCATTACCGGCTGCTGGTAGTCTTCCAGTAGACAGCCGACTACAGTCTGCGCCTCTTCAGGACTATATACCAGTGAAGTGGAGCGTACGCCTTTGCTGGAGCCTTCATAAGCCGGTTTGACGATTGCAGGAAATGGGATATCTTGCCAGTCTATCGCAGCAAATTCACCATCATCATTTACTTTTATCCACCAAGGAGTGGGAACGTCGATCAGCTTCACAAGCTTTTTTGTCATCAGCTTGTCCAAGCAAACCGCCAGGCATTGGGGGTCCGAGCCGGTATAGGGTATATCAAGCATCTCAAGTATGGCAGGAATCTGCGCCTCCCGGCTACGGTAACTGCCCCGCCCCTCGGCTATGTTAAATACAATATCCACATTCTCGAGTAAAATGCCATTAAGAAATTCTATCCCGCCGCCGAGCATTATTACCGTATGACCAGCAGACTCAAGCACCGCTTTGATAATCTCCACCGTCTCGATGGAGTCATACTCTTCCAGAGCGTCCTCGGTACCTGCTTTATTCAGATGCACCGCCTCTTTAAGGTCGTACGATAACCCGATTTTCATCTCTGACTCTTACGGTTTTCAGACTGGAAATTACAACTGCCGGCTTATTATCTTTCGAAGCAATGATCGGTCTTGCCGCTTCTACGGGGTGTCTGCGGTGTCCGTTAGTCCTCGGGTTTCTATAGCGGAACAAGTTGTCTTCATAATTTCTCAGTATCAGTTCCTCTTTATTACGTTTCAATACATAGTTCGGCTGGAGAGGTACTTTCCCGCCGCCGTCAGGCAGGTCTATAACGAAGGCAGGAACTGCCAGTCCCGAGGTATGACCACGCAAGCCCTCGATCATATTCAGCCCTACCTCTACCGGGGTCCGCAGGTGCTCGGTACCCTGCACCTCATCGCACTGGAATAGGTAGTATGGGCGCACCTTGATTTTCAGGAGACCCTGGCAGAGTTTCCTCTGCACCTCCACGGAATCATTCACTCCCCGTAGCAGGACAGACTGGTTGTTCACCGGGACTCCGCTCCGCAGCAGTTTATCGCAGGCTGCTGCCGACTCCGGAGTTATTTCCCGGTAATGGTTGAAGTGAGTATTGAGCCATATCGGCCCGTACTCCGATAGCATGGTGCAGAGTTCGTCATCGATGCGCTGCGGTAGTACCACCGGGAAACGGCTGCCGATTCGGATTATCTCCACATGGTCAATCTGTCTCAGTTTAGAAATGATCTTTTCAAGATGGGCAGTAGACAGAGTAAGCGGGTCGCCACCGGAGAGAATTACATCCCTGACCTCCCCATGTCGGCGAATATAGTCGAGCATGGCTTCAATCTGTTCAGGAGACCTCACCCACCCGCCATGCCGCCATTCCCTCTTCCTGGTACAGTGACGGCAGAGCATCGGGCAGAGATTGGTCAGCACCACCAGCACCCGGTCGGGGTAGCGGTGCACAAGTCCAGGAACAGCAGAGTCTCTTTTTTCTGCCAGCGGGTCTTCTTTCCCCATGTCAGCCAGGGCGATTTCCTCGAATGAAGGTATAGCCTGCTTTCTGATAGGGTCATCCGGGTCAAAGGGGTCTATCAATGACAGATAGTAGGGTGTTATCGACAGGGGATATTTGACAGATACCAGCTTGAGCTGAACCTGTTCATTGTCTGTAAGAGGGATAAATTTTGCCAGTTCTTCTACCGTGGTAATACGATTACGGAATTGCCATTTCCAGTTTTTCCAGCAACCATCAGGAACCTGATTAAAAAACCGTCTGCTACAACAGACGGCAATACCAGGGGATTCTTTATCTGCAACCTCATTTATAAAGGCACTACAACTAGGAGGTTCCTCCTCTTCACAAGAAATGGTATCTTTAGTAACTGTTAATGGGTTTTTCATTACTTTCCTGTATGTCCTCTCTCTCCTTACCTAATTTGTTGTTTTATTCTTCAACCAGGCCACTCTGCTGGCGACATTTTTTGCTGCTTGAGTCCGGCTATTGCTCTTTAAAAGGTCCCGCGATAGTTTTGCATCGCCGATTACATCCCTGACCCAGTTGCTGAAGTCCGTCTTAACCTCATTGGAGTGATAGCTGTAAGTCTCATCGCTCATCTCTTCAAGAGCAAGTTTCAGCTCAGGCAGACTCTTAAGGTATGTGCCATTAGAACAGTAGAACTGTTTTTCCGGCTCTACCTCTCCAAGCATTCGATTTGCGATTTCCTTTGTTATTATTGCCATTTCCGTATTACCTCATTGATTCTTAGTAGCGAAATCATATGAACCACCCTAGCCAGCCCTAGTCCTTCTAATCGACGCCCGCCGGTCAGCCGCGTAAGCATTCCCCCGACTATCAATATAACCTTCGAAGAGTAGCATCTCGGGATGTTGCTCCAGGTCAAGTCTGGTTTTAATCACGAAGTGCTTCTCTTCTGCTTTGTTGGGGCTAAATATGCTTATGCGTCTGACCAATTTTCCATTGACCTCGCCTTGATACTCAAAACATCTCAGCATTCCGAGATATTCGGGCAGTAACATAAATCTATGCCTCATATAGTCCTGAATAGGTTTCGGTAACCGCCTGGCTTTTCCGTTATGTCGTAAATGTATATGCATCTTCTCATCTTCCTATTCCAGCCCGGTACCACCGGCTAACAGGTAATGCTACTTGATCTTTTCGGCTACCTTCACATCGCTCCTATCCAGTTCAGGATGCTTCCATTCTACATGCCTCTTCAAGTTGATATGGTCATTGCAGGTGAAGGAACATCCTTCCGCAGGACACGTCAGCTCGGTAAACACAGGCTTTTCCTTTTTCTTGAATAGACCCACCTTTTACCTCCTTGAAGTTAATAGTTACTTTGTTGTCGTTCAAACTTTCAGCTCTTCCGCTGACACCATATCCGCTTGCAGGTAAAGCGTATAACCGCACTGCAGACACCACCCTTGCCAGGCACGCGGTTGTCCTTTATAACTTACACTACTATCAGGCTCGAAAAAAATATTTCCTTTACATTTCGGACAACGCCCAATATCGGGAACATTACTCATTACAAATCCCCCAGCACAAAATATTATATTTTCAGGTACGGATATTGCCTGCCCTTCGGCTATTTGCAGGTCGGTACCGATGCCGTGAACCAGCCCTTGACAATTCGTAATCACTTCTAGTATACTCTTTCTTGAAGTGTTATTATAGCTTTAAAATACTAGAAGTACATTTCTAGTATTTTCTATCAATAGTATACACCAATTATAGTATTTGTCAAGTGGTTCCAGAAAAAATCATTCTTTAGAGGGAGGTTGTGAAAATGGGCGAATGGACGTTCGTCACCAATCATGCTTTAGTGCTGGCTTCCATTGCCAAGAAGCGGGATCAGACAGCCAGAGAAATCGGTGACGATGTTGGCGTCACCGAACGAACTGCCCACAAGATAATCCTGGACCTTGAGAGAGATGGCTATATTACCAAGACCAAAGTTGGCGTCAGAAACAGGTATAGAATTCACCCGCGACTCCCCATCAAAACGGCCAATGGGGCGGTAGGAGAACTGCTCGAATTGCTGGGCTGGAAACGCAAGCAAAAGTCAAAGTCAAAAAGTAGTTGAAAATACTCTGTTTCATTGCAGTCGGAACGACCTTATCTCAGCATTTCCCTGTATACGGGGAAATGCTGAAGCTTAATACATCTGCTTGCAAGCCGTGTATAGTTATTTATAATTGAATTATCCATAAGTTATAATTAAATTATCCACATATGTTAAAGGTTTATTGGCATGACTGGTAATGAAGAAAGCAAGGCGCGAATAGTCATTGAGGAATTAGACCCTGAAATCGATGGGGGACGGTTTCCCATCAAGCGGATAATCGGCGACCGGATTGTGGTCGAGGCTGATATTTTTGCCGACGGCCATGATGTGCTTTCGGCAGTTCTATTATACCGCAAGGGGGACTCTCCCGACTGGACTGAAGTCTCGATGGAGTCTCTGGTGAACGACCGTTGGCGTGGTTCCTTTGTGGTTGACACCCTGGGGCAATACCAATATACCATCATTGCCTGGGCAGACCGCTTCGGGACATGGCAGCGGAACCTGGAAAAGAAAGCCGGGGCAAAACAGGATACTCAGGTCGACTTTCTCGAGGGAGCTAAACTGATTGAAGAAACAATTCCGCGTGCCGACAGGAAAGATGCTGACTCTTTGCAAGAACTAGTTGATGCATTTACCGGTAACCGGAAGTCCCGAGGAAACAAAGTCAGGCTGGCATTAAGCAATAAAGTCACAGCGTTGATGGACAGGTACCCGGACAGGCGCTTTGCCGTTGCCTATCCGAAAGAACTGAAGGTGGTTGTCGACCACCCCAAAGCACGTTTCAGCGCCTGGTATGAGATGTTCCCCCGCTCCTGTGCCGATAAAAAGGGAGAGCACGGTACTTTCCGGGACTGCGAGAAATGGCTTCCTTATATCGCCGGGATGGGTTTCAACGTATTATACTTTCCCCCCATTCATCCCATTGGAGAAACAAGCCGGAAAGGTAAAAATAACAGTACTACTGCCGGACCTGGCGACCCCGGCACCCCCTGGGCTATCGGCTCGAAGGAGGGGGGACATAAATCAATTCATCCCCAGCTGGGCGCATTATCAGATTTCCGGAATTTCATAAAAAAAGCCCGCGAATATGATATCGAAGTCGCTCTTGATATTGCTTTCCAGTGCTCTCCTGACCATCCCTATGTGAAAGAACACCCGGAATGGTTCCGCTGGCGTCCGGATGGAACGGTTCAATATGCCGAAAATCCACCGAAGAAATATCAGGACATCTATCCCCTTGAGTTCGAGACCGAGCACTGGGAGGAGCTATGGGAGGAACTGAAGAGCATTATAATTTTCTGGATAGGGCTGGGAGTACGTATCTTCCGGGTGGATAACCCTCACACAAAACCATTTGCATTCTGGGAATGGCTCATCAGCGGCATAAAAAAAGAACACCCGGAGGTAATATTTCTTGCCGAAGCCTTTACCCGACCCAAGATAATGTACCGACTGGCAAAGCTGGGCTTCAGCCAGTCATACACATATTTCACCTGGCGTAATGTTAAATGGGAAATAACTCAATACCTGAACGAACTGACACAGACGGAAATAAAAGAGTTCTTCCGTCCTAACTTCTGGCCGAACACTCCCGATATCCTGAGTGATTACTTAAGAGATGGTGGGAAGCCGGCGTTTATTACAAGGCTGGTACTTGCCGCTACCCTCAGCACAAACTACGGAATTTACGGTCCAGCCTTCGAACTCTGCGTGAACCAGCGTAAGGATAAGGGAAGTGAAGAGTACCTGAACTCGGAAAAATATGAGCTAAAGCATTGGGATATCAGCAATCCGAAGAGCCTTAAGGACTTAATTACAAGGGTAAACGGTATTCGCAAAGAAAATATCGCTCTTCAGGACAATTCAAACCTTCGCTTCCACTCAGTGAATAATGACCAGCTAATCTGCTACAGCAAAAACACGGATGATTTTTCCAACTTGATACTGGTGGTAGTGAATCTCGACTACAGGTATAAACAGTCGGTCTGGGTGGAGCTTCCACTTGAGCGACTCGGGCTTATTCCCACCAAGCCATATATATTGGATGACCTGCTGGCAGATGAAATATATCAGTGGCAGGGTCCGCGGAACTATGTGGAGCTTGATCCCAAAAAGATGCCCGCTCATATTTTCCGGATATATCAGGAAATTACAAAAAAGTCATGATTTATTATAATACGTAAAAAAGGTATAAGTATGACGGCGAGTGATAAAAGGTACTTCTGGCGAAACGATGATCCCCTGTGGTACAAGGATTCCATTATTTATGAGCTGCACGTTCGTGCCTTTCACGATAGCGATGGAGATGGCATAGGCGACTTCTCCGGACTTACTGAAAAGCTGGATTACCTCCAGGACCTGGGCGTCACCGCCATCTGGCTGCTGCCGTTCTATCCGTCTCCTTTCAAGGATGACGGTTATGATGTCTCGGACTATACAGGTGTTCACCCCGCGTATGGAACGATTCGTGATATTAGAAATCTTCTTCGGGAGGCAAATTACCGGGGCTTACGTGTTATTACCGAGCTAATTCTTAACCATACATCGGACCAGCACCCTTGGTTTCAGCGAGCGCGCCGGGCAGCACCGGGGAGTCCGGGACGAAATTTCTACGTATGGAGTAACAATCGAGATAAATATAAAGAAGCCCGGATAATCTTTAAAGACTTCGAGACTTCAAACTGGGCATGGGACCCGCTAGCCGGAGCTTATTACTGGCACCGCTTTTACTCACATCAGCCTGACCTGAACTACAACCGACCGCTGGTTCGACAGTCCATACAGCGAGTGATTGATTTCTGGCTCGGTCTGGGTATTTCTGGATTTCGTCTGGATGCAGTGCCCTATCTCTATGAGCAGGAGGGTACAAACTGTGAAAACCTTCCTGAGACACACAATTTTATCAGGGAGCTACGTCGCAAGGTGGACAGCAAATTCCAGAACCGAATGCTACTGGCTGAAGCAAATCAATGGGCTGAGGATGCTATTGCTTACTTCGGTGAGGGAGACGAGTGCCATATGGCATATCACTTTCCCCTTATGCCACGGATGTTTATGGCTATCCGTATGGAAGACCGCTTTCCTATCATTGATATCCTCCAGCATACACCTCCTATACCGGACATATGTCAGTGGGCTCTCTTCCTCCGCAATCACGATGAACTAACCCTAGAGATGGTTACTGACGAAGAGCGAGACTACATGTATCATGTATATGCCCACGATACCCAGGCAAGGATTAACCTCGGCATCCGCCGCCGCCTTGCTCCACTTCTCAACAACGACCGCAAAAAAATAGAACTGATGAACGGCATTCTTTTCTCCCTGCCAGGGACACCGATAATCTACTACGGAGACGAAATTGGCATGGGAGATAATATGTACCTCGGCGACCGTGATGGAGTCCGCACCCCGATGCAGTGGAGCGCCGACCGGAATGCGGGTTTCTCCCGTGCCAATCCTCAGCGTCTATACCTTCCGGTTAATATTGACCCTGAGTACCATTATGAAGCCTGTAATGTGGAGACCCAGCAGAATAATCCTGACTCTCTCCTCTGGTGGATGAAACGACTTATTGCGGCGAGAAAACGTTTCAAAGCCTTCGGCAGGGGAAGCCTGGATTTTATTCAACCGGAAAATCGTAAAGTGCTTGCTTTTATCCGTCGTTACGAAGATGAGATGATTCTGGTGATTGCTAACCTCTCACGACTGGCTCAACACACCGACCTCAATCTGAGTGAGTTAAACGGAAGGGTGCCTGTAGAAATATTCGGTCAGACAGAGTTCCCCATCATAGGCGAATCCCTTTACCCGATAACACTCAGCCCGTATTCCTTTTACTGGTTCTCTCTAGAAGCTAGAGAGTCTGAGCAGATTGTTCTAGGTGCTGAACCGGAGAAAGCCCTGATGCCAACTCTGACGCCAGGAGAATGGGATAACCTGTACAAGCGGAGATGGAAGCCATCCTTCGAAGCAGCGTTGTTGAGCTACGTCAGTCAACGCCGCTGGTTTGCCAGTAAAACAAGGCGGACCACCAGGGCAGAGATAGAAGATATCATTACCATTCCGTATGATACCCGGGAAGCTTACCTTAACCTGTTGAAAATCGAGTACTCCGAGGGCGAGCCGGAGACTTACCTGCTGCCTATCACTTTTGCTGTGGACGAAGAGGCAACTAGGATAGCTGAATCTTTCCCTCAGGCAGTTATTGCAAATTTGAACCTCAGAGGCAAAGAAGGTGAAAAAAATGGGCTCATTTATGATGCTATGGTTGAACAGGATTTTCATGGTGCCCTGATAAAGGTCATGGAACGGCGACGACGTTTCAGGGGAGAAAAAGGAGAACTGGTAGCTACCCATATCAAGAATGTTTATCGCCAATTACGCGGACCCACCCAAGAAGCTCTGGCATCTTCTCTACTGCCGGGAGAACAGTCTAACACTTCGCTGGTCTACGGTAACAGGTTTAAGTTCAAGCTGTTTCGCCGCCTTGAGGAAGGAATCAGCCCTGAACTCGAAGTCGGACGCTTTCTCACCGAAAAGGAACCGTTTCCCAATACGGCTCCAATCACAGGTTTTATCGAGTACAAAATCCGACGCCAGGAACCAGTCACACTTGGTATCCTTCACGGTTATGTGCACAATGAGGGAGACGCCTGGAACTATACACTGGATTCGCTGGGCCATTTCTTTGAAAACATTCTGGCAAAACCAGGTGTGGATGCACCCATGCCAGACGGAACTTCTCTACTTGATATCAGTGACGAAACCATACCTCCCCTAGCCACGGATGCTATCGGAGCTTATCTTGCCCTGGCCAATATCTTGGGACGGCGAACCGCTGAGCTTCATTTAGCACTGGCTTCAGCTATAGATGAGCCGGACTTCGTTCCCGAGCCTTTCACAATCCTATACCAGCGGTCTCTCTATCATAGTATGAGGAGTTATGCCAGCCAGATATTACAGCTTCTGCGCCGCAATATAAGATATCTACCTGATGACGCAAAAGCGGATGCCCAGACTGTTCTCAGTCTGGAGAATGATATCATCGAGCGTATTGAAGAAATAAGTAAACGGAGAATCACCGGTATGCGAGTCCGCTGCCATGGTGACTATCACCTGGGACAGGTACTTTACACTGGCGATGATTTTATTATAATTGATTTTGAAGGTGAACCAGCCCGCCGCCTGGGTGAGCGCCGAATCAAACGTTCACCTCTCCGGGATGTCGCCGGTATGATACGCTCATTTCATTACGCCACTCATGTTGCCCTTCACGGTCCGGCGTCAACAGTACTCCGTCCCGAGGACCTGCCAGTACTTGAAAAATGGGCGCAGTCTTGGTATCTCTGGGTCTCCGCCACGTTCCTGAAATCCTATCTGGAACTGATGGCAGACTCGCCGGTGCTGCCGCGGAGTCGGGAGGGAATAAAAACTATTCTGGACGCTTATCTCCTGGACAAAGCTATCTATGAGGTTAATTATGAGCTAAACAATCGGCCGGACTGGGTGAGGCTACCTCTTCAGGGCATATTGCAGGTATTACAGACCGGGGATGAAACGCACGCGCCGGAAGTAGAGGAAGTGGCTGAAGAGGAGTTGCCTCAGAATGCGGCCGGGGCAGATAAGAAGACCAAGAAACAGTCTGCGAAGGCTGGAGAAAGAGCTAGGAAAAAGGCTGAAAAATGAGTGCTGCATCCAGCGTCCGCTTTCTTAACCGTCTGGCACGTCTTCACGGTATACAGACTGCCTATTACGACGTGAATGACCGCCGTCGACAGGCATCTACAGAATCCTTAATGGCAATGCTGCAATCGCTCGGAGTCCCCATCGCGCATCCCGGCGATGTAATGTCGGCGTGGCGGGAGCACCGTTATATGCTATGGCGGAGGCTGATAGAGCCGGTTAACGTGGTCCGGGGAAACGAACCACCGCTTATAAAAATACGGATTCCATCCACTAGTACTGAAAGCTCCCTGGAGTACAACTTAAAAATGGAAAATGGCCAGGAGTATAGTGGCATGTGGCAGATAGCCGATGTACCTGCCACCGGAACCGCAGAAGTGGAAGGGGAGAAATACGCCGTAAAATATCTCTCCTTAAATGAGGAGTTATTACCGGGATACCACAGGCTAAATCTGGAACTACCAGGGAGAAACGAGGAAAGCCTGATAATCTCGGCACCCGCCAAGGCATATAGTCCATCAGCAGACGTAATGGACCGGTATTGGGGAGTATTCCTCCCCTTATATGCCTTACAGATGCACAGAAGCTGGGGAAGCGGAGACTTCTCCGACCTCGAAGAATTGACTGGTTGGGTAGCTGACATGGGGGGACGGGTTGTCGCTACACTGCCGCTGCTGGCAATTTTCACGGATAGAGAGAATGAAATCAGTCCATATCTCCCTATCAGCCGCTTAATGTGGAATGAGTTTTATCTGAATATTGATGGGATTCCGGAGTTGAAGAAGTGTTCCCCATTGCAAGAAATACTATCATCGCCGTCATTGCGAAACGAAATCGATACGCTGCGAAATTCATCTCTGGTAGACTACCGAAGGCAGATGGGTATAAAGCGTACTGTGCTGGAAGAGATGAGTCGCCGTTTCTTTATCAACGAATCCCAGGGTCTTGAAGACCTCCGCCTTTTTACCGCAGCAAATCCGGCAGTTAATGATTACTCCCGTTTCCGGGCTGCCTGTGAGAAATTAAATTCGCGCTGGCACTCCTGGCCGGAACGACTTAAAAACGGCGACCTGAGAGAAACAGACTATGACGAGAAAACAATGCGTTACCACCTGTTCGTGCAGTGGCTGGCAAAGCAGCAGATTGAGAAGCTATCGCGAAAGGCTGAGGGAAAAGGGGTTCAACTGTACTTGGACCTGCCGTTAGCCGTACATCCTGAAGGCTATGACACGTGGCATGAACGTGACGCATTTATTCCGGGCACCTCGGCTGGTGCACCGCCGGATACTGTTTTTACAAAAGGACAGGACTGGTATTCCACTCCTTTGCATCCGGAAAAAATCCGGGAGCAGGGTTACCGCTATGTAATCGCCTATTTACGCCATCACCTCCGTCACGCCGGTATCCTTCGTATTGACCATGTAATGGGGCTCCACCGACTTTTCTGTATTCCAGATGGTATGGAAGCCGGGCAGGGAGTCTATCTGAGATACCGGGCAGATGAGCTTTATGCCATTCTTTCGCTTGAATCACAGCGCTATAGGACAATTATCGTTGGAGAGGACTTGGGAACAGTACCTCCGTATGTGAGACCGGCTATGAACAGGCATAACCTCTATCGAATGTACGTAATGCATTACGAACTAATTTCGAATAAGCAGGAAGGACTTTCTTCCGTCCCCCGTAACTCAGTGGCGAGTCTCAATACACATGATATGCACCCCTTTGCTGCCCTCTGGCAGGGACTGGATATTGACCACCGCCGGGAACTGGGTCTCCTGGATGAGAAGGGAGCACGGAAGGAGAGAAAAGTCCGTAAGGTTGTAATTAATATTCTATCCAGTTTACTAAGACAGAAGGGCTGGCTTAAATCGAAAAGCGAGGATACCACCTCAGCACTCCAAGCCTGTCTTTCGTTCCTGGCTGACAGCCGGGCGCGGGTAGTCCTCGTTAACCTTGAAGACCTCTGGCTGGAGAAAAAACCTCAGAATGTGCCAAGCACCGGGAAGGAATATCCCAACTGGCGGCGTAAAGCTCAGTATACCTTTGAGCAATTTAGCCAGATGCCCCAGGTAGTTAGTAAACTTCAAGATATTAATGAAATTCGCAAGCAAGGCAGGCGCTGTTAATGACAGAGAAAAAGGCACGTGGCAAGATAAATAGCACGGAGTTAAAGAAAGGAAAACTGCCGGAGGCGAAACCTTTTTCTCTGCTAACCGAAGATGACCTGTACTATTTCAATGAAGGTACACATCTGCGGCTTTACGAGAAGCTGGGGGCACACCCGGTCACGGTGGATAGTCTAAAAGGCACTTACTTTGCCGTCTGGGCGCCCGATGCCCGGCAGGTATATGTTACCGGTGACTTTAACGGCTGGAACAGGACCGGTCATCCTTTAAAGCAACGAGGAAGTTCTGGAATCTGGGAAGGCTTTGTTTCAGGAATAAGCCAGGGTGCCATTTATAAATACCATATCAAGTCCCGTTACAGGGGTCATGTGGTAGATAAGGCTGACCCATTAGCCTCCTACAGTGAAATATCGCCAAAGACTGCCTCAATAGTCTGGGATATCAGTTACAGGTGGGCAGATAGAGAATGGATGGAGAATCGGCAAGCCCGCAACAGCCTCAATGCTCCCTTGTCTATATACGAGGTACATCCGGGTTCATGGAAAAGAGTGCCCGGGGAAGGCAATCGCTCTCTTTCTTACCGCGAGATGGCTCCTTTACTGGCAGACCATGTCCTTAAGCTTGGCTTCACCCACGTGGAGTTCCTGCCGGTGATGGAGCATCCATTCTTCGGTTCCTGGGGATATCAGACTACGGGATACTTCGCACCGTCCAGCCGCTATGGAACGCCCCAGGACTTTATGTACATGGTTGATTACCTGCACCAGCAGGGAATCGGTGTCATTCTCGACTGGGTACCCTCACACTTTCCCGCCGATGAGCACGCTCTGGGTTTTTTCGATGGTACTCACTTATACGAGCATGATGACCCCAGAAAGGGTTTTCATCCCGATTGGAAAAGCTACATCTTCAATTACGGACGTCCCGAGGTACAGAGTTTCCTCATTAGCAGCGCTCTTTTTTGGCTGGATAAGTATCACGCCGATGGTCTGCGAGTGGATGCAGTTGCCTCGATGCTTTACCTTGATTACTCCCGGAAAAAAGGAGAATGGATTCCAAACAAGTACGGTGGGAGAGAAAACCTCGAAGCAATCGACTTCATGCGTAAACTGAACAAAGTGGTCTATGAAAAATACCCCGACGTCCAGACTATCGCCGAGGAGTCTACCGCCTGGCCTATGGTCTCGAGACCTACCTATCTTGGCGGGCTTGGTTTCAGTCTGAAGTGGGATATGGGCTGGATGCATGATACTTTACTCTATATGTCCCGCGACCCCATTCACAGAAAATACCATCACAATGACTTGACCTTCCGTATGCTCTATGCTTTCAACGAGAATTTTGTCCTGCCTCTTTCCCACGATGAAGTTGTTTATGGAAAGGGTTCGCTATTGGGAAAGATGCCCGGCGATGACTGGCAGAAGTTTGCCAATTACAGATTGCTGCTGGGTTATATGTATACCCAGCCGGGGAAAAAACTGCTTTTTATGGGTGCGGAACTGGCACAGTGGAAGGAATGGAACCATGATACAAGCCTGGACTGGGATTTTCTTCAGTACCAGCGGCACGCCGATATTTTCAACTGGCTAAAGGCTCTGAACAAACTTTACCGGAGTGAACCGGCACTTTATGAACTCGACTGTGAACCGGAAGGTTTTGAATGGATTGACGCCAGTGATGCCCTTCAGAGCGTTATCAGCTTCATTCGCAAAGGCAAAACAACGGATGATATCATTCTTACTGTCTGCAACTTTACTCCGACGACCTACCCCGTCTATCAAATCGGAGTACCACGGGGTGGAGTATGGAGAGAGTTATTAAACAGCGATGCTGTTGGGTATGGCGGCAGCGGACAGGGCAACCCGGCGAGTTTGAGAGCCAGAAAAAAGCCACAGCATGGCCGCCCTTATTCTATTGAAATCATACTGCCGCCGCTAGCAATAGTTTGCTTTAAGAGCAGGAGACACAAGAAGTGAACGAGGAAAACCACCTTGGTTCAACATACCTGAGTAATGACCGATGCCAGTTTATTGTCTGGGCACCCTTCGCTGAAAAGGTGGAAGTGCACATTACTTTTCCTGTAGAACTTATCATACCTATGGAGAGAAGTGCTAAGGGTTACCACCATTCAGTTATTGATGGAATTAGACCCGGTGCTCTTTATTATTACCGCCTGGATAGGGGCAAAGAACGCCCCGACCCGGCATCACGCTTCCAGCCGCAGGGCGTCCACGGACCTTCTCAGGTAGCAAAATCGGATTTTAGGTGGACGGACAGTGATTGGGCCGGACTTCCCCTGGATAAATATATTATTTATGAATTGCACACAGGTACATTTACTGACGAAGGAACCTTTATTGCCATTATTCCGTATCTCGGCGAACTTAAAGATTTAGGTATTACGGCGGTTGAGCTTATGCCGGTTAACCAGTTTCCGGGAGACCGGAACTGGGGCTATGACGGCGTTTACCCATTTGCCGTGCAGAACTCCTACGGCGGACCGGATGGACTGAAGCAGCTGGTGGATGCCTGCCACCGGAAGGGACTTGCAGTGGTCCTGGATGTCGTTTACAACCATATCGGCCCCGAAGGTAACTACCTGGCTGATTTCGGACCCTATTTTACCGACCGCTACAGGACACCATGGGGAGCCGCCCTTAACTTCGATGGTCCTCATAGCGACGAGGTACGCCGCCTTTTCATTGAAAATATCCTTTACTGGCTGACCGAGTTTCATATCGATGCCTTCCGTATGGATGCCCTCCATGTCATACTGGACAACACGCCGTATGTTTTCATAGAGCAGCTTGCCACTGAATTTCACCGGCAGGTGAAGACGCTGGGACGGAAAGCCTATCTTATCGGCGAAAGCTCTGCCGATAATGTCCGCCTTATCAGGGCACGGGAGCTGGGCGGCTACGGCCTGGATGCCCAGTGGAATGATGATTTTCATCACTCCCTCCATACCCTGCTGACCGGCGACCATACCGGCTACTATCAGGACTACGGGCAATTGGGACACCTGGTCAAGGCATTCCGGGAAGGTTTTGTCTATTCTGGCGAGTTTTCGCACTATCGCCAGAGGAGACATGGCACTTCCTCGAGAGATATCCCGGCAGAACGCTTCGTTGTCTTCGCCCAGAACCATGACCAGGTGGGCAACCGGGCGAAGAGTGACCGCTTGAGCCGGATTATTTCACTTGAGGCACTCAAGCTGGCGGCAGGTATTGTCCTGCTATCGCCGTTTGTACCCCTGCTCTTTATGGGCGAAGAATACGGCGAGACGGCACCGTTTCCCTTTTTTGTCAACCACTCCGACCCCGAGTTAATCGAGGCAACACGCAGGGGACGCCGTGAAGAATTTGCCACTTTCCAGTGGGAGGGCGAAATGCCCGACCCGCAGGCAGAAGCCACTTTTTCCCTTGCTAAAATAGACCACAAACTCAAAGAGCAGGGACATCACCGGGTACTTTTTGATTTTCACAAAGAGCTGATTCGTCTTCGCAAAGAAACACCGTCCTTGTCCCGGCTCAGTAAGGAGAACCTGGAAGTTAAAGGTTTCGAAAAAGATAGGCTTCTTTATATCCACCGCCAGAGCGAAAATAACGAGACAGTCACTATTTCTAGCCTGAATCAGGATACCGCAACAGCCGGAATACCTCTGCCGCCGGGGTACTGGCTTAAGAGCCTGGATTCGGCGGAGGAACGCTGGCAGGGAAACGGCACCACCATCCCGGAAAAGCTCAAATCCAGCGGAGAAGCAACGGTTACCCTTACTCCATGGCAATTCGTATTGTTTATCAAGGAGACCTAAATGGAAAAATATGTCTGTATTCACGGTCACTTCTACCAGCCTCCCCGGGAAAACGCCTGGCTGGAGTACGTGGAGATGCAGGACTCTGCTTATCCCTATCATGACTGGAATGAAAGAATAACAGATGAGTGTTACGCTCCAAATAACGCTTCACGAATTCTCGATAGTGAAGGCTTCATCACCCGAATAGTGAATAATTATACGAAAATCAGTTTCAATTTCGGGCCTACCCTGCTTTCCTGGTTGAAAGAAAAGTCTCCCGATACCTATCAGGGAATTCTTGATGCCGACCGGATGAGCCAGCAGAATCTTTCTGGACACGGCTCAGCGATGGCGCAGGCCTACAGCCACATGATAATGCCGCTGGCCAATCGTCAGGATAAATACACCCAGGTTTTCTGGGGTATAAGGGACTTCGAGCACCGTTTCGGACGGAGACCGGAAGGCATGTGGCTGCCCGAGACTGCCGTTGACCTTGAAACGCTGGATATTATAGCGGAACAGGGAATCAGGTTCACTATCCTTGCCCCCCACCAGGCCAGACGTGTACGCCAGATTGGTACCGATGCCTGGAAAGACGTCCCCGATGCCAGTATCGACCCGACTATGCCATATGAAATAGACCTTTCAACGGGAAGAAAGATGGTCATCTTCTTCTACAATGGTCCTATCTCCAATGAACTTGCTTTTGAAGACCTTTTGAAAAGCGGTGAAACTTTTGCCAACCGCCTGACTGGCGCCTTCAATGCAAAGAGCGCCAGCCCCCAGCTTGTCCACATTGCCACCGACGGGGAGACCTACGGACATCACCACCGCTTTGCCGATATGGCTCTGGCATATGCTATTGATTACATTGAAGCTAATAATCTGGCACGGATTACAAACTACGGCGAATATCTGGAAAAACACCCGCCCACGCACCAAGTCGAAATCATAGAAAACACCTCCTGGAGTTGCAGTCATGGCATCGAGCGATGGCGGAATGACTGCGGCTGTAATGCTGGAAGAAATCCGAAGTGGAACCAGGCCTGGCGGGCTCCACTGCGTGAGGCAATGGACTGGCTTCGCGATTATCTAACTGGCAGATACCAGGAACAGGCTGCTCAATTTCTGAATGACCCCTGGGCTACCCGTAACGATTATATTGAAGTAATCCTCGACCGTTCACCAGAGAATATCCAGAAGTTCATGGAACAGCACCGCACCCGTGAGCTGAGTGAAGAAGAGACGGTCAAGGTTCTCAAGTTGCTTGAACTTCAACGCCATACAATGCTGATGTACACAAGTTGCGGCTGGTATTTTGATGAGCTTTCCGGTATTGAAACGGTACAGGTTATCCAGTATGCTGGCAGGGCGGTACAACTGGCGCAGGAGCTTTTCGGAAACGATACCGAACAGCATTTCCTGGAACACCTCGAAATGGCTAAAAGCAACCTTCGGCAGCACGGTGATGGCCGCCGCATCTATGAAAAATTCGTTAATCCGGCGATGGTCGACCTGATAAAAGTCACCGCTCACTTTGCGGTAAGCTCGCTGTTCGAAGACTATGGAGACCAGGCCAAGATTTTCTGCTACAACGTTGACGTTAAAGACTACCAGACCGCAGAGTGCGGCAAAAATAGACTGGCAGCAGGATGGGCTGATGTTACTTCTATTATCACAAATGAGCATGCTTCAGTAAGTTTTGGCGTCCTACACTTCGGCGACCACAATATCAATGCTGGTGTCCGGCAGTACCAGGGCGAAGAGGCATACCAGAATATGTCCACAGAAACAACTCATGCCTGCACCATCAGCGATTTTCCCGAGGTCATCCGTTTACTGGACAAACATTTTGGCATATCTACATATTCTCTTAAGGACCTGTTCCTTGATGAGCAGAGAAAGGTGCTGGATAACATCCTGGAATCAGCAATATCTGAGATTGAAGCAGCTTATTATCAGGTATACGAGCATCACTACCCGCCGATGCGTTTCCTTGCCGAGCTTGGTTATCCTGTTCCTAAAAGCTTTCAGTCTGCCGCCGAGTTTATTCTGAATGACGGTCTCCGCAAGGCAATATCATCTGATATTCTGGACACAGAGCGCATTAAAAGCCTTCTTGATGAGACGCAGACCTGGGCTGTAGAACTCGACACAGAGGGACTGAGCTACCTGCTGCAAAACAACCTTGAAGGAATGATAATCAGGCTGGTCAATGCACCGGACAATATGGAAATATTGACTGAATTACACAATGCTGCTGAAATGTTGCCGACTTTGCCGTTCCAGGTAGACCTCTGGAAAGTGCAGAACCTGTATGACAGACTGCTTGAGTCTGTTTATCCCGGGTTTCAGCAAAGAGCAGCACAGGGTGACGAAGCAGCTAGAAGCTGGCTTGACCGATTTATCTCCCTGGGGAACCAACTATCTATGCGGGTGGTTTGAATGTCAGAGATGAGGATACCCGTTGCCACCTACCGCCTCCAGCTAAACAGACGATTCCGCTTTGAAGAAGCTCTCAGACTGGTGCCTTACCTTCATAGTCTTGGCATTTCCGATATCTATGCTTCCCCTATTTTAAAATCCCGTAAGGGAAGCCTGCACGGTTATGATGTAGTCGACCCGACATCCCTGAACCTGGAGCTCGGCACCGAAGTCGACTTTGAAGAGCTGGCGGGGGCGTTGAAAGACAGCCATATGGGACTTCTTCTTGATATTGTCCCCAACCACATGGCAGCCAGCCAAGAAAATCCCTGGTGGCAGGATTTTTTAGACAAAGGACAAGAGTCTCCCTGTGCTGGATTCTTCGATATTGACTGGCTGGCTTTCGGGAAGATGGAAGGTTATACCGCCAGTTACCGCCGCTTTTTCGACATCGGCGATTTGGTCGGAATGCGCGTCGAAAACCCAGAAGTCTTTCAGGCAATGCATTCGCTTATCCTGCGCCTCATCGCCGAAGGCAGGGTTACCGGCTTGAGAATTGACCATATTGACGGGCTGTATGACCCTCTGGAATATCTAACAAGGCTGCAGGAAGCTATCAGACAGCAGACAAACAATGCCAGCTATGTGGTGGTGGAAAAGATACTCTCCGTTGATGAAACCCTCCCCGAAGAATGGCCGGTCTCCGGTACCACCGGTTACGAGTTTGCCAGCACCGTCAACGCCCTGTTCATTGATAGAGAGAGAATTAATACCCTGGACGGTATCTACTCCCACTTTACCGGAAAGAATGAAAAATTCGTCGATGTTGTCTACGAAAAAAAGAAACAGGTTATGGACGAACTGTTCTCGGAGGAAACGAAGGCACTGGGACGTTTTTTAGCACGTATCGTCAATGAAGCCGGACTTTCACCTGCAATATCACCAGAAGGGGCGGCGGAATTATTAATTGAAATAACCGCTTGCCTGCCTGTCTACCGTACTTATACCCGGGCTCAAAGAATATCGCCTCCAGATAGAGAATACCTTGAACATACTTTTCGGGAAGTCCAGAATCATATCAGTCCAATAGATGACAGCACGCTGGCATTCCTGAAACAGATGTTTTACCTCGACTTGCCGGTTGCCATTCCCGGTGCCAAAAGGCAGTTATGGCTGCAATTCATCCTTCGCTGGCAGCAGCTTACAGGTGCCATCATGGCCAAGGGAGTTGAAGATACCGCCCTGTACAATTATAGCCGCCTTATCTCGCTCAACGAGGTAGGCGGAGTCCCCGACAGTAATGGATTCCCCGTCGACAAATTCCATGACTTCAATCTAAGCCGTATGGAGCACGTGCCTCACACTATGAACGCCTCCAGTACCCACGATACCAAGCGGAGCGAAGATGTCAGGGCAAGAATTAATGTACTCTCTGAGATACCTGCGGAATGGGAGGAACACCTTATCCGTTGGGAACAGTGGAATGCTTCCGGAAAGCTCAGGGTGAAAGGTTCGTCGGTACCTGAGCCTGACACTGAAATACTGCTTTATCAGACGATGCTCGGCGCCTGGCCTCTGGACGATGGTGAAATACCGAACTTTGAGCAGCGCCTGAAGTATTATATGCTGAAGGCGGTCAAAGAAGCCAAGTCCCGGACAAGCTGGGTGAATCCCGACAAAGATTATGAGGACGCTATTGTCCGCTTTATTGAATATATCCTTGACGATTCAAGGAAAAATGTTTTTCTTGATGATTTCCGCCGATTTCAAAAACGGATTGCTTACTATGGAGCGTTGAACTCGCTCGCCCAGGTCCTACTAAAAGTTACTTCCCCCGGCGTCCCCGATTTCTACCAGGGAACAGAACTGTGGGACTTCAGCCTGGTCGACCCCGACAATAGACGGCCGGTCGATTTCGAGAAACGTGCCGATATGCTTGTGGAACTTACCCGGCAAGAGAAGCAGGATCGAGCGTCACTGGTTAGACAAATACTCGACTCCTGGGAAGATGGCAGGATAAAACTATACCTGACCCATAAATCCCTGACCATCCGCAACGACTGCAAAGATGTATTTCAGAACGGGCAGTATGTTCCGCTGAAGATTGGAGGTGCGAACCGAGAAAACATCTGCGCATTTGCCAGATGCAAGAACGAAGTGTGGATAATAACTGTCGTTCCCAGACTATTTTCCGGGCTTGTCCGGTTAGAGGGTTCACTCTACGGTGATGAAGTATGGGCAAATTGCAGGCTGACCCTACCGGTTGACTCTCCCACACAGTGGGAAAACGTTCTTACCGGAGAACAAATAAAATTACCGGCCGGAGGATGGGAGCTTCCTTTAGCCAGCATTTTTCATTCACTCCCCGTTGCCCTGCTGAAAAATATTTAGTTAGAACCGATATATTTCTCTTTTACGGTGAGATTCGTTATGAAGGAGAAGATACAATGAAGAAGCTATTAACTGTCCATACTCCTGATATTAATAAACGGGAGGAATTATTACACCGCATCGAGCGGATGACAGAGCTGCCCCTGCTAATTCTCTCTTTCGTTATGATTCCGCTCCTTATAGGTCCTCTCCTATGGAAACTTTCACCTTCAGATGAGGCGGTTTTCATCACCCTGGATACGTTCATCTGGGCGCTGTTCGCCATAGATCTGGCAATAAAAATTGTGGTTGCTCCTAACCGCTTAACTTACCTGAAAAGACACTGGCTTGAAGTGCTGGTAGTTGTTGTACCATTCCTCAGACCGCTGCGAATCCTCCGCATACTTATCTTCGGTTCTCGTGCCTGGATTGGCGCAAGAAGACTGGTAAACCTGGACTTCCTGCTTGTCTATGGGATTGGCCTTGTAATAATATCAGCCACGATAGTTGCTTCGGTAGAAGGTGGCGAAAATGCCTCCATTCATTCTTTCCCCGATGCTCTCTGGTGGTCTATGACCACTATCACCACTGTCGGCTACGGTGACATGGTACCGGTTTCTACAGCCGGGAGGGCTGTTGGCTATGTTTTGATGGTGGGCGGTATCGCCTTTTTCAGCGGCTTTACTGCTAACTTGGCTTCCTTCCTTGTCAGAACAAAAGATGGTCAGGAGAAAGCAATCCACAATCTTACTGCTCAGATTGAAGGATTACGAAAAGAAATATTACAAACTCAAGAGAAAAACGGATAATATCTTCCTTTACCCATTATTTATCAGGGATAATATACCGATGAAGATGTTTAACTTTCTCCGACCCAAAGCCACGCTTACCGAACAGGAATTGAAAGCGGGCTTACGGTGGTTTACCCTTGAAGGAACCGTCTCAATGGGTTTCTTCAGTATTACCACCAGTGGGATACTGGTGGCTTTTGCCCTGGCCCTGGGTGCCGACAATATACACATCGGCGTAATGGCAGCTATTCCATTCATTATGCAGATTATCCAGATACCGGCAATATGGCTTGTCGAGCGTTTTCGGCGACGTAAGTTGATTTCCCTGCTCAGTTGGTTTCCAGCGCAGTTATGCTGGTTCTTCGTTGCTCTTATACCGTTTTACCTCCCTTTTCCCAGCGTTGCTGCCATTTCTATGCTCCTGGGGATTCTGGCACTCCGCGGTGTTCTGGTAGCAATTAGCAACTCGGCCTTTAACGGCTGGCAGCGTGACCTGGTACCTCAGACAATACTCGGACGCTTCTTCTCGAGACGTATGGCATATGCTACCTTCTCCGCAGTTATCTTTAGCCTTGGTGCAGCTTTTTTCATTGATTACTGGCGCGATTCTGTACCGGTCGAAAATGCTGTATTCGGTTATACTTACGCTCTACTCTTTGGAGCAACTTTCCTCGGACTTGCCAGCCCCATATTTATGGCACTGATGCCGGAGCCACTAATGCAGCCGATAACTGGACCCCAGCCTTCAATACGGCAACGACTAACAACACCAATCCGTGACTCAAATTTCAGGCGCTTATTACAGTTTCTTTTTTACTGGAGTTTTGCCTCCAATCTGGCTGTTCCCTTTTTTGCTGTTCATATGCTTCAGAGACTCGGCCTGCCGGTCTCCTGGGTTATAGGATTCAGTGTTCTGAGTCAGATGTTCAATATACTTTTTCTCCGGGTCTGGGGAACATTTGCTGACCGGTTTGGCAATAAAGCAGTACTCTCATTAGGCGTCTCACTCTATCTTATGGTTATAGTAGGCTGGATATTTACCACTATGCCTGATAAATATTTCTTTACAATTCCGCTACTGGTGATACTTCACATATTCGCCGGAATCGCCAGTGCCGCGGTGACTTTTACCGTTGGCACCATTGGCCTCAAATTATCACCCCCGGGAGAGGCAACCTCATATCTGGCTACGGCATCGCTGGCTACCAATCTCGGTTCCGGACTGGGTCCTGTAATTGGAGGGCTCTTTGCCGATTTCTTCAGTGTCAGGCAGCTAAACCTGACCTTCACCTGGATTGACCCGGCCAGTACCATTAATCTACCTTTCCTGAGTATTATCGGACGCGATTTTCTTTTCGGAATAGCTTTCCTGCTGGGCTTGATTACTCTGGGAATCCTCGCCCGCATTAGAGAAGAGGGAGAAGCAAGCCGTGAGGTAATCCTGGAATCGCTATTTTCTCCAATGAGGGAAATGTCACGACCGATGAGTTCTGTACCCGGCTTCACCTTCCTGAGCAATTTTCCCCTTGGATTATTGAAGCGAGTGCCAGTCCCCGGGCTGGACGTAGCACTGGGTGTCACCGTTTACCAGATAGCTGAAATGGCACGGGCTACAGCATCTGCTGCAATTAAAGGACGTAAAGCAACCGAGAAGATAGCTATGGGGCTGGGGAAAAATATTAGGCGAATCAGCGGCTCCCGGAAAATGGTCAGGTACCACGGCGCTGAAGTTGTTATGCATCTGGCTCGTGGTGCCATGCACGTTGTTGATGAAAAGTCGATAGAATTGGAACAGCTTGTAAACCGTGTCATGCTCGGTGTAATAACCGCGTCCAGTCAGTCCGGTATAAAACCGCAGGATATCATTCTGGGTGCCAGTCAGGGAATCATCCAGGGTGCAGTGGAAACCGGGATTGATGTTACCTCAGCAGTCAAATATACTCTAAAAGCAGTCAGGGAATCAGCAGCAAAGATTCAGATGCCCGAAGGTGAGGCGGTATCCATAGCTACCAGAGGCGCAATGCTGGCCGCCGAAGCCCTGGGACCAGAGGTAGCGGCTGAAGTTGTAGAGGCAATGCCTGAGGAAAACCTCTCCTTAGAAAGTTTTGATTCATAACCCGGGAAGATGTAAAATCTTATCAGGAGTCAATCGTGAAACCAGCAGTCTTCCGGTACATCTTTTCAATATATTCCTTGAGCATCCGACGAGTGCAAAAGTGGGGAACGATAGAGCGAATTGATTCTTTCATTAGCTGTACCCAGTCGTGCGGAACGCCGTTCTGGTCACGCCTGTAATAGAGAGGTACGATTTCTTTTTCAAGCAGGTTGTAGACCGATTCGGCATCAGTTCTATCTTCCTCTTCCGGGCTACTTCCCGGAAGCTCGTTGCCTATTGCCCAGCCATTAGCACCATTGAAGGCTTCATGCCACCAGCCATCCCGGACACTGAGGTGCAAAGCTCCATTCAGCGTTGCTTTCATACCGCTGGTGCCGGAAGCCTCCTGCAACCGGCGGGGAGTATTCAGCCAGACATCCGCTCCGTGGACCAGATACCGGGCAATGTGCATATCATAGTCTTCTATAAAGACTATCCGTCCCTGAAATGCCGGGTCGGTAGCTACATTATAAACCCGCTGGAGAATACGCTTGGATACTATATCAGCCGGGTGGGACTTTCCCGCAAAAATGATATGTACAGGGTACCAGTCATTAACAATGAGCCGCTTCAATCGCTCAATATCCCGGAAAATGAGGGTAGGACGCTTATACTCGGCAAAGCGACGGACAAAACAAATTGTGAGCGCCTCCGGGTCAAGCAGAGCACCAAGGGCAATCATCTGCTGTAATGATATTTTATCCTGCGCCCATCTGTCTCGCATCCGTTCCCTGATAGCCGTGCCGAGCTTGCGTTTCAACTGTAGACGAATACTCCAGATTTTTTCGTCCGGTATATCCAGAACTCTATCCCATAATTCGGGAACATCGTGCCTGATTACCCAGTCTTCACCGAGATACTCTGAAAAAAGGTTGCTCATAGCAGGGGCAACCCATGAAGGGGTATGTATCCCGTTGGTCACGTGGGGTATGGGTACCTGTTCTTCAGAAACTTCAGGCCAGAGTCCGTGCCACATCTTGCGGGTAACTGTCCCGTGTAGTTGACTTACTGCCGAGCGTTGATTTGCCATTCTCAAGGCAAACGCCGTCATGTTAAATGAGTCATTGCTATCGTGCCGTCCGAGACGGTATAAGTTCTCACGGTCAATGCCAATAGACTTACAGAAATCTAAGAAGTACTTATCGATTAGCTGGAGTGGAAAGATATCATGCCCGGCCTTTACCGGAGTGTGAGTTGTAAATACTGTGGATGATTGTACTCTCTCGACAGCTTCGCTAAAGCTTTTACCAGCCTGTATCGCTTCCCATACCCGTTCCAGTGTCATAAAGGCGGTGTGGCCTTCATTGGCATGCCAGATTACTGGATTAATACCCAGGGCACGCAGGACACGCACTCCGCCAATCCCCAGAATTATTTCCTGCTGGAGTCGTATTTCGGGGTCGGCAATGTAAAGACGTGAGATAAGCTGGCGGTACCGCTCTGGATTCTCTTCAAGATTGGTATCCAGCAGGTAAATATCGGTACGGCCGACCTTTACCAACCAGACGCCGATAGCCAGATTGACATCGCCCAATCGAACCCAGGCGACACTTTTCTTACCTTCGGCAGACAGTTTTGGATTAATCGGTGCTTCTTCAAACTCGAGCCACTGCGGCATCTCCTGCTGCCAGCCGTCGGCACCAATATGCTGATGAAAATAACCCTGTGGATACATGAAACCTACGGCAACCATCGGTATTCGCAGGTCGCTTATCTCCTTACAGATGTCACCAGACAGGACTCCCAGACCGCCGGCGTAAATAGGCAGAGAGTTGTGTATTGCGTACTCCATCGAGAAATAAGCTATCGGTCCACCCGGTAATAATTGGGAGCCGCCAGCGTAGCCGACAGTAGAATCTGATACGTCGACGTCGAGTTTTGCCATTACCGAGTCATAGAGGTCCAGAAATATCTGATTATTTGCTGCTGCCTGAAGCGACTCCGGGCTGGTCTCACGAAGTACTTTCACCGGATTGTGTCCGCTTAACCTCCAGAGGGGATAGTCGAGCAACCTGAAAACACTGCGTGCATCTTCGTGCCAGCTCCACCACAAATTATTGGCAAGCTCCTCAAGCCGGCCAATGCGTTCCGGTATTTTTGAAAGAGTCATTGGACTACTTTCTCTAAATAGATTCTAGCATCCTGACAAAATTATACTCTATCTTGAAGCAGCAAGACTAATTAAGAGAAATAAGACTGAAAACCTCAGATAATAGTACCTGGAGATCTCATTAGCTCAGATAATCCTGGTTAGAACTCGCCAAACTAAACAAAAACTTGAAATGTGTATTCCACCTTTAATCCTTCTACAATTTTATTGATTTGACTCTTTGGCGATATAAAAACTGCTGGTCGTTTGGGTCGAAATTCGAAGATTTAGCTTCAAATCACGCGAGAAAAAAGACCCTCTGCCTTTCAGGCAGAATTGGAGGATTAAGATGACAGTCAGTATTCATCAAGAGCTTGACCATATAGCAGCACAGCGAACCCGGGCATCTCTGGAGAAGTATGAGTGACACCTGGTTTGGCGGGATAGCCCGGTTTGTCACAGAGATTGACAGCACATGGTCCGATGGATAAACTGTGCGTATCGCTGTGCATCCCGAGACGTTATGAAGGGAGTCTAAAATGGAACAAAACGGCGCACTGGTCGAGATAAAATCAGGCAAGCTTCAGGGGATTTACGAAGACGGACTATATGTCTTCAAGGGCATACCTTATGCTGCCCCTCCCGTAGGATTGCTACGGTGGATGCCGCCTCAGCCCGTAGAGCCCTGGTCGGGAACACGCTCCGCGGCGGAGTTCGGCCCCATCTGTCCCCAGGACATACCCCCAACCACCATACCTGGTCGTAAGCCGTCAGAAGAACCGCAGAGTGAGGACTGCCTTTTCCTCAATGTCTGGACTCCCGCAGTCGACAACGGTAAGCGGGCGGTGATGGTCTGGATTCACGGCGGTGCCTTTGTGCACGGGTCCGGCTCCACTCCCAATAATCCGGGCAGAACCCTGCCGAACCGGGGCGGGATTGTCCTCGCCACCATCAACTATAGACTTGGCCCTTTTGGATTCTTGCACTTGAAGCAGGTGACGAATGGCAAGATACCATCTACCGGGAATGAAGCCCTGCTCGATCAGATTGCTGCTTTCCGCTGGGTGCAGGATAATATTGCAGTTTTTGGAGGTGACCCGGACAACGTGACCGTTTTCGGCGAATCAGCCGGAGCAGAGAGCATAGGTGCCTTGCTGGCTATGCCGCAGTCAAAGGACTTGTTCCGGAAAGCAATACTTCAAAGTGGCGCCAGCAAGTCCCAGCCTGTGGAAAAGGCTGTCATTGCAGCCGAGAGGTATCTGGACAAGCTCGGTCTCACAGGGAAGGACGTTGAGGCTCTGAGGTCGGTTACGCCAGAGGCGTTTGTTAAAGCCCAGATGGAAGCCACCGCCTCCGGAACTCCGGGAGTGTCGGCGGGAGGCCTGGGACCGGTACTCGACGGCGAGGTACTCAGAGAGGTGCCCCTCGATGCTATCGAACGGGGTTCAGCCAAGGACATCACTGTGCTGGCCGGTTCCAATCTCGAAGAGGGAAAACTTTTTGCCTTGATGGCAGGACCAGATATTCAGAAGATGGACGAGTCTGATATGGTGCAACGTGTCCAACAGCTTGTGCCCGAACAATACGCCGCCGAGCTCACGGAGAAATACCGTTTGGCCCTGGCGAAACGTGATTTGCCGGTAACACCGTACGAGATTTATGCAGCCATCCAGGGTGACCAGCATTTCCGTATGCCGAACATCCGCCTGTGCGAGTTTCAAGAGAAACTCGGCAAGCCGAGCTACGGGTACGTCTTTACGTGGAAATCGACGGCGCCCGGTTTCGGGGCGTGCCATGCTCTCGATGTCGGCTTCATCTTCGGCAACCTGAACGAGGAGTTCCACGGTTGCGGTCCGGAAGCGCAGAGGCTGGCGGAGAATATGCAGGATGCCTGGATTTCCTTCGCCAGAACCGGCGACCCGAGTTGTCCCGGACTCGGCACATGGCCCCGCTACGGCAAGGACCGTAAGATGATGGTACTCGAAGCCGACTCCCACGTCGAGACTTCACCCTACGATGCAGAACGAGCGGCATGGGATGCGATACCGAATAATATACTGGGGTAGACAAGTCCTGTAGAGCAATCCGACCCAGTTATTGCACGGACGTCAGGAATATTGAGTAACAAAATAATTTTTTTGTTTAGTTAGCCTAGATTGCCAGCGGTATCCAAGCAGGTAAATCTTGGTAATTGCAGGGTAATAGTTTGAAAATAGAAACCAGCTTGATCTGTTATTTGGAATTACGCCACAGTATTCTAAAGCTGAGGCTTTAAGGAGAGGGATTTACATCGATTTTCTCTTGTTTGGCGTTCTCTATTTTATACATCCTATCCAAGAACTCTAAACGAGATTCCACGTCCCTTGGCTCAATTTCACCTTCAGCCTGGTCCTCTATTTCTTCTGTCACATAGCTTTCTTTATTTTCTTCAGCCTCGATTACCATCTCATCCAGAGTTCCACCTGATACCTTATCCGTTTCACCTTCTAACTCGCCTGTCGTTTTCTCTGGGATTATTGCGCCTTCCATGCTTCTCATCGATGTTTCAGGGATATCATTTGCCTGTATACCAGCCACCTCGGCCTGGTCTGCCAGTGCTTTAAAAGCCTTAATTGAGCTCTCAGCCGCCTCTCTGAAGGCTTGTATTGATGACGCAGTAACCTCCGCGGCCGCTTCCGTCGACGCCTTGGCTGCTTTCATTGCTTCTGATGTCAATGCATCAGATGCCTTTTTCACGGCAAGTGCTGATACCGTAGATACCTCGGTGACTTCCGCAGCTGCCCTTATCGATGTCTCAGCCGCACCCTTAGCCAGTCTACTTATTTCTTCAGCCCTGCTTATAGCCTCCTTCGATGCTTCTGCCGATGTCTTAATAGCCTCCTGATAGACTTTAATCGATACTTCAGCGGCATCAGAAGCGACTATAGATAATTTTTTAGCTGTCTCCGCAGCTTTTCTGGCTACCTTCGTTTTTTCATCAACTTGACTCTGGTCTCCTTGTAATGCTCTTAGTGAGCTTTTGACCACATCCTTAGCTGCTTTCCCTATTTCCTCAGCCTGCCTCAACGTTTGTTCAGATTCCCTTACCAATACATCGGTTACCTCATCAGATGCTTTAACCGTTCCTCCCATGGTAAGTATCGCCTTCTGAACAGCTTCGAGTGACGCCTCGGTTATTTCCCTGATATTATTGTTGATTTCTCGGACTTTTCTTACTGCTTCCTCTACCGCCTTTGTCCATGACAGCCCCTGCGCTGTTTGTGCAGAGGCCTCAGTTTCTATCCGAGCAGCTTCGCCTAGCCTCTCAGCTCTAGCTACTGCTTCCTTTAATCCTTCAAGGCCATTTTCCATTCCTTCTAAATCAAAATGTTTGGCAAATATTTCATCGTTCATTTAATGACACCACTCCATTAAAAAATCTACTGGGGTATCCGGTTTGTACACAGAAATCGTTTCCGAAGACACAGTGCTTCAGTCATAGCCCTTACAAGTTAATGATACTCCTTACCACTAAACCTTTTCCTGGCATAGTATGTAATCTGTTTTGGCTGGTAATAATTACTCCATTCAAAATATTCAATGCAAAAATAATAAGTATCATCAAAACAGAATAGCTCCTAATAAGACTAATATCATGTTAAAAGGCTTGAGTAAATTACAAAAAGTATCGTTTTACAGACCAAAAGGTATGAACATGTAAAAAAGTAACCTTTCTTCCTATCACTGGACAAATATTGCGGACGGTCCGTCGCCAGAAAGGTTGCTATTCTTTAAAATACGGTTTCAGTAAAAAGTACAAAGAAATAGGGGGAGTCGAACTCCCCCTGAAACAATGCTTTATTTTATATGGGTCATTGAACGTTATATTTATCTACCAGAATTAATATTATACTGAACTCCTTCCTGGAGAGCTATCAAACCTCCCTGAAGCTCATTCATTGTTAATTACTCATCATTGAACCAACTCTCATTCGTATCGCTGTAGTAACCGGTACAGCGCGTGTGTACCGAACTCCATTGACTCTACGGGGAGCCTTTCATCTGAACTGTGGATAGTCTTGAAAAAGGTAAATTGTTTAGGTAAGTTCATGGGTGTAAAGCCGTACGTCTGGATACCCAGACGGGAAAATAAGCGTGCATCCGAGCTTCCGCTAATCATGAGAGGTACGGGGATACCATCCGGGTCTACGTCGCGTAGAATACTGGCCAAAACTTCGAATAATCCCATTTCCGGCTCATAGGGGCACGGGTCATACCTGACCAGCTCAAGCTCAACGTCGTCATCGATAATATGCCTTAGTTCGGCTATCATGCCTTCAGGAGTATACCCCGGTAGTAGACGACCATCCAGAGCCAGAGTGATTTCACTGGGGATTACGTTTACCTTTTCGCCACCCTGGACAATAGTAGCACTAACAGTATTATGAAAAAGAGGTGCAAAGAGTTGCCCTTTTTCACCGAGGAGTCTGAGCACCAGATTGGTCAGTCGATAATTCAGGAGTCGCTTAAGAACAAACCGTGAATACAATGGCAGGGCAGAAGCCATTGTATTAATCATCTGTTTTGCCACAGGAGTGATATGTACCGGCAACTGATATTTTTCCAGGTTTTGTATTAAATTTGCTAGTTTGACCATAGCACTACCACTCACTGGAAGTGATCCGTGTCCACCCGGTCCGCGTATTATTGCCCGCATCCAGCAGATCTGTTTTTCACTGACTTGAATAAAATAGAACTTTTTCTCGCCAACGTATAGCGGAAACCCGCCGAATTCACCAATAGCATAACGAATTCCATGAAACAACTGCGGGTAGTTATCTACCAGAAAGCCAGCACCATAATCGCCACCGGCTTCCTCGTCACTCAGAATAGCAAGAACGATATCACCGGCAGGAACCGGACCTTCGACCTTGGCGCGAAGAAACGCCGATAGCATCATGGCTATGCCGCTTTTCATATCCAAGGCGCCTCTACCCCAGATGTAACCATCTGCTATTTTCCCTTCAAATGGTGGGTACGTCCATTGTTGATTGGTTGTAGTGACTACATCCACATGACCATAAAGCAGCAAGGGAGATGCATTACCTCGACCCGGCAATCGAGCTATTAGATTCGGCCTTTCCCGGGTTTTAGCCAGAATCGAGGTTTCGATTCCAGCCTGAGCCAGCAAATCATTTATATAATGTATGCACTGTGCTTCATTGCCCGGCGGGTTGGTCGTATCAAAGCGAATCAGGTTTTGAAGCAGCTCTGCAGGTCTTTGATAAATTGGCCGGTCATCGATAGTTTTTTCTATACCCAAGTAACTCCTTTAATTCGCATCAACACCTCAATTCTATGTTTTCCACTCAATCTATTTCCCAATAGTAGTAAGCAAATTGCACTTGGTAAATAATGTCAACAACCTGCTGACTTACCCCGATTAACCACAACACATGTGGAACCAGAAATACCGGAATTCGACTCCTGTAGTAAAGGAGATTATATGTCAAACATGAAATAAAAACAAGTGAGAGTCGAACTCCCCCCGAAACAACATTGGCTGGAGAAATATCAGTACATGACTGGACATACAATTAACTCCATTATTCAGTTCTTATCGAATGTCAGGCTTTTTTCTCCGGCATAATCTGCCTGTAAATGCGGGGAAATTCAGGCGGTTCGAATTCCGGCAGGTCGCTCAGCCGTCCCGCTTCCATTGTCCACTTTCCCCGTTCCTGCACTTTTAAATCGAACTCATGAGGGTCATCTGTTTCAAGTTCGTAAAGCGCCAGATATTTCCTTCGCTGCCCTTCCAACGGGCTGGCATTTACCCAGCGGGAGGCTTTTATCATCCCGGGAACCTGCAGCATATCAGGTATATGCATATTGTCATACCAATCGTTAAACTCCGTTTCACGTGCCGGGTCTCTGCAATCGCTAAAAGCAAATAATAAATATCTGGCCATGATTGTTCCTCCTCTGTCTTCAAAAAAGCGCCGGCATAATACAATAAGCGGAGTATTGATGTCAGGAATATCTACACGCTTATTGTACTGATTATAAACCGATGATAGACTGTGTGGAAACCAGGACAGGAGAGGAGGAAACAGCCGAGGAAATCCGTAATGAGAACGGTATCGCTGGTTTCCGGCACATGAACGTATCCATGGAAGAAGAGATAAAACAAGCCTTTACCGATATCTATTTCTAAATGATGAGCTAAACAAACAGCGAGGAGAATAATATGTATACCGAAGGATTATCTCAATTTATTGCCAAAACAAACTACAGCGACCTGCCCGAAGAGGTAGTCTCGGCAGCCAAATTTGCCGTACTGGATTTCATCGGAGTGGCAATGGCCGGTAGTCAAAATCCATCCGGCAGGATAATAAGCGAACTGGTCAGGGAAAATCAATCGGCCCCTGAAGCTACCGTTATCGGACAGAGATACAATGCCAGTTGTGCCCTGGCTGCACTGGCTAACGGCAGCGCCGGACACGTCCTTGATTATGACGATTGTCTGGACTTTCCCGGCGCCGGACTGGCACATCCTACTACCGGTATCCTGCCGGCGGCGCTGGCAGTTGGCGAGAAGTTTCATATATCGGGCAGAGATTTAATAGCGGCATATTGTCTGGGAATTGAAGCTTACGGCCAGATTGGGCTTCTGACAAAGGAGAGCTATGTCGGTAAAAGGGGCTGGGAGTGGACGGGGGTATTAGGAGTTATGGGAGCAACGGCATCCGTCTCAAAAGTTTTGAAACTGGACGAAGACCGGACTGTGATGGCTTTTGGCATCGCGGCGTCTCTGGCCAGCGGCCTGATACGAAATTTTGGCACAATGGCCGGGCATCTGCATGCCGGCAATGCTGCCAGAAACGGTGTCGAAGCTGGTTTACTGGCTCTGAAAGGATACTCCGGGCGATATGGGATAATCGAGATTCCTTCCGGCTTTTACAATGCGTACACCGGCACTGCAGACCCTGTCAGCCAGGAAGAAATGGAGAGGAATCTTAAAGCTCTGGGCAATCCGTGGAATATAATCAAGCCAGGGCTGATGTTTAAAGCATTTCCGTGCGCCCATATCAGTCATTTCGGTGCAGATGCGGCATTGCAGCTCAGGGAGAAATACTCGGTTGATTGGCAACAAATAGCAGAAATAGAGTTTCATGTTCCTTCGATTTTAAGTAGAGAAAGTTCACGTCCTGAACCGCAGACCGGCGTGGAAGGAAGGTTCAGCCTGACATACTGCCTGTGCAGGACACTCATAAACGGAAAATTGAAGATAAGTGATTTCACCGACGATAGCGTTAAAGAACCTGATACCCTGCGGTTAATGAGAAAAGTAAAGGTTGTTTCCGAGGAACAAGACCGTCTGGACGGGGTATTTGGCTACCAGGAGGTTATCCTGAAAATGAGTGATGGCAATATATACAGATGCAAAGTGACACATCCCCGGGGTGAACCCCAAAATCCTCAGACTCCCGAGGAGTTCGAGGCGAAATATATGGACTGCGCCGAGACTGCTCATTATGAGGAAAAAACAGCATCACGTATCAAAGACATGATACTGGACCTCGAAAACATCGGGGATGTTTCAGAGATTACTACCCTGATTGGGACATAAGATATTCAATACTCTAAAAGCTCTTTTAACTAAATCACGATGACCTTTCTGTCTGAGTCTCCATAAAGATACTGCAATAGGCACAGCCGCAGCATGAATTCAGGATCTTCAGCCGGTCTGCCGAAGTCGGGTGTATACCTGTCTTTGACCAGTTCATGGACAAAAGAAAAATCGACCACCTGGTTTATCTTTCTTAGCAGGTGGTCGATCAGGATAATCCTGTCATACAAATAGCTACCGTAGAAGGATTCTTGTGGCGGCTTGGGCCTAATCATAAGGTGTCTTCTGAGGGTGGTTTACACTTATTTTAGCTTGAATGAAGGAGGATTTCTACCTTATAAAGTCCCTATTTTAAAGTGAGATTATCACTTACTCCTGCTCCATTTTCTGACGGCGGTAAATACACATCATATGTTTCTTTACCGTCTAAGTCATCTATTGTCCATGTCACATTATAGACTGTGTTTCCATCCATATCTTTAGCCGTGATTTCATATACTCCACCGATTCTGTCTGTATACCATACAACTGTGCTCCTGGGTTTAACTGTAGTTAAGTAATACTCACCATCAATGAATATCTTCAGTAACCCATCCGTCATGTTATTTATCCTGATATCTATTTTCGGGGGTAAATATACATCATACGTTTCTTTACCGCTCAAGTCACCCCTTCCCCACCCAACAACGTAAACTTCATTTCCATCCATATCTTTAGCCGTGATTTCGTAATACGGGTAAATTGTTTCTATTTCCCAAACTACGATGCCGCCAGGAATAGCTGTACCTAAAGAAACTTCACCATCAATAAATATCTCAAGTTTCTTATCCGTGAGATTGTGTATCCTTATATCTATAGTAGGCTCACAGGATACCATGATAATTGAATAAATCGTAAGTAAAAGTATGAATATCCAGATTTTAACTATATTGCCTAATAATTTCATATGTCTTCACTTATAACATAACTTTACTACCATATATTCATATGTTTAAAGTTAGTTCGAGAGTACCGTCCGCCGTAGAAAAAGTCTGCGTAGTCATTTGCTCTTATCTCACTTGGCCAATAATCATGCGGTGTTCCCGCAGATGTCTCTATAAGATAACCAAAATACCAGAAATACCTGTTAATAGAGCCCCCCCTTGCTTTGTTCCCATCGATGAAATGACTCATGCGCCACTAACCAGGTGAAAGACTCAGTAGTCCGCTTTATATCAGTGCGAATGTAAATGGCTCCCGGATAAAGAGAAGCCCCTCCAGCACTTCCTAAAGCGTTCATCAACATATCATATCCAGGATCTCCTTTTCTTGCGAGGCACAATTGAACCGATTCATCGAATTTTACTTCTCCACCCATATTAACATTGTATGTTATCATTTTCTGAGTAAGGTCAATATCAATGATACTGAATGTTATATCTGAATCTATCATATGCTGAGTGTACTCCTGTTCTTCCTCTCTCAGTTCCTCCCACTCTAAGCGGTCCTCTACCCACTCCTCTACCATATCGTACAGAGGCGAACCTTCACTTATCATCGACCATACTTCATCAGGTAAACTCATCAGATACTCTTCATTCTCAAATTCCACAATGAGCCCTGAAGGGTCAATATATTTTAACGGATTATTCAAGCAGTATGAATATCTATTTAATGACTGTGGATTCACGGGATCAGGAATTATAATATCCGGGCTGATAAACCTCCCTATTTCAGGATCATAGTATCTGGCATTATAGTAGTAGAGCCCGGTACCATCAAGACTTTAGCGGTTAAAAAGCTTATAAGATAGTTTATTAATCTGCATCTATAGTGGAATAGGACTGTAAAGAGTCCTATTCTTTGCTATCTTCATAGCAATAATCTATCACCCTATCTAGGGGTTTCTTTACGTCAGTACATTGCCATCTGATATGATCCAAGCAGACATCTATTCCAACGAGAATATCTCTTATTGCCTCTTTGTCATCGATGTCTACTTCGAGAAATTGGTTAATAAGCTTTACATAGTCATCCAAATCAATACACAAGTCCGATAAATTCGCTCCCATCGCACCTATAGGAGCCCGCTTCATCCCTAATTCTTTCACTTTATCACCAATATCGTGGGCTAACCGTACATTTCTTTCGATTTTATCTTCTAAATCATACCATTTTGTATTTTTCGGAACACTTTCATCAGACATTTCCCACCTCTTAGAAAAAACTTGGGTAGCGTCATACTAGCATATACCAAATGAAAATACTATTAAGGCGTTAGCTTTGGATATTCCTTCGCAAACTGTTCTACAACTTTAGGAGCTTTCTCTCTCAGGAATTCTATAGCACTTTTTCTTGCGCTAGGTCCCATCTTTCTTAATTCCCTGACTATTTTATCTACTGCATTTTTAATATGTTGGTGCCACTTATTACGATTTGGATCGTTCCGAGAACTACCACCTAACTTAGTTTCATGTTCTGAAATGACGTTTACTAATTTTTTCACTGACTTGAAACGTCTATCATCACTCTTTGTCTTTGAAAAGAATGAAGTAGCATTATTCCATGCATTGGAAAAGCACCCGGTTTCTTGTTCTAGAATTATACCACCGGTGATTAGAAGCACTCCACCTGCTGCTATCCAGCCCCATCCAGGAACCAAAGCTAATCCTCCGGCTAATCCCATTAATCCTCTAGCAAAGGCTGCTGCCTCAGCTTGTTGATGACCGTTAGGGTCAATATACTTCAGTGGATTATTCAGGCAGTAGGAATACCTGTTGAAGCTCTGTGGATTTGAGGGGTCAGGAATAATAGTGTCAGGGCTGATAAACCTCCCTATCAATGGGTCATAGTAACGGGCATTGTAATAGTAGAGGCCGGTACCATCCAATCTTTGCCCGGTGAACTTCTTATCCGTGGGCACTGAGCCGGAGCGGGTGGACTTGTAGGAATGATTGTCTTGTCACAGTTAAGTCAATTTTACTTTCTTTTCTCACCTTTATAATGCAGGATAATACCATCTTCGCCGACTATAAATACATCATCAGGAGAACTGCCCCAAACCCCGTTTAAATTTCCTATTATGCCACTTTTAAGATAATTCCAATCATGGCCGTCATAATGCAATATAATACCTGTGGTTCCTATGAACATACCTTCAGTTCCTACGAAATAGACGTCGGAAGCAGAAGTTCCCCAGATATCTCTGATATCATTCTCAGTATTGCCTATCCGGTACCATCTCTCGCCGTTAAAATATCTAAACTCACCTGGATAGCCGGCAGCAAATATGCTATAGGGTTCACATCCCCATATGGCTCTGAAAGTAAAAAAAGGGTCATTCGCGTCTTTTACCATTAGACTCCACTCACTCCCATCCCAGTGAAGAACAGAATAGTAATTCCCAACAGCGAATACATTTTCGGATGATGTACCCCAGACATCAAAGTACTAATTTGAAGGGATCTCCATTATGTCCCAGGATTCACCATCGTAATGTAAAATGGAGCCCCGGCTAAAAAGAGTGACGAAAATATCATCTGGAGAACTTCCCCATATACTGGTTAATTGTTTATACGTTCCACTTTCCATTTTGCTCCAGGAAGTCCCATCGTAATGCAAAATGGTGCCTGCATCGCCGACGGCGAATATATTATCTGGAGAACTTCCCCATATATCATACAGCCATTCAGTCGTATTGCTGTTCATACTCTCCCATGCGCTGCCGTTATAGTTCAGGATGGTACCGTTGGCTCCCACGGCGAATATGTTATCGGAAGAATATCCCCAGATGCCGTGAAGAGTATTGTTTTGAAAGTGGTGGTACTCCCATGCAGGATTCGATTCCATTAATTCTTCATGAATTTCATTATTATTCGGGATATTTGGGATTTCCGAATCTTTATTCAATCCTATCGCATTACAGCTAGGCACGAGAATGAATAAAAAACATAGAGAAAGAACAAGCGGTACGATTTTAATTGAACCGATTCTATTCATATGATATTCCCTTGTGTTTTTTTTATTATCTTCTGTACTACATCGAATTAATTATATGCCAATCCTGTTATTGCTTTCGAGGATAATACCCCTGTTCAAGACATTGTTCGAAATATTTATCTTGTTGAACTATCAGTTCATACGTACCCTTATATACCCATCCTATCCCTGGAATATCACCTGGCAAGCTAATTAATTCTTCGTATCTGCCATAAAAAAGAGTGTCAAAAACTGACAATACCTTTAACGCTCCTGAAAATCCGGTAATGTTAGCAATTGCTTCAACAGGATTTGGAAAATATGCATTAGCAAGATTATTTTCCGGATGAATTTGAAGTATTTCTGCACCAACTAGGTCCCATATCACCGAGGCGGGTGTCCAGATATCATCAGGCCTATTATATGTAAAGGCTTCAGGGTGTATAAGTAAAGTATAATCATCTCCTTCTGTTATGATATTTCCATATTTCTTAGCATTTTCATCAGTAACGATATTCACGTAATAATCAGTTGCGTATTCCATTGTCGCTGCGGCTAAACCAGTTTCGTCACTCATCGTTCTAAAGTAACTGTATGCATTATATAATTCTACTATTTCCGCAGCCTCCTGTTGACCTATGTAAGCGAAAGCATCCCAATACATAAAATCATCATCCAGTTGCTGCACCGAAACCCCTGCTTCTCCGGAGCTAAATACCACAGTATATCCACTAGGATCCACATACTTGAGAGGATTATTCAGGCAATAGGAATAACGATTTAGCGACTGGGGATTGGCGGGATTTGGTATTATTGTATCTGGGCTGATAAACCTCCCTATTTCAGTATCATAGTAACGGGCATTGTAGTAGTACAGACCAGTGGAGTCAAGCCTTTGCCCTGTAAAACGCTTATCCGTGCCTAAATCCCCCTGACTATTTCGGCAGTATCCATATGGGTAGTATTTGCACAAATACATAGTTCGCTATTAGTTCACACCAGTAATCAGGATATCTATCCAGCCAAGCGTACATATACTCAATCCTGCGCTCATTTTCTATGAAGTAAAAGCTATAGACGTTTAATTTTAGAGATTATCAGCATTTCACCAGTACTTTAGCATACTGCATCGTATTGTGGGCGTCGAAGGCTTCCTGAAATTTCTCTAATGGATAGACCGGCCCCAGTATAGATTTAAGGTCCAGTTTGGGTAAAATATTAACAGCCCTGGGAAACATGTGAGATTGGCCGAAAACCCCCTGTATCCCGGCTTCCTTGAACCAGAGTTTGTGGGTTTCTACGGTGAGCTCAGGATTATCAGGATAAATTCCAAAAAGGACTATTCTGCCACATCTCGCCAACATGTCTATACAAGGCGATATCATTTCAGACATACCTGAAGCTTCTATCACTCTATCGAAGCCACGGTCCTCCGTTATTCTCATAGCTTCACCTACAATATCCTGGCTTTTCGGGTCGATAACATAATCGGCTCCGAGTTTTAAAGCCAGCTCCCTTTTTACCTCGACTGGTTCAACAATGGTGAGCCTCGTCGCACCTTTTAATCTGGCAAGCTGCATTATAATAAGCCCGCAGCTACCACCACCTATAACCATTACGGTATCTCCCTGGTTAAACGGCGCCAGTTCGATTGCAGGCATTGAAGCGCCAACAACCTCGGTAAGAGACGCTTCTTCCAGCGAAATTGAATCCGGTATCTTAAAAACCTGTCTCTGGTGAACAACGGCGTACTCCGCCATCAGAGAGTCGATATATCCGTAGCCGGGAGTGCGGCAAAATGTCTCACGACCATGCCTGCAATTGTAACATGACCCGCAATAGCGGTGCTGGTCCAGGGCAACCCTGTCACCGACTTTAAGCCCCTGAGCAATTGCTTCCCCGTCAAGTTCTTCTATAATACCGGACGCCTGGTAACCTATATGGTAGGGTAGCGGGAAGCGGATTTCACCGGTGATGGCAAACGGGTCCGCCCCACCTATACCGCAATAGGCAATTTTAACCTTAACCTCTTCACGACCCACCTCTCTGAGAGGTATTTCCTTGAGTATGGCTTCTCCATATTTTTCAACTACTACCGCCTTCAATTCTTGGCCCTCCTTTTTCCTGTCCTGGAATTTTGGACTATGATAAATAATCGACTTTAAAAATGCAATAACAGTATTTCATGGTTCTGTTTGCATTTGGTTGTTTTTCTTTACCTCACCCCCTGCCCCTCTCTGACCTGAACCATTGAAAACTGTTGAAAAGCATTTAAGGCCGGAGGGGGATAAAGGGGGTGACAAATTTATACCAACCAAAACCGAATAGTACCAGTGGTGATAATCCCTGTGTATTAAATTACAAAGGCAAGGCAGCACGTAACCCTAGCTTCAGCCCATGTTACAGTTCAACATAGAAAGTTCTCACCAATGGACAGAATTAGACTTGTAAAGCCTAACTTTTTAAGTTAGAGCGCCGATATTTGACCATCGTTCCTGACATGTCTACCAAACAAGCCCGAATGTTCTTTGCCGAAGATTTTGTATGCAACCAGTTTTACAATATCATTTACCAGGAACCAGCTAAGAGAATAGGCCCAGACAAATCCAGCCCATTTCCAGCCAAGCGGTGTCATTAAAAATCCATAGACGGCAATAAGTGTGGCTACTATCTGAGTGCCGATTACAGCCCCCAATAAAATACGTGATGGTTTTATAGACCAGAAAGGACCGCGAGTTCGAGCGACAAAGACCGTCAAATGCCCGGCGACTGACAGCTTTAGATACATTAGCGTTTGGATTGTGTCCTGGCTCAAATTAAATACATTTTCCCCAAGATATAGTAAACCGAACGAAGCAATTACCCCGATAATCCCCAGGGCAGTAGCAACCCCCAGCACTGAACGGATGTCCCATCTCTCAGGCTGGTCAGAGTAGCGGACGTTATCATAAGCAATTGATAAGATAGCCCCATCATTAAGTATAGCCAGCAGAACTATCATAATAGCCGTTATCGGGTAGGTATTAAAAGCCAGTATAGCCAGAGTTAGAAACAATAACGCCCGGATAGTCTCCGCGATACGATAGATGGCGTAGTTTGTCATCCGACGAAAAATCTTGCGACTTTCCCTGATGGCATCGATAATAACGGAAAGACCTGGAGTCAGAAGCACGATGCTGGCGGCGGCCCGAGCGGCATCAGTAGCCCCGGTTACGGCAATACCGGCATCGGCCTTCTTGAGGGCAGGAGCATCATTTACCCCATCACCGGTCATACCTACGATGTGTCCCCGTTGCTGCAGCACGTCAATAATGTGGTACTTGTGCTCCGGGAATACCTGAGCAACACCATCAGCCTGCTCGATGTCATCCGCCAGCTTCCCGGCCTCATGGGCCTTGGTTTCGTCAAAGATGCTGGCATCAATAATATCTGTGCCCAGCTCCAGCTGCTTTCCAATTTCTCTGGCAATGGCTACCTGGTCGCCAGTAAGCATTTTCACTTTCAGCCCCATGTTACGAGCGGTGTCAATGGTAGTTTTCGAATCTTCGCGTAACGGGTCGAAGAGAGGAATAATACCTATAAACCGCCACTTGCCCTCACTATCGGTACGTGCGACACCCAAAGAACGAAATCCCCGTGATGCAAATTCATCGACCGTCCGGTCAACTTCGTCTTTTATCTCTTCTGAGCCAGGGTCGAGCACTAGAATAACCTGAGGTGCACCCTTTGTGACTTTGAAAGCCTTCCCATCCGGCCCTTTTACTTCGGATTCGGTACGTTTATGAACCGGGTCAAACGGCTGGAAACGGATTATTTGATATGACTTTAGCAAATCTGTGTCCTTGTTCCCGCTCAGCACCGCAATGTCAATCGGATCCTGGTCTTCAGCGCGTGAAGCCAGCGCTCCGGCCAGAATCACTTCTTCAGACTTGACACCATCCAGTGTGAATGGTTCTCCCGGAGTCAGTTTATTCTGAGTAAGAGTGCCGGTCTTGTCCGAACAGAGAATATCAATACCAGCTAATTCCTCAATAGCAGTGAGTTTGGTTACTATAGCCTGCTTTGCCGCCAGTATTCTCGAACCCAAAGCCAACGTCACCGATAAAACTGCCGGCATAGCTACCGGGACAGCAGCTATAGTCAGGACAAGCACGAATTGCACAACGCCCATCAGCCGGTCATGTCTTGAAATGGCCACTCCTATAATTACTACAGCTAAAACCGCAGCAATAATCAGCAGATAATCGGCAATCTTGAAGACAGCGCGCTGAAGATGGCTTCGACTCTCTGCCGATTTGACCAGCTCAGCGGTCTTTCCGTAGTAAGTACTTTTACCTGTGGCATACACTATGGCATCGATTTCTCCCTGCTTCAGAACAGAACCGGAAAAAACGGCATCCCCGGACTTATGTTCAACAGGGAGAGACTCGCCGGTCAGGGCTGATTGGTCTACCTGCACCGGGTCGCCATCAAGTAGCTTTGCATCTGCGGGAACAATGTCGCCAATGCGCAGGCGTATCAGGTCACCGGGCACCAGTTCACGGGCGGGGATGCCTTGCCACTCTCCCTCTCGCTTTACTCTCGCCATTAATGCCAGCTCCTTCTTTAGAGCAGCAATAGCACTATCGGCCTGATATTCTTCTCGGAAGCCAACGAGCGCATTCATAAATAGTAATGCCAAAATAACACCGAAGTCAGGCCAGTGGTGCAGTACGGCCGACAGAATGGCCGCTATAATTATCATGATAGGGATTGGGCCCCAGAAGTAAGACAGAAATTTCAGGAAGGGATTGACCCGTTTTTCCTCAATTTCATTGAAACCATATTTTTCCAGGCGTTCCGGTACCTCTCCGTGACTCAAACCATTAGTGGAAGTGTCAAGACGCTTTATTAATTCGGTGACAGGCAGGTCTTTGAATGCTTCTTCCATTACCCTGGATGCCTCATTTTCAGGACTGGTTTCCCCGCTATTTTCCCCTCAGGTCCCTGTAATAATATCAGCCTAATAAGAAGACTGGTAGGCCAGTGACTTTTTCCACAGCCACCATCCATTAAATCACTTTTGTATAAATTAATAAAATAATGATGACTCTGGGTCATACTGGTGGATGTACCAGTAGTAGCCTAAATATCTGGACTGCCGTCTCATATATGCTGCCGGCTCTTTGATTGAAGCCGGTTTTCATATTACCGTTAGTGAGAAGTCTTCTTCAGTCGGCTTGCCTCTGGAAATTACTATGTCTATCAAGGGTTAACTTTTCCTGGATGTTCTTTTATAAGAGGATTTAATGACCCTGCCGGTCCTCGCCCGGTAAATGACCTCGGTAAAGAAGGCTAGACCGACCATTACCAGCAGTACCCACAGTTCCTTTGGTGATGTCATAACTCTTTGAATGATTAACGCTGCCAGTGCCAGTAAACAGAGTATGCTCCCTATTATTGATAGCCACCTCTTAGAGCCAGTATCCGGTGCCAGCCGGGCATTAGCGAAATTAACCGCCGCAAATATGAGAAGGAAGCCGGAACTCCCTATGATGGAAATACTTGTCAGGTCAAACAGATTCGCAATTAGCAAAGTCAATCCTGAGGTTATAAGTAATCCTTCGATAGGACGCCTCCAGACCATGTGGTCAAGCTGGCTGGGTAACTCTCCTTCTTTGGCAATCACATAACTGACACGTGCTGTTCCGTAGAGTGTGGCATTAATTGCCGAACCTGTGGATAGTAATGCCGCCACTGCAATCAAGCTAAATCCTGCGGTTCCCAGAAATGGCCGGGCAGCTTCTGCCAGGGCATAGTCTTTGGCCGCTATTATCTTGTCCACTGGCAGATTCCCCACCGTTACCGTGGAAACAAGAACATAAAGCGCAATAACAAAGACGACAGCCGTAAAATAGGCACGGGGCAGGTTTTTTCGCGGCTGTTTAACACTCTCCGCCGTATTGGCTATAAGTTCGAAGCCTTCATATGCCAGGAAAATAACCATGCCGCCGGCCACCAGGTGAAGTGGACTACTCCATGTTGACGGTAGCAGTTGATTGGTATTGACCGTCCGCATGCCTGCCCCCAGGAAAAGAAGTAATATGATTATTTTAAGAATTACGATGAAATCTTCGGACTTGCCGACGGCTTTGGCTCCCAGAATATTCAGGCAGGTAAAAAGAACGATAGCGCCGCTGATAAAAATGTGTTTCCAGACAGTCTGCATCGCATCAGGGAAAAAGCTGGCTCCGTAGCTGCCGAAGGCATATGCATAAAGCGAAAGCATTGCGACATAACTCAACCAGAGAAGGATATTCAATCCACCGGTAAATATTCCTTCTCCGAAGGCTTGATTCAAAAACTCAACCGTGCCACCGCGAGTTGGATAAGTAATTGATAGTTTTGAGTAAGAATATGCAGTTAAAAGAGCCACCACTCCGGAAATGAGAAAAGCCAGCGGGGTGCCACCACCAGCCATCTGTACGGCCAGACCAAGAACAGCGAATATCCCGCCACCGACCATACCACCGATACCGATGGCTACGGTTGACCAGAAGCCTATGGCCTTTCCTTTGAGCGGACTAATACTCATATCGGGTCCTTCCACTAAACGGCACAGGAATAGTCATTTTGCTGGATACCTTAATGATGTCTATAATGGCTCATTATAGACACAGAAAACAGACAAATCAAAATACCGGGTAATAAAGCCAGTTTATATGGCGCAAGCAAACGATATAGGAGCTAAATGTGTCCGATAGTATGTTTGAACGAACTGTTCGTAAGTCGCCGGTAGTGGCAAGTATCGGGCGTTTTTACAAATCAATACGGCTGATGTGGGAAAAAATCAGCCATATTAACGATTGTGGGATTCTGTACCTTGTTTATACACCTTTTTAGTAATTATATTTTTCAATGTCCCCACAGTTATTTGTCACTGTATTTCCCGAAACAGCGAGTTGATTCAACAGAGTATTTTAAATATAATGGTTTACTGTGGAAGATGATATTAATTCTTTAATTGCCGATTTAACCTGCGATGATGTGATAAAATGCCAGACCGCCCGCCGTAATCTGGTAAATATGGGAAGCGTAGCGGTGGAGCCGCTGGTTCAGGCGCTGTCCAATAAAAACCACTGGGTTCGCTGGGAAGCAGCCAAGGCTCTCGGTCAGATTGGTGACAAGGCTGCGGTCAAGGCACTGGTTGACGCTCTGGAAGACAATGAGTTCGACGTACGCTGGCTGGCCGCTGAAGCATTGATTAAGATTGGGCGGGACTCACTGGAGCTTTTACTGGCAGCGTTAGCAGACCACGGCAATAAATCGATGCCACTGCGCCACGGTGCTCACCACGTGCTTCATGATATGGATAGAGGGGATTTAGACGAAATCCTGCGACCGATTATGAACTCGCTAGAAGATACGACTCCGTATTATGAAGTACCACTGATTGCGGGAAAAGCTCTGGACGCTCTTGGAAAGCGGTGAAGTACTGAAACTCTGTTTGCCGTGGCATAGTATCTTCGTCCAGTGATAGTCCCCAGGACGGTATCGCCGTTTTCCGGAAATATCGATAAACATATATCCCAAAAGTCTGTTGAATACTGAGATTTATGCCTGAAGCATGCAGCTACGTACTACAATAGACTCCGGCGGGTGTGATGATGTAATAGACCGTCATAACGGATCTCTGCCTCGATTTCCTGCAATCGCGCGTTCACTATGTCCCTCATTGAAATCATGCCCTCAACTTTTGAATTAACCACGACAGGCAAATGCCTCACACCCTTCTGCTTCATTACACTGGTAGCATAATCCAGAGTTTCGTCAGGAGTTGCCACTGCCACATACTTAGTCATTACTTCCTGTATCCTGGTGGAGCTAATAGCGTTGCTTCGAGTAAGACATTCTTCGAGTAAGTCTCTTTCGGAAATGATTCCTACAAGCTCGCCCTCACTATTGCATACCGGCATTGCGCCTATTTTATTATCTACCAGTTTCTTGATAGCTGCTTTAACAGTTTCATTTGGTCCAATAGTGATTGCCTGGCGACCTTTGATTTTTAAATAATCTCTTATCTTCATTATATTCCACCTGTCATACTAAGTACGATATCAATATTACTTCTTCAGTTTTCATGTAAAAATAGTGTACGTCAATGCTATATGACTGTCAATTTACATGTGCAATGGTCAGGTGAATCGCTACAACTCACAAATGTAAGGATGAATTGTGCAACAAAATACGATAAAGTGACAATATTCAGGGATAAGGATTAACGCTGCGGTGCCGGGCTCTCAGCAAGAACGAGTGACACATTGAAACTGGACTGCTTATGTGTAGTTAACAGTGGAAAATCGTTTCCCAAATATATAATAATATAGTCCTTATATAATCAACAAATAGCTCGGTTCTCTTTGCATCTGGTTGTCTTTCTTTACCTCACCCCTTGCCCCTCTCCGGCCTGAACCATTGAGAATTGTTGAAAAGCATTTAAGGCCGGAGAGGGGAGAAATATAGAGAGGGGGCAGAGCCTCCTCTCTCAAACTCCTTCCCCCTCAAACAATAATATAATATCGACAATAAACGGGTACTGTTTGAGGGGGATAAAGGGGGTGACAAATTTATACCAACCAAAACCGAATAGTACCAATAGCTCTAGCAGGTGTATCGATACTCCTTTTTAATATACGGAGGATATGACCAGAGCTTTTCCAGCTTTCATCTACTTTCGCATTTACCCTTTTGAGTGATATATCACAGCCATATCACACTGACATCACATATTTGCAGATATTTGTTATTTAATGCAATAATATATGGTTAGCTTTGGGCTCCAATCTCAAATCGAGCCTGAAAGGGCCAAAATTGACCGGACTGCCTTCCAAGCAGCGGGGCGGGGGTTTGAATCCCTCCAGGGACGCCTGTTCAGGCTCAAGCTGAAGCAAAACTAACCTTCTAAAACAGACATTACCCTCCAAACCCTGCCGCTTCTCCAAAATCGCATAATTAAAAAGACCTGCTACCTTTTCTTCGAAATCGAAGGACTTAATGACGAAGGTAAAGGAGAATAATTATGAAAAAGCTTGTCAAACTGTTTGAGCCCGGTAAGATAGGCTCAATGGAGATAAAGAACAGGATTATATTCGGACCGCTTGGCCGCGGTTTTACCTTTGCCACCAAGCCCGGCGGGTACCTTACCGATAGACTACTGGCATTTTACGAAGCCAGGGCTAAGGGAGGTGTAGGACTTATTCAGTTAACCGTTTCAGCGTTGGGCCGGCCTTATTCAACTGGTCTTGTCTTCGGGCCGGGGTCACTGAGTATCGTTGATGATGAGCACATTTCCGGAGCGCAGCGCTTTACCGAAGCCATACATGCCCACGGAACAAAAGTGTCCTTCCAGATAACTCACCATGGAGCAGTAATTGCCCGTGCCGTACAACAAAGACCACCGGTTGAGTATCCCGAACTGATGAGGGTGGTTGCTCCCACCGGCAAGAGAGACCCCCTGACTGGCTTTATCACCCACACGCTGACTATCGGCGAGATTGAAGGAATAATAGAAGCCTTCGGCCAGGCGGCAAGGCGGGGTAAGGCAGCCGGATTCGATGCCGTCCGGATACAGGGCTGCCACGGGTATCTGATACACCAGTTCCTTTCGCCACGGACGAATCAGAGAACGGACGACTACGGTGGCAACGTGGAAAACAGGTGCCGGTTTGCCTGTCAGGTAACGAGGAGAGTCCGGGAGGAAGTCAGCCCTGATTACCCGATTATATTCAGGATGAACGGTGATGACTTTCTGAATGGCGGCATCACCCTGGACGAAGCTGTGCAGCACTCCAAGATGCTTGTTACTGCCGGAGTGGATGCGCTGGACGTATCATCAGGACCTTTCGAGACTCATCACCGGCAGTTCCCAATGATTTACCAGCGCTTTGGAGACCTGGTACCACTTGCCGAGACGATAAAGAAGGCGGTAGAGGTACCGGTGATTACCGTGGGCAAGATTGACGCTCTTCTCGGTGAGCGCATTCTGGAGAAGGGCTCGGCGGATTTCATTCAGATGGCAAGGGCTCTCATGGCCGACCCGGAACTGCCAAATAAGGCGAAAGAAGGCAGAATCAATGAGATTCAGCCCTGCATCTTCTGCGGACACTGCCAGCACCGTATGGCTATCGAGCCGTATGCTACCTGCACAGTAAATATGGCTCTGGGGAAAGAACTGGAATACCGGTTAGAGCCGGCAGCAAAGAAGAAAAAGGTGGTAGTAATCGGCGGCGGTCCGGCCGGTATGGAAGCCGCCCAGATACTGGCAAAAAGAGGCCATCAGACTTCCCTTTACGAGAAGAGTGACAGACTCGGCGGGCAGTGGAGAATATTATCAAACCACCGACCGGGCACCGGCAGCCTAATCCGGTATCTCACCAGACAGATGGAACTCGCCGGCGTACAGGTTAATATGAACCGGGAAATCACCACCTCCATGGTCCAGGAGATGAAGCCGGACGCGGTTGTGGTGGCAACCGGGGCTGTACCCGCTCCACTGGATGTACCGGGCGTTAACAACGATAACGTTGCTCTGGCTACCGATGTGTTAACGGGCAAGGCTAAGGTCGGACAGGAAGTGGTGGTAATAGGCGGCCGCCTGGTCGGGCTTGATACTGCCCTTTACCTGGCAGAGAAGGGCAGGAACGTATCGGTTGTGACTAGGAGTAAGATTGCACGCGGTGTTGGCCATAATCTCAAGCTCTCTCTTCTGGAGAAACTTGTGAAATACCAGGTAAAGCTCTACCCTGACTCAGTCGTAGATAGCATAACTGAGAATGGAGTGAACCTGTGGTGGGACAGCGGTGAACCTCCGGCAAAGGACTACGTATTCTACTTCCTGAAGGCAGATACCGTGGTTCTGGCTACCGGTGCTAAAAGTGAGACCCGTCCCGGCGATGAATTGAGCGGGCTCATCCCTGAAGTCTATAGAATAGGCGACTGCGCCGAGGTGAGAGACGTCTACACCGCAATGCACGAGGGTGCAGAGATAGCCTGTAAAATTTAATTGATGCTTACATCATAAACCGCCCGCCCTCAACGCTGATGGGCTGCCCGACAATGTCACTGGCTACATCCGAAGCCAGGTAAGCCACCATACTGGCTATATCCTGAGGCTCGGTAAATCTCCCGAGTGGAATAGTCGCCAATACGCTCTGCGAGCGTTCGGACAGTGGTTCGCTGGGGTCACGGGGGGCGGCATCCGGAGCTCCGCCAAAATTGGTAGAAGGAGCAAGACCAGGCGACACGCAATTTACGTTTATCCCGAGGGCTGCCACTTCAGCCGCAATTGATTTGGTAAAGGAAATGACGGCACCCTTTGAGGCAGAATACACGGCTGTCCCCGGTCCACCACTTTTCGCAAGCCCGGAAGTAAAGTTGATTATTTTACCATATTTATTTTCCAGCATATGAGGCAGGACAGCTCTGGTGCAATTCATTGTCCCATACAGGTTTACATCTATTGTCCGGTTCCAGCTTTCTGGATTACTGCTGGCAAAGAACCCGCCCCCGCCGGCTATGCCGGCATTATTTACCAGTATATCAATCCTGCCAAACTCGGCCATGGCTCTGGATACCATGTCATTCACCTCGCTGATTCTGGATATGTCCACCTGAATGGCCAATGCTTTACGTCCCAGGTTTTTAATTTCGGCTGCCGTTTTCTCAGCTCCTTCAAGGTATATATCCGCGGCGATAACATCGCAGCCTTCCCGGGCAAGAGTTACAGCTGATACCCTGCCAAAACCCAACTGGCTACCGGCCCCCGTCACCAGTGCCACCTTATCTTTCAAGCCAAGCTCCATCAATAATTCCTCCTTTGATATCTATTCAGCCATTCATTAATATAGTCTGGATTGTATCATAGCATATCAAGGTTGATTGTTTTAAAATACAGTAATATAATTTAGGTTCTTTAGATAATAACAGCTAGCAAAGGAGGTTGGTTAATAATGCCGGAAGAACTCGAATCAGAGAAGAAGGTATGGGGAAAAGCCAGCTACCCCTATCCGACGGGAGACGCCTTCATTGAGTGCGACGAGATGAAATGTGTCGGTTGCGGAATCTGTCAGATGGCCTGCTCGATGCACCATTTCGGGGTGATTAATAAAGACCTCGCCAGGATACAGGTTCGGAAATATCTGCTGCCCCTTTCCAAGGGAATCCAGGTCACCTGCAGTCAGTGCCAGGAGGAAGAAAGAAAGTGCCAGCCAGCCTGCCCTCTAAGCCCGCCGGCCATTTACTACGATAATGATACACATCACATGGTGATTGACGAAGAAAGATGTCTGGGACAGGACTGCCTGCAGTGTCTGAATGCCTGTCCGGCCGGGGCTATACGTAACCACCCCTCGCTGTCTCCCACGCCCTTTGTCTGCGACCTCTGTGATACTGAAAACAGCGGAAACAAGAACCCTCAGTGTGTCGATGTCTGCCCGGCGGAAGCGCTGTATTATAAAACCTTCGATGCTTTCGGTTTTCCGTTGAGAGACTTCACCAGAAAACACCCCGATAAAAAGGCTGAGCTTATCGCTAAAAGGCTGTACCCACTCCCCAGAGACCGTATGTGGTTGCAGGGAGAGAGGACATAAGATGGCTGAGATAGAGTTCAAACTGCTGGAAGTAGACCTGACACAGGGGACGAGTCAGGTTGTAGATGTCACTGAAGACGTCAAAAAATACCTGGGAGCCCGGGGGCTGGCCAATAAACTGATATGGGACCTGGTGCCACAGGGGACCGACCCTCTCAGCCCTGATAATATGCTCCACGTCGGCGTGGGGCCACTGACGGGGCTTATCGGCAGCAAGACGATTCTGAGTTTCATATCACCTCTGACTGGCTGGGCCGGCCGGAGCGCTGTTTCCGGTGATATCGGTGATGAAATCGTCAGAGCCAGGTATAATGCCGGTATTCTGGTCAAGGGTAAAGCCAGTAAACCGGTTTATCTTTATGTTTTTGATGAACGGGTAGAGATACGGGATGCGGCAGACCTCTGGGGAGAGTGGAAGCAGAAGACCGAGGTTACCCTGAGAGACAGGCTGAATCAGGAGACCGGTGAGCTGTTCAGTGTGCTCTGCATAGGGCCTGCCGGTGAAAACCTGGTGAGATACGCCAATGCAACCACCGAGTTCATCCACAGTGCCTCCAAGTGGGGCTGCGGCGCCGTGATGGGTTCAAAGAACCTTAAAGCAATCGCGGTGCGGGGCACCAGAGGACCCCTCTATGCCGACCACGCCAGGGTCTGGGAACTGTTCAGAACATACGCTACCAGTCCGATAACAATGGCTCAGAAGTTCCACGACAGCCGCTGGGGAAGGACAACCTCAATGCCGGGCCTGCTTCGTCACGGTGCCGAAGGAATCAAGAACAGCCACCTTGGATATCATGAGATTGTCGAAGAAAGCGATATGCACGCGCACCAGATAAAGTACCACACCTGGACTGTCGGTTGTCCCGGATGCACCAATGCCTGTAAGGTACCCTTCTTCAAGAACGGCCCGACCGGAGTCTTTGCCGGGGAATTCAGACACGATAACACCGGGGGACTCAACGCCAATATAATGATGGGCTATGAAGATATGACTGAAATCTCCGCCCTGATTGACGAACTCGGCATGGACGGAGAAGAACTCGGCGGACTGGTAGCCTGGGCTATGGATATGTATGAACACGGTATTATCACCAGGGATGACCTCGGTGGAATTGACCTGCAATGGGGCGATGTGAACGCCACCTGTGAGCTCCTGAAAAAGATAGCCTATAAGGAAGACAGGGCACCGGCAGCACTCGCCGAAGGCTTTCGCCGGGCTTATCCTGTTTTTGGCAAAGAGTCCGAGTATCTGGCCTGGGAGGTACACGGCTGTGCCTGCCCGACCTATGATATAAGGAATAAGAGACCGCAATTCAAAGGCGGTGGGCTGGGCGGACTTGCCTTCGGCACCAGCCACAACGGAGCCAGGATGGGGTCCGGTGTTGATTCCGGACTGACCGAAGCGGCGACTTTCTGTATTTTTGCTTCTGTTCCCTTTAACAGAATATGGGGATTCAACGATGAAATTGCCCGTCTATTCCTGAACGCAGCTTGTGGTTGGGACCTGTCAATTGAGGATGTTAGAGATATTATGCTGAGAAATTACTACTTCAACAGGTGCCTGAGCCTCCGGGAAGGATACCACCCATTGAAAGACGATTATCTGCCGCCGCGAGCGTTCGAGGAGCCCATTACAGATAAATACGGCACTACCTGGGTATGGAACCGGGACGAATTCGAAGAGGAAAAGAAGCAGCATTATGTAAATGTATTGAAGCTGACCGAGGATGGTTTACCCCCTGGGTCCGATCTGGAAAGACTCGGACTGAACTTCGTTATCCCCGTTCTTGAGCCGATGAACGCAATCGGGTAAACTTCTAATACGGAGACTACAGGCATTGAGAAGTTAAATAGTTACCTAGTCCAGGGAGGATTAGAACAATGGTTTTTACAACCCAGGATGTGAAACAGTTGCTCCAGGAAGCACTACAGCAGGCACAATCGGAACCTGATACGGGGGAGACCACCCAGAAGATAAATATAAACAGGTCTCGAAACTGGGAGAAAGCTCTTACCGGACAGTTCAGGAAACGTTATGAAGGCGACCCGGCAATCAGAGTTTTTTCAAAATCTGATTTAGCGAATAGAAAAGACTTTGGATTAAATGAACTCCTTTACGACGTCCAGGTATGCAGAGTCGAGGAAGCAGAATCTTCAACAGGCAGTAAAAAGCTGCTTTTTATCAAGGAAGTCCTCTGGCAGGTGGAGTCGGAGTTTGCTCACAGTACCAGAAACGTTCTCCAGAATTTCAACAAGCTTGTTCTAGGGTCAGGGAAAAATAAGCTTTTCATCGCTTCACAGGTAAAAAAGGGAACAGAGAATTCATTTCTTGGCGTACTGAGACCCGCCGCCGGGTACTGCACCGGTGACGTATATGTAAGCATGATTCCACACCCCTCCAACTGGATAGACACTGAAAACGATGTTCACCTGTGGATATTCAAGAAGTAGCCAGCCCTCCATTAGATAATATCGATTCATAGGGGAGAAGCAACTGTGCTCGGAGCTATTGCCGGTGATATTATAGGTTCGGTTTTTGAAGGGTATCCTGTTAAATCAACCGATTTCCCCCTATTTTCTAGGCATTCAACGTTTACCGACGATACCGTACTGACCGTTGCCATCGCCGACTGCATTCTGAACGGCAAGGAATACGCTCCGACACTGAAAGAATATGGCAGAAGGTACCCATATGCCGGCTACGGAGGCATGTTTATAGGCTGGCTGGCAGGTGACAGCAATGAACCTTATCACAGCTTTGGCAACGGCTCGGCGATGCGGGTAAGCCCGGTCGGTTTCGCCTATGACACCCTTGACGAGGTACTTGAGCAGGCAGGAAAAAGCGCCGCGGTAACCCATAATCACCCGGAAGGAATAAAAGGAGCCCGGGCTGTTGCTTCAGCAATATTCCTCGCCCGGAAGGGCAGGAATAAAAGAGAAATACGGGAATATATTGAAGAAACGTTCGATTACAACCTCCATCAAAAGCTGGATGATATAAGGCCTTTTTACCGTTTCGACAGCACCTGCCAGGGTTCTGTCCCGCAGTCGATAATAGCTTTCCTGGAATCGGATGATTATGAAGACGCGGTAAGAAAAGCCATATCGCTCGGCGGTGACAGCGATACAATGGCCTGCATTGCCGGTGGAATTGCCCAGGCTTACTACAGGGTAATTCCGGACTATATTGTTAATGCCGTGAGTGAGATACTGGATAAGGACCTTCTTGAAATCGCTGATTCTTTTAATGGCCGGTTTGCGATAGATACAGGCCATTAATAACCGGCAAACTGACACTCCACATCACTTGGCTTCGCCGCGCCAGGTAGTCTTGTGTTAGGTATTATGACCAAATTTTTGCTTCAAACTAATCAATATAGCCGCCGGGGCCGGTTCCGCCATGACCCCAGGGGCGAACCACAGCGAATATCCAGGGTCTGTCCTGTCGGGTAACAATCACCGGGCAATGGGCATGTCCTTTTGGCTGTACGGCTACAGTCGGCGTGGTTACGACGTGTTTTTCCATCTCCTTGCCCATATACACCTCGACCTCTGCTCCCAGGTCACTAAGGTCATCGCAGTCGGCTCCCATAAAAAGCAGGAACTCGGTATAAGGGTGGACATGAGGCTTATCGGGGACAGGACCAAACCTGTAAGGCGCCCGGTTCATGCTTTCGTAAGACATATGAAACTCAAAGTCTTTGCCGTGGATATCCGTAATAGCGCCATCATGAGTATCTGCGTTAAGCGGCCCGTAATGCCAGGGACCATTACGCGTAAAAGCCAGAGGCTGAACGTTTTCCCGGTACTTCGAGCGCATGAAACCGGCCTCGGTAGGTGGTGAATCATCCAGATTTGCCGATGCCGTCTTCACCTCCGGAGCTAATGAAATCGTCATGAATATGAACCTGTCATCCATTCTGATAATGTTTGCTGGGAAATGCGGCATACCCTTGGGAACAGCTACTGCCGTCGCCGTGGTAATCATATGCCTTTCCTTTTCCTCGCCGAGGTATAGCTCGACCTCGGCGCCCAGATAGCCCATATCATAAGTGTCCGTGCCCATCCATATCATGACCTGGTCATAATCACACACTTTCCCCTCGTAGGGCGCCTGTCCCATTTTCCCGGCTGACCAGTATGCTCCGTACTGTATATTGACATCATAGCCGAGAAATTCGCCGTTCATCTCGGTTCCCTGTCTGGTCAGACCCGGCCCTGAATCTTTAAAAGATAGACTTTTCATAAAGTGCCCGTATTTTGCTTCAGCCATTTCTTGCTCCTCCCTTTATTTTTTATAGACTATCATTATACCCGGATTATGTCACGAAGGCTAGACCATGTTTAGCTGAACAGAGCGCTAGTTGAAACTACCTTTGCTTCAATCTGCGTTCGGCAGGTGCTGCTTACCTAACCCCTTGCTCTTCAGGGAGAATCCTTCAGGGTGAACCCCTCTCAAACAGGCGGATAATCCCATATCAAAGCAAGGAACTGTTCTAGAGAGGGACCAAGGCCTGCCCGCCGTACGAGACTTTGGCAGGCAGGGGTGCGAGTACCTAATTCAACTGAGGCCAGTCATTAGCCTGTCTTTTCCAATTTGACAAAATTCTGTGTCAAGAGTATATTCTTGACACATCCCGAAAAGAATTTTACGTATTCCTGTACAATTCCAAGGAAATGACCGGTAAATACTGCATCGTGAGCCGTCAGAAAAGAAAATGGTTTTAATGCCTTTTTCACGCGGAAAGGCATTCCGATAAAATCAACCGAAAACAGTAACAGGTTCATTGAGAAAGGAGGAAAAGGATGGTATTACCACCCGACCCGCCACCTGAACCGGTTGACCCGGAAGAGAAATTATGCACTTCCTGTACTCTGGGAGGACCTATATTAGTTCATGTGAAGGACAACAAGATTGTCAGGGTTCGACCTCTGCCGCTAACGGAAGAGGATGTCAGACCAGCCCAGTGGGAGATTAAAGTCGGTGACAGGAGCTTCCAGCCGCCTACCAGGACTACAGTAACTCCATATGGTGTTGGTATCAGAGGTCGCGTCTATAATCCGCTCAGACTGAAGCATCCGCTGAAAAGGGTCGGATTTGAGCCGGGAGGAAAAGGCAGTGTTGAGAACCGGGGCAGGGGAGAGTTCGTCCAGATAAGCTGGGATGAAGCTCTGGAAACGGTTACCCAGGAGATTACCAGGATGAAGGAGACCTATGGTCCTGCGGCTATCCTCCCTCTAATTGGCGGCCACAGCATGTGGGGCTTCACCCACGGGGGCTATATTAGCAGGTTCTTTAATATGCTGGGTTCAACGAGAATCATGTCCAATCCCAATAGCTGGGAGGGCTGGTTCTGGGGAGGAGTTCATGCCTGGGGATTTCAGAAAACAATCGGCACACCCGATAATACCAACCTGCTGCAGGACATCATGAAGAACTCCGAAATGCTTGTCTTCTGGTCAAACGACCCGGAATCCAACTGGGGCTACGGCGGACAGGACAGCCTGCTCTGGCGACTCTGGTTGCGGGAACTGGGTATCAAGCAGATATATATCGACCCTTTCTGCAACTACACAGCCAGGCGCTTTGCCCACAAGTGGATTGCTCCGAGGCCGGCGACCGATTCGGCGATTGCAGCCGCTATTGCTTATATCTGGTTTATTGACGATACCTACGATAAGGAATATGTAGCCACTCATACCTACGGCTTTGACGAGTGGAAAGACTACATCATGGGAGAAGAAGATGGCACTCCCAAGACACCGGAATGGGCAGAGCAAATCAGCGGAGTTGAAGCAGGGATAATAAGAGCCCTCGCCAGAGAGTGGGCATCGAAGAGGACTACAATATGTATCAGGGCGGGAATGGGTGGAGCCTGCCGCGCCCAGGGTGGCACCGAATGGTCGAGAATGATGGTCCTCTTGCAGGGTATGCAGGGGCTGGGCAAGCCCGGTGTAACGATTTGGGATAGCCAGAGCGGTTCGCCCCTTAACCTTGATTTCTCCTTCCCGAGTTATCGTCCACCACCCCAGCAAATAGTATCGAAGAAGCAACCGGTAAATCCGGTAGACCAGTATGTCTACAGGCTGAGGTTACCGGAGGCGATACTCGACCCGCCGATTGACTGGATAAGTGCCGGAGGCATGTCTGCGCAGTGGGGAGAGGATTACCAGTTCAGGAGATACAGTTACCCCGAGCCACGGTACTCGGAAATAAAGATGGTATACCGCATCGGCGGCAATTATTTCGGCACCCTGCCGGAAGGCAGCCGGTGGGCACGGGCCTATCAGAGCCCGAAGATTGAGTTCCTCGTCGGGCAGACAATATGGATGGAGGCAGAAACACCATTTATGGATATAGTACTGCCTGCCTGCACCCACTTCGAGAGAGAGGATATCAGCGAGTGGTCTTCCACTGACTTCAATGTCTGGAGGACAAATTACCGGGTTGTTGTCTACCATAAGAAATGCATCGACCCTCTTTACGAGTCGAAAAGCGATGCTGATATACTCATCCTGCTGGCGAATAAACTGGGATTCGAGGAAGAACTGACCGAGGGAAACACGGATGAGGACTGGATTAGAAAGACATTTGACAGAAGCGATATACCGCAGTACATGAGTTATGAGGAGTTCAAAGAAAAGGGATACTTTGTGGTGCCCATCCCGGAGGGCTACCAGCATAAGACGGCATTCAGGTCTTTCTATGAGACAGGTACGGGTCTCGGCACCCCCACGAGAAAAATCGAGTTTCAGTCCCAGCGTCTCCAGAAATACCTGCCCGACGATAAAGAGAGGAACCCGGTACCCCATTACGTACCGTCCTGGGAAGGACATACCACCATGCCGCTGGTCCGGAAATATCCGTTACAACTGATAACTCCTCATTCCAAGTTCTCCTACCACAGTCATGGCAATCTTGACCCCTGGACCGGTGAAATCTGGATGCACCGGGTGTTCAAGGACGGCCACCACTACTGGCCGCTCCAGATTCATCCCGATGACGCCTCGGCGAGAGGTATCACCAACGGTGATATCGTCAAGACATACAATGACCGGGCAGCAGTCCTTTTGATTGCCTGGGTGACGGAAAAAATAAGGCCGCGTGTAGTCCACGCCCGGGTTGCGGCGAAGTATGACCCGGTGGAGCCGGGGAATCCCGATTCCATTGATAAAGGAGGTGCGGTAAACCTTCTTATCTCATCCAGGTTTATGGCGGAAAATGTACCGGGACAGGTCGCCCAGTGCCTGGTAGAAGTAGAGAAATGGGGAGGCTAAAAATGGGACAGAAGGCTTTAATCATTGATGCCACTAAATGCACGGCATGCTTCGATTGCTTCATGGTCTGCAAGGATGAATTTGCCGGTCAGCCCTGGCTGCCCTACAGTGAAGCCCAGCCAGATACTGGCCAGTACTGGATACAGGTCGAGGAAATCGAGCGAGGGCAGTTTCCTAAAGTAAAAGGTACTTTTCTACCGATGCCCTGTATGCTCTGTGAAGACCCTCTCTGCGTGAAAGCCGCCAAAGATGGTGCCGCTTATATCAGAGATGACGGTATTGTCATCTTCGACCCCGAGAAGAGTAAAGGCCAGAAGCAGATAGTCACTGCCTGCCGCTATGGGCGGGCTTACTGGAACGAAGAGTTTGATATTCCGCAGAAATGCACTTTTTGTGCCCACCTTCTTGACAAAGGCTGGCAACAGCCGCGCTGTGTAGAGGTCTGTCCGGCGCGGGTCTTTACCTTTGGAGAAAAGGAGGAGCTTGCCGAATTAATAGAAAAAGCCGAGCAGCTTCATCCCGAGTACGGAACAACTCCGGCCGTCTATTATATCGGGCTGCCCAAGACCTTCATTGCCGGCAGCATATACTGTAACGAAAGTAAGGACTGTCTGGATAATGTGGAGATTACGTTATATGATAAAGAAGCCAACAAAACTCTTACTACCAGCACCAATAACTACGGAGATTTCGAGTTCGATGGTCTGGAAGCAGGTCCTACCTACCTGCTGAATATCGTGGCTGAAGGCTATTATCCTGTGACAATCGACGATATCCTGCTGGAGAAAGATATATCACTGGGTAATATATACCTTCAAAGAAGAAGATGGTAAAATATTATATTCATCTTCTTCTTTGAATCGTGTTTTCAATAATTAAATAAGGTTAATCAGTATAAAATTATTATGTCAGGTAATAGATAATCGGTAGATTACAGGCTGGGTAGTTCAGCTAGATGATTATCCAGCCCGTTTCTTTATGAGTCACTGTGGACAGGGCGGTAACGAATCGCCTCTTTTAAAGAGGAGACAATTCAGGTGACAGAAGCAATATCGAATGGTCTTTCAGACAGAGATATTTTGTTCCTGATAGAGACGGTAGACAGAACGCTTTTGAACAAGGCGGAGGCGATAAAGGGCGATTCTGCCTTTATAGAGAGCATGCTGGATGCCGAAGCCGGCAGGGTCTTTCAGCGGATAATGTTGATGAATGATGATTCGCTAATAGCCAGTATTACGCCGAGGTTCCTGTTCGATGTTTTACTGAGAGTTGCCTACAAAGAATTCGAAAATCAAGCCTATACTGTGGAGCGAACGGCCAGTCAGAAAATACCAGTTTTTGATTCTCCAGAGGTGGTCCGCTTTCTCAGCAATAAAGCTGTTCTCAGGTACCTGGCTGATATGCTTGCCTCTTTTACCCGGATTGAGAGTTTTACCCTGCCGGTAAGGGTGAGAAAAGGGGTCTGGCGCCGGATTAGATATAACGATATGGACCTGGACAGTCTGCTCAGGTTCTGCCAGACCGTTGACGAAGAGCGCAGATTCGGATACTACAAGCGGATAGCTGACATATGCCTTTTTATTCTTGGTATGTTCCCGGAGTATGCCGCCCCGGATTTCCGCCTTCTTTCAACCGGTAGAACAAGGACGGGACTGTTCGGACGGTTGAGAAGGTCTGCCGAGGACTATGAAGAAGAAGGCAGGCGATTTTACAGGTTAGCCGGAGAGCACAGTGATGCCCGGCTGCTCCACCTCACTGAGATTTTTCTTCAGCTTCAGGAAAAGTTCAATCTGGCCAAGAAACCACTGAACTATATATCAGAGAACTTCCTCCGTTTTAAAAGGGGAAAACTGTTCCCCTCCGTTTCCTGATTTGTCCTTTCGATACTAATACGTTACGGCATTATTTGGTTACATGAGAACAGGGCAAAGCCTGATTTTAAGCCACAATGTTCAAAGCCAAGGGCAGAACGGAGAAAGACACCGGACCTTCTCCGAGCAGTTCCCCGTCAGCTTCAACAAGAATTTTATCGTCGCACTGAATCGATACACTCCGAACTTTCAGCAATCTGACTTTCTCATGGCTGACGTGACGCCCTTCATAGGTCATCGGCCATATTTTAAGCAATTCTGATTTACCAATGTCACCAAAAATCACCATGTCCAGCAGGCCATCGTTGGGCTTTGCATCCGGTGCTATTCGCATTCCGCCGCCGAAATGGGTGCCATTGGCAATTACCACCATTGCGCAATCCCAGACATCTTCATATTCATCTTCCACCCGCAGAGTAATGCGTTTGTTTTTATAGCTGATTAAAGAAGCAAGCCCTCCAATTACATGCGGTAAATAATTTACTCTCCTTCCGAAGTAGTTTGTAATGTGTTTTGACGCTTCAACAACGGTGGCACCCAGACCTACATCCGCTTCGTTGACGAAGAAGCGACGTATTTTTTCACCTCTAACCGTATAGTCAACAACACCCACGTCAATTAGCTGTCTGTTCCCACTGGTTAATAGCTCACAGGAACCCGAATGGTCGGACGGAATTCCCAGAGAGCGAGCCAGGCTGCAGGTTGTTCCGGCACTCACTATGCCCAGACTTGTCTCCCCAGGACTGGCTGAAGTGAGAATACCGTTCACGACTTCATTAACGGTACCGTCACCGCCAACGGCTATTATATAACGGTAGCCGGCATCCACGGCATCCCTGGCAAGCTCTATTGCGTGGCACGCTTTTTCAGTAAATGAGTAATCAAATGACAGACCGCACTTGGTTAATTGTTTCCTGATTGACGGCCAGTCTATGTGCGTTGCCCGACCACCGGCCCGGCGGTTTACTATTACCTTGGCATATTGAGCGGACATATTTTTACACCGGTTTTTTAATAACTACCCGATAAACTGATGTAATAATCTACAATATCAGGCTATAATCATGCAATAGCAATATTAATTGGCTCTGTTCGGTTTTAGTTGAATGATGTGCTCTCCCCCTTGTTCCCCCTCTCAAACAGTTCCTTTCTTTACTATGCGACTATTCACCCGTTTGAGAGGGGGAGAGAGTGTTGAGAGGGGGCGGAGCCCCCTCTCCCTTTTACTCCCCTCTCCAGCCAGGAGAACATTTCTTTCAACTACGGTTCTGGCTGGAGAGGGATAAGGGGGTGAGGTACATAACACCAGCCAAACGCAACTGGAACCGATAAATCCGGGCTATCCATATTGATTGATATCCGTACAAGAGAGTACAATCAGTAGCATCCGGAAAAAACAGATAAACCAGCAGGAATCTACTATGCGAGGTTACCGAAAATGAATTTTATCGCAAGGTTATTTTCTCAAAAATTTTCAATCATTGAAATCGTATTTCCGGCTCTGGTGTTAATGTTCAGCCTGCAGGTAATACGGGTTGTTATCTCCGGATTGACGTGGAACCTCGGTGACCGCTTCGGACTGGGGGCTATTCAACTCGGCATAATAGCCCTTGTTGTTTTCTCACTTGCGTTTTTTGCAGGCACCTTGAGACACCTGGCCGGCAACAAACGGGCAATCATTTTTACTGCCGGAAGCCTGGGATTAATAAGGCTGATTATGCAAATTCAATGGACGGAGCCATTGATTAATTTCTGCCTGGCAATTGCCGGGACTATCTGCTTTGTACTTTTCATGCCGATTTACCTCGATGACGTACGTCTCCGTGGCAAAACGGCAGTTCACAACTTCGCTGTAGGATTACTTGTAGGCCTGACACTTGACACGGCAGTTCACGGAGCTTTCGGCACCTATGACATTGCCTGGCAGCCTGGAGTTGTACCTCTACTTGTGACTGCTCTACTTGTAATACTCCTTGGGCTGCTTCTTATTGCTTTCAGCAACACCTTTGTTGAACAAAAAGACAATCTGTCCTCGGGCACAGGCCGCCGGACCTGGCCGTGGCTTGGCATCGGCCCGTTCTTTTTCCTGCAACTGGTGATTTATCAAAGCACTGCACGCCTGGCAGCTTTAACAGGGTGGACCCTACCTTTCGCTTCTGGCTGGACACTCCTGGCTCAGTTGCTCGCCCTGTTTACTGTCATCTGGCTACTGAAAAGAGGATGGCAGGACTCAAGGCTAATAGCCCCTGTAACCGGGGTGATTATAATTGTAATAGCTGCCCTACCTTATACTCAGGTAGCATGGCTGGTAGCCCTTTACGCTTTAATCGGTCAGGTATCCCTATCCATCTTATTGATTGCTATTGCGGGCGCTATCGGTACAGGGAATCAGAGTAAATCACCTTCAAGCACAACGGTAGCTAACGGGCTCGGAATGATATTACTCGTGATATTTTTACTTGGCTACTACGCCGGCTACCAGATTAAACTTCCGTATAATAATAAAATCCTTGAAATTGTTGCCGCCGCTTCAATTACACTGTGTGCGCTGTCATCGCTCAGAGTTGCCAGGGAGCGGATGCCTTTCAAGAGATTCTCCTGGATAACTCCTTTATCGGCTCTTTTTCTTTTGATTTTACCACTGATAAATATTCTCTCGTGGCATGGAGCGGAGGAAATCACGGGAGATGGATTTCCGGTGAAGGTAATGACCTATAACCTGCACAATGGTTTTAATGCCAGGGGTGACCTGGACATGGAGGCTCTTGCCCGCGTAATCGAAGAGAATAGTCCTGACATTATTGCTTTACAGGAAATATCCAGAGGCTGGCTGGTGAGTGGCCGGGTGGACATGCTGTCATGGCTATCAGAGCGCCTGAATATGAAATATGCTTACGGTCCAACTGCTGACCCATTCTGGGGGAATGCAGTAATCAGCCGTTACCCGATTATAGAGTACTCCAATTCGGAGCTTCCACCACGTGACTTATCGCTGCTACGTGGCTATATTACTGCAAAAATCGACATAGGTAATGGTAAGAGCTTAACTATTATTGCCACTCATTTTCACCATATCGATGAAGATTCAGATATCAGGCAGCTCCAGGTGCCCGTCATCATCGATGCCTGGAATGGTGCCGAACGAACTGTAATTCTAGGCGATTTGAATGCCCGACCGGACTGGCCTGAGATGGAGATGCTACGGGAAGCCGGACTTATCGATGCGTATGAAGCAGCCGGTTCCGGTGACGGATTTACTTATCATTCTGCTACCCCTTATAATCGTATCGACTACATCTGGGTATCACCGGATTTAACTGTCAGGGAAGTGAAGGTACCTCCAAGCCAGGCATCGGACCACCTGCCGGTGGTGGTAGTAATAGATAGATAGTTAGAAAGACTAATTGAATCTAATTACCGAGTGATCAGGTACTATCTGTTTTTGGTTGTTAATGTCATTGCGAGCGAAGCGTGGCAATCTCTATAAATGTATCTATATAGATTGCTTCGTCATTACATTCCTCGCAATGACAGTTGTGTTTGAGATTATCACGTCGCTGCGCTCCTCATAATGACAGTTGTGTTTGAGATTGCCACGTCACTGCACTCCTCACAATGACATTTTAATCAATTCAGTACATGACATCCCGGTTGCTATATCAGTCCGGGAAGACGCGGTGGGGATTCAAGACATTATTCGGGTCGAACGCCTTTTTTATTCCGCGCATTACTTTCCATATTTCAGGGTCCGGCCAGAGAGGCGTATTGGGAAGCCTGATTGTGCCGAGGCCATGTTCCCCGGTGAGTACTCCGCCCAGCCGGACGGTCTCCGTGTATATATCATTCTTGACGTCCTCGAGCAAGCCTCTGTCCGCCAGTTCCTTCAATGGTGTGGGGTGAAGATTGCCATCAAGTGAGTGACCGGTTACGGGGATGTGGGTATCGTATTTCTTTTCGATTTCCAGTATCGCTTCAAAAAGAGCCGTCAGGTTTGACGGGGTGACACATATATCCATAAAGTCTCCCACGCTTCCCGCCGACTTTTGAGCAGATGCTATTTCACCTCTAATCTTTAAAATATTATCCTGCTCTGCCTTAGTTTCTGCCATCAGGACATCAATTGCCCCGTTTTCCTCACATATCCCGGCCACTTCTTCGAGCTGGGAGTAGACCCCATCCTCGGTATCACCCTCGATAATGAAATAGAGATGGGCTTTTCCGTTTTTGGCAGGCCAGTCCAGTCCCAGATGCCCGGCAGTCATTTCAACAAGGTCATGGTCCATATACTCTGCAGCCAGGGGGATTATCATATGTTCGGCCAGGATTGGGGCGACTTTCATTGCCTCAAGACGCTCATTATAGGAGGCAAGTAAAAGGGCGCTATAATGGGGTTTTGGAATCAACCTGAAGGTTGCTTTGGTTATCACACCCAGAGCTCCCTCGCTGCCAATCATCAGGTGCAGCAAATCAAGCCCCATAGCATTCTTAATCAGTTTCCCGCCAAGATTTACTATCTCCCCGGTAGGCAGCACAACCTCAAGACCCTTGACGAAATTCCTGGTGACACCGTACTTTATCGCTCTGGCACCGGCAGCATTACAGGCAACCACTCCACCAACGGCAGCACCGACATCTCCAGGTTTCGGCGGGAAGAACATGCCGGCATCTTCACTGGCTTTCACCAGTTCCGCGTATGAAACACCTGCCTGAGCAGTTATCATCAGATTCGGCCTGTCAACCTCTTCAATCTTATCAAGCCTTTCCAGTGAGAGAAGCACGCAGTCTATGGTCGGCACGGCTCCGCCGGAAAGCCCGCTTCCCCCACCTCTGACAACAACCGGGAATTTCTCCCGGTTCGCCAGCTTCATTATCCCGGATACCTCCTCCGGACTGCCCGGTTTTACCAGGATAACTTTCTCGGCAATCTCAGGCGCTACCGAATCGAACACAGCATCTCTCAGGTAATCAAGCATCTGTTCCCGTTCGGTAATAACCCAATCTTTGCCCACAATTTCCTGCAATTCTGCCACATTCATTCTGCTTTCCTCCTTCGGATTTCTCCGGCCAGCTTCGGCACAACTTCATAAAGGTCACCGACAATCCCGTAATCAGCTATCCTGAATATCGGCGCCGATGGGTCATTGTTTATCGCCACGATAACATCAGACCCTCGCATGCCGGCCAGGTGCTGGGGACTCCCTGAAATGCCGCAGGCAATATAGAACTTCGGCTTTACCGTATTGCCGCTGAAGCCAACCTGGTGTTGTCTGCTTATCCAGCCATCATCTACCAGTGGCCGACTCGACCCGACCACACCCCCCAAAAGCCCGGCTAAATCAGCCAGCATATCAAAATCAACCGCCTGTTTAAGTCCCCTGCCTCCCGAAACAATCACCTCCGCCCCTGATATATTGATACCCTCCAGCTTCTCTTTACTGGTGACAGTAAGTAACGAGGGGACAGGTTGAAATTCCTTCTCTATTATCTCTCCTTTTCTACCCGGTTCCCTGTCAGCCTTCTGCATCAGTTTATATCTGACTGTCGCCATTTGCGGTCTTGTCGTTGTTTTTATCTGGGCAAGGATATTGCCTGTAAAGGCGGGGCGAATCTGAATCAGGCTACCGTCTTCATCAACGTCCAGACCGATACAGTCCGCCGTCAGTCCCGTATTTAAGGCAGCCGCCACTCTGGGTCCTAAAGACCTCCCCAGCCGGGTCGCCCCCAGCAGTAAAATCTCTGGCTTAACTTCCCTTACCAGGTTCACGATATTGTGCTTATAGTTAAGCAGGTCGAAATCTTTGAGGACTGGGCTGTCATAGAGGAATACTCTATCTGCCCCATAGTAGATGAGTTCTTTAACCTCCTCACCCAACCGGCTGCCCAGTAAAACACTGGACAGGTCCGCGCCTAACCTGCTGGCTATTTCTTTCCCCTTGCCCAGTAATTCATATGAAACGGGATGGATTCTGCCCTCTGACTGCTCGGCAAAAACCATTACCCCGGAGTGGTCACTCATTCTCTTTCCCCAGCATTATCTCTCTATCAATAGCTTCTACAATGCTTTCCACCGCTTCATCGGTAACACCTCTGAAGACCTTCCCTTTTCTGCCTTCTTCAGCAGGCAGTGTAACCCTGTGAACTCTGGTGGGTGAACCCCGTGCCCCGAATCTATCGCGGTCGGCATCGGAAGAAAGGTCGGCAGCAGTCCATATTTTCACTTCCGCCTTCCTTGCCTTCAGTTTGTCGCTGAAGGCCGGCAGTCGCGGTGAATTAACGTCCTTGGTTACCGTGATTAGAAGGGGAAAGCCGGACTCTATAATGTAACGGTCATCCTCCATCTCACTTACAACTACCATCTTTTCTCCCGCTTCTCTTATTTCAGAAACGTAAGATACGTGTGGTATTTCCAGATGTTCGGCAACCTCAGGCCCGACCTGACCGGTATCTCCGTCAACCGTTTTCTCCCCACAGATAATCAAATCAAACCCGCCCAGCTTTCTGATGGCGGCAGCCAGCGTATATGAGGTGGCCAGTGTATCAGCGCCGGCGAATTCCCTGTCCACAAGCAAAATCGCCTCGTCCGCTCCCCTTGACAGGGCATCCCTCAAAGTTGATTCCGCCATCGGTGGCCCCATGCTGATAGCCGTGACAGGGCCGCCCGTTTTTTCCTTTATTTTTACAGCTTCCTCCAGAGCATTAAGGTCAAAAGGGTTTATTTCAACCCCGGCCGAGCTTCTATCTATTCTGCCCTGCTCAGTATCGAACTTTACCTGACTCATATTAGGCACCTGTTTTACCGGCACTATAATTCTCATAATCCTACCTGAGATAAAAAATAATACAGCAATTTCCCTAAAAATTTATTATATCATCAATGAGTGTAGGTGATAATTAATAATGGGGGTTCCACTACCTGCATAGGCAGTGCAGCATATGCGAGTTTGGCAGTTCTGTCAATAGTTGTTAACAATTGCAATTCAAAGAAACAGGCAAAGTAATGCAGGCTATACTACATTCGGCAAAAAAATACCACGCCTGGTTACTCCATAGCCTGATATTGACAATACGGTCTTTTAGGTAATAAACTCAATCTCCATGAAATACATCAATAAGTGCCTTAACGGAATAAGAAAGGAGGTCGAGTGAGCATAAACAAGATTGTCAACAGTTTTGACGAGGCGGTTGCGGATATTTTTGACGGTGCCGTTATCCTTATCGGCGGCTTCGGACCGGCCAACGGTTGTCCCAGTTACCTTATCCGGGCACTGGCAAGAAAGGGTGTTAAAAATCTAACGCTGGCGGCGAATACTCCGGGGCGGGGCAGAGCAGAGTCTCCGCCGCCCCCAGGAGGGCCTGTCAGGAAGATGCCGCCCAACTATGACGACGGTGGGTTGCTGATACAGAATGACCAAGTAATAAAGACAATTTGCGCCTTTCCAGGCACGCCCAGGCCCGGCATGACATCCGCTCTGCACGAGAGGTACCTGGCAGGTAAGCTGGAAGTGGAACTGGTACCACAGGGGACACTGGCCGAGAGAATCCGGGCGGCCAAAGCCGGAATACCCGCTTTCTATACACCTACCGGGGTTGGCACAATCATGGAAAAGGGCAAGGAAGTCAGGGAAATAGATGGTAAAAGCTATCTGCTGGAGTACGCCTTAAAGGCTGACTTCGCCCTGATACGGGCTCACAAGGGTGACCGCCGGGGTAACCTGGTTTATCAGGGAACATCGAGGAATTTCAACGGAGCGATGGCCGGCGCTGCCACAGTGACGATAGCCGAGGTCGACGAGACAGTTGAGCTTGGCGGCCTTGCTCCGGAAGCAATCGCTACACACGGCATATACGTTGACCTGGTGGTATCCAGACAGAGTAGCAAGGAGGGAGACTGATATGAAACAACGGCTTGACGAGCAGACAATGGCTCTCAGGGTAGCCAAGGAGTTCGAGGACGGGATGATTGTTAACCTCGGCTTCGGTATTCCAACGCTGGCAGCTAACTTTATCCCGGAGGGCAAAGAGGTGGTTTTTCAGAGCGAGAACGGATGCCTTGGCTTTGGTGGTACCGCCATTAAAGAGGAAGACCAGGACTTCCACCTGATAAATGCTTCGGGACAATTTGTTCTTCCCCAGGTTGGAATGTCCTTCTTTGACCACGCCGAATCCTTTTCCATGATAAGGGGCGGGCATATCGACCTGTGCGTTCTCGGAGGATTACAGGTGTCCGAGAAAGGAGACTTGGCTAACTGGCTGATTCCGGGACGGGAACCAGGTGGAATGGGTGGTGCCATGGACCTGGCAGTCGGGGCAGCCCGCCTGGCTATAGTTATGACCCACACCACGAGCGAGGGCGAACCGAAGATTCTAAAAGAGTGCACCTATTACCTGACGGCTCCCCGGTGTGTTAATCTAATCATCACGGATATCGCTGTTATCGAGGTGACCGGAGACGCTCTGGTACTTAAAGAAACGGCGCCCGGCTGGACGCCGGAAGAAATTCAGGCACTGACTGAACCGGAATTAATAATTGCCGATGACCTGAAACCGATGACACTCTAGAACAAAGAAAGGCTGGAGGGCCTGGTTAACGCTCTCCAGCCTGTTTCATTTAATACCTGACTTCTTCAGTAGATGACTAGTAACCCATTGCCTTCTTCATCTCTACATCCATCCAGGCGTACCTGAGGTTAGTCTCCGGCTCCCAATAGCCCATACTGGTTGCGCCGAAGAAGTTCTGAAGCCATGGCCACCACACGTGGTAAGCATATGGTACCGGCGGCATTCCTCCCATGACACACTGCTCCAGCATGAACGGGGTTACCTCCTTCAGTATTTCCCAGGTCTTGTCCATGTCCTTCATGACGTACAGTTGAACCTCATCAAAGGCAGCCCTGGTTCTGGAGTTTTCATAGTAGGCGCAGTTGTCAAAACTCTCTTTCCGAATCTCATGCATCATCCAGGGTATGAAATGCATCTTCCCCCCTCCAGTTATCATCTCGTCGTGTTTCCTGCCCCTGAGAATACTGCTGTGGACACCAAGCTCCAGCACTTTAATCTCCATATCAATACCAACCGCCAGGAGTTGCTCTCTGCATATAGACAGGAGGTCCACCTGAGTTGGGTTGCAAATGATATTGGTCTTGAAGCCATTAGGATACCCTGCCTCAGCCAGAAGCTGTTTCGCCTTGTCCGGGTGGTACTCAAACAGTTCCTGGACTGTCTTGGGCAGCTCCTCAAGCGGGATGTAAACCTTATCGTGCTCTTTCCATGAATACCAGGGCCAGCCAAGCACCTCACCCTGACCCTCATAGTACTCGTCCAATATCTCCTGCTGGTTCATCGCCAGGTTCATTGCCTGCCTGACCCTGACATCGCTAAAAGGCAGCTCCGGCTTGTCCACCCTTGCCACTAGGAAATAAGCCTCGCCATACTTTGTTTTACTGAGTAGCTCAGGATGTTGCTCTTTCAGCAGTCTATAGTCGTCCCAGAGAAGGGATTGTAAATAATCAACCTTACCTGTCCGCAATGCCGCCAGTCTGGTAGATGAGTCAGCTATTATCAGCCGCTTCATACCGTCAGCATAAGGGATGGTATTCTCCGGGTGATTGGGGTCCACGAAACCGTAATCAGGGTGCCTTTCGAAGGTTAGACCACTGCCAACAACATAATCGGTCAGCATCCATGGTCCGCTTCCTATCATCACCCGCCAGTCCTGGAAGTCGCCGTATTGCTCTATCACTTCCGGGGGATAAATGTAACAAAGGGCACCGGTGGAAAGAAGATGCAACCCCTGTATAGCGGGAGGTACCTTGAGCTCAACGGTATACTTATCAAGAGCCTTCACTGATGTTGGCGCGGAATCAAGACCCCAGGAAACAGCGGCAAAGCTCGTCGTAGAACTCCACTCCCGGTTTATGCAAAAGACGACATCATCAGCAGTTACCTCACGACCATTGGCTGGCGGCTTGGGCCAGAAATGAGCCCCCTCATGAAGATGAAAAACGAGGGTCTCTTTATCGGGCATCTCCCAGCTATCTGCCAGCGATGGCCCCATATAATCGTAATTGCAGCAAAGAAAGCCAAGCCAGTCAGTCTCGCCGGTACCGGCTGGTCCTTTTGCCCAGTCTCCTTTAATCAGGTGGTCATGAGTAAAATAAATGCTCTCCGTCATGATCGACATAACAACAGCCGGGTCAAAACCGTGCACGTCACGAGATGTGGCCGTCGTGATTAACCCGCCATATTTAGGATTTTCAGGGGGTAAAAACCCTTTCTGTATTACCTCCTCTTCCTCCTCTTCCTCTTCCTCACTAATAACTACCTCTTCTTCCTCTTCTTCCTCTTCTACTGCTGCCGGGCCACAGGCAGCCAGTACGAGCGAGATTACCATCAGAAAGCTTACCAATAACCAGAATGATTTCTTTAGCATTTTTTTATCTCCTCCTGTTTGTGTATTTTTACTTCATAAGAAATTCGGCATTATTGCTCCTCCTTATTAATCGGCTCTCGGTGAATTTTAATAAAAAAAGACATCAGCGAATTCTACCTATTTCAGTGAATGCCGATGCCCCCAGCTAAACATACTGGTTCCTCTACTCATACATCCCTGTTTTTTTGTGAGGGTATGAGTATATGTCAATTTGAATAATTTGTCAATATCTGAACACTTGCTCTTGTCTGCATTTATTTGTCAGTTTTTACCTCACCCTGGTCCTTCAGGAAGAACCTTTCAGAGTGAACCTTTATTTAGCTTCCTTAAGAGTGGCAGGTGAAAACAGGTATACTAAAGAGGGAGAGCCTGTTATTCCACCATAATCGAACAGTGCCAGGGCCTGCATTCCTTGACAAAGAGATAAGTTGGTGATATATCTTAATATCATTCTGGCTACAGTAATCGGTCTTCCTTATACCACAGCTATTCCGCTGAAAAGTGTGTATAATACATGGCTGGAAAAGAGCAGAAGCATAAAGTGAATATGGTACCGGTAGCTGATACCTTTTCTATTTCATTTTTTCACAGATACTCATAAATATAAGGTTAAGTATGGCTGAGCAGTCTTCAAAGGAGCTGGTTAGAGGTCTATTCGAACTGAGAGATATGTTGCGAGTTCCATTTATCCCGTGGGTTTGCAGCTTCGCCGCCCAGCTGGAACAGATTCAAGCTAAGGCAATGCTTTCAGACGCCGGCATATTATCAAGAGCCCTCATTAATGCCCAGAAGTTGTTTGGCTACGATGCTATAGTTAACATTTTCGACTCCAGTCTTGAAGCTGAAGCCTGCGGCTGTAAAATAAACTGGGGCCAGGGTGACGCTTTGCCGGAAGTTACCAGCCACCCGCTGAATGAAGGAGCAGCGATTGGAGACCTTGACTTCACTGATTTCGAAAAACGGGGGCGGCTACCGGTAGTGCTGGAAGCGACAAAAAGACTGAATATTATTAAAGGGAAAGAAATCGCCATCATCGGCATGATTACCGGACCTTTAACCCTCGCCGGACACTTAAAAGGTGAGTCCTTTATCGATAATCTGGAGCAGGACACGGATGAAGCCGCAGAGATTATTTCAGCAGCGGGAAGCATCGCCCTGAAACTTTGCCGTACCTACTGCGAGACAGGTGTGGACGCAATTGTAATTGCCGAAGAAACGCTGGGACAGATAAATCCCGCCGTTTACCAGGCGGTAGCTTCATCCCTCAGGAGTATATGGAACGTGTCCAGGTTCTATAATGTTCATTCTTTAGTACTGAGTAAGGGATGCCGGAATGAAGACATCGAACCGATTCTGGAATTACAGGCGGACGGCGTGGCAATATCCGGTGACATGGACTACGCACAGGTAAAAGATGCAGCACTGAAACGGAACTGCTGTTTCGCCCGGAGCATTTCTTCTTCCTCTCTGCTCGATTCGGTTACAGCAGTGGGAGATTCTACCGCAGACTGTTTATCATCAGCGGGAAAGGGGTTCTTCCTGTCCACGGAATGGGATGTCCCTTATTCAACCAGCGTGAATAATATGCATGAAGTGGTGCGTATCATCCGGGGCAATAAAGGTACTTGAGGAGGCAATATG
>CAYVOV010000020.1:0-86065 GCA_964453525.1 uncultured Dehalococcoidales bacterium | reverse complement strand
AGATTGTTGAGAGGGGGTTCTGCCCCTTCTCTCTTTTACATTCCTCTCCAGTCAGGAGAGCATCTCTTTCGTTTACGGTGGCTCAGGCTGGAGAGGGGCAGGGGTGAGGCAAAACCAACAACCAGATGCAGATAAAACCAAAAGCAAAAGGTATTGACAAAATATCTGATATGGTATATGTTTGAAATATACAACGTTAGATATATATAACATTACGGAGTGCTGGTATGAAAGGCAAGAGGATAGTTATAGCCGCCTTTATTATTGGCCTGATAATAACAGTGTTGTTGATATCTCTGGAGGCTTATTATGTTGCTGTCGCGCTGGCTCTTGGTACGTTGCTTGTCGGGCACAGAGAATTGTGGTTGCTGATAAAAAGAAGGAAATTACTGCCAGTCGATGAAAGAGTGCAGCAAAATGTCAGTAAATCGGTTAGAAACGGATTCGTCTTCCTTATTATTGTTCTTGCATTTTTACTGTTACCTTTTTCTGTAGCACTTACCGGGGCTCCCGATACGGTAGATGTACTGAGTGGGCTGTTCCTTTCCGCCGGAGCAATATATTTGCTTTCGTACATTTTCTATGACAGAGTAGAGCCCGGGCTAGGCGAAAAAGGGTTCATGTTATTTAAAGGGTTTTTATATGCAACCGGTATATCGGTAGCGGTTTTCATCATCAGTGTCTTTCTTCACAACGCGATAAGCGGTCTGTTTGAAGTGGAAGAGCCGGTCTTTTTCATGATTGCCATTATTTCGGTCGGCACTTTTGCCATTGGTCTTTTGAGCAGCCTCGTCTTATATATAAAGGGGCTCTGCCACCGGGTGTAACGAAAACGGATTATGAAATAGTAAGCTTGCCAGATTATGAAAAACAGGATAAAAGAATACCGCGCCAGTTATAATTTAACCCAGGAAAAACTTGCCGAGATAGTCAGCGTCAGGCGTGAAACGATAATTTTCCTGGAGCAAGGGAAGTATAATCCTTCTCTTGGACTGGCTCACAAGGTGGCGAAATCTCTGGGAGCTACGATAGATGAGGTGTTCATCTTCGAAGATGAACCGGATTGACAGTATTTCGTGCAATATCCCGGATATCGGGAGCTACTATTCTTCTTCAGGTGGGGCGTAGGGAGGATTGGTGACCAGCCCTGCAATCACGCCATACCAGGTGTAGTCCACCAGGGCAACATCGTTTGTGTTCGGCGCTCTAACGTAGTAGGTAGCACCGTTCGGTGTACTATCCCCAACGTCAATGCTCATTTCCCTGCCGTCCGTAAGCGTTAATTTAATCACCAAAGAAGGCTCGTCCAGGCCGAATTCAGCCAGTTTCGCCGGCGAAGTATCTTCGGCGATTATCCTGTCCGCCCCGGGACCGCTTAAAAGCAGAGGGATACCTCCACCCCAGCGCTTACTATCCACGTCTGACTTCTCTTCATCGTCGAAGTACCAGGGAAACTTGTCCTCTTCACGTATTTTTATAAATGATTCACTCAAGCCTTCATGGGGAAGCTCAAGAGTGATATGTTCGATTTCATCCATGTCAATCATCCAGACAAATGTTTCCGGGTTCGGTTTTTCAATGGGCTCGGGAGCATTGAGGAAGTAAAATAAACCCCCGAAAACCAGAAGAATTATTAATAGAGCCTGAATGTTCTGAAGCCTCAACCGGTTATCTCCTCGGAGTGAATATGCGTAATTATTTCCTTCGCCACCAGATAATACCTCCGCCGATGAGTACCAGCAGTGGCAGCAGACCGATGCTGGAAACCTGGATGAAAGTCTGTTCCTCTGGTTCCACAAGCATTCTGCGGAAAGGAAGAACCTTACGTTCGATAGATATTAGCTCTGTTCCGGTTGTCAGCAGTTCTACACAGTTAAGGAAGAGATTACCGTTATCACCGTTATAAAAATGCTGGTTTGAAGCGAAGTCAGAATCTCCGATGACAACCAGGCGGGTAAATTTATTCTCTTCCGGTGTTGCCTCTTCTTCTTCCTCAGGAGGGAGAACAGCGACGAGGACTCCGAGAGCCTGTGAGCCGGGCAAATCTATCCCTTCATTGTACTCAGGCTCTTTAGAGGGATCAAAATTCTTTTCCAGCCAGCTTGCTCCGCTGGTATAGAATAGCGGTAGCATGAAAACATCGTCCGGGACATCCTCATTAGGAATAATCGCTGTTGCTCCGGGGAAGTAAGTGTCTGACAGACCGAACTCATTTCTTGTTCTTGATACGATAGGAGTATCCTTATTAGGAGATAAATAGGATGATACATCGATAACTGTCCCATCCTCAATATTAATCCACCATTTGGAGAGCAAGTCCTTAATTTCCTGCGGGGAATCAGGATTCAGCAGTACCATCAGCCATCCGTTGTTGTCCAGGTATTCTTCTATAATTTCGATTTCAGTGTTACTCAATGACTTCTGGGGTGCTGATATTATAAGAACGTTGCAGTCATTTGGTATCATCAAAGTATGCATAACATCCAGTGATTCCACTTTGTATAAGTTATCGAGCAATCCTTGTCTGGCATCGTTATAGTCCCCGTTGATATCACTTTCACCATGTCCGGTGAGAAAATAAACCTTTTTCTGGACAACACCGGTGACTTCGAGCATGGCACTGGTAAAAGCATTTTCTGCTTCTATGCCGACAATTTGCTGCCCGGATACTTTTATAATATCCTGCGGTGTTACCATCCTTCGACCAAGCTCACTTTCGAAGACAATAGATTGATAGTATTCATATTGAGTTATACCATACTCTCTTGCCTGGTCTGGATGTTCATCAGGGTCGATTACCTCAATTGAGAGATGTTTGGTGTAATTCTGGTACTCCTCGAGGAGAGTTTCTGCATAGCTGGTAATACCGTAGGGGTCACTGGGAACGAAGAAGCATACCGCCTTAACCGGAATATCTATTTGTGCCAGCACATCTTTTGTCTGGGAGGTCAGGGTAAACTGAGCTACACCGGTAACATCGAAACGGTGGAAGTTGCCGATGCTGATTGCATTGGCAAATAGTGTAATGCCGACAAATATCGATATCATAACCGTGGTGCCGGTGCTGAACCTGCCGCGTTTGCCGGTCACGGCTCGACCAACTCTCCTGAAATCGAGGACAAAGGCAATGATAAGGAGAGCCACTCCCAGTGCCAGCAGCATCCAGGCGGCTAACCTGATCTGGGTCAGCAGTGCCATTACGATGAGGCCGATGAGCAGCGCTACCAGCCCCAGCAGTGCGATGAGTGAGGATAACCTGTTTCCTTCTGGAGATATCTGCATTTAACTCCACCTGCTGTTTTCAAGTGCCCTGATTGCCAGAAACAGAAACAAAACGGCAATACTTATATAGAAAATTATTCCTCTGGTATCAATAATCCCGGTAACAAAATCAGGGAAATAGAAAGACAGTGAAAAGAAACCGATAACCTCACCTATTTTTTCGGGGAGGAAACCGGCTGCCATGCCGAGAAACCAGAGAGCGAAAAGAATCCCTCCGGCTACCACTGCGGCTACTATCTGGTTCGAAGTCACTGTTGAAGCAAATAATCCAATTGCCAGGCAGCTACCCCCAAGAAGGAATAGCCCGAGGTAGCTGGTCAGAATAGGACCGATATCGGGGTCACCGAATACATTCAGAAGAAACGGATAGTAAAGAGTAAGCACCAGCATTGTCAGAAGGAGTCCCAGGCTGCCGAGGTACTTGCCCAGTATTATTTCACTGTCTCTTACCGGCGCGGTGAGTAACAGCTCAAGGGTACCGATTTTCCTTTCTTCGGCAACAAGACGCATCGTAATTAATGCTGCAATTGCCATAATAATAAGCTGTCCCCAGAAGCCCCAGACGCCACTAATGCTGGTTTCAAGGTAAGTAGACGGACTGGTGCCGAAGAACACTCCGGTTAGAATCAGAAATATGCCGGTGACAACGTAAGCCATAGGTGATGCCAGGTAAGAATTGTATTCCTTTTTACTGATAGCCAGAATATTTCTCAACGGTTCGTTCCTTCTTCTTCAGTGGTTAGTTTGAGGAAGACATCCTCGAGACTCATCATAACAGTTTCCATGGATAAAAGAGGCCAGTTATTTTTATTTATGGTTGTCGTTATCTTGCTGCGCAGGTCCTGGTCAGCAGGGTATTCAACGGCGAAATAAGTACCGTCATAGGTAACCCGTGACACACCCGGTATTTTTTGAAGCTGTTTACCTATTTCATTGGCAGGGCCATTAATTTCCAGCCGGATACGCCTCGAACCTGATACCATGGATGAAAGGTTCTCGATATTGTCTTCGGCCACTATCCTGCCCTCGTGAATGATAATCACCCGCTCACAGGTCATACTTACTTCCGGCAAAATATGGGTTGAGAGGAGAATGGTGCTGGTTTTACCCAGTTCCTTGATAAGCTGCCTTGTCATCGATACCTGAATGGGGTCGATACCCACTGTGGGCTCGTCAAGAATCAGCACTTCCGGCTCATGAATAATCGCCTGGGCTACGCCGACCCGCTGCCTGAATCCTTTTGACAGTTTACCGATTAAAGAATCGACGTATTCTTCAAGGTGACATATCTCCACTACATCATCAATTCGTTTTAATATCCGGTTTTTTTCGAGACCCCTGAGGCTGGCCAGGAAATCAAGGTAGGAGCGGACGGTCATATCCGTATACAGGGGCACTGATTCGGCAAAGTAGCCTATGTGTTGCCGTGCCTCAAGTGAATTGGTCAATACGCTGTAGTTGGCAACCCAGGCTTCACCCCGGGTCGGAGCCAGAAAACCGGTGAGGATGCGCATCGTGGTTGTTTTACCGGCCGCATTTGGACCGAGAAACCCGACGATTTCTCCCTTTTCCACTTCAAAGCTGATATTATCTACTGCCAGACGCTTACCGTAGTATTTTGTTAAATTCTTTACCCTTATCACTTTCTCTGTATCTTCCTTTTTCCCTCTTAAATGCAAAAGCTTTATCAGAGGTTATTGTCTTTTTGATAGTTGCCAGTTTATCCAGGCATAGGTCTCCGAATCAAATCCATTATTGAATCCGTGATATCTTACTTCATGCTTTTGCGTCTCTTCAGCAAGCCATTCATCAAGCAGCTTGTTTTGCAGTGTCGGGATATATTCTTCAGCCACCTCTCTGGCTTCGGCTTTCTCCGATACCCATATTATATAATAACCTATCAGTTCAACAGTTTCAGGGTTGCTTGTATCATAGTATGGTATGGGGTCGCTGATAGTACCTGGCTCAAGGTCCCAGGCATTATACTCTATTTGTGGGGTGAGGACACCTTGAGGTACCCAGCCGAGGTCACCTCCATTTTCCCTTGAGTTTGAATCCAGAGATAACTCCCTGGCAATAGCTGCAAAATCTTCTCCGGCTTCCAGTCTTGCTTTGACCTGCTCGGCTTCCTTTTCTGTTTCCAAAAGCATAGTGTGAACATGAATCTGTTCGGCTACGGTAGGCATCATTTCTGCCAGATACTGGTGGATAATATTACCTATCATGCCGGTGGCAACAATTCCCCTGTATTCAGAGTCAGACAGCTTTGTTTCATCAAGCCGTTGACGGTACCACTCTTTGAATTCACTTTCGGTGATTGTACCGCTTTCTCCCCCGGCCATTCTTCTCAGTTCCTGGTCGATAGCTTCATCAGTGAGTACTATGCCGAATTGTGGCGCTGCCATTTTTAAAACTTCTTCTTTTGTGATATTGCTGAGCATACTCATCGCATCGGAGCCGCTAGCTCGTATTCTCTTGAGGAAGTAGTCCATGCGGATAGAAACATCATCAACGGTGATTACGGTTTGACGCAACGGGGCAATATAAGTGGGGTAGTAGGCGATTCCGAAAATAACCAGGATTAGAACAGCAACAATCGCTACGATAACGAATGCTGTCCGCCTGCTGATCTGGTTTCTGTATACAATTTGAACTTCCGGACTCTGTGTCTGTCCTGCCGCTCTTCTGCCGGTTCGTTTCTTTTTAGACTGAGACATAATATATTATAACCCAATTAGGGTGTTATGGCACCTCTAACAAAAGGAACAAAAAGACCTATGGAAGCCAAGCGGTCTCTTTTCTCCTGTTGGTGATGCGTTCTTGCCTCTTACCCAGACTCCAATTGGTTAAACCCGGTGACAAGCTACCCAGTGTTCGCCACCGATGTCCCTGAATTCCGGCACCTGCTCCTTACAGATGTCAATCGCCATATGACATCTCGGATGAAAATTGCAGCCGCTGGGCGGGTTAATTGGGCTTGGAACATCACCAGTTAGCAGGATCCGTTTTCGCTGGCGGTCCACTACCGGGTCAGGTATGGGTACCGCCGAAAGTAATGCCTGGGTATAGGGGTGGAGCGGATTATCATAAAGTTCGTCACTGTCCGTAATCTCAGCAATCTTTCCCAGATACATGACAGCTACTCGGTCACTGATATGGCGGACTACGGAAAGGTCATGAGCGATAAAGATATAAGTAAGGTTCATCTCTTCCCGGAGTCTTATCAATAGGGTGATGACCTGCGTTTGGATTGAAACATCCAGCGCTGAAACCGGTTCGTCACAGATAATAAGTTTTGGTCTTGTTGCCAGTGCACGGGCGATGCCGATACGCTGCCGCTGCCCACCGCTGAATTCATGAGGGTAGCGGACTGCCATATAAGGTTCAAGCTGTACAAGTCTCAGCAACTCATCAACCTGTTCCCTGTACTCCTGGCCTTTAACGAGGTTGTGCACCAGCATCGGCTCGCCAATCAGGTCACCAGCAGTCATACGCGGGTCAAGTGAAGCATACGGGTCCTGGAATATAAGCTGCATATCCTTCCGTGTTTCTCGCAGCTCTCCCTTGTTGAGCTTAACAAGGTCTTTGCCATCGAAATATACCCTTCCACCGGTGATTTTGTAAAGCTGTAGAATACAGCGTCCGGTAGTGGTCTTACCGCAGCCACTTTCACCGACCAGACCCAGCGTCTCACCCCTCTTAACGTAAAAACTTACGCCGTCTACAGCCTTAACGTCGCCAATTCTGCGGCGCATCACGCCGGCGGTAACCGGAAAGTACATGTACAGGTCTTCTACTTCAACTAAATTGTCATTGCCTGCCATCAGACTGCCCTCTCCTTAGCCAGATTCTCAACTATCTCTGCCATCTCCCCACTTCTCCAGCAAGCTGAGTAGTGATTTTCTCCTACTTCATCGAGGGGGGGTTTCTCCTCATGGCATTTTTCTATTGCGTAACGACAACGAGGTGAGAAATTACATCCCTTTGGAAGACGAGCAAGATGTGGCGGTAAACCTTCAATAACATATAGTTTGCGTTTTCGGGGCAAGTCCAATCGCGGAACCGAACCTATTAGACCCATTGTGTAGGGGTGTTTGGGTTCAGAATAGAGAATATCCGTTGGTGCTGATTCAACGAGTCGTCCGGCATACATTACGTTCACTCTATCAACATAGCGTGCCACTATTCCAAGGTTGTGGGTAATAATAATTACTGCCGTACCGAATTGAGTCCTCAGGTTATCAATCAGTTCCAGAAGCTGTGCCTGTACTGTAACGTCAACCGAGGTTGTAGGTTCGTCAGCAATTATCAGTTCGGGATTACAGCTAAGTGCCATCGCCATCATTATTCTTTGCTGCATTCCTCCGCTGAACTGGTACGGATAGTCTCCCACTCTCTTTTCCGCATCCGGTATACCCACCAGACGCAGCAGTTTAACTGCTTCTTCAGTCGATGATTTTTTATCCATGCCTCGATGCAACTGCAGGGCTTCGGATAACTGAATGCTTACTGAAACAACCGGATTTAGAGATGTTGTTGGCTCCTGAAAGATCATGGAGATATGGGCACCTCTAATGTGGCGCATTTCCTCCTCAGAAATCTTGAGAAGGTCCTGCCCCTGGAAGATTATCTCACCGCCAACAATGATTCCAGGTGGATAGGGAATTAGACGCAAGATGGAAAGCGCACTAACGCTCTTGCCGCAGGCACTCTCACCAACCAGACCTATACTCTCACCTTTGTCAACATAGTAGGATAGTCCGTCATTAGCTCTAACCTCACCTTCTTCGGTGTAGAAATAGGTTTTAAGGTCTTTTACCTCGAGTACTCTTTCTGCGATTTCCGTTCACCTCATTTCTTTATTTTCTATTGACATCCTGGTTCCAAGGATTAATACCTATTCTCCCTGATTCTGATCCTGGCTCATTTTTTCCTGCATCTTCTTCTGTTTGGCTCCGCCGTAACGTCCCAGACCACCCCTCAACCTCGGGTCAAGGATATCTCTTACCGCATCTCCCAGCATATTAACACCGTAGACAACAACTGCCAAGGCAAGGCCGGGCCAGAGGCACATCCACGGAGCCTGAAGCATATACTGCCGTCCTGTGCCGCTCAACATACCTCCCCAGCTTGGAGTCGGAGGCGGAATGCCGAATCCGAGGAAGCTCAGTGTAGCCTCGGACAGTATCATTCTTCCGATAACGGTTGAAAAACCGATGATTATCACTGGCATGATATTGGGTATAACGTGCCGCATTAGCGTTCTTCCACCCGGAACGCCGATTGCTCGCGCTGCCTCAAAGTAAACGTTCTCCTTGATGCCGATGACAGCGCTTCTTGATACCCTTGAGGAACGGATTCCCCCTGAAACTCCAAGGACAAGTATCACCTGAAGAAGGCCAGGTCCCAGAATAGCCATTATCGTTAGATAGAGGACAAGTGGCGGGAAGCACATGAAAGAATCAACGAATCTCTGCATTGCCATGTCAAACCTGCCGCCAAAGAAGCCTGAAGTTACGCCTATTAACAGACCAACAACCATTTCAAGAAGGGCGCCGCATAATCCTACCAGCATGGAGATTCGGGCTCCATAGATAATGCGGCTGAGAAGGTCTCTACCCAGGTTATCACAGCCCAGAACATGTGCAGCCGATGGGGGGTCAAGCCGGTCTGCCAGGATTATCTCATTGAATCCGTATGGAGCCAAAAGATTAGCAAAGATTCCAGTCAGGACCAGTACTATTATTATCACCCCACCGACAGTACCGAGTGGCTTTTCTTTCACCAATCTGATAAATAATTCTGCCCAGATAGAGCGGGTTTTTCTTACTTCAGCAACTGTTATTGGACTGGTTGTTAATTGCTCACCCATAACTATCTTTCTCCTATTGATACTGGACTCTGGGGTCCATCCAGGCGTACATAAGATCGACGAGTAAGTTCATCAATAATACAACGGTAGACAGTACCAGGTTTATTCCAGAAATAATCGGGTAGTCTCGCTGATTAAGGGCTTCAAACAAAAGGCGGCCAATCCCGGGCAGGCAGAATATCTGTTCCGTGATAACGGTACCTGATATCAGGAAAGGTAGCATCATACCCCAGATGGTAACCACCGGAATCAGGGCATTTTTCATGGCATGTCTGACAATGATTGTTCTTTCCTTGAGACCCTTTGCCCAGGCGGTTCTGATATAGTCCTGCCTGAGCACCTCGAGCATCATGGTACGGGTCATTCTCATTACCGTACCGGATGTTACCATCCCCATTATAACACCGGGGATTATAAACTGCAGCAGGTTACCTCCCAGGTCTTCAACGATGGGGATATATTCCAGAGAAGGCGTCCACCCCCACCAGATAGAAGGATAGACTATTACCATTGTCCCTATCCAGAAGCTGGGGAGAGAAATCATCAATATTGCCGTAGTGCGGCCCACATAGTCGCCCCAGGTATCCTGCCGAATTGCCGAATAGACGCCGATGGGGATGGCTATTATCATACCTACTGTTAGTGCTATGATACCTAATTCAAGTGATACAGGAATTCTCTGGCGTATTTCATCTATTATCGGTTCACTTTTCCAGAGAGATTCGCCGAGGTCACCCTGCAATATACCGCTTATTTTACCTGGCACGCCCGGCTCCTCTGATTTATGTGGCCAAACTCCCAGCCAGCGTCCGTACTGTACCAGGAGGGGCTGGTCCAGGCCCATTGCTTCTCTGAGGTATTCTTCGGTTAGCTCTGCTCCCATACCAGATTGCTCTGACATCTGAGCCATCATCATATCGATTACATCGCCGGGGATAAAACGGACAAGTAAAAAGACTATTATGGTGACTAATCCAATTGTGGGAATCATTAGCAAGAGCCGTCTAATGGCATAAGCACGCATAACAACCCCTCTTCTTACTCCAACATTGACTGGAGCTTATATTCTTGAAAGCTTCTTTCCCTTTGTAAATATAAAACAGGATTATTGTTTAAAACTTATAGCCTAAATAGACCTATTTGTCAATACCTATAGCAAAGAATCTTATTATGTCTCTTATATACCTATGAAGATTTTAAATCTTATAACACAACCTATTTCCTTTGTCAAGTAGGATTATAAGAGGTTCGATTTGCATTTGGTTGTTTTTCTTTAGCTCACCCCTTGCCCCTCTCTCTATTTCTCCCCTCTCAAACAATTATATAATATCGGCAATAAACGGGTACTGTTTGAGGGGGATAAAGGGGGTGACAAATTTATACCAACCAAAACCGAATAGTACCTTATAAGAGGTTCGATTTGCATTTGGATGGAACTGTTATCATGATGCCCTCACTCTTCAAAGTCTACGAGGGAACTTATTAAGAAATACCCGGTTTATACCGCAAATTATTTTTAACGTGTGCTGCCCTGTAATAATTGCATCGGTACGAAGACTGAATGAAATAACCGGCCCGTATTCGGGTCAGATTCAGGTCGGTCTCTTTTCACTTTCGGTCAGAAGCCATGAAGCCCATTGTTCAATTCCCTGGCCGGTGGTACAGGACACCCGAAACATATCCGCTTTCCCGTTAAGCTCCTTAATTGTTTTAACGAAGGTATCCATATCAAACTTGACGTAGGGCAGGAGGTCGGTTTTATTTATCACCACTGCATCAGCTTCGTGGAACATCGCCGGGTACTTGAGCGGCTTGTCATCGCCTTCCGGCACGCTGGCGATAAGCACCTTTTTATGTTCTCCGAGATTGAACTCCACGGGGCAAATCAGGTTGCCGACATTTTCTATGATAAGGATATCTATGTCCTTCAGTGGCAGGTTATCCAGAGCATTACGGGTCATACCGGCTTCGAGGTGACATTCGCCTCCGGTATTTATCTGTACGGCGGGGATGCCTTCTCTCCCGATGGTTTCGGCATCGATGCTTGAGCTTACATCACCTTCAATAACGCCAAGTCTGGCTTTACCGGCAAGCTGTTTTATTGTTTCCAGGATAAGGCTTGTCTTACCGGCGCCCGGAGAGGCCATCAGGTTCACGGCAAAAATTTCACTGCTATCAAGTATCTGCCGGTTATTACCGGCTATCTGGTCATTGGCACCGAGAATATCCTTGAGTACTTTTATTTCCATTTATTCCACCTCTATGCTTTCTACGAAAAGTTCCTGCCCGGCCACGATTTCAATACCGTGATTTCCGCAATGGGGACAGGTCCAGTCATAATCTTTCGGTTGAAATGTTTTACCGCAGTGTCGGCACTTGGCTGTTGCCGGCACCATTTTACAGGAAAGAACCGCCTTTTCAGCAATCGTCCCCTTGCCGAGTAAAGTGAAGTAGAACTGCACACAATCATCAACGACCCCGGTCATTTCTCCGATTATCAGATTAACTTTCTCTACTTCTTTCGCCCCGGCTTTTTCTGCCTGTTCGAGGACGATATCGAGCATGCTCTGAGTAATGCTTAGTTCGTGCATTTCAACATATCCTGGGCAGAATGTCTCCGGACAGCATGTCCACTATCCGCGAGGTACCGAGGCGAGTCTTCATAACAACTCGTCCAGGGTGTTTCTCAATCACTTCACCGATAATTGAGGCATCTTTTCCGTAGGGATTTTCCTGCATTGCCCGGAGAATTTTTGCCGAATTCTCAGCCGGGACGACTGCTACCAGCTTGCCTTCATTAGCCACGTAAAGCGGGTCGAGTCCGAGCATCTCGCAGGCAGCGGCGACATCTTCCCCTACCGGAATTTTTTCCTCGTCAATTCTTATTCCAACTCTCGACTGTCCTGCCAGTTCATTCAACGTTGTTGCCAGGCCCCCTCTTGTTGGGTCACGCAGACAATGTATGTCAGGGCTTGCTTCCAGAATCCGGGCGACCATATCCCCCAGGGGGGCACAGTCGCTCTCCAGCTGAGTAGAAAAGGACAGCCCTTCACGTTTGCTGAGAACGGCAATGCCGTGGTCGCCTATCGTTCCGCTCAAAATCACGCTATCGCCCGGCTTTGCCCGGTCCCCGGAGATATTCACTCCCCGGCGTATTAAACCCACTCCGGCAGTGTTGATGAAAATTCTGTCTGCGCTGCCACGCTGCACAACCTTGGTGTCCCCGGTGATTATCTCCACCTTGGCTTCAGCAGCCGTCTCTTTTATTGACTCCACAATCGTGCTCAGTTCATCAAGCAGCATCCCTTCCTCGATAATAAATGAAAGGCTTAAGTATAGAGGCCTGGCACCGGACATTGCCAGGTCATTTACCGTACCGCAGACGGCAAGTTTACCGATATCTCCTCCGGGGAAAAAGATTGGGGTTACCACATAGCTGTCGGTGGTGAAAGCCAGTCTGCCGGTGAAGTCAACAACGGCTGAATCATCCAGCCGGGACAAATAGGGATTATCGAAAGCTTTAACGAAGCTGTTCTCTATCAGCTTGTGGGCCAGTGTGCCGCCGCTGCCGTGGGCAAGCAGAATCCTATCCTCCAAACTCTCCTCCATACAGGAAATACGCTGAGCAACTGCCCTCTGAAGAGACCATACACGGTCCGACCGGATTTTCCGGATTGCAGGTGGCGCCGAAGAGTCCGCAATCAAGAGGAGTCTTTACTCCGCGCAGGACTTCGCCGCAGAGACAGCCGGCCGGCTCGTAAGAGACGCCGGGCTCGATATCAAAGGCGAATTCGGCATCGAACTGACGGTATTCTTCCCTTATTCCTAGGCCGCTTGCCGCTACTTCACCGATACCGCGCCACGAGGCAGGGCAGGGCTCAAAGACTTGGTTCATCAGCCTTATTGCCTCCAGGTTACCTTTAGGACGTACTCCACGCCGGTAAGCGACCTCCACTTTTGACTCGCCGTTTTCAATCTGCGCTACCAGCATATCGACACACCGTAAAACATCCACAGGTTCGAAGCCTGATACCACGCAGGGGATTCCGTAGTCCCGGGCAATGAACTCCCAGGGATGAGAGCCGATAACAGCCGATACGTGACCGGGGCAAATCAGCCCCTGCAGTTTTACTTCACCAGAATCCAGGATTGCTCTGATTACGGGAGGACAGACCTTGTGTAATGACAGCACGGAATAGTTATTAATCCCCTTTTCCTCCGCCTGTAGAATTGAAGCGGCGACTGTCGGGGCGGTGGTCTCAAAGCCGATTCCGAGGAAAACAACTTTCCTCTCCGGATTATCGGCGGCTATATCCAGAGCATCCATCGTCGAATAAACCATGCGGACATCCCCACCTTCAGCTTTCACTTTCTGCAGGCTGGAGCGGCTCCCGGGTACTTTGAGCATATCGCCAAAAGTGGTGATGGTTACTCCCGGAATCTGAGCTAGACCAATTGCCTTATCGATGTCTGAGTTCGCCGTAACGCAGACCGGGCAGCCCGGGCCTGACACCATTTCGATATTATCTGGTAGTACCTGGCGGATGCCGTATTTGAAGATGGTTACGGTATGACCGCCACAGAACTCCATCAGCCGTGCCGGTTTTTCGGACTTCTGCCGGATACGGTTAATCAGTCCTCTGGCAAGCTCGGAGCGCCGGAACTCGGTGATGTATTTCAATCTTCGTCTCCAACCAGTTCCGCTATTTCCTCGAAGAGTTTCAGGTTCTCCTTCGCCTCTTCTTCATCAATAACGCTTATGGCATATCCGGTATGGAGCAGTACATAGTCGCCGACTTTAGCCTCCGGGGTCAGCATCAGGCTGATACGACGCGATATTCCCCCGATCTCAACATCAGCTTCTTTACCCTCTATAGCCGTTATAAGAGCCGGAATAGCAAGACACATTAATCTAGACCTCCTTCTAAAGCACCGGCAAAATTGGCGATTACCACCTGCCCCAGTGAAATACCGCCGTCATTGCAGGGCACAAGCTGGTGCGTGAGTACCTCGAAGTCCTCATTTCGCAGCGCCGCGGCAGCCAGCCGGGAGAGAAGCCTGTTCTGAAACACTCCACCGCTCAGCGCCACCTGTCTGATGCCGCTGTCTCCGGCAATCATTTTACATGTCCTTGTTATAATTTGAGCAATGGTATTGTGAAATCTCAGAGATATTTCAGGAATGGCAACGTTTCCTTTTATATCACCGATTATCGCCGTTAGCACTTCACCAAGTCTGATAATCCTCATTCCATTATTCTCATCAATGGAGAAAGGATAAGACTCCAGACTGGCACTTTTAATATTATCCGGAGCCAGCATCTCTAGCTCAATAGCTGCCTGGGCTTCATAGTCCACCTCGTTTCTGATTCCCAGCAGAGCAGAAACGGCATCGAAAAACCGCCCGGCGCTGGAGGTGGGAGGGCAGTTTATCTCCTGCCTGAGTTGCTGCTTCATCAGGTCAAGCTCTGAAGGCGAACGACTGCCAGGAGGCAACCCGTCCAGCGGAAAGTCTTCTCCGAGCAGGGTATACAGATAGCTAAGAGCCATCCGGTACGGTTTTTTTATCGCCGCTTCGCCGCCGAGCAGAGGCACATACTCAAGGTGTCCGACTCTTTCAAAGCCGCGCCGGTCAGCAATCAGGAACTCACCGCCCCATATTGTGCCGTCAGTGCCGTACCCGGTGCCGTCGAAGGATACCCCGATGACCGGTCCCTCGGCTCTATTCTCAGTCAGGCAGCTTACGATGTGGGCGTGGTGGTGCTGTACCGGAAAGAGAATTATTCCTTGCTCGGCAGTAGCTTCTAAGGAGTATCCTGTTGAGAGATAGTCCGGGTGCATATCGCAGGCAATGATTTCAGGTTCAATCCGAAATAGCTTTTTATAAAGCTCGATTGTGTTCTCGAAGTGTTCGAGTGTTTCCTCGTTCTCCATATCACCGATGTGCTGGCTGACAAAGGCATGCTCTCCCCTGGTGAGGCAGAAAGTGTTCTTCAGTTCCGCCCCGCAGGCGAGGATTTGTCTTGATTCGAAGGGAAGAAGAATTGGGTAGGGAGCGTAGCCGCGTGCCCTTCTTAATACCTGAGGTTTCTCTTCCTCAACCATGAAAACGCTGTCATCATAGCGGGAATAAATATCACGGTTATGGAGGATGAAATAATCGGCTATTCCGCTGAGGCGTATTAAAGCCTCGTCATTATCTTTGGCAATCGGTTCCTCGCTGAGATTGCCGCTCGTCATGACCAGCGGGATACCGGTTTCATTCAGCAGAAGGTGATGCAAAGGAGTATAGGGGAGCATTACTCCGAGATACTTCAGCTTTGGCGCTACTGGGGGCGCAATATCGGATAAACTGCTTTTACGCTTCAGCAGCACCATCGGGCACTCCGGAGATTGAAGGAGTCGGCTTTCCCCGGATGTTACATGGCAGCGCTTAACTATTTCTTCTATAGTGGTCATCATTACTGCCAGCGGTTTGGATGGGCGCTTTTTTCTGGTTCTTAAGAGGTTTACCACCTCTTCATCAGTAGCATCACAGGCAAGTTGAAAGCCGCCGAGCCCCCTAATGGCGAGAATCTTTCCCGTTTTCAGGAGTGAGGCTGCCTCTTTAATCACATCCTTGCATTCGACCCGGTTACCTTTGCCATCGACAAGCTCCAGTTCGGGTCCGCATGCCGGACAGGCATTGGGCTGGGCATGAAAGCGGCGGTCAAGCGGATTATCATATTCCTTCTGGCAGTCGGGGCACATTTTAAACTTGCGCATCGTAGTCATAGACCGGTCATATGGGATATCTTCAATAATGGTAAACCTGGGACCGCAGTTGGTGCAGTTGGTAAAGGGGTAATGAAAATGGCGGTCGGCAGATGAGAATATGTCTTTACGGCAGTCCTCACAGGTAGCTATGTCCGGTGAAACTAACTGGTAGGCTCCTTCCTGGCTTAGACTCCGGTGAATATCGAATCCCGTATAACCTTTCAGGGGTTGAAAATCTGTTTCGACTTTTCCGATACGCGCCATGGCAGGGGCTTTCTCTTCAAGTTCCTTCAGAAAATCCTCGATACTTCTGGCATCTCCCTCTGCCTCAATCTCGACACTGCCGGAAGTATTGCGTACCCAACCCCTTAGATTATGCTGATGAGCTAACCGGTAGATAAATGGTCTGAAACCGACTCCCTGTACAACTCCCTGCACGGTTACCCTGACCGATTTCTCTTCTGTTACCCGCACCATTTACTGTTTAACCCGGTCCTCCGATTTGAGAGCTTTCTTCAAGTGTAAGAAAGTGAAACTTACCTGAACCTAACATTATAGTACATGATATTACGCTTTCCTTACAAATGAAGTAAGCGGTTCTGTTTGGTTTCGGTTTAATGAAATACTCTCCCCCTTTATCCCCCTCTCCAGCCAGTAGAACATCTCTTTCATCTACAATGGTTCTGGCTGGAGAGGGGCCGGGGGTGAGGTAAAAAAATACCAACCCAATGCAAACAGGACGAAGTATATGACGTATAAACAAAGTCTGTTATCGGATGGAAACACCTCTGGAGAGATGGTAAAATCCCTCTCTAGGTTCCACCATCCGTTTCTTGCGGGGGCTTTACATTGCGGAACATGAAATATAGAGAAAGGTCATAAGTGATTTTCAATATTGCGTGAGATACCAGAGGTACTGTTGCCGAGAATGTCTGCCACAGTGCTGTAGCTATTGAAGGCGCAACCGTCCCGGTAGCGCTCCTGCCGACAGTATTTATTCCGGCCATGGCTACCCTTTCTTTCGAGTGCACCATTGACATTGTGTAAGAGTCCCTTGTCGGGACATCCATCCTGCTGAAAAAGGCGCGCAGTTGCCAGAAAATGATGGCTATCCAGAGTTCCGGGGCGAAGGCAGCGCCTATCAGGAAAAGACTGCAGGGTATGTGGGTGAACACCATTGTATTGATAAGGCCAATCCTGTTGGCTAATTTGGCAGCTACCCAGAGGGATACTGCTGCCAGAAGATGAGAAGCGAAAAAGACAAGTGCCAGTGCTTCAAGCTCTATGCCGAACCTTGTATAAAACCAGTAGGCTGCCAGACTCTGTGGAAACAAGGCGCCGGCGAAGCTATCAAGGCTGAAAAGGCCGGTAAGGGTAAAGATAAGTCTTCTGGATGGGAGTTTAAAGGGATTTACCCATTGCTGCTTGTCGCTGGCACCTGCTTCTATCGATGATGAAAGCAGACTGTAAAAAAGAACCCCGATTGCCAGAAAGACGGCATAAATGATAAACATTACTTTGAATGAGTCAATTTCGCCTATGACGAAGATGTTCTGAAGTATTGCCGGGAGCCCTGCCGCCAGGGCGCCGATAGCAGTCCCTCCAACGGCTGTAATACGGTAGATGGCAAAAAGGTCGGTCCGTCTGGTGGTTGAGGCAGCATCAGCCAGACCTGCCTGTTCAAGAGGCTGGGCGGGTCCCATTTGTTCGTGTATTCCACCTAGAAAAGCGACAAACATGAGTGGCAGGAAGCTATCTACAAAGATTAAAGCTACTCCTGCAGCGGCGGATATCAGGGTGAACAGTATCAGCAGGCGCTTGCGCCCTATCTTTTCCGAAATCAAGCTGACAATGAATGTGAGGAAGGTAGAACCGGCAACACTGACACTGAGGAATGCACCTATCTGAATCAGACTGAACCCCAGCTTCTCCAGGTACAGGGCAATAAAAACGGTGACGAAACTTCGGGAAAAAGTACATATTCCGCGGCTGATAATGATCAGCTTTCCATCTCGACTTATCCAGTTGAGTGATAACTTTGAGAAACGCTCCATGTTATCGATTGTTTCCTTATTTTCAGGGCAAACGGTAAATCCGGTGCTCGCATTATAGCAGAGAATTCTATATTTAGCATGGTAGACACAGCGTGTTTTTAAAAAACCGGGATTCTGTTGTGGATGTGCGGAACTCGCGGCTCCTCGAATTTGAATGAGGTCAGCTAATGGTGATAAGATTGTAAATCACCATCGGTTTTCACCCGGGAAATTCATCCTTCTCAACTTCGCCGAGAATTTCATCTTACTGGAGTGAACTGCCTCATCATGGACTCAAATAAGAAGCATTCTAAGGTGTTCTACGGCTGGTATATTGTCGGTGCCGCTGTGGTCATTATTCTTTATACAGGCGGTATTGTTCACTTCGGGTTTACCGCATTCTTCGAGCCTATCGCCGAAGAGTTCGGCTGGAGCTACGCACAGGTCTCCCTTGCTTTTTCGTTACGCGGTTTTGAGATGGGACTCCTCGCTCCTTTCATTGGCTTCCTTGTTGACCGCTTGGGCCCGAGAAGGATGATTTTCAGCGGTGCCATACTTATCTGTACCGGCTTTCTGCTATTGAGCCGGATTTCTTCTCTCGCCGGATTTTATAGCGCCTTTATTCTGATTGCCACCGGTATGAGCACCTGTACCGGCACCGTTCTCCTGACAGCGGTGACGAACTGGTTCCGCCGGAGGGCAGGTATCGCTACCGGAATTGTCACCAGTGGATTTGGTATGGGTGGTCTCATTGTCCCCTTAGTAACCTGGCTGGTTGATACTTTGGAGTGGCGGCAGGCAATGATTACCGTTGGACTCGGTATGCTACTTATAGTCCTGCCGCTTTCCTTTGTTGTCAGGCATAAGCCGGAGCACTATGGTTATCTCCCTGATGGTGATGTAGACAGCGCAGAAGAAGACGGGGATACAAAGGCGGAACTGGCTGTACCGGAGGTCAGCGTATCGGCAAAACAGGCGTTAAGGGGCAGGGTTTTCTGGCAGATAGCGGTCGCTTCGGCGTGCCATTCATTTGTAATCGGCGCAATAGTGACTCATATGATGCCTTATCTGAGCAGTGTTAATATCGCCCGGTCTCTCTCCAGCGTAATTGCCCTTATGCTTCCCGTTACAAGTATTATCGGTCGTCTCGGCAGCGGCTGGCTGGGTGACAGGGTGGGCAGCCGGCTGGTATTTTCTACCAGTTTCGCCTTAATGACGATGGGCTCATTCATTTTTGCTTTCGTTAACGCTGATATCAAGTGGCTGCTTATTCCTTTCATTATCGCCTTAAGTCTCGGCTGGGGCTTGAGCGTCACGACGAGAATAACTCTGCTGCGTGAACATTTCGGCAGACAGAGTTTCGGGACGATTCTCGGTTCGACCTCGGGTGTAATGATGCTTGGCAATATGGCCGGCGCTCCCCTGGCCGGGTGGGTGTACGATACCTGGGGCAGCTACCAGGGTGCCTGGCTGAGCTATGCTGCTGTTACCCTGGTGGGGCTGATTCTTGTTTTCACCATTCCGCCTGTGAAGAGTGAGCTCGGTCAGCCAGGCAGGATGGAAACAGGACGGGTATCCTGATAATGGACTGGCTCGCTATTACTATAGCGAGCCAGTCCTAACATTGCTTCTAGAAGTTGAATGGTTAGAATACAATCACGTTACGCAGCGCTTCGCCCCTTTCCACCGACTCTATAGCCTGGTTAATCTGGTCCAGAGGATATCGTGCTGTGATAAGCTCATCGAGCTTGAGGCACCCGTTTTTATAGAGGGTTACCAGATTGGGAATATCCGTGCCCAAGCGCGTCGAGCCCATAAAAGCGCCCATAATTGCTTTCTCGTCTCTTATAAATTGTAAAGGAGAGACATTTAAAACGTCCTGGAAGTGGGGGAGACCTACGACGACCGTGGTTCCCCGGCGTCCCAGCATGGAAAAACCCTGGACTATGGCGGCGGTGCTGCCGACGGTCACGAAGACATAATCCGCCCCTCTTCCATTCGTTATCTTTTTAACTTCTTCGACGGCATCGGTATTATTCGGGTTAATGGCGTGGGTGGCGCCAAAATTCCGGGCAGCTTCAAGTTTGTAATCCAGCAGGTCAACGGCGATAACGGGATATGCTCCCGAGTAGGCGGCTCCCTGTATGGAGTTGAGTCCGACTCCGCCGTTGCCGATTACTACGACACTTTCAAAGGGCCTCACCCTGGCGCGGTTTACCACTGACCCGAAGCCTGTTATCACTCCGCAGGCCAGTAATGCTGCGCTGTCCATTGGCATATCGTCGGGGAGTTTTACGAGCTGGGACTCATTGACAACGCTGTATTCGGCAAATGTGCCTGTCCTAGCCATGATTGACAGGCTTTCTCCCTTCTTGTTGCGGACGCGGCTTTCCGTATCCATAGGGAACACGGCGTTGCACAGGAAAGAACGCCCGGTGGTGCAGTAGAAGCACTTGCCACAGGATGTTACCAGAGAGACAACCACCGGGTCACCGGGTTTGACGGTGCTGACTCCCTCTCCGACTTCCTCGACGTAACCGGATGATTCGTGGCCGGCAATTGAGGGTAATTTACCCGGGAGTTCTCCTCTTATGGAGTGTATATCACTGTGACAGATGGCAGTGACAGCAAGGCGGACTTTCACCTCCTCTTTCTGCGGCGGATCAATGTCAACTTCTTCCAGTACCAGAGGTTTACCAAACTCATAGCAAACTGCAGCTTTCATATATATACTCTCCTTTCAAATAGTGTCTAGATTCTAGTCCCCGCAGTGACCGCCTGTCAATTCTTTTACGCTTCGTTGTGACGGAAGTTTGCGGGAATCCTGTGTTCAGTTATTTTGTATTTCCTCAACTGAGTGTTTGGTGACCGAGCACTTGACAATTATTTAACAATATGTAACAATATATGTTAAAACGAGATAATTTACTATATTATGGTATAAAATATAATAATATGTAACAAAGGTTTGAGTTGGCTTATATCACCATAAAAGATGCAGCGAAGTTGCTGGGGGTTCATCCGAATACAATACGTAACTGGATTGAGGCAGGAATCCTCAGACGCTACCAGGTAGGTAGGGGATACAGGGTTTTATTAAAAACCGAGGATATAGAAAAGGCAGTCAGCCAGAGAGATATTGAGACGCAGGAGTAGAAAAATTATATGTTGACTCGCTCTTCCGGTGATACTGCTGAAGGAGGTGCAAAAATGCACAGGAGGTACCTTAGGCTAAAGGCTTGTCCCAGGTGTAATGGAGACATACTTATTGATAAGGCTATGGAAGATGGTGAGGTATGTCTCCAGTGCGGGTACCGAAAGTTCGAACCGGTAGAACCGCCCCCAAATTACCTTGGCCTTGAGAAGACGGCAGAACTCAAGGTTAAGTCGAGAGACGGCCGCAGAGTCTTAAAAAATCGGTAATTTGAAACTGGTGAACCGGATTACAGAAATCAGCGTACTGCTCGCTCGCTGTTACTTATAAAATCACTTGAGTGGTTTGCAGGATGGTGAGATTTGAGACTGCAGTATTCTGATTGGTACGGGAGAGCTGTCTCTAGGAGCTAAAGACTGATTTCGGATATAGGCGGAAAGAACTTTAAAAGGTACTATTCGGTTTTGATTGGCAATGACAATTAAATCAACCAAATGCATACAGAACCCCTTAAAAATCAGTTGACAATAGGAAAGAAATTTAATAGCATATACATCAGATGGTTGTGATACGCTATCTGGCTTTTGGAGGTTCGCTGGGTGTCCAGAGCACCTAGTCTAAACACTCTTCTCAAAATAGTACTTGTCCTTATCTTACTTTATTTTTTCCTCCTCGGAATCAAGCTTACCGGTACCTCGTTTAAACTCTTCGGGAAAGATTTTGCAGAACAACTTATTACAATATACTCAAACCCTTTTTGTGGACTATTCACCGGAATACTGGTTACCAGTATAATCCAGAGTTCGTCAACTACCACTTCTCTCATTGTCGGTCTTGCCGGTAGTGGTATCCTTCCTATTGAATCGGCCATTCCAATGGTGATGGGTGCCAATATGGGCACTACCATTACTAATGTCCTGGTATCACTGACGTTTATAACAAGGAAGGATGACTTCAGGCGGGCTTTTGCGGCGGCTACGGTGCATGATTTTTTCAACATGTTCACCATTCTTATCTTTTTTCCGCTGGAAATGGCTTTTCACATAATCGAGAAATCAGCTCTTTTTCTCACCAGTATCTTCCAGGATGTCGGTGGTGTTACATTTGTTAGCCCGCTCAAATTAACTATCGACCCTGTGGTAAAGGGACTTCAGCATTTTCTCGCTAATACATTCGGTTTTTCAGATATAGTGATAGCTATTATTATGCTGGTTATAGCGGTCGTGTGTGTAGTCACCGCATTGATTTACCTGGTGAAAACAATGCGGTCTCTGGTGGTAGAGCAAACGGAAAAGTTTATTGATAGATTTTTATTCAGAAACACCTTTACTGCCATATTGCTGGGAATGGTGTTAACGGCGATAGTCCAGAGTAGCTCCGTGACAACTTCCATGATTGTTCCTCTGGTTGCTGCCGGATTTCTCGGATTGAATCGGGCTTATCCGTTTACCCTGGGAGCCAATATCGGCACCACTATCACGGCTATTTTAGCTTCTCTGGCTACAATAAGTTCCGAAACCGGTTCGCCTGCTACCACGGTAGGTCTGACGGTTGCATTCTGTCATCTTATATTTAATATTTATGGTACAACAATATTTTTACCGCTCCGAAAGGTACCGATATTCTGCGCGACATGGTTAGCCAATGTGGCAGCCGAGTCAAAAAAATGGGCGTTTATCTTTGTGATAACGGTATTTTTCCTGATACCGCTATTAATATTGTTCATAACAAGGTAAAATCTATAGAGACGGTCTCTGGAAGGTGCAGGTAGATATGGCGAGTGAAATAGTAAATATGTTAAAGGGCTCAACCCTGATAAGGAAAGCGTTAAAACTGTTCAATGATATGCTCACCAATGGTGAATATCTCTATAATGAGGCGTGGCAGGTATTAAGTACCCAGGATAATATTGAGCGGATACCACAGTATTTCTATGACAAAGACATTGAAATCAATAACCAGGAAAGAGAAATCCGCAGATTACTCTTCGAGCACCTTGCTATCAGGCCCAAGCATGATGTGTCCGGCTGCCTGGCAATGATGAGTCTGATAAAGGATGCGGAAAGGATTGGCGACTATTCAAAAAATATTTTTGAAGCCGGAATATTGTATAAAGGCACCATTAAAGGGATAAAATTCTTTCGCCGGCTTGCAACAAACCAGGCAATGATAGCGGAAAACTTCCCCAAATTGAGAGAAGCATTTAGAAAATCGGATGAAAGACTGGCAAAGGAGATTCTTGAAAAATATACTCCGATTAAGCGTGAGTGTGACCGTGTTTTGAGTGAGCTATTTGAAGAAGAGCTATCAACGAATGAAGCAATAGTCACCGCAATGCTGACAAGATACCTGAAGCGTATCAATTCTCACGTGAGTAATATTGCCTCGGGGCTGGTCTACCCGCTTAACGAAATTGATTTTGTAACAGGTGATATCCTGGAATAATATCATACTTTGCCTTTGAATTAATGCATTATTCCATCAAGGTGGTACTTCTCAGTGCCACCTTTTCCATATGGGTATTGAAATCTTCATCAGCGAATTGTTCCGGGAGTTCAATGAGGAACAGCAGCGTGGTCATAAATTTACCAAGACATACGATAATATGCTATATTCAAAAGTGTGGATAACGAAAATTAACGTTGGAGTAGAAGAAATGAAGTCACCTTTATCTGGACCGAATGAAGACATTCTGCAAACCATCGGCAACACTCCTATTGTGAGAATAAACAGGCTAAATCCGAATAAGAATGTCACCATATATGCCAAACTCGAGGGGAACAATCCAACCGGCAGTGTCAAAGATAGAATTGCTCTGAGTATGGTACAGCAGGCTGAGAATGAGGGGACGCTGACAAAAGGAAAGACGATTATTGAGCCGACATCCGGAAACACGGGAATCGCGCTGGGAATGATCGGAGCGGTAAGAGGGTACGATGTAGAAATAGTTATGAGTGACGCTGTCTCAATTGAACGAAGACAGATGATTGCTGCTTTTGGTTCGAAAGTGACGCTGACCGAAGGTAAGTATGGGACTGACGGTGCAATAATGAAAGCCCGGGAACTGGTGAAAAACTACCCGGACAAGTATTTTATGCCGGACCAGTTTTCAAATGAGTATAACAAACTGGCGCATTACAGGACTACGGGTGAAGAAATCTGGGAGCAAACTCATGGCGATATAGACTACTTCGTTTCTTCAATAGGAACATCCGGGACTATCATGGGCGTTAGCGCAGTATTGAGGGAATACAATCCGCAAGTCAAGGTAGTATGTGCGCATCCGGTACTGGGACACTATATTCAGGGATTGAAAAACATGGAGGAAGCTATTGTCCCGTCACTGTACGACCCGTCACAGATTGATATCACTGTCATGGTAAAAACAGAGGATGCTTATGAAATGACCAGGCAGATAGTTGAGAATGAGGGGATTTTCGTCGGTATGAGCAGCGGTGCTGCCATGTATGCTGCACTTGAAATCGCCCGGAGTGTTGAGACCGGAACAATTGTTACCATCTTCCCAGATAGAGGAGAGAAATACCTTAGCACCGAATTATTCAAAGTATAAGAGTTACTTATTGCGCACACCTCATAATTAAACAGATAGGGAGGTTCTTATGCTGTCAGGTCGGCGGGATTATTCAATATTTGGCGATTTTAACTTTGAGAGAAGACCGGTAGGTGTGAAGTTCCTGCTAAATAGACCGGATGGACTGCAACAGGTGGGTGGAAGTATGCCGATTTGTAGAATGTTCAGAGAAGCGCAGGATAGCCATCCTTTTTATGCAGGAAAAGATAATTTTGCCTGTGTGGATAGACTGGTTTTAGGGATGATGGATCCTGAGCCGACCACAGAGAGCGGTCAGATAGGTGCCAAAGAAAAAATATACCAGGAAGCCCGTGCTAACCGCAGGATATACCAGTACATACAAAAAATTCCCAGAGATACGGTAAGATATGTAGCATTTTCTAATCTGGAGCAATTATCTTTCGACCCGGATGTATTGATTCTCACCGCTACGCCATCCCAGGCGGAAATACTATTGAGAGCGCTCAGTTATTCCACCGGCAAACCTCTGACCTCTAAGTGCACACCGGTTCTGATGTGTGCCTGGATTTTCGTTTATCCATATATGAGCGGTGAAATGAACTACGTTGTCACCGGGATTGGTTACGGAATCAGAATTCAAAAGATACTGCCTGAGGGTCTCTTTCTGATATCAGTCCCCTATGATTTGTTGCCAATGCTGGTAGAAAATCTAAACCGTATGGACTGGATTCTTCCGATAACTACAATGAGTGAGGATGAAAGAAGCGAATATTCGGCTAGAATAACAGATGAAATAAAGCAGGAGTATCTGAACGGATGAATCAATCCGGTATTGTGCAGGCCAGGCTGATAAAAGATATCGAAGAACAGATTGCTGACCTGAAGGCAAGGTGGCCGGCACACTCTGTGCCACCTTCAATGTGGCAGAAGCTTGAAGAGCTGGAAGAAAAGCTGGACAAAGCCAGAAAGGGACAGGAAATCAGCGAGTAGTAAAGAAAAACTCCGGCGGCACGATGTAAAGTCCCAGGCGTTAACTGTTGACGAGTACCTGAAAGAATTACCCGATGAACGGGAAACGGCTATCCGGGCAGTCAGCAATGACATCCTTGAGAATATCCTTTTCTCTGGATAGTCTCGGTATTCGTGGCCTTGCCGGGATATTATTCAAAGTGATACTGCCTGTTGTCTTGATACTTGGCTTTATCATTGTCAAAGTCGACGAAAGACGCCGGTAATAGTAAAGAGGATTTGTCTCCAGAAGAAGCATTTCAGCCGGGCCAGCCAAAATATACCAGGGCAAAGAAGGCGTGTATAATTATAGATGGCCAGAAGACTTTCCAGAAGTGACAGTGATAACCGAAAATCCGTTTATGAACGCTGTATTTCATAAGCCCGCTTAAAAGACGGCCACCGGATACGCAGCGGCAGGTGGTGAAAACAACCAATGCCATAACTATATTCAATATTCCCAGAATAAAAATTACTCTGCCTATTCAGACCGAATAGAAAAAATCCATAGTTTACCTCACAGATTTAAAATACTTATTGGAGGTTAATCTCTCCGTAGCCTTTATTGATGTGTTTACGGTCCATGCTATCGCTTGATCCGTACGACCATATTACTTTGTTCACGCCCTGGTCCAGCGGAATATCGTATTCATCACCGGTGTCCAGGGCTCTTTTAAATTCTATCGTGGTAACACCATCATTCTCGGTACCACCGAACTCGGTAATATTATTTACTCCGCCCAGTTCGGTATCTTCATGGTGAGGGCCGAAAGCTCCGGCGCTGAATAAATCAGCCACAACTGCATTCCCATCTTCAACGTAGCCAAAAATAATATCCGCATCTTTCATTGTGGTTCCCGGTTGTATTCCCAGTGCCACGAAACCCGTGGTCATCACCTGCATCCCGAAGTAAGCATATTCGTTATCAGACCGCCAGTACAGGCTATAATTGCCGAACTCGGCACCGCCCGAATATTCCCCGGAGTTAATAATCCCGTCAGCTACCCAGGTTTCGGTGGGTTGAGCAGGCGTGGATTCTTCATCTGCCGGTTGAGCTGGTTCCCGGTCTACCGGTTGAATCGCTTCCGGTGAATTACAGCCAAAAATTCCCGCAGCAATGATGAATACAACTGCCAGAGAAATGGCCTGTAATCGAATACTATCTTTTACCATGGTCTTTCCCTCAGTGTATCATCGTCTATATTAATAGAATGGAGTGTATGAATGTACGGATATAAATTAAATATAGAAAGGAGTTAAGGATGATATATTTTATCTTATAATTTATCTGAATAGCATTCAATATTATTGACATAATGCACGTAAATAATTATACTTCGGATTACAATGTAAGATAATCAATTGTTCAGGATTTCAGGCTCGTGTCCGGAGGTGCAGAAATGTAATTGCGAGTACTAATATCTGCCGGGAAAGACGGTAGGGAGATTAGTACTTTTTTATTTTAGTTAGTTCAAATTGAGATATGCGCAATCGAAGTGATGAGTGGTATCATTATACCGACTATTTGTACCTTATTTTACTGATTTGGTTTGTCAATCGTTAGGTTAGCAAATCTATATTATTTTTACCCAGATGAACACTAAGCAAATGGCAGTGACTGGAGTTGAGACAGAATAGACCACTGATGTACATTCAGCCTTAAAAACTAAAGCTCTACATACTCCTTGGGTTCGAAGTTTTTATCTCTGGTCCAGACCGTAGCTTTGCCTTTGAGGCGGTATAGAGCCACGACCTCGATGCCTTTTTCTTCAACAGTCGGCTTCATGAACGGGCGCTTTTCGACTACTTTCTTCTTGAGTTCCACATCGTCAATTATTTCGGCTCTGCCGCTGACCCGCACCTGAATTCCAGCCTTGAAGTCGTTGAAGCAGAGTTCAATCTCCGGGTTATTGACTACCTGCTGATGTATATCCTTTATCGTCCAGGTCTGAATAATGATGCCGTCTTCACTGGCATCATATATCCCCATACCCCGGACGTGAGGTTTATTTCCTTCGACAGTTGCCATGAAACTTCTGGGATTAGCTTTTATGAGGTCTAGTATTTCGGTTTTTGTCACGTTAAACTCCTTAAAAAAATAAGTGGCAGCGGCGGGATTCGAACCTGCGACCAAGGGCTTATGAGTCCCCTGCTCTACCACTGAGCTACGCTGCCATCGGGCAAAATGTAGCATAATTTCAGGCTGACTGTCAATTCTATTAGGTTAGTTCCTGAGGGGCTGAATCGACTGGCTTGATATTTTAAATGCCGTTCGGGTTCGGTTGAAAGAAGTGCTCACCCCCTTTGTCCCCCTCTCCAGCCAAGAGTACTTTTCGCTCCTTTAGAATGGTTCTGGCTGGAGAGGGGCAAGGGGTGAGGTAAAAAATACCAACCAAATGGTGACAAAACCATATTTTTCCGTACTGGTTACATTCCCGGATAAAATGATATATAATATGCGGGAATATTTATCCATATTTACATAAGGGACCATAACCGGGAAGAAGTTGTGGTAGAATAAATAGAATTGCCGCTACCAAACCTTGTATACGGGAAGGGTGAATTATGACCACTTCAAAGGAAACTAAGAAGCAGCGGGAACTGAATGTGGAGTCGGTTGCCTGGGGAGAGCTAACCTGGATTAATATTGAACAGCCAACCCAAAATGAAACTGATTTTCTGGCTGATAATTATCCTTTCCATCCCCTGGACCTGGATGACTGTCTCAGCCGGATACAGCGTCCGAAGATAGATGAGTATAAAGATTACCTGTTTCTTGTCTTTCACTTTCCCGTGTTCAATCCTGAGGCTCGGGTGACCACTCCCAGCCAGATGTCCGTCTTTATCGGCGAAAAATATCTGATTACCCTGCATAAAGGCGACCTCAAACCGCTGGTAAAACTTTTCCTGGACTGCCAGCTTAACGAAGAGACCCGGGAAGAGCATTTCAATCAGGGCTCCGGCTACCTGTTGTACCGGGTAATTGACCGGCTGGTTGACTACTGTCTGCCGATATTAAGCAAAATTGGTGACAATATTGAAAAGGTTGAAGAAGATATTTTCTCCGAGGAAATGCCGAAGGCGATAAGGGAAATCTCAATACTCCGGCGCGATGTAATTGCCTTCCGCCGTATCATCTGGCCGATGCGGTCAGTTATCGGCAGCCTGGAGCCGAAGGTTCGCCGTTTCACAAAAATGGATTTGAACGTTTACTTTGGTGACATGGTTGACCATCTGAATAAGATATGGGATGGCCTTGATGAGTACAAGGAGATAATCGAAGGGCTCTCCGATACGCACGATTCAGTGGCAACGAACCGCACCAATGAGGTGATGCGAATGCTGACGATTATTGCCACCATTCTCCTGCCGATTACCGTGGTGGCAAGTATCTTCGGGATGAATATTCCGCTGGGACCATTCGGTACCGACGGCTCTCCGTTCTCGGCATTATATGTATTGGCAATATGTATTGTCATTATCGGCGGTATGCTTTTCTTCTTCCGCCGTCACCACTGGATTTAATGTAAAACACTTCTACCCAGCCATAATTTTGTTTGAAAAAATGAACGTCTCACATAGATTTGTTATCATCACCGCTATTTTTATTACCTGCCTGATTACAGCCAATATTATTGTTATCAAGCCGATAGGTCTCGGTTTCAGTGTTCTCAATATTCCCGTACCGCTGCCGGCGGCAATAGTTATTTTTCCACTGAGTTATATCGTCGGTGATATTCTTACTGAGGTCTACGGATACCGGCTTGCCCGAAGGGTTATCTGGCTGGGTTTTATCTGTAATCTCATTGCCGTTATTGCTATCTGGATAGGTCAGGTTTTGCCGGCGAATCCGCTCTGGGACGGGCAGCAGTCTTACGAGCGTATCCTCGGTTATGTCCCCCGGATATTATTCGCTTCCTTTGTGGCTTACCTGGTTGGAGAATTCAGCAACTCCTTTGTCCTGGCCAGGTTGAAGATAAGAACGAAAGGGCGCTTTCTCTGGTTCAGAACAATCGGCTCAACTGTGATAGCCCAGCTGCTAGATGCCATAGTTTTTATTCCTCTTGCCTATATCGGGCTTTTCGAGCCGAAGTTTGTCGCTATTGCCAGTATCGCTCTCTGGATAGGGAAGGTCGGATACGAAATAATCGCCACTCCTTTTACATATGCAGTGGTAAATTACCTGAAGAAAAAAGAATCAATCGATACTTACGACTACGAAACGAACTTCACTCCTTTCTCCATAGATGTCGGTTGAGCTAACTACAGGACAGCGTGGATGGATATTAGAATTCTCGGAGCTCACAACTGCGAATCGGACATTGCCAGACTGAGCGGACTGCTAATCGATGACCGGCTTGCCCTCGATGCCGGTAGTCTTACCTCCAGTCTGACCATACCGGCTCAACTTGAACTCAAAGCAGTACTGCTTACTCACCAGCACTATGACCATATCAGGGATGTCCCGGCACTGGCAATGAATTTCTACCTTGGCCGTGCTACCCTGAATATCTACTCTACATCGGCTGTATTAGATGCCCTTGTATATCTGTTTGATGGAAATTTTTACAACAACTTCATGAAGCTGCCTGAAGAGAAGCCGACGATTAATTTCACCGTGATAGAGCCGTACAGGGCTTTTCAGATTGACAGCTATGATGTCCTGGCGGTACCGGTTAACCACTCCGTACCTTCAGTTGGCTACCAGGTTACCTCTCCGGAAGGGAAAGCGGTGTTTTTCACCGGGGATAGCGGTCCGGGACTGAAAGACTGCTGGCAGTGGGTTTTGCCGAAGCTCATAGTGATAGAGTGTACTGCCTCAAACCGGTTTACGGAATTCGGTAGAAGAAAGATGCATTTTACCCCGGAGCTGATAAAAGAGGAGTTGATTTCCTTCAAGGAGAAAAAAGGGTACCTGCCCGGGGTGGTAGCCATCCACATAAGCCCGGGACTGGAGGATGAGATAAAGCAGGAGATAGCTGAGGTCAATGAAGAACTCGGTATTTCAATTGTGCCGGGTTATGAAGGGATGCAACTTCAACTGTAACGGCGGGTGTAGCAATGAATTATGAAACCGTTGAGATGCAATTGGACAGGTATAGCGAACTAATTGATTTCTGGAAAAGCTGTGAAGGTATATATGTCAGCGATGATGACGAGTATGAGAATGAAATAATAGCGACAGTTAAATGCAGTCATGATGGCAGAAGAGGGTATATCCATCACCTGGCGGTAAAGAAGGAATTCAGAAAACAGGGTATTGCCAGAGAACTGGTGAATAAATGTATTGAGATATTGCGTACGAAAAGAATAAATAAGTACAGGGTTTTTGTGCTGGATAGCAATGAAGAGGCACTCGAGTTCTGGAAACACCTTGGTTTTGAAGAACAGGTATATAACTACAGGACGTTCCAGATGAATACTGCGGCGCAAAAATCTGACAGTAGATGAGTGATGAGTTAATAGTCCCACGGTTTGAAAGGCCTGGTATTAAAGCATCGTTCCGAAAGAATTATATTTTTAGATACTGATGACGCGGTGTCCCGGAGGAGAGAAATAAATAAAAGGGAGTTGAGAGGGACGAAGTCCTTCTCATAAGAATAACTCCCCTTTCCAAGGGGAAGGGGAAGGGGATACAGGGGATGGGGTTCAATATAATAAATGAAATTCATTGTTGACCATAATGTGGGCAAGCTGGCTAAATGGCTGAGAATGATGGGGTGCGATACCGTGTTCTTCACCGGTGATGATGACTGGCAGATGATAATTACCGCTCTGAACGAAGACAGGGTGATTATCACCAGGGATACCGGGATTATGAAGATGGGAGTGGTAACCAGTGGACGGTTAAAAGCCGTTCATATCCGGAGCGATAAACCTGAAGAGCAGATACGGCAGATAATTGAATCTCTGGACTTCAACTGGGAGGAAGGGCTATTTACAATATGTCTGGAATGTAACCGGCAGCTCGAGAAAAGAACGGAAGAACAGGTTAAAGACAGAGTCCCGCCTTATGTTTTTGAGACACAGAGTGATTATATGGAGTGTCCTTCCTGCCACCGAATATACTGGAAGGGCACCCACTGGAAGGCGATGACCGAAAAACTTAAGAAGTTGAAGAAGGATTCGGCTGGAGCTAGATAAAAAAAGGATATAAGGTAAAAGAACTCAGATGAAGAACGAAGGTAAATATGCAAAAGTAACGGATGAAGTGCTGGCTCTTCTAGCCGGGATAGTCGGCAGCAGCAACGTTTTAACCGGTAATGACAGAAGAAACTATGACCGCGACGAGATGCCGGGAGTGAAGCCGGTATTGCCTGAGGTTGTTGTCATGCCTGAAAACACATCGGCGGTTTCCGCCATAATGAAACTGGCGAATGAAATGAGAATTCCTGTAACACCCAGGGGAGCCGGCAGCGGGCTGTCCGGCGGCGCTGTGCCGTTGAACGGGGGAATTGTCCTTTCCCTGGAGAAAATGAATAGAATTCTTGAGATAGATAGGGATAACTTTATCGCTGTTATCGAGCCTGGAGTCATCCTTTCAAAGTTCTTTCAGGCAGCCGAAGAACAGGGGCTCTTCTACCCGCCTTATCCCGGCGAGACCAGTGCTACAATCGGAGGCAATGTTGCCACCAATGCCGGTGGTATGAGAGCGGTTAAATACGGGGTTACCCGGCAGGCAGTGCTGGGGCTGGAAGCAGTGCTTGCCAACGGGGAGGTAATAAACACCGGCGGGAAATACGTAAAATCTTCAACCGGCTATGACCTGACCCAGTTGATTGTCGGCTCGGAAGGCACGCTGGCGGTAATTACGAAGATAATCCTGAAACTCATCCTGGCTCCGGGTAAACAGGAAATCCTGCTAATTCCCTTTGACAGTCTGAGTGATGCCATTGGTGCAGTACCTGAGATACTTAAAGCCGGTATTCTGCCTGTGGGGATAGAATTTGTGGAGAAGGATATTATTGAGATGGTAGAGGACTATATCAGTGCCGAAACTCCATTCCATGGTCATAATGCCTTTTTACTGATATTCGTTGAGGCGGATAGTGAAGATGAGATATTTAACCTGGCGGAGAAAATCGGGGATATCTGCCTTGGGCGTGGTGCTGCTGATATCTTTCTCCCCAAAGGGGACGCTGCCAAGAGAAATCTGCTTGATATCAGGGAGAAATTTTATTCCGTTATCGGACACTACGGTATGCTGGATATAGCCGATGTCGTCGTGCCCCGGAGTAAAATCGCCGAATTCGTCGAGAAGGCAAAGGAAATAGCGGCGGAACGCGGAATAACACTTGTTGCCTATGGGCATGCCGGGGACGGCAATGTCCATCTTCATCCTCTCGGGCAGCGGTCGAAAGATTCGGAAGAAACGGTGCGTGAGCTTTTCACCGCTATCTACGGGGCGGGAATAGCGCTGGGTGGAACGATATCAGGAGAGCACGGCCTGGGGTATTCTAAAAAAGACTACTTCTCTGCGGCCGAAGATGCGGGCAAGATTGACCTGATGAAAAGGATTAAGCTGACTTTCGACCCGAATAATATCCTGAATCCGGGCAAAGTGCTCGACCTGTAGCAACTGAAAAAGAAGCCTGTTTTTCAGTTGATGGCATTCCATCTTCGTTAGCCCCCTGTACCTCTTTTCAAATAAAGAGTGTGTAATTTGTTACCATATTGACAATTTTAATACCTAGAGTTACTATGTACAGCATCAGAGAGTGAATGTTTTCTATTAGCTGCCGTCGTTCTATGTAGTACCGATATTGGATGAGGATATCAACTTGAATTATATCCGTCGCCAATTGGGTAATATTGCAGGAACTGTCTTTACCAACTGGCTTGCCTGTGTTTTTTACTTTATGTTCCCGCTTCTCTATGACATTAAAGTAAGCGGCCTGCATAACTACACGGCGTCCCCGTCTACTCTGGTAACTATCAATCATAAAAGGGACCTGGATATCATAATTGCCACTCCGATTCTCCACCTGCGCCGGACACTGTTCAAAAATAAACTCAGAATGCACTTCATCGCCAGAGACGACCTGTTCGACCCCGGATTCCTGAGTGCCCACTTTCTCATCCCGGGTCTGGTTGGGAGGATTATTCACCGGGTGAATATTGCCGTCCTCATGCGAGCTTTCAGGGCACACCCTATCTCTCACCTGGTACAGAAGCGGATGGCTCCCCTGCTGCGGGATGTTATCCAGGTTGCCGGAGACCTCAAACTGGGGGAAGTGGTACGGCGCGGAGAGCTCGAAGAGCTTGCCAGGCTTTCAGGTAAGCCGCACGTCGGGGACATAAGCGAGCTTTCGGTGACGGATTTCCTTGGCTATGATTATTGTGCCTTTCACCAGCAATTTTCGGATGTCGGTATCCTGCAGGAAGGTCTTTCGCAGAAGGTAAGAAAGTATTCGCTGGAGGTGATAGGGAAGCAGCTCCAGGTATTTGCCGATATACTGGATGAGGGTGGTATCTGTTTACTGGCACCTGAAGGACACCTTTCCCCGGATGGACGATTCTGGCCGGTAAAGAGCGGATTATACCGGTTGCTGTCTATGACGAGAGAGGATACAAGAATTCTACCGGTAAATACAACCTATGATTTTATGACCAGAGGCCGGATGAGGGTTTATGTGGGCATAGGTGAGGAAATTATAGGACCCCGGGAACTTAGAAAAACGGCACTGGAAAAGCTGGTGCAGCGAAGCATTATCGGTCTGGGACCGGTAACGATGGGGCAACTGGGAAGCGACCACTTTGTCAGGAAGCTGGAGGAGGGCAATGATACTGTTCACTTGGATGAGCTTGCTGAAGAACTGGCGTTAATGGTTGAGAGGCTCGATAATGACAACTTGCGTCTGGACGACAGGCTGAAAACGGAGGCTTCTTTTAACAGGAGACTTCACGATTTTATTGGCTACTGCCTTGATAAAAAAATAATCAGTGAGCTCAGTCCCGGTACTTATATTATTAACCGCGAAGAGGTAATCAATGATAAAGACTTTTGGCACCGGGAGAATCCTGTGGAATACAGCAGCAACGAGATAAGGAGTTTACGAGAAATACTACGGTAAGGGACAGGAGAATCTTTAAAAGAGAGAGGTACAGGAAAGGCAGAGTTACATAATAGTATTGACCGCAGCCTGTGATATTGCTACACTCAGATTACCAATAGTAACTGAGGTGTGGACCGGTGAAGATTATCACCGCTGACAAAGTGAGGCAGATAGACAGGGAATGCGAGAAGATTGGTCTGCCTACCAGCGTTCTTATGGAAAATGCCGGTAAAGCTGTGGCTGAAGAGGTCAGGATAATCCTTGGTGTCATAGAGAGCCAACATATTATCATTCTCATCGGACCCGGCAACAACGGCGGTGACGGACTGGTGGCGGCTCGATACCTTCACGACTGGGGGGCGAAAGTAAGCCTGTACCTGTTTAACCGGAGGCGGGAGAATGACCGGAATCTCGAACTGGTCCAGGAACGTGATATAATCTGTATGGACGTGGCGGATGAGGAGGACCTGAACCGACTTGATGAAGAGCTACTGTCAGCCAATGCCGTAATTGATGCCTTATTCGGGACCGGCAGTAATCGTCCCCTTGCGGATATCTTCACGCAGGCACTGCTGAGAATCAAAGAAGCCAGGGAAAGACAACCGGGCCTCCATATAGTCGCTCTTGATACGCCGTCAGGACTGAATGCCGACACCGGAGACGTCGACCCGGTATGCCTGTCTGCCGATGACACGATTACCCTCGGCTTCCCCAAGCTAGGTCTGTACACTCTTCCCGGACTGGAATACACCGGCAGAGTGACCGTGGTCGATATCGGAATACCGGCCTACCTGGCAGAAGATGTAAATATCGAGCTTATTACTCCCGGGTGGGCGAGGTCGGTTCTTCCCAAACGCCCTTCCGGGGCGAATAAAGGTACTTTCGGCAGAGTGCTGGTTGTTGCCGGCTCAATCAACTACATCGGTGCTGCCTATCTGGCCTGCAACGGCGCGATGAGGGTGGGAGCCGGTCTGGTGATGCTGGCTACGGCCGCCGGTTTGCAGCCCGTCCTGGCATCGAAGCTTACCGAGGTAACCTATCTGCCACTGCCGGAAGCCGGTCCCGGTATAATCTCTCCGCAGGCAGCCGAACTAATAAGCGGGGAAATTGGCAACTATGATGTCCTGCTTATCGGATGTGGCCTGGGGCAGAGTGAACCTGTAGTCGAGTTCTTGAGTTCTATGCTGCTTGAGGGAAGAATATTGATTCCGCAAACAATTCTAGACGCCGATGCGCTGAATGTCCTGGCGAAAATACCGGACTGGTGGCAGAAGTTAGCTGATAATGCGATACTTACTCCGCATCCCGGAGAAATGGCAAGACTGACGGGTATGTCCATAGATGAAGTGCAGGCGGATAGAATGGGTAGCGCTGAAAAAGCAGCCCGGAAATGGCAGAAAACGGTTGTTCTGAAAGGAGCCTGTACCGTGATTGCCACTCCTGAAGGTCAACTCAAAATCAACCCGGTGGCTAACCCCGGACTGGCATCAGCCGGGACGGGAGATGTCCTGGCCGGGGCTATTGCCGGGCTGGCGGCACAGGGCCTGACTCCGGCTGACGCCGCTGCCGGCGGTGTCTACCTGCACGGTCAGGCCGGTGAAATTGTCAGGGAAAGACTGGGTGATGCCGGTATGATTGCCAGCGACCTTTTGCCGGAGTTGCCTGTCGTAATCAAGCGATTAAAAGAAAACTGATATATATACTGTAAAATCAGTCTTTTATTTAACCGTTTTAGGGCATCCGGACTGTGAAGTATCAATTTGTCTGGTATAATGCATTATATCCGGTGGATATAATGCTAGGAGGAAGAAATGCTGCTGGCGGTTGATATGGGGAATACAAATATTACGCTTGGAGTTTTCGACGGAGATGAGCTCCGTGCTACCTGGCGGATATATACCAGAATTAACCAGATGCCTGACGAGTATGCCGTATTGCTGCTCAATCTTCTACAGCAGCATGAACTGAAGGCTTCGGATATTAATGAAGTAGCTTTAAGCTGTGTTGTCCCGCCGTTAAGGAGCACTTTTATTGAGCTGTTTCGCCGTTATTTCAACACCACGCCACTGGTAGTCGGCCCCGGTATTAAAAGCGGAGTCCGTATCCGCTTTGCTAATCCGAGAGAAGTTGGCTCTGACCGCATTGCCAATGCAGCCGCAGCTAACAGTCTATATAATAAACCGGTAATTGTTGTTGCCATGGGAACGGCTACTGTCTTCGATACGCTCTCAAAAGAAGGTGATTACCTGGGAGGAGCGGTGGCACCGGGAATAGCTATCGCTGCCGAAGCCCTCTTCACTCAAACGGCTGCCTTACCCCGTGTGGAGCTTGTCCGGCCTCAGCATGTTATCGGTACCTCTACCGTTTCTGCCATTCAATCAGGTCTTATTTACGGATATGCAGGCTTAATTGAAGGCGTCGTTAACCGTATCCAGGGAGAACTTGGAGAAAAAGCAACGGTAGTGGCAACCGGCGGCTACGCCGAGCTCATTGCCAGAGAGACAGCAGTGATTGACCATGTTAATCCTGACCTGACGCTGATAGGACTGAAGTTGATTTATCAATTGAATAAGAGCTAGCCTTTCTGTGAGGAGGCAATAATATATGGAAAATAAAACTGTAGTATTAGGAATAACCGGTGGAATAGCCGCCTACAAAGCGGCTGACCTGGCGAGCAAGCTTACCCAGAGTGGAGCTATCGTCAAGGTAATAATGACCAAATCCGCCACCGAGTTCATCACTCCTCTCACCTTTCGCAATCTCACAGGACAGCCGGTGGTGACTGATATGTTTGACCTTAACTCCGAGTACAGTGTCGAGCATGTCGCTTTAGCTGAGGCGGCTGATATAATTGTTATCGCCCCGGCCACAGCCAATATCATCGCCAAGATGGCTAACGGGATTGCCGATGATTCCCTTACTTGCACGGTGCTGGCTACTGAAGCACCGGTGGTTATTGCGCCTTCGATGAATGACAATATGTATAAGAACTCAATTACCCAGGAAAACCTGGCAAGGCTCAAAGACAGGGGCTTTATCATGATGGAACCCGAATACGGCCGTTTAGCCTCGGGTAAGATGGGTCAGGGAAGACTGGCTGATATCGAAAAAATAATAGAAACAATAAAACGCACTCTGGAAGGGAACTATGGAGCTGACGGGTAAGCATATTGTAGTTACTGCCGGAGGAACCCAGGAGCCTATCGACCCGGTACGGTATATCGGCAACCGCTCTTCGGGGAAGATGGGGTATGCTCTGGCTGAGGTGGCAAGGGATATGGGGGCTAAAGTAACACTCATTACAGCACCCACTGCCCTGCCGGTTCCTTCTGGAATCAATGTAGTCAGGGTAGAATCGGTTATTGAAATGAAGGAAGCGGTTGCCAGAGCGACGATTCAGGCCGACGCATTGATAATGGCTGCAGCACCAGCGGACTATGTGGTAAAAAATATCGCCGGGCAGAAGATTAAGAAGGAACAGGACAACCTGGTAATCGAGCTTGTTAAAGCTCCTGATATTTTGAGCGAGGTAACGGGCGACTTTATTAAAGTGGGATTTTCCGCCGAGACTGAAAATATCGTGGAAAACGCCAGGCAGAAAGTTCAGAAGAAAAGGCTTGACCTGATGGTAGCCAACGATATTACCGCTGCCGATAGCGGTTTCAATGTTGATACAAATAAAGTAGTCCTTATTGATAAAAATGGAAGAGCTGAAGACCTGCCGCTGATGAGTAAGAGGGAAGTTGCCGAGAGGGTGCTTGGCAGAATAGCAGGTCTTTTAATCGGAAGGGGTTGAGGTTTTAGACCATTGGCATCTCCGGGAATGACAGTACGGCAGTTCACGCCAGATGATAAAGCGGCAGTCATTGAACTCTGGCAGAAATGCGGTCTGATAAGTCCTGAAAATAATCCTGAGCGCGATATCGAGCGTAAGCTGAAGGTGAACCCGGAGCTATTCCTGGTGGGCACGATTGACGGTAGAGTTGTAGCTACGGCGATGGGCGGCTACGAAGGTCACCGTGGCTGGGTGAACTACCTGGCGGTGGCACCGGATTACCGGAAAAATGGCTTCGGACAGCAGTTAATGGAGTTGCTGGAAAAGATGCTTCTGGATACGGGTTGTCCGAAAATCAACCTGAATGTTCGAACCAGTAACACAGAGGTACTCGAGTTTTACGAGAAAATCGGCTACCGGCGGGATGAAGTAATCACAATGTCGAAACGGCTGGTTAAAGACGAGCCGTTTAAGGGAAATTCATAGAATGGACTATCTCAGATGGATGTAGGTTTCTCTTTCTGGACGGAACCATTTTTCAAAGCCATCCCTGAATTTGCGGGGTGGATAGTTGGTATTGTGCTGGCGGTGATTATGCTCAGGCGGGGAGGCGGAAGAGCGGAGAAGATGCTCCTGACAGGCTGCTGCCTTCTGTTCATCATGCAGCTTTTCAACCCTTTTATCAATGAGATTTTTAGCCGGTTGATGAATACGGAGGAGATGAGCCGCCTGGACACGGCACGGACCTACGGAATAGTAAGAACGATATATTCGGTGGTGCTCGGTATTCCCGGAATTGTGCTGATTATCTGGGCTTTCTGGATAAAATTCAGGGTAAAGAAACCGGAGACAGCATAGTGGAGTTTTTTGATATATTGCCGATACTGCTTGGCGGGTTGATAGGTGCCGCCCTGCCGCTTATATTCTGGACTGTGGTGGTTATCTTTGCTACCGTGATGCTGAGACGCAGCGGCGGAAGAGCCGAGCGTTTTCTCATTGCAGGTGCCGGTCTGCATATCCTGGCCAATTTACTCCGTATACCTGCATCTCTTATTACCCACTGGCTCATTTCAGGAAATTACGGAAGAGACTTCATGCATTCCGTCAGCCTGGGTTATGGCATCTTCATCGATGTAATCGGTATGGCAGGTATAATTTGCCTTATCTACGCATTCTGGGTAAAGTTTAATATGAAGAGTTCTGTGCCGGCGGATTCTGTTAGCGAGGATTCGATGGAACAAATTACTGCTTGATACTGAGAGAGGTTTTTATGACGCAAACACCTGACATTCAGGAAGAGATGCCCAAAGCCTATGAGCCAAATAAGGTAGAGGCGAAGTGGTATGAGTTCTGGCTGGAGAATGGCTACTTCACCCCGGTGATTGACCATGAGAAAGAGCCTTTCGTTATTATAATGCCACCGCCTAACGTTACCGGTGAACTTCATCTTGGCCACGCTATGGAGAGCGCCCTGCAGGATATCATGACGCGCTGGCACCGGATGAAAGGAGACCCCACATTGTGGCTTCCTGGAGTCGACCATGCTGCAATTGCCGCTCAGGTGGTAGTGGAGCAGCAACTGGCTAGGGAAGGTCTTGACCGTCATCAGTTGGGCAGAGAGAAGTTCCTGGAGAGGATGCATCAGTGGGTGAGGGACTGCCGTCATATAATTACAGAGCAGCGCATGAAGCTCGGTGCTTCCTGCGATTGGTCCCGCGAGAAGTATACTATGGATGAGGGTTCAAGTCGGGCAGTACGAGCCGCATTTGTCCATCTCTATGAAAAAGGACTTATCTATCAAGGCGAGCGAATAATCAACTGGTGCCCTCGCTGCTCGACAGCGCTTTCCGACCTTGAAGTAGACCACAAAGACCTGGTCGGTAACCTCTGGTACGTGCGCTATCCGCTCGTAGGCGAGGACAGTTATATCACTGTTGCTACCACGAGACCGGAAACGATACTCGGCGATACCGCTGTTGCCGTTAATCCGGATGATGACCGGTATAAGTCGCTCATAAGCAAAAAAGTACTGCTCCCCGCCGTGAACCGGGAAATACCCATTGTCGCTGATGAAGCCGTTGACCCCGCTTTCGGAACCGGAGCTGTTAAAATCACTCCCGCTCACGACCCGGTGGACTTTGATGTAGCCCAGCGGCAGGGACTGGAATCTATTAATATCCTGAATGATGACGTCACAATGAATGAAAACGCGGGACCTTATGCCGGTATGGACCGTTTCGAGTGCCGTGAGGCGATAGTAGCCGACCTTGAAAGAGATGGACTGCTGGTAAAGATAGAGCCTTACAGCCATGCCGTAGGTCACTGCCAGCGCTGCCAGACACTTATCGAGCCAATCGTCAGCAAACAGTGGTTTGTTGACATAAAACTGGTAGCCCGGCCGGCTATTGAGGCTGTAAAAGACGGACGAATTAAAATTATTCCTTCGAGATTTACCAAGATATATCTGAACTGGATGGAGAATATACGTGACTGGTGCATCAGCCGCCAGCTATGGTGGGGACACCGTATTCCCATCTGGTATTGTCATGACTGTAATAAAATAATCGCCTCTGTGGATGAAGTGAAGTCCTGCCCCGGCTGTAAATCGGATAAAATCGAGCAGGACTCGGATGTACTTGACACGTGGTTCAGTTCGGGACTCTGGCCGCACTCCACGCTTGGCTGGCCGGATGATACTGAGGACCTGCGGTACTTTTACCCGACCACGGTGATGGAGACGGCCTATGACCTGATATTCTTCTGGGTAGCCAGGATGATTATGATGGGTATCGAGGATACCGGAGATATTCCATTCCGTACTATTTATTTCCACGGTCTGGTACGCGACGAAAAAGGCAACAAGATGAGCAAGACGATTGGGAACGTAATAGACCCGCTTGATGTGCTTGAAGAATACGGTACCGATGCCCTTCGCTTCGGCCTTCTGACCGGCACCTCGGCTGGCAATGACAGTAAAGTGTCTCCGATAAAATTTGAAGCTGGTCGAAACTTCGCCAACAAGCTGTGGAATGCCACCCGCTTCGTTATCAGGAATCTTGACAGCAAGCAGGTTGGTTTAGGAATTCAGAAAGATGAGCTGCCCACGGAAGACCGCTGGATTTTAAGTCGGCTCAGCAATACTGTGAACGGCGTGACCAGAGCACTGGAGGATTTCCAGTTTGCTGAAGCCCAGAAACAGATATATGAGTTTCTCTGGAGTGAATACTGCGATTGGTATATCGAACTGGCGAAGGTACGCTTACGCTCTGACAATGGAGCAATATCTCCGGTACCGGTTCTGGTTCATGTTCTTGAGACTTCGCTGCGGCTGCTGCACCCGTTTTTGCCTTTCGTTACCGAAGAACTATGGCAGAACCTGAAAAAATACATACCGTCGGACAGGCGGGAAGCTGAGTCGGTGATGGTAGCCCGGTATCCCGTGGCTGACGGTAGCGCTTCAGACCCTGAGGCTGAACGAATTATGGAATCGGTAATTGAGATAGTCCGTTCAATCCGGAATACCCGCGCCCAGTATAATGTTGAGAATTCACGGTGGATTGAAGCGCAGGTTTATGCGGGGAGACTTGAAAAATCAATCACTCCTTATATCGGAGCTATCGAGACCCTCTCCAGGGCAAAGCCGGTTATCGTCCTTAATACCAGGAAGGAAGAATCAGCCGGGGAAAATGCCGTTGCCATAGTGCTTGAGGAGACCGAGGTGGTGATACCAATGGAAAGCATGGTCGACCTTAAAGCGGAGAGGAAACGCCTTGAGAAAGAAATAGCCCGGAACGAAGCCGAGGTAACAAGAATTGATGTCATGCTCGGGGATGAAAAATTCCTGTCCAGGGCGCCGGTGGCTGTCGTTGACAAAGAACGCCGGAAACGTGAAGCCCTGGTTGATAAAATTGAGAGGTTAAAACAGCAAATCCTGAAGTCTTAGGGAGGTAGAAAATGAGAGAGAAAATCCTTGTTCCACTTGATGGTTCCAAGGTCGGAGAAGCTGCCCTACCTTATGTAGAGGATTTAATCCTTAAATTTTTGCCAGAGCCAAAAGTAGAAGTCACCCTCATGCAGGTATTATCGTCTCTTTCACACTATGTAGTCGCCGGGGAGGCAAGCGCCCGGGTGCCTTATACGGAAGAAGAAATAGAGCAGATGAAGAAGCAGGCACTGAGATACTTGAGAAAAGCCGGCGGGAACCTGAGAAAGAAGGGAGCGACCACCAAGGCTAGAGTGGAAGTCGGCCACGCCGACGAGGAGATTATTAAAGCCGCTGATGACATTGATGCTGATATAATCGCCATGTCAACCCACGGCCGCTCGGGACTTAGCCGGTGGGCTTTTGGAAGCGTTACCGATAAGGTGCTCCGGGGAGGACACAAGCCGGTACTTGTGGTGAGAGCGCCGAAGGAGACCGAGAAGGCCTAGTTAGAACGCTGTCGCCGAAGGTGGTATATCAACGGATTCCGGTTCGAAATCCTGTTTATTCAGACGCCTGAAATAGCCCTTATTATCCAGCCAGTCCAGCGCTTTCTTTGTATCGCTGGCAACTCTGGCGTTATCGCACCGCTTAAGCCGGTGCTTGAAAAGCCAGTAGGTGAATTCCTTTAGCTCTGCCAGGTTGATTGACTTGAGGTTAGAGTAGCCGTGTTTCTTCCTGAACTGCCTGAGCAGAATCGCTTTGGTGGAGCCGTATATCCGCCGGTAGGACTCATTGGCGGTATCTGTTTCCTTCAGATACCCTGCAACTCTTCTCTCTTTACGTACCTCCTCTTCTACCGCCATAATAAGAGCTTCTTCGGCGGTGATTCCGTAGAAGTAATTGAGGTACTGGTGGTACTTGGCATCACCGATTAATTTTTTAAATTCCTTTACCGTCAGCTTGAGTGGCGGCTCACTGTGGAAAAGGAGTGAGTATTTCTCAGAGTCAGGCAGGAATTCGGTCACTTCTTCGCATAAACGCTCGGCCAGTAATAGCCAGTCGAAGGCTTCATTGGCAATGAGGTAATGATAGGTGCGGCCATCAATGCTCTCTTTAGGGGTTTCCCAGAGTCCGATAGCTTCAAGCAGAGAGAGGTACCAGTGCTTACCGTCGGTAATTGACTGTTTGAGGTGTCTTATCGCCTCATCATCTCCGGTTCTGACGGGATGAAGCTCTTGCGGACTGCTATCCCGGTTGTTCATTTGATACCCCGGCCGTTTCGGCCTTGAGCCTTTCATAGTATTCAAGACGTCCGGTGGTTACAAGCTCGGTAATTTTCTTATTAATCGCTTCTCCCACCCCCGGTATCTCTTTCAGCCTGCCTTCCCTGACAAGCTGCTCCACGCCAACGGGCAACTGCTGAATGGCCGCAGCTACTCTCTCATAAGCCCTGACCTTGAAGTGGTTTTCTTTCTTACACTTCAGCAGGTAGGCAATATCTCTAAGGACTTCGATAATTTCAGAGTTTTTCATCTCCCATGACAGTACTTATATTTTTTACCACTGCCGCAGGGGCAGGGGTCGTTGCGGCCTATCTTCTTACCGGCAACTCTCTGCCTCGGTTGCTTACCGCCGGTGGCAGCACCGACTGTAGCGGCTTTGACCATCGGCGTTTCTAGCTTCTTCGGGGCTTCTCTTTTTACCAGACTGATGCGGAATATATAGTGAGCAATCCTGTGCTGGATATTTTCCTTTAATATATCCCACTGCTCACCACCCAGTCTCTTGTAAGCATCCACTGCTTTTATTTGCTGAAGACTTGCCCATCCAGCCTGAAGCCTCTGGCTTTCCATCTCAGTCAGGTGTTCTATCCAGAGACTGTCCATGGTATGCAACAGTAACCGGCGTTCCAGTTCTCTCATTACCTCCGGACCCATTTCCTGCTCACGCTGCTCATAAAGGGTTTTCACATGCTGAAATAGCTTTTCTTCAATCTGCTCGGGGGTCAGTGAAGATAGGGCGCCGTCGTTAAGTTCTTCCGAGACTGGTAATATTAACGAAAGGTCGGCTTTCAGTCCTTCAACATTCCGGCCGTTATCGCGTTCATCCCCGATTCGAGCGGCTATTATACCCCGGAGCTCGTCTTCGACCATCGAAATGATATTTGCTTTCAGGTCGGCGCCGCTGAGGATTTTTCTTCTCTCGCCATAAAATAGCTCCCGTTGCTGGTTTACCACGTCATCATACTCAACCAGATTTTTGCGGATATCGAAGTGGTAGCCTTCAACTCTGATTTGGGCGCTTTCGATAGAACGATTTATGAGCTTGTTTTCAATGGGGGTATTCTCGTCCATCCCGGCCCATTCCATGAAGCCTTTGATACGGTCACCGCCGAACCGTTTCATTACGTCATCTTCAAGCGAAACGTAAAAACGCGATGCGCCGGGGTCTCCCTGCCGCCCGGCTCTACCCCGGAGCTGGTTGTCAATTCGCCTTGCTTCATGGCGTTCGGTGCCAATGATGAACAGTCCGCCGTGTTCGATTACCTTTTCGTGTTCTTTATTCCACTCATCCTCGTTTCTTCCGGTAGGGTTTCCGCCCAGCATAATATCGACACCACGTCCGGCCATATTTGTGGCGACCGTTACCGCCCCGGGCTCTCCAGCCTGGGCAATAATTGCCGCTTCCTTTTCGTGGAGCTTGGCGTTGAGTACCTGGTGCTTGATGCCTTTCCTCTTCAACGTGTCACTGAGCATTTCCGATTTCTCAATAGATACCGTGCCGATAAGAACCGGCTGCTGTTTTCTGTGCAGTTCTTCGACCTCTCTTACCACCGCCTTGAATTTTGCCGGCTCATCCTTGAAAATGCGGTCGGAGAAGTCCTGGCGAATCATCGGTTTGTTGGTGGGGATTACCACCACCTCAAGCTTGTATATCTTATAGAGTTCTTCTGCCTCGGTCAGGGCGGTGCCGGTCATTCCAGCCAGTTTTTCATACATGCGGAAATAGTTCTGGATGGTAATAGAAGCATAGGTCATGCTTTCTCTCTTAATTTTCACCCTTTCTTTGGCTTCAATTGCCTGGTGCAGCCCCTCCGAGTAGCGCCGCCCATACATTAACCTGCCGGTAAACTCATCAACTATGATAACCTCGCCGTCTTTTACCACATAGTTGCGGTCCCGCTGGTACCAGGCATAGGCGGTCATAGACTTGCGGAAGATGGATACGATATCATTACGCCACTTTATATCTTCCGTAGTTAAGTTTTCATTCACCTCACCACCCCAGCCGCCGAAGAGGTCATCTGCCCGCATATTGAATGCCCTTGCCAGCTTCTCCTGTCCACGCGGTGTATCTTTGACACTACGGCTCTTTTCATAGGCGAAGTAGTCGTAATCCGCCTCAAGCTCTGCCTCTTCCTCCTTCTCATTGGGTGTAACAGGTTCGTGAGGCATCACATTCATTTTCATATTGCTTACCACTGAGTTTATAGCAGTATAAAGCTGCCCTGCTTCCTCCGCCGGGCCGCTGATGATAAGAGGAGTGCGGGCTTCATCGATGAGCAGGTTGTCTACTTCATCGACAATTCCATAACTCAGGGGACGCTGTACACAGCGTGACAGGTCAGTGACCATGTTGTCCCTGAGGTAATCAAAGCCGAAGTCACTACTGGTGCCATAGGTAATATCGGTCCGGTAAGCTTCATTTCTGGAGATGGGGCGGAAGTGGCGCCAGTGGTCGTTCTCTTTACCTGAGTCATAATCAGGGTCATAAAGACGTGCAGGAGTGTGTTCCTCCGGGCTTTGCTGCGGGTATATGCTTGCCACGCTGACACCGAGAGCATAATATACTGGCCCCATCCAGTACGGGTCGCGCCTGGCAAGGTAGTCGTTGACCGTAATCAGGTGGGCGCCCTTGCCGGTCAGTGAGTTGAGATAGAGCGGAAGGGTGGCAACCAGCGTTTTACCTTCGCCGGTCTTCATCTCGGCGATTTTCCCCTGGTGGAGGACTATACCTCCGATTAACTGGACGTCAAAGTGGCGGAGTCCTATCGTTCGTTTGGAGGCTTCCCGGACAGCGGCAAAAGCTTCGGGCAGCAGGTCATCGAGGATTTCTCCGTTTTCAAGGCGGGCTTTAAATTCTGAAGTTTTTGCCTGAAGCTCCGTATCACTGAGTTTTTCAAACTCCGGTTCCAGTGAGTTTATTCTGTCTACCAGAGGTTGAAGACGCTTCAGCTCCTTTTCATTTGAATCCAGAAGTCCACCTAACCACTTGAGCATAATATGTCCTCTTTCTTACTGTTCGAACAGCGCTCCAATAGACTGTCCGGTGTGAATGCGTTTAATTGCCTCTCCAAGCAGGGGGGCGATGGGCAGCACGGTGATTTTATCGAGTTTTTTACTGTCGTTGACGGGAACAGTATTGGTAACCACAACTTCCTTTACCGGACTCTCGGCTATTCTCTGGATAGCCGGTCCGGAAAATACCGGGTGGGTGGCGCAGGCGTATACTTCCTTCGCCCCGCGCTCCAGAATAACGGAAACAACATTGACAAGAGTCCCGGCGGTTGTTATTTCGTCATCAAAAATAAGGGCTGGCTTGTCCTTTACGTCACCGACAACATTCAGTGCCTCTTTCTTATCGACATTGCCAATACGTCTCTGTTCGATAATAGCCAGTGAGGCGTTAAGTCTGGCGGCTACATCTCTGGCTCGCCGGGAAATGCCAAAATCTGCGGCAACCACCACCAAGTTTTTTATTTCTCTCTTTTTGAAATAATCACTGAGAATGTAGAGAGCGGTAAGTTCATCAACCGGTATATTAAAGAAACCCTGTATCTGAGCTGAATGCAGGTCAACGGTCAACATCCTGTTGGCACCGGCAACAGTAAGCAGGTCGGCGATTAGTCTGGCGGTTATCGGGACTCTGGGCTGGTCCTTTCTGTCACTGCGACCATAACTGTATTGAGGAATAACAGCCGTGATACGTCCGGCGGATGCTCTTTTCAAAGCGTCAAGCATAATAAGGAGCTCAACGAGGTTTTTGTTTACCGGGGAACAGATTGGTTGAATAACAAAGACATCCCTTTCGCGGACATTTTCAAGTATACGGACAAAGATATTCTCGTTACTGAACTCAATAACCTCACAGTTACCCAGTGGTATTTCCAGATACTCAGTAACTGCTTTTGCCATTTCAGGATGGGCATTGCCGGTGAATACTTTCAGCTCGTCCACATTAACTCCTTTCCTGGTTTTTACAGGTTTTCAGACTCATTATATCACTGTCGGCGCCAAACCTCACCCCTTTTTATACTTCTAGATCTTGCATTGTTGCCTTTTGAGTAATGGATGGGTGGACTTTACTGCGATTTTCACACCATTGTATGAAAAAACTCTCTGTTTCATTATCAGGTGTCATCTGTATATCAGGGAGCTAGCTGCTTTTTTCAACGGAGTAACTTTATTCCGGGGCATTCCCAGTCTGAGTTATCAATTATCATATCCGCCGTTTCATCAGGTGGATATTCCTCCAGGTATTTCCTCTGAGCCGGCAGATATTTCTCATCGTATTTCCTGAGGCTTGCTTTGTTGTCTCTAATTCTGGCTCGCCGTTTACTTTCCTGGAAGGGAATCTCGAGAAAAACTTTGTAATCGATGTAAGGGGATAGCTCTCTTCTGAATAAAAAGACACCTTCAAAGATTACTAGCGTGTCACTATCAAAACTGAACTCTTTCTCTATTTCGTATCCGTCGGTAAGCAGGTTGAGCAGTGTCAGTCTGGTTGAGAATGTGTCTTTATTATGAATTGGAACAAATAAATTATTGATTATACCGGTTACGTTAAAGCTCTTGTTATAGTAATTCTCTGCCTGGTCCTTTCCGGAATATCTGTAAGCCCTGGGATTGTGAAAATCGTCAAGGTTGATAGTTTGAGTCGTAAATCCTCTGGCAATCAGGAACTTTACAAACGATTCAGCGAATATCGATTTACCCGAACAATCGATACCGTTTATTCCGATAACAAAGGCTCTGTCTTCCTGTCTCCGTGCTTCAATCTCTTTTAGAATCTGTTCGAATAAAGATAATCTTCGGTCAGAGTCAAGTAACTTTTCTCCCTCATCTGGACCAATCATCAGTCTAACACTTATCAGTACAGTGATTTTTTAGCTGTCGCCGCGGCGAATGGGAAAGCGGGAACATATCTGGCTAACTTCCTTCTTCACCTGGCTCTCGATGGAGGTGTCGCCGACGTTGTTGATTATCATGGCGACTAATGAAGCAATTTGCTTCATTTCCTCTTTGCCGAAACCACGGGTGGTGACCGCCGGCGTACCTAGTCGGATACCGCTGGCAACTAATCCCGGAAGCGGGTCAAAGGGAATGGGGTCGCGGTTTGCCACAATACCGGCTCGTTCCAGGGCTTCTTCGACTTTCTTGCCGGTGGTTTCCATCCCGGCAAGGCTTATCAAAACAAGATGAGTGTCCGTACCTCCTGATACAAGACGTAATCCCAGTCTTGTCAATTCGCTGGCGAGTGTAAGTGCATTATCAAGTGTGGCGCGCTGGTATTCTACAAATGCCGGCTGCATTGCTTCATGGAAGGCGACTGCCTTGGCAGCGATAATGTGCATCAACGGTCCGCCCTGCGTTCTGGGGAAAACCGCCGTATCAACGGCCAAAGCTAGCTCTTCACGGCAGAGGATGAATCCGCCGCGGGGACCGCGCAGTGTCTTGTGAGTAGTACCAGTTACCACATCGGCATACGGAACAGGTGATGGGTGAAGTCCGGCAGCTATCATACCTGCGGTGTGAGCGATATCAACCATCAGTTTTGCTCCCGCAAGGTCGGCAATGCTGCGGAAACGCTCAAAATCTATTATCCTCGGATAAGCGCTGGCACCGGTAACGATAAGTTTTGGTTTATACTCTAGGGCAAGTTTTTCCAGTTCTTTATAGTCAATCCTTTCCGATTCCGGATTAACTCCGTAACGGATGAAATTATATGACTTGCCGGAGAAATTGAACTTTTCTCCATGGGTGAGGTGACCTCCGTCGACAAGTTTCATTCCCATAACTGTATCGCCATAATCGAGCAGAGCATAGTATGCTGCCATATTGGCCTGAGCCCCGCTGTGCGGCTGGACATTGGCGTGCTCAGCGCGATACAGTTCTTTAACGCGTTTGATGGCAAGCTGTTCTATTTCATCGGCATTTACACAGCCACCATAATTCCGCTTGTGCGGATAACCTTCGGCGTACTTGCTTGTGAAAAAAGAATCCTGAGCCTCGAACACAGCCTGACTGGGATAGTTTTCGGACGCAATCAGGTCTATTGTTTCCTGGTGTCTTTTTCTTTCTTTTTCAACGATACTGGCAATTTCCGGATCGATCTTATTTAAAGAACTCATTTCGCCTCCTTTTTGAAGTCTACATTTTGCCAGCTTTAACTGTCAATAATTACAGGAAATTCTCGTAACATTTACATTTTCGGGCTTCAGAGAAAAGGAGGAAAGCCAGGGGTCGGATTATCCGAAGAATGAAAAAGCTGACACCAAATGATAGCCAGAATATGGAACTTAAAGAAGCTTTTTTAATTGACTTGACATATCGGGCGTGCTATCATTAGCAAAAGGCTGGAAATACCCTTCCGGGTTAAATGAGAAATGTCAGCACTGACTGAGCTTAATAAAGAAATAGCACTCTGCCAGCAGTGTGAAATAGCCAAATTTCGTAACAGCGTGGTGCCGGGTGAAGGAGCGGAGGATGCTGACCTGCTTTTTATCGGAGAGGCGCCGGGGTGGCATGAAGACAAGCAGGGACGCCCTTTTGTCGGTCCGGCGGGGCAGTTTCTCGACCAACTGTTAGCCTCGATTAGTTTAAACCGCCAGCAGGTCTATATTGCCAATGTAATTAAGTGCCGTCCCACGGGTAATCGTGACCCTCTGCCGGATGAGATTCGTAATTGTAATCACTGGCTGCGGCGTCAGATTGAGCTTATTTCCCCGAAAATGATTGTTACCCTTGGCCGTTATTCCATGGCGTTGTTTTTCCCCGGAAAAAGTATCGGCAAGATTCACGGCACTGCTATAAAGCGCGATGGTATTGTTTATTATGCAATGTATCATCCGGCAGCGGCGCTTCATCAACAGAGCCTGCGTGATACCATTGAAGTGGATATGAAAAAAATACCGTCGCTGCTTGCTGAAGCCAAGGATATTGCTGAGGAAAAAACGGAGCCGGAGCCGCAGCAGTTGAATTTGTTCGGTGATTGAAATGGTCGCATTTGCGGCTTCATCGCTTTCGTAAAAAGTTAATAAAGCGCGGTGAGTTGAGAGGTACAAAGAATATAAGATGGCAAAACCGAGATTAAAAATAATTCCCCTGGGTGGACTGAGTGAAATCGGCAAAAATATGATGGTGATGGAGTATGAGGACGATATTATTGTCATTGATGCCGGCCTGATGTTTCCCGGGGAAGAGATGCTGGGTATTGACCTGGTAATTCCGGATATCAATTATCTGCTTGAGAACCATGAAAAGGTAAGAGGCATTGTGGTAACCCACGGTCATGAGGACCATATCGGCGCTTTACCGTACTTACTTCCACGGCTTAGTGTGCCTATTTACGCTACGAAACTTACCCGCGGTCTTATCTCCGTTAAGCTAAAAGAACGCAAGGCATTCTCCAAGGCTACTTTGAAGGTGGTGCAATATGGCAGCAAGATTACTCTGGGGAAATTCAGCGTCGAGTTTTTCCCGGTCTGTCATAGCATACCTGATTCTGCCGGTTTAATAATCCATACGCCGATAGGCACCGTTATTCACAGTGGAGATTTCAAGCTGGATTATACACCGGTTAGCGGTGAGCCTACCGCTCTTTCCCGGCTCGCCCAGCTTGGAGGACAGGGAGTCTTGCTGCTGCTGTCCGACTCCACTTACGCTGAGTTACCCGGCTATACTCCTTCAGAAAGTGTGGTGGGTGAAAATCTTAACCATGTAATGGCCGAGGCACCGGGGAGGGTAATTATCACCACTTTTTCATCGCTAATCTCCCGTATTCAACAGGTTATCGATGCCGCTGCAAAATACCAGCGCCGTGTCTTTGTTGTCGGACGCAGCATGAGCAATACAGTGCGTATGGCACTGGAACTGGGCTATCTTCATGAGCCTGACGGAGTGCTGGCGCGGATGGAAGAATTGCACGGTATGCCGCGTGATAAGGTTGTCTTCGTCACCACCGGCAGTCAGGGTGAACCGACCTCAGCCCTGGTGAGAATGGCCAACCGGGATAACAAACAGCTCAATATTATGCGTGGCGATACCGTGGTTATATCGGCAACTCCTGTTCCCGGGAATGAGGCGGTAGTTAACCGGACGGTTGATAACCTGTTCAAGCAGGGTGCCCGGGTGCTTTATGATAAAGTGGCGCCGGTCCACGTTCACGGTCATGCCAGCCAGGAGGAATTGAAACTATTGCTGAACCTGGTCAAGCCGAAGTTCTTTATACCCATTCACGGCGAGTACCGCCATCTGAGCTTACATGCCAAACTTGCTGAGTCTGTGGGTATTCAGGAAAGTAACATTTTCGTGCTTGAAGACGGTGATGTCCTGGAACTTAATCCTCAATCGGGAAAGATAGCGGGTAAGGTTACTTCAAGCAATGTATATGTCGATGGCTTGAGCGTGGGTGACATCGGCAGTGTTGTCCTTCGAGACAGGAGAATGCTCTCAAAGGACGGAATAGTAATGGTAATTATTGCCGTGAACCGCCAGACGGGCAAGCTGGTGGGACGCCCGGATATCGTCTCACGCGGTTTCGTCGATACCAGGGAGTCAAGAGATATGATAAATGAGAGCCGTGACCTGGTGGCAAAAGCGCTCGACCACGGCGGTACCCGTCCGGCTGACTGGGGTTTTATAAATACCAAGGTAAGAGATACGCTGAACAAATTCTATTATGAGCAGACAAGACGGCGTCCGATGGTTCTTCCCTTCATGGTAAAGGTGTAGTGAACCAGTCCGGTAATCGAGGATAGTATGGCAGGTAAAAAGACCAACAACAAAAAGTCCGGTAACAAGAAAAAGAGCTCATCCTTAGTAAAACTGTTCCGCTTTCTAATCTCGACTCCTGTATGGCAGATACTTGTAATTGTAGTGGCGGCAGTGATTATCTGGTGGTTGTGGTGGGATGACATTGTCTCCTGGGTAACCTCTGTACTCAGGATATTCGGCTGGGGTCTCATCTTCGTAATTGTCGCTGCCGGAATTCTGGTAAGACAGATACGACAACAAAGGCTCTTTACTTTTATTAAACGCTGGAATCTGTGGCTGGGTGGCATAGCCTTTGTGCTCCTGGTCTGGGGAATCCTCGCTTTTATTCCCGGGAAAGGCGTTCTTGCCGGAGTAAGCCTGGGAGGTAGAATCGGGCAGGGCGTGATATCACATACCGATATTGAGGGCATTATCAGGTTAGTCCTGCTGCTGGTTGCCGGTATTGTCCTGGTAGCTCCCCGGGCATCTCTGCGTTTTGTGAAGAATATATACTCCTGGATTGCCGGTCAGATTAGACAACCGGGCGCCAGACCAAAACGGTTTGAGCCGGAAGCACTCTTATCTGATACGCTACAGACTTCCCGGGCTGCGGAGAGGGCCAGAACTCATGAAGCCGAAAAACCTGTGGATTTATCCCGTCTTGAGAAAGCCGCCAAGGCTGTGGAAGACCTCAGGTCGGCCGGAGTGCCGGGAATTTTGGGGACGGGTCTGGAGAGAAAGAAACCGAAGCAGGCTCCTGCGGTTACACCCACCAACGTGGAACTGAAACAAGTTGCTCAGGATGTCTGGAAAAAGTATGGAGAGTCACCTGACTTGGTTGTAATCGACGGCTGGAGGCTGCCACCAATCGATATCCTCGACCACGCTCCTGAAGTCCAGTTCAGCCAGGCGGACAATGCGGAAAGGGCAAGGCTGATTGAAGAAGCCCTTGCCAGCTACGGCGTCGAGGCAAAGGTGGTGCAGATAAACGAGGGACCGACGGTTACCCAGTTTGGCGTTGAGCCGGGCTGGGACAGGAGGTTCAGGGAACTCAGGGAAAGAGACAAGGACGGGAACGTAACCATCAAGCAGGAAGAAGTATCCAAGACAAGGGTGAAAGTTGACAGGATTACCTCTCTTCAGAATGATATGGCACTGGCGCTGGCGGCACCGAGCATAAGAATTGAGGCTCCTGTGCCTGGTAAATCAATGGTCGGCATTGAAGTGCCGAATACGATTTCCACCATGGTGAGCCTGCGCGGGGTGATAGAGACAAACTCTTTCCAGAAGTTACAGGCGAAGTCCAAGCTGGCTCTGGCGCTGGGTAAAGGTGCCGGCGGAGAAGCCGTATCCGGAGACCTGGCTAAGATGCCCCACCTGCTTATTGCCGGAGCTACCGGTAGCGGTAAGACGGTCTGCCTGAACTCAATTATCTGCTGCCTGGTATTGAACAATACTCCCAATGATGTCCGCTTTATTATGATTGACCCCAAGCGGGTGGAACTTACAACATTCAACAGTATTCCGCACCTGGCGGCGCCGGTTATCGTTGATGCCAGCAAAGCCGTTGATGCCCTTCACTGGTTGAGCCAGGAGATGAACAAGCGGTACCAGGTACTATCAAGCGCCGGTGCCCGCAACATCGAGGGCTATAACAAGAACAAGCAGGGCGATGAAATGATGTCCTACCTTGTGCTTGTTATTGACGAACTTGCCGACCTCATGATGCTGGGAGGTGACGAGGTTGAGCAGATTCTCTGCCGCCTTGCTCAGCTTTCCCGTGCCGTTGGTATTCACCTGGTTGTGGCTACCCAGCGTCCTTCCGTGGACGTGGTCACAGGTTTGATAAAGGCTAACTTTCCCACCCGTATCAGCTTTGCCGTTACCTCCATGGTGGACTCACGGACCATCATCGATGGCGGCGGTGCCGAAAAGCTGCTGGGCAGCGGTGACATGCTATATCTGCCCACCGAGGCGGGCAAACCGAAGCGACTCCAGGGGTGCTACGTCTCCGATGCCGAGGCGGAAAGGCTTGTTTATTTCTGGGGGAACCAGAAGCGGGAGGATGCTCATCTGCTGAGGATTGAAGACCTGAAAGCGGCCTCCGCCCGCAGGAGGAACATGGGAGAGGACTCGCTCATGGAAGCCGCCCGGCAACTGGAGCAGGAGCATGACAATATCTCCACTTCCTTCCTCCAGCGGCGACTTCACATCGGCTATCCCCGCGCCGCCCGAATCATGGAAGCCCTGGAGCAGGAAATGGCCGAGGAAGCCGAAAAAGAAGATGAACCCATTTTCGGCGACGCCGTGGTTGACGAGGAAGAAGAGATTTAAAAACCTCTCTATTTTCCCTTTTAACGTAATGATTCTCATAATCGGATTGGGCGTGTTCTTTTTTGTGAAGAGGAAGGGATAATGTGTGAATATAGCATTGGATACATAAAAGTTAATCTGATTAATTGATATATCCAAGTCTTGCTAGCAAGTTACATTCGTTTGCTCTTTGTGCTTTAAATAGAATTCTACTATACTATCATAAAGTAGATACAATATCATAACCGGAGGTTACGATATGCCGAAAACTGACAGGAGAGCAGGAAGAGTACCTCATGTAGGTAAGCAACCTCGGGCAAGAAGGCTGGATGGAGCTTGGAGAAAAAAACGTAGTGATGCTGGTAAGCGTAGGCAAAAATAGTTTAAATAGGAAATACTCCTTTAATCCGAATATTTATAGGTAATAGGTAAGAGTGAATGCCGGAAAAGAATGATCAAAAGACGATTACACATGAAGAAATAAGAAATGCAATATCGCGGTCAGGATACTTAATAGAACATAGAGTTGCACAACGATTAAGCATGAGTGGTTATTATGTGATGATGAATCTATCTTTCCTAGACCCTTTTACTGATAAGACGAGAGAGATTGATCTTCAAGCAGATTCTACTTATACCACATCGCATAATAGTAGTGGATTCGCGCAAGGAGTGCATTGGAGTATTATCTGTGAATGTGAAAATAATTCACAGCCTATAGTATTCTTTCCTTATGAAACTGTTGCTCCAGGTGACCGTTGTATTCTTGCTAAGTGTTTTGGTGTTCCGATGAAAATATGGAAAAATGATGAATATATTAGTCTCTGTAGATTTCTGCCTTTGAAAGGATTGCATCATTATTGTCAAGCTGAAATTGCTTCACAGTATTGTACTTTTATACGCTCGAAACGGAGCTATAGTGCCGATTGGATTGCAGCACATAGTGAGGAACAGCACGACACCTTCAATTCATTGATATATTCAATAGAGAATGAGATTACTGATTTTTACAGCAATTGGGAGTTACCTGAGCATGATAATGAAGAACCAGTATATATAGAATTCAGATTCCCGCTGGTTGTATTAGGCGGGAGGTTGTTGGAAGCACGCTTAGGGAGAACTCGTCTCAAACTTAAGAGAGTTAAACATATAAAGTATATGAGGACTGTCTATCTTAAAGGTAAGGAAGAAACTTATATTATTGACGTTATTACTGAGGATTATTTATCAGAATATATATCACTTGTAAGTGATGAAATGAATAAAATCAAGCGAATAATAAGCAGACAGAAAAAAGTACTTGATGATTCGATTCTTCGATTATTAGAGGATGTAAGACCTGCCGAGCCTATAGCAGATAATTATAAGCAAATACTACATGTTTTATAATTCTCTGTGCTTCTGCTAACTTCTCACCCCTCAACTTTTTGAAGATTGTATCCATATATAAGCCAGCAGGTTTCTATACTGTGTGGTGGTGTTTTAGCTCGGTTTGAAGTGCATTGACGTGGTTGCTTGAGGATGAGTCAAGTAATTCCAGAATACCGAGGGACTCACGCGAGCCGCCGCCGAACATCCTGTAAAATCGGTGCTCGGCAAGCGACTTCTCAATATTTAGTGCCCTTGACAGGGCATCATTGAATGAAAACTGTCCCTGTTCCGCCTGTTCCAGCTCATTCTTTAATTGAGCCAGCAGCTTTTCCGCATCTTTAATCATCCAGCTGTCCTCACGAAAACTTGTCCTGCCGTTTTTGTACATATTGATAAGGTCCAGTATTGCGCTGGCGTGGTCAGCCTCTTCCACTGTCAGTCCGAGCCAGAATTCCTCATGCACCGGGAAAAGGCGTCCGTAAGCTTCATAAAGGCGGCCGGTTGTCTCCTCAATCTCAACCAGCATTTGCATAATATTTAATTTATCTTCTGAAGTGACCATATTCTTTACTTCGGCAACTATAATACGCTTACACTCGCTTCCCTCTCAGCTTTTTCAGGATGGCGTCTTTATAGATAGTTGCCATGTTTTTACTGTGTTTCTGCATCCGCTCCCGCTTTTTACGGAGTTTCTTTTCACGGCGCTCCTGCTTCGTTTCTTTGTGGTTATCGTCCACTCTTTATCTCCACCACGTCGAATTCCTTCCGCAGTTCATAGATGCGGTCGCGCAGCAGCGCCGCTTTCTCGAAGTCAAGGCTCTTGGCCGCCGCCTTCATCTGCGTCTCCAGGTCTTTAATCAGCCGGAGCACGTCCTCTTTATTGGTCGGAGTGCCTGCATAGTAGGGAGTACGGGTCTCAGCCACTGCTTTCACTCGCTCGGTGATATCTTTGATTGCCTTCCTTATTCCCTGCGGGGTAATATTGTGCTCTTTATTATAGGTTTCCTGGACACTGCGGCGGCGCCTCGTTTCCTCGATAGCGCCGCTCATCGAGCGGGTGACGGTATCGGCGTAGAGGATAACGTGCCCGTCAATGTGGCGGGAGGCGCGTCCCATCGTCTGAATCAATGCCCACTCGGAACGCAGGAATCCCTCCTTATCCGCATCCAGAATTGCCACCAGGCTGACCTCCGGCAGGTCCAGCCCTTCCCGCAGCAGGTTGATGCCCACCACCACGTCATAAACGCCGAGGCGGAGGTCGCGCAGTATCTCCACTCTCTGCAAGGTGTCAATCTCGGAGTGCAGGTAATGGGTCTTGATGCCGAGTTCGATAAGGTAATCGGCAAGCTCCTCAGCCATCCGCTTGGTCAGGGTGGTTACCAGGCAGCGTTCGCCGTTGTCCACACACTTCTTTATCTGGTCGAGCAGGTCGTCAATCTGTCCTTCGGTGGGCTTGATTTCAATTGTCGGCTCAAGGAGCCCGGTGGGCCGGACGAGCTGCTCCACAACCTGCTGGCTGTGCTTCTTTTCATAGGGTCCCGGCGTTGCCGAGGTATAGATTGCCTGGTTTACCCGCTCTTCAAACTCGGAAAAGCTGAGCGGCCGGTTATCGAGCGCCGATGGCAGGCGGAATCCATAGTCGACCAGCGTCTGCTTGCGGGCGCGGTCGCCGTTATACATTCCATTAAGCTGGGGGATTGTCATGTGTGATTCATCAAGAATCAGCAGGAAGTCATCCGGAAAATAGTCGAGCAGCGTCCAGGGTGCACTCCCCGGCGGGCGGCCGGCCAGCGGGCGGGAGTAGTTCTCCACTCCGGCGCAGTACCCGGCTTCCCTGAGCATTTCAATATCATAATTGGTCCTCTGCTCAAGCCGGGCTGCTTCAAGAACCTTGTCCTGGCTCTTCAGTTCGGCAATCCTTTCTTCAAGCTCATCTTCTATAAGCCTGATTGCCTTCACGACCTTCTCCTGCGAGGTGACAAAGTGCTTGGCGGGGTAGATATCAACGTAATCAAGGTTGCTGAGCAGTTCGCCGGTCAGCGGGTCTATCTGCTGGATGCGCTCGACCTCATCACCGAAAAACTGCACCCGCAGGGCTATCTCCTCGTAGGTGGGCTGTATTTCAAGAGTATCACCGCGGACACGGAACCTGCCGCGGGTGAAATCGGTGTCATTTCGCTCGTACTGCATCTCTATCAGCCGGTGCAGCAGTTTGTAGCGGTTGTAGGTCTCCCCCTTTTTAATACTGCAAACGAAACTGTAGTATTCTTCCGGTGAGCCGAGGCCGTAGATACAGGAAACAGAGGCGACTATTACCACGTCCCGCCTCTCGAAGAGGGCGCGGGTAGCGGCATGCCTCAGCTTGTCAATCTCATCATTTATATCGGCGTCTTTCTCTATATAGAGGTCGGTGCGGGGGATATAGGCTTCCGGCTGGTAGTAATCGTAATAGCTGACAAAGTACTCCACGGCGTTATTGGGGAAAAACTCCCTGAACTCCTGGTAGAGCTGGGCAGCAAGCGTTTTATTGTGGCTGATGACAAGGGTGGGCTTCTGGACACGCTCGATTACATTGGCCATGGTGAAGGTCTTGCCGCTGCCGGTGACTCCCAGCAGCGTCTGGTGTCGGTAGCCTTTTTCCAGTCCTTCCACCAGCCCGTCCACTGCCTGTGGCTGGTCACCGGTCATCCCAAAATCAGAAACAATCTCAAAATCTGGCATAGTTTTATTATAACAGATTGGGCAGAGGGCTTCGTAGCGGATTAATGCCGGAAGGTGCCGGATGTCGAACCGCGTGCTGTCTTATGGTCTTCTATAGCATTGAGCAACTGCGAAACGGTTGCATCGGCAGGCAGATTAAGAGTCCTGTCAAGTCCGTAAACGGCGAAATGATAGTGGTGCAGAGAATCACGGGGAGGACAGGGACCGCCATAGCCGATTTTCCCGAAGCCGTTTTTTAACTGAGTAGCACCCATAGAGGAAAGCTCTCCACTGTTAACACCTTCCCTGAGATTGTCGGTTCCTGCCGGTATATTATAAACGAGCCAGTGATAGAACGTGCCTGAAGGTGCATCGTAGTCGGACACCACCACCGCGTATGATTTTGTTGAGGAGAATGCTCCGCTCCAGTGCAGTTCCGGCGAGATATCTTCACCATCGCAGGTATATTTCACCGGAATCTTCTCGCCACCGGTAAAAGAGAGGCTGCCGACTTCCAATGGGGGCTTTGCCGTTTTTGGTGCAAGCCCGAGTGTATTGCAGGCGGGAAGGAGTATGGCAATCAGAAGAACCGCAAAAAGGCAGATTATTGCTGGCGAAATGTGCTTGAGAATTCTCATTGTAAGCATAGTATACATATTAATTTAGTATGCTTCAATTTTATATAAAGGGAGTTTTTGAGGGGCGAAAGTCTTTCTGGGTCTTTATTATGGGTGGCGGGTGGGAATAGATAATTAGTTATAAACAGCTTTCAGTTCTGCTATACCAGTATGTGGAACAGATTTTTTAAATTTTATAACCTTACCCTCTTATTTTCCCTGTTCTTTTTTTGCTTATTGTCCTAATCCCCTTACTCCCCCTTCCCTTTACAAGAGTTTTGCCCTAAAAGTCGTTTGTTTCTGTCACCCTGGAGCACATTCACTCCGCTCAGTGTAAACTCCGCGAAGGGTCTCAGGGAGGAGGGGATTACCTTGACTCCCCACCCTGAGATTCTTCGTCCGCCAGAGGCGGACTCCAGAATGACTTTTGAGGAAAGACCCCTTACAAGGGAAAGGGGAGACTAAAAAGAGGCTCGTTTTACTGCCGGAATCTTCTTTTAATGAAGATATAAAGCTACTATTAATGAACCTTAACGGGAAGCGGTCAAGGTTTTAGTGGTATTAGGTTGGCGGTTCTGATGTAGACTAATAACGGTGGAGTATTAAGCATAGAAAAATAAGTGGGGTGTTCAAGAGGGGCGCCAGCCCCTCTTGAACTTCCTTGAGGGCGGAGGGCGGGAATAGATATGAATTAGGGTGATGGGGTTTCATCAAAAAATGCTATATAATCTGATTTATGGATGAAGAAGATGACCTACTGGGAGTGTTGATTGAAGCGGGAATCGGCTCCCGGAGGAAAATAGCAGCTGCTATCATGCAAGGCAGGGTAACAGTCAATGGTGAGGTGGTATCTGACCTGCGTTACCCGGTGGACAGAAAAAAAGACAGAATTTCAATAGACGGGGAGGAGGTGGTGCTTAAAAAGGAGCAGCCGGTCTACCTGGTGCTGAACAAACCGAAGGGCGTATTGTCCACCGTGAAGGATGAGAGAGGGAGGAAAACGGTACTGGACTTCGTCCCGGATAAATATCGCGGATTAAGGCTTTACCCGGCGGGCAGGCTGGACAAAGACACCACCGGACTGCTGCTGCTGACCAATGACGGAGAGTTAACCCACCGCCTGACCCATCCCGGCTTTGAGCACGAGAAGGAGTACTGGATTCATATTAACGGCGTGCTGAAGCCGGAGGAGATAAAGAAACTGGAGAAGGGCATAAAGCTTGAGGACGGAATGACCTCATCGGCAAAGATTAAGAAACTTGATGATTCAAAAATCTTCAACTATAGCATCACCATCCATGAAGGCAGAAAACGCCAGGTGTGCCGGATGTTCTCCGCTCTTGGCTACCGCACCTTAGCCCTGAAAAGAGTAAGAATAGCCAACCTCACCTTGGGGGATTTGAGGGAGGGAGAGGTGAGGGAGATAGCAGGCGGGGAAGTATTCAATATTGTAAGAAGATAATACTAATAACAAAGTAAGTATCAGGGTTGTATATAGATTATATATTTATTGAAGGACTACGTTCATATTTATCACATACGAAACGCCAGTATTGTTCCTTTTCTGGCATAGAGTTTAGAGTGCATTTATGATCATCATCATTTTTTACACATGAGGAGCAAGAATCTATATTATTATCGACCATAATGCTTTGGTGAGAGAGAATTGATAGCATATTATTGTCAATAATATGAAGACGATTCAATGCCTCATCTACTCTTATCATATCATCTAATTCGTACTCTACGATATTTCCGTGAGCGATATCGTTCCTTATTTGGTATAACCGAGATTTTTTTGGTTGTTTTTTAAAGCATTCTTCATAGTATTGATTGCCTACATGCCGAAAACATACCAAGAACGCATGTTGGATTTTTTGAGATAATCCGGGATCTATAACATGGTTGTATAGCTTATAAATATCTTCAACATTTGGTACGCGATTGATTTTAGATAAATATTGATTGATAATAGAGTTCTTTTCCTGTTTCGTTAACTTTTTGGGCTTGTTAATATCACAGATGGCTTCTGTAAGACATTCAAGGGCATTCCAATATGCGAGGTATTCACGAAATACAGAAGGATTTGGATTGTTAAAGAAGGAATCATTACATTGTCTCAACCACCATGCTGCTTGCCAGATTAGTGCCCGTTGAGATTCTGTATATTTAGTTATAGTTGATAGAGCTCTTTTAATGTCTTCAAGCTTCTCATTATCCAAGGAAGTTAACACACCTCCTCCACCTTTAGAAAATAAATAGCACCAATAGTTTACTTCTCGACCTGGCCATTCTGTCATCCGCCAAGCAGATAGGAATTTCTCCAATCGGTTTCTTGCATCAAGAACACTTTCCTTATCCTTACTTGATAATTCGAGTTTTGCGGAATAGGCATAAGGTGCACCGAATACAAATTTTCCTCCGTCCTTTTTGGGCACTTCCTTTTTGGGTTCAATAATAATACCCAGTTCAGGCAGCTCAACCTTTACTTGTATTTCTAGAAACCCGTATATTGATGCAACTAAGTCCTCGCCCCAACCTTTAGGCCAACTTCTGATCTTCATATCAAGGCCAGCAAGTTCATGAGCTGCAGTGTATGACTTACCTTCCTCACGTAGTTTCTTTACTGTAGTCATGTATTGATTAGCAGAATCTTCACTCATCGTCTTTCCTCCACCTTCATCATAAGGAGTGCTTTCTGATACACCGTGGTAACTCTACTCCCCTGCCCTCACTATCTTATCCTTTACGTATTTTTTGGTGGATGAGATGGCGAGGAAGAAGATGGGGCGGTCTACTCTTGCCACCCTGAGGGGGCTGTGCCTGACGCCGGCGGGGCAGAATATATAGCAGCTTTTTGTCAGGGTGTACTTTTCGTCCTCAATCCAGAACTCTACCTCTCCGCCGAGGTCGGTTGGATTTTCCGGGTCGCTGCCGATGAAGCCGATTACCTCATCGAACTCGTGCTGGTGAGACGGGGTGCCTTCTTCCTCGGTGGCTTTCCAGTACCAGGAGCAGATGATGCTGAAAGCTCCTTCAATTATCTCGTCCTCCAGCCAGAGGATGCGGGTCGCCCGCTTACTGTATTCCTCTAGCCTTGCCTGCGCATCCTCCGGAAGTTTCAGCTCGGTCAGGATATATTTTTCATATTTGCGTCCAGCCGTTTGTTCGCCGCCTGCCTGTTGAGGAGTTTTTTGTTGTTCGTCTACCGGCTTCTGGACGTACTTACCGCCCATCACCACGGTGAAATGGAATATCGGCCTGTCCGCCCTCAGTACCTGAAGCGGGCAATGCTTTATTCCCTTGGGGGCAAAGATTAAAGTGCTCTTGTTGAGGATGTATTTTTCATCCTCAATCCAGAACTCCACCTCTCCACAGAGGTCGTTGGGATTATCCGGGTCACCACCGATGAAGGCAATCACCTCATCGTAGTCGTGTTTGTGGGCTTTGGCACCCTCCTTCGATGGTTTCCTGTACCAGGAGCAATTTGTCTGAAAAGCTCCCGGAACAACGTCCTCGTCGAGCCATAATATGCGTGTTGCCCACTGGTTATATGTTGCCAGGCCTGCCTGCACCTGCTCTGGCAGCTTGAGGTCGCTCACAATATATTTTTCATACTTTTTTTCAACCATTTTGCATCTCCTTTTTTATGATTTATTACTGTATTAATCTTCGTCCTGATACGGGATTTCCCCGGAAGGAATTTCATCGGCGATGCTGATACGGCGGACGGTCAGAGGAACGTAGTTGACCATCTTGCATTCAATCAGGTCCTTGAGCTTGATTTCGTCCTCGGTGAAGCGTGCCCGGCCCGACTTCACCTCGATGAAGTCGATGCCTCTCTCATAATCAATACCGACGAAGTCGATGGGGTCGCCGAGGTAGAAAAGCCTGTCGTACTTTGTCATTTCCAGCGTAGCCAGGAGCTCATTGAGCTTACCCGACCTCGTTCCTTGGCTGCGGGTAATCGAACTGAGGACATCGCGGGGGAGGTCGGTAAGGAGGTTATGGATTTCCTTTACGGAATCAGCTGAGGCGAGGGCAAACCTGAGTTTGGCTTCAAGCTCATCTATTGAGGGTACTTCCACCTTCCTTGGCCTCAGCACCAGAACCACTATTATCACCAGCAGGATAAATATTATTACATATAGTGCAATTTCCATACTGTTCTCCTCTATCAAGGCTTTTCAGTTAATCCGCTCTTTTTATATGAAACCCCATCTCCCTGTATGTCATCCGCTAAGATTCTTCTGTTACCTCTCCCTTTCGTAAAGAGCTTGCCCTGAGCCTGTTGAAGGGGAGACTAAGAGGGATTTTATAATAAATTCCCCTTAATCCCCCTTTAAACCCTGCCTCAAATGTCATTCTAAGGAACGGAGTGACGAAGAATCTCAGGGTAGGGGATATTATAACACTACCCCGAGACCCTTCGCTACGCTCAGGGTGACATGGGTTTGCGATTTTTAGGCAAGCCCCCCTTTATAATAGGGGGGAAATATTGAGTCTACCTTAATATAATGGACTGATGAGAATTGTATAAATCTATTTACTTGTGAAATATTGCAGTGCCAGCTTAATCTTCTCCTCAAGGCTGATATCCGAGGAGGGAAGGTTGGTGACCGCCCGGCTGGCTTCGGCAAGGGAGTAGCCGAGGGAAGTGAGGGCGGCAATGACATCAGCGTTTTCTTCCGCAATCAGAGCGGCGGGGGCTGATACAAGTCCGGCGCCTATCTTATCTTTTAGCTCAACGATAAGGCGTTCCGCCATTCTCTTGCCGATTCCAGGAATTGAAGTTAGCAGGTCGGTACTGCCGGTAGCGATAGCCATGCTTGCCTGCTCTACGCTCATCGCTGAAAGGATTGCCAGTGCCAGTCGGGGCCCCAGACCGGAAACGCTGATAAGGACTTGAAAAAGCTCCAGCTCTCCGGTGGTGCCGAAACCGTAAAGAGTAGCGCTGTCCTCTCTCATTACCAGATGGGTGTGCAGGTGAACTTCTCCGCCGGCTGCTCCAAGCGCACCGAGGGTAGAAGTGGGCATATAGACCTGGAAACCCACCCCATTTACATTGATGATTGCCCAATCGGCGCCCAGCGATTCAAGTTTACCGTGAAGACTGGCTATCATTATTTCTCCTTTATTGCTTATTGGCTAGCAGGTTACTGACGTGTATCTCGCTCAGATGACAGAGAGCTACCGCCAGGGCGTCGGCGGCATCACTGGGTTGGGGTACTTCGGAGAGTCCCAGTTGCAGTCTGACCATCTCCTGAATCTGTTCCTTGGAACTCGCCCCGTAATTGGCTACCCTCTGTTTTATCTGTGCCGGGGTGTACTCATAAGCAGGGATTCCTTTATTGGCGGCTGCCAGGATGGCTACCGCCTGGGCTCTGCCGATGGCAAGTGCCGATTTCACGTTTTTGGCTACGAACGGTGTTTCAATGGCAATTGTATCCGGCAGGGAGTTATCCATTATTTCAATAAGCCGGCTGTAAAAATAAGCAAGGCGCTCCCCGACGGGAGAACGCCCTGAAGCGGTTAGAGCACCGCAATCAATCAGAGTTGTTTCGCCATCTCTGCTCTCGATTATCCCGTAACCCATTGCGATTGTGCCCGGGTCTATCCCTAGTATCCTCATCAATAAGCTCAAATAAAAAAGAAAAAGGGCGAGAGCCAGTATGAATCAGGATTGCTCCTGGAACTTCTCCAGAACCGATTGGGAAAAATCAATATTACTGGATACGGACTGGACTTCGTCAAGGTCTTCCAGCCTGTTGATAAGTTTCAGTGTTTGAATTGCCTGCTTTTCTTCAAGCTCAAGGGTAGTCTTGGGTATCATTGATACCTCGGATGAGACTATGGGTACATTTTCTTTGTCCAGCGCCGCTCTTACAGCTTCAAAGTCCCCCGGCATTGTGTAAATCTCTATATGGTTGTTTTCGACCTTTACGTCTTCAGCACCGGCATCGATAGCCTGTAAAGCCAGTTCCTCCGGGTCCAGGTCATTGGCTTCAATGAGAATTAGACCTTTGGATTCGAAAAGCCAGGCAACACAGCCGTTTTCGCCGAGGTTACCATTATTGCGGGAAAAAATATTGCGCACTTCCTGGAGAGTCCTGTTCCTGTTGTCGCTCAGGGCCTGTACCAGAATAGCCGCTCCGCTGGGACCATACCCTTCAAGAACCATTTCGCTTAAAGTCGCTCCTTCAAGCTCTCCGCTGCCCCTTTTGATTGCCCTTTCAATATTTTCCAGGGGCATATTGTTATCGCGGGCTTTTTGTACGGCCAGGCGGAGTCTGAAATTGGTCTCCGGATTACTCCCACCTTCGCGCGCCGCTACGATAATTTCCCGGGTGAGTTTTGTGAAAAGTTGACCCCGCCGGGCATCCGCCACCCCTTTTTGATGCTTGATTGAAGACCATTTAGAATGCCCTGACATTGCCAGTCCTCCTTTGAATCAACCATCAAATTCTTTGACTAATTCTATCATCAAACCAGTTTGCGGTCAAAGAGTAATGTATTGGATTCTTTTTGCATCTGGTTGGCATCTTTTACCTCACCCCTGACCCCTCTCCAGCCAGAACCATTGTAAATGAAAGAAGCGTTCTCCTGGCTGGAGAGGGGCGTAAAAGTGAGAGGGGGCTTTGCCCCCTCTCAACAATCTCTCCCCCTTTCAAACAGGCTAGTAGTCGCATTGTAAAACAAGGAGCTGTTTGAGAGGGGATTCATCCTGAAAGATTCTCCGTTCGGCTGAGCTCAGTTCTGGTGACATCACTGGAACCACGACGAAGCCCTGAAGGGGATAAAGGGAGAGAGTACTTCATTAAGCAAAACAGAACTAAGTCTAAGATAGACAGAGAGAATAGATTATTGTTGGATGCAGGACATTGTCATTATCCGGATGTTGAATTATACTTCAAGATTAAATGCAGACTGTAGGGATAATGTGGTAGATAAACAAACAAAAAACAATTCAGGCACAGGTGCGATAATATGGGGAAAGATGCTATCCGGTTTCCTGGCGCTGGCTATTCTGGGAGGGGTGGTAGCGCTGATTTATTCCGTTGCAGTTCCATTTAAGGAGCCGTTTACTGAGTTCTATATCCTTGACTCAAATGGTGGTACTGAAGACTATCCGGAGGAACTCCAGGCCGGCGAGGAAGCGAAGGTAATAGTCGGGATTGTCAATAATGAGTATGAAACAATGACCTACCGGGTGGAAATAAATCTGGATGGGACAACTTATGGAGAAGTCCGGCAAATAGTACTTGAGCACCAGGAGAAGTTCGAGAAGACAGTGAGTTTTACTCCGGATAAAAGGGGGGATAACCAGAAGTTTGAATTTCTGCTGTTTAACGGTCAGAATGATGAGGTCTACCGCAGCGTTTTACTGCGAATCGATGTCAAATAGAATGACTCCGCAGACTACAAGTTACTGTCAATTTGAGCCTGTCAAATTGACAACCAGACAGTCTGGGGCTACAATCAAATCAGCATGAAGTTGTTTGGTACGTCCGGGATACGGAGGATTGCTGATAGAGAACTGGTTGAGTTAGCCCTCAAGGTTGGTATGGCGGTTGGGAGTCTTTATGAAAGTGTGGTGGTTGGCAGTGATACCAGGACTTCGGGTAGTGCCTTGAAACACGCCTTTACCTCAGGAGTACTGGCTGCCGGCTCAGAATGCTGCGATATTGGAGTCCTCCCTACTCCGACGCTGGCACTGGCTGCCGGAGAGTTCCAGGCCGGGGCGATGATTACCGCCTCCCATAATCCCCCCGAGTATAATGGAATCAAACTTGTGAATCCGGATGGCTCCGCTTTTGATGCGGCGCAGCAAGAGCAAATAGAAGACCTTATTTCAGAGGACTCTCTTGCTGCCGCCGGGTGGGATGCGATAAATCAAAGCACCACAGGAGACGGGGCTGTAGAAGAACATATTGAGCATATACTTCGGAACATGCCCGGTAATTTGAAGCTTAAAGTTGCTCTGGATTGTGGATGTGGTGCTGCTTCAGTGATTACGCCTGACTTGTTGAGAAGACTGGGCTGTGAAGTTATAGCTCTGAATTGCTTCCCGACCGGATTTTTCCCGCGTGCCGTTGAGCCGACCGAGGCTAACCTGAATGACCTGATGAGAGCCATCAGGGAGCTTGACGCCGACCTGGGTATTGCCCATGACGGGGATGCTGACCGCATGATGGGGGTGGATGATAAAGGCAGGTTTATCCCCGGTGACAAGCTGCTGGTGCTTTTTGCCAGGCAGGCGTCGTCAAAAAAGGTGGTTACGACAGTTGATGCTTCGATGGTGATTGACGAATGTGGTTTCCATGTTACCAGGACTCCAGTTGGAGATACTTATGTGTCCGATGTGCTTAAAAAAGAAGGAGGGGACTTTGGCGGCGAACCTTCCGGGAGCTGGGTTTTCCCTGAGAATTCTCTTTGCCCGGACGGCATTTATGCTGCCGCCCACCTGGTGGCCATAGCCGCCGAGAATAAATTATCAAAGTTAATCGATGATATTCCTCAGTATCAAATCCTGCGGGGTAGCGTCGGAAGTGAAGGAGTGGTGGCATCGGAACTGGAAAAGCGTCTCCAGGCAATGGAGCCGTTATCGATAGACAGTATAGACGGAACAAAACTTAATTTCGATGACGGATGGGTACTGATAAGGGCTTCGGGTACGGAACCGAAGATAAGGATAACCGTTGAAGCGAAAAGTGAAGCCCGGTTACATCAGTTGTATGATGATGGGGTGAAGGTAATTAAGGATTCTATAATGGAGACCGGAGAGAGCTAAATGAAGGCAATTATTCTGGCTGCCGGAGAAGGGAACCGTATGCATCCTCTCACCTATACGAGACCAAAAGTGATGCTACCGATTGCAAATAAGCCGATAGTAGAGCACCTGCTCATCGAGGCTAAAGAAGCAGGCATCGAAGAATTTGTGTTTATTGTCGGATACCATGATGAGCAGATACGTAAATACTTCGGCAGCGGTAAAAACTGGGGGGTAAGCATTGACTATTCGACCCAGCGTAAACAACAGGGTACGGCCGATGCGGTAAGAATGGTTGAGGGTATGGTGGACGGAAACTTCATGGTGATGAACGGCGATATTATTACTGCCCGGGAGGATATTAAGAGTTTAGCGGCCGGGAATGATATTACAATGAGTCTTTTCGAGGTTGAGGATACTGAAGGTCTTGGACTGGTTGAGGTTGGAAAAGACAGGGTAATCCGCATTCATGAGAAAGTGGGCAGTCCCCCGTCCAACCTGGCTAATGCCGGTCTGTATCTGTTTACTCCCGATATATTTTCCGCTATAGCTAAAACTCCGGTATCACGAAGAGGGGAATACGAGATTACCGATTCCATACAGTTGCTGATAGATAGCGGGCAAAATGTTTTATACCAGAATGTCGGCTACTGGCTCGATACCAGCTATCCCTGGGACTTACTATCGGCTAATGAACTGTTGCTTGCCAGAATTGAGCCGGAGAATCTGGGTGTTGTAGAAGAGAACGTGACAATCAAGGGAACTGTTTCCATCGGCAAAGGCACTGTGGTTAAGTCAGGTTCCTATATAGAAGGACCGGTAAAGATAGGGCAGAACTGTGATATCGGGCCCAATTGTTATATCCGGCCTTCTACCTCAATCGGTGATGGCTGTCATATCGGTGCTGCTGTTGAAATAAAGAATTCGATAATTATGAATGGTGCCAAGACTCCTCATCATAACTATGTTGGGGATAGTATTATCGGAGAAAGGTGCAACCTGGGGGCCGGTACCAAGGTTGCCAACCTGAGGCTCGATAAAAAAGAGGTGGTGGTGGATGGCAGGGCTACAGGCAGGCGCAAGCTCGGAGTTATTATGGGAGATGATGTTGAGACCGGGATAAATTCCTGTATTAATATAGGTACGATAATCGGTAATAATGCCATGATAGGTCCCGGAGCCTTAGCACACGGGATTGTTGCTCCGAATTCAAAAAAATTTTAAGGATGAGGAACAATGAAGCAGGCTGTTATCCTGGCTGCAGGTGAAGGACAAAGACTAAGACCATTTACCGTTACCCGGCCGAAAACGATGCTTTCTATTGCCGGTAAGCCGATATTGCATTATGTGATTGAATCATTGGCTCAGAATGGCGTCCGGAATATCGTTATAGTTGTCGGTTACAGGAGAGAGCAGGTATATGATTACATTGGCAACGGAGAGCAGTTTGGGGTTGATATCGAATATATTACTCAGGAAAAGCAACTGGGTACGGCTCATGCCTTGATGAAAGCGAAGGACGTCGCCGGGGATGAGTTTCTGGTTCTACCGGGTGATAACTTAATTGAATCAGGTACAATTACTCAGTTCGTTGCTACCGGTCCGGATACCGTGCTGGTGAAAAAGGTTGAGAATACTACAAGGTACGGGGTGGTGAATACTGATAACGGTAAGGTGCGGGATATTATTGAAAAACCCGGCGAAGCTGCAAGTGGTATTGTTAATACCGGTATCTATTACTTTACCAGGGACGTTTTTGAATTTATTGATACCGAAACGGGTATTCCCGATGTTATTAACAATATGGTAGCTCATGGACGTGCTGTAAGCGTGCAGGAGACAGAGGGTACCTGGCTTGATATTGTATATCCCTGGGATATATTAGGTTTGAATGATATGGTCCTCCCCCGGATTCCGTTAAATCTCGGGGGCACTATTGAAGCAGGGGCTTCCGTAAAAGGACCGGTATCAATTGGAGAGGATACGTTAATACGGTCTAATTCATACATAGTCGGGCCGGTAGTAATCGGAGCTAATTGTGATATAGGTCCAAATGTATACATTTCTCCGGCTGCAAGTGTCGGCGATAATGTGGTTATTTCACCTTTCAGTGAGGTTCAAAACAGTGTCATCGGAGATGATGTGAATATCGGCTCCGGTTCAATTATACAGGATTCGGTTATTGATGACGGCTGTGTTATCAGCGGGCATTTTATTGCCTGCAGTAATGAAACTGAAATCAAGGTAAATTCGGAGCACCATCTTGTTAAGGTAGGGGCAATGCTTGGTGTCGGCTGTAAGTTAGGAAGCAACGTAGTGGCTCAGCCCGGGGTTATTGTTGGCAACTACAGCCAGATACAGTCGATGAAGCTTGTCAGCGGGAAACTACCGGATAAGAGCCTGGTGATTTAATGAGCTATGTGCGGTATTATCGGCTATATCGGTGATAAAAAAGCCCGGTCAATACTACTGGACTGTTTGAAGAAGCTGGAATACCGTGGTTACGATTCCTGTGGTTTTGCCACGGATTCCGGTAACATCAACGTTCACAAGGATGCCGTCAGGGTTGAAGCGTTGATGAAGAAATCACCCTTATTCGATGGGAAGAGGGGAGTTGCCCATACCCGGTGGGCAACCCACGGTGCCCCGTCAAAAATTAATGCTCATCCCCATCTCGACTGCACCGGCGACATAGCAGTGGTTCATAACGGAGTGATAACGAATTACCTTGAGTTGAGAGAATGTCTGGTAGCGGAGGGACATAGCCTGGTTTCCGAAACCGATACCGAGGTAATACCACATCTCATTGAAAAATACTTTGATGGTAATCTCAAGCAGGCTGTAAAGCGGGCACTTGATGATATAGAAGGTTCGTACGCTATCATCGTGCTGATGAAAGGACAGACCGAGCTGGTAGTTGCCCGGAAGGACAGCCCGCTGATTATTGGTATTGGCGATAGAGAGAACTTTGTTGCATCGGACGTACCGGCAATACTTGGTTATACGGATAGGGTTATCTACCTGGAGGATGGCGATTTAGGGATTATTAGCCGGAATGCCATTAAGATTGAAAGAGAAGATAAAGAGATTGACTGGGAAGAGCACAAGGTTCTATGGGGTGTGGAAGAAGCTCAGAAGGCAGGTTATGACCACTTCATGCTTAAGGAAATTCATGAGCAGCCCAAGGTTATAAGGGACACCCTCGGCGAGTTTACCCAGGATTCCGAGCAAGTAATTGATTTACCACTGAGAGGAAAAGGTATTGATTCATTACTAATGGTTGCTGCCGGTACTGCATATCATGCCGCTCTGATTGGAAAACATCTTATAGAAGAGTTGCTGAAGATACCGGTGAAGGTAGAAGCTGCTCATGAGTTCAATTATTATACCAATGTTCTGGCCAGTACTGTGGCCATCGCTATCTCTCAATCCGGAGAAACGGCTGACACTCTGAAAGCGATGAGACGTTTGAGAGAGGCCGGAAGTCCGGTAATAGCGATTTCTAATGTGGTTGGCAGCACTGCCACCAGGATTGCCAGCCGGACAATATATACAAGAGCTGGTCCTGAGATAAGCGTAGCAGCAACCAAGACTTTCACAGCGCAGCTTATGGTGCTTTACTGGCTGGCGATGTCATATTCCAATATAGATGCCAGGAGACTAGCCAACCTGCTTATGGAACTGAGGCAACTACCAAGCAAGGTACAGCGAGTACTCGATGACGAAGACAAAATCAAGGAATATGCAGGGTTCCTTTCAAAGCATGAAAATGTGTTCTTTATAGGCAGAGGGTTAAACTATCCGGTAGCTCTGGAGGGAGCGCTCAAATTAAAGGAAATCTCTTATGTACATGCTGAAGGTTACGCGGCAGGAGAAATGAAGCACGGGCCCTTTGCATTGCTCGGTACCAATACGCCGGTCATCGCAATTGTGACAAAGGATAATACTTATGAACCGATGATGACGAACATAAAGGAAATTAAAGCTAGAGGGTCGCCGATGATGGCGCTGGTGGAGGAAAGAATTGAAGAAGAGGACGAGGTCATCGGAGAAATAGCCGATACGGTTATTACCGTGCCGCGGGTCGACAGGATGTTTACTCCGGTAGTTAATACGGTGGCGCTGCAACTGCTTGCCTACTATACCGCCAGAGAGAGAGGGTGTCCGGTAGACTACCCGCGTAACCTGGCAAAGAGCGTAACTGTAGAGTAAAAAACGGGTTTAATTAACAGTACTGATTCTGCTCAATCTTAGTTGGAGACCCTTCGACAAGCTCAGGGTAAGCGGGAATGAATGCCGCTCATTGTGAGCCGTTAGCCTGTCCTGAGCGAAGCCGAAGGAAACCATAGCGGCGAAAGAAATATAGATATTCATTGCTGTCTGTACAACCAAGATTAAGTAAAAGGACAGTACTTTTTTACTTGACTTGTCAAGATTTATTGGGCTATACTGTCTGGGGTAAGCGCAGGTAACAAAGTTCTACAGGCTGAGTGCTTTCCCCCGAGAAGTCTCAGCTTTAATTATGCCAAATAAAGATTGCGATGAAAATTGCTGTTAGTGGAAAAGGTGGAGTAGGTAAAACTTTATTATCATCCCTCCTTTCTAAAATATTTGCTGATTCCGGCTTTTCTGTGATAGCAATTGATGCTGACCCCGATGCCAACCTGGCTGCCACACTTGGTTTTCCCGATGCCGAACGACTGACTCCGATATCCGAGATGAGTGACCTTATCGAAGAAAGGACAGGAGCCAAGCCCGGAGAATCGGCGCCGTATTTCAAGCTGAATCCCAAAGTCGATGATATACCTGAAAAATATGCTCTGAAGCATGATGGAATCAGGTTAATGAGAATGGGGAACCTGAAGAGGGGCGGCAGTGGCTGCTATTGTCCCGAGAATGCCTTACTTCAAGCCCTGATGAGCCATTTGCTTGTAGCCAGAAATGAGGTGATTATCCTGGACATGGAGGCCGGAATTGAGCACCTAGGGCGTGGGACATCAAGGATGGTGGACAAACTGATTGTGGTGGTGGAGCCAGGGAGGCGGAGTATCGAGACAGCGATTAACATCAGGAAGTTAGCTTCGGAAATCGGACTGAAAAATATCGGAGTTGTCGGAAACAAGGTAAGAAGTCAATCGGATAGGGAATTTCTAAAATCCAGCCTGTCCGATTTCGATTTTCTGGGCTTTATCCCCTATGACCAGGCAGTGGTAGATGCAGACCTGGCAAATCTCCCCCTGCTGGATGCAAGCCAGCAGATTAAAGAGGCCGTAAAAGAGATTTACGAGGCCCTTTTAGCCGGCGTAGAAACGCCCACCGTGAATTAGGGCACAATTAATAATAATTATTTATTAGGAGGTTTTATGGCTTACGATGCAGTAAAAATGGCAGACTGGCAAATTTCCGAAGCGGCGGAAGAGAATATGCCGACTCCCGATGAGTGGCGAGAGAAGCTGGGACTTCAAAAAGACGAGATACTTCCCTACGGGAGAATAGCCAAGCTTGATTTCCTGAAAATCATGGAGCGTCTCAAGGACAGGCCTGATGGCAAGTATATTGAGGTAACAGCTATAACCCCCACGCCACTGGGTGAAGGAAAGAGTACCACCGCAATGGGCATTCTGGAGGGTATGGGCAAACGCGGACTGAATGTAGGCGGCTGTATACGCCAACCGTCAGGTGGTCCCACCATGAACATCAAGGGCACTGCTGCCGGTGGCGGTAACGCCTTACTTATTCCTCTGACCGAGTTTTCCATGGGGCTTACTGGTGATATCAATGACATCATGAACGCCCACAACCTGGCTATGGTTGCCCTGACTTCAAGAATGCAGCACGAGCGTAACTATGATGATGAGCGACTTCAGAAACTGACCAGGATGCGCCGTCTTGATGTTGACCCCACCAGGGTGGAGATGGGCTGGATTATGGACTTCTGCGCCCAGAGCCTGCGAAACATCATAATCGGCATCGGCGGTAAGATGGACGGCTTCATGATGCAGTCCAAGTTCGGTATTGCTGTGAGTTCTGAGCTAATGGCTATGCTATCTATTGTTAGAGACCTTGCCGACCTGCGAGAAAAAATGGACAATATCACGGTGGCATTTGATAAGAAGGGTAATCCGGTTACCACTGGCGACCTTGAAGTAGGTGGCGCAATGACTGCCTGGATGCGCAATACCATCAATCCAACTCTGTGTTGTACGGTAGAGTATCAACCCTGCATGGTTCATGCTGGACCGTTTGCTAATATTGCGGTAGGTCAGTCTTCTATCATTGCTGACCGTATCGGATTGAAGATGTTTGATTACCATGTCACTGAGAGTGGCTTTGCTGCAGATATCGGTTTTGAGAAATTCTGGAACGTGAAGTGCCGCTACAGCGGGCTTAAACCTCACGTTTCAGTGCTTACCACCACTATTCGAGCGCTCAAGATGCATGGTGGTGGACCCAGGGTGGTGGCTGGTCTACCACTGTCTGATGACTATACTAAAGAGAATCTTGAGCTCTTGGAGAAAGGTCTTCCCAACATGTTACACCTGATTGGCGTTATCAGGGAATCTGGTATTAATCCCGTAGTATGCATTAACCGCTTCTACACTGATACTGATGCTGAGGTTGCGTTGGTTAGGAAGGCAGCGGAAGCAGCCGGCGCTCGCGTTGCCGAAAGTAGCCACTGGGCTAACGGCGGTGATGGCGCTCTAGAGCTGGCTGACGTCGTTAAGGAAGCCTGCGAGGAAGAGAATGATTTCAGATTCCTCTACCCGAATGAAATGAAGCTGCGCGAACGCGTTGATAAAATCGCCAAGGTGGTATACGGTGCCGACGGTGTCTCCTGGACTCCAGAGGCAGAAGCGAAGGCAAAGAGGTTCGAGGCTGACGCTCAGTACGATGAATACGCCACAATGATGGTGAAGACCCATTTGAGTCTTACGCATGACCCGTCTCTCAAGGGAGTACCGAAAGGGTGGACTCTACCTATTCGTGATGTGTTGATTTATTCCGGAGCCAAGTTCCTTTGTCCGTGCGCTGGAGCGATCACCTTGATGCCGGGAACCAGTTCTGACCCTGCCTTCAGGAAGGTGGATGTCGATGTTAAGACCGGAAAGGTGCAGGGTCTCTTCTAAATAGGTATAATGTAATTAGTGGAGGATATTTAATTGGCGTTTTCTATCGCTGTCGCCGGTAAAGGCGGCACCGGTAAGACATCTATATCAAGTATTATTATCCGCAATCTTCTAAAAAGCGGTGAAGGTCCGATTTTAGCAATCGATGCCGACGCTAATGCTAACCTTGGAGAAAGTCTGGGACTTAAAGTAGATAACACAATCGGTTCAATAATCGCCTCGTTTAACAATGATAAAATTAATATTCCTCCGGGGATGACAAAAGAGGCTTACCTGGAGATTAAGTTAAACGGGGCAATCACTGAGAGCAAGGGCCTTGACCTGATAACAATGGGCAGGGGTGAGGGGCCGGAGTGCTACTGCTATCCGAACACACTATTGAGGAAATTCGCCGATTCCCTGGCCGGTAATTACAGCCACGTGGTCATGGATAATGAGGCGGGCATGGAGCACCTCAGCCGGAGAACAACCCAGAATATTGACGTACTGCTTATTGTTTCGGACCATTCAGTAAAAGGCGTCAGGACGGTGGCGCGGATAAGAGACCTTGTTGAAGAACTGAAGCTTGTCGTGGACAGGCAGAAGATAATTATCAACGCCGCCCCTGAAGAGCTGGCACCGATGGTCAAGGAAGAGATTACTAAATTAGGTCTTGACCCTCCGGTTCTCATTCCCAGAGACGAGGAAATATATCAATATGACCTTGAAGCCAGACCGCTTGTGGAGCTGCCGGATACCTCAAAGGCGGTAATAGCGGTTGGTGACTTGATGGATGAAATTCTTAGCTGTAACAGGCAAAAAGAAAAAGTCTGAAAGGGGGTAGATAGATGACAGCGGAACTTATCAGAGGTGCAGCGGTTGCCAGGGAAATCAGAGAAGAGCTAAAACAGGAGATTGCCGACCTCAAGGAAAAACACAATATCGTGCCCGGTCTTGTCACCGTTCTTGTGGGTGCCGACCCGGCTTCTCAGGTTTATGTCGGCGCCAAGGAGAAGACCTCGCAGGAACTCGGTATTTACTCGGAAAGATACGACCTGCCGGAGGATACCCCGCAGGATGAGCTTATGAAACTCATTGATAAGCTCAATAAAGACCCGAAAATAAATGGAATCCTCGTTCAGTTGCCACTTCCAAAACACCTGAATGAGGAAGAAGTCCTGTACGCTATTGACCCCAGGAAAGATGTCGATGGCTTTCACCCGGTGAACGTAGGCAAGCTGATGATAGGTGAGCCGGACTATCTGCCCTGCACACCGGCGGGTATCCAGCAGTTGCTTATCCGCTCCGGCACGCAGATTGAGGGAGCTGAGGTAGTGGTGGTTGGCAGAAGCAACATCGTCGGTAAGCCGATTGCTAATATGCTGCTTCAAAAAGCACCCGGAGCTAACGCTACGGTTACTGTCTGCCATACACGAACAAAAGATATAGCGTTTCATACCAAGAGGGCGGATATTTTGATAGTAGCCGCCGGAAAACCGAAAGCCGTCACCGGTGATATGGTCAAAGAAGGCGTGGTGATTATTGATGTCGGCGTGAACGAGGTAGGTAAGACGGAAGACGGTAAGAGAATCCTGGAAGGCGATGTCGATTTTGAAACGGTCAAGGAAAAAGCGAAGGCTATCACTCCGGTACCCGGTGGCGTGGGACCGATGACGATAACCATGCTGATGATGAATACGGTGAGGGCGGCCAAAGTGGCTGCCGGATTAACCTAGTTCAGGAGGATATTTTCATGGAGTACAAGATTGAGAAAGTTAGTGCGCCGGGCAGGAAAGAAGTGGAGTTGTTGGGAGAGACCTTCGAAGAAGGAATGCCGGATGATAACGAACTCGGTAGATGGAGACAGAAGCTGGGGACAAGAGAAGACCGGTTGAAGTACCTTAAAACCGGAGAGAGGTACTGGTACAGCGATGACTGGTACGGTAGTGAGAAGAGGAAGACCCCGGCTTAAAGACTGTTGAAAGCCACGTTTTTCAACGAAACTGGAGTTGTGAAGTGTAGAGCCGGGGATGCTGATAGTCCACAGGATGTCCCTGACAGTAATGATTAGGTGATGGAGGCAAAAATGGCAGTTGAAATTCCTAAAACAGCATATAGCGGTAAAATCAGAGGGGTAACACTGGGTAAGGGAGACAAAGCTTTAACCGTTGGCGGCGAGTCATCTTACCCATTTTATCTTTTTGAAGGTGAGATGCCCAACCTCCCTAAAATAGCTATGGAGGTATGGGACTGTCCACCTGATGACTGGCCCGAGGCTGCTCTGGAACCTTTTACCGGAGTAACCGATGACCCGGCGGCCTGGGCGAAGAAATGTGTGGATGATTACGGGGCGGAGATGGTCTGTCTGCAGCTAATCAGCACTGACCCCAACGGGATGGACCGCGAACCGGAGGAAGCCGTTGAGGTTGTCAAAAAGGTGGCTGATGCCGTTGACGTTCCGCTGATAATCTGGGGTACGGCCGACCATGATAAGGATACCGAGGTTCTCCGGTTAGCAGCCGAGGCCTGCCAGAATAGGGCTCTGATTATGGGACCGGTCGAAGAAGCGGACCACAAAAGAATCGGTGCTGCTGCTCTGGCGTATCATCATACCGTGGCTGCCGCATCCCCGATAGATATCAACCTGGCAAAGCAACTTAACATATTGTTGGGCAACCTGGGAGTACCAGATGACCTGATTGTTATTGACCCTACGGTCAGCGGCATAGGTTATGGTATTGAGTACTGCTATTCGGTGATGGAGAGAATGAGAATGGCGGGATTAACGCAACAGGATGACAAGCTCCAGTCACCGATAATCTGTAATATATCCAAAGAAGTCTGGAAGACAAAGGAAGCTAAACAGCCAATGGAAGAAGACCCCAAACTCGGGGATGCAAAGAAGAGAGGAATACTGATGGAGGCAATGTCAGCTATGGCTCTGCTCGTTGCCGGGGCTGATGTTTTAATCATGAGACACCCTGAAGCGATAAAATTAATTAAGGAGATGATTGCTGATTTGACAGCTTCATAATATAAGATTGGGAGGTAGGTTGTAAAAGATGGCAGAGGAAAAGAAACAAAAGAGTATAGACCAAGCTACTATCGAAATGCTGGAGAAAGCATCTGAAGCGGAGATATTGACAGTATTCGATAGAGCAGAAAAGATGAGTCCGTGTCCCATTGGTGCTGATGGCAGTTGCTGTAAGAACTGCGCCATGGGACCTTGCCGGATTCCTCTTGGCAGGAACAAGGAAGAAACACCGGAGGAGCATGCAAAAAGGGTTGGTGTCTGCGGAGCAACCGCGGAGACAATCGCTGCCCGCAATTTCGTCCGTATGATTGCCGCCGGTTCGGCTGCTCACAGCGACCACGGGCGTAGGATTGTCGAAGCGTTCAAGCTAATGGCAGAAGGAAAAGCTGAAGATTTTGAAATCAAGGATGAGCAGAAACTGCTTAAGCTGGCGCTTGACCTCGGTGTTGAGATTGGCGAACGGTCCAATAACGAAATAGCGCTGGACATCGCTAAAATCTGCGAAAATGAGTTCGGCCGGCAGGAAGGTGAAATTATCTTTGCCAGATTGGCTCCTCTGAAAAGGCAGGAAATCTGGCGGAATCTGGGAGTTATGCCCAGAGGTATCGACCGAGAAGTGGTAGAACTCATGCACCGCACCCATATGGGTGTTGACCAGGACTACAGGAACATCATGCTACAGGGTGCCAGAGCAGCCCTGGCTGACGGCTGGGGCGGCAGCATGATAGCCACCGAGCTTCAGGATTGTATGTTCGGCACACCGGCACCTGTTTTCAGCGAGATTAACCTCGGTGTCCTGGAAGAAGACAAGGTAAACGTTATTATTCACGGTCACGAGCCGGCACTGGCTGAGATGCTGGCTGTTGCTGCTCAGGACCCTGAGATAATCGAATATGCCAAATCAAAAGGAGCGGCGGGAGTTAACCTGGCCGGTATGTGCTGCACCGCTAACGAGATACTGATGCGCCACGGCGTACCGATTGCCGGTAACTATCTCCAGCAGGAACTGGCTATTATCACCGGAGCCCTTGAGGCTATGGTTGTTGATGTCCAGTGTATTATGCAGGGACTACAGGAGGTAGCCAGTTGTTTCCACACCAAGCTAATAACCACTGATGAGAGAGCTAAAATTACCGGCGCTACCTATATGCACTTTGATGAATACAATGCCAGGGAATCGGCCAAAGCAATAATTAAGGCCGCTATAGACAACTATACTAACCGGCGCCCTGAGAGTGTAAGAATTCCACAGATAAAGGCTCCGCTTATTGCCGGATTTTCTCATGAGACGATCAATTATCTGCTGGGCGGACTTTTCCGTGCTTCTTACCGGCCGCTGAACGATAACATCATCAATGGCAGAATCCGGGGACTTGCCGGTGTTGTTGGATGCAACAACGCCCGCACACAGCATGATAGTGCCCATATTGCCATGATGAAAGAACTGCTCAAGAACGATGTTCTGGTACTCTCCACCGGATGCGGTGCCATGGCAGCGGCAAAAGCCGGTCTGATGGTTCCTGAAGCTGCCAAGGAGTTCTGTGGCCCCGGCCTCACCGAGGTCTGTGAGACGGTCGGTATTCCACCGGTGCTGCATCTTGGTTCCTGTGTCGATAACAGCCGGATCCTGATTGCTGCTACCGCAGTGGTCAAGGATGGCGGACTTGGTGATGACCTCAGTGATCTGCCGGCGGCTGGCGCTGCTCCCGAATGGATGAGCGAGAAGGCAATATCAATCGGGCAGTACTTCGTGTCCAGCGGCGTATATACGGTGTTCGGAACAACCTGGCCGACAACAGGCAGTAAGGAGTTCACCAATCACCTGTTTAAAGATATGGAGGAGATGTATGGTGGTATGTGGGACTTCCAGCCTGACCCGGTCAAAGCTGCCCAGCAAATGATTGCCCACATCGACAAGAAACGCGCAGCTCTGGGAATTGATAAAGCCAGAGAAAGGGTACTCTATGACATGGCGATGAGGCGAGAACTGGATAAGGTTTAAATCTCGTGATGGCTATAGAAAAAATGGGAGGGCTAAAGAGAAATGTCTAAAATAATTGCCTCAGCGGCGATAAGAGGAGCTCATAAGATTATAGATGAGACTGAGAAAAAGTGGCAGCAGGCAATGGATAAATATGGGGCTAACGAACCCGTTGGCTTTCCGAATACCGCCTATTATCTGCCTATAATCTATGGAATACTGGGTGTTCCGGTAGCCACACTTGGTGACATGGAAGAGGTGGTTAAAAGATGCAAGGCATTATTGCCGCCACTGGTGAGAGAAACTCATCCACTTCCATACCTCGGGCCGACACTTGACGCCGGTATGGCCACTCTATTTGCCGAGGAGCTGGTTGAAGCGATACGTTATCTGGAGCAGCCGGATTTCTACACCAAGCAGGAAGATATCACCGAAGATAATATCTGGCTGGGTGCCGCTGACGATGTCATTCTGAGAAAAAGAGGTATTGAGTTTGTAGATGGTACGGCACCCGGCTTTGCCGCCATTCTGGGGGCTGCTCCGACAAATGAAATTGCGGCGCAGGTCGCCCAGGAACTCCAGCAGAAGAACCTTTACGTGTTTATGGGCGGTGAATATAACGGTAAAAGATTTTCCGAGCAGCTTGTGGAAGCAGGAGTGCAAATCGGCTGGCCGACGCGTCTGGTCTCGTTCGGTCCTGATACCAGTGCTGTGGTCTTCGCTATGGGCTTCGCTACCAGGGCAGCTATGTCATTCGGTGGTATCGAACCCGGCGAATTCAGGAAAATTCTTATCTATAACAAGGACCGTGTCTTTGCCTTTGCCCTGCCTATGGGCTACGTCACCGATGAGTGGTATGCCAATGCTGCCGGAGCAATTAACTGGGGATTCCCGGTTATTGCTGATACCCCGATACCGGAAATACTGCCAACGGGAATCTGCACCTACGAGCACGTTGTATCTAATATTCCGCACGACCAGCTTGTCGCCAAAGCTGTTGAGGTAAGAGGACTCAAGGTTGCTGTGGCTGAAGTACCGGTCCCGGTAGCTTTCGGTGCTGCCTTCGAGGGCGAGAGAGTCCGGGGAGAAGATATCTATCTGGAATGCGGCGGTGGCAGAACTGCAATGGTGGAGTGGGTTACCAGCAAACGCATGGAAGAAGTTGAAGACGGAAAGATAGAAGTAATCGGCCCTGATATAACAGATGTGGAACCCGGCTCACGACTGCCGATGGCGATATGTGTTGAAGTTGCCGGCAGGGAAATGCAGGAAGATTATGAGCCTATCCTGGAGCGCCAGATTCACCACCTGATAAACTATGCCCAGGGCACGATGCATATCGGGCAGCGGGATATTGCCTGGATACGGATTGCCAAGCAGGCGGTGGAAAAAGGATTCAATTTATCTCATATTGGCACCATTCTTCATGCCAAGCTGCACCAGGACTTCGGCCGGATATTCGATAAATTACAGGTAAAGATTTATACGGAAGAAGATAAGGTTAAAGAGATAGTTGAAAAAGCCAGAGAAGTATATCAGGCACGAGATGAAAGAATCGAAGGTATGACCGATGAGACTACTGATATCTACTACTCCTGTACTCTATGTCAGTCCTTCGCTCCCAGCCATGTCTGCGTGATAAGCCCGGAGAGAACAGGGCTATGCGGTTCCTATAACTGGATGGACTGCAAAGCGTCTTACGAGATTAACCCGACCGGTCCGAACCAGCCAGTGGAGAAAGGTGATATTATTGACACCAAATTGGGCCAGTGGAAAGGGGTAAACGACTTCGTAACCCAGGCCTCTCGGGGCAAGATTGACCATTATAACTTCTACAGCATCGTTAATGACCCGATGACCACTTGCGGCTGCTGTGAGTGTATTGCCGCAATCCTTCCTATGGCTAATGGAGTAATGACGGTAAACCGTGAATATACAGGAGAGACTCCCTGCGGTATGAAATTTACTACGCTTGCCGGTACCATTGGCGGTGGGCTAAGTACTCCGGGATTCGTTGGTCATGGAAAGTACAATACAACCCAGAGGAAGTTCATCAGTGGTGACGGCGGAATCCTGAGAATGGTCTGGATGCCGAAGATGCTTAAAGAGGAGATTGGGGAAAGGGTCAACGCCAGAGCTGAAGAAATGGGCGTATCCAATTTCCTTGACATGATTGCTGATGAGACGGTGGGTGTATCCGAAGAAGAGATTCTCCCCTTCCTGGAGGAAAAAGGACATCCGGCTCTTACCATGGATCCGTTGCTTGGTTAGGAGAGAAAATCTTCGAACCCAGCTATATAAAAAGATAATTTGACTGCTTAATGAACGGTAAGGAAACTCCGGTAATAATCGATGTTCTTACCGTGAATTGAGCTTGAGAAAGAGTTGTTGTCCGGCAATATACAGGTTGTGAACAGTCTTCTCATTCTTGCTATGAGTAAAGGCCTGGATGCAAGTTCAAAACTGACGGGACAAAAACTGTTGATGTTGTTCCCGCTCTTGTCCTGAAAAAACACTTGGAAGGGAGTATTAAAATGGCGCTTACCGGGATAGAAATTTTTAAGTTATTGCCCAAAACCAACTGTAAGGAATGCGGCGTGCCAACCTGTCTTGCTTTCGCTATGAACCTGGCGGCAGGCAAAGCGGAATTGATAGCCTGTCCTTATGTCTCCGAAGAAGCCAAGGCTCAACTACAAGAGGCTTCGGCTCCTCCAATCAGACCGATTACAATCGGCGTCGGTGAAAACGCTTTGAAGGTTGGTGGTGAGACGGTTATGTTCCGCCATGAAAAGACATTCGTGAACCCGTGCGGTTTCGCCATCCTGATAAAGGGCAGTATGGACGACTCCGAGGTTGATGCCAGGCTGGAAAAATTCAAAGAGTTACAGTATGAAAGGGTGGGGCTTCTTCTCCGCCCCGAGCTGGTAGCGGTAAAGGATGAATCGGGAGATGCCGCCAAATTTGAAGCGCTTGTCAGCAAAATAATGCAAAACAGTGATGCCGGTATTATCCTGATGAGTGAAAATCCTGATATCCTGGCGGCCGGATTGAAAGCCTGCACGGGGAAAAAACCGCTTATCTACGCTGCTACCAAGGATAACCTTGATAAAGTGGCTGCCCTGGCGAAAGAGAATGCCTGCCCGGTAGCGGCGAAAGGCTCCAATCTTGATGAAGTAGCCGATTTAACGAATAAATTGATCGAAGCCGGAGTGAATGATATAGTCATTGACTCCGGAGCAAGGACGGTACGTCAGGCGTTTGAGGACCAGGTAATCATCAGGAATTCCGCCCTGGTCAAGAAATTCAAACCGCTGGGCTTTCCCACCATTACTTTCCCTGGTGAAATAACGGACGACCCGATGAAAGAAGCGGTAATCGCCTCAATGTTTGTCGCCAAATACGCCGGCATTATCGTCCTTTCTGATTTCCAGGGTGAAGCTCTGTTCCCATTGCTCGTCGAACGGCTGAATATCTATACCGACCCGCAGCGGCCACTGGCTACCACCGAGGGTATCTATGAGATTAATAATCCAAATGAGAATTCCCCGGTGCTTTTGACAAGCAACTTCTCCCTCACCTACTTCATTGTCTCCGGCGAGATAGAAGGCAGTAAGGTACCGAGCTATCTACTGGTTATGGATACCGAGGGGCTCTCGGTTATGACTGCCTGGGCGGCCGGTAAGTTTGTTGCCGATGCAATCGGACCTTTCGTAAAGAAAAGTGGCATTGCCGACAGGATAAAACATCGCAAGCTGATAATCCCGGGATATGCTGCTGCCGAGAGTGGTGGTCTGGAAGAGGAACTGCCGGATTGGGAGATTCAGATAGGGCCCAGAGAAGGTGCTCACATACCGGCATATCTTAAAACTTGGACGCCTTAAGGAGGAGAAAATGATACTGATTGCAGAGAGTATCAATATTATGTCTCAGACCCTCGGACCGGCAATGAGGGAGAGAAATGCCGGACCTATCCAGCAAATGGCTAAAGCCGAAACTGAAGTGGGAGCAGATTATCTTGACATCAATATCGGTCCTGCCCGAAGAAACGGTGACGAGCTTATGGACTGGGTGGTTAACACGGTGCAGGAAGTTTCCAACCTCCCGCTGTCACTGGACACGACTAATCCGGTGGCGATGGAAGCCGGTCTCAAAGCCTGTAAAAACAGGGCATTGATAAATTCTATCTCCCTCCAACCGGACAGGCTGGAAGCGGAGCTTCCCTTGGTAGCGAAATACAATGCGGATATGATTGGTTTGCTCTGGGGCGTGGAAGGAATGCCGAGAGACGCTAATGAAAGATGCATGCACGCTGTGGACATTGTCTACAGGGCAGGTGAACTGGGGATTCCTCCGGAAAGTATCTGGATAGACCCGATAGCCAGCCCGGTATCGGTGGAGATAAACCAGGTAAAGGCCTGTGTGGAATTCATGACCATGCTGGGTGAAATTGCTCCCGGCTGTAAGTCAACGGTCGGTTTGTCCAACGTCTCTAATGGCGCTCCCAACCAGCTCAGACCAATGTTGAACAGGACCTATATGATAATGCTGATGAGATACGGGCTATATTCGGCAATCGTTGATGTTTTCGATACCGAACTGGTGAAAATAGCCAGGGGTGAAATGCCGGAAATTGTGGATATTGTACATAAGGCGATGGACGGACAGATTACTGACATTTCATCGCTGAATGAGAAAGAAGTGCAGTATGTGAAAACGGTCAGAGTACTTGCCGGAGAGTCGCTATATTCCGATTCCTGGCTTGAGATATAAATAAAAACACTGGTGGCATTATGGATGACATTACCGTAACGATAAACGGCTCGGAGATAAGCGGGAGTACAGGTACGACAATCCTGGAACTGGCGCTGGAAAACGGGATAGATATTCCGACCCTGTGCTATCTGAAAGACCTGTCTCCGACAGGTGCCTGCAGAATCTGCGTGGTGGAGGTAGAAGGTTCGAGAACGCTGGCTGCTTCCTGCCACACTCCTATCGCTCAGGGGATGGTTATACAGACCCATTCTCCGAAAGTCCTGGATACTCGCAGGACTATAGTGGAACTCCTGCTCTCCAGTCACAGCGGCACCTGTATCGTCTGCGAAAAGGCTAATATATGCGAATTGCGCAAGATAGCCGCCGACCTGGAAGTGGGGCTGCCCGAGTTTTCAGTAAAAAGACGCTTTTACCCCCTAGAAGATATAAGCCCCTATATAGTCCGGGACCTGTCAAAATGTATTCTGTGCCGTAAATGTATCAGGGCCTGCAATGAAATCGCCAAGAAAAACGTATTCGCTATAGGATACCGTGGTTTCGATTCAAAGGTTGTTGTAGACTGTGATGAGCCGTTGAATAAGGAAGTCTGCCGGGACTGCGGTATCTGCGTCTCGTATTGCCCTACAGGGGCTCTAGGAACCCCCAGGACTATAGGAGAAGAAAAGAAAGGAAGTCCGCTAGTCATAACCAGCCGATTATCCGGTTAGTAGAGGAAAAATGAGCAGTACCCAGAAGCTGGCTTCACCGGGAAAGAATATTCACCAGAATACGCTGGTACGGCTGAAAGAGGTACAAAGTAAATCAGGATATATTTCAAAAGAGTCCATAGTTGAGATAGCTGAATCCCTGGATATCTCAGTGAGCGATGTATACGGGGTGGCTACATTCTATTCTTTTCTTTCCACGAAGCCGCAGGGTAAAAATGTGATTCGAATCTGCCAGAGTGTTCTGTG
>CAYVOV010000019.1:0-88405 GCA_964453525.1 uncultured Dehalococcoidales bacterium | reverse complement strand
TTTCCACGAAGCCGCAGGGTAAAAATGTGATTCGAATCTGCCAGAGTGTTCTGTGTCATCTTAAAGACTCCAGGACGTTGATGGACTTCATAGAAAAGGAACTTGGTATCAAGCCCGGAGAAACGACTAAAAACGGAAGATTTTCATTCGAATTAACGAACTGTATCGGCGGATGCGACGAGCCTCCAGCAATGCTGATAAACGATGAACTCTATACCAATTTAACGCCGGAGAAAATTAAGCAGATATTGAGCTCATATTAAAGAAGGACAAGAGGTTAGACCCGTGCCGGAAAAGCGAATTGTTTTAAAGAATTGCGGAATAATTAATCCCCGGGAAATTAATAGCTCTATAGAAAACGGCGGCTTCAGTGCTCTGGAAAAAGCTATGAACCAGATGACTCCGGAGCAGGTTATCGAAGAAGTCAAAGCATCAGGACTAAGGGGCAGGGGTGGTGCCGGGTTTCCCTGCGGTCTGAAATGGGAAATGGTGAGTAATGCTGCCGGAGATGAGAAATATATAGTCTGCAATGCCGATGAAGGGGAAGTCGGCACCTTCAAGGACAGGTATATTCTGACCAACGACCCGTTTACCCTCGTAGAAGGGATTGCCATTGCTGCTTATGCTGTTGATGCAAAACAGGCTTATATTTATCTGCGAAACGAATACCATTACCTGCTGGACCTGGTAAAACAGGCTATCCGGCAGTCCGAAGAAAAGGGATATTTGAAACACGTGAATATCGAGGTCCGTGAAGGCGCGGGCGCTTATATATGCGGTGAAGAAATGGCGCTGATGGAATCTATCGAAGGTAAACGCGGAGAAGTGCGCTATAAGCCGCCATTCCCTCCCACCCAGGGCCTGTGGGGAAGACCGACGAGTATAAATAATGTCGAGACTATGATGAATATCGCCCAGATAGTCCTCAACGGAGCCGACTGGTATAACGGAATCGGAACCGAGCGCAGCAAGGGCACCAAGGTATTCTCGGTCGGCGGTGATGTCGGAAAACCCGGCGTTTATGAAATGGAACTCGGAAATCAGCTTAAAGAACTCATTGTAGATATAGCGAAGGCGGAAAACCTGAAGATGGTCCAGATAGGTGGCGCCACGGGCAGGGTAATACCGGCTTCGATGATAGAGACTCCCCTGTCTTTCGAAGATTTACTCGGAGCCGGGGCTATCACCGTATATGGAGAAGAACGTGACGTAATAGAAACGATTTACCGTACCGTGGAATTTCTCGCCGAAGAAAGCTGCGGTAAGTGCACTCCCTGCCGCGAAGGGACCAGAGTAATGGCAGAGATTATGAAGAAATTCGCAGAAAATGAAGGTACGGAAAGAGATATTAAATCGCTGGAGAGACTATCGGCGGCAATGATGATTTCTTCGTTGTGCGGGCTCGGTCAGGCCGCTCCCAATCCCGTAGTGGATAGCATTCAGCATTTCAGGGAAGAGTATAATAGCCGAATCAAACAAACACAAGGTGGTGTAGTCTAATGATAACGATTACTGAGCAAAAACCGCTGGAAGAGCTTATAGAGCATCTGAAATCATGCAAAAAAGTCTATCTTGTAGGATGCGGGACCTGTCCTACGATGCTGCATACGGGCGGTAAGACAGAAGTTATTGAAATGAAAGAAAAACTGGAGGAAGCAGGTAAAGAAATAACCGGCTGGATGGTAATCCCGACGGCATGTGACCCTCTTACCAAAGAAGCCCTTGAAGAAAACACGGGGGACGTCGAAAAAGCGGACTGTATCCTCGTAATGTCCTGCGCATTCGGAGTCCAGACTGTCGGATTGTATACGGATAAAGCGGTGTTTCCGGCTCTGGAAACCCTTTTCGTCGGGAAAGAAACTAGGCCCGGTTATTTCGTGGAAGTTTGCCAGCAGTGCGGACAGTGTGTCCTCGGGCAATATGCCGGAATCTGCCCTATGACTCAGTGCGCTAAATCGTTATTGAACGGCCCATGCGGAGGCGCCAAGAACGGAAAGTGCGAACAGGAGCTGGAGTATGACTGTGCCTGGGTACTTATATACGACAAGCTTAAGGAAATGGGAAGACTTGACGAGTTGAAAGGTTACGTCGAACCGACCGATTATAGCAAGATGAGAAAACAGCGACGTAAAGAGGTTTCCCTTGTAGATTAGCTCCGTTCGGTTAAATATCCAAAGAGAAGGAGAAGTTTCAAGATGAGCTTAAGAGCAGCTGTGGAGAGCGGGAAATTCGTTATCACCTGTGAAGTCGGTCCGCTCAAAGGTACCGATACTGCGGAAATAAAAGAAGCAGCTGAACTCCTCCGGGGGAAAGTGGATGCGGCGAATGTGACTGACCAGCAGAGCTCGGTGATGAGACTCGGCTCGATGGTTGTGTCGTATATCGTAAAGGAGAAGGGGCTCGACCCTATATTTCAGGTAACCTGTCGTGACCGCAACAGGATAGCGTTGCAGTCGGACCTGTTGAGCGCCTCAGTTCTGGGGATAGAAAATGTCTTGGCTTTGACGGGTGACTTGCCGGTACTTGGCGACCATCCTCAGGCAAAACCGGTTTACGACCTTGACTCGGTACAGTTACTATCGGTGATTGGAAAACTGAATCAGGGCTACGATATGAACGGAAATGAGCTCCGGGGAGTACCGAACTTCTTTGCCGGTGCCGTGGTCAATCCCGGGGCAGATACTGAGGCAAGCTACGAACTGCAAATCCTTAAGATGGAGAAGAAAGTAGCCGCCGGCGCCAAGTTCTTCCAGACCCAGGCAATCTATGACGTTGAAAGCTTCTCCAAGTTTATGAAGAGAGTTGAAGGTTTCGGAGTTCCTGTCCTGGCGGGAGTAATTCCTCTGAAATCGGCGAATATGGCGCGGTTTATGAATAAAAATGTCGCTGGTGTCTTTGTCCCTGAAGATTTGATTAAGCAGATGGCTGATGCCGAGAACAAGGCGGAAGCCGGTATTAAAATTGCTGCCGACCTCATCAAACAGTTGAAGGGCCTTTGCCGGGGAGTGCATATTATGGCTATCGGCTGGGAAAAGAGGGTTCCGCAGATACTGGATGCCGCAGGACTATAAACAGGTCAGGTTCCAAGATGGATAACAGGCGTTTCGCAGTGCCGGAGCAGAAGAACTACGAGTATGCCTACCAGCAAGCCTATGAACTCGCCTGTGAAAAATTAGCCAGAATTGAGGATATTGAGCAGCAATGCCGGAAAAGCGGTGCTCAATATCAGACAGGTGAATCCGGAAAGTCCATTGTTATCCGGTATCTCAATCAATCGTATAATATCAGTCTACCTGATATTAAGGTCTCATCGGCTGATAGCGGTGATGAAGTTCCTATCAGAGAAAAAGTACTTATATTGCATTATTTCCTCTCGGCAAAAGGCACGCCGATTTCAAACAACCTGATTACTTTCAGGGAACTGCCGGAAGGTAAGGTATATCTTCCCACTTTTGCCAAGAGAACAATAAACCATATAGCAAAATTTTTCGGGAAAGAACCTGGGCTTCTGTTAGAAGCTGGTAAGGGACTTGGTGGTTACGAGACAGGTTATGGTGATGTGGCTGTTACTATTCCCGCTTTCGAGTATGTTCCGATAACAGTGGTATTGTGGCGGGGCGATGATGAATTTTCGCCGGAAGGAAACATATTGTTCGATGCCACAATCACCGATTACCTCTCAACCGAGGATGCAATCGTACTCTGTGAAATTATAACCTGGAAACTTGTCAGGTCATTAAACTAGGACCCGCTGCCCGAATTATCCGGATGAAGGGTACCCCCTTCATCCTTTAGGTAGATTATGCTCAGGCTCAAATGCTAAAATGTATACGGTGAGAGCTTTTCGGACATATGAATGAAAGTAACATCAATTATTCTTGCTGGTGGTAAGAACCTGCGGTTGGGCAGAAACAAGGCTCTGGAGCCAATTAATGGTACGAGTCTTATTGAACGAGTAATGGAGCGTCTCCGACCGCTGTCAGCCCGGATGCTGATAGTGGACTCTCAGGAGAAGACTGATTTGCCGGTCTTCGATGGTGTTGAAGTGGTCAGGGATATCAATCCCGGATACGGTCCCCTCGGAGGAATCTACACCGGCCTGCTTTCATCGGATTCGCCGTACAATATCGTCGTTGCCTGTGATATGCCGTTTTTAAAGACCGAATTATTACGCTATATGGTTGAGATATCCGGTGGTTATGATGCCGTGGTGCCCCTTTTAGATGGTGGAATGGTGGAACCTCTCCATGCCGTATATTCAAGAAACTGCCTTGAGAGTATGAAAAAACAGATTGAGCTTAACCAGCTAAAAGTACACGTTTTACTGAAAAGGATACGGGTAAGGTATATTGAAAAAGAAGAGAGCGACAAGTTAGACCCTCAGCATTTATCTTATTTCAATATAAACCACCAGTCTGACCTGGACCGGGCTATCGCTCTTGCCGAAAATGAAAAGGCTATTAACAAATAGCTGGCACGGGTAAAGAGCTATCTTTCGATCTTTAATAATATATTAAACCGTGAATAAATATGTCCCGGAAGCGTGGCGTACCGGATGCGAATAGCTGTTTCATGCTTGATATTGACGCTCAAATCAATTAGCATAAAAGTAGCTATTGGTATCGATGATAGAGAATGCGCCACTTTTAGCCGCCTCCGGTATTGCCTTTGTTGCCGGGCTGACAGGATTTCTGTCGCCATGTGTATTACCGCTTGCCCCTGTCTACCTTGCCAGCCTGGCCGGTCCTGAGATATTCGATACCGATGTCAAGCGGAGACGACTGCCGATATTCCTTCATTCCCTCAGTTTCGTACTTGGGTTTTCAATAATCTTTGGTCTATGGGGAGCTGGGGCGGGATGGATTGGCTCTACCTTGGTAGCTTACGCGACGGTAATCCGGTGGGTAGTTGGCGTTCTACTGATTTTATTCGGGCTGATAATGTTGGCTGCCCAGAAAATATCCTGGCTAAACTATGAAAAGCGCCTGAACGTGTCACTTGGTACTGGCACCGGCTATCTGCGCTCTTTGCTAACCGGTGGCATCTTTTCTCTTGCCTGGACACCCTGTCTCGGCTGGCAGATTACAGCTATTCTTTCTCTGGCCGGCAGCTCGGGAACGGTGCTGCGGGGTACTTACCTGCTTGTAATATATTCTCTGGGACTGGGGCTTCCGTTCCTGATAATGGGGGCGGCTTTCGATTTCATAGTGCCATTATTGAGAAACATAAACAGATACTCGAACTGGATTTACATAATCAGTGGAGTGATATTGATTGTAGTAGGAGTGCTGGTACTGACTGATAGGTTGGTACTCCTGAGCTCAGTTTAGGGAAGGATTGGAGGAGGAGAATAATGGTCAGGTGGATAAAGATAGTAATGGTAGTGCTGGCGCTGACCATGCTGCTAGCTGGATGCGTGCCAAGTTCGGAATCAGGGGGAATAAACGAAGGCGAATTAGCTCCCGACTTTGAACTCCAGAGCCTTGATGGAGAGGCTGTTTCTTTGAGTGATTTTCGCGGTCAACCGGTGCTGCTTAATTTCTGGGCAACCTGGTGTGGTCCCTGTGTCGGAGAAATGCCTTTATTACAGGAAATACACGAGGAATGGGAGGCTAAAGGGCTGGCTTTACTGGCTGTAAATGTGGGTGATACTTCTACTCAGGTGAAGGATTTTATGCAGAGTTATAATCTTTCAATGCCGGTACTTCTTGATACACGGCGGTCGGTGAGCGGGAGATATAGCATTATCGGAATCCCTACTACCTTCTTTATAGATAAAGATGGTATAATTCAGGAGAAAGTCGTCGGTGCTTTCCCGGATAAGGAAAGCATAGAGAGATACCTCGAAGAAATTATTCCTTAGTTAATTAAAACCATCAATTACGGGATTTTAGTGGAAAGACAGCGGGAGGCTGGAATATGAGCGATATTTTAAATGAAGCTTACGGGGTGGTCCAGTGTAAGGAATGCCCCTGGTATAAGACCTGTGTATCACCGATGAAGTTCACTGCCGAGGACATACGTCGGCAGATGGAGCAGGTATCACCAGGGATGGATTCCGGGCAGCAGATGGATCTCAATATGCAAAATCTTTTATCCAATATGGCGACGGCTGCGCAGAACTCGATGCTGGAGGGCTGCCCCGTCTTCATCGACCGCCTGCGAAAAAGCCCCGAGCTTGCCCGCCGCATTAAAGAAATGATGCAGGACTGGGCGAAGGAAGAATAACGACAGATAGACAAAATCTTTTAGAAAACAGAATGACCGTACCCGTTCAACCTATGGAGGATTAATGACTGAAGATACTCAGGTGAAGAAAAAGCAACTGGCTGACCTGAATGAACGCCGCAGGAAAGTGACTGAGATGGGTGGAGAGGCACGGGTGGATGCACAAAAGAAGAGAGGTAAGCTGACGGCACGTGAGCGGATAGATGCTCTTCTGGACAGGGGTACTTTCCGTGAAATCGGTATCTTTGCCAGGAGCCGGGGTGCCTCGGAAGAGGTCCCGGCAGATGGAGTTATCACCGGCTACGGAAAAATTGATGGCAGGAAGGTGTATATCTTCTCGCAGGACTTCACAAGTGTCGGAGGAACACTATCGGAGGTGCATGCGGCGAAGATTTGCCGGGTAATTGATAACGCAATGAAAGCCGGATGTCCGGTTATTGCCATGAACGACTCCGGAGGGGCCAGAATTCAGGATGGCGTTGATGCTCTGGCAGGTTACGGGCAGATATTTTACAGGAATACAATGGCTTCCGGAGTAATTCCCCAGATATGCACCATTCTGGGCCCGACGGCTGGTGGCGCAGTTTACTCACCGGCACTCATGGACTTCATCTTTATGGTCAAGGGAATCAGTCACGCTTTCATTACCGGACCGAGAGTTGTCGAAGCTGCGATGAATCAGAAGGTCTCAGAGGAGGAACTGGGTGGTGCGATGGTTGTCCAGAGGAAAGCGGGAGTCGCCTGCCGTTCCGAGAACAATGAAGATGAGTGTTTTGAAAGTATCAAGGAACTATTAAGCTATTTACCTTCGAGTAACCGGGAGAAGCCGCCGTGGAGTGACTGGGGAGATGCGCCCGATAGGAAGGATGATTCCTTATTTGATATTGTTCCGGTGGCACCGAACAAACCCTACGATATGCATAAAATCATTGAAGGTATCTTCGATAGAAGAGCAGACGGTAAAAACTATTTTGAGCTGTTTCCCCAGTTTGCCACCAATATTATCACCTGTTTCTCAAGGTTGAACGGGTTATCGGTGGGAATAATTGCCAACCAGCCGATGTCGAAGGCTGGCTGCCTCGATATTGATGCCAGTGACAAGGCTTCCCGGTTTATCAGGTTCTGTGATGCGTTTAATATTCCAATCATCACCCTGGTGGATGTTCCCGGTTACCTGCCGGGAACGGAACAGGAATGGGGTGGAATAATCAGGCACGGAGCAAAAATGCTTTTTGCTTATTCGGAAGCCACGGTGCCGAAAATAACCCTCACCATCAGGAAAGCCTATGGCGGCTCATATCTCGGTATGTGCAGTAAGGACCTAGGAGCTGATTTTGTGTTTTGCTGGCCAAGCACTGAGCTGGCTGTAATGGGTGCCGAGGGGGCAGCGCCGATTATATTCAGGAAAGAACTGGAGAAGGCTGAAGACGCTGAGGAATTGCTTCAGGAAAAGATTAAAGAGTACCGGGAGGAATTTGCCAATCCCTACCGTCCTGCCGAACACCTGCATGTGGATGATGTAATCGAACCCGCTGAAACAAGAATGCGGCTGATTGAAGCCCTTGAAATGACAATGACAAAGGTGGAAACCAGACCGCCGAAAAAACACGGGATAATCCCATCTTAGACAGAGTTAATGTGAGATGGTTGAACCCATCTTCCTGACCCCCTTCCCTGTAAAAAGGGAAGGGGGAAATATTATAATTGATTTGATGAATAAGGGAGGTATGAAATGACAATAAGGATAGGAATTAATGGTTTCGGCCGTATCGGACGGTGTGTCCTCAGACGTTGTATTGAGACTGACGGGGTTTCAGTCGTCGGAGTCAATGACCTGGCGCATATAGATGACCTGGCTTATCTTCTGAAGTATGACTCGATTAGCGGCTGGTATCCAGAGGAAGTTAGAACAGATAATATGTCTTTGCTGGTAGGACACGAGAGTATTCCTTTTTTCTCGCTCCCGGAACCGGCCAAAATACCGTGGAAGGATGTCGGTGCCGATATTGTAATCGAGAGTACCGGTGCCTTCCGTAGCCGTGTCAAAGCTGCCGGGCACCTGGAAGGCGGAGCAAAAAAAGTGGTTATTTCGGCTCCATCGGATGATGCCGATACTACTATAGTGCCCGGAGTTAACATAGAAAGCTATGACCCGCAGGCTCACCGGGTGATCTCACTGGCTTCGTGCACGACCAATAGCCTGGCGCCGGTGGCCAAAGTTCTTAACGATACCTTCGGGGTGGAACACCTGATTTTCACCACCGTACATGCTTATACTTCAAGCCAGTCACTGATGGATACGCCGGCACGGCACAGGCGACGCGGCAGGGCAGCGGCGCTATCTATTATACCGACGACAACGGGAGCGGCTAGCGCCGCCGAGAGAGTTTTGCCCGAACTGCAGGGGAGAATGACAGGTATGGCAATAAGGGTTCCTATTCCTGATGGTTCGATAACCGATATTGTGGCTATGCTGCAAAAGGACACAACTGCCGAAGAAGTGAATGATGCTTTCAATAGAGCATCGAAGCAGCCGGAGTTAAAAGGTATCCTGCGTGTAAGTGACGAAGCCTTGGTTTCCCGGGATATCCTCGGTGACTCTCATTCGGCGGTAGTCGATGCCGAAAGTACCATGGTGCTGCGGCAGCGGGTAGTCAAGGTACTGTCCTGGTACGATAATGAGTGGGGCTATACTTCACGTCTTGTTGATTTTGCTAGGCTCCTTTCCGAGCGAGGCCTTTGAGGACGCCTTATATTGTGATGTGGTAAGATTGGGAAATATTCACGGCAGGAAGGAGACCATTGCTGTATATTCTGTTGGGTCAGGATGATTTTTCTGTTTTTCAGGCGCTTGAGAGGATAAAACATAGCATCGGAGACAGAGAAAGCCTGGAAATCAATACCACCACACTCGACGGGCAACAGGTTACCCTCGAACAATTAACAATGACCTGCGAGACAGTGCCCTTTCTAATGGAAAAACGACTGGTCATTATTAAAGGGTTGCTGGTAAGGTTTGAACAGAAGGGCAGAGGTAGCCGTCAGAAAAGAAACAATCAAAATAACAGAGATGATGAGTATAAGCCCTTCAGTAGCTGTATTTTACGCATCCCGGACAGCACCGTTCTTGTGCTGATTGAGGATACAATATCAGGCAGTAATCCTTTGTATAAAGAGCTTGCTCACACTGCAAAGGTAAGGAGTTTCCCGTTATTAAAAGACGCTGCATTGCGGGATTGGATACAAAAACATGTGGCAGAGGAAGGGGGAGATATCTCTCCCCGGGCGGCGAATTTACTGGCAAGACTTGTCGGTAGTAACCTGTGGGTAATGTCCAGCGAAATCAATAAGCTGGTCCTTTACGTCTCCGGCCGACTTGTTGAAGAGGAAGATGTCAGGGCGCTGGTAGGTTATACTCAGCAGTTTTCTGTGTTTAACATGGTTGACGCCATTCTCGAGTTTAAATCCGAACTTGCCGGTCGATTACTGCAGCAACTATTGCTAAAGGGAGCTGCTCCCGTTTATTTGCTGACCATGCTTACCCGGCAGGTGCGTATGATAATAGTGGCTAAAGAATTGAGCCGGCAGAGGATGTCAAGAACGGAGATTCAGTATAAACTCGGTACGACCTCCGAATATGTGGTGCGAAAGACACTTGAGCAGGCTGCCAGGTATTCTCTGCCGCGACTAAAAGAGGTGTACCACCGCATTCTTGAGGCTGACATCTCGATAAAAACAGGCAAATATGATGCCGAACTGGCTCTTGATATTCTTGTTGCCGAACTCTCCCGCCGGGACAAAGTCCCGGCCCGTCGTATGACGGGGACAAACTAAACATAGACTGCTACCCTATATTATCTCCTATGTCATTGCGAGCCCCGATTCTATCGGGGCGAAGCAATCACCACATTCGAAAGAGGAGATTGCCGCGTCATCCCGATTTCATCGAGATTCCTCGCAATGACAGTATAATCAACTAAAAAGAACCGAACTCTGCCTTCATTGACAGTCAGCATCACTTAAACTAAAATCTTATGTAGTTTATTCTTCCGGAGGACATGAAAAAGTAAGTGACCAGTGACGAACTTCGCACCGAGTTTTTAAAATTCTTTGAAAGCAAAGGACATACAGTAATTCCGAGTTCTTCTTTGATACCTCAGGATGACCCGACTCTACTGCTTACCACCGCTGGTGTGGTGCAGATAAAACCATACTTTATGGGTGAGGCTATTCCTCCAAATAAGAGACTGGCATCTTGCCAGAAGTGCTTCCGTACCACCGATATCGAATCGGTGGGTGACACCACTCACTGTACCTTCTTCGAGATGCTGGGTAATTTCAGTGTCGGCGATTACTTTAAAAAAGAAGCAATAGAGTGGGGATGGGAATTCGTTACCCAGAATCTGAAACTACCTCCCGAACGACTGTGGATTACAATCTTCCTCGATGACGAAGAGGCTTTCAATCTCTGGCGTGAGATTGGTATCCCTGAAGAAAGAATATTAAGATTTGGAGAAGAAGACAACTTCTGGGGACCGGCTGGTGACTCCGGGCCCTGCGGGCCATGCAGCGAGATTCACTTTGACTTTGGCGAAGAGGTTGGATGCGGAAAACCTTCCTGCAGACCCAACTGCGAATGCGGCCGGTTTTCTGAAATTTGGAACCTTGTCTTCACCCAGTATGACCAAGACAGGGATGGTAACCGGACTCCGCTACCTAGGCCGAATATCGATACCGGTATGGGACTTGAGAGAACAACTGCAGTCGTGGAGGGTAAAACAACTATATATGAGACAGGACTATTTGCATCACTAATAGACAATATAGCAAATTTCGTTGGCAAGGAATATGGTTCGGATGATGATGCTGATAAAGCAATGAGAGTGATAGTTGAGCATGGACGTGCAATAACTTTCCTTATTGCGGACGGTGTGATTCCTAGTAGCGATGGTCGTGGTTATGTTCTCCGGCGGTTGCTCCGGAGAGCTGCTCTATATGGACGTAGACTTGGATTAGAAAAGCCATTTTTAAACCAGATAGCCGGAGCTACAGTTGGTACAATGGCTAACATATATCCAGAGTTGAGACAAAGACAGGATTTTGTTTATCAGATAATAGAGGCTGAGGAGTCGAAGTTTAGGGAAACGCTTAATACTGGACTGGAAATGTTAGACAAAATAATACTGTTAGATAGAGTAAGCGGAATAATTGGGGTGGCTGCTGGCGAAGATAAGAAGATAATCTTAGGCGAAGACACCTTTAAACTGTACGACACCTATGGCTTCCCTTTGGAGCTAACTAAGGAAATTGCAGCCGAGCGGGGCTTCTCGGTTGATATAGTTGGATTCGAGGAAGAAATGGGAAAGCAACGGGAAAGAGCCAAAGCCAGCCAAAAATTCGGACTAACGGAAGGGAACAGGCTGAGAACCCTACTTGACCTTGAATTTGGAGGATCAACGACATTCACTGGCTATAAACGTATGAAAAAGAAGACGGTTATCCAAACCATCCTGGTTGAAGATAAATCTGTTCTCGCAATCAATAAAGGACAAGAAGCTAGCCTGATTCTTCAAGAAACTCCCTTTTACGGAGAGATGGGAGGTCAGGTAGGGGACACCGGGGAAATACGGGGAACCAAGGGGCGTTTCTTGGTAGAAAACACATTGCGGATACCGCCGGATATTATTGTCCACAAGGGGAGTGTAGCCGAAGGCATATTTAATAAAAGAGATAAAGTAACAGCTGAGGTTGATAGGGAGCGGCGGCTCGATATTGCCCGTAACCACACTGCCACTCACCTTTTACAGTCGGCTTTACGCCAGGTGCTCGGCGGGCACGTCCAGCAGCGAGGCTCACTGGTGGCGCCGGACCGTTTCAGGTTCGATTTCTCCCACCTGGTAGCCATGACCGCAGAAGAGATAACAGAGGCTCAGCGCATTGTTAATGAACGTATCCGTCAGAACCTTGAAGTATATGATGAGGACATGCCTTACAGAAAAGCGATTGAGGAAGGGGTTATCGCCCTGTTCGATGAGAAGTACGGAGATGTCGTCCGGGTGCTCAGGGTAGGCAGACCGCCGATTAGCGCCGAGCTTTGCGGCGGTACTCATGTCAGCAGCACCGGAGAAATTGGTTACTTTCAGATAATAAGTGAAAGCAGTATCGGTTCTGGGCTGCGGCGCATTGAAGCCGTCACCGGCCGGGGTGCCGGAGAGTATATCAGCCGGCGTTTGGCTGACCTTGAGAAGGTCGCTCTCTATCTTGAAGCCGAGCCGGATGATGTTGTAGTTAAAACACAGGGATTACTGAATGAGGTAAAAAGTGAACGCCGGAAACGCCAGGCACTGGAGAGAAAGCTGGCAAAACTGGATACCGAGTCCCTTGAACAGAAAACGAAAGAGGTAAACGGAATAAAGGTGCTGGCGGAAAGAGTATCGCCTGCCGATATGGATAACCTGCGGAGAATGAGTGACGACCTGAGAGATAAATTGGGGAGCGGGATAGTTGTGCTGGGTACGGTCTGGCAAGATAAGCCGGCTTTTGTGGTCAATGTTAGTCAGGACCTGGTTAAAGAGGGCTATAAAGCTGGAGAGATAATAAAAAGGGTGGCTGAGGTGACCGGCGGCGGTGGCGGCGGCAGACCGAACATGGCACAGGGTGGTGGCAAGGACAAGAACCGGCTGGACGGCGCTCTTAAAGAAGCATTCAAATACGTTGAGGAAAAACGTTCTGCATAAGGGGTACTATTACGCGTAGCCTGGGGCTTGATATCGGAGACAGGAGAATCGGAGTTGCTCTGAGCGACCCGGGGGGTATCTTAGCCAGCCCCTTCACAATCATCGACCGTACCGATGAACGGCAGGATATCGAAGCCATAGTTGCGATTGCCCGTGAAAACGAGGTTAATAAAATAATAGCCGGTCTGCCGCTCTCAATGAACGGCAGCGCCGGACCGCAGGCTGAGAAGGTAAAGTCCTTTGTTCGCAACCTGTCTGAAAAGACAGGAGTCCCCATAGAATTCAGGGACGAACGTTTGACAACTGTGACGGCAAGACGCCTGATGCGGTCCACCCGCAGGGGGAAAAAGAAGCCGTCAAGGGATGATGCTGCGGCTGCCGCTATTATTTTACAGGGCTACCTTGATGAATCTGAATATAACCGCTAAGAGCGTTTATCCGTTAAAGATAGAAAGATATCATGAAAAGAATTACCCTGCAATTGTTTGATAAACAGTTTCTGAGGCACCCCAAGAATTTCATAATACAGAGCCTGTTAGGAATAGTAGTGCTGGCGGTAATACTGTATTTCGTGGAGGTACTTACCCACGCCGCTATTGTTGCCGCTCTCGGCTCAAGTACTTTCATTGTTTTTGCCATGCCGCAGTCAGTGGCTGCCCAGCCGAGAAGGTTGATTGGTGGGCATATTGTCGGAGTGCTCTGTGGTGTCCTTTGCTGCTGTGTCTTTCTCGGTGGTCCCATAGGAAAACTGATATCGGGTTGGGAATTTACCAATCTTTTTATTTATGCTCTGGCCGTAGGACTATCCATTCTTTTAATGGCGCTTACCAATACCGAGCATCCACCGGCAGCGGGTACAGCCCTCGGCATTGCCGCCCATGAATTTTCGGTTCAGGTGGTACTTTTTATCCTTTTATCCGTTATCGGTCTGGCTGTGATACGGGCGTTGCTGGGCTCCCGCCTGAAAGACCTTGTCTGAAATGGACCTTATAATTCCCTGAATACATGAAGTTGAATCATAACTATGAGTAATACCGGTAATTTTAGTCTTTTAAAGACTTCCCCTGAAGGTAGAGCCCGTGTTGGTGAACTTATCACAGCTCACGGGTTAGTGCCGACGCCGGTGTTCCTGCCTGTAGCCAGCCAGGGCACGGTAAAAACGCTTACCCCTTTGGAGATTTCAGAGATAGGGATGAAGATGATACTGGCAAATATGTATCATCTTTATCTCAGGCCGGGTATCCCGGTAATCGAGAAGATGGGTGGCTTGCATGAATTTATGGACTGGGACGGCGCTATTCTCACCGATAGCGGCGGCTACCAGGTCTTCAGCCTGGCACGGTTGCGTAAGATTAATGATGAAGGCGTCCTTTTCCGTTCCCATATTGATGGCAGCGAACACATGATTACTCCGGAACTGGCGGTGGAGTACCAGGAATCTCTGGGTGCCGATATTATTATAGTGCTGGATGAGTGTGCCCCCCATGATGCCGGTTTTGAGAAAATGAAGGAAGCGATGGACAGGACACACCGGTGGGCGGAGAGATGCCTTAAAGCGCGGAAGGAGACCGGACAGGCGCTGTTTGCCATAGTACAGGGCGGTATGTTCCCGGAGCTGCGGCAGCAGTCCGCCGAATACCTGGCTTCTCTGGATTTTCCCGGCTATGCAGTCGGGGGATTGAGTATCGGAGAGCCGAAAGAAATTACCTTTTCCATTCTTGAAGGAACTATTGTCTTTCTGCCGGAGACAAAGCCACGCTATCTTATGGGAGTGGGTTCACCCGAGGATATTCTGGAGGGAGTCGGCAGGGGGGTGGATATGTTTGATAGCGCCCTGCCCACCCGGGTGGCGAGAAACGGCGCCCTTTTCACCGGACTGGGCAGGGTGAATATAAGAAACGCCGTTTTTAGCGATATGAAGCAGGCTGTCGACCCCGATTGCGATTGCTATACCTGTCGCACATTCTCGGCGGCTTATCTGCACCACCTTTTCGACGTTCAGGAACTGCTGGCTTACCGCTTAGCTACGATTCATAACCTGACCTTTATCAGTCGTTTAATGAGAAATATACGAGACGCCATCCAGACTGACACCTTCGATTCCTTTAGAACCGGATTTTTATCAAACTACAAACCTGCAAATGAACAGGCACGGCTTGACCAGAAACAAAAATGGTTGAAAAAGAGAGGCTGAGCCTATACACTGACTGCTCTTGAGAGCGCCTGTAGTCCGCATACAGGAAGGTAATCGGATAAACCAGGTTACCTTATCAGTGAGTTTCCTACTATCGACCGGTTGATTTCAAGGCTGACGGCGATTGATGGGCATCCGGCGATAGCGCGGTACAATCTCTCAATCTTGAATTCCTTTGTGTAACCGTAAGCCCCGTGTAGGCGTCTGGAAGTCTCGACAACCTCCATGGCTGTGGGCACGACAAATAGCTTGGCTGTGGCAGCTTGGGTCTGCCAGTCCGGCGCTTCTTCGTCCTGAGCGACAGCTGTTTTATAGGTAAGCCAGCGGCAGGCTTCTATCTTCGCTTTCATATCGGCAAGCAGCCACTGGATGCCCTGCATTTTAGCTACCGCCCTGCCCTTGCTTATCTTAGCCTTTACGTATCTAGTTGCTTCATCCAGAGCGGCCTGTGCTATCCCGACGGCGGCAGCGCACTGCTCGATTTTTTCGGTCGCTATCCAGAAAAGCAGCACTTCCATACCGGCACTCTTTTTACCGAGTATGTTCTCTTTCGGTACCCTGTAGTTTTCAAAGTAGACATCGGCTGCCTCAATTCCTCCTCCTCCCATCAGGTCCCACATCTTGGGAGTCGAATAGCCTTTCTCTCCTTTCTTGATAACAAAGGCGGTGCAGTTGCCTTCATCGTCCCTGACATAGGTAACAGCATAACCTTCTCTGGCGCCGAAGGTGCTGAAACGCTTCATTCCGTTTATCACATAATCGTTTCCTTCCGACGCTGCCGTTGTAGTCAGTGCGGTGGGGTCAGAGCCTGTTTCTTCCTCGGTGAACTGTATGCTGGCATATGCTGTGCCATCGCAGCATTGTCTTAGATACTTATCCTTTATCTCCTCCGAGCCGAAGCGGGCAATGGACCCTGGAATACTGTTATTAAAACCCACCAGCCACCAGGCGCCCGTACCCGAATAAGCGATTTGCTCGATGGCAAGGATGCAGCTCAGGTTGCCGGTAGCACTACCACCGTATTCTCTGGGAACCGTCATTCCCAGCAGCCCCAGTTTAGCCAGCTTCCTAATAAGGTCGTCCGGCAGTCTTCCTTCCCGGTCGATACGGTCGGCCACAGGTTCGATTTCCTGTCTGGTGAAGTCTCTTGCCAGCTTCTGTATGGCCGACTGCTCTTCGGTAAAATTAATATCCAATACTCTTTCCCTTCGGACTATTCGGCAAGTCCTTGTAGTCGATTGGTGATGGCCTGCGCTTCTGTTACTATCCTGTCCATGAGCTCCTTCACTGTAGGAATATCATTTATCAGCCCGGCCGCTTCACCGGAAAAAGCAAGTCCGGCGTCGAGCTCGCCTTCAACAGCCACTTTCCTCGTGGAATCACCTCCCAGGATATGGGACATCTCTTCAAAGGAGGCTCCTCTTGCCTCAAGCTCAAGCAGCTCAGCGCTGGCTTTATTTTTAAGAACCCGGTGAGTGTTCTGGATGGAGCGCATCACCAGCACTGTGTCCCTCTCGTTTGCCCTGACAAGCCACTCTTTATACTTCTGGTGAATCTCGCACTCTTTTGTTGCCATGAACCGGGTGCCCATTACTATTCCTTCGGCGCCTAGAGCGAGGGCGGCAACAAGTCCGCGTCCATCGGCAAAACCTCCGCCGGCGATTACCGGTACTCTGGCAAAATCTACCAGCACCGGGACAAGCACCAGCGTGCCGACATCTTCCATGCCGGTGGCACCTCCGTTCTCCATCCCGACAATGGCTACCATATCGGCTCCGATTTCCTGTCCTTTAAGGGCGTGCCTCACTGTGGCTGATTTGTGAATTAGTTTTACGTTTCCTTCCTTTAAAAGTGAGACGAACTCATCAGGAGCGCGGTGCCCGGAAGCCTCCACTGCTCTGACGCCTTCATCAATGATAACCTCGATGAATTCGCGGTTGGGGAGTGGTGTGACGGAGGGGAAAAGGCTGATATTCACTCCAAAAGGTTTGTCAGTCAGGTTTTTTATCTTCTTAATCACCTCGCGCAGAGCCTGCGGTGTCCGGTGGTAGGCGGAGGAAATGATACCGAATCCACCAGCGTTGGAGACAGCGGCGGCCAGTTTTACCTGTGAAACGGTGCCGAATCCACCGCAAATTATGGGATATTTTATTCCCAGCATTTCACTGACTCTTGTTTTGAACAAAGTTATCTCCTTTCCCGTGTCCGATGTCCGGGTCTTTTCATCCTCCACCGATTATGTAGATGACGTGGATTTCATCTCCGTCTTCGGTTGGTCGGGTGAGTTCATTCGGGTAAGCGTCCTCTCCATTAATATAAGTGCCGACATAACTGTGCAACTTACTTTCCTTATCGAAAAGCATCGGCTTGATTCCAGGATTCTGTGCTACAAGGCTGTTTAAGCACTCGCTGAGTGTGCTTCCGATCACCTCGATTGTTTTCTGGTTATCGGTGTATGCTTGCAGATATGAAGGAATAACTACCTTTATACTCATTACTTATTCCTGAAGTGCCTTATTACCGCAGTGTTCGCAGGCAGGGTCTCTTTTAACGGCAAATTCGGTGAATTTCATGTTCAAGCCGTCGTAAACCAGCAGGCGGTCAGTAATCAGCCTGCCGGTACCAACAATGTACTTTATTACTTCCGTTGCCTGGATGGAGCCAATGATTGCCGGAGTAACCCCGATTACTGGGAATTTTTCCTCCGGCACCGGTCCCCGGTAGATGCACCTGAGGCAGGCGGTTTCGCCGGGGATTACCGTCATCGCTCTGCCTTCGAACCCATAGATTGCTCCGTGGACGAAGGGGATGCGGTTTTTCACCGCAACTCTGTTAAGCAGATATCTTGTCTCCAGGTTGTCCATGGCGTCGACAATTACATTGAAGTCACCCACTAGTTCTGAAACATTATTTTCATTTATTGTCTCATCCAGGGCTTCTATATTTATTTCTTTGTTTAGTTGTTTTAGTTTCTCGGCAGCAGAATCGACTTTATTCCTGCCGACATCTTTATCCCAGTGTAGAATCTGCCGGTTCAGGTTACTGAGTTCTACCGTGTCGTGGTCGATTATCCGGAGTGTTCCCACACCGGCAGCAGCCAGGTATATGGATGACGGTGAGCCGAGACCGCCGCCACCGGCGATAACCACCTTTGCTTTCTTTAGTTTTTCCTGTCCCTCTTCTCCGAATCCCTGCATTATTATCTGGCGGTCATAGCGCTGACGCTCATATTCGTTAAGCATAGCTTTTCTCCATATCCCATATTTACTTCACTTACGGGAACAGGTCTCTTGCTCAGACGGGTTTGGACGATTCCATCTGGCATAACCGGATTTCTCCCCAGAGTCCGATACCATCATCTATGATAATGAGTACTCCCTTCAAGCCGTCTATTTTCATGGCAAGGTTTATTCCGTTCTGGATATCGTCAGGCTGAGTAACCTGGTTACCTACTGCCGTGGCAGCGGCATCAGCCAGAGCCGCCGAGGGGGCAACGGCTACCACTGCATCAGCTTTGCCTAGGCTCAGCGAATGGCCAACCGTGCCGGAAGAGGTGCAGATTCCCACAGGCGTTCGCTCGGCTTCAATCACAAGCCCGATTTTACCGGTCAGAGGCGAATTTCCGGCATAAATGCTTACTGTTCTACTTTTCAGACTCTTAAGAAAAATATCACCGCCATTTTCTATGATTACTTCCGGTGAGAAGTCGAGTAGCTCGTTGCCAACAAGTTCAGCTATCGCTCCTGCCACGGAAGCCATCGGTCCCACACAGGCTTTTTCAGCGGATTCTGCCATCAGCCTGACAATCCGGGGAGCGTCATCGCCGACGGGAAGAGGTTCAAGAGAAGTAAGAAAAGACGGGTGTCGCCCTATGTAAGCTTCCAGCGCCTCACGGTACTTGGTAACTATTTTGAGGGCTTTGCTTTTCAGGTTTTTAGTGGCACGGACATGTAAATCTGTTTCCTTTAAGGTTACATTAAAAGAGACCAGGTCCCTGCCTCTAACCCAGTTGCGATAAGTCCTCGGCTGATACATCGGCTAAAAGTGTAACTCCATTGCTCGCGGCGGACAGGTCGGTATACAGAGTCCGCAGGCAATACATTTATCGTTAATAAAATTCACCTGCCTGGTTACCGGCACCAGTTCGAAAGCTCCTGCCGGGCATACGGTTATACAGGCACCACAATGCGTACAGCGTTCCTCATTGCGCATCACATCCTGGCTGAGCGACTGAATCTTTACCCCGGTTTTTGTTAAATATTCTACTCCCTTATCGTAGTCCTCCTGTTTCCCGCTCAACTCCAGCACCAGAAGGCCCTCTTCATCGGGAGTAACCGAAGCCTTCAGAATGTTGAAGTCTAGGTTGAAATCCCTGACCAACCGACTCACTATCGGGCGGTCGACAAGGCGCCTCGGGAAATGAAGGACTATTCTTTTTGAAACAGCCATTTTTTATACCTTAAATATATATTGTTTTCTATTTTATCTTTCAAGCGGGCGTTCGTTGAGCGGTTTGAAGGTAACGCCTGATTCCACTCCGCGAAGAGGCGCCACCGGTTGTGCAAGCAAAAACTTGCCGCTCTGTATCCATTCTTTCAGGATTGAGGTGATTTCCACGGCTCGCGGGTAGCTTGATAGCGATGCCGTAGGCACCTTTTTGTTCCCGACTTTTATCTGCCCGCTCCTGAGTTCGGCGTAACTCACCTCGGCGAGGACGTCCGGCTTTCTCTGCGGATAGGCGTCCGAATAGTCGATGACCTGGGCGAATATCTCTTCATCCGTTACCGCAGTATATTCCAAGATTTCCTCGGATAATATCGGTATGGGAACTCCCACCCCTACACCAAGACTGCATCCGTAACCAAGAACACTGGTACCGACCAGCCACCTTGGACTCATCTGCTTCAAATCGCCTATCGTGGCAACGGTTCCTGCTGATGATTTCGGCACCCCCTTGTCGGTACGGGGAACATCTGGATTATGCTGGGTACCTTCCCAGGCAATAAAGCCGGTGCCGCCGCCGAGGAATATTTTCGTCCCGATGCCGATTGTTTTGTAGTAGGGGTCGTTGAATAGCGGAGACAGCTGCCCGGCAGTGGAGTAATTGGCGTTGCCGAGGCGTGGCTTCAGCATTCCCATATAAGTATAGATTGTCTTATCGGATAGGTTCACGGCCACGTTATAGTTCTGGTAAGAATTCCTGATATTGAAGAGCACTGCCTGGTTGAGGTCTTTAATATTTATCCATGTTTCAAGTTTCCTTCTCGGATAACAGTCTGTACCGTAGGCAGTTGCTTCCAGCCTGATATCCTTACCGGCAACAAGCTCTTCAATTACATGTCCGCCCCCGTAGTTGAATTCTCCGGGGTGTATCCTGTTCCTCGGGTCGTCGTCAGGCAGAGCATTGGCGCCGAGAAAAAGGTCTATGGCAGCAAGACCGGTGTAGGCCGGGACATCATTCAGGTAAGTTCTTCCGCCGCCGAGTTTTATCCGCGGTTTGGCATGGCCGATGTTAAAGTAGACGCTTGAAGAGCACATCGTCCCGAAGGTGCCGGTAGTAACCACGTCAACTTCTCTGGCGGCTTTCCCGGTTCCTTTCTCTTTGACAATACCGATTATTTCTTCGGCAGTAGCCACTACTGCCTTACCTTCTTTTATCTTTTCGTTTATTTCTTCGATTGTTTTGGCCATCTTGAAACCTCTTATGATAGTAATCTTTATGTCTGATACTGTCAACATAAGACGCAGGTTATTACGGGTAACACGTAAAAGCAACAAGCCCAAGAATCCGTTGTTCCTGGGCTTGGTCAATTCCCTGGTGATTCGGGGAGGTTAGATTCGCATGATTCCCGAACTGGCGGCATGCCAAGCCCAGGGCATCATCATATGAGCTGTCCCTCCATTGAAACCGGCTTGTTTCCTCCAGTTCGGCACTATAAACCTCCCGTCTCTACCATTCAATAGAACCACTGCTATTCTATAGCCTTGGAGTAAGGATGTCAAATATTATGATAAGTAGCCGGCAAGTTGAAGGAGAGACTCTACATAAGCTATAATTAGCCTGGGACACATTTACTTTTTGCTCCAGGAGTTATTTTTGCTCAAAACCCACAGTTGCGGTGAATTGAATAAAAATCACGTCGGTGCTGATGTGTCTCTGGCCGGCTGGGTGGACCGCCGCCGTGACCATGGAGGTCTTACCTTTATTGACCTGCGCGACCGGGAAGGTATCGTCCAAGTTGTATTCAATCCGGAGACTTCGAAGGCCTGCCATGAAATCGCCAGTGAGATGCGCACTGAGTATGTGATTAGCGTTAGCGGTGAAGTTACCACCCGCCCTCCCGGAACGGAGAACCCAAACCTGCCGACCGGTGAGATTGAGGTTATTGCTCATCAGACAGCAATCCTTAATCCATCGAAGACTCCGCCTTTCTATATCAACGAGGACATCGAGGTGGAGGAAAGCCTGCGCCTCAAATACCGATATCTTGACCTGCGGCGGAACAGGATGCAGAAAAACCTTATACTCCGCCACCGGGTAGTAAAGTTTTTCCGTGATTTTCTTGATGCCAGAGGGTTTATTGAGGTTGAGACCCCTATCCTGATAAAAAGCACCCCGGAAGGGGCACGCGACTACCTTGTACCGAGCCGGGTCCATGCCGGTAAATTCTACGCGCTACCGCAATCGCCTCAGCAGATAAAGCAAATTCTGATGGTTGCCGGCGTGGAGAAGTATTACCAGCTAGCCCGCTGTTTCAGGGACGAGGATACCCGTGCCGACCGCCAGCCGGAACACACCCAGCTTGATATCGAGATGAGTTTCGTTGAAGTGGAAGACATACTGGAACTTATGGAGGATATGTTTACCTCTCTGATTGAAACGGTACGACCCGATATGAGGCTGATAAAACCGTTTCCCCGTCTCAGCTATGCCGACGCCATGCAGCGCTACGGGATCGATAAACCCGACCTGCGTTTCGGGATAGAATTAAAGGACATATCGGATATCGCCGCCCGGACTGAATTTACCCTCTTTACTTCAGCTCTGGAGAGGAACGGGATTGTCAAGGCGATTTGTGCTCCGGGCTGCGCCGGTTATACCCGCAGCCAGCTCGAAGAACTGAACAAACTGGTTCGCGGACTCGGTGCCGGCGGAGTACTGACAATCGCTTTTGACAAATCCACTGGCGACCTGAGCAGCCTGACAATGGATTCAATAAAATCGGTAGCTGCAAAATATCTGACGGTAGAACAGGTCAGGGAAATGGCTGAACGGCTGGGTGCCGGTGTGGGCGACCTCATACTGATTGTTGCCGGTGAACCAGATATTGTAAACATGGCGCTGAGTGCGTTACGGATGGAGATGGGCAGAAGGCTGAGCCTCATTGATGAAAGCCTGTTTGCCTTTGCCTTCATTCTCGATTTTCCGCTGTTCAGTCGGGATGACCAGTTAAATCGATGGGAGCCGATGCATCATGCTTTTACCGCTCCAAGGGAGGAGGATATTCCTTTGCTGGATAGTGAACCTGGAAAAGTTCACTCAAAACATTACGATATTATATGCAATGGATGGGAGCTCTCCAGCGGCAGTATCAGGATTCATCAGCGGGAACTCCAGAATAAGATATTTGAGCTTTTGGGGTACAGCGAAGAAGATGCTCAGGAGCGTTTCGGAGCACTTCTTGAGGCTTTAGAGTACGGGGCTCCGCCGCACGGCGGCATTGCTCCCGGTATAGACAGAATCGTGATGTTACTTGCCGGAGAGGAAACTATAAGAGAAGTCATTGCCTTTCCCAAGAATCAAAGCGCTGCTGATTTGACTTTCGGCGCTCCCTCACCAGTTACAGAGGAGCAACTGACCGAACTACACTTGCAGTTGCTGGAGGAAGAATGAAAGTAACCAATGATAAAACCGAGGATAGTCAGGCGTACCTGACTATCGAGATGGAGCCTGAAGAAGTTGAGAAATCCCTTGATGATTCTTACCGGCGCCTGGTAAAGACGGCCAGAGTACCGGGCTTTCGCCGGGGAAAAGCTCCCCGGGATATACTGGAGCGCTATGTAGGCAAAGAAAACCTTCTTGAAGATGCCCTGAATAATCTTGTTCCCCGGGCTTATGAAGATGCTATCAAAGAACAGGATTTAGAAGCCATTGGCCAGCCGCAGATCGAAATTACTCAGACCGAACCTGTGGTCTTTACGGCAGTAGTGCCGTTAAAACCTACCGTTAAGCTCGGCGACTATTACAGTATCAAGATGGAGCCGGAAAAGGCGGAGGTTAATGAAAGTACCGTTGATGAAGTGCTTGAGAATCTCCAGCACCAGTATGCCATCTGGGAGCCTGCCGAACGCGCTGTGGACTTCGGTGATATGGTGGCGTTTGATGTTGAAAGCAGTGTCGGCGATAAACCTTATATTAATCAAAAAGGTGCCCAGTACCAGGTAGTCAAAGACCAGGCTTTTCCAGCGCCGGGATTTGCCGAGCAACTGGCTGGAATGAGTAGTGGAGAGGAGAAGGAGTTTACCCTCCAGTTACCGGAGGATTACAGTGAAGAAGAGATAGCCGGTAAAGAGGCTTCTTTCAAAATAAAGGTAAATGAGATAAAGCAGGAGATACTTCCTGAATTAAACGATGATTTTGCTGCGCAGGTGAACCCAGAATTTAAAACGCTGGATGCGCTCCGTGAACGTGCTCTATCCGACCTGAAACAGAGGGCTGAAGAGAGAGTCAAGCAGGAGTTTGAGGAAAAGCTGCTGGACGCTCTTGTTGAGATCAGTGAGCTGGAGTTTCCCCCGATTATGGTGGATGCGGAAATTCACCGCATTATGGACCAGCGTTTTCAGGGCCAGCAGCAGCGACTGGAACAGTATCTGCAGACCATTAATAAGACGGAGGAGGAGTTACATGAGGAGTTGCACCCGTTGGCGAGCACAAGAGTCAGTCGGTCTCTGGCATTGGGTAAGGTTATAGAAGAAGAAAAGATTGAAGTTGATAGCTCCGAGATTGACACTGAGATTCAGACTGTGGCGGAAAATGCCGGTGAAAATAAAGAATCGGTTCTGAAAATATTTGAAAATCCACAGGCTCGTGAGACAATAGAACAGAGACTGTTAACAAGGAAAGCAATGCAGCTACTTACTGATATTGCTAAAGATTCCAAAACAAAAAAGAAAACAGAAATAATTGTAGAAAAGGAGGAAGACAAATGAAAGATTATCCGATGAATATTATACCCGGTGTGGTTGAGAGTGGTCCGCGTGGCGAAAGGTTCTGGGATATATACTCGCTGCTGCTAAAAGAACGCATTGTTATGCTCTTCACGCCAATCAATGACCAGGTCGCAAATGTACTTATTGCTCAGCTTCTTTACCTTGAGCGGGAAGACCCGGGCAAAGACATAAGCATGTATATTCAGAGTCCCGGTGGGGTGATCAGTGCCGGACTTGCTATTTATGACACTATGCAGCTAATCCGTCCCGAAGTGTCCACGATATGTGTCGGCATGGCTGCCAGCATGGCTACGGTGCTGCTCTGCGCCGGCACGAAAGGGAAACGCTTTGCACTGCCTCACTCGACTATCCATTTGCACCAGGCTATCGGCGGTGTGCAGGGACAGGCTTCCGATATCCAGATTGCCGCCCGTGAGCTTGCCCGGCAGCAGGATATCCTCAAGGAAATCATCGTAAAACATACCGGACAGCCGATGGATAAGGTCACTCATGATACAGACCGTGACTTCTATTTGAATCCTCAGGGGGCTGTGGAATACGGAATTGTGGATGAAATCCTCAATAAGCCGCCGGATGAGGAGAAAAAGAAGTAGTCGGTAATTGTGCCAGCTGTACTGAACACCAGTTTACATACCGGAGTGAAACGTCTACTTCACTCCGGTTCTTCTTTTACGTGATTTGCACCGTGTTTATGGATATTAATTTGCCTTGTCTGGTTATGCCATTGGTTATGTCGTTGCGAGCCCCGATGTAATCGGGGCGTGGCAATCACCATGTTCGAAGGAGGAGATTGCCACGTCTTCCGCCTCTGGCGGACTCCTCGCAATGACAGCAATATATCCCAGGTTTTTGAACTGCATAATTTCCGATGATATAATTTAGTGTATGGCGATAAAGATAGTCACAACCAACCGCAAGGCTTACCGCAATTACAGTGTGCATGAAAGCATTGAAGCCGGGATTGCTCTTACCGGTACGGAAATAAAATCTATCCGTGCCGGGAAAGCAAATCTGGCTGACGCCTATGTCAGGCCTGAAAAGGGCGAACTGTGGCTTTTGAATGCTCATATTGCTCGCTATGATGCCAGCAGTTACCTGAGCCATGAGCCCACCCGTTCCAGGAAGCTGCTTCTTCATAAGAAAGAAATTGCCAGCCTTGCCAGTAAAGTTGCAGAAAGAGGCTTGACGCTGATACCGCTCAGGATTTACATAAAGGATAGCCGGGCAAAGGTTGAGATAGCGCTGGCAAAAGGCAAAAAACTGCACGATAAGAGAGAAACAATAGCCCGCCGTGAAGCGGAAGTAGAAATAGGCCGGGTAACGAAACGTAAGTACCGAAGGGTATCTAATAACTGAGTTTAGCGTTCTCAATGGGGGCGCGTGGATTCGACAGGGGAGGTATGCTACAGGATTGCAGGTTGAGGTGCCACTACCCTCATAAAACAAGTGGCAAAAAATAACTGGCAAAGAACCAGTATTAGTTGCTGCCTAATTAAATAGGCTGCACATCCAACCCAACCTCACCTCAGCGGGTCGGGATTGGGTGACGATTAGTTGAGGTGCCACTGCCCGGATGTCGATAAGGGCAGTGTAAGAAAAATCGACTGGCCCGGCTGAACTCGGTCAGATGAGGCTAACCGGGTAAGATAAAAGACCTGACTAAGCTTGTAGGATATCCTGAGCAGCCTTTCCTGGACGGGGAGTTCGACTCTCCCCCGCCTCCACCAGAAACAAAGACGGGTTCGGGAACTTCTCCTCGGACCCGTTTATTATATGGATAACCGACTTCTCTCGCTGGGCTTTTCACCTCCTTGTCATACAGCCCACAGGGACTTACGCCGTCACCTTTATAGGGTACTTCCCGTACTTTTCTACGGCTTCTCGCAAAGCAAAAATATTGGAGAGGGGCTGTCTCCAGTCGACAGTACAATGAGGGCAGACTATGAGTCTTTTGGATGGGCCGAGTTTGGCGATAATTTGCCTGACTCGTTCCATGATATCTTCAGGAGTACCAGATTGCAGCAAATCATTAACGTAGAGAGCGACACCCATAATCACGATATCGGGGTACTTTTTATTAAACTGAACCCAATAGTCGATATCCATGGGGTGGCCTCCGTTGACACAAAGTATGGGAACGCCTTCTTCTCTGAATTTATCTATCATTTCTTCCCAATAGGGCTCGAAACCGCAGTTATGAACAATGAGGGGTAGGCCCGTTTCTTTATAAAACCTGACAACGAACTGCCCCTCGAACTTCCAAGCGTCTTCAAAACTCAGCATGTGCCGATTGAATCCGTACTGACAGTTAAACATGGTTTTAGGTTTCCCAACCACTTTGCAAGATGCTTTGTAAAGATCCACATGAGAAGCGTATATCTTCTCGCACAATTTCAAGAGCAGGTCAGGGTTCTCCCGCACATCAATATATGCCTGAGTCCCTCGCAGCAACTGGACATTCGACCAAGTTAAACTTGGAGCAAATCCTGGCGACGCACCGCTCTTTTCCTTTAGTATTGCTGAGGCTTCTAAGATAGTCGGCCATGGCTCAACTTTCAGGTGGTCGGGTATCTCAAGGTTCTCAATATCCTTTTCCGTCTTGCATATCACGCCCTCGGGCATATGAGGTGCGCGATACTCAAACCAGACAAACTTATCAGCCTTGCCATTAGCCTTGGCAAAGGCTAGCGCTTCCATCGGACCAGCATAGGGAGGTATGGCTGGGCCAAGACCATCTGCGCCTAGGACTTCGGAAGTCGTTAGGCTAGCTTCAGCTAGCTTCTTGGGACTCGACAGCATTTCTCTAACAGTGAGTCCTGTAATACGTGCAGCTATTGATTCACCGGTTAAAATAGACAAGGGCACTCTGTCCGGTGTTTCCCCCGCATACACGGCTGCCATTCTTTCTTGTGATGCTTTCCAATCATGCTTCATTTCTGCCTCCTCATTTTCACTAGCTGTTTAATTTTTTGAACACCTTCCCAGGCATCTTCTCCATAGGCATCAGCTTTCATTTCATCAGCTGCTAATTGTGTGGTAGCCGCTCCCCCTATGATAATCTTCACTTGGATGTTCTTCTCCCTGAGGATTGAGACTGTTTCGAACATTTTGGATACGGTGGCTGATAATAATGCTGAAAGGGCAACAACGTCAGGATCAACTTCGTTAATCTTTTCAATGAAAGCATCTGTTGGTACATCTACCCCCAGGTCATACACTTCGAACCCGTTACCTTCCAAGAGGGCAGCAACGATGCTCTTGCCAATATCATGAATGTCGCCTTGTACGGTCCCGATTACAACTTTTCCCTCAGCTTTAACTCCCGCCTTAAGCATTTGAGGCCGTAAAACGCTAAAGGCCGCCTTCATCGCCTCACCGCTGGCAATCAGTTCGGGCAGGAATAGTTCCCTCCGCGCATACCCATCACCAACTACTTGCATCCCCTCCACAAGACCCTTGTATATTATATCTTGTGGTGAAAGGCCCTGGTTAAGGGCGTCTCGGGTCGCATTTTCTACTCTCTCTGTATCCAGACTGATGACCGACTCTTTAAGTTCTTTAAACATTTGTTCTTTCTTCATATTGTTCGCATCTCCTTCATATTTGCAAAATAGCCTAAAACCACCTTTTAATAAAACCTCCATTATATCTACCAGGGGAGAGACAAATTATAGAATATCCGGCCAAGTTTTAACAGGCAGGATTATTTTGATAGGAGTAACAACCTAATCTCCCATCTCGGCTGCGAGTTTATCGAATCCCAAAATATCAAAATAAAGAAAATACTGTCTGGTCATAATGCCCCCAATATCTAGTTGAAGGACTAGATATCAACTATAATAATATTATATTATATGAGGTTTTCGGAAGATATAGTCGTTTTTACATAAGTGTTTTATTCCCTAGTATTAGAGCCATTATTATCAGATAAAGATTGTTAATAGAGTAACTAAGTATGTTTGATTTTCTTAAAAAAAATAATTGTTAGTCGAAGCGAGATGGCATTCCTGCATTTTCCCTAAGGTAGAAAATAGTATATATAATTAGGGTAGTCATTTATCAAAGCTAACTGCAAATGCTTGTCTCTGTTCAAATAAAGTCGATATAGTACGGTAAGATGGAGACCAAGCCTCCCCCGCCTCCACCAGACTCTCCCCTTCCTCTACTAGACTTTCCCCGTCCTTGTTGTGCCTGATAAGCATGAGCGGGGAATACTTTAGTAAGTCCTTTCCGAGTTTAATAGGATTGGTGTTTATATATCGGTCATTCACACCTCAAGACCTAGTACTCGTTCCAGTGGCCATCAGACGCGCTACATTCGAATCCTAGCTCGGCAGCCACTAAAGACTCAGTTTAATTCTTGAGTTGTCCTTCCCGAAGTGAAAATACCCATGCGACGCTGTTGATAGTGCCAAACTGCGTGTGGCAGTGATTCCCAGGGCCATGATATAAATAGACAGGTAGGGTCCAGTCATCAGGGATGAAAGTGCCTAATCCTGGCTATTTTGGTCCCAGCGTGTACCTAATGTCTCAGGCATTCCGATCAGGAGTGGAATTCTGGTGAGTTCAATCGCCATAACACCGACGAACACCCATTGTGGACCGATATGGTCCCAGGCAAGCCCGAATAGATAGACTGTCAGAGCACCAAACCACATCCGGGACAATGATAAGATTCCATTCCACCTGCCCATTCGCGATGGAGGGACCAGCTCACGTCCCATAGCTCCTGTGGTAACCGTGCTTACCGGGAGAAAGCCCAGAAGGGCACCGGAAGCAATCAGGAAACTGGAATTGGGCGCAAGGATAAGCGTTAGGTAAGAAGCCACGATAAAGGGCATCGATAAATAGATGACCTTTTTCCGTCCAATCTTATCGGATAGTCTGCCGAGAGGTATGCCGAGCACGAGGGGCGCTAAAGCGTTGGCCGTGATCATTGCTCCCAGCACAAACTCCTCGGCGCCTTTGAACTCATGGGCAAAGGGCTGGATATAGGGAACAGCCACGCCCATCTGCATGCCGCTTAAAGCAGTAATAATAATCATACGCTTCAGGTGATACCCTTCTCTAAACACTTGGGAGATTCCCTGCAGGAAATTAAGGTTGGTCTCACTGGTGTTTCCCCACCGTCGGTTGGATATCTGGGTAAGGATGACGAAGAATGTGACAATAATACCTGCCATACAAACAAAGAAGAGTGGCCTGATGCCTTCAACGTTTATCCCGCCGAAGGTTCTGACCAGCCAGGCGCCTATCAGGGGTGCGGCGAGTCCTAGCAGCCCCATGCCGAAGGTTTCGCAAATAGCCATACAGGTGGTACGCTCCTCACTCTTCAGGCAGTTACCACAGATGGTACCATCGCTAAGCATGCTGATGAACATTCCTAACTGGTAGGCAATCATAGCAACGATAATAATAGCCCAGTTCTGGGCTATACCATAGACAAGGTATGATATAACCAGTATTACGATGCCGAACAGGTAAATCTTCTTGATACCGGTCCTATCAATCATCCAGCCGCCTAACGGCGCTAAAGTGCCGGTGATAACCATTCCGACGCTGTTAACGATGCCAAGCTGTGTGCCGGTGGCTCCCAGAGCCATGGTATAAATAGACAGGTAAGGTAAGACCATCTTGTAAAAGAACTGGGTGAAATTCGTTCGCGCCATTGAGACTTTCCAGTCGCGCTCTTGCTTCATGTAGAAGCTGAATCCTCTTGAGACAGCACCGAATGGTTTTTTAGCTACCTGCATTATTTCATCCTTTTTCCCTTCAGCCCGCATTTACTTCCTGTTATTAACCATGTGCTGCCCGCCCGGTGTATTTATTAGCATGTCTGGCGCTGTTTATCCCGAAGATTTGAGAGTGATGGCCATTGCCCTGGCTGCAGTATCCGCTGATAAGTCAGCGGCGTTGGCAATAATGATATGATTATGATAGTGATATGCTTTCTAGCGGCTCGGTTTTTTTGACAAACCGATGTTGCCAAAATGATATACTGGTATCCGAATTATTGTCAACTTGAAACATCGGAGGTAAGGTATCATTTTGGTTTCAAATTGACTAAATGGTTGGAAAAGAGAAAGAGCGACTTTAACCGCATCCAAAATAATACACTACTCATCGGGGCACTACCACTATGGAAGGTTATCTAAAATTAAAGGTGAAAAGACCTGAAAGTTTTAAGAACGGTCCCCGGCCTTATTTCTATCCTTGTTTACCTCCTTTTTATGTATACAGGAAGCTAAAGTTCCAAAACCAAATTTTCGAATCTTCCCCTTAATTAGTGAACCTGCCACCCTATATATGTCTCCCGGACTTTTAATCCGATTATCAGCATGAACCTCCCCCCTTCTGCTTTATTCAGGATAAACCTTTCGGTAACATTTTCGGTAACAATTATTATAAGGCAATACGGATTATTGACAGGCACAGTTACATTAACTACACTTTACTCGCATTGCTTGATAAAACCAAAAGGGAAATTATTGTAGCTAAGGAAATCATTCTCTACAATCTCGCCGAACACGTGACCAATGAAGATTACAGGAATTATGTCATTAATGAAAAAGGGCCGCTTTTGGAAAATCTGTCAACGGAGGAGATAAATGCTGGACCAGACCAGCCAATGGTACAAATTGCAGTATCCCGAATGTTTCGTTGGTGAAGAAGCGCGGATGGTGCAGAAGACTATGTCTGATTTCGTCGATAAAGAAATCATGCCAGTACGCGATAAAATCGACGATGATGTAACTCATGAGGAGATAATTAATCCCATACTAAAAAAATTGCAGGTAGACCTCGGCTGCCAGAAAAATATGATACCCAAGGATTATGGCGGTAATGAAATGCTCTCTATGGTCGCCAGTTCTCTGAAACAGGAACAAATAGCGAGAGGCGACTATGGTATAAGTATGCATAGCGCTATTACCGATTGGGGCTTGATGCCGGCTACCATAGCGTACCTGATGCAACCTTCTCCAGAGGCTAGAGCCTGGGGCAAAGCCGTACTCGATGAATTTGCTCCGATGTTCGTCGGTAACGAACTTAAAGCCGCCTGCTTTAATATGAGTGAAGTCGAGTCTGCCTGTGATATCGAGAATCTTACCAATGAAGGCAAGACGATAGGGGTAAGAGCAAAACTGGAGGGTAACGAGTGGGTCATCAACGGCAATAAATTCTGGGCATCCAACGCCGGTGTGGCTGATCTCAATTGTGTAATCTGCAACATGGACCCGAGGCTAGGTAAGGATGCCTTCGCCCTTATTTACGTGCCGGAACCCTGGCCTGGAGTCTCGCATGGTAAATTCGAGGAAAAATGCAGCTTGCAGGCCTGTAGAAACACCGCCACCTATTTCGATAACGTCAGGGTGCCCAAGGAGTGGGGTCTTGCGGGACCTGTAGCCTGGGCTCTTTTTGAAACAGCCGTAGCCGCTCCTATGCCTTTGAATGCCGGCCATAGTATAGGTGTCCTTCAGGGTGCTTTCGATGTGCTCAATGAATATACCGCGCAGCGGGTAGCCGGCGGCAGACCGATCAACCAGCACCTTTCTGCTGCCATGATTCTCGGTGAAATGGCATCCTTCATAACAGTTGGAAGAGCTGCATTTCTGGAGTTGGCTTACGAGTATGACAATATGGATATTTACGGTATGTGGGTCACAAGGAGTATGGTAGCCAAAGGACATGCCGTGCATGCATATATTACCAGGACTGTGCCTAACCTCATTCTGAAAGGAATGGAACTGATGGGTTCATACGGCTATGTCCGCGAGAATCATTACGAGAAATATTACCGTGACGCACCGATTGCCAAACTGGTGATGGGCGGTTGTCAGCTGGGATATTTTGCCGTTTGCCGGGAATTTTATGACCTTGATTATTCCTCATTTGGACCGGGTAAGCTCAAAGATCCAACTGGAATAAAAAACGGCTGATTGTTATAATTGCTCAGAGCGTCCCTCAGCGGGCTTATGTTGTCACTTAACGGGAGGACTCCGTGAGCAGGGGGCTCCGGTGGTAAAACTTGTTTGGAATACCTCCATGAAGCCCATTCGTGCCTGAATTATTTGGACTCTGTCGTAGTTAAAATAGTGGAAACCAACTGGAGACCGGCAGCCGGCAAGCTCAATTACCGCTCTTCCGAGGTTTAAATAGAGGCTACAATAATAGTGAATTAATAAAAGACACGTACAATGGTAAGACAGGACAAAAATATAGAGGTAGCCGCTGTGTTATCGACTGCAAACAGAAAATGTTGACATATGAGGTGAACAGCTCTACTTAGCATATATCAGCGGCATTGGAGGTATATAGAATAAAGACCGGACCTTATCTGAAATAATGCATGAACGGATTGTCGTTGAATCCCTTCTAGCCTTAGCACTCGAAGAAGCAGAGAAAGCAAAGGCGAGCAAGATTCTCAGGATTTTTATTGTTGTTGGCGAACTCTCCGGCGTAGTTGATGAGGCCGTGGACTTCTATTTCAGCTTTCTCAGCAGGGATACCATCGCCGCAGGAGCCAGCCTTTCCTTTGAGCATATCCCGGTCCAGTTGCGCTGCCGTAATTGCGATACGGTTTTTTTGCCCGAAGAACTCGATTTTCATTGCCCTAATTGTGGAGAACAACAGGTAGAAATAGCCTCTGGACGCGAACTATATATTAATAGCATGGAGGTAGAATAAATGAGTATCAAAATACTGACTATCAAAGAGGATATTCTTGGCGCAAACGAAGAAAAGGCAAAGGCAAACAAGGAATTACTGGACAGGCAAAATATACTTATGATAAACATTATGTCCTCGCCCGGGGCAGGAAAAACCAGTCTTATCATACAAACCGTTAGCAGGTTTAAGGAAAAGACCCGTATTGCTGTTATTGAGGGCGATATTGCCTCGACAATCGACGCTGATAATGTAAGTAAGCAAGGTATCCCGGTGATTCAGATAAATACCGCCGGTGGCTGTCACCTTGATGCCAATATGATTAAGAATGGGCTGGATAATCTGGCCCTCGACCAGATTGACCTGGTACTAATAGAAAATGTGGGTAATCTTGTTTGCCCGGCTGAGTTTGTCCTTGGTGAACATAAAATCGTAATGCTCCTGAGTGTTCCCGAAGGCGATGACAAACCTCAAAAATACCCCCTAATGTTTACGGAAGCTGATGTGGTACTGGTAAACAAAACAGATGTCTTGCCGTACTTTGATTTTAATATGAACGCCTTCTCCAAAGCAGTCAGCGGTTTAAATCCTTCTGCCAGAATATTCCCGGTCTCGGCTAAGACCGGAGAGGGTCTAGAAGCATGGTTCTCCTGGCTTGAAGATACTATAAAAAACTATAAAGCAAAATGAGCCTTCATATTTAAGCACTTAGAGATTGTGGCGATAGGAATAAATGTAAAGAGCACCCTTTGCACAACCTTGTGCACTGGTGACGGTCCGCCATATGGTTACGTATTTTTTATTGTGAATGATGACTACAGTTTGTTTCCCGGGTATGCTTCAATAGTTCAAGCCCAGAAATCGATACCAGAGCGTACTAAGAATAGCTCTCGCTCACACACTTTGACCCAGCAGCATTTTCAATCTTAGTTTAAAGCTGTTCCATCTGCTTAATCTAGCGGTGAGCATCTCCACAACGGTAGCCTCACGGTCTTTCGGAGGAACCAGTTCATCCTCTTTCTTGCGCAGCCTGGTGGCATTCTCCGAGCATCTTGTAACACAATTACCGCAGCCGATGCAGCGGTCACGGATGACGAAAGCCTTGTCTTCAATCAGGACGCGGGCTTCCAGCTGGCACCGTTCAACACAGATTCCACAGCCGGTACATAACGCGGGGTCTACTTCTGCGTAGAAGTTAGTCATATAGCGGTCTGCCGGGCGTGGGGTCTTTTTTGCAGCGCTCAGTGGAGCACAGCAGTCTCCACAGCAGATGCAGATATTCTCGGGTTTCTGTGAGTTCTCCGGCATCAGGATAAATCCTGCTTCCTCACACTTGTCTAATAACTGATAGACTTCCTCTCTGTTGATAGCGCGCCCTATTCCCATTTCGATGTAATTCATGGCATGGTCAGGCCCGATTTGCAGACAGGTCTCACGAAAGTCGGAATGCTTGCAGGGCTGGCCCCGCAAATCCTTCCCCTGCCGGCAAATACAATTGGCCACTGAAAACGGACCGGGAGAGTTCTCTATAAGCGACCTTATATCGTCATATTTTCCTATCATGTATTTTTCGGGAAGAGGAACGCTCTTATCAACTGGGATAGTGCGGAGCCCAGCAACCTTCGGGCGGTCAGCAAATACCTTTGACATCCTTTCCTGGCGATGTTTATCTTGGAGCTCGAGTAATTCTTTCGATATCCTGTTCACCTGAAATTCCCACAATACGCCACCACCACCAGGCCCAGGGATTCTATAATGTCTTTCCTTAAGACCTTCTCTCTTTACAATGAGGGCTCCCTTGTAAGCCATATGGTCCAACTTCTGTTCCAGTTCCTTGAGTGACATCGACATTCCGATTTTCTCGAGGCGTTTGTGGATGGTCTTTGCCGGTTCTGCTCTTACAGCGGGAACTAGCGTGGCGATTCCTGCCTCCTCGGGGGTGAGTAGAAGTTTTAATACTTCTTCCGACTCGAAACTACCTATTGCTGCACTCATATACTGTTGCAGGTCGCGGTAAACCTGGTCCTCGTTGCTCATTTTATCCTCCTTTGTTGTGTTAGCACTGAAAAAATCACCTGCCAACGCTTAGGCATTCCTTCTGGAGGTAGTATTTTCTTGTTGTTTTCCCGGCGATTCTGCCTGTCATAACTATAGCATTCAACTAGCCTTTTCCTCCCCGGTCTCCCCAAAGTTATTCAAGAAGCAAGACTATGATTAGACCACTCCCTCCGGACTCTAATCATAGTCTTCAGCTATAACTATACGGCCCCCTATACCATTCTGTTATCGAAGATTGTATCTTAGCCTAAATCACTTAGGACAAAACTACCATCCTCTGGTCATGTTCTGGGTGCTATGAACAATAACTCCAGGCTGACTTGGTTTGTTTACGTTCACACCTACCACTCGTTGAGAGCACGCCAAAATCGTCCTTGCTACTTGCTGCGTGTCGCCTTCTTGGTTGCTCGTGTTGCTTTTGTCTTACTGGTGGCTGCTAGTTGCGCTGCAAGGGTGGCGTCTTTGTTTATCGGAGGTATCCATTCCTTCTTCTTTTTGTGAAGCTGGCTGGCTTTTGTTTTGCAGGTCACAACGCAGTTCCCGCAGCCAATACAACGGTCGAGATTGATAGTAGCCTTACCGTCAACCAGAGTCCGAGCTTCCAGCTGGCACCGATTAACGCAGGTACCGCACCCGGTGCAAAGTTCGGGATCAACTGCCGCATAGTAACTACTGGCAAACAATTCGGCCGGGCGGGGAGATTTCAGTATCGCACCCAGAGGTCCGCAGCAGTCTCCACAGCAGACACAGATATTCTCAGGCTTTTGAGAATTCTCCGGCATGAGGATAAATCCGGCCTCTTCAAATTGGTCTAATTTCTCAAAGAGTTCCTCTCTGGTGATAGAACGCCCAATCCCCATGGCAAGATAACTCCTGGCATGGTCAGGTGAAATCTGTATACAGGTCTCGCGCAGGTCAGAGTATTTACAGGGCATACCTCGCATATCCTTCATCTGCCGGCAAATGCAGTTGGCTATCGAAAACGGACCTGGATTGTTCTGTATAAGCCACCTGACATCGTCATATCTTCGTACCTGAAATTTGTCCGACCGAGGAGCAGCTCTCTGCACAGGGATTTGACGCAGACCCGGAACATTCGCTTTTTTGGCTTTTTCCTTCTCCCTAACCTTAAAGAGATCTTCGTGATATTTATCTATGGCTTCAACTAAATCCTTCGAAATCCTATCTACCTGGAAATCTATCATTCCACCGCCGCCGCCACCAGCGTTTTTATACTGCTTTTCCGTATAGCCTTCCTCGTATGATACGACAAGTCCCTTAAACTCCATCTCACTTATCTTTTCTTGAAACTCCTCGATCGACAGGGATATGCCGCCTTTCTTGGCACGTTCGTAAATAGTCTTTATTGGTGCTATTTTTATAGGGGAAAGATATAAGGCGATTTGTGCTTCCTCAGGGGTGAAGAGGGTTTTTAAATACTTAATATCCGTCCCTGATTCAGCAGCTGGAAAGGTACCCGGTGGTACATCGATGTGTTCTTGCAGATTGCGATATATTTGGTCCTTGTTCTGAAGTTTCATTTCGACCTCCTTAGATTTATAATTATATTTAGAATTTGCTTCTAGTTAATTAAGATTATATCCATTCTGCTGTTTCGCGCAACAAGATTTTTATCTTACTTTTCTTCGAGCACGGCCTCTGCTGAAAATACTGGTCGCCTCGTTCTGTAGTTCCTAATAGTCTGCTCACACATCTGGCGGCTATCTTGGCAACTGGTCCTTTTCTTAATATACCTAAAGTAACTTCTATTTCGAATTGTGAGTGTTTTCTTTCAAGAGCCTTGTCTTATCTTGCTTTTCAATCTTATAGGAGTGGTCTACATTAATCACCTGTCCTAATGGGGTACAAACATTATACATTAATATATCTACATATTTTTTTCCAATGTCAATAAATATTAAGTAACATTGTGGTAACATTTTATCGGCATTCCGGTTTGGTGGAGCTGCCATTCTGAGTATGGTGAGCCAGTGTTTCGGAAACTGCGGCCCCGCCTTAGACAATGGTGGTGGCTGAGGTTACGAACAAGCCTGCAGACATGGGACAGACAGAGCCGATGATGGAAATTGTTTAGGTCAATAAAGGCGAGAGCCACTCCAGATGTCAGCCGATGCTGGATACTTCTCTAGTGATGCAATAAATAATCTCACAGCGCATGGAATAGATGTCTATATACCGCCGGATAAGATGAATCACAGAACAGTCTTGCCACCAGTGCTGCGGTAAAGAATACCAAAAGACCTTTCGGAGTGTTACTTCCCACTTTAATAACCGGCAATCCATCCGTTACTCAGGCGCACTGCTAGGTAACTATTTCTGGTTCTATAAATTGAGCAGCCGCGTAAGACGTTTGGATACCGAACGTCGGCCGAGTCCTTCACCTTCCTCCCCAGCTCGGTAGTAACCATTAATAATAGTGCGGTAGAATACCTTGCATCGTAATTATTAATGACTGCGGATCCTTACCTTAACATCGTCCCTCTCTTGTCCTAGAGATGGAGTTTACCTCAGATTTCTTAAATGTTACCGTAATGTTACTTTATGTTATTGACATTAGAATTAGAAAAAGATATCTATATTGATATCCGATTGCGTTCTCATATTATTTCTTTCAGATGTAGGAGGTAACTATGAAAGCAGCAGTATGTTATGAATATGGAAAGCCCCTCGTTATCGAGGAACTTGAAATGGAATTACCGCATGAGCGTGAAGTTAAAGTAAAACTGGCAGCGACTGCGATCTGTCACAGCGACCTGCATTTTATAAACGGAGATTTACCCTTTCAACTGCCTTTCGTACCGGGACACGAGTCTGCAGGATTCATTGAAGAAGTTGGTAAAGGAGTAAATAACTTAAAGCCTGGTGACAGAGTTGTAGTATCTTTGCTTCGCTCCTGTGGTGAGTGCAGGTACTGCAAAACCGGTAGACCGAGTATGTGTAATGCTACATGGCCGCTTGACAGCGAAAGCAGGTGGAAGACAAAAGAGGGGAAAGAGGTTTATCATGGGCTCAGGGTTGGTTCCTACGCCGAATACTGCATGGTGGATAAGTCACAGGTAGTGAAGATTCCCGAAGATATGCCTATGGACCGGGCTGCCCTGCTTGCCTGCGGTGTCATAACAGGCTACGGGGCAGTAATAAACAAAGCTAAGGTAAGACCTGCGGAAAGCTGCGTGGTAATCGGCGTCGGTGGAGTCGGTCTGAACGCCATACAGGGTGCTTCTATAGCAGGTGCGTACCCGATAATAGGCATTGATGTGCTGGATAATAAGCTGGAATCATCAAGAGCATTTGGTGCAACTCACCTGGTAAACGCATCTAAAGGCGATCCGGTCGAGCAGGTAAAAGAATTAACAAAGGGTTATGGAGCGGAAAGTGTTATCATAACAGTCGGCGTTACTTCAGCCATCGAGCAGGGTATAGCTATGCTTGGAAGGCAGGGTATTGCTGTAATAGTCGGTCTGGCTACACAGAACATGTCTGTTTTTCCAATGGATATAATCGATAATGAAAAAGTGATTACCGCAAGTTTTATGGGCACTACAAATTTTAATGAAGATATTCCGAAGCTAGTTGACCTGTACAAGGCAGGAAAACTGAAGTTGGACGAGCTTATTACAAAACACTACACTATCGATACGATAAATGATGCCATAGAAGTGGTAAAAAGGGGAGAAGCGCGAAGGAATATTATATCATTCATGTAGAAAATGAATGAAAACTCAATATAATCGAAAAGCAAAGGCATTATTTTCTGCTAAGAAACACGCAGATAAGATACCTTCATTATTCTTTTTTATTGATAAGGAGGGAACACTGTATTTTGAATAAACCAAAGCATTGATGCTGGTTTTGCCGCATCAATGAGGCTTACACAGGTTTCTTTCTAGCCTGATAGTAATGCTAAATGCCATTATTCACCTCCGTGGCAAGGTGTGGCAAGACCAGCCAATAAAGGGGGGTGATATGAAATTTGTATGGATTTTACACATTGTTACTTGGCACTAATTATGAAACTATAATATCTGTTTAATAAGGAGGTGCATGGGTGATGAAAGTGAAGATCGTTTGGATATGCATCAGTCTTCTGATGGTGCTCTGTCTAATAGTGGCATCATGCGGAACAACCACCGTGGAGGAAGAAGAAGAAGTGGTAATAGGCGAAGAAGAGGAAGAAGAGGGCACAGTGGCAGAAGGGGAGGTACTACCCAGAGGCACAAATGCTAACGGTGAAACTGACCAAGAAGGATGGAACGGTAGTAGAAAAAACCTTCGAAAAGCCAAGATACGGCGGGACATATACTACAGTTGTGACCTCTGACACTATCACCTGGGATGAGACTGGATGGGGGCCTATGCAATTTGGTAGTTGGGGAAGCTACCTACTTAAAGAACTATGTACCGGAGACTGGACAATGGGGCCAGCCGGCACCGAAGAGAGCGACTACAACATAAGCTTTTACTCGAACTTTTGGTTCAATAAGGGCGAGTTGGCCGAAAGCTGGGAGTTTGAAGGTGATGACACCGTCATCTACCACATCCGTAAAGGGGTTCACTTTTCGTATAACCCCAAGCTTGAGGCCAGCCAACTGGTCGGCGGGAGAGAATTTACTGCTGATGACGCCGTCTATAACATTAGACGTAACTATATTGACCAAAAAACAAGCGGAGCTTATTTCCTTGCTCTCGCGGATGCCCCGGTTGATGCATATGCCACTGATAAATGGACGGTGGTGGTTAAGACTCCCCCGGGACACCAGTATTTCACACACAGATTTGTCTGTCAGTGTATAAAGCATTACGCGCATGAAGTGATAGAGAAATACGGAAGTAGTGTAGATTGGTCTAATGTTGTTGGCACCGGACCCTTCATGATGGATAGTTGTGTTCCCAACTCCTCTTACCGTTTCGTCAAGAATCCCACTTTCTGGGAAAAGGACCCCTACATCCAGGGGAACCAGCTCCCCTATATAGACACCGTCAAGATCCTTGTCATCCCTGATGCTTCTACCCGATTAGCAGCAATACGGACATGCCAGGCTGACCGATACACCGGTGTGACTTGGGAGCAATTAGCCGAGTTAGAAGGGACTAACCCCGAGCTACAATCACGAAAGTATCTCGGGCTGTGCATGATGCCAAGTTACAGGCTTGACAAGCCAGAGCTACCCTTCACTGACATCAATGTCCGGCGCGCGCTGATGATGGGGATAAACTATCAGGAGCTCATAGATGAGTACTACCAGGGAAACGCTGTTATATACCAGTATCCTATAGCTTCTTTCCAAAAGAAAGAATGGTCGAAGGCCTACACTCCGCTTGAGGAACTCGGCCTGGCACCCGACGGCTTTGACACCAAGGAAATTTATGAGTATAACCCGGAAGAGGCAAAGAAGCTACTGGCTAAGGCCGGCTATCCCGATGGATTTAAATGCGAAATGGTCGTCACCCAAAGAAATGCGGACTTTATCTCCATGCTCAAGGCCTACTGGGACAAAATTGGCGTTGACCTGAGTCTTGATCTGGTAGAGCAGTCTGTCTCTTCTCATCTTACCAACAAAAAGACTTACAATCAGATGATAAGCACGGCCTGGCCTTCCAATGGTGTGGCCGGAACTTTCGAGATTGTGCGGCAGGGTGGCTACTTCAATTTTTCTAGAGTCAGTGACCCGATAATAGATGAGGGCTACCTAGAAATTTGTAAGGCTGTGCCCTGGTCAGATGAGTGGTATCAACTGGTCAAGAAATTAGCCGCGTATCAAACTCACCAGGTCTATTACTGTGATGTGCCAACAGAGTTTCTAAATGTCATATGGCAGCCGTGGCTGAAGAGATATCATGGTGAAATGAATGTAATCGAGTTTGAACACAACGGCTGGCTTCAATATGCCTGGATAGACCAGGAACTGAAAAAAGAAATGGGATACTAGGCATCGGTTCCGGGCTTTGAGAAACTTGGAACAAATAAGGGGCACTCCCCATGACTGGGGAGTGCCCCTTAATACTGGAAACAGGGTTCTTTCTTCTTCTCATACTGATGTCATCGTTTCTGGCTGATTTGGAGCAGAAAGGTGGCCGATTTCATCGGAATCCGCATTATATTATTGATTAGAATGCTAACTAACTTTTATAACTCATATCGGATCAGGTTGATAGCAGCACTTCTTAGAAGTATTTATCCGATAACCCTACCAATAACGTCTTCGAGGCAGATATTCTAGAATTTCAGATCCTGCGGAGGTCATACCTGTCCACCTGGCAGAATGTAGTTCAAAGAGTTGACATTGCCGCCTTTTATACCAAATCTAACCTCTTACCTGAAAACGACTACATTTAAAGGAATGCAACAGACAAGTACAGGGATCTCTACCGCTACGTAGGGTGTCAAGAGTCTCGGGCTATCTTCCTATAGTGAATTTTCTATTCTGCCAGATGATTCTGCTATTGTTTCTTCCTCGACCCGCTACCAGAAGTCTTATCCCAAGACCACCGGACTGTTAAGGGTGAACCAAAGCTCGAATAAAGCCTTTACCGTTGACAGCCTAAGGGTGAGGGATATAATCTTTACCAAAGTCGAGGCGTCTCATACTATTTCTACCCCCTTTCTTAGCTTGGTGACGGTTGTCGGATTTGCCGGGGTGGCTTTCCAGTCCGCTATTCGTGCTGGAGCACTGTTTGCCTGTCTGCTTGCCTAATCGATGCTGACAAGCTCTTTATGATCGCGTTGCTCCTTCACAGTAAGTTACCTTCCCTCCTTTTTATCAGCAAGATAACCTTCTCCAGTCTTGGTTTTCAAGCTCCAAAGCCTAGCATGGCAAACCCTAATAACTTTTACAGATTCAGTAAGCTGTCTCTGATGCATTCTTGCTGGTACTATTCGGTCTTGGTTGGTATAAATTTGTCACCCTCTTTATCCCCCTCAAACAGTACCCGTTTATTGTCGATATTATATTATTGTTTGAGGGGGAAGGAGTTTGAGAGAGGGGGCAGAGCCCCCCTCTCTCTGTTTCTCCCCTCTCCGCCCTGAACCATTGAGAATTGTTTAAAAGCATTTAAGGCCGGAGAGGGGCAAAGGGTGAGGTAAAGAAAAACTACCAAATGCAAACAGAACCTTCTTGCTCAAGACTTGACATTATCATTTATTATGCTGTAGTATCCTGTAAATCGTATTATTTAAAATATGCTATGCGATTTCCTGGTTACTCGCTAAAAATGTATATGAGATGGAAGGAAATCGAAAAGTAAAGGCATTATTTTCTACTAAGAAATACTGAAAAATGATGCCTTTATTATTTTTATAACAAGGAGGGAATACTGTATATTGTAATTTCCTCCTTTCTAAGAGTGAATGAACAAATGAAAGTCATCATTATAGGGAATGATTTTAAAGATATCGATAACATCTCCACCCATCTAAGAAAGCGATTCTCCGACGTACTGATAATCATCGGGAGTAGCACTGTTGATATTGAAGCTCTTATCTCATCTGTTGAACCCAACCTTATAATCCTTTATTGTGGATTTCCTAATACAGCTGAAATTAACTTGATAGAAAGAATCCGACGGTGCTCAAATGCCTTTCTAATCGTGCTAAATGAAAAATGTATGGCTGATAATCACAGCAGGCTTTTAGAAGCAGGGGCGGATGATATCATAACTAAACCTTATAGTCCGATTGAAATATCAGCTAGATGTGATGCCCTTTTCCGAAAAACCGAAGAATTTGACACGGAACATTTTTTAGTATTACCCGATGGATTGACAATTCATTTCGATACTAAGGAAGTGTTTGTCTCTAATCAACGTGTTCATCTAACACCGACTGAGTTCACTCTCTTAGCTATGCTAATCCAAAACATGGGAAATGTTGTATCGAATAAAGCCCTCTTGACGAGCGTCTGGGGAAAAGAATATCAAAATGATTACTATTTATTAAAGACGACCATCTTTCGGCTACGCAACAAACTTATTCTCCTAGGTGATAGAGATAGGGTTATTTTAAATGAACGTGGTTTAGGATATCGATGCGGTGTTTAACGTTTCTTTTAAATAATCCGGCCCAAATTGTAACCTTTTCCCAAGATTGGCTACACCTCTGCTTTGAGTCCCGCGGTCATGTTACTGGTAGTCCATGAACAAAAATATTATGCAAGATTGCCAATAGCATGAAAGGTTTTGTGTACACTATTAACATCCGGCGTCAATAGTTTATAATTGATAGCCTTTAAATAACACACTAACTTGCTCTAATAACAAGGAAATACACAAGGGAGAATCAATGGCAAGTATATTAGAGGGGACTAAAGTACTGGATTTTACTCAAGTCTATGCAGGACCGTTTTGCACATTACTTTTAAAAAATTTCGGTGCCGATATTATCAAGGTTGAAAGACCCGGTGCGGGAGATTTGACAAGGAACGACGTACCTCATACGGAGGGAATGGAAGGCGGTCCTTACATCAACTTGAATCGGGGTAAAAAAAGTATTTCTTTGAATTTAAGAGAAAAGAAAGGTATTGATATCTGCAAGGAACTGGCGCGAAAAGTCGACGTTGTCGTCGAGAATTTCAGCCCGGGTACGATGGACAAACTTGGCCTTGGCAGCGAGGAACTTTGCAGAATCAACCCCGGTCTGATATATGCCTCGATTTCTGCTTATGGCCAGACTGGTCCGTTACGGGATTATCCTGGTTTCGACCCTGTTGCACAGGCAATGGGAGGCATGACCGTGGTTACAGGCTTTCCAGATAATCCTACCCGGTGCGGCGTATCGATTGCCGATTTTTCTTCCGGTCTCTTTACTGCATTTTCCATCGTTGGAGCTTTGTTTCACAGGCTAAGAACGGGTGAAGGCCAGACTATCGATATTTCAATGCAGGAGAGTATCTGGCAATTAACTTCTATTGAATATGCCCCCTATTATTTCCTTAATGGAGAGGAGCCACCCCGGTTAGGTAATCAGCACTCAGCAATGATACCATGTAATCTTTACCCTACCAAGAATGGCAGAATTTTCATTATGGCCGGTGTCCTTGACCAGCTTAGAAAGCTTTACACCGTAATGGGACGAGAAGACCTTCTGGATACTCCGCTTTATTCAAACCAGAACGAGCGTGTTAAATACAGAGATGAAATTGATAACCTCGTTAAGGAATGGACTAAAACAAGGACCACAGAAGAACTTCAAAGCATACTCAGGGATGCCGATATACCATGCTCAAAACTTCCAACCTTCTCGGAAGTGTGCAATGACCCGCAGTTATTAAGCCGGAATGCCATCATCGAAGTTGAGCAGGTAATTTCCGGAAAAGTCAAAGTCCCCGGTTCTATTTTCAAACTATCCAAAACTCCAGGTAGGATAGACTACCCTGCCCCATACCTAGGCCAAGATAACCATCAGGTGCTGTCTGAAATGCTCGGTTATACGTATGGTGAAATCAGTCAGCTTGCTGATGAAGGTGTTCTTTAGATCGATATGTAAGTTACTAGACTGCGTAATTAAATATATTGATATCAAAGATACAAAACTATGTTCGATACTGGGGCAAGCGTTCAGGCTCAAAATGGTCGCTTCTGCTATTCAATTATTAACGAGCTGTCTTAAATATTATCAGTGAGGTGGAGCGTATCGGTGACCACGCCGAAGGTATCGTCAAGATTGTGCTGATGATAGGAGACGAACCACCCTTAAAACCGCTAATTGATGTCCCCCGCATGGCAGATAAGACGGTGGACATGCTGCACCGGAGTCTGGACACATTTGTTAAACATGACGCTGAGGTCGCCCGGAACATCGCTGCGGAAGACGATGAAGTTGACAACCTTTATGATCAGGTATTCAGAGAATTACTCACTTTTATGGCTGAAGACCCCAGGACAATCACCCGTGCCACCCGGCTCATCTGGGTGGCCCATAACCTGGAACGTAGCGCAGATAGAGTGACCAATATCTGCGAAAGAGTTGTCTATATGGTAACCGGCAAGATGGAGGAGATAGGAGCTTCAAAGTACTAAACAAAACAAAGTATTGTTTCCGGGAGAGTTCGGCTCTCCCTGTTGTTTTCCTTTTTTATTTGACATATAATTGTCCACACAAAAGCAGTTGGAAAGTAGAATACCTGAATATTATAATGTCAGTTAATAACTATAACAGAGGGAGGAAGTTATATATGGAAAAGAAGAAATACTGGAGAAATGTGATTAGAGGGCCTTTTTATAAGGACACAGAACCGGGAATGACGGGCACGTCGATATTTGCTCACCACGATGAGTACGGGTCAGGTACCACTCTTGGTTACCATTGCATTAGTACGAACTATCATGTACCGGAAGCCCACTCACATGATTTCCATGAATTGCTTTGCTTCATCGGCGGAAACCCGGAAGATATAAACGATCTAGGAGCGGAAATCAGCATCTGTCTGGGTGATGAACAGGAAGAACATATCATAACCACCGCTACTGTTGTCTCTATACCGCCGGGCTTAAAGCACTGTCCTCTGAAAGTGAAGAAAATCACCAAACCTTTCGTATTCCTGGAGGTCTCAACGACCGGGGGATATACCAGCAGCCTGGAAAGTGCGAGAAAAGATATTTTATTAAATCCGCCAGAAATAGCTGAAATTAAACCGAGTAAAAAAGAGGACAAACCTCAGCCTGAAAGTTAGCGCGGAGTTGTGACCGAATCCTGAATAAGTAGAGTCAGGAGAGAAATGCAGCATTGTTTCAGGGGGAGCTTGTCTCTCCCTCTCTGTTATCATGCGTAATCTAATACCAGTTCAGTGCCTTCTGGAGTTACGTCAACATCAAGAGTAATATTATCCAGATTGGAAGCGAGCCTTGGTTCAATTACCAGTACTCTCTTGTCTTCGCACTCTACAACGTAATCTCCCGGCATTTCAATATCTACTCCAATACCCAGTACTCCTCCACCCCTGTCAAGAAGGCGTAGACGCGCTTCAACAATGTCTACATTTTCGGATAACAGCTTTCGTAATTCGTGCTTGGCACGTTCAGTAACACTTATCATTCCTCCCCCTCTTTTTATATTATGCGAATTTCAGCCAGGTTAATATTAGTGAATCTCACTATTGCGTCTTATTTATAACATTTAAAAGTCATAATATTGGTGCCAAAAGTACCAAAACAGGTGCCGATTTAGTGCCAAATTCGCCATGGCTTGCTAAAAAACCAGCAATAATGCTGATTAAAAAGCTCATGCAGGTAACCGGGTTATCAATAAGATAAAAGACAGTGTGTATTAAGGGGGAGTTCGACTTTCTCTATTGTTTATCTTGACTATTTATTATATAATCTTCCGCACAGATGGGGGCTGGAATAATAGTTATTAAACGTAATCTGATTCACAAGCGAGCCGGACCGAATGTAGTGACCGATTAGAAAAAAGGAGGAGTTGACGAATGAAAATTACCCAAGTAGAATGTATACCTCTTAGCGTGCCCAGTCCAATGCGAGGCGAAGGTAGAGCCTCTAACGTAGTGCTGGTAAAGTTGCACACTGATGAAGGTATCACCGGAATGGCTGATGCCGGTGGTGTGAACCAGGACGCCGTTATCGTGATGGTTAAGTCCTGGGAGACGTTCCTCATCGGTGCCAACCCGCTGGATATAGGGATAATTATGTCCAAGGTTGGCAGGTCAATCCACTCTGTGTGGGGTGTTTCGTACCCTGCCGCGGTTACAACCATAGACTTTGCTCTGTGGGACCTGGCGGGCAAAGCGTATAACCAGCCTCTCTACCAGCTTCTGGGGGGTAAGGCTAATGAAAAGATACGTTTCGACTTCTTTATTCACACCGATAGTTCGCCGGAAGGTGTAAAAATAGCAGTTGAAGAAGCGGAAAGAGCGGTAGCTGCCGGTGTAACCAGCATTGGAATAAAGTCGTCAGGATTTGCCGGAGGAGTCCACTCGGTAGAGGCTGATATACGCAACGTAAAGGCGATCAGCAAAACAATTGGCGATAGAGCTGAGGTGGCTTTTGATGCCAATGCCAGTCTGGACTACTATACGGCGCTGCTGTTCGGTCGAGCGGTGGAGGATTGCAACCTGTATAAGTTTGAGCAGCCGTTGGCGACCTCGGATATTGATGGGTTAGCAGCGCTGCGTAACGCTCTGAAGACACCGATATGCTCCCATGAGTCCAGCGTACTTATTCCCGGCCTGATGGAGATTATCAAGAAGAACGCTGCCGATATCGTAGGTACCAAGCTGGCGTCAGCAGGCGGAATCTCAGAAGGATTGAAGTGGGGAGCCATTGCTAAGGCGTCCAATCTGGGGATATATTGTGGCGCCATGAACGGGCCCTGGGAGGCAGCAGCCCAGGCACACTGGCTTTGCTCGGATGCCGAGTATGGCAAGCAAGCGCAGGCCAATTTCTTCCCCGTGCTTATGTATAACACGTTCGATACAACCAAACCGAACGATGTTGACCTCATCAACAATCCCATGAAGTACAAGGACGGTTACTTCTATCCGCCTGAGGGTCCCGGAATCGGACTGGAGCTAGACGAAAAGGCCCTGCCCAAGTACATAACCGAGGGGAAAAGTATTGTCACCATAGGAGAGAAGCCGCAGGTGGTTGCAGTAGCCTGATAAATACAGAAAACCAGGCGTTTAAATTCCAAGAAACCTGAATATAAAAGTTAAATGTAATAAAATAGCCGTACGCATCACTGGACAGACATCCTGATGTCTGTCCAGTGATAATATATCCATAACACAGGAAAACGAATGCCGGTCATACTATCAGGAGAAAACGGAGGTAAAAGGCTTCACAGTAATTTTTACCGCGGAGTAAATGCTAGAATATCGCTATAGTTATTTAAACCCGGCCGAAATCATAGCGTCATTTATGTTTTTATTACGTACCCAGACTTCAGCCAGACTGTTTCCAGCATTATCTTCAGAGGTTACTTCATAATCGATGACATTACCTGAGATAAAAGCTTCCAGCAGCATTTTTGCCTTTGTCCCATTTACTGTGCGTACGGGAGGAATTTTTACTCTCGCCAGGCGTATCCTGAAATCATGTGCCGTAATGAATGTGTTACCGCTGATAACGCTTTCACATATTGCAAGTCTTTTTACCATAATCCGCCTCCGCAACCCACTTAATTTTGGTATTAATTATATCAAAGGGAAACGAATAATTCACTATCTTATGGGTATATTCCGGTCTACATAAGGGACACTATTGAGGCAATTTTGGTTAATCTCTCGGAGAGTAGTCATACTCCTTCCTATTGTTTTTATCTAAAATTGGACATATAATCATCTGCACAAGGCCTGCCGTCCGGTAATCCTGACTTAAAAGTAGTTTTCATTATGGAGGCAGGCCAAAGGTGGGAGTAATGGGCCCGAGAATCTTACTGACATTCACGGTATTTGGCGCCGCAATGTTATTGTCATCATGTACTGTAACCTCTTATGAGCATTATGATCATAATGTTGAGATTTCCTACGATGAGTTTTGCGAAAGCAATCACCGTAGTGGTGAGTTGGAAGTAGAAGTCGGTGACAAAATCAGAATGGAGCTATGCTCAGACCCGGCAACAGGTTATAAATGGGACTATGAAACAACCGAAGGGAATGTGTTAAGAGAAGAAGAACATAGCTTCATGGAACCTGAGGAGGACTTCTCCGGAACCTCCGGCATGGAAGTCTGGACTTTTGAAGCGGTCGAAAACGGGACAACCGAACTACGAATGGAATACAGCCCGCGGTGGGAAGGTGACGTGTGGAAGGCAGAATGGACGTACACATTAACGGTAATAGTTAAGTAGGTTTAATCGAATAAAATCGAATATGTATTCAAGAAGAGTTCGGCTTTCCCCTTCCGCCGGTATAATAGCAGAACCAGTTGGTGAAGCTGGCTCAATTTTTAAAGGTATTTCCTGTACCAGTCAATAGCTAAATCAGCGGCATTTGACAACCAGGGCTCATGGTAAATTTCAAAGTGAGTTATGGGCAATGAGGCTATTGCTTTTGGTTCTGATATCTTCTCGTAAACCAGATTGAGGGCGTCAGGAGAGACCAATCCGTCATTTTCAGCAGGGATAAACATTATCGGTGTCGGTGAGAGAAGATGGGCGGAACTTACCGCATCAAATTCTCGCATTTTTTCTATTGACTCGGTTGTCATCCGATTGCGCCAATTCGGCGCTGTTGCCCGTGTTGACATGAAAAAATCGTAAGCTTCTTTACCGGGCAATACACAGGGTTGTCCCGATTGAGCTACGATATTTACATAGTTCACGGTCCCGGTTCTGTAACGCTCAATTCGGTCCTGCAATATGGTATCACCATCGGTGTCCCACTTCCCCGGGCTTCTAGTGTAGCGGAGTGCCGGATTAAAGAGTGCCGGGACCTGGGCGACCACAGCCTTAACCCGCTTGTCAAACGTGCCTGTGTATAGAACAAGGCTGCCGCTTAGAGAAGTACCCCAGATACCAATCTGTCGCGGATTAACTTCCGGTAATTCAGAAATCCAGGTAATAGCATTACGGTAGTCTTCTACCATCTCGAGTGGGAATACCTGGTTACGCGGTTCGCCTTCACTATCTCCGAGGAAGCGATAGTCAAATAATAATGTCGCAAAACCGGCGTCGGCAAATCTCTCGGCGACATGCGGTAATGCCTGTTCTTTTACCCCTGAAAGTCCATGGGCCATTACAATAGCCGGTAGCTCTGTCTGTGTTCCCGGTTTTTCCGGTGTATAAAGAAAGGCACTGCAATTCAATCCTTTACTCTTGAATGATATGGTCTTATACATTGCTACGCTCCAGTAATTCCTGGGTTATCCGCAAAATAATGTTAGCGATTATACTATGCCCACTGGCCAGTTTCAAGTTATTTCTTATTTAGGTAATATTCGGTTTTGGTTGGTATAAATTTGTCACCCCCTTTATCCCCCTCAAACAGTACCCGTTTATTGTCAATATTATATTATTGTTTGAGGGGGAAGGGGTGAGGTAAAGAAAAACAGCCAAATGCAAACGGAACCCTTATTTAATACTTCATCAGTTCCATATTGTATAATGATTAATCATGAGTAGTGATATCGTTAGTGTTGTCATCACCTTAGCCGGTGCCTATATCCTCGGCTCATTTCCTACTGCCTATATTGTCGGTCGTTTCAGAAGGGGGATAGACATACGTAAAGTGGGAACGCGGAATATGGGGGCGATGAATGTAGTTTACAGTTTGGGCATTGCCTACGGTATCCTGGTCCTTATTATAGATATTGCCAAGGGGATAGCGGCAATCCTTTTAGCTCGCTGGCTGGACGTAGCATTCATTATTCAGCTTGCAGCCGGAGGTATTGCCGTAATAGGTCATATTTTCTCGGTATTTCTAGGTTTTCGAGGTGGTAAAGGAGGGGCGGTTTGTATCGGCGTTTTTGCTTCTTTAATGCCTCTGGCTTTTCCTTTTGGTACCGGTATTTTCTTATTCGTTTTACTTGTTACGCGTTTTCCTACCTTTAGCTACAGCCTGGCTTTGTGCTGTGTTCCATTTGTGGCCTGGCTGATATATCATTCAGGAGCACTGGTCCTTTTTTCAATTATAATGCTGCTGGTACTGCTGGTCCGCTATCTGCCGAGAATAAGAGAGATGCGCACTGCCGGCGGTAGCTGGCATCGAGTACTGGTCCGCAGAAATCTGAAAGACAGGTTTTAGATAGCTGATGTATTCCGTTGACAGTATAAGGTTTTTAATGGCAATTTATAAAACACATAATTGTTTAAAGGGAGTTCAACTCCTATAATAGAGTCCATTGATACGTCGAGTAGTCTGGCGTAGTTTAGCTGAAATTTATTGACTGACGTTTGGAAAGGAGAATACTTGAAATGGCAGAAACAAGGTACGGCCACCTGGTAAAACCGCTGCCGGTCAGGAAAGGACCCGGCGGAGCCAATGCCAAGCAGCTTGTCTGGATGCACGGTGACGAACTGAACGGAATGAACCTGAATTTTGCCTGGGGAGTATATGATGAGGTGGGGAACTGGCATGAGTGGGCTCCCGGAGGCGGCGCTCACACGCATCCTTATGATGAGTGTCTGGTATTCGTCGGGCATGATACCAGCGACCTCACCTACCTCGGCGCAGAACTTGCGATAGCTCTGGGCGTGGAGCAGGAGAAGCATATAATCGATAGAGCCTCAGTGGTTATTGTCCCGAAGGGATTTATCCATTGTCCGCTAATCGCTAAAAGCGTGGAAAAACCATATTCTCATTACCATATCGCTCTGGGTGCCAGGGTCAAGAACGATTGGCTGAAGCTGGAAGGAGAAGCGGAAAAAGCGGACGGCACGAAATACAGTCATCTGGTAAAACCGCTACCGGTCGGGAAGGGACCCGGCGGAGCCAATGCCGACTACATCGCCTGGTTACGCGGTGAAAGTCTGGAAGGGATGGAGCTTAATTTTACCTGGGGCTCTTACAGCGGTCTTGGCGACTGGGAGCCGGGGCGCGACCCGCATGTGCACCCTTATGATGAGTGTCTGGTTTTCGTTGGGCATAATACCGACGACCTCACCTATCTCGGGGCGGAACTCGAGTTATGCCTCGGTAAGGAGCAGGAAAAGCACGTAATAAATAAAGCGACTGTAGTCACCGTCCCCGGGGGAATGGTACACTGCCCGCTGGTAACCAGAAAGGTGGAAAAACCGTTCTCCTTCTATCTCATAGCCCTCGGAGCAGAGCCCAGATATACCTGGCTCGGACCTGATAAAGACAGGGGGCGGGGGTAGTATCTATGTTGATATTTATTAAAGTGATAGCTGGTTCACGGAGTCGGGATTTAAAGTGACACTTCCTCGGAAATTCTCCTCAGTCTCTTTATTGCTTCTTCGGTTCCTATTTTAAGCGTCTTCAGTTCATCGGTAATCCGCTCTATCATGTCAAGATATTTCTCAATGCTTTTGAACTGGTGAGGGGTGACGTCCAATGACAGTATTGGTTCCACAATTTCTGTGTAACCTCCGGCAGCAATTTCACCGGCGGCCTCTTCTCCCCTGGCTGTTATCTCAGGTTTAATCCTGTCCTGTTCTTTTGTAAACTCCCCGACTTCACCAGATGTTAGTACTGACCGGTCTTCAGCAGCTTTCACTGTCTGCTCAGCCCCGGAACCTCTTTTGACAATTTCGATTCCTTTTGTTATTCTGGCTAACCGGGCTTCGGCTGCTTTTCTGGCTTCTTCAGCTTCAGCGGCTATTTTTGCCAGCCTCTCGGCTTCAGCAGCTTTCTCGGCTGCTTCCGCTTCGGCAGCCGTCCTGGCTGCCAGAGCCTTAACGACTATTCTTGCTGCTTCGGTGGATATTCTGGCTGCCTCCGCTTCGGCAATTCTCCTGGCTTCTCTAGCTTCATAGGCACCTCTGATGGCTTCAGCAACCCTCCTGGCTGCTTCAACTTCAGCGGCTATTCTGGCAGATTCTGCTGAAATTTTAGCTGCCTCTGCTTCGGCGACTGCCTTGGTTATCCTGGACTCAAAGTTTCCCGTGTTCGCCCTGGCAGTAATTCCGGGCACCTCGGCTTCGGCAGGTGGTATTTCGGTTATTTCCGAATCGTAGGTTCTTCTTGTTGTTCCAGCAGTTCTCCTGGCTGCCTTTATTTCGGCAACTTTCCTGGCTGCGTCAGCTAAGGCTGACATTTTTGTTTCTCTGGCAGTTCTCATTGCTTCAGAATCTCTCCAGCGCCTTATTAGGCCACGTCTCCTTAATGGATAATTGCACCACTGGCAGTAATTGCCACTGGTTATTTGTCCGCAATAAGGGCATGTAACCATCTAAGAATAATCCCTTCATTTTAAGGCTCAGGTGACCCATATTTCCTCTATATTTTAATCCATTATGCATAATATCATATGAAAGTACCAGATTTAGTGCCGAAAGTCCATAAAATAGTGGAAATTTCATGTTATTTAGGTAGATTTTAACATATCGGTGATAAAAGCAGGGGTAAATGAAAATTCGCTTGCGGTATGACGTGTAAAAATTTTGCTGTGAGTTCCTCTTTGTCATAGGGCTAATGTTGGTTATGACGAGACTTCTTCGGAGATTCTCCTGATTCTTTGAATCGCCTCTTCGGTTCCTATTTTAAGTGTTTTCAATTCATTAGCTATACGCTCTATCTCTTCAAGGTGTTTTTTCATGTTTTGAGACTGTTCACGAGCAATGTTTAACGAGAGCATTGATTCCAAGTCTCTTATACATGATTCCGAATCAATTTCACCGTTAGCCTTTATAACTTCATCGTGAGCCTTTCGCCAGACTCTTAATTCAGCTTCAATCCTTCTTTTCGTTTCTTCCGCTTCCGGTAAGGCTTTTTCGCTTACTTCAATCGTGTCTTGTTTCTTCACAAACCTTTCGGCCCCGGTGGTAAAATTAGACAGGTCTCCGGTTCTGGCAGAGGTCCTGGATAATTCAAACTCGCGGGTTACCCCGGCTGTCTCGGAAATTTTTACTGCTTCGTCAAGCAGGTCAATCAAATTAATGGTTTTTTGAACTCCACTATTGTACCGGCTGTCAAGGTAGTTACGGTGTCCACACTGCAGGCATACTTCTTCGAAATCTCCGTAAGCACCGTCGCAGAGCAGGTCTCCACCACACCTGGGACAGCCTTTTAATTTATAACTTCTACGATTCATCTTACGCACCATATGAATCCAGCAATGCAGCTATATCTTCTCGCCAGAACCGTTTGTTGCCGTACGGAGTAGTGCTGCAGGGAGTTAGAGTCCCGGCAGCTACCCAGGCCTCCACAGTAGTCATGTTAACTCCGAATAACCAGGCTACTTCTTTTGAATTTACCGTAATAATCGGGCCTCGGTTGCCAGTTTTCACCACGGAATGGTCATCAAGCTGTACGTGGTCGCCGAAAGCCCTGTCCAGGGTATTAACTTTTATCATTACCATTAGAAATCCCTCCTCTAAATTATTCGTCATTATTGATACTGGTATTTCCAGATTAATTGACATTTCTGCCTCTGCATATAACCCTTAATCATTACCGGAAGTAATACTTTGGTATATTTTCGAATATCCAAAGGTATCACCGGGCGTGATACCTTTGATATGATGGCATTTACTTTAAGCTCAGATGAATGGAGAACTATTTTATACTCTTATTAATGGGGAATTCTTACAGAAGAGTATGACTTTCAAGTTCATACCGGAAATATGAGTTGCTTTCATTGCCGTGTTCCATTTATCATAGCAGGGGAGGTTCCGGTATAAATATGTCCCTGCACACACACTCTGCGGAACTCATTGATGAATTGAAAAAAATCTCCGTTGGGCTTCGGATGGAGGCTCTGAGGATGATTCATCGCAGAGGTCAGGGACACCCGGGTGGGGCTCTATCTTCAGCGGAGATAATAGCCGCCCTTTATTTTCATCACCTTCGACTCAATCCAGAGATTCCTGACTGGGAAAACAGAGACCGCTTTATTCTCAGTAAAGGCCACGCCAGCGCGATTCTCTATCCGGCTCTGGCAAGGCGGGGATATTTCCCGATTGAAGAACTTGATACCTGGGGAGAAATCGGAGGACGTATCCAGGGACACCCGGACAGACTGAAAACACCCGGAATAGACATGAGCGCCGGCTGCCTGGGACACGGGATAAGCATCGGGGCGGGTCTATGTCTTGCCGCCCGGGCAAGAGGTCTTGATTACCGCAGCTATGTACTCCTTGGCGATGGTGAGTGCCAGTCCGGCATTATCTGGGAGGGAGTCATGCTGGCGGCAAAATACGGGCTTTCAAGCCTGATTGCCATCCTCGATTACAACCAGGTCCAGCTTGACGGCCGAATAGATGAAATTATGCCTCTGGAACCGCTAAGAGAAAAATGGGCATCGTTCAACTGGAATATCATTGAAGTTGACGGACACAGTATGGAAGAAGTGCTGGACTCGCTCGATGAAGCCTGTTCGAGCAACAACAAGCCGACAGTCATTATCGCTCATACTGTCAAAGGCAAAGGTGTCTCGTTTATGGAGGGAAAGGCGGAATGGCACGGTAAAGCCCCCTCAGCTGATGAGTTAAAACAGGCGTTAAAGGAGTTGACTGTGAATGGCCGAAACTGAATTCACACGTAAAATATTCGGGGAAGCGCTGGCTGAATACGGAGCTGTTGATAGCAGTGTTGTAGTGCTGACCGCTGATGTCTCTTCATCGGTTCTCACTAATTACTTTGCCGAAAGATTTCCGGAGCGTTTCTACAATGTCGGGATTGCCGAAGCCGGAATGATTGACACGGCTGTCGGCATGGCATTAGGCGGGATGACTCCTTTTGCCAACACATTTGCAGCGCTTCTGTTGAGGACGGTAGAGCAGATAAGGTCCTGTGTTGCCTATGCTGACACAAACGTAAAAATAATCGGCTCCTATGCCGGACTTTCCGACTTCAAGGATGGTCCTACCCACCATTCTATTATTGACATCGCCGTAATGCGCAGTATGCCCAACATGGCTGTTATAGTCCCGGCAGATAGCACTGAGGTCAGAATGATGGTGCCACTGGTTGCGCAGTACCCGGGACCGGTTTACCTGAGAATCAGCCGGGCGGATATGCCGGTGCTCTTCGATGATACTCACCAGGTAGAGATAGGTAAAGGAATAACGGTTCGTGGCGGGAAAGACGTCACAATCATTGCCAGCGGTCACCTGGTGAGCCGCTCTATAGAAGCAGCAGAGCTGCTAAAAAAAGAAGGAATCGATGCCAGGGTAATTAATATCCACACCGTTAAACCGCTGGATACACCCCTTGTCAGGAAGTGTGCTGAAGAAACGAGAGCAATCGTAACAGCAGAGGAACACTCAATCATCGGCGGTCTGGGTAGTGCCGTGGCGGAAGCACTCTCCGGTGAATACCCGGTGCCGGTTGAAATGGTTGGTATTGCCGATACGTTCGCTGAAACAGCGCCGGACCATAACTCGCTGCTTGATTTCTACGGCATGGCCGTTGAAGATATTAGCGCAGCCGCGCAGCGAGTATTGAGTAGAAAAGGAAGGACATGAAACAGGGAGGAAGAAATGGCACTTCTTGAGGAAGCCGTAAAAGAGGCAGTAAATGTCAGGAATTACATCGGTGGAGAATGGGTTGAGTCAAAAGGACCGATTCAGGAGGTAATCAATCCGGCAACACAGCAGATAGTTGCCAGAGTACCGATTTCTACTGCCGGAGAAATAGGTGACGCTATAAGCGTTGCTCAGGAAGCTTTCCCGATGTGGAGAGCGACTCCGCCGGTAACAAGAGCAAGATACCTCTTCAATTTAAAAGAGCTCCTTGAGGAGCATTTCGAGGAACTGAGCAGAGTCCAGACCCAGGAACACGGCAAGACAATTGATGAGTCCAGAGGAGAGACCAGGCGGGGAATTGAAAATGCGGAGGTCGCCTGTGGCATCCCGACCCTGATGATGGGATACAACCTCGAAGATATCGCTTCAGGTATAGATGAGTATCTAATCCGGCAGCCGCTGGGTGTCTTCGGAATAATCGCTCCTTTTAACTTCCCGTTTATGATACCGCTCTGGTCGGCTCCTTACGCAGTGGCAACCGGCAACTGTGTCGTCATCAAGCCGTCACCGGAAGTCCCGATAAGCCAGATGAAGCTTGCCGAGCTTGTCGAAGAAGCCGGATTTCCTCCCGGTGTCTGGAATGTCGTCAACGGCGACAGGGATGTGGTGAGCGGAATGCTGGATAGCCCGGATGTCAAAGGTATTGTCTTTGTCGGGCGTACCTCTACGGCAAGAGATGTTATCTATCGGCGGTGCGGCGAGACAGGTAAGAAAGTTATCGCCCAGGGAGCTGCCAAGAATTTCATGGTTATAATGCCTGACTGCAATGTCGAGGGCACCATTCCGGCGATGATGACCTCGTTCTACGGCAATACCGGACAGAGGTGCCTCTCCGGTGCCAACCTTGTAATTGTCGGAGAAGATGATGGGTTCTATAATGGTTTTCTCGATAAAATCACTGGCGCGGCAAAGAACATTGTCATTGGATACGGTCTGGATGAATCGGTACAGATGGGGCCGGTGAAGGATAAAGTCAAAAAAGACAGAATCATAGAATATATTGAAATTGGTATAAAAGAAGGGGCGACCCTACGACTCGACGGAAGGAAGAATATAAAAATCACCGGCGATTATCCGGACACCTGTTTCCTTGGCCCCACTATTTTTGAGGACGTAACTCAGGATATGACAATAGCCAGGGAAGAAATCTTTGGCCCGGTAATGAGTGTAATGCGGGCGAAAGACCTGGATGAGGCGATTGGACTGTGCAATGCCAGCCGGTACGGCAACGGCAACGCCATTTTTACCTCAAGCGGCAAATCCGCTAGGGAATTCCAGTACCGGGTAACCAGCGGAAATGTCGGCATTAATATCGGCATAGTTGCCCCGATGGCGTTTTTTCCGTTCAGCGGGATGAAGGACTCATTCTTCGGCATACTGCACACCATGGGCCAGGAAGCGGTCCGTTTCTTCACTGAAAGCAAGGTTGTCATCCAGAGATGGCTGTAGGAAAGAAATAACGAATGGACGCCCCCTGTACGACGTTACTCAAGATTCCTTTAAAACCTCTCCCTTTCGTAAAGGGATTCATCCTGAAGGAGACTGAGGGGGATTTATAATAAAATCCCCCTTAATCCCCCTTTTTAAAAGGGGGAAACTGGTCCTTGAAGAAGAACCTACTCTTAGCTTCACTAAGGGCGGTGGGTGGGAATAGATAAAACAAGATAAGGGAAAACCAGTATTTATGATATTACACACTGCTTCCGAGGTTATCAGCCTGGCAAAGAAACTTGAGGACGAATCGGCGAAGTTCTACGAGGAATTGTCTATAAAATATGAGCAGAATGGCGATATTTTCCTGACCTATTCCAGAGAAAACGGAAAAAATATAAAGCAAATTGAAAGGGCTTATTATGGGACAATATCCGATGCCATCGAAAGTACTTTTGCCTTTAATCTGGAGGCTGATAACTACAGCTTTGAAACAGGTCTGGCAGAGGATGCTGACCTCTCCGATGTACTGGATGCCGCTATCAGTATTGAAAAGCTAATTGCTGGTTTTTACTCTGATGCCGCCCGGCAATCACAGTCGCTTATGGCCGATGTGCCAAGGGTCTTTAAGCTACTGGCGCGGAAAAGACAGGAGCGAATAGAGAGACTGGAAGCTCTTGTTAAGTCTGCTCGGTCTGGTACTTGATAAGCTCGAAGATAACGCCACCGGTCCTGTCGGTGTTCAGGTAGGCGAAGCCGCTGCCGTCCGGACGCATAAATCCCTGGGTTATTTCAAAGCCGGCATTTTCGGCATTCCCCCTGCTCTTCCTGAGGTCTTCTACTTCAAAACCGATGTGGTGAAGTCCCTCACCATACTCTTTAAGAAAATCTTCATGAATCGTTTTTCCGTCAACAAGTTCAATCAACTCTATCTCTATCTGGCCAAGCCGGAAAAAAGCTCGCTTGCCTCTGTAACCGGCGGTTTCACCGTAATAAGTGGCATCAGAATAGTCCACGTATTTAATTTCATAGGGACCAAAGCCAAATGCTTTCGTGTAAAATTCAATTGTTTCATCGATATTTTTCACCACGATACCTATCTGGCAGAAGCTTGATGGTTCCAAAATTCTGTTTTCCGGTGTCGGTGTCTGCTGGCTCATAAACTCACTCCTTTTTGGTTTAGTTAAAGATATTTAGATATTTTACACGTTGGTTGATAAACCGTACCGTTCGGGATATGATTTCAGGTCTTTTTCAAAGATATCGATTATAGCTTCAGGAGAATCGTATTCTGGCTTCCAGTCCCATTCACTCCTGGCATAGCTGTCATCGAACCGTTTGAGGTTTCTGAAATCATTCCCTATTTCCTGCAAAGAGGTGTCCGGTTTATAGGTGACGCTTGTACCCGGGTAACGTTTCTTTAAAGCCGTTTCAAGTTCTTTTGCTGAAACAAACTCCTGTATTCCGGCAATGTTATAGTTCATCATCTTTATATTTTCCCGCGGTGCCCGCAGCACCATGTCAGCCGCTCTGGCGGCATCCCTGACGTATATCATTGAGATTGCCGTCTCCGGATACGCATAGATGCATTCGTTGGGCCTGCCAAGTATTGCGTCTTCAATCATCGGCGGCGCCCAGTGTCCCGGTGTCCGCACATTCGGCCCAATCATCTGGGCATAGCGGATTGAGCGGAAATCAAGCCCGAACTTCTTGTTATAGAACCTGCCCAGTCCCTCGCAGTAAAGCTTACCGCAGCCATAGAAAGTAACCGGTCTCTGGATACTGGTATCGGTGAGGACCTCGTCAAGAAGCAGACCGTAGGTGCCGAAGGTGCTGGTAAACATCATCTTCTGCACATCAAGTAATCTGGCTGCTTCAAGGACGTTATAGGTGCCGATAACATTGGTCTGAAAAGAGCCCCAGGGATTAATCTCGGACATGTTCGTCAGCATTGAACCGAGGTGGTAGATTTCTTTAATATTATTGTCCTTAACAACATTAAACACCTGAGAGTAATTACTCAGGTCACCTTGGACTATCTTCACCTCGTTTTCAATGTCAGCAATACGGTAGCGGTTAATGACAATATCCAAAAGGACAACCTTGTTACCCCGTTCGACAAGTATGCGGGCAAGCTCAGCTCCTATATAGCCGGTACCTCCGGTAATTAGCCTGGTCATGGTTCTCTACTCCTTTTTCTCCATGTAGAGGGCTTTAAGCCGCCTGATAAAGTCTCTGTCCCTTTTTTCGATTTCCTCGTCAAATTTTGCCGGGTCGATAAACCATGGCCTGCCCTCAGCATAGCGCTGCCTTACCTTAGAAACAAGTTCCGGGGTAAGTCCCCAGCTTTCATCAGCTTCCCCGGCAGCTAAGCCGTCCAGGACATCTTTAGGCCATTTCCAGATACCTGCCACGTCGTAATGCATCATCGAGCCTTCGAAAGGCATACGGAAACCGCAGGTGGTTTTTATTCCGAGTTCGATATCTTCGGCAGTTGCCACTTCTTCAGCCCAGAGTATATTCGCCTCGTGGCGCATGGCATCCTGCAAGCGGTTGATGATATGCCCGGCACGTTCCTTGAGAATTTTAATTGGCACCTTACCAATTGCCTCCATCAGTTTACCGGTAACTTCGAATGTTTCCGGCGAGGTACCGGGACCTCCGCATACCTCGACGCCCGGTACAATATGCGGCGGGGCAAAATAATGGGTAATCACAATCCTGTCCTGCCGCTGAACGCCGGAGCCGAAATCACTCAGCACCAGCCAGGAAGTATTGCTGGCAAGAATGGTTTGGGGAGGACAAATTTCATCCAATCTGCTAAATAACTGCTTCTTATCCTTTGACCTTTCAACAATCACCTCGGTAATAAAATCACTGCCGGCAGCCAGTTCCTCAAGATCGGTGGTGGCAGTTATCAGACTCATTGCTCTATCCGCCTGCTGCCGGTTTATCAATTCCTCTTCGATGAAGAGAGCCAGGGCGGACTCAACGTTCTTTTTCGATTGTTTAAGAATCTCATCGCTGATGTCGTTAATAACTGTGGGATAACCGTGCAGGGCGAAATTCAGGGCGATACCGTGGCCCATCGTCCCGGCTCCGACAATACCAACTTTTTTAATGTCTTCGAACTTCATATTTCCCTCCTGAAACCGGTTATGAATATTCACTATGTCTTAAAGCGTGGTTATACAGATAGATGGCGATGAAATATTCTATAGCGTGGCGGGAATTACCGGGAACCCTCCGCCAAGTGATATTATCATTTACTATGGCATTCTTCAATCTCGCCGGTAATCAGTCATTGTTTTCAACCAATTTTAAGTCGGACAGATTGCTTATAGCGATTCTTCTCAATCTTAGTTGGAGACCCTTCGACAAGCTCAGGGCGAGTGGGAATGAATGCTGCTCATGGTGAGCCGTTAGCCGGTCCTGAGCGAAGCCGAAGGAAACAATAGCGGCGAAAGAAATATAGATATTCATTGTTGCCTGTACAACCAAGATTAAGCAAAAGACTTATGGCATATCACTGGTGCATAAAGGTGTATAGTGATAAAATGGGCAAAATATTAATTCGCTGGAGGAGAGTAATCAATGAACAGTCCGTATTCGGTGATAATCGATGCCTATTCCCACATTTCGCCGCCCCGGTACTCGGAGGCAGTCCGCAAGGTGTCCGAGCAGGTATACAACCAGATACTGGGTAATACACCGCCGCTGTTCGACATGGATGAGAGATTCAAGATAATGGATCTGTATGAGAACGTGGTCCAGGTATTAACCATCGGGCCAATCCCGCCAATTGAGGAATTTGCCGATGAGAAACAATCGGTAGAACTGGCAAAACTGGCAAATGAGGAGATGGCTGAACTGGTGCTGAAATATAAAACAAGGTTTGCCGCCGCAATAGCCCTGCTCCCGATGAACAATATTGATGCAGCGCTAAAAGAAACGGACAGAGCTATAAATGAGTTGGGCTGCAGAGGTATTTATTTACACAGCAATATTAACGGTAAGCCCCTGGATTCTCCGGAATTTATGCCACTTTTCGAAAAAATGTCCGGTTACAACCTGCCGATATATATCCATCCCTGGAGAAGTAACGACTTCACCGATTATTTAACCGAGAATGAGTCGAAATACATGATAGCCGGCACGTTTGGCTGGCCATACGAGACCACGGTAGCGATGACCCGCCTTGTCTTCAGCGGCATACTGGAGAAATATCCGAACCTTAAAATTGTCACCCATCACTGTGGCGGAATGGTTCCTTACTATGAACAGAGAATACACCAGCATTACGGCCAGCAGGAGATGAGTCAGCGTGGCAGACCGGAGTACTTACGCAGGCTCAGTAAGACGCCTCTGGAGTACTACAGAATGTTCTACAACGATACGGCAATTCATGGCAATACTCCGGCACTGATGTGCGCCTACAACTTCTGCGGCGCCGACCACATAGTATTCGGTGCCGATATGCCGCTGGGTGATAACTATTTCGGTTTTAGAGCTTACCGCCAGACTATAAACGCCATTGAGGCAATGGATATTACTGAAGGCGAAAAGAAGAAAATATTCGGAGACAATGCCCGGGCTCTGTTGCGTATACCGGCTTAGGAATTTCTCTGGCGGCTTAAAAAAGAAAGGTGGGCTTGAGGAACAATCCTCAAGCCCACCTTCTATTTGGCTATACCTTAAACAAGGTCGCCCGGAGACTGCAGGACCTGTCTGAGCGTGATATTGAATTGAGACCAATCGAGATTTGCCAGCTCTTTCGCCAGGGTGTGCATCCATCCTTCATCTGTCAGTGCATAGGTGAGGATATTGCTCTCATCATACTCTCTCACAGCCCCTATATCGATAAGGTATTTCAGTGCCCTTTCCGTTTTTCTTGCACTGTTTGATGTAAGCACGATTGCCTGCCGGTTAAATCTGGTGTTGGGTCGCCTGCCAAAAAAGCGCAGGAGTTCAAGTATATTATGCTTGTCATTTGTGTTTTCAATTAAATTACGCAGTCTCTCCCCAATCGCATTTCCGACAGTAGTCATGCGGTCTCCTTCCACATATCGATAACTATTATGTCCCGATTATACCAATGTAGGTACATCTATAGAGGAATGTTCCAGCTCTTTAAGTTTGTCTTCGGTCTCCTGCTCTCTCTTCTTCATCGCCGGGATAAGGGTAGTCGACCTCGTATAGTAGCCCCTGATTTTTTCAACATCACTGAGTTCGGACATAATCACGCTGACATCAAGCACCCCTCTCTGCCTGGGGTAGTCACCGTTCCTGATAATGGCATGCGGAGTGATACTTCTCAGGTAATCGCCAAGGTCTTTAACCAGGTCAACATTCATGTCCCGTGACGGAGCCGAGACGAGATACAGAGCTCTCCTGGCATCTTCAGGATTACAATTAAGTGATAATTCACTTATCGCCGCATCCATCGCCTGGATGCCTTTCTGGGTCTCCTTACCTTTACTATCGAAGTCGTTCCTGTTTCCGTTTAAAAACCGGAACATCGGCAGCTGTGAAGTGCCGTAACCAAGTACCGTCCAGCCGACTACCGTCTGCATGATATCGCCGGCATCGAGCAGTTTCGCCCCGATATATTTGGGTTTCTTCTCTTCACCGGCACAGAGGATTCCATAAAAGGGCTCGGCAATAAGTGAGTTAATCTTTGAAAGGTTGTTGCTGAGCGAGGAATCCTTCCTGATGTATCTCTGATTATCAATCAGAAATACCGCATCGGCGGCCGAGTAGGTAGATTTGAGACAGGTGGCGGTGTTGTATATCGTCCTTTCTTCTGTTGTTTCCTCATGTTCAAAAGGAAGAACGATGGCAGCATAGACCGGTTTATCGGAATAACGCTCCTTGACATGTCGCGTCATCACCGGTAGCGAACCGGAGCCGGTACCGCCGCCGGAACTGGCTATCAGCAGGAAAGCGTCTGTCTCATAGAACCTTTTCGTCGTTCTGATAGCATCGATTACTTTATCGGCGTCTTCTCTGGCTATCTCAGCGCCCATTTCGTTGATTTTACCAACACCGTGACCGCCGGTCTTCCGACCGCCGATGATGATTCTGTGCTGGAAATCACGCTTGATACTTCTCAGTCCGCTCAAGTCGGCAGCATCGGTATTAACGGCAAAACAGCCGGTCACTATTTCGATGCCACGCTGGCTCAAGGCTCTTTTATTCAACTTGGCAAACTCATCGGCAATCCTGCCTCCGCACTGTCCCAGACCTATGACCACTATTTTCATTACTATACCTCCAATCGATTATATGATTTTAGAGTAGTCTTGTGTATGACCCGATAGAATCGGCTTTAGAAAAGGATAAACAAGAACCAATGAATATGGTAACAGTTAAGTTTCGCCTGTTAAACGTTCAAAAGTATATTGTGAATGTGCCATTGGTATCATATTTGTGTATATCGGTTTGAAGGAAACAGAAGTTATTAAACGAACATAATTTAATAATGATGCAAGTATTAGTTCCGCGAAGTCTCCTGAGAAGCGCGCCACGTGTGGTAAAAGCCAGCTTTATAAAACCTTAACGAAATGTTTAGGAAATCTTTATTATTTTTATGCTTATCTTTATATTTGCTTGATATAGTGAAGTTACAATTACGGTCGAATCAACCGATAAAACTGCGATATTAATAACCAAAGGGGTGGAGGAGTGATAAGTGTTACCGAACGTGCCAAGCATGAATTAAGAAAACTGCTATCTGAAAACGTGGACTGGCCGGAAGCATGTCTGCGCCTTCTTGACAGGGGTGAAGGAGTTCTGGGTATCGGCATTGATATTGAAATGCCGGGAGATTGTATTGTCGAGTGTGAGGATAAAAGGGTACTTGTAATAGAATCGGGACTTGCGGCCAGTCTTAATAAAATTATTCTTGATGTAGACGAAACTCCGGAAGGTACCGAACTGGTTATAGATTACGCATCTTAAAGCTGAAAACTATACGGTACATTTATTCGAATCAATTAAATCTCCATCAACGTAATATGCCAGATAGCGTGAGTAGTTACTCATTGGTCCGGTCGGTTTGATACCAATGGACGGAGAATATTAGCCTTTGGATAATTTACATAATCAGCAACTAGTAATAGAGTAAAAGTCCTGATATATTAGCACATTTTTAAAAAGGGGTTAGTTTAATGGATACCGTACACAGTAACAACACAGAAACAAGAAGGCTCCAAATCTGCCAGAGATGCGGAGGGCAGGTGTTGCGCTCCCATGACGAGATTATCTGCCTCCAATGCGGCGCGCCGCATACGGCAGATGGCAAACTGATTATGACTCTCACCGCCGAGGAATATGAGGCTCAGCTGGCACAGCAGAAAGAGATGGTGAAAGCCGAAAATCTCCTGGAATTCAGCTCAATTGATTAAAATGCCAATCTAGCTCCGTGCGGTTCCTGCCTTACATCTGCCACTACCCGCACAATAAATAGAGGGGCTTGAGGAATTATCCGAAAGCCCCTCTATCCGTTCTATCACCTGTCGGCTGGCAGTGTCTAATATTCAGAAAGAGCTCCGAGTCTTAAAAGGATTTTACTAATCACCCGGTCTGTCCTGTAAATAAAAATCCCCTTGTTTAAACAAGGGGATTTATCACAGCGTAAATTCTAGTCTTACATACTCTTGATTTCTTCAAGAATCTCGATGAAAGCCTGTTTACCGTCACGGAAGAACATCATGGTGTTTTCCATATAGAACAGCGGATTATCGATTCCGGCGAAGCCGGGGGAAAGACTGCGCTTGATTACCACGATTGCCTTCGCTTTATCAACGTTAAGGATGGGCATACCGTAGAGAGGGCTGTCCACTACGTTACGCGCCGCCGGATTGGTGACATCGTTTGCTCCAACCACTATGGCTACATCGGTTCTTTCAAACTCATTATTGATATTGTCAAGGTCATAGAGTTTATCGTATGGTACGTTAGCTTCAGCAAGCAAGACATTCATGTGTCCTGGCATTCTGCCTGCCACCGGATGAATGGCATATTTTACATCTATGCCTCTCTCTTCCAGTATACCGGCAAGCTCTGCCACGTGGTGCTGCGCCTGCGAAGTAGCCAGACCGTAACCGGGGACAAAGATAACTGACTTGGCGTAGCCGAGCAGCATACTCACATCCTCTGGAGTGGCTTCTCTGACAACCTTTTCTCCCTCCTCACCGGCGGCACCTGTTGTCTGCACTACAGCACCGAAGGCTCCGAACATAACGTTACCCAGAGAACGGTTCATCGCCTTGCACATAATCCGTGTCAGGATGAAACCGGCGGCACCAACCAGGGCACCGCTGATAATGAGGAACATGTTACCAAGGACGAATCCGGCGGCGCATCCTGCCAATCCGGAATAGGAGTTAAGCAGTGAAATTACCACCGGCATATCGGCGCCTCCAATCGGTATAACCAGCAGGACGCCAAGTATCAGGGTGACCACCACCAGAGCTATCATTATAGCAGTATTGCCTGGTACCACTATCAGATATATCATTGCTGCCAGGATTGCCAGAAATATAATTGCATTCCAGATATTCTGCATCGGATAGGTCACAGGTCTTGAGGGAACCAATCCCTGGAGCTTACCGAAAGCTATCATGCTGCCTGAAAAGGTAACTGACCCTATCAGGATGGTGATAACGATGGTTACAGAGTTGAGTACTGTCATGCCCTGTCCTGAACTGACATATCGAATGAACTCAGCTACGGCGATAAGAAGGGACCCGCCGCCGCCGAAGCCGTTATAAATGCCCACCATCTGGGGCATCTGTGTCATCTTGACAGTACGTGCTGCCACGCCGCCGATGATGCCACCGATGACAATGCCGATTAAAATCAAGGTGTAGTTCAGCACTTCCCTCAGGAGCAGGGTAATCACAATAGCGATTAACATACCAATGGCGGCTAACATGTTTCCCGTTCTTGCCGTCCTTGGAGTGCTCATCCGCATCAGGCCGACGATGAAGAGGATGGCGGCGATGAGATATGCTATTAAACTATAAATCGGTGTACCTTCCACTATCTACACTCCTATCATTCTTTTCGGAACATTGCCAGCATGCGGTCGGTTACCATAAAGCCGCCGACCACATTGATGGTGGCCATAATCACAGCAATCATGCCTAGAGTAATGCTTGCCGTAACTGCATCATCTCCGGTTGGTCCGGTAACTAGTATTGCACCAATCAGACAAACACCGGAAATAGCGTTGGCGCCGGACATTAGAGGCGTGTGCAGGATTGGTGGCACTTTGGTAATAACCTCATATCCGGCAAACATAGCAAGAACAAAAACATAGAGTAAAAATATATATTCTTGGTCCATATTGTGTATCTCCTTATAATGCCAGTTCTTCTTACCTGTACTTAATATCTTTCTCTATTATTTATTCGCCTTTGTATCGGCCTCTGATTTCACCCTGGTAAGTTATACAACAGTCGTTGATGATAACGTCCTCGAAGTCCAGGTTTATCTGGTCATCCTTGATCATCTGTAGCAACAGGCCTGATATGTTACGGGAATATAGCTGGCTTGCCGTCATTGCCATATCGCTGGCGAGGTTCAGCGGGCCGGATATGATGACACCGTTTTCAACTATTTCTTCACCCGGCTTGGTAAGTTCGCAGTTGCCGCCTGTTTCCGCGGCAAGGTCAACAATGACCGAGCCGGGTTTCATCCCGGCAACCGCTTCTTTAGTGACAAGAATCGGGGCGACTCTTCCCGGGATAAGGGCTGTAGTGATAACGATATCAGCCCCTTCCACATGTCTCTGTATCAATTCCCTCTCCCGCTGAGCGTGGTCTTCGGAAAGCTCCTTGGCGTAGCCACCGGCATCTTCGGTATCTTCTCCCACCTCTTCAAGCTCGATAAAGGTAGCGCCAAGGCTCTCGACCTGCTCTTTGACGACAGGGCGGACATCGAAGGCTTCCACCACGGCTCCAAGCCGGTGCGCTGTGGCAATTGCCTGCAACCCGGCAACACCAGCACCCAGCACCAGCACTTTAGCCGGTGGCATCGTAGCCGCAGCCGTCATCATCATCGGCAGGTACTTGCCCAGTTTCATTGCACCGATTAAAACAGCTTTATATCCGGCGATAGAGGTCTGCGAGGAAAGGGCATCCATCCTCTGGGCACGGGCAATACGGGGAATAGCATCCATACTGAAGCTGGTGACTTTTTTCTGCGCTAGCTGCTTTATCAGGTCTTTGTTGACCAGTGGCTGAAGTAAAGAAATTATTATCTGCCCTTCTTTAAGCATATCTATTTCTGCCGATTCCGGCTTTTGAATTTTGAGGATAACATCGCTGTCTTTGTATACGGTTGCGGCATCACTTACGATTTTACAGCCGGCTTCCTGGTACATGCTGTCAAGCAAAGAGGCAGATTCACCTGCCCCTTTTTCAATTAATATTTCTGCACCAGCATCAGTTAGCTTTTTGACAATGTCCGGAGCCAATGCTACCCGGCGCTCGTTTGAGACAATCTCTTTAGGTACCCCTACTTTCATAAACACTGCTCCTTGAGGCTTATTTTACTTGGATATAAGCATCACCAGATGGCAATTTTCCACAATGTTATGTGAGGTCTTTGGCTATGGAAGATTCTAAGAATGGGATAACAATAAGTGCTTGAAAAGCCATTTGTTGAGGTTAATTTTAACTTCACGGGAATAACTTGTCAAGCTTTTAAAGGGATGGTACTGTGCTCTGGTTGAATGAAGGCTTCTTCTTTTTAATAATATTAATTTTCACCCTCCACCCTTATCAAAGCTAATCATTGAAGAATAACCGTACAAGGAGTAAAATATTTGGTGAAATATCTCCTCGCCCGTATGTTGAGAGCTAAAAGGAGAAAGAAAATGGCTGAAAAACCTGATGAACTGAGAAAGCTGATTGATGTTGCTACCGATATGGTGCTGCCTGCCAAAGTACGTTCTGATACCATCAAATATATCGGAAACATAGGTACCCGTGAGGCTCTCCTTGCCTTACTCGAGCTTGCCGCTAACGAGAAGCTGACAAAAAACGAAAGAGAACTGGCCATTAAACATGCCAGAGATATAATCAAGTCAGGGCATTAGCAGTCGCCCCCCTGTCAGGAAAGGAGGGTCTTGAAAGCTAATGAGTGTTGATATCGGCATCATAGGACTGCCTAAAAGCGGCCGTACAACCATTTTTCGTTCGTTAATCGGCGTGGAAGATGATACGGGAAAATATTCGCGAGAAGGCCCCGCTCATATCGGTACGGCGAAAGTACCGGAACCCCGTCTGGCCGTGCTAGTCGATATGGTTAAACCGGATAAGGTAGTCCCCGTTTCAGTGACCTACATTGATACTGGCGCTTCTGTCAAAGATATGGCTCAGGACAGAGGTATCGGCGGCCAGTTGCTGACCAAGCTCAGCAATGTGGATGCTCTTATTGACGTGGTACGCGCTTTCGAGGATGACACCCTCCCCCATATTGCAGGAAGCCTTGACGTGGAGAGGGATATTGCCAATATGAACCTTGAGCTTACCTTTTCCGACCTGGCACTGCTAGAAAGAAGGCTAACCAGGATAGACGAGTCTCTGAAAGGCGCTAAACCACCCGAACGCGCCGCACTCCAACGAGAGAAAGAGATAGTAATGAGGATTAAGGAATCGCTGGAAAAGGATATCCCCGTTCGGGAACTGGATCTGACCGCCGAGGAAACAAGAGCTCTTTCCGGCTATCAGTTACTCTCTGCCAAGCCGTTACTGATAGTTGTAAATATCGGAGAAGAAGATATACCTCAGGCGGAATCACAGGCGTCGGAATTGAACTCCAAATATTCAAGTAAAAAGTGCCGCGTTACCACGATATGCGGAGAGCTGGAAATGGAAATATGCCAGCTTGACGGTAACGCCGTTGAGGAGCTGCGAGCCGACTACGGAATAAAAGAACCGGGAGTCGACCGTATCATCAGGCTATCCTATGAATTGCTGGGACTGATATCCTTTTTTACCACTGCCTCTTCCGAGCTAAAAGCCTGGTCTATCCGGAGCGGCACCGATGCTTTAAAAGCCGCCGGTAAAATCCATTCGGACATGGAGAGGGGATTTATCAGGGCGGAGGTTATCAGCTATGATGACCTGCTGAAGTGCGGCAGCATTGCCGAGGCCAGAAAGAAAGGGCTGCTGCGCCTGGAGGGGAAAAACTACACTGTCCAGGACGGCGATATAGTCACCTTCCTTTTTAACGTGTGATTAAGCGTCAGGTGTGGTGAGGAGTATGCTATCATCGGCGAATTGCTCGCCACTGGCTCTTTCGAAAGCGGTTATGAGGTCCTTGACAGTGAGATTACTTCTCTGCCCCTGATTCAAGTCGACTATTATCCTGCCCTTATGCATCATAATCAGCCTGTTGCCGTAACGCAGGGCAATCTCCATATTGTGGGTAACCATCATTGCCGTCATTTTTTCCCGCTGGACAATCATCTCGGTTAGCTCCAGTACTATCCGGGCGGTGTTCGGGTCGAGCGTGGCAATATGCTCATCGAGAAGAAGCATTGAGGGATTGCTAAGCGTAGCCATTACAAGAGCCAGAGCCTGCCTCTGTCCGCCGGACAACGTACCTACCAGGGTGGTAAGCCTGTCCTCAAGCCCCAGTCCCAGCGGAGCCAGTTCAGCGCGGAATTGCCTGCGGCGCTGTTTACTTGTTGCGATACGCAGTCCGCGCCTTTGCCCACGGAGGAGGGCAAGAGAGAGGTTTTCTTCTATCGTCATTTTAGCGGCAGTGCCGGTATGAGGGTCCTGATATACCCTGCCGATGTACCTGGCACGTCTGTCTTCACTGAAGCCGGTGATATCTTTGCCACCGATAATAATGCTGCCACCTCTTTCCGGCGGGTAAACACCGGCAATAATATTAAGTAGAGTTGTCTTCCCGGCACCGTTGCTGCCTATAATGGTAATGAAGTCCCCGCTATTAACTTCAAGCCGGATATTTTCCAGTGCTACCACTTCATCAATAGTGCATCTGGAAAATATTTTACGCACCTCTCTTAGCTGCAGCAGAACGTTATTTTCACTCATTAATAATTACCTTCCGTCACATCCTCACTGCCGGCGGCACCCACTCGTGACGCAACTTTTTCTGTAGGTACGGGACTGTCAGGGCAATGATGACAAGCAGAGCGGTAAGCAGTTTTAAGTTACTCGGTGCCACCCAGTTATACCGGAGGGCAATACTTAAAAACAGGCGGTAAACAAATGTACCGCCGAATACCGCCAGAAGGATGAAACTAATACCGCGCGGACGGAAAATTCCTTCGCCGATAATCACCGATGCCAGTCCCATAACTATCATTCCTATTCCCATGCCCACGTCAGCCACTCCCTGGTTCTGGGCTATCAGGGCACCAGCCAGAGCCACCAGTCCGTTTGATAAGGAAACCCCGAGAATCGTCGTCATATCCGTGTTGGTTCCCAGGCCACGCACCATCTGCTCGTTATCGCCGGTTGCTCTCAGTGCCAGCCCGATATCGGTACGCAAGAACCAGTTAAGAAAAGCAAGGGTAATGACTGAAAGAATAGCCAGGAAGATTATTGACAGGGTAATTCCCGTCTCTATACCCAGAAACATAGCGGCATGCTCGAAAACCGTTATTTCGCGGAGTAACGGGGTATTTGCCCGCCCCATAATTATGAGGTTAATAGAGTACAGGGCGACCATCATGAGTATTCCGGAAAGCAGAGCGCTTATCCTGAGTTTGGTATTCAGCAGTGAGGTTGCCATTCCGGCAATAAGACCTGCTACCAGAGCGGCAAGTGTTGCCAGCCAGGGATTAACACCATTCACAATAAGAACAGCCGCAACAGCACCGCCGAGTGGAAAGCTGCCGTCTACTGTCAGGTCAGGGAAGCCAAGCACACGAAAGGTGAGGTATACACCCATTGCCACGAAACCATATGCCAGCCCTTCATAGAGTGAAACCGACAACAGGTGCAAGACATCCAAACGTGTGCTTCCTCCCTTTAAAGACTAGAAGAAAGAAATATCAAATTTTAAAGATTTATTTATGGCGTACTTCAGTATAGACAGTTCCTGCTTTATCAAGAATAGACTGGGGTATTGTAACGCTGTAAATCTCGGCCGCTTTTGTATTTACGGTGTAGGTGAATATATTACCTAACTCAACATCAATTGCAGAGGCAGGGGTACCTTTAAGAATCCTGACTGCCATAAGACCGGTCTGGTAGCCGACATCATAGTAGTCGAATCCTAGTGTGGCTATACCACCCTTCTCAATTGATGGGTCATCCGATGGGAAGAATGGAATCTGATTATCTTCACAAACTTTTATCAGCGCCTCGAGCCCGGAAACCACAGTATTATCCGTGCCAATCCAGATTGCATCCACTTTGCCTACCAGCGATTGAGCGGCTGTCTGAACTTCAGCGCTTGTTGAAACCGTTACCTCGGTAAGCTCGATACCCCTATCAGCACAGACTTCTTTTAGCTCATCGTTAAGCACCACGGAATTAACTTCGCCGGAATTGTAAAGAGTGCCCAGCTTCTTAAGCCCGGGGACAATATCCAGAATCAGTTCGACATTACTGTCAACCTCTATCTTATCACTGGTCCCGGTTACGTTTTCATTCGGGTGGTGCCAGTCGCTTACCAGTTCTGCTGCCACCGGGTCGGTAATGGCACAAAAAACAACAGGGATATCAGTTCCCTTAGCTGCATTAACACATTGCTGGCTGATGCGGGTGCCGAAACTGAATATCATATCTACTTTGTCGTTAACAAACTTCTGGGCGATTGTCTGTTCTGTGGTTGGGTCGCCCTCCGGATTTTGATAATCAAATTCAACGTCTGTTCTGGTTACTCCTTCCGGACATTGCTCTCCGGGCTGAACAAAACCATTATCGGATAGAGCGTCCATAAAGCCAATCCTGCCGGCGTCAGCGGCGGGATGAGTGGCAAACTGGGTTAATCCTATTTTAAGCTCAACTTCCTGCCCGCAGCCGCTTAGAAGCGGTAAACCCATGGCCAGTATAAGTACCAGACAAACGGCGATAATTATTCCCCATGTTCTTTTCTTCTTCACCTGCAAACCTCCTTGGTATTTGTGTGGATACTGAATGCAATATGTATAAGCTATCACCTCCTTCTGTGGTAGCCTGGTTTACTTTATAGAATAATAGCATCTTTACTCAGGGAAATCCAGATACTTTGAATTGTGATAGTACCCGGTTGCTGCTATAATATTTAAGCGATGGGGCTGTAGCTCAGCTGGGAGAGCGCCTCCTTTGCACGGAGGAGGTCAGGGGTTCAAGTCCCCTCAGCTCCACCATTAGACTTGGTCATTGAAAATCTGAGTGTAAGAGAACTGTTGGAGGTTCTTTTGGACGACAGAGCGAAGCGCCGACTTTCCCTCCGAAAAAAGACCAACCAAGAGCTTTTTGCTCTCTACTATGACTACCTGAAGGTTAGACTTTCTCCCGGCCAGGTTATTCAATACAGTGAACTTCTGGATAAACTCCACAACTTCCTAGGAGAATTCCCACCCTCAACCGAACTGGTAACACAGTTCTTGGCCCAATACGCCAACCGCTCGCGGGCAACACTGGTACGCTATGCAGGTATATTGCGTGGTTTCATGTCATGGTACGGTGAGGACCTAGATATAAGACCGGTCAAACCAAAATCACTTCCTCAGTATGTTGATCCGGCTGATATCGAACGCCTAATCGATACAATGCGGGCGAAGAAAAACCACAAGGCTACCATTGCTCGGGATATCTTACTGGTCAGGTTTGCCACCAAGACTGGTCTACGTCGAGGTGAGCTTGCCTCCTTGAAAACCAATGATATCCTGCTCAAGCAACAGATGGTGATCGTTCGAAACGGAAAGGGTGAGAAGGATCGCTCAATTCCCTTGGAAGATTCCCTAGTTATAATGTTAGAAGAGTATCTAAAAACGAAAAAACCTACCGACAAAATTTTTGGTCTTGCCGACCGGTCAATTACAGATTTGATTCGGGTTTGGGCAAGGAAGGCAAATGTACAGCTGCACCCCCATTCTTTTCGTCATCACTTCGCCGAACAACTTATCGAAAAAGGAGTACCCATAAAGGTAGTAAAAGAATTATTAGGGCACGAAAACCTTGAAACCACATCATTATATCTTGGCCTTCGGCCAGGATCAATGCGGGATGCAATAAACAAACTCGGGGTATCAGACCTTCAGACCGAAGGTGAAAATAGTGTTTTAAAAGAAAGAACGGACAATTCGAAGAAAAAGACTATAGAGACGATACAGTTAGACCCTCTTTTACAAGAAAAACGGCGAGAACACCTCAATATTATCCAATCGCAGATTGAAACTCGAAGAAACCGAATCCATGCTTTGGACATAGCATCTGTTCAGACATCACATTACTATCTCATAGCTAACCCAATGAGAGACCTCGAAGAAGATGCACACTTTACACTGTTAAAACAACATATACCGGATTCTACTTTATGGGAAATCTATGAGAAATGGAAGTCTAAGTACGTGAAATACTTGATCAGCCATGAGATATTGAGAGAGAAGATAATTAAACAAGGGGAAATAGAATTCAGTCTCACTTATTTCAATGGAGCCCCGAACGAACTATCTGGTCCATGTTTAGTCTGGGATTTTGCCCAGCCTTTTTTTGAGATATTTAATTGCCAATCTCAAAGAGCTGAAATCGAATTAGCCATCGATTCGGGCGAGAGTCCAATATATGGGCTTGAATATCTGTTCGCTAAATCGACGATTAAATCCGGGAGCAACTTCGTGCTTTTGGCTGAGAGTGCAGAAGATTATATCAAGAAATATCAAAAAATGGTTGATGATTTTAAAAGAAAACAAGAAGTAACATCACTGATAGATCTCTTGTTACAAATTCGTAAATTTGAGAAAGAGATTAGGGATTATCTTGACTTGAACCTCGAGCGTGGAGATTATATCCATTACTATTGTGAACGTTGCCCAAAGGATCCTATTGCATAGTTTAGTAATTTCTGATTATTCTAACTATTTTCCTTATTCTTATAATTTTATCAATTGGTCTTAAATGGTAGAGCACCTGACTTTTAATCAGGGTGTCGCAGGTTCGAGACCTGCACGGCCTATAAAACCCTCATTTTGAAGCTAAATCTCCCCGATTTTCAGGAATTCCCCGAAATTTCGGCCCCATTTGAGCACCTGATTCGAAAAAATGGAGGGGTCGAAAATGAAGCCAAAACTGCCAACCTTTGATGCTCTGATACAAAATCATGGTATCTGCCTTGCCACAGAAGGGAGAAGCCAGAGGACGATCGACTGGTATGCCAGCAACCTCAGGCGCTTTCTTCAATTTCTCAGGAACCGGCAATTACCGGAATCAATCGAAGACATCAGCATACAAGAAGTACGTAACTTCATCTATCACCTCCAGAATGAAGTTACGAGGTGGGAAAGCAGCCCATACACCAAAGATGAAAAGCGATTATCTCCTTTTTCGGTTCAAGGCTATGTTAGAACCATTAAGGCATTCTGGTCCTGGTTGGTAGTTGAAGGCTATATTCAAAGCAATCCGATGGAGAAAATCAGGATACCAAAGGTACCTCGTAAGGTTATTGCTACATTCAGTCCCGATCAGATAGAAAGAATGATCAGAAAATTGGATCTAAACAAACCACGCACTTTCCGCGATTACACAATTGTTCTCTTGCTTCTCGATACAGGTATAAGACTATCAGAACTGGCTAATCTAAAGACTGAAAATGTTGACTTCAAGCAGTCCTGCCTGTTAGTAACCGGAAAAGGAAATAAGGAAAGGATTGTCCCGACCGGCACTCAGGTCAGACGTCAACTCTGGCGCTATATCAGTTCCTTTAGAGCTGAGCCATGTATACCAGAGAATACAAACCTCTTCTTAACAACCGATGGTAATCCACTTAAACGAGGGGCTATACGATTGATGATATCACGATTGGGGGAGAGGGCTGGTATTGCAGGAGTGAGATGTTCAGCACATACATTCCGCCATACTTTTGCCAAGCAATACCTAATGCAAGGCGGAGATATTTTTTCGTTACAGAGGATTCTGGGGCATAGCAGTCTGGAAATGGTTAAGGCGTATGTAAATCTGGCGATGGACGACGTATCAAAACAGCACCGTAAATACTCACCCGTTGACAATATAATAATGGTTAAGTCCAAGCGGTGATCAAGTAGAAAGTTGGGCGAGGTACTTTGTGCTAATTCTAAAACTTAGTAACTGGGTCTACAAGCTTAAGCGGCACGAGATCGAAACTTGATTTTTAAGTCATTTTGAGGTATTAATATATTAACACTATGAAGGAGGTTGGCTAGGGATAACACTTAGAAAACCGAATTAATCGATCAGACCAAAGGCCCCGTATGCGACAGTAAAGGTTCTATCCTTACAAGCGGTGGGTGTAATGGTATAAGCTTGGCCGAGCCGAAAACGGCACGTCAGGATTGTCTGATAGTAAACCCATCTAGCCATATAGAGAGATGGATGCAGATAGTCTTGGCGATTTTATTTTTATATATGAGAAGTTTGCAGCAGCCGAAAACAAGTCCGAACGACACATTCAATCTGTAAAGGCGGCTGTCTCAAAGTTTGATTATTTTCTTGGGGGATGCCCAGATGTAAAGGAAGTAAAGGCAGAAAATCTAAGAAGATATATACGCTATCTTCAGAACAAACCCAAGTGGTTTGGTCACCCCACGATTAAGCAAGACCACGGCAAACTAACTGATAATGCTATCGCATCATATGTCCGCAGCATACGCTCGTTCTGGTCCTGGCTTAAACAAGAGAATTTCATAACTGACAATCCAATGGTACAAGTTAAACCTCCAGCTGCTACGGAGAGGATTGTCGTACCTCTAACACCTGAAGACATAACCTTCTAAGAGTAATCCCAAGGAATACCTTTAAAGGCTACCGGGACATTTGCATCATTTCAACCATGTATGACACCGGAGCCCGCGTTAGCGAACTTCTTAATCTTCCCGAGGGCAACGTCAACTTTGATTCAGGACAGATTAAAGTTATCGGTAAAGGGAAGAAAGAACGTACCCTCTTCATGAGTTCTAAAGTGTATAAGGCACTCTTCAAATATGCCCGCCAGTATAGGTCCCAAATGACTTCAGACTGTTTCTTTACTCATAAGGACGGACGGCCTCTAACCCGCTTCTACTTCGCACATCGCATGCATGAGTACGTAAAAAAAGCAGGAATCACTACTGTTTGTACTCCTCATATACTTCGTTATTCTTATGCAATACAGTTCATCCGCAACGGTGGGGATGAACGCACACTTCAAAGTATTTTGGGACACGCAACGATGGAAATGACCCGTCATTACGCCAAAATTGCTTACTCCGATGTCGAGAAAAAGATGAAAGAATTTTCTCCAGTAGCACTATTGAATATACAGTTCTAAATAAATAAAAGAAAGGATGTTTTGTTAATCATTATATAAATAATAGATACGGAGGAAAGAAATGCTGGGATTTATTCATAAATCAAAAAAGAACCCAACTATAGTTGAAAAACCTAAACGTTCGGCAAGACGACAGGCATTTGATTTGTTTGATAAAGGATATCGACCTTCCGAAATATTCAAGAAGAGGCTGATAGATGCAGATATATCGATGAAGACATTGCTGAGATATTACGAAGACTGGAAAAAACAAAAAAGGCAGGCCGTTGCTCTCGTTCTAAATAAATATTTAGACGACAAGTTAGGATTAAGTTTTTGGGATATAAAGGTACTTGCTAATTATTTTGGTATTTCTGAAGATCAAATAATACTGAGAATGCAAAAGCCTCTGGGTGTATTGAGTCTATTGTATGAGGAACTGTTTGATAATAGGTTGCGTGGAATACGGAAGGAGATAGAAAGTCGTTTGGATGCGGCATTACAACTCGTATATTTAGCAGAAAAATTCTATGGGAACTCCCCTGAGCAGGTGAATCGTTTTATTAGCGAAATATTAACAGTGGAGGATAACACACGACTTGTAATATCTAAAGAAGAGGGACGAATAGCAATAGACAAAGAAAGGTTAAAAGCAACAAGTTAAAAAATTATTGAATATGAATTCTATACCCATCACATTTATCGAATATGTATTAGACATCTACGCTATTTCTCTATTTGGATAGTTACGGCTGACTCTTAATCAGCCGGTTGGAGGTTCGAGTCCAGCCCGGGGGCATTAGAGGACTTGAACCTCTGACCCCCTGCGTGTAAAGCAGGTTCCCCTGTGCGGATTCAATCAGCCTTGAGCCAAGGGCGTCCCAAAGCTGCTGGAAGGTAGTGGAATTTGGTAAAGCAGGTGCCCTTTGTTTTCTCACGTTCAGCCTCCTTTTTCAGGTGTCGTTTCTGACATTGTTGCTAAAAAGGACAGCGAAGTCAAGAATTAAAACTTGATTACAAATCAGCTGCTATCTGAAATTTCAACAATTCCCCCATTTTGTTGAACCGGTGATACCGATTGACTTCGAGGGTTCCAATATTGCAACTCTACGGGAGAAATCCCACGTAATAAATATTTTCAACCGTTTCATCTGGTTAGATAGGAATACTCTATTTCGTGCAATCGTTTGACATTATGGTCACCACGTTCAAGTGATGTGATATGTAACAATATACTTCTTTGTTACAACTGGGCAAACATTTGAACGCGTACATGTGAATCAGTGTGATTGAAGTTACATACAAAGGCCATACAATTATATTATTTTAAAACAGCAAGTATGATTAACTAAATATTTATTTTAGCTGGCTACTATCCAATACTGGTTATTATCGTTATATATATTAGGACATAGAAATTAGCAACGGAGGTCAATTTGTCAAAGAAAAAACTATTCACGACTACTTTAATATTAAGCGCAGCGGTACTCATCTTCACATTCCTGGTCAGCTGTGCTAGCCAACTCGGTAACATCCAAAATGCCAGCGAGGCTCGAGATGCTGCGTTGTCCTATTTAGATAATCGGTATACTGACAGCGTACCAGGTAAAGGTCTAACATGGCAGGAACATAATACCACTCCTGAAGGATTGATCGGTGGGCAGACAAGGGAGTTCATCTCAAGCGAGTGGATGGTGACGGTTTCCTATCCAGTAGTCCTCCCTGAAAATACCGTTTATGACGTGGTTATTATTAATATGAAGTCCGGCTGGCACTGGAAAGGGAATGTCAACGCAAATGGGACTGTGACCGAGCTTAACCCTCTTGAGCAACTGACCAAGGAGGATAGCCAGAATATTGCTCTAGAGTATGTTAGACATAGCCCAACCTTTGTATTTGATGGTATTGAAGATACTTTAGAGCTAACTGGCAGTATCGAAATTTCTATTCCCTACACGTGGACATTTATTGTTAGATTTGAGAGTGCACATGCAGGGTATGGTGACCGTACAGGCAGGATGCTTGCTGAGGTAATAACACCCCACGAGGTATCCATAACAATTGAGCAGGGAGAGATTACTTATGCCTCTATGGATAATAAGTGGGACATGTTTACTCAAAAAGAACTTTCTGACGGGATAGACCCTGATGATGTCATAATCAGAGAGGAATCGGATATTACCGGTATGGTCACTCAAATCGACCCAATTAATAGTGAAACTGTTAACGGGCGAATACTCGTAGAACTGGAGCAGCCAAATAACACCTCGGACAAATTTTGGGTGACAATTGAAAAGCGTACACCAATCTACGAATTTGATGGACAAGATCACTACACCATACCATTTAATTCATTACAGACCGGACAAATTGTAGAAGTGTGGTTCAAAGGCGCTGTTATGGAATCATATCCGGCACAGGTTAACGCCAAAGAGGTACTTGTGAGAGGAGTGGTGGATTATCCTGAAGAACTGACTACCAGTGAAAAACTCTGGAAAGACCAGGGATTGAGGGATTATGATTTTATTCTTGAGCGCCAAGCTTTCGCGCCGGAGGATTGGCGTGGACCCGTCAACATACAGGTGCGTAATGGAATCGCTGTTTCCGTTACATATGTATCCAGTGGAGCGTCTGTCACCGAGGGCAAGTTCGATAACGCGGACACGATTGATAAGCTGTTCACGATGCTGAAAAACGCGTATGCCGGCAAAGGCGATTTCGAGCAAAAAGCGGACACTATCGATGTGACCTACAACGCCCAGATGGGGTATCCTACAACTTTCTTTATCGATGTCTCACAGATGATGGCCGATGAAGAACAGGGATACACCGTCACAAATTTCGTTGCGCGGTAGTTCTTTACCCGACGCCCGTAAAACGTGCTGAATATAAAACAATGTTGTAGTAATGGAGACAGGTAAAATCGATGGAATCTCTTATATTAATTATACTGGGAGTACTTGGGGCAGCTTGCATTGTTGGTGGTATCGTAGGATACCGTAAGAGTGAAAGTGCCAGAGCTAAGGCAATTAGTGCAGCTGCTATTGCTGCCGGGGTCATCATGTGGGTTGCTATTCTATTGATTACTCCTGTATCCAGATCAATTGGACCTTAATAATACATACCATAAATAGTTAGTTTGACTCAGTAAACGAGGAATCACATATATGACTGGGTGCGTTTCATTAATCGCAGTATTGCTGTTAACACTAGCGGGTTCTGTGATTGGCTGCAGCGACCAACAGGCGGTGGCAGTACAAGAGGTTACATTTGAACAATTGTTTATATCCCCTGAACAATATAGTGGAAGGAATGTAGAAATTGAGGGGTATTTCTACCAGGGATGGGAAACAATCGTTCTGAGTGAGAGACTCGAGCTTTCAGGGTATGCCGAGGGGCATTTTGTACCAAAGGGAAGAATGATATGGATGTCCGGAGGAATATCCAAAGAAGTACACGATAAGCTTAACCAGCAACAGCAAATGGGGCCTTTAGAACGATTCGGCAGAGTCAAGATAACTGGCAAATTTGAATATGGTGAGAAATACGGTCATCTCGGAGGGTATGACCAACAGATTACACCAATAGAAACTATAATCCTTCCTTGGTCTCCGCCGGCATCAGTGACATCAGAAAAAGAAGGATTTGCCATATTTTTAACCAAAGAAGATGTTCCTCCTTCAGAAATGGAAGCTTTGAGCCACGTTGAGATCGCAGACCAACCAATCATCTCAATAATGGATGTCATTACCTACGATGCTCAAACACATGAGATTAAGCTCACTGAAAATGCGTTTAATCGTATTGCCAGGCTGGAAGTTCCAGTCCAGGGCGAGTCCTTCATGGTATGCGTCGATAGAAAACCCATCTATTGGGGAGCCTTCTGGACGCCGATCTCTTCCATGTCATTTTATGGCGTTACCATCTGGATACCGCTCAGCACTCAGGAAACCAGAGTTATAACCCTTGAGCTAGGTTATCCTTCCCCATCTTTTTATAAGGGTGAAGACCCCCGGAACAATGCCGAAGTAATCAAATCGCTGGAATCGGCTGGTAAGCTAATCAACGAGCTATTAATAACTTCAATAGATAAGCTCCCACATTCTATGAAGGGATACGAGTTATATTCGTGGTCAGAAAATAACCAGTGGCACTTTACTATAATCACTGGTACTAATCGAAATAAAACACTGGAAGAAATTACTTCACAAGGGGATTATATTTCTGAATCTGGGTGGGTAAAAGTCCATGTTGTAAGTGTAGATGCAATTAAAGATGTTCTCAGCCAAATTCTTCAGAATGAGCATGTCTCCTGGCGTGAAGATGAGTTTATTATATTACCCGAACCAGCGGAACAAACTAACATAAACCTACAATTACCGCCTGAGCAGATTGTGGATACGATCAAAGAACATGCTGAACGGCGTGGTTTAAATTTTGTAATCACAATACCTTAATAGACAGATTGCTGCTCTAAGGAAGTCACGGGAAAGTTATTGAAAAGACTCCTCATAGCCAGTCTTTGGAATGCCGAGGAGTTCCAGATTCCGTCTCTCACATGGTATCTAATGGGCTTTAGTGGTCAAAAGTGTGACGTAGACCGTGTAGATCTCGAACCTATGACACTCTGGTGTAAAGCAGGTTCCCCTGTGCGGGTTCAATCAGCCTCGAGCCAAGGGTGTCCCAAAGCTGCTGGAAGGTAGTAGAATCTGGTAAAGCAGGTGCCCTTTGTTTTTTCACATTTTACCTCCTTTTTAAGCAGTATTTTCCTCATCATTTTCATCGCACAAGAGGAGAAAGTCAAATACTATGAATAGAGTGGTAAGTCCACGCGGACATCCCGATGCTTGTGCACTGGTAGCGAATAATATTTAAGTAACGATTAGGGGGAGTGTCTATACTCCCCCTTTCTATCGTGCATTGACAACTTCTTATTAGAAGACTAAACTCAAATTCCAACATATGAACTGACCTTATAACAAATTAGGTTAGGCAAAATGATAGTAATGAACAGAGGGTGCTGGTAATGAGACAATCCAGATTATTCACTACTGTTATTACTCTTGCTCTTTTGGAGGTAATGCTTATTGGTTGTGGTGGACCGAAAACTGTTACCTTTCCTGATGTTAGCCTGGAGGCGGCTATAAGGGAAGCTCTGGGCAAATCAGAGGACGAGGTATTAACAGTTGAGGAACTGGCTGACCTTACTACGCTGAGCATTTGTAGCGATGAAGGTATTACTAACCTTTCATGCCTGGATTACTGCACTAACCTGACTGAACTCAGCATTAGTGGCAATCAGATAAGCGATGTCTCTCCCCTTTCCTCTCTGACTAACCTTACATCACTCTACTTATCTAATAATCAAATAGGTGATATCACTCCCCTTTCCTCTCTAACTGAATTAGATTTACTTGCCGTTGGAGGAAATCAGATAAGCGACATCTCCCCACTTTCATCCCTCACTAACCTGACTGTGCTCGACCTCAATAGAAACACAGTAACTGACATCTCCCCGCTTTCTTCACTCGTTAATCTAACTGAACTTAATATTTGGAAAAACCAGATAAGCGACATCTCTACTCTATCTTCTCTTACCAGTTTGACTATGCTCAGTCTAACTGGAAACCAGATAAGTGATATCTCTCCACTCTCCTCTCTAACCAATCTCAATCGGGTCAGTCTAAGCGGGAATCAAATAAGTGATATTACACCACTTTCCTCTCTTACTAGTCTAACTTCAATCGGTCTAAGCGGGAATCAGATAAGTGACATTTCTCCCCTCTCCTCTCTAACCAATCTCTATAATCTCGATTTTAGTGGAGCTCATATCAGTGATATTAGACCTCTGGCATCTCTTGTTAATCTGGGTGGACTCGGTTTAGGTGATAATCAGATAAGTGACATCTCCCCGCTTTCCTCTCTCATTAACCTTACTGTTCTCGACCTTAATAGTAATATGGTAAGCGACATCTCCCCCCTTGCCTCCCTTAGCAATCTTACTGAACTTTTTCTTGGCAGTAATCAGATAAGTGATATCTCCTCTCTTATCTCCCTCACCAACCTTGACTGGCTTTTTCTTGACAGTAACCAGATAAGTGATATCTCTTGCCTTTCCTCTCTAACCAATCTCAGTCAGGTCAGTCTCAAAGGGAACCAGATAAGTGATATTGCTCCACTGGTAGAAAACAGTGGACTGGGTGAAGGAGACTGGGACTGGGTATGCCTTGAAAACAATAATCTGGATCTGAGGGAAGGCTCAAAAGACATGGAATATATTAAAACCTTAGAGGATAGAGGGGTAATGATTGAATACTGAACTGTTTGGTCAGCAGCTTAAAAGAGAAGCAATCTCTACTACAGGCAAATGCTACGATAGAAACACAAACATCCCCAAGAATGTATAGTGAGCCCTCTTGGTTAACTATCCCCCTGAATAAACACGATATCCGCTAATCCTTATCAATTACAGTTTTTACCGCTTGTTTAGCTTACATTTTAACATAGTTTTCGTTATATAATTATGAAATGGTGACTATAGCCAGATCGGGTGACATTATAGTAAAGCCTGTAGTTCAAGTAACGACCAAACAATAGAAGCCTTAAACCCAGAAAAATGAACCGGGGGGTGGTAAAAATGGGTATTGCAGTATTGATTCTGGGGATAATATCTCTGGTTCCCTTGCTCATCATATTGATTCCTTTTAAATTACCCATGCCGCCATCCGGATTAGTAGCAATATTAGCTATTGGTTCTTCGGCAGCTGTCGCGGGACTGATACTGGGTATTGTTGTTCTGATAAAATCCAAACCCAATAAACGTATGACAGTCGCTGGAATTGTCATGTGTTCATTAGGCATTTTAGTTACAGCTATATGCTGGTTTATAGTAGTTGTTGGTGAGCCTGACCAAGACTGGGACCCTTCCTGGTCACCGGACGGCTCCCGTATAGCTTTCACCTCCAACAGAGGCGGAAACTATGAGATATACGTGATGGATGCCGACAGCACCAATCAGCAATGCCTGACTAATAACCCTAGCATTGATAGTCAACCTTCCTGGTCACCGGATGGCTCCCGTATCGCTTTCACGTCTTACCGTGATGGGAACGATGAGATATACGTGATGGACGCCGACGGCTCTAACCAGCAATGCCTGACTAATAACCCTAGGCATGACAATCAGCCTTCTTGGTCACCGGATGGTTCCTGCATTGCTTTCACGTCCTACCATGGCAAGAATGGTGAGATATATGTGATGGATGCCGACGGCTCTAATAAGCAACGCTTGACCGATAACTCTGCTGGGGATAGGGAACCTTCCTGGTCGCCAGATGGCTCTCACATTGCTTTCACGTCTGGCCGTGACGGGAACGACGAGATATACGTGATGGATATCGACGGCTCCAACCAGCAAAGCCTGACCAATAGCCCAGGTGGTGACTCGGATCCTTCTTGGTCGCCGGATGGCTCCCGTATTGTTTTTCAGTCTGACCGTGACGGGGAAGAAGATGAGATATACGTGATGGACGCCGACGGCTCTAACCAGCGACGCCTGACCAATAACCCTGCCATAGATGGGGAAGCTTCTTGGTCGCCGGATGGCTCCCGTATCGTTTTCACGTCTGCACGGAAGCAAGATGGATGGGATCGTAGAATATATGTAATGGATGCTGATGGCTCTAACCAGCAACGCCTGAGCAACTACCCCATCGTCGAAGAGGATGCTACTTACTAGCCTTAGGACGGGCAAGCGAAACGTTACTATAATATGAGGTGATGAATATGAAGATTAGTATTCTGCCCAAGAGTGCGTTTGGCTGGTGGTCATTCGGCTTGGCGATAGCTACTATTGCATTTGGGTTTGGAGTCGAGTCAATACTTACTCAAGCTGCTCACCAAAATAATATAACTCTTTTCGCTATCTTAAGTTTCGTCATTGCAGCCATAGGAGGGGCTGCCTCTGCAACTGGTTTCATCAGCATAATAAAAAGGAGGCAGGGAGCTATTCTTGTCTTCATAAGCACAGCAAGTGGTTTAGTCTTTCTGATAACGGAATTTGCCGATGCTGTGCAGGCTATGATGGAGCAAGGGTTTTAGCAACGTTAAGTCTGGCTTGGGAGACATCGCGTTCAGCCTACTTGAGTTCAAAGTCAGGGCGGTGGGTTTCAATAGAGGACAAGGTAATTTAATTACCAGAGGTTGAAGCTGAAAAACGGTTGAAGAGTAGCGATAGAGAATTATTCGTATCTAAACTGTGATAATGATATTACCTATGGTGGGCAGTCGCGTACGGTAGTAAGAACTTTTACTGTTTCCTTCAGTATTTATATGTTCAAGTAGACCGTGCAGTATAAAAGGTAGAACTTTTTCTAAAGCATTTTGTTTTATCTAATCTTGTTTTAAGACCATGTATTTATCCCGATGTTTGTTTTGAAATCCAAGCCTAATTACGCGACAAGATAAATATTGAATACCAATGTTATAATACTTTGGTGAAAATGGTGCAGGAAATTATCCCGATTGAGCTTAAATTACCTTACAGAATGGGCAGTGTGAATTGCTACCTGGTTAGAACCAATGCAGGATTTATTCTTGTCGATACAGGTAGTCCTAAAAACTGTATGGGGCTTGAGAACGCACTAGAACAGGCTGGATGTAACTCTGAGAACCTTAATCTAATAGTATTGACCCACGGAGATTTTGATCATACCGGTAATGCTGCTCATATAAAAAAGAAATATGATACGAAAATAGCCATGCATCCTGAAGATTCCCAGATGGTCGAACAGGGAAACATGTTCCTGAACCGGGGAAAAGGTAACTTCTTTCAAAGTTGGTTAGTTAAAACGTTATTTGGGTTTGGAAAATCGCAAAGATTCAAACCTGATTTAGAAATAACTGATGGTTTTGATTTAACTGAATATGGATTTCAAGCTAAGGTAATCCATATACCAGGTCATTCAAAAGGTTCTATAGGGATTTTAACTACAGATGGGAACCTAATTTGTGGAGACCTATTTCAAAACACTGACAAAAATAATAATCCAAAAATAAATAGCCTTATGGATGATTTAGAGACGGCATATAAAAGCATTGGAACTCTTAAAAATCTCAACATCGATACTGTATATCCGGGCCATGGTAATTCTTTCACAATGAACTCGTTTTTAACTAACTTGAACAATTGAACGGTATCACCCAGCTATGCGCATGGCTGGACAAACATTCCTTAGATTGTATAGTGAGTTATGTTGGGCTTTAGTGGGTTAAAGTGTGACGTAGGCCGTGCAGGATAAAAGGTAGAACTAAAACCTTCTCTCAAAGCTTTGCTTTTATTTGATAGTTTGAATCTCCTCGGCTGGATCCAATTTCGTAAAATTATTAATCCGTATATCCAGGTTGCAGAGTTGGTTACTCAAACAACCAAATAGTTCAGGATATCTTGGATGTGGTTAAAAAATGCATAATGCCCCTCATCTGGAAGGAAATTAGCCTGACAATATGGGATGGTAGTCGCCAAATATCGCCCCATGCTTACAGGGACTTGTTTATCGCCCTCACCCTGCCAGAGTTGAATTGGTATTGATATGTCCTCTAGTCGGAAATCCCAGGAGTTCATCAATACTGAATAGTCCCACGCTACACCCCAAACTCCCCCGCGAAATGCTTGCTGGAGACTGGCAACAGCCCGATTCAATCCCTCTGGACTTTTCATTACAGTTCTATCCATTATTTCCTTGTCTATATCAGCTATTTTCCCGTTTACCCGTGATATGAAACCTACCGGGTCTTTATACGCGCTACGAGCGACCATACTAAGTCGCAGTCTTACGATCCAGAGGGCTCTGCGGACAAGGAATACCGATAGGCGCTGAAATCGACTCAAATCCTTGGTGACAGTTGGTACATCAAAAGGGCAGGGGCTACTAACAAGAGCAACTGCTGTTAGTCGTTGGGGAATTTGAGAAGCACATGCTATTGCATATGGTCCACCACCAGAAAGTCCTAAAACAGCGAACAGATTGATTCCAAGGGTATCAGCCAATTCGATCACGTCGTCTGGCCAATCTAAGAGTCGACGGCCTGGTTTGAAGTCCGAAAGACCCATCCCAGGTCGGTCAATAGCAATGATATGAGCTTTATTGTGTTTAGCTGGATCATCTAAGCGCCATCCTTCAAGCCGTGAAGAAGGATTACCATGAAAATAGAATATTGGTTTACCGTCATCATAACCATACTCGGCATAGCCAAGCTTTCTACCATCTTTCAATTTTATTGTTTGACTAATCTTATCTGTCATCGTATCCTTCATTCTTCATGTGGGGGCAATAATCAAAATTATAATTAAGAGTATTGTCATCTTCAAGCCATTACCCTGGACAAGTGCTTTGACTGTTTCTTTTGTTTATCTGTCTCTTGATATTGATATAGAAAATGGAATGGAATAGTTATATGCATGAGTGGACGGATATCGCTAAGAATATACAGTGGGCCTTTATGTGCTTTAGTGGGCTAAAATGTGACATAGACCGTACAGGTCTCGAACTTATAACACACTAGTGTAAAGCATATGCTCCTGTGCAGATTCAAACAGCCTCAGGCCAAGATCCTCCCAAAGCTGCTGGAAGGTAGTAGAATCTAGTAAAGCAGGTGCCCTTTGTGTGGGAAACAAAGGACGTTTCAAAATTGTTAGAAAGATACAGTATGTTATCGCACTTTGTTTTTTGTTTCTGAAATACTGAATCTTCTCCACAGTAATAGCATCAAGATTGCAGTGGATTCACCAATAACAGGAAAAGAAAGGCATTAAAAGGACATTTTTATTCGTTTTATAGTATTATAAATATTTGTTAATCGTGATATACGGTCATTATAATGCGTTATTGAGTTCATTATGGCGCATTATTGTCATGCTTAACTGATAACAGTGCAAAGTAAGTTAAGTATGGTTCTGTCATACTATGACGTCTTTTTCGAAACCTTAGCCTCAAAATGATAAGGAAATGCTATGAAAATGCAATGATTTTTACCTTCTGTTTATATTAAATAGGCAAATCATCGGCTTTTCTTTCTTCATAAGAAAGTGTGACACGAATAGTCATTAACTGTGATCATAATTATCAGGTTACCAACGCTTTTCCCAAAGCTGGGTATTTCTACCGATCGAATAACCAGCCCTTTCCTTATATATCACACAAAACAAGCTTTTGTTCAACACTAGTCTCAGTTCTCTTTATACAGGTGTCTATTCACTACTTCCATATTTAGTTCTATGCC
>CAYVOV010000018.1:23309-92223 GCA_964453525.1 uncultured Dehalococcoidales bacterium | reverse complement strand
GGATATTGATAAACTCAAGAAAAAACACACTCAAAACCCGGCTGAATAAGGAGAGGGAGAAAATGAATGCACCCCAGCCAGACACAGAGAATCCGAGCAGTAAAAATCATAAAGCCAGTATCAATGTCGACATCGGCGGCACTTTCACCGACTGTCTGATTATCTACGACGGCCAGATGGTTTTCGGCAAAGCCCCAACCACCACTTATGACCTGTCAAAAGGTTTCATGCAGGCACTACGGGAGACAGTCACTTCTCTTGATATATCCCTTGAGAATTTACTTGAATCAACGGAGATGATACGGTACTCGACGACCCTGGCAATAAACAGACTGATTGAAAGGAAGGGTCCCCGACTGGGGCTGTTCACAACAGAGGGCTTCGAGGACACCCTTCCTGCCGGGAGAGGCGGGTCATGGGGGGACGGAATACCAATCAGTGAGATGAGAAACTTGCCCAGAATGAAGAAACCGGACCCCGTAATACCCCGCCATATGATAGTGGGAGTAAAGGAGAGGATTGCCGCCAATGGTCAGATTGTCAGGCCACTCGACGCCGAGGACACACTGGCAAAACTCCGCTACCTGGTGAACCAGGGAGCCCAGGGATTTGTTATCTGCCTGATAAACAGCCACACCAATCCAGTTCACGAGCAGAAGATACGCGAGCTTATCCAGCGGCAGTACCCCGAGTGTTACCTGGGAAGTATGCTTGTTGTGTTGTCCTCCGAGGTATTACCGAGATGGCGAGAATATCCGAGAATGGTGGCGACAATGCTGAGTGCCTACCTGCAGCGCTCAATGGCAGATGAGCTAAAGGGAATGGGTGATGAATTGAGGAGTTCGGGCTATAAACGTGCCATGATGATGGTGCATAACAGCGGCGGTATGGCCGAAGTATACCGAACCACCGCCCTGAACACCTATAACGGTGGCCCGATTGCCGGAATAATCGGGGCAAGCTATATCGGCAAAGTCCAGGGATTTAATAATATCATAGCCACCGATGTTGGCGGGACAAGCTTCGACCTTGGCATGGTGATAGACGGAAGTCCGCGCTTCTACCAGTACAGGCCTGTTATCGACCGCTGGGGCGTGGAGATAACAATGCTTGAATCGAAATCAATCGGGGCCGGTGGCGGTTCTATAGCCAGCGTTGACCCGACGATGGGTAACAGGCTGGAGATAGGACCTCAAAGTGCTGGCTCTATGCCCGGGCCTGCTTGCTACGACCTAGGAGGGACCGAGCCCACCGTTACCGATGCCGATGTGGTGCTGGGGTACGTTAATCCCGATTACTTCCACGGCGGAAAGATGAGGCTTGACCGGCAGAAAGCGGTGAACGCCATACGCCAGAAAATCGCCAGACCTCTTCAGGTAGAGGTGGAAGAGGCTGCCTGGCTGATTAAAAAGGTTGTCGATGGCAATATGGCCGGCGAAATATTTAAAGAAACCGTCCTTAGAGGTCACGACCCCAAGGAATTTGTCGTCTTCGCCTTCGGCGGAGCCGGGCCGACTCACTGCTGCGGCTACGCTTTCGGGGCCGGAGTACCGAAGATTGTAACTTTCCTTCAAACGCCGGTCTTCTGCGCCCTCGGCTCGGCGGTTATGGATATGGTCCAGTTCTATGAGATGTCCAGGCACATCTTGCTAATGCAGGCCCTCACCAAGGAGTACTTTGATGACTACGACCGGTTCAATGAAGTGGTTGAAGAACTGCAAAGGCGTGCTATCAGAGACCTGGAAGGGCAGGGAATCGCTCCTGAGTCTGCTGTCTTCTCTCTGGAGCTGGAGATGAGGTACGGGGGACAGCTAAATATGAAGCGGGTAACTTCTCCCCGCTTGTTTGTCAAAAGTGAAGAGGACGTAAAAGCAATCTATGAAGAGTTCGAGCGGGAGTACAGTGAGGCTTACAGCCCGCTGGCCGTTTACCCAGAGGGTGGTGTGGACATATCTACATTTATTCTCCGCTCGGCGTACATAACTCCCAAGATTGAAATTCCCAGACATCCCCTGAAAGCAACCAAACCGCCTGCCGAAGCCTACAAGGGCAAACGTGAAGCTTTCTGGGAAGAGCTAGGCCGCTTCGAACCCACCGATACCTACGAACAAAGCCTGCTGGAGCCCGGGAACAAACTGGAGGGTCCAACGATTATCGAAGCTGCCGATACTAATATAGTCATACCGCCCGGAAGAGTCTATACGGTGAATGAATACCTCAGCGGCGTTATAGAGTAGACCGGGCGTTTAAAATAAACCGGGAGAAGAGACAGTGCGACCTGAAAAGGATGACGTATTAGCATTTCTGAAGCCGGAGCCTGTCACCGAAGAGGAATTGGCAGGGCTTGAGAAGCTCATGCCGGGCGATTACGAAGTCTACAGCGAACGGCTGAACATGATACTTGCCGAGTGCAAGGAAATTTTCATCAGAGTGGGGATTTCCCATATGCTCCACGCCGGAGACCTGATTGTCGGCCTCCACACAGCACAGGGCGACCTGGTTAGCGCCTGTCTCGGTACTTTCATTCACAGCGTTACGGCGCAGAACCCGATAAAGTGGATCATTCGCACTTTTACGGATAATCCTAGGGTCGGAATATATGAGGGAGATATATTCTACGCCAGCGAGTCCACTTACGGCGGAATACACAACTGCGACCAGATGGCGGTAATGCCCATTTTTTACGAGGGCAAGCTGATAGCCTGGGCGTCAGCCGGAACGCATATATTCGAGACCGGTGGCATTTCACCGGGAGGAATGATGGCTACCGCCAAGAGCCGCTATGACGAGGGAATGAGCCTTACTCCGATAAAAATAGCTGATAATTACCAGATACGTGACGATATCGTCGAGATGACTGTCAATTTCATCTCGCGCGCTCCACGCCAGCAAAACCTCGACCTGAGAGCACGGATATCAGCCGTCGACCGGCTGAGAATGCGGATTCAGCAACTTGCCGAACAGAAAGGCGGTGACTTTGTTCTGGGATTGTTACGCAAGGTCATTATGGTGGCGGAAGAAGGAGCAAGGCAGAGAATCAGCAGATGGAATGACGGGATATACAGGAATGTGGTCTTCTGTGGCGCTGTGGGACCCAACGCGGGTCTCTGGCGTATTTTCTGCACCGCCTATAAAGAGAGCGACCACATACTCTTCGACTATACAGGTACCTCACCGGAAAACGATAGCTCCTGGAACTGCATGCCCTGGGTAATGATATGTTACGCGGCGCTTCACATGTACTCCCACGGTTTCTGGGATTTGCCGGTCTGTGCCGGTACTCTGGCGCCGACAGACTATATCTTTCCTGATTGTAGCGTCATAAGTCCCAACTGGGATGCTGCAATTTCCAATGCACCGCTTGTCGGTGAGTACAATAACGAACTGCTCCCCAAGCTCTTCGCCTGCATGATGTTCAACAGCGAGGACAAGCATGAAATTGCCGCCCCGATAAACGGAGCACCCGGCGGCGGTAGTGGTCAGTTATCCGGGGTAAATCAATGGGGAGTACCTTATGTAGCCGGCTCGTCCTGGACAATGAATGCTCAAGGACAGGGAGCCCGCGTGGATACGGACGGTATGGACAGCTCGCACTTCCGCTCAGGGGTGCATGCCTACGGGAGCGATGCCGAGGAGGTAGAGGTAGACCGGCCAATTATCCACTTGTGGCAAAAGCACCGTGTGGATAGCCCCGGCCACGGTAAATACCGCGGCGGCGCCAGCGGCTATGTAGCGGAGATTGTTCATGGTGTACCATACGTCAAGCGTGGAGCCGGAGGGGCCAGAGGCAGGATGATAGTAGGACAGGGACTCTTCGGCGGATATCCTTCGGTTACCATTCCCGAGGTTACCGTTAATCAAAGTAACCTGTTAGAGCTTATGACCAAATGTGAGAAAAACATACCCAATTCACCTGAAGAAGTAGTCAAAGAAAGGATTATTAAAGGTGAGTATGTGGTGCATATGTCAGAGCGCTCTCCGGAATTGATTTACGAGGGGGCTCTAGTAACAGACATGGCCACTGCCGGCGGGCAGGGCTACGGTGACGTGCTGGAAAGAGAGCCACAGGCAGTAGTCGACGACGTGAGACATAAAATCGTCTCCGACTGGGCAGCCGCCAACGTCTACCGTGTGGCATATGATATCGAGACTTGGACTGCAGATGAGGGAAAGACAGAGGAACTGCGCCGACAAGAGCGTGAAGACCGGCTTCGCCGGGCAAAGAGTTACACCGAGTTTGAGAAGGAATGGCTCAAGAAGATGCCGCCGGAAGAGCAACTAACTTACTACGGTTCCTGGCCGGACGCGAAGATAGTCACACCCATTATAAGGATATAAACGTTCCTCTCTCAGAGACTGTCAACAATATTAAGGATTGAACCGAGGCGAAGGGGGAAGAAGAAGAAGCTATGAGGCCCGAAAAAAACGAAGTGATGGCATTTATAAAACCGGAGCCTGTTACTGAAGTTGAACTCGCCGGGGTGGAGAAGCTGGAGCCGGGCGACTATGAGATTTACAGCGAAAGACTGAACATGATACTGGCCGAGTGCAAGGAAGTCTTCATCAGGGTGGCGATTTCCAACTGGCCTGGTGCCGGAGACCTAGTAGTCGCCATTCACACCGCCCAGGGCGACATGGCAAGCTCCTGCCTCGGTACCTTCATTCACAGTGTTCTGGCCCAGAATCCAATCAAGTGGATTATACGCAACTTTAAGGATAACCCAAGCGTCGGAGTCCATGAGGGCGATATCTTCTATGCCAGTGATGCCACATATGGAGGGATACACAACTGCGACCAGATAGCCATCATGCCTATCTTCTTTGATGGTGAGCTTATTGCCTGGGCATCGGCCGGGACTCATATAGCCGAGACCGGTGCCATTATCCCGGGAGGTATGGTAGCTCACGCCAAAACCCGTTACGAGGAGGGAATGAACCTGAGTCCGATTAAAATCGCCGAAAACTACCTGCTCAAAGATGACCTGTTAGAGTTGATGGTTAATTTCATCTCCCGCGCCCCGCGCCAGCAAATATTAGACTTGAAAGCAAGAGTAACGGGTACTGACCGGCTGAGGATGCGGATTCAACAGATGGCTGAACAGAAGGGAGCCGACTTCGTTCGGGGACTGCTGCGTAAAATGATTATGGTGGCAGAAGAAGGGGCAAGGAACAGAGTCAGACGCTGGAATGACGGGATTTTCCGAAATGTAATTTTCGTTGGCGCCGTAGGAGCCCGGCCTGGTCTCTGGCGAATATTCTGCACTGCCTATAAAGAAGATGACCATATTACCCTTGACTATACCGGCACTTCTCCTGAGACCGATTGTGCCTACAATTGCATGCCCTGGGTGGCAGAGAGTTATGCTTGTTTACACCTATATTCGCATGGTTTCTGGGATTTACCGGTCAGTCCTGGTTCCATGGCACCAATAGACTTTCACATTCCTGACGGCACCGTCATCAGCCCCAACTGGGATGCGGCAATATCCCATGCGCCGAATGTTGGTGAGTACCAGAATAACCTGCTCCCCAAAATTTTCGCCTGCATGATGTTCAGTACTGAGGACAGGCAGGAGATTGCTGCCTCCATAAACGGGGTGCCGGGTGGCGGTGGCGGCGGAGGAGGCTTAGCCATGATGGGTGGAGGAGGCGGCTGGTCAAGGAACACTATGGGACAGGGTGCCAGGGTGGATATGGATGGTATGGATAGCTCCCTCTTTCGCTCTGCTGTGCATGCTCCCGGGAATGATGGTGAAGAGGCAGAGGTTGACAGTCCAATTCTTCATCTCTGGCAGAAGCACAGGAAGGATAGCCCGGGCAATGGCAAATACCGCGGCGGGGCAAGCGGCTACACCGGGACCATCATCTACGGTGTGCCCCACGTTAAGGGTAACATCGGCAGGCAAAGCACAAGAGGACGAATGCTGGTCGGTCAGGGGCTCTTCGGCGGTTATCCAGGGAATACTACTCCCGGAGTTAGCATCAATAAAAGCAACCTTTTAGAGCTTATGGCTAAGGGTGAGAAAAATCTGCCCATGACTCCGGAGCAGGTAATCAAGGAAAAGGTTATTGAAGAGTATCCAGCGCCGGTTGAAGGATTGGTTTACGAGGGAGCTCTGATGGCAATGGGCGCTCCCGCTGGTGGGTATGGCTATGGAGACGTGCTGGAGAGAGAGCCGCAGGCGGTGGTTGACGATGTGAGACATGAGATTATCTCCGACTGGACAGCCACTAATGTCTATCACGTGGCGTATGATGTCGAGACATGGACGGCAGACAAAGAGAAAACGGCCGAGCTACGCCGTAAAGAGCGCGAAGACCGTCTCCACCGGGCCAAGAGCTACGATGAATTTGAAAAAGAATGGCTTCAGAAGAAGCCCGCCGAGGATATGCTGACCTTCTATGGCTCCTGGCCTGATGCCAAGATGGTCACACCAATAATCAGAATCTAACCACCCGTAATAAACTTGTGAGGTACGCGGAGGAATTAAATGAGAGAGCAAGAGTGGGTGACGCTCCAGACAGAAACCGAGCCCTTTGAAATAGACCTGAAACGGACGGCGGTACTCGTAATCGATATGCAAAATGCCTTTGTCAGCAAGGGCGGCATGTTTGACCTGGGCGGCCGGGATATATCACACATTCAGCAGATTATTGAACCGAACCGGCAGATTATCGAAGCAGCACGGGCTATAAATATGAAGGTTGTCTATGTTGTCCACCGTCTTACATCTGACATGCGTGAGGTAGGTCCGCTATCTAGGTACCGTTTCAACCCGAGATGGGAAAATCCGGAAATTCGCCGGGGTTCAATCCTGGAGGGAACCTGGGGAACCGAGATTATCGATGAAATAAAGCCCCGGGAAGATGAGATGGTCATAATAAAGCGGCGGTTCAGTGCCTTTTCCGGCACCGAACTCGATATGATGCTCAAGACCTTCGATATCAGGTATCTGATATTTACCGGAGTAGCCACCAATATCTGTGTCGAGTCCTCATTGCGGGATGCCAGTCACCTTCAGTATTTACCGGTGCTTGTTTCCGATGCCGTAGCAGCTTCCCCGCCATCCCGGCAGCAATCATCCTTAGATAATATTAAAGAGATTTTCGGCTGGGTGACGACAAGCAACAATGTTCTGAAAGTGTTAAAGACATAAACAGCCTGCGAAGCGGAATATTCCAGATGAGTAAAGCTGAAAACAACAAAGAGAGGAAGCCGAAGTTCAAAACTACCATCGGCGGCACGGTAGTCAAAAGAATATATACGCCGGCCGACATAGAAAGCACTGAAAAAGAAGACATCGGGCTCCCCGGAGAATTCCCTTTTACCAGGCATATAATGCCGGCCGGCTATAGAAGCCGACTCTGGACAATGCGGCAGTACGCCGGTTTCGGCACCGTTGAAGAAACGAACGAGAGATACAAGTACCTGTACAAACAGGGCCAGAGCGGTTTCAGTGTCGCCTTCGATTTGCCTACCCAGGAAGGATACGACTCCAACCATCCACTGGCTGCCGGTGAAGTGGGTAAGTGCGGGGTGGCAATAGATTCGCTTCTGGACATGGAGCAGCTCTGGGAAGGTATTCCTCTGCCTGAGGTAAGCACTTCAATGACAATCAACTCCACGGCGCCAATTATACTGGCTATGTATATCGCCGCTGCCGAAAAACAGGGAGCCAGTCAAAGCGAGCTGATGGGCACCGTGCAAAACGATATCCTGAAGGAATATATCGCCAGAAACACCTATATTTTCAGCCCGGCACCATCGATGCGCCTGTTAACCGATATCTGCACTTACTGCTCTCAAAATATGCCCAGGTGGAACTCAATAAGTATCAGCGGTTACCACATGAGGGAGGCCGGAGCCACTGCCATCCAGGAAGTTGGTTTCACACTGGCAAACGGCATTGCCTATGTCCGGGCAATGCTGGATAGAGGGATGGAGATAGATTCCTTTGCCCCAAGGTTCTCATTTTTCTTTGCCGCCTATACCAACCTGCTTGAAGAAGTCGCCAAGTTCAGAGCAGCCCGGCGCCTCTGGGCAAAGATAATGAAGGAAAGATTCGGCACCAGTAACCCAAGGTCGATGATGCTCAGATTCCATGTTCAAACCGATGGGTTTACCCTGACGGCACAGCAGCCGCTTAATAACATCGTAAGAGTAACACTGCAGGCTCTATCGGCAGTGCTGGGAGGCTGCCAGTCCCTGCACACCAACTCGTTCGATGAGGCTCTGGCTTTACCCAGTGAGCAGGCAGTGCAGGTCGCTCTCAGGACTCAGCAAATCATCGGTCATGAAAGCGGTGTTGCCGATACTGTAGACCCGCTCGGTGGGTCATATTACCTGGAGAGTCTCACTGGAGAAATAGAAAAAGGAGCGATGTCCTATATAGAGAAGATTGACGAGATGGGCGGTGCCTTAGAAGCGATAGAAAGAGGGTTCATGCAGAAGGAAATTGCCAATTCGTCCTATAACTATCAAAAAGCGGTCGACTCCGGTGAACAGGTCGTGGTGGGGGTAAACAGCTTCACAATCCCGGAGGAAACCGTACCGGATATACTGGAGATAGGCGCTGAAATCGAAGAGAAGCAGGTAGCGAGGCTGAATAAACTCAAGCAGGAGAGAGATAATCACAAAGTGACCGCAGTGCTTGAAAAGGTGCGCGATACGGCTGAAAGCGATGCGAATATTATGCCGGTGCTGATAGAAGCAGTAAAGGATTACGCCACAGTCGGTGAAATCAGTGACGCCTTGAGAGAAGTCTTCGGAGAATACAGAGAGGCCAATATACTTTAATCAGGGGGATTCGTTTGCGTCAGCGAAAGATAAGAGTATTGATAGCCAAACCCGGCCTGGACGGGCATGACAGAGGGGCAAAAGTGGTCGCTCAGGGTCTGAGAGATGCCGGAATGGAGGTCATTTACCTCGGACTACGGCTAACACCGGAACAGATAGCAGAGGCGGCAATACAGGAAGACGTGGACGTAGTCGGGCTGAGCTGTCTCTCCGGTGCTCATATGACTCTGTTCCCGAAGACAGTGAGCCTGGTAAGAGAAAAAGGTGGCCGAGATACCCTGTTTATAGGCGGCGGGATTATACCTGAGAAAGATATTCCCGGATTAAAAAAGGCCGGTATTGCCGAAATTCTGGGGCCGGGCACGCCTCTCGATAGCATTGTCAGGTTTATCAAGACAACTCTGGATAAGAGAAAAAACGATTCAGCTAAAGAATGAATCCCCAGAGGATAGATGAAGCTCTTTGAGTTCGAAGCCAAGGACATCCTGAAGCAGTACGGCATAAAAGTCCCCACGGGAGATGTAGCCACCAACCCGGGCGAAGCCGCAGCTATAGCCGGAGAAATCGGTAAAACAGTGGTACTGAAATCTCAGATCCTGGTCTCCGGTCGCGGTAAGGCAGGAGGGATATTATTCGCTGCTAACGTTGAAGAAGCCAGAGATGCAGCATCAGGTCTCATCGGCGGCAGCATCAAAGGAAATTCAGTCGAAAGTTTGCTGGTCGAGGAGAAACTGGATATTTCTGACCAGTTTTACGTGTCAGTGACCATAGACAGGCAAACAAAGAATTACGTCATACTTGCCTCCACAAGCGGCGGCGTTGATATCGAAGAAATTGCCTCAACCCTTCCCGATAGAATAGTACGTCACTGGTTCGACCCTGAAGCTGGCTTCAGCAGCCGGGATGCAACCGACCTGGTGAGTCGACTCAACATCAGCCGGGATGTGGCTGATGCCTTCGCCGGCATAATCGTTAAACTTACTGAGATTGCTCTGCAGAAAGACGCCGAACTCATCGAGATAAACCCTCTGGTAAGGACACCGTCCGGCGAATTTATTACCGCCGACGCCAGAATCATTGTGGATGATAATGCCCTGTTCAGACACCCTGAGTTTCTGAATAGAAACTCGGAGAGGGCGGATGATACGCCCCTGGAAGCCGAGGCAAGAAAGCAAAACCTGACCTATGTAGACCTGTCTGGAGACATTGGTATTATCGGCAATGGTGCCGGCCTGGTCCTGGCAACACTCGACCTTGTCGACCTCTTTGGTGGTAAGCCAGCCAACTTCCTGGATATTGGCGGCGGCGCCCGACCGGAAGTTATTAAGAAATCGCTGCTGCTGGTCATGTCCAAGCCCGGGGTAAAAGCAGTTCTGATAAACATTCTCGGCGGAATAACAAGGTGTGACCTGGTAGCGCAGGGAATTATTGAAGGTCTGAATGAGGCTACCATCAAGAAGCCGACAGCCGTAAGGATGATAGGCACCAACGAAGAAGAGGGTTCCCGGATGCTCCGCCAGGCTGGAGTGGATATTTATCCGAGTATGGAAGAGGCTGTCCGGAAGGTTTTGGAATCATAACTATATTATTAGGGATACTAAATTGCGCCATCGCCACAGGTGAAGATTGACCATGAGTATCATAGCAGGCAAGTATAATAAGGTCGTCGTCCAGGGTATAACCGGCAATGAAGGCAGCTTTCATACCGCACAAATGCTGCGCTACGGGACCAGAATCGTAGCCGGAGTAACTCCCGGTAAAGGCGGGCAGGAGGTTCAGGGTATACCTGTTTATGATTCTGTTTCAGAGGCTGTCAGCAACCAGGGCGCTGATACATCGATTATATTTGTTCCCGCCCGTTTCGCTAAAGACGCCGTTCTGGAAGCAATTGATGCCGGCATTAAGACAGTCGTAGTTATCACCGAATCAATTCCACAAAAAGACGCCGTTGAATTTATTACCACGGCTAATAAAACCGGTGATATCACCATCGTCGGTCCGAATTGCCCCGGGGTAATCAGCCCTGACAGCAGGATACACGTTGGAGTGATGCCGGTACATGTCTTTCAGCCGGGTACAATAGGCATGATTTCCCGGAGCGGCACGCTAACCTATGAGATTGCCTGGCATATTACCAATACCGGTCTGGGTCAGAGCACCTGTGTCGGTATCGGGGGAGATTCGATTATAGGCATGGATTTCATCAAAGTACTTGAAATGTTTAAGGAAGACGAGGAGACAAAGGGAGTAGTGTTAATTGGAGAGATTGGAGGAAATGCCGAGGAGCTGGCAGCCCGGTATATAGAAGAAACAAGTTACCCCAAGCCGGTGGTGGCATATATTGCCGGTAGAACGGCTCCGCCGGAGAAACGCATGGGCCATGCCGGTGCCATAATTATGGGAAATACCGGCACGGCTGGCAGCAAAATTGAAGCCTTCTCCAGCGCCGGAGTGCCTGTAGCAGAAAAACCGAGCGACATTGCGAAATTACTTAAGACTCAATTTATTTGATGGAGATTATCTCCGTATGGGCAATGAATCCGGAAACAGGCCCGAATACATTAATAACCTGCCGTCAAGTGCCAGACGGCAGGTTATTTCATACACGGAATTCACTTGAAAATTAAAGAAAGGAAGCAAGCTCCATTTACATGCAAAGATGACAACGCAAGCCGTGTGGAAGGCTAGTCGCAGTTCCCCGCTTCGCGCAACTCGGTACACTCCTTACAGGGTTCACCGCCTTCCGGTATCTCCAGACGTTCGTCTTTATTGGATTCCGGGAACTGAGAGCAATTGGCACAGAAATGCCACGGGCCGTCGGAATCCCTTAGTCTGCGATAGGTATTCATATTAAACCCCCATATAAATTTAGTTGGAAAATTATACCATATTTTTTCAGCGGAGAAATACCGGGTAACCGGAAGGGACAATTTATCAAGGACAAATATTGACCATTAAAGAACTTCATTTTTAAAAAATTTTTTAATAACTTTTTAATAAGTCTATAATAAAATGATTGACAAACAAAGATGTCAATACAAAGATTAGGGTACTTACCTTACTCTTCCAGTTACTACAAAATAGTAATGAGTGTAAGAGATATCGAGCAGCAAAAAAGGCAAGATACGCTACTTGCCATCATCTATCTTTTCACACCTTTCTATAGAGAAATCTGTTACGCAGACATCCAGAAACGAGTATTTCAACTACAGCAGAGATATTATCTCGGTTACTGGTTTCTAAAGTATTCCGAGCATTCATATGAGCTTCTTGTGGATATCGAAGACCTTGTACGCAGTGGTTATCTCCTGGAATGCAACTACAGATACGATTCATTACTATCAGAAAGATATTTCAAACTATCCTCCGCCGGTGTTTATCAGAGCAAGGCAGAAGTAAATCAATTATACTTTGATATGCTGGACTACTGTATGGAAATAGTCCAGTAATCGATACCAATCAATCAAATCTGGCATCTGTTCCAGCATTCACCTTATTAACCGCCTTCTAAAAACCTGCCCGTACCAGACGGCATGCTAATACCTGCCCCGGGTGAGAAAGAGTGAGAGCATTGAGACGATAAGGTGAAAAGCTAGACCATGGAAGGACTGACACCGCATACACCGGCATCAGTGTGACGGACCAGCAGGCGGTCCTTGAGACTGTGGGGCGCAGAAAACGAAGAGTATTCCTCTGAGTTCCGTATTTTTTCTTTGCGCATAATAGCGTAGAGGAATGCGCCAACACCGAATGTTTTACCTATCACCTGGGCACCGACCAATCGCTGGCGGGAAAATGTCAGGCGGTTGTAATAATCAGCACCTGCTTCTTCTACGGTATCAATTCTCTTGAGTTGTTCAAGCTGGGCGCCACAGGCACCCATCGAAACGGCATGTGTCCCGAAAATATCTATACTTGTAATATTCATTGAGCCGGGATAAACACTCGGCCTCCCGCAGCAGTTATTACCCGCAACCTCCGCCTGCTTGATGGCATTATGCCACAACATACTCAAGGTACGGCTTCCGGTGACAAGGTCATAGGCTTCAGCACAATCGCCACAGGCGAATATATCTTTGAGATTTGTCATCATGCCGGTAGAGACTTCGATACCACCCAGTTTACCGATTTTTATTCCAGCCTCCCGTGCCAGTTCTACATTCGGTCTCATCCCGGCAGCCATAACCACCAGGTCAACTCTCAACCGGCGCTTATCGGTAATAATGCCCTGCACTTTTTCCTTACCGACTATACCGGTGACCTTTTCCCCGGTGAACACTTCAATACCGTTTTCCTCGATAATGTGCCTGAGGCGCATTGAAGGGATTGGGTCAAAAATCTTGGACAGTGTTGTATCAAGTAGTTCGATAACGTATACCTTTATTCCCTTACCGTGCAGAGCTATTGCCGTCTCAACGCCGACAGGTCCCGAGCCGACCACTGCCGCCGAGGCGATTGTTTTGCCCAGTATGTTATCAGCATCACTTATGGACTTGAGCGGAAAAACCCCGTCCAGACCTATACCATCTATCGGGGGCATTATCGGCCGGCTGCCCGTAGCCAGTATGAGTTTGTCATACGGCAAAACACCTGTATCCAGGTGTATCCGCTTTTCTTCAGGACTGATACCGGTTACGGTCTGTCCTAGAATTGCCTTGATACTCTCCCGGTCATAATCGGCAGAATTCTTCAGGAATATTGTTTCACGGTCTGCCTTTCCGGCAATGTAGTGTGGCAGAGCGCACGGAGAGTAGTGAACCTGATTTTCCGAAGATACGAGCGTTATCCTGGCTTCAGGGTCAGCTTTCCTGATTGTCGATGCCGCAGTATTGCCGGCAACTCCGTTCCCTATTATAACTATTTTCAACGTAATTCCTACTATTCCGATAATATTAGTAGTTTATTATTTATAATTGTACCATAGTTTAAAGCATTAGGGAAGATATAAATACGACTTTAGTCTCATTATTTACTGCCTGAGAATAGCGTTTATTAAAATATTGGCTCTGTTTGGTTCTGGTTGAATGAAAGGCTCTCCCCCTTAATCCCCCTCTCAAACAGTTCCCTGCCTTGCTATGCGATAATCTATCTGTTTGAGAGGGGCCAGGGGTGAGGTATAAAAATACCAACCAGATGCAGACAAAACCCAAAACAGATAGAATTGACAAGCCGGTTAATATCTGAAAATATAGAATCCGTAATAATAAGCCATTTTGCCTTTATCCAATATCTTGAGCAGGGAGTACGAAATATTGCTGTACGAGCTTTCTGTAAAAGACTTCGGCATTATCGAGGAAGTTGTCTGGAAACCAGCCAAGGGGCTGAACATAATCAGCGGAGAGACCGGCGCCGGTAAATCCCTTGTCGTTGATGCCGTTGAGGCGCTGCTTTCCGGGCAGGCGCAGGAAGAAGATATCCGCCACGGCTCGGAAAGCGCTCAGGTTGAAGGCATCTTCCGGATGGGGTATAAAAAAGTACCGGAGCAGTTATGGGGACTGCTCTCGGAGAAAGGTCTGGAAGTTGAAGATAATACTCTGCTCGTTACCTGTGATTTTCGCCGGCATAGCCGCACCACATCCAGAATAAACCGGCAGGCAGTGCCGAGGAATCTGCTCAAGGATATCGGTGCTTTACTTGTGGATATCCACGGTCAAAGCAGTCACCTGTCACTGCTCGACCGCGATAGTCACCTTGACTTCCTTGACAGCTACGCTCACACCGATGAACTGAGACGTGATTTCAGCGCCAGAGTGACTGAACTGAACCGCATAAAACAGGAAATTCAGGCACTATTGAAAATGGAACAGGACTCATCCCGGCAGACCGAACTCCTCAACTTCCAGATTGATGAAATCAGGCGGGCCGAACTGAACGAGGGAGAAGAAGATAGGCTTGAAAGCGAACTGGCTATCCTTGTCTCAAGTGAAAAACTGAAAACTGCAGCCTATGAAATTTTCACTATTATCAGCGGTGATGAAAACACGCTTTCCGCATCTTCGGCACTGGACAGGCTCAATGAAGCGCTACCCCTGCTGAAAAAAATGATAGACACCGACCCTTCATTGCGAACAAATATCGAACAACTGGACGATATTACCCAGGGACTCACCGAGCTGGCTCGTGATATTCGCAGCTACGGTGACAATCTTGAATTCGAGCCGGGACGCCTTGAAGAAGTGCAGACCAGGCTTGAGATCATCAGGAATTTGAAAAGAAAATACGGCTCTTCCGTCAGCGAGATACTTGACTACCTTGCCAGCGCTGAAAAAGAGCTTGAAAGCTCCACTCATTCCGGTGAACGGCGGCAGCAGCTTGAGGCAGAGTCTAAGCAGCTTGAGGAAGAAATGGGAGACCTGGCATCCCGGCTCTCCCGGGAACGCAGCCGGGCAGCACTGGAGCTTGAAGCCGCCGTGCAAAATGAGCTTGCCGACCTCGATATGTCTCAGGTTGACTTCAGAGTATCCGTCAGCCAGCAGCAGTCGCCGGAAGGAATTCCCCTCCCTGACGGCAAGCCGTACCAGTTCAATGCCAGTGGCATCGACAGCGTGGAGTTTATAGCTTCGACAAATCCCGGCGAGCCGCTCAAACCTCTCGCCAGAATCGCCTCGACCGGTGAAATCTCACGGTTCATGCTGGCCATGAAATGCGCTCTTGCTGAGGCTGATACAATCCCGGTGCTCATTTTCGACGAAATTGATATCGGTATCGGCGGCAGGAGCGGCGAGATTATCGGAAAGAAGCTCTGGAACCTTTCAAAGAATCACCAGGTAATCTGTGTTACCCATCTCCCGCAAATCGCCGCCTTTTCCGATGCTCATTACAGCGTCACCAAGGAAAGCAAGGGAAACCGTACCATCAGCAAAATAGAAGCGCTGGAGGGTGAGGCATGCCTGAACGAGCTTGCCGTAATGATTGGAGGCCCTCATTTCACAGAGAAATCGCTTGAGGCCGCCCGGGAGCTTATGCAAAATGCAGGCAGCTGGAAAAGCAAGGACGTCTGATTACCATCAGATTCCAAACCGGTAATACTACTAAGAAATTAAGAAAAACACCCTTTAAGAAAGATTACTTTCAGCTTTTTGTGAAGACAATGTGGCGCTGCCAGCCGGGCGAGCTTTCGGGAAAATCTGTCCTGAAATGGGCGCCGCGACTCTCTTCCCTGGCTATTGCTGCCTCAGTAACCAGTCGCCCTGTTAATATCAGGTTGCTGAGTTCGTAGGAAGGACGGTCGGCAGGATGTGGCAAAGCCTTTTGCCAAGCTCTCAGGGTATTCGCCGCCTGAGTCAATCCTTCCTTATTGCGTATAATTCCCACATTATCCCAGTGGAGTGTTTGCAGAGCGGAAAAACCCGGTGCCGGGACTTCGGGAGCTGCCTGTCCGTCACTGAGCAGATGGTAAATATCATCGTCCCGACCGGCAGTAGTTTTGGTGTCAGCATCTCCGGCAGTCATTGTGACAATCCTCTTGCTGAAGACAACGGCATCAAGCAGTGAATTTGAAGCCAGCCGGTTAGCCCCGTGTACTCCGGCACAGGCCGTCTCACCACAGGCGAAGAGACCGGCAATATTTGTCTCTCCCCAGCTATTGGTCCTGATGCCGCCTATCATGTAGTGTGCCGCCGGCGCCACCGGTATAAGTTCCCTGGTTATATCCAGACCACGCTCAAGACAGAAGCGATAAATGTGCGGAAACCGGGTGGTAACGGTGTGAGGCGGCAGGTGAGTCACGTCAATAAAAACCTTGTCCGTACCCGTCTTCTTCATCTCGTAGAGAATACTGCGGGAGACAATGTCACGCGGCGCCAGGTCACCATCCGGTGCGTAGTCAGTCATAAAACGATGTCCTTCTATATTTCGTAGCATTCCGCCCTCGCCCCTGACCGCCTCCGAAATAAGAAACGGAGTTACCCCGGGGAGATGAAGGGCAGTAGGATGGAACTGATAGAACTCCATATCGGTAATCTCCGCCCCGGCGTTGAAAGCCAGGGCGATGCCATCGCCGGTGGCAATATCGGAGTTGGTATTGAACTTGAACAACTGACCGGCCCCACCGGTAGCCAGAATCAGGAAACGGCAGCCGAATTCTTCAATATAGCCGGTATTACAGTCCAGAACTTTTATACCCTCGACCTTCCCGTCATCGACAATGATTTCTGTCGCCAGGGAATTCTCCAGGACCTGAATCTTCGATGAGCGCACCTGCCTGCTCAAAGTAACTTCGATATGCTCGCCGGTAGCATCACCTCCGGCATGAAGAATACGCGGTACACTGTGCGCCGCCTCCCTGGCAAGAGTAATTTCTCCATCCAGCGTATCAAACGGGACGCCGAGATTGACAAGCTCAGAAATGCGGTCGGGGGCTTCATTGACAAGGATACGCACCGCCTCTTCATTACAAAGTCCGTTTCCGGCAGCAATGGTATCCTTATAGTGCAGGTCAGGAGAATCGTTCCTGCCGATGGGAGCAGCGATGCCCCCCTGAGCATGCTTGGTATTGCAGTCGTCGATACTGCCCTTGGTTATGACAAGAACACTGCCGTGTTCCTTCGCCAGCAGAGCTGTGTAAAGCCCGGCAATACCGCTACCGGCAATTATATAGTCATAACGCTTCATCTTATTAACTCATTCCCCTGCTGTTCTATCCTGTATCTGGCTTTACCTTCCTGATAGAGGTCTCCACCGTAAATATCGTTTATAACAATGACCGGAAAGTCCACTACCTCAAGCCGGCGGACCGCCTCAGCACCGAGCTCTTCATAGGCAACAATTTCCGACTTTTTAATACTCTTCGAGATTAGAGCGCCGGTGCCGCCGATAGCCGAAAGGTAGACTGCCTGATATTTCTTCATGGCGTCTTTTACCGCCGGTGAACGACTACCTTTGCCAATCATTGCTTTCAATCCCCCGGCAATCAGGCGAGGCGTGTATACATCCATGCGGCTACTGGTTGTCGGTCCTGCAGAACCAATTGGCTGTCCCGGCCTAGCCGGAGTCGGACCCATGTAGTATATCGTCTGCCCCTTGATATAAAACGGCAAAGGATTTCCTGCATCAAGAGATTCAATCATCCTTTTATGAGCAGCATCACGGGCAACGCAAATAACACCGGTAATAAGAACTCTGTCACCGCTTCTCAGGTTCCTGACCGTTTCATCATCGAACGGAGAATATATCGTTAAAGTACTCATAATCGTACCCGCTGTTACAGTAGCACCTCCCGGTGACGGGCGCTATGGCACTGGAGGTTAACCGCTACCGGCAGACTGGCAATATGGGTGGGAAAAACCTCGATGTGAACCGCCAGGGCAGTCGTTCTTCCCCCGTATCCCATCGGCCCGATACCCAGCTTATTGACTCTTTCCAGAATTTCTTCCTCAAGAGCGGAAGTCTCGGCATCCGGGCTGGGCTCACCTACCTTCCGCAAAAGGGATTTCTTGGCGAGTATCATGGTCTGCTCGGCAGTCCCTCCTATCCCGATGCCGACAATAACCGGCGGACAGGGATTACCGCCAGCTTCATCCACCGTGTTAACGGCGAAGTCAATTATCCCATCCCTGCCCTGCGCCGGAGTAAGCATTGTCAGACGGGTCATGTTCTCGGCACCACCACCTTTCGGCAGAACAGCAATTTTCAGCTTATCTCCGGGGACTATCTCGGTGTGGACAATAGCCGGGGTATTGTCTGAAGTGTTGATTCTTTCTGAAAATGGTTTATTGACAATCGATTTCCGCAGGTAGCCCTTTTCATACCCCTGCCGTACTCCTTCGTTTATTGCGGAATACAGGTCACCGCCGGTAATGTGGACTTCCTGACCGAGCTCGATTAGAACCACAGCGGTACCCGTATCCTGGCAGAGAGGTATTTCCTCATCCCTGGCTATTTCTGAGTTTTGAAGTAAGCTATCCAGGACATCACGGGCGACCGGTGATTCCTCATTCTCCCTGGCTTTTTTGATGGCTTCAAGCACATCGTCAGGAAGGCGGACACAGGCTTCCTGGAATAGTTCCGAGACTATCTCAGTTATTTGTTTGCAGTCGATATCTCTCATTAATTAATCTTACAACCCCATCCCCTTAATCCCCTTCCCTTTACAAAGGGGAAGGGGAAAAGTTTTGTTAAGAGGGACTCCGTCCCTCTTAACACCCTGTTTTCCCTTATTGAATACTAGGAATATTAAATATATAACTTTTTTCTTAACAACGGTTGGTATGTTATATCATTACAAACGTCCCTATGGTAGACGATAATAACCATCATACACACGAATTAGAAGTCCTTTATTAGTCATATCACTTTCGACTCCACGAACTGTGTGGACGTAGTTAGGACGACCTTGATGAGGACTTATACTTCGCTCTCCCTCAGTAAGAGATATATTATTCTCTACCCACTTATATATATCAGTAGAATATGCTTCACCACCGAGAGACCGTAAAGCCGAATAAATTGTATCGGGCCAAAAGCCTCGTCGCCTCCTCATATAACTACTCTCTTCTTATTCTCCTTCGGCTATCATTTTTCTGAGTTCCACCATCATCGCCGGGACATCAATATCAACGGGGCATCTTACCTTGCAGCGTCCACACATCAGGCAGGTATAAGCCACTGAAGCTGCCTTCTCGATATCCTTTGTAATCGTCGCCGCCCAGACGGCGCCGTTACCGGTGAAGTACTTATCGCCGAAGTGACCGGCGGTGACGGCAAATACCGGACATTCATAGAGACAGCCACCACACCTCAGGCAGTACAATGCCTGACGCAGCACCGGGTTCTTTGCCAGTTCCGTCCTGCCATCATCAAGGAAAATAACGTGAAACTCCTTTGGCCCGTGAGCACCATAGGTAATAACCTTCTCGATATCTCCTGTTTTGCTCGGGCCGGACACCAGGCTGACGTAAGAAGGAATGGTGTAGTTGGCGTATCTCCAGGTTACCTCGGAAACTTTATAAGCGTCACCAAGAGTCGGGACAAGTTTTTCCATACCCACCAGAGCAATATGGACCGGGGGAGCGCTGGTCGCCAGACGGATGTTGCCTTCATTCTCGATAAAAAACAGAGTTCCCGTGTCCGCAGCCACCACGTTGGCGCCGGTCATACCGATATCTGCCTGAAAATACTTGTCCCGGAGCAGCTCTCTGGCAGTCGCCACCAGCTTTTCGATATCATCCGGCGGCAGTTCCTCACCGATAATAGCCGAGAACAGCCCGGCAACATCTTCCTTGGGAACATGAATCGCCGGGGAAAGGATATGCATCGGCTTCGAACCCAGTTTTTGAATTATGAATTCACCAAGGTCGGTCTCATAGACCTCATTGCCCAGCTCTTCGAGGTGCTTCCGCAGCTCAATCTCCTCGCCGGTCATACTCTTGCCCTTAACTATCAGCTTATCCGTTCCTACAAGGTCATCAATGATTTTCAGTGCTTCTTCGGCGGTCTTGGCTATGTAGGCTTTTCCCTTGTTTTCCTCGATTACTTCAGACGCCTGCTCGGCGAGTTTCTGCATTTGGCCGATTGCTTTATCTTTTATCTCCCTGACTTCCTCCGCCATCTTTATCGTGTGGGGAAACTTTTTCAGGGCTTCATTCGTATTTGACCGGTAACTGGCAATACCCCTTGATAGAGCCAGTCTTATTCGCTCGTTGTGAGCGGCATCCATTATTTCCTTTTTATAATCGCTGAATACTGACAACCTTGTTATACCTCCATAGCCATAGCCACGACCTGTGCCAGGTCAAGCACTTCCACATTTTTCTCTTCAAGCTCCCTGAGTCCCTCTTTGAGCTGCATGATACACCCCGGACAGTGAGTGACGATTATCTCAGCCCCGGTCTCAAGCAGTTCCTTCGTCCGGTTCACTGCCAGCACCTGGCTCAACTCGGGAAATACTGCCTCAAACCCGCTACCACCGCCGCAGCAGGTAGCCCACTCGCAATTCGTCCACTCCGTCTCCACAAGCTCGATATCTTTGATAGCCCGCAGTATCCGGCGCGGCTCTTCAACCAGTCCCAGGCCCCGCCCCAGCTGGCAGGGGTCGTGATAGGTAACTTTGGCCTTTCTGGGAAATCTCAGCTCGAGAGAGGGCAGCTTTTCGTCAACAACCTCACAGAAGTGTTTCACCTCAATACCTTCCCCATTGGTGCTAGCAGGAATAAGCTGGCGAAGAGTATAGGTGCAGGAAGGAACAATGCTAATAATTCGTTTAATACCCCTGGATTTTAACTGGTCATGAACCTGCTGAGCGTGAGCAGTAAACTCCTTCTGCATACCGATGTAATAAAGCAGTCCACCACAGCAGGGCTCATCATCGGCAAGGTAGCCGAACTCTATTCCCAGCTTACCGAGCACCCTGACCGCATCTCTTAGCGGACCGGCATCAGCTTCGCCACCTCTGGACATTACCTTACTGTAGATGCTGCCGGCGTCAAAACCGAGCTTTTTCTGGAAACTGGCTAAACTCATCGTAAGCTCGGTGCTGACGGCACTCTTATCAATCTTTCTTATCAGCGACATCAGTGATTCAAGCTCACTCGTGTACTGGTATCCGCAGCCGGCAAAAAATACCGTCTCTCTATCCGCGGGCAAGTCAAGGTCTTTAGCCCACCTGGCTCCGGCACCCTTTGAAGCACCGAGTATATTTTGCTTCGACTTTATGTTATCGGCAAGGTAGGTCAAACCGGGCGGTATCAGTTCTTTATTAGCCATTCTCTCTCAGCCATTACTTATTTAAAATAATCCGTAATCAGACCACTAAACTCTGTCACCTGGAAAGCACACGGGGACTTAATGCAGTCTCCCCATAAATGAGATAGAAACGGAGCCTGTAAATCAGCTAATTCCAGTTTACAGTCTATTTAAGCCCAGCGCAAATTGTCAAGGGTAGTATATAACAGTTCTGCTCGGTTTTGACTGAATGAAGTGCTCACCCCCTTGGTCTCCCTCTCAAACGGTTTCCTGCTTTATAATACGATTTTCAGCCTGGTTGGGGGGGGAGATTGTTGAGAAGGGGCTCCGCCCCCTCTCTTTTTTACACCCCTCTCCAGCTAGGAGGGCTCTCTTTCATTTACAATGGTTCTGGCTGGAGAGGGGCAAGGGGAGAGGTAAAAAATACCAACAAATGCAAACAGAACAACAAATATAAGACGGATAAGATACGATTATGATTCATATTACAAAAAAGTGTTTATGCTATAATTCAGATACAGGACTTCACCCGGAAGATTATGTTTTGATACGAGGAAACTACATCTTTGCCATCAAACGATAAAATAGAGATTCTAAAACAATCACCGATATTCTCCAGCCTGAGTAATGAAGAACTCGGTGAGATTTCCAGTCTCGCCACTGAGCGCAGATTTGCGCCTAATGAGTTCATCTTCTGGGACGGAGATGCTCCGGACTGGTTTTACATCCTTGCCGAAGGACAGGTAAAGGTACACAAGCATTCATCTTCGGGAAAGGAGGTAATCATAGCCTTTTTCGGTCCCGGCGAGATGTTCGGCGAAGTGGCCGTCTTCGAAAACAAGCCATATCCCGCATCGGCGCAGGCTATAGTTGACACCAGGGTGATAGGAATCAAGAGAGAAAGCCTGCTGTCCTTCCTTTCCAGTCAACCCCAGGTAGCTCTGAGAATAATAAACGTTCTGGGCGGCCGTCTCCGCGACGCCCAGAACCGGCTCAGAGACCTCGCCGGAGAAAGGGTCGAACAGCGTCTCGCCGGCATACTTCTCATGCTCTCGGCAAAGCTGGGCAATACCCTTTCCTTCACCCGCCAGGAGATTGCCGATATGGCCGGAACCACCACCGAAACGGCAATCCGGATTATGAGCCAGCTCAAGGATAGAGGAATCATCAGCACCGTCCGTGGCAAAGTGACCATAAAAGATGAGGAGAAACTCAAGCTGCTCAGTGAAGGACCGCCGAGAGTATAAAATCATTCATTTCATCATCCCCATCATTATTTTTCATGAAATCCCTGATTTATATGACCTAAATCATATATTACCGCGTCTGTTAGCTGTATTATTGAGTTAAAGTTGAATCCTAGGAGGTGCAAAAATGGCGATTAAATGTCCAGGGCAGGATTTAAGGAATCTCCGGGTATCACTGCACAAATGCCCGGGCTGCGGTGCTGAGGTTGAAATCTTCTCCGACGAACAGCGAATCAAGTGCCGCAAATGCGGCGAGATGGTTTATAAGGAGAAAGTCCCTTCCTGCATCGACTGGTGCGCTTCGGCGCGTCAATGTCTGGGAGAGGAGAGATGGAAAGAGCTGCAGGGAATCGACAAATAGTCCCCTGCAGCCAAGGAAACAGCAAGGTGGTGAGATATGACAGGCAGAGCTTTAAGAAAAATAGTTAAAATAGATGAAGAAAAATGCAACGGCTGCGGAGCCTGCGTGCCTTCATGCGCCGAAGGTGCTCTGCAGATTATAGACGGTAAAGCCAGACTTATCAGTGAAATCTACTGTGATGGCCTTGGTGCCTGCCTGGGGGAATGCCCTCAGGACGCAATAACCATCGAGGAAAGAGAAGCCGAGGAATTTGATAAAGAAGCGGTAAAAATCCATCTCGAGGGAAACAAGGCCGATGAAGAAGAACTCGCCTGCGGCTGTCCTTCGGCAAACGTCGCCCGCTTCCAGAGGCCGGAGGCAGCAGGGACTATCCCGGCAGCAGTCCAGCCGTCACTACTGAGCCACTGGCCGGTCCAGCTAACCCTTGTCCCACCGGCAGCACCCTTCCTTCAGGGAGCCGATGTGGTTCTGGCTGCTGACTGTGTTCCTTTTGCTTATGCCAGTTTTCACAGTGAGTTCCTCAGGGACCACAGCCTGCTTGTTGCCTGTCCCAAGCTGGACGACTTCCAGGCACACCTGAGCAAGCTGACCGAAGTCCTGAAACAATCGTCGATTAAGAGTCTGACCGTAGTGCACATGGAAGTACCGTGCTGCTCCGGGCTGGTATATATGGCAAAGCAGGCAATCGAACAGAGCGGAAAGCAGATTCCATTTAAAGAAGTAACAATAAGCACAAGGGGCGAGATACTGGTAGCTGTCCCCTATTAAGTACGGCACTATTGACAATCCGACAGTCTTTGGCTATTATGCGGTACAATCCTGAGTCCCGGTAGCAGATGGATAATGGCCTGCTATCAGGAAGATACCTGACTGAAAGCAGAGAGGAAGTAGCTATGGCAGATCCACAGGAAAATGTCCTGGAAGGCTTAAAATACGCCATCCAGATGGAAATCGATGGCAAGGAACACTATCTTAAAGCCAGCCGGGAAAGCAGTAATGAGCTGGGTAAAAAGCTTCTGCAGTCGCTTGCCGATGCGGAAGACTATCACCGGAAAAAATTCGAGCAAATATACGATTCGATGCGGATAAGAGAGTCCTGGCCGACGGTCGATTTTCAACCTGACGGCGGCAGGAAACTGAGAACAATATTTGCCCGGGCAACGGAGCAGATGGACTCAACTGTAAAACCTCTCTCTACTGAGCTTGACGCCGTGCAACTGGCTATGGAGATGGAGAATAAGAGCCTGGACTACTATAAAAGCCAGAGTGAAAAAGCTGCCGGTAGCGATGAAAAAGAATTCTATGAGATGCTTGCCGCCGAGGAAAGAGAACACCACATAGTCCTAGTGGACTATTACGAGTACCTGAAAGACCCGGCGGGATGGTTTGTAAGGAAAGAGCACCCGTCTCTGGACGGCGGCTAAACAGCCAGTGGCACATCAGCCATCAGGTATTAATTAAACCCGCAGAGGAGAGAAATGAACGTTCACGCTTTACACAAGCTGGGTTACGGACTGTATATCGTCTGCTCGAAAAAGGGCGATAAATTAAACGGGCAGATAGCCAATACCGTCTTTCAGGTAACCTCCGAGCCGCCGACCATCGGCGTTAGTATCAACAGGAATAATCTCACCCACCAGTATATAGAAGAAAGCGGGGTTTTCACCGTATCAGTGCTCCGCCAGGATACCCCCCTCAGCTTCATCGGTCACTTCGGCTTCAGTTCGGGGCGGGAAAAGGACAAACTGGCAGGCATCAGTTATAAAATAGGAGAAACGAAAGCCCCGGTTATCCTCGATAACACCACCGCCTATATGGAAGCCAGGGTAATTCAGCACCTGGACGTTGGTACCCACACGATTTTTGTCGGCGAGGTTGTTGACGCAGATGTATTCAGCGAGGATGAATGTATGACCTATGCTCATTATCATGAAGTAAAACGGGGCACCACGCCGCCCGCTGCTCCCAGTTATATAAAAGAAGAAAAACAAGAGGTGAAATCAGAAATGGACAAATACGAATGTACTATTTGCGGCTATATTTACGACCCAGAACAGGGAGACCCCGATGGTAAGATACCTCCCGGGACGCCGTTTGAGGACCTGCCGGACGACTGGGTGTGCCCCGTCTGCGGTGCCGCCAAGAGTGAGTTCAAAAAAGCTGAATAGAAAAAGATAAATATATCAGGTAATTAAGGAGGGTATATGGAATTAAAAGGAAGCAAGACCGAGCAGAGCCTTCTCACCGCCTTTGCCGGTGAATCGCAGGCGCGCAACAAATACACCTATTTCTCCCAGATGGCAAAAGATGAAGGTTTTGAGCAGATAGCCGCCATCTTCATGGAGACGGCTGAAAATGAGAGAGAGCACGCCAAGAGAGAGTTTGAATTCCTCAAGGGTATCGGAGATACCGCCGCCAACCTCCAGGCAGCAGCCGACGGTGAGAACTACGAATGGACTGATATGTATCCCGGGATGGAGAACATAGCCCGCGAGGAAGGCTTTACCGAAATAGCCGACTTCTTCAAAGAAGTGGCTGAAGTGGAAGAAGAGCACGAGAAACGTTATCTTGCCCTGCTGAAAAACGTGAAGGAAGGAATGGTCTTCAAGAGAGACAAGGAGGCAAAGTGGAAGTGCCGCAACTGCGGTTACATCCACAAGGGAACTGAAGCCCCGAAGGAATGTCCCGCCTGCGCCTTCCCCCAGAGCTATTACGAGCTTATGGCGGAGAACTACTAGGTATTAAACAGCAGCGAATCGAACTATAAAAAGGCTCAGCGCAGTAAACTGAGCCTTTTTACAATACACAAGATAAATCCCAATAAAAGGCGCTATGCATTTTTAGCAGACCGTGTCACTATGAGTCCCGATTTTGTCATGGTGAAGCAATCTCAAACATAATTGTCATTATGAGGAGCGAAGCGACGTGATAATCTATATAGATAATATTCTAGAGATTGCCACGTCGTCCGCCTCTGGCGGACTCCTCGCAATGACAGTCTAATCATCCAAACGCAAACGGAAGGCAACAAAAGGGCAATTTTCTTAAAAAAGAGACCTTTAGCTGGTATAATAGGCCCGTCAGGTGTTATGAAATATAAAGCCGTCATCTTCGACCTTTTCGGGACGCTGGTCAATAAATTTCCAATCGATGAAAGCATTGATATACTGAGGCAAATGGCCGAGGTGCTCCGAGTGCCCGCCGACGACCTGGTCAAACTCTGGTTTGGGACATTCGATAAAAGACACGGCGGGGATTTCAAGGACCTTGAGGAAGATATCAGGTATGTCTGCCATAAGCTTGGTGCCAGCCCTGAAGACAACCAGGTCCGGCTTGCCGCACAGATAAACCTCGACTACGTGGCGAAGTCGATAACGCCACGTCCGAACGCCGTAGAGGTACTCACCAGCCTGAGAGAGCGTGGCTACAAGATAGGTCTTATCAGCAACTGGTCGGACGAAGTACCGTCCGTCTGGAATGGTATTCCCCTATCCCGGCTTTTCGATATCGCCCTTTTCTCCTGCCGGGTCGGTATGATGAAACCGGACCCGCATATCTACCGTCTGGCGGCGGAAAAACTGGCCGTTAAACCGGAAGAATGCCTTTACATCGGAGACGGTGACAGCGGAGAACTTGCCGGCGCCACTGAGGCAGGAATGCGCCCGGTACTGATTGACGATAACGGTAAATCCAGCGAGCACCCGGTGAATGCTAAATCAGAAGAGTGGACCGGTGACAGAATATCTTCACTGATGGATATAATCAGTTTACTTGAGCAGGCATAATCTACCCCTGATTGACAGCCGCCACGGACAAACTGTACCATCATAGCTGAAAATACCGGACAATAACAGGACATCTTAGAAGGAGGATAATATATGCCAGGACGCATAAAGCAGACGATATGCTGGTGGTGCTTCGCCCGCAGTACCGAGCCAGAGACAATAGTAAAAGAAGCCGCGACGCTTGGGATTCAGGGTATCGAGCTTGCCCCGCCCGAGCACTGGGACATGATTAAAGAGAACGGCTTGAAATTAATCGGCACCGGCGGTCACGGCACTTTCTCCGATGGCTTGAACCGCAGGGAAAACCACGACCGAATCGAAGAAGAACTGCGTAAGAATATAGAGATGGCTGCGGAGAACAATATCCGCCACCTTATCTGCTTCTCTGGCAACCGCGCCGGACTCCCCGATGAAGAGGGCATTGAAAATACGGCGGAAGGCTTTCTCAGGGTTACAAAATTTGCCGAGGAAAAGGGTGTGAATCTGGTTATGGAGCTGCTCAACAGCAAGGTAGATCACCCAGATTATCAGGGTGACCACACGCTCTGGGGTGTTGAAGTCTGCAAAAAGGTAAACTCACCGGCCGTCAAGCTCCTCTATGACGTCTATCATATGCAGATTATGGAAGGTGACCTTATCCGGACGATACAGGAGAATATTGATTATATAGGGCACTTCCACATCGCCAGCAATCCCGGCCGGAGTAATATCGATGACACCCAGGAAATTAACTATAAAGCCGTAATAGAGGCAATCGCTGCCACCAATTACGATGGTTATGTCGGCCATGAATACGTGCCGGAAGGCGACGCCATGCAGGTGCTGCGCCAGACCTACAAACTGTGCGACGTATGAGAACAGATTGATAAATTCTCCTCAGATGGTTTCCAGAATAAAATTCCCCGATTTTATACTAAAGTGGCCTGCCCCACCCCGAGATTCTTCGTCATCCGGATGAAATCGACTCAATAAACTCGGGACTCAGAATGACATTTGAGGCCGGGCTATACTGAAAATTTAGAGGATTTATATTCCTTAATTGAAAGCGTATAATCTGTCAATAATGTATCTGTTAATTCAATAAGACCAGAAAGAACATCAAATATGATAACTTTTATTACATTTTCCTCGTAAAATTTACTACCTCCCGGGTCAGATTATTGCAGTATAGTTAGCCTGAGAAAGTAGATAAAAAAGGAAAACAGTATTATAGTACATATTTGTATAAGGTTCCCATATTTTCAGCAAGTTACACCTATCCCAATGTACATCTTCTCATTAATATCAATACCGGGCTCACAGATATAGAAAAGGAGAAAAGGTAAAGTAACAATGGTAACGGTCGGAGAAGCGGTTACTGTTTTCGCACCTGCGGAGAAAGTCTTTAACTACCTCTGTAAACCTGGCAACCTGATTGAGATCTGGCCCAGCCTGGTAGAGGTTACGGATATCCAATCCTTACCTAATGGCAGATACAGCGGTCGGTGGAAATACAAATTGGCAGGGAGACTCTTCAGAGGTACGGCTGAATATACCGAAATTATCCCGCATAAGTCCATTATTATCGAAACCAGAGGTGGCGTAAGAAGTACTCTGACCTGCAAACTCCGCACCCGGGATAATAGAACAAGAGTAACCTTCACTATTGAATACAGTATTCCTGTCCCCCTGCTCGGCAGGCTGGCTGAAACCATGATTGCGAAAATGACTGAACAGGAAATGGTACTGATAATGTCTAACCTCAGAGCCCGATTTATGATTGCCTGATACTATCACCATATACACCATCTTTTATTCAACTGCAAAAAGGCTTCATATCAGTATGGGTTTACTAAAATGGTGTATGGTGCGCATACGGGATTTACCAGACCACAGCAAAAAAGGCACTTTTAACCTCAAAATAGTATAAATAAGCAATTAGCGGTAACCACGTTTTGAAGTTGAGTTTTCCATTCTTAAACCTCTTACAGCAACTCTTTTAATCTAATTGTCAGTACTGCTTATTAAACATTGACCAAGACGCACCAAAGGTATCACGCTCAGTGATACCTTTGGTTAACCAAACATATCCAAAAGTATTAACGCCGGTACTTCTTTTTGAGTATAGGCAAGAATAAATGCCTGCACTAATGTAGACGCAAAGGTATCGGTAACCACCGGTCAAGGGGGTATTTACAATGGTTATGACACAAGTACGTATTAGAGAAGAAGAATATTTTATTAAAGAGTTGGTCGATGATTATTCGCAGTTGAACACCAGAAATAGTCGCGGCCCCATCATTACTCTGACTTCAGATGAAGTAGCCTGGCTTTTCGGCACTGACGTTACTGCTGTAGAAGAATGGGTTGTTTCCGGGATTATAACACCGTGTAGCAGTACTCCGGATGGAAGTAAAAGATTCTGGCGAGAAGATATAGCGGAATTGCTATCTATATGTGGTGCTTAAGATGTGTTACATCTGTACCTTTAAGAATAAGTGAGACTTAATGAGGTGTAGATATGAAAAAGGCATTAGTTGTATCTGTAATAATGGCAATGATTTTAGGAATAATGTCAGTCACCAGTGCATTTGCATATAGTGACGATTACAAGAGTGATGACAATTACAAGCGTGATGAATGTTACAAACGCCATAATCATTACAGACGTCATATGTCTTATAATTGCATCGACCTTGAATTATACGTTAAATGTGACGACACAGAATTCTGGGCAGAACCTTCAGATATGCCTGGTAATCCGGGAACTGTAGAATCAGATTGGTGGTATAAGTCTATTATAACCAACACCAGTTTTGCCGAGCTTACAAATATTACCCTTACGGACGATGTCCATGGAGATATAAGCCTGCCGGTGGACTCATTGCTTCCCGGAGAGTCAGTAGAGGTAATTATCGGGCCCTATACAGTTACCCAGGGGAGACATACAATTACCGCCACTGTAACCGGTTACTTCTGGTATATGCCCTATACGGACACTGACTCTGTTAGTTATGTTGCCAATCCAGCTGCCAAAGTGGACAAACCAGTGGTAATACCAGGACCTGATCCGGAACCTCCACCAGAACCGTTACCGCTGGAATAGACGAAATAACGGTCTTCTGATTTGTCAGGCTTCAGTAAAAAAAGTACTTTTAGCCTCAAAACGGTAAAAATAGGTGATTAGAAGTAAGCATGTTTTGAGGCTAAGATATTTTCCAGCCTCATTCCTTTGGTGGCAAAATGGCAGTAAAATTACTAAAAATTAATCCCCGGTTATAAGAAATTAGCCTCAAATCAGGGGTTTATTTTGTCTATGATAGCGCACATTGGAAACATTCCGAACTTTTCTTTGAGAAAAGAGGACTGCTTCAAATTTCAGTACTTCAGGTGGGCCGTGTTCATGATATACTACCGCTTTCAATAGTTTCCTCCTATTCTAATAAACGCAGTGCCTATTAGATACTTAAGGTGCCCGTAGGGGGAATACCTCCGCCTCCTCCAGCTTGAGAATGTTATTTCTGATAAGGTTGGCAATGAGCCTCACCAGTGTGACAACAAAAAACGCGATAAAACCTGCATGATAACTGACTACTCCCGTAAACGGAAGTATTATCGGGATCCACCAGATAATGTTATACGCCATCATAAGGAGGTTGAGTGGATGTGTGAATACTCTTTTGGGTGGCGCTTCACGGTTAGCTTTTTGTCTGAGCCATGCGAACCGCATGTTCGTGTGCTGTTCGACTACTACTCAGTAAACAACACCGATAACGACAAGCCAGATGAAACTCGCGAAGTCTGACATTACGGAAGTAGAAAGGACAACTATAACGTAAGCAAGTGCAGGAATCCCCAGCCCCAGTGAAAGTAGATTATTCCAGCGTGCAGTAAGAAATTTATCTTTGTTCAATGTGTCTCCCCTTTCTGCCCATTACTTTCGGTTCTTGACTATATATCGTGCGATACGGTTAAGACAACATTACCACTCTTTTTTCCAGATTCGACATATCTATGGGCGCCGGCTGCCTGTTCCAGTGGATAGGTTCTATCAATGACTATCTTCAGCTTTCCTGTCTCAATAAGGCCTCTAAGGAAGATCATATCTTCAGCTCTCTCCTGGAGAGTCCCCATAAACACTTTCCTGCTACTCGTCATTAAAAACCATAATATTTGCATAAGCTTTGGCAGTCCGAACGTGGTAAGAAGATAGATTCCGTTATCTTTCAGCGACCTTTTACAGCCTGATATCGGAATCTTGCCTATCGTGTCAAGGATTACATCATAGGTCTCTCCTCTTCTGGTAAAATCCTCTTTCCCGTAATCTATTACCCTGTCGGCTCCCAGGGATTTTACCATTTCCGTTTTCGCAGTACTGCATACTCCCGTAACTTCCGCCCCGAAGTATTTGGCGAGTTGCACTGCAATACTTCCTACACCCCCTGAAGCTCCATAAATCAGGACCTTTTGTCCTTTCTGGACATTTCCTTTTTTAAGGAAATAGAGTGCAGTTAACGGACCCTGAAGAGCAGAAGCGGCTTCCTCATATGTCGCATTGGCAGGCTTTATCGTCACCGCTCCGTCTTCTGGTAAGCAAATGTACTCAGTATAGGCACCTAGGTTCATCCCCGGGTATCCAAAAACTTGGTCACCTGCCTTGAATTGGGTTACATCCTTTCCGACTGATTCGACTTCTCCGGCCAGTTCGGTCCCAAGTATGGTTTTCTTTGGTTTTAACAAGCCCGAATATATCCGGCTGAGAAGCCAGAACCCTGGGGGAGCGGTAGAACTTCGTTGCCAGCAGTCGTACTTCGTTACCGTTGTAGCATGGATTTTTATCAGCACTTCATTGTCTTTGGGGACAGGTTTTTCAATCTCTTGCAACTGGAGAACATCCGGTGACCCGTATTTGGTGCACACAACAGCTTTCATAATATCCTCCTATTAAAACGGAGAACCGGCTCAATGGCCGGTTCCTTCGTCAATTCACCGCTTCCAAGCTGGTTGCTTATTGAAATTAGCAAAGGCAAACCAACAGGAAGCCGACACTTAATAGTGTTTTTATTCCATTTCTTATTAGGTTCCTAAAGGTATTATTAACTTTACGATGTCGACTTTGGTATTGTCAAAAGAGTCTCCGTAGACTCTCTCCATCCGTGGATATTTGGTGCTATTCTGTGCTTTTTCATGTGTTCAGTCCAATTGCGAAATTAGGGAATACTATTACCGCTTAATCGAGCCTGAACAGAAAGCGATTCCACAAGTATATTGGGAATCTGAAGCTAATTTGAGGTAATGACATTTCCAAATTGGTAGCGCATACGGGATTCGAACCCGTGATCTCCGCCTTGAGAGGGCGGTGTCCTGACCGCTAGACGAATGCGCCCCTAACAAGCACAAAACAGAACCATCCAGCCTGTTTTTACAGGAGAATTCTATCATATCCCGCCCTCAAAGAACAAGCTCCTCCGCCCCTTTAACTTAATCATGGTTGTACAGGCAACAATGAATATCAATATTTCTTTCGCCGCTGTGGTTCGACAGGCTCACCATGAGCGGCACGTATTCCCTCTCACCCTGAGCTTGTCGAAGGGTCTCCAACTAAGATTGAGAAGAACCCCTTCCGCCCGGAACCTTGACCATTTCCCGATCCGATGTTATAATTATTATGAGCATATGCTCATAATAACGAGAGGTTTTGTTGATGCCGAGACCCGTAAAATGCCGCCGCGTCGCTTCCCTGCCGGAGACAACCTACTTCAAACCTGCCGGAATACCGATGCGAGCCCTTGAGGAAGTAAACATCTCCGTCGAGGAAGCCGAGGCAATCCGCCTTAAAGACATTGAAGGACTGGAGCAGGAGAAGTGCGCCGAAAGAATGAGCATTTCCCGCCCCACGTTCCAGAGGGTGCTGGAATCAGCCAGGAAGAAGCTTGCCGATGCCCTTCTCCACGGCAAGGCAATAAGCATCAACGGCGGAAACTTCGGACTGGCAATGAGTCGCTTCCGCTGCATCGAAGGACACGAGTGGAGTATGCCTTTTGAAGCAATGCTTGAAGGGCAGCCCGGTTTCTGCCCCGCCTGCAATACAACGGATATTACGCTTCTACAGGCTGCCGGAGCCGGTATAGGTGGCAGAGGCCGGGGAAGACGGATGCGAGGAAGACGTTACAGGTAATGTACATTGATGAAGATTATTGATGATTTACTTTCCGTATTGAATTACAATACACCGGTCCGGGATATACGCCAGGGTCCGTTCCAGACAGCGGTATACACCAGAAACTGCGGGCTGGCATCAACCCCCCACGACTCCGGCCCGCATCACAGCAGTACTCCCGTGGAAAAGGCAGGGTTTTTGCTGGATGAAGATGCCCGAGCACTGGCGCAGATGGCATACTCATCCAGCCCGAATGAGGCAGCGATAGGCATGGCAACGATTAACTCGCTTATCGAAATCGATGAGCAACATTGCACCGAACGTAACGCCGCTGATTTGCTTATCGAAAAGGGGCGGGACAAAAAAGTAGCCATAGTCGGGCATTTCCCGTTCGTTCCCAGGCTCCACCGGTCAGCCGGTGAGTTATGGGTAATCGAACAGAATCCCCGGCCCGGAGATTTCAGTGAAACCGAAGCCGAAAGGCTTATCCCTGTGGCAGACGTGGTCGGCATTACCGGTACCGCTCTGATAAACGGCACGCTCCCGCAACTCCTGGGATTATGTGAGCCAGGCGCGTATGTCGTTATCCTCGGCGGGACAACGCCCCTTTCGCCTGTACTGTTCGACCACGGAATAGATGCAGTTGCCGGGACACAGGTGGTCGAACCAGAAACAGTACTGTATTACGTCAGCCAGGGAGCTACCTTCCGCCAGATTAAAAAGGGAGTCTGTCTGCTGATTATAGAGAGGTAAATTATGCTCTATATTGACAGCAATAAATGTACTGGCTGCGGCGAATGCGCCGATACCTGCCCGCTCCAGGCAATTAGCATTATCAATGGGCTGGCAAGTATAAATCAGGATAGGTGCCGCCAGTGCGGATACTGCATAACGGTATGTCCTGAAAACGCAATAAGTGAAAAAGTACCGATTTACTCGCCGGTGGGGAAAGGAGGTGAAGTGATGATGAGAGGAAGAGGCTGGTTTGGCCGAGGAATTAGAAGCTGGGGTAGAGGGATGGGCATGGGTATCGGCAGAGGTATTGGTTTAGGTCGGGGTAATCCGTACCCGTTCTGCCGTTTCTATCCATGGCTGCCCAGGAGGTGGTGGAGCAGTGACCCCGGCTACTACTTGCAAATGACACCCGCATATCACCGCGGCTATTTACGTTATCGGTAGTAGCAGTCATTAACAAAAAAGGAGGTACTGATATGACTTACGGACGAGGATTTGGCTTTCGAGGAGCATCTCCTGCCTGGCCTTACGTCGGGAGAGGCAGAGGTGGGCTTCCCCGCTGCTGGTCTCCTGAACTGGCACCCGGCTATGCCCCTGCCGTTTATGGCAGATATGGTGAATGGGGCCAGACACCCTATGCACCCAGGATGACCCCGGAGCAGGAAATAGGCTTCCTGAAAGAGGAATCGAATGCCCTGAAACGGCAGCTTGAGGAGATTGAGAACAGAATTAGTGAACTACAAACCAGAGAACCACAGGAATAATAATCTATCTGGCCAAGGTATATCTTTAACGATATCGCTGTCTTCAACCAGGAAAGAGGTAATTTAATATGAAAATAGCTGTATCAGCAACAGCACCTTCACTTGATGCCGATATAGACCCGCGTTTCGGACGGTGCCAGTACTTTATCATCGTCGACCCCGAAACAATGCAGTTTGAGGCAATAGAGAACTCAGGCGCCGCAGCTTCCGGAGGAGCCGGAACTTCAGCCAGCCAGATGATTGCCGGTAAAGGAGTAGAAGCAGTCCTGACCGGAAACTGCGGGCCCAATGCTTATCAGGTACTTGATTCAGCAGGAATAAAGGTAATCACTGGAGTCACCGGGAAAGTCCAGGACGCTATTGAGGGCTATAAATCAGGTAAATATCAGCCCAGTTCGCAACCGAGTACCGCCGCCAAGTCCGGCGTGAATCCTGTGACAGGCACAGGTCAAGGTATGGGCAGGGGCAGGCGTATGGGTATAGGTAGAGGGGGTGGAATGGGTAGAGGTAGTGGCCAAAGCAGACGCATATACCGGGGGATGTAATTTACCAGAGTAGAAAATATCATGATTGTATCAGTTGCCAGCGGTAAAGGAGGAACCGGCAAGACACTTGTGGCGACCAGTCTTGCCATTTCCCTGAAGAACAGAGAAAGGGTGCAGTTTCTCGACTGCGATGTCGAGGAGCCGAACGCTCACATTTTCCTTAAACCTGTTATTACTGGTGGAGAGGCAGTCTGCGTTCCCGTACCTGAAATCGACGAGAGAAAATGTACTTTCTGCGGCAAGTGCGCCGAAATATGCGCTTTTAACGCCATCGCCATCTTCGGCAAGCATTCACTGGTCTTTTCTAACCTGTGTCACGGCTGCGGCGCCTGCAGCTATCTGTGCCCGGAAAAGGCTATTTCCGAGAAGGGCAGAGAGGCAGGTATCATTGAATTTGGAAATGCAGATGGCATTGAATTTATCCACGGTAGGCTGACCATTGGTGAAGCTATGGCGCCTCCGGTAATAAGAAAGGTGAAAGAACAGACCAGCAGCGAAAACTTTGTTATCATTGACGCTCCACCCGGGACTTCCTGCCCGGTGGTGGACTCGGTCAAAGATAGCGATTACTGCCTGCTGGTAACGGAGCCGACACCTTTCGGACTCAACGACCTGGTCCTGGCTGTGGAAACGGTATGCAGGATGGATATACCTTACGGCGTGATTATCAACCGTGCCGGCGGTGATAATTCGAATATTACTGAATTCTGCCGGAGGGAAGATATACCGGTGCTGCTCACCATTCCTCTTGACAGAGAGATTGCTGACCTTTATTCAAGAGGTATAACTCTTGCCGCTGGCATAACTGACTGGCAGGTAAAATTTTTATCGCTCTACGACAACATTCGGGAGATTGTGAATGAAAGAACTGGTTGTGTTAAGCGGTAAAGGAGGCACCGGAAAGACAAGCATCGTCGGCTCTTTTGCCGCCCTTGCCGGCAACAAAGTACTGGCTGACTGTGATGTTGACGCTGCTGACCTGCATCTTCTCCTTCAGCCACACCAAGTGGAGGAGCACGAATTCTGGAGCGGTCAGGTTGCCGCAATAAATGAAGATTTGTGCACCGGCTGCGGACTCTGCCAGGAACTGTGCCGCTTTAATGCGATTAGTGACTGCAAGGTTGACCCTATCTCCTGCGAAGGTTGCGGATTCTGCTGGCAGATATGTCCGGAAGAAGCAATAACGATGAAGAATAATCTTGCCGGTGAGTGGTTTATCTCCGATACTAAGTATGGACCGCTTGTACACGCCAGGCTCGGAATAGCCCAGGAGAACTCGGGGAAGCTGGTGGCAACGGTCAGAGAACAGGCACAGGAAATAGCCGACAAATCAGGATTCGACTATATAGTAACTGATGGGCCCCCCGGCATCGGCTGCCCGGTAATATCCTCACTTTCCGGAGTAGGCCTTGCCCTCCTTATAACAGAACCGACACTATCCGGTATTCATGACCTGGAACGCATACTCGGCGTCTGCCATCATTTCAAAGTCCAGCCCCTGGTCTGTATTAACAAGTACGATATTAACGAAAAAAATACCCGGCAAATAGAGGAATACTGCCTCGGTCAAGGGATAGAGGTAGCCTCACGAATTCCATTCGACAACGTTTTTACAGAAGCCATAGTACAAGGCCTGCCGGTTATTGAATGTAAAGGGAACAGAGTATCCGGAAAGATAGAGGCACTATGGAGAAACGTACGGGAATATCTCAACAGTTAAGGGAGCATTATTATGGAATCTATCAACCTGGAGCCAGAGTATTCAAACAATGAGATACCGGGTAAATGCATAAAATGCCTCGCCGAGAAAGAGCTTAACGATTGCCTTCGGGAGCTTCTAAGAGATGAAAGGGATGATAAAAAATTACAGGATAAGTATGAGATGATTGTAAACTTCCTGCAGTCCCCGGAATCTGAGAAGCTGCGCATCGAATCGGAGAGACTCCTTGCCGAGGGGAAAAAAGTAATCCTTAGACTATCCCAAGTTAATGGAGTACCGGAATATAAGCTTGAGGTAGAGTAAAAAAGGGGAGAGATAAATGAAAATAGCCACAATAACTGAAGATGGTAACACAATCAGCCAGCACTTCGGCAGAGCGCCGCTATACCTGGTAGCTACTGTTGAAGACGGCAAGGTCGTAAACAAGGAAACACGGGAGAAGACCGGACACCATACCTTTGCCGCTCACCAGCACCCGGAAACGGCACCGGGAGAACGCCACGGTTACGATGCCGGAGCGCAGTCGAGGCACGCCAGCATGGCTCAGACTATATCCGACTGTCAGGTCCTTATCGCCGGCGGCATGGGCTGGGGCGCGTACGAAAGTATGAGGAGTAACAACATCGAAACGGTAGTTACCGATATCCGGAGCATCGATGAAGCAATAAGCCAGTATATAGCCGGTACACTGCCCAACCTTATGGAGAGATTACATTAATGAAGTCAGATTATTTATTGATTATGGAGGCATTTTTATGTTAACCGAGCATCAAGTAAAGAACAGCCTCAAAGAAGTGCTGGTACCCGCCGTAAGTCGCAGCATTGAAGACCTGAATCTTGTCCGCGCCATCGCCATAGCTGACAGTACGGTTAAGGTTACTCTGGCTTCCACCGGGTTGATAACGGGCGCTCAGGACTGGATAAAGAATAAGACAAGAGAGGCCATTGAGAAACTGGATGAAGCTAAAGATATAACGGTGGAATTCACCGATGCGAAGCCGAACGAATTGAACGAGATAGGAAATATCCTGGCGGTAATGAGCGGTAAGGGAGGAGTGGGCAAGTCACTCATCTCCGGCCTCATTGCCATCGCCCTCAGGCGTCGGGGCTTTGAGGTGGGTATCCTGGATGCGGATATTACCGGACCCAGCATTCCCAAGATGTTCGGCATCACGGACCGGCCTTCCGGGAACGAAACTGCGCTGCTGCCGGTGATGTCAAAGTCAGGCATTGAGATAATGTCGATAAACCTTCTCTTGCCCAGTGAAGAAGATGCCGTTATCTGGCGTGGTCCTCTCATCGGGCGGGCGATTACCCAGTTCTGGGAAGAGGTGCTCTGGGGCAAACTGGACTATTTAATTGTCGACCTTCCACCGGGCACGGCCGACGCTCCGTTGACGGTAATGCAGACACTGCCCGTATCGGGCGTAGTCATTGTACTGACTCCCCAGGACCTGACAAAGATGATTGTCAGAAAAGCGGTAAGTATGGCACACCGAATGGACAAACCTGTCCTGGGAGTGTTGGAGAATATGAGTTATCTTTATGTGCCGGAGATAGATAAGAAGATTGAGCTCTTCGGCAGGAGCCGTGGAGAGGAACTGGCCAGGGATGTGGGGGCACCTTTCCTCGGACAACTACCGATTGACCCGCAGCTTGCCACGCTGTGTGACGAGGGCAACCTCGAACGTTATGATGCTGAGATTATCGACAGCCTGGGCAAGACTCTTTCTCAAGCAGTATCAGAAAAATCCGGGTAAAAGGAAGACATTCTGTGACTTATTCAGCCGAGAATGGCAACAGCTCACTTTTCGATCCCCTGGCTGAAGCGTATGACGCCTGGTTTGATGAAGAGGAAGGAAAACTCATCTTTGATAGCGAGGTGAAAGCCTTCCGGAAAGTGCTTCCCCTGCTGCCCCAACCCTGGCTTGAAGTGGGAGTGGGCAGCGGGCGTTTTGCTCAAGCCCTGGGCATAGATACCGGCATTGACCCTTCGGTAAAGCTCCTTAAGATTGCGGAGCGGCGGGGAATAAAGGTGTTTCACGGCAGAGGAGAAGAGCTGCCATTCTCCGACGTCAGTTACGGTACCGTCTTCCTGATAGTGACTCTTTGTTTCCTGGACTCACCGGCCGTAGCGCTGCGGGAAGCCCAACGAATCCTGAAAGCGGACGGCAAGCTGGTACTAGGAGTTGTGCTGCGGGAAAGTCCCTGGGGCAGGTTCTACCAGGTAAAAAAGGAAGAAGGACACCGTTTTTACAGCCACGCCACACTCTACAGCTACCGGGAAATAGAGAGCCTGCTGGCAGATTCGGGATTCGGAATCGAAAAGGTAATCTCAACCCTCTTTCAGCAGCCGGGAGAAGTGAAAGAAATTGAAAGCCCGGCTGATGGACTTTCAACTGATGCCGGGTTCACAGTAATTATTGCCGGGACCACTTTTTGACAGGTTGGTCTCTGACTTATAATAGGCTAGAATGTGACTCAATCCTGAACTGCAAATATAGTGCATGAGTCCTGTTTATGAGCATTGAAGTCGTTTTCGAGACCCATTCCAGTAGCGTAGACAATGAACGCGGAGTGGCATCAGGCTGGCTTGACAGTCCTTTGTCGGAGAAGGGAAGACACCAGGCAAAGGAACTGGGAAAGCGGAGGCTGGACGAACGAATCGATGCCGTCTTTACTTCAGACCTGGCCCGGGCTGCCGAAACCGCCGATATTGCCTTCGGTGATTCCGGAGTCCCTGTTTACCCGGACGAACGTTTACGGGAATGTAACTATGGAGCTCTTAACGGTGCACCTGCCACCCAGCTGGAAGCAGAACGGTCCAGACATATTGATGAACCGTTCCCGGAAGGTGAGAGCTATAATGACGTTGTAAGACGTGTCCGGGATTTCCTGAATGACCTTACGCCTGACTGGGATGGTAAGCGGGTGGTTATTATCGGTCACTCAGCCACACGCTGGGCACTCGATGTTATGCTATCAGGAAAAGATTTATCGGACATCGTCAGCGCTCCGTTCAGCTGGCAGAAAGGGTGGCACTACAAGCTGCTTTAGAATTCTATTACTTATTGCCCTAGTGTTCCTTAAAGTATCCGTGATAAATGTCAAGAATTTCTGTAAAAAAGGTATTGGGATTCTTCTTAATCTTAGTTGGAGGCCCTTCGACAAGCTCAGGGTGAGCGGGAATAAATGCCGCTCATGGTGAGTAGCTAGCCTGTCCTGAGTGAAGCCGAAGGGAACCATAGCGGCCAAAGAAATATTGATATTCATTGTTGCTTGTGCAACTATGATTAAGTAAAAGTTACTATTCGGTTTTGGTTGGTATAAATTTGTCACCCCCTTTATCCCCCTCAAACAGTACCCGTTTATTGTCGATATTATATAATTGTTTGAGGGGGAAGGGGTGAGGTAAAGAAAAACAACCAAATGCAAACGGAACCAAGTAAAAGGGGTATTGACAAAATATAGAAAAGTTACTAAAATATATTTTAGCAGTCGGATGTTTAGAGTGCTAATTCCTAGATTGCTATTTTTTTACCCCATTGCGTTAGCAGTCTCTGTCTTAGACTGCTAATCCGAGACTAAATGAGGAGTGCAGGTACGAAAATGAATACAACAAATGTTCAGCAGCGCTGCCCTAAATGCGGCGGAAATCTGTTTCTCTATAATGATTACCACGGATGGTATGAGCAGTGCCTGCAATGTTCGTTCATTCTTTACCTGGACGTAGTCTGCAAAAATACAGGAAAAATTAACCCAAACGGCACTTCTGAGATTGGTCAGGGCATAATGTCCGATAAGTAAATGATAAATCTTCGGAGGTGAGGCTATAGCTGAATTATGGGAGCCTTATCAGTATAAAGGATACCATAAAAGATATTAAGCAAAGGGGAGAAAATGTTACTTCAACGATGGGACCCACTCAGGGACCTCAGGCAGGCAGATGGAAGACACAATGAACCGGCTCTGGCATGGATTCGGCGGTTTACCAGGCTACCGTGAAGGAGCAGAGGACTGGAATATCTTAATCGATGTCATTCAGAAAAAGGATGAAATTGAAGTGAAAGCTTCAATACCCGGAGTTGCTCCTGAAGGAATCGATGTTTCTATAGAGGACAATGTCCTTACATTGAGAGCAGAGAGAAGACCCGAAGATACAGGAGAAGGAGCAACCTACCTGATACGGGAACGGCCGGTTGGCTCGTTTTATAGAGCGCTTCACCTTCCCGATACCGTGGACACCAACAAGATAGAAAGTCAATATGAAAATAGTGTGCTGACAATAACCATGCCCAGGGCTGAGGAGAAAAAGAGGAAGCAAATCCAGGTAAAGGTTACCGCCGGTACCAAAACTATAGAAGGAAAGAAATAAAGGTAAATATTACCGCTGCTCGTATCATAACGGCCTGGCATCACAGCCAGGCCGTTTCATTTTATACATCTTGCCTGCAACCGGAGTGAACCGGACAGAAGGAATTTGAATCCAAAAATAATATGGGAATTAGATTCGTACCGCGGTTCGAAGCTCCATAGCCGGAGCTGACGTGTCAACAGATATACTTTTAACGTAGCGTTTAGTATTATGCTATGATAGCAGGCAGGTTAGCTGTTGAGTATGAAGCGGGGAGTGTGATTATGCAGGTTGAATTGAGAACAGAGCGACTGCTGCTCAGACCTTTCACTTTAGATGATGTTTACGACGTACTCGAATATATCAACGACCAGGAGTGGGCCGAATATCAGGTAAATATCCCGCCACAGTCTTACACAAGGAAGGACACCGAGACGCTGGTAGAAATGTTCTCGGATCCATCGTACTGGGAGACAGGGCATCCGGGTCTACCCTCTACCGGAAACGGAGCGGGTCTGCTTCAGATATTCGCTGTAGTGCTTGATGGCAAGGTGATTGGAGAAATTGCCTTAAACCAGCGGGACGACGACCGCCCGAATGAGCGAGTTGAGCTTGCCTATACTCTTTCACGTCAGCACTGGAACAAAGGACTGATGACTGAAGCTGCCCGGGCAGTCATGAACTGGCTTTTCAGACGTATAGTTTCAACCGGTTATATGCCTGGTGCGACCCGAGGAATATCGGTTCGTGGCGGGTCCTTGAGAAACTGGGCATGAAGCGTGAGAGCCAGCTACGTAGCCACCTGAAATGGAACGGCGAGTTCCGTGACCAGTTGTATTACGGAATTCTGCGTGCCGAATGGAAAGGCTGATACACTGTAAGAATAAAAATTGGCTGGGGAAGAAGGATTCGAACCTTCACCGACGGATCCAGAGTCCGCTGTCCTACCGTTAGACTATTCCCCAGCGGAGCGTGAGGGGTGTTAAGCAAATCGTCATTATTGTTGCTTAACACTTCGTGCTCAAGTGTTAAGCAAACTTTTTCACTAGGTGGGCGTTTTCCATTTTTTACTTGAGACAAGTAAGAAGCACTAACACCCAACTCTTTAGCTAATTGTCTTAACGATTTTCGCTTCTTCATTCTATTACAGGCTAGCATAGCTGGCAAGCTGAGTCAACGCCGATTACGCACAAAACAGCACGCTTTTTCTGCATGCTTTTCAATGAATTTCCGTTCTCTTCAGAAATTTTCTTTCTGTTCTGCTGTTCTCTGGCTGTTCAGCCTGTTCTGCTGTTCTGTTCTGCTGCTATTTGTATCCTTGTTTTTGTGCGGTATTTTATATCATTTTCATTCAAATCTATAAATACATCCCTAATTTCATACTACAGACACTCTCATATAGCACAGAATACCCCCCACCCATCTCGATAAAAAAGACCACCCATTTTGTAAATCAGCGATGTTGTGTACGTGGCACGTGATAGACAGTAAATTGTAACTTCGCCGTCCAGCATAATGTCCAGCATATGTTGAGCAAACACTCTAATGTCTTGATAATACTATCCATATAGCTATTAGCAAAGAGATAAAGAGTAGGATAATAAACTCCATTCATACAAATCCCCCACCAAATCTTGTTGTGGGTTCTCGATATTTGTTTAATCCTATAGCCACCTTATCGGGGCACTTGCCCGTAGAATCTAACCAATACCTTGCCCGTAGGTTGTTCTTCAATCTCCTGCCATCTACTACCGAACCTAAATCTCAAAGGAGCATCAATACCTTCTTCTGTCCGACCAAGATGGTATAATGCTTGTTTTGACTCCAACCCTAGCCAGTATTTCTTCTTGGCGACGAGAAAGGCAGGTCTGAAAAGATGAATTTTTTTCCATCCAAAATCACTAACGCCTGCATCAAAAGTCATATTGCCATCGGTAAGTATCATACTGCCAGGACGGTCAGAGTGGTCTGCATATATCTTAACTCCGTATGCTACTTGTTCTGTGAAACCCGACCATATGGTAAAAAGTTCCATATTCACTATGTTGTAGTGTATGGTAGGGGTGAAGGCAATAGCCACCTCACTATACCGACTAATGTGTATGAAGTTCTCCTCAGCACATTCGGCACCCTCGTTTATGCCCTCAATGAATTGTATCGGAGATTGCTCAGACATATTTACACCTCCTAGTCATTTCTCAGGTTCAACCCAAAACAATACGGTATTCCCCACTCTTCTTGTCTCAATCCCTATATTAAGACTCTTCCCTGCTCTGTTCAACCTTGCCCTTACCGTTTGCGGTTTGATACCATCTTTAGAAGTAACCTCAATCTTCCCCACTTGACCTTCTGGTAATTGCTTCAAGTAACCCTCGTACTCTTCCATTACCTTAGACTTCGGCATTGTGCGTCTTATCTTTTCTGCCTCTTCCTTTGTCACAAATTCCAGCTTCATATTAGCCCCCCAAGTTTTTGCCAGCCAGCCTATACCAGCCTCGATATACCTGTCAACGCCCTCTATACGAGTGACGGGAAAAGATTTTTAAAGAATCTTCAAAAAAGCCGAAAAAAACCCAATTTTAGTGTTACAAAACCGCCAAAAATTGTTAGTATATAAGTAGGGGAATAGTAATATAAGTTTCCCTTAAAACGGGTATAGAGATAGTACGATATGAAAAGAACACTGAGTCCATTACAAAAGATAATTACTGACCTCTTGTGCCAGGGACTAACCACCAAAGAGGTTGCCGATAACTTGCAGGTGTCCGAGAGCACTGCTCAGAACATCATCTCAACAATTATGCTCAAAACGAATAGTAAAACTAGAGCAGAGCTTGCCGCTAAGGCGGTCAGGTTGGGTTTTGTATCTTCAGAAATGAAAGTATAAGGGTAGAATCCACTTAAATCCTCTTAAGCTAATCCCCCACATTAATGTAGTTCTGTCCAGCAGACGTGTAAGCTCAAGACTTACCTGCGTTCCAATCACTTAATTCCCTAACACTTAAACGGTGTTCTTGGGGATTCTTTGTGTCTTTTTATCCGTGACATAGAGACAAGGGTAAAACAATAAATTATTAAGGAGAAGAAGATGAAAATTAAACAAAATGAAATAATACCACAAAAGATTGCACCACTAAAAGGAAAAAAGATTTCCATTCTGACCAAAAATAACACATTATGTGACGGTGTTTGTCAGGGATTAAAAGAAACATTTTATGTCTCTTCAAAAAAACCAGAAGAAATAACTGAAACTGACAAGATACTTCCGAAAGAAAAACAATGGCGACCTGGAACGGTATTTGTTAAGGGTAAACCTATTACAGTATTGGTGTATCAAGTCCATTCGGGATGGGATTTGACTGACATGACTAATCCTAAAAAAGAATACGTGGATGCTGAAGAACCACTAGAAGACATTGAAGCTGTTTATGTTGCGGATGATGATGGTAGTTTCAATTATGATTTTGAGGACGAAGATAATCTGTTAGAAAATCTCGAAAACATTGGTATCTTTCTGGATTACACCACTTATAACTTTTTGAACGAAAAATACGGAGCCAAAGTAATGAATGTAGCTTACGAAAGGGTTAAAGCTTTAGGTGCCGACAAAAGAAATGAACGCTATTATACAGCAGTGGTGGAAGGCTTGGGAAAGAATAGAGAAAGTAGGGTAAAGGAATGAAAACAGACGCACTTAAAAAGTTCGAAGGAAAATGGGTATCTCTCGTAATAAGGGGAGTAAGTAGAAATGCTGGTGGACTTTTATCTTCTGTAGAAGATGATTACATTGTGCTTAACCAGGTTTCAAATACCATAGATACTATAATAATCAACGCTGAGGACATAACTTCAGTGTTAATTAGAAAACAAGGTGAAAATAATGGGATTGCGAGTGGGAAACAAGATAAAACATTTTAAAGTGATACCAGATGATATGATTATGAAAGAAGCAGAAATAACATTATCCAAGAATGCTCATAGACTTTGGGCGTTAATGAAATTAAAAATACTTGACAATATCGAACTAGCACCAAGGGAATGGGTTCTTAAAGACGAAGGTTTCTTATCAATAAGGAAATCGGCTGAAATACTAAACCTAAGTCGTAAAACCACTAGCAAACTCTATAAGGAACTGAAGAAGCATAATATGATTTCCTATGGTAGCAAAAAGAAAGAGTATACCCTATCCGATGGTACAACTTTTTGTGTGGTCGAAACTTATGTAAAAATAAATACTGACCCAACAACTTGGAACCTTTTGACCGATGGGAACGCCTTACGCACAAAGTGTCCCATAGGTACGGGAACGCCTTACGCACAAATGGCGCCCATATATTAAACCCTTTATTAAACCCTTATTATTATTAGACCAGACCATCCTTGTAAATAATAAAAAAAAGAGATAGAAGAGAGAGTAAAAATAATAACACATTATCCCCCGACCCCTGCACGCAAAATTCGTGTGCAAAAATAAAGTATTGGAGAGAAAGAGTGAGAGAATGAAAAAACGAGAATGTTTTTTAGCTAATAAAATCAAACACGAGCCAAAAAGAGAGATTGATAAAAAATTGCTTGAGACAAGTAGGGCTTGTTTCCTCAAACCAATTAAGGATACCTCAAATGCCTCAGATTCGTATCCTGATGGTTATAGCCATGTCACGATGAACAGACCAACAAAGATTTGCGGCGTCTGTTGTTTGCGGATAAGTCAGATGTTAGATGAGCGGGCTGCATTACTGAGAGATGGTAGTGTTAGTCCAGAGTTATTACAATATGACCCATCATCTTTTATTTCACTATTGAGTCCGATAAGTCGGCAGTATGCTCAAGTTCTGATTGCTGTTGGTGTTGACATTTCTATGGTTTCTCAAAATTGCACTATGTGTAATGCCCAGGACTACAACCAAATGGTAGCAGAAGCGGCAGGTAGAGCTAGGCAGGGGATGGTAAAAATCGAGAATGAGTTGCATACGAGGTAGTTATGAAAAGATTTTTGGATTTATCAACGTTGAGTGTACCCCAGTTACTTGAAATGAGAAAAATCATTGTGGGTAATGTGGCAACCAGTGAAATGGAAACCAAGGCAGGTAAACTTGCCCGTGCTTTGAGAGCAGAGAATGAAGAATTGAAGCGAGAGAAAAAATATAAGGGAATCGTGGAGTCTTATGATTTAGATTTCGATGATGAACCCGACTACTGGTTGAGCTTCAATGAAACCCATTTACGTATAACTTGTAGGAACATAACGGAAGCTAAAAGATGGGCTGCGCAAGCGGAGAAACATGATATAGAAGTACCGCCTCTATTTAATGGTGCTGAATTGAGTGGTATTGATTTTGTTCGTCAAACGTTAAACGACAGAAAAAATGGAAAGGACTTATAAATGCCATAAATATCTTTTAGAATGCACAGTACGTGGAAAAGATTTAAGAGATGAACCACATTTTACTACAGGTGGTAAACCTTGGTTCTACGCAGAATGCTTAAATAAAGGAATTCACCCATTTTCGGGGAAACTCTGTAGATTCTGCCTCTGGAATGAAGGTAGAGGAAACCACTGGTTAATTCCTCGGCATTCTAAACATAAGAATTCACAAGTGAAAGTAATTAAGGAAGGAATAAAATGAAGATTTCGGGATTTACACAGGAAAATTATCGAGTACAGGTTATTTTGGGCTTAGTTATAGTTCAGAATCAAATAGCACGAAACGAGACCGCAACTGGAATTACTTTAGGCACGAGAGAAGGTGTGAAAAGATATTTGAAAGAATGTCAACCACTGGTAAAAGTGGAAGTCACTGACTTGCATACAGGCAAAGACATTACGAATGAATTTGTTGAAGGATTGAAATTTGTTCCCAGTAGATACGGTCAACCTATTCAAGCATATGATATAAGGAGAATTTAGGAGAAGGAATATGGGACGTAAACCACGCAACCTAACTATTGAGAACTTGAAGGATAGGCTGCTAAGGGAGATAGATAACGAAATTGAACCAGACAGACTCAACGATTTGTTATCTTGTTTTATGAAAGTTGAGGGCATCCTCGAAAAGAGAGAGAAAATCAAAGAGCAAAAACGCAAGCAGAAACTAGCTACGCCGAATTAGAAAGGAATGGAAGTGAGGAATGTTTGATAAGAAAGAATACATGAGAGAATACAATAAGCAATACTACCAAGAACACAGAACTCAGCGTGTTCAATATATTAAGCACTGGAAACAAGAGCATAAAGCAGACCATGCCGAGGCACAAAGAAAATGGTTGGCAGACCATTCTGATTATCCCCTGCAATATGCCCAACGAATTAAGCAAGAAGTCCTGACTCACTATTCAGCGTTGGATGACTTGTCATGTGGATGCTGCGGGGAAGCTGATTTAAAGAAACTTAGCATTGACCATATAGCAGGTGGTGGTAAGAGACATAGAAAGTCATTGGGTATTGGTGGAGGACTCCGATTTTATTGTTGGCTTAAGCAACAGGATTACCCTGAAGGCTATCAAACTTTGTGCTTAGGTTGTAACAGACGAAAACAAAAATGGGACGGTGAAATATAGAATGGGTACAAAGGTTTGTGCTGTTTGTTACACTGAGAAGATAATACAGGACTTCGACAGCAAAGTTAAAGGTGCTGAACTGTGGGTGGACCCTGTTTGTAAAAAGTGCAGAATGGCAGGCAGAATGACGTTAGAAGAACTGGCAAATCGCCCACACGCTGGTGGTCGCCCCAGAATCCAATTACCCCTCGGTTTAATCAAGGAACTCTACAATCAAGGTTTAGGTTATAAACGTATTGCTAGTGCTATGAAAGAGTTGGGGTATAAGGTGTCAGCTTCTACCGTTTGGCGTAAATTACAGGAAAATTAAGAATGTCAAAAAACACTAAAATAACGTACTTTTTTCGGCACTTTTTGTACTTCTATAGGTGTCAGAATACCACTCTATTTTCCTTTATTCTGTTAATTCAATGACATCTCAGTATCTCTACGGTTTTCAAAACTCCACGTTCTTTGGCACGTGCTCTATTCTTTGATTAATTTCCAATATTTTAAATTAATTTGTTCGAGAAAGGATAAATGTATTATGAATGCGCAATTTGTGGTGTCACGCTACATACGGAAAACCCAAAGATTTACTTCTGTTCCCAATGTTACCGAGATTGGGAAAAGGAAATTAAGGCAAAGTGTGAATGGGTTACTTGTTTAGTCAACTTTGAAAGCCGTAGAAGAAGGCAGGATACTTATCTAGAAAAGGGGCAGAAAAAGCGTGCTGAATTGGTGTGGTTTGGTAGTGACTTTGATGTTGGTATGATTAATGGCAAGGTAAAACTTATCCCTACAAAACAGCATTTTGAAGAGGTATAAATATGAGCATAATCACAGGAACATTAGAAGAGTTAGCAATATACATCAATGACCTGAATTTGAAGGGCATCTTACTGATTGCATATGATTCAGATGCAGACACATATTTCATTGTTGGTGGTGATTCAACTACTGGCAAACTTGACGTTAAAACTACATAGAAAGTCGGAACGCTTAAGGCAGCGTTCTTTGTTGGGAAAGTTCTAGTTTGCTTCTCCGAGTAAGCAAATTAGAAATTATTTAGCAAGGAAAAAGGTCGAATTTTCCTTGTGGAAGTGACGAAATATTCCAACCTAGCTTGTCTTTTTATTAAGGCAGGCTAATCGGAGCAGAAGAATTTCTTCTGCTCAGAGCCAGTACAGTTCTTCTAAGCCTCTAAGTTAGGCTTACGATACTGGCGAGTAATAAAATCTTTGCAGGTTTTATGTTCATAGATTTCTTCTCCGTGGGGTGGTAAAGCTCTCTTGCCGCCCTGCAATCGGCTCAGCTAAGTGCTGAGTACTAAAGAAAAGGTTTTTGCTAAGTCAAAGTAGCAGGATTCCCTCCCCTGCTACATCGGATACCTAACAAAGAGGTTGTTCAGGTTCTTATATACAGGGGGAGAGCGTAGTAATGCGTTCTCCCTTGTTTAATGCCCCCAAACTTATATTGACAATCAATTGTAACTAACTATCTCTTGATAGAAATCATCAAAACACACACATCTAGCGTTTTCCCTCGCAGCATCATAGTCTAAAGAATCTATATGACTACAAATACTTTCAATTTCAGCCCATTTCTTCTTGTATTCACGTCCACACAATTGCAATATACTATTGACTTGGTCTTCAGGTCTATAGAACTCCTTTTGCGGGTCAATAATCACTAAATTAATGCCTAACTTCTTCTCAATATAATCTACAGTTAATGCCGAATCAATCTTTTGAAAAAGATAATACATACCAAGAAACCAAGCTTCTATTTCCATAATTGCAAAATACAGTTTAATTCTTTCAGGATGTGCCATCTCCTCGATTATTTGATTATGTCTTTGAGTTATTGCATTGGACACGTAGTCATCTATTTTTCCTGGCGACAGTTTAGTGTATTCTTCAGAATACATATCTCTTAAACCAATGATTCTCTCATATCCATTCTCTTGAATCAACTTTCTTTCTCTTTCCTTGATAGAACTCAAGACTCCCTCATCACCCCGTACGTTCAAGATAAGGAAGTGTATTTCTGCACTTGGACTCGAATACTTATAGGGCACTGGAGAATCTTGATGGGCAATTAGTTCAAGGCACTCGAAACTTATCTTTGAAGGGTCTAATACCTTAAGTAGAAAATCTCGAATGAAAATAAGTTCAGTTTGTCCCTCGGCAAATACTGCAATTCTTTTCAATTTTGGCGGTTACCCTTAAGGTAATATTCACTTGAAAAGAAATCAAAGTTATTGAGCCCTGTTAGCTTGAAGTCTTCAAATAACTGTGGGGAGTTTCTTTGGTTATAAATCCTACAGATACCACCGATACGTTGGATAACCAACCAATATTCAAGAGGAACGTTATTCATTATGAAACGGTCATTCGTAGCCATAATAAGCTGTATAGATGAATTTTCAGCTCTCTCAATTAGTAACTTTATAAGAGATGAAGAACGCTCAAAATCCAGTCCTTCACCTATGTCGTCAATAAGAATAGAACTTGGTGTGCCAGTAAATAATGAATAGTGAATTTGAATTATTAGAGAAAGTGCTCTAAACATACCTTGAGACATATCGATTTGGTCTGTATTACATTCAAGGTCATTCTCTTTAACGTACAAAGCTACTGGTTCAGTCGGTAAGTTGCTCTGTATGAGCAAGCTTTCAGGTGTATGTGTTCCAATGCTTTCTAACGCATAGCCAATAGCAGTCATATCATTTATTATTGCTTCAGTGAAACCATCAGAATACCTTTTTTGACCCTCAACAAACATAGCTATTACAAGGTTAGTGTTTTTAGGATTCAATACTTGTTGTTCAGCTTTTTCCTCATCCTTGAGCAATACTGCTAATTGCGATTTACCTAACTCTGTTCCAAACAGGTAATGTCGTATATATCTGCCCCAGTTATATAAATCCTCCAAGAAAGGATGTTGAATTATGTCTCTTCTAGCAACAGTCGCTAACTCATTTGGAGGAGTTTGAAAATCAATTATTTCGTCTTGTTTAGTATAGTATATCGAACCGTATCCATCCTTCCCTCGCATTAATTTATTCTCGGAATCGATATAAAGTTCTTCCTCAATTATTGAATTATTTTCATAATGAAGAACATACTTTACTTCTTGTCCATTATTATCAAATTCTGCCGTGTAATTTCCAGAAACGTATTGAAGTTTACGTTCACCTGATAGTAGATTCGCTAAACCATTAACAATGTTGAGCGTTCTAGACTTACCCGTAGCGTTTTTCCCTACAATAAGGTTAATATTACCAAAGGTACAACCTTCCAGCTTCCAAAGTCTAGGCGTTCCATCAAATTGAGTATATTCAATTGACTTTAGAAACATACCCACCTCCAATAAGAGTATTATCCCACTGTCTGATTTGTCTCTTTCAAAGCACATCGTATTACATATATATTAAATTATCAAGCTCCCACGCAGTATGGGTGTCAATTTTTATGAAGCTCTAACTATTATGTTATAATTCTTATATGAAGAAGCTAGTATGGTTTTCAGTTCTATTTGTAGCATTGGCTTTAATCGCATTGGGAGTATCTCTCTGGTATAGGAACTATCAAGCCCAGATTATGCAAAAACCTCCAAAAGCTCCATATAATCTAGACGTAAAATCATCATCTTCCATTGAGATTCAGCTAACCTGGACAGATGCTTCTAATAACGAATTGGGATTTCGGGTAATGCGTGACGGTCAGAAGGTTAGTGACCTACCCGAAGGTTCTGAAGAATATCTTAATGAAGGATTGAGACCAGCGACAACCTATAGATATGAAATAGTATCCTACAATTTAGTTGGTGAAAATACAAGCACTATGTTTGTGGCAAAGACAAAAAATCCTCCAATAAGAATATGGCTTGAAAAGATAGGAGTTAACGAATGCGGAGAAGAAGGAGAAAGCTTTAGGGAATTATGGGATGTTATGCGAAATCAACCGATAACAGGTGAGATACAAGTGGGGTTTGTCGCAACTGATGGTAAGAACACCTTTAAAAAATCTGTCCCAAGTGAAGGTTTTGTTGAATTAAAGCAGGATGAGGTATTATCCGTACCTTTGCTTATATTTGAATCCGAAGAAATAGGAGATTCTCTCAGACTGTTTGCGACTGCATACGAACAAGATGGAGGATTTAAAGAAGAGTTAATTTACGAGGTTATGGATATTGTTACTGGTGTTTACATAGGAACTCCAACCTCATTACTACTTACTTTAGCGGAGGTAGATTTATCAAATATATATGCCGAAATATTTGGAGTTGAAGATGACTGGCTCGGGTCGTACATATCAGAATGGACGAATACCGATAATTGGGGTGTGGATAAGTACATTGATGTCCAATGCAAAAGAGAAAATGGTAATGTAGGGCTGAGATTATGGTTTAGAATAGAGTGCCCAGTATACGATTATTCCTTGGAAGATATTCCCCCGTAGTAGTGGGTGTCAATGGTTAGGTTAATTTTAGGTGCGGTGCTCCCCTTTGCTCTATTGTCCTTACCCCCTCTTCAAATAAGGCAGTAGTATGGAGAAAGTTGTATAATAGTGCAAGTCTCAGGGTATTATGAGGTTAGCCAGTGGAAGACGAGAAGTATGAAGAATATCTCTTAGAAGACAGGAAATCGCTTAACTCTGCCTTATTAGAGCAAGCTAAGAGCTTTGATAGGTGGATTCTTACTCTGTCTGGTGGTACGTTTGGTCTTTCATTGGTATTCATAAATCAAATAGCACCTAACCCCAAATCTGGTACTGTGGTTTATCTTGGAATAGCTTGGGTATCCTTTGCCGTTAGCATTCTCCTAACTCTCATATCGTTCTTGTTCAGTCAAGAAGCTTGTTATAAACAAATTGAAATAGTAGATAAGTTACGGGTAGAAGAGCTTGATAGAAAAAAGAGGATGCCCCCGAACGTATTCGGAAAAGTAACGAAGAGCCTTAATTGGTTCTCAATGCTGATGTTTATTGTGGGAGTATCATTTCTTATTACTTTTGCGATTACAAATCTTAATTAACGGAGGAAAGTAAAAATGGCAGGGACAAAAGGTGGTGGTAAAAAAATTGTTACTCCCTCCAAACCAACCACAAGACCAGATGTTCGTAAACATGGTTACGCTCCACCTCCACCAGCACCAAAAAAACCGTCACCCAAGAAGAAATAGCCCCACGTAGGTTAGAACACAGGCTGAACAGAAGCGCTATCCACGTGCTGTTCAGAAAATTCTCAAACTTCACTCCTGCTCAAAGTCCAGCATAACGTTAGAGCATCTTCTTTGTAATACTCTGTGATAATTGTAAGGGTGAAAATATGCGATTTGATTAGCTTTAAAAAATGGTCATTTTTTCTCTCAGGCAAAAAATCTGCCAAGCAATCTAAGAAGTAGTGGTTTTATACCTGTTCTTGCTTTATAGATTCAAAAGAACAAAAGATAACCCCCCTGATTTTGGATTTCAGAGGGGTTGCTGTTCTATTCTATGTTTGGCGGAACTTTAGTCTACAAAGAGGGGATTAGCTATTCACTTGCTCATAGTGCTTTAAGCAATCTTCAAAGGTGATGCTTCTTGTATATCGTAAGACCATATCAAGATTTTCCCACCCACCAAGATACATTATGCTCAACGTAGAGAGTCCCTTTCTGTGAAGGTTACAAGCGAATGCTCTTCTAAATACGTGGGGGTTACATTTAATACCAGTTTCGTTTTCCAATCTTTCTAACATCTGTTGAATCCCATATTTATTGATACCCCAAATGTTATCTTCTTGGTCTGGTAATTCTCTCAACCATTTTCCTGTTTTACTCGTGAATGGTGCTCTCCTTTGCTTATTACCCTTACCGATAATCAGAATGGTTTTTGTATTCCAATCAATGTCACTTTGTTTGACACTCGCAATTTCACTGAGTCGCATACCTGAATCAGCAAGTAAAGAAATAAGACATTTATCCCGCACACTCTTAACGTGATTAATGAGAAACTCAACCTGTTCCTCTGTTAAGCTGGGGAGTATCCTTTTCTCTACTTTTGGAGCATCAACATCAAGAATCGGATTATCTTGGGGGTTTAGATGGTGACCTGATTTTCTTGAATACAACCAGGTATAGAATGAACGCAACGTCCTGTAATATGCGTGCTTACCACCATTGGTACAATCAAGAGAATTCAAGAATTCCGTTATCTCTTGACCTATGACATTGATACCGATTACACGACCAGAACGTTTAAGGTATCCCTCGTAAAACTTGAGCGTCTTAGGAGAGATACCTTGTCTACGTGATTTAAGGAATTCGCTTAACAGTTTTAGCTTTGGGGCTAAGTCCAGAGTCCGCTGTCCTACCGTTAGACTATTCCCCAGCGCAGTTTTGATTATAGCCACTATCAGCCTGCCTGTCAAAGCAATTGCTATTTGCATACCCCCTCCACAATGAATTGAAAGTTAATCCATCATCCCATACTGATAAGCATTGACAAAGATATTCACGGGGGATATACTCAATCAACAATATGTAAACCAGACGCTACAACCTTCGCTTTCAGGTGAAAAGTAAGTTTAGCAAATCAGTCAGGCATTATTGTAATTCGGGCATCTGTTATTCACGGATAATATACTAAAGGAGCAGAAGGACGATGGTATACATAGTTACTTTTATATTTGTAGTTCTGATAATCTTGTGGGGAATTAATGTTTACTTAATGAAAATCGGCAAACTTACCGCTTGGGACTGGCAGCTTAACGCCCTTGGACTGCCCAGAGGTTCAGTGAGAGCTCTCCTGGCAATTGGATTCATTGCTACGCTGATTATATGCAGTCTTGAAGGTATATATATGCCGGAATTGCCCGAATGGGCAGTAGGAATAATGGGGAGTATTGTGGGTTTTTACTTCGGAGCCGCTTCAACGCGCCCTCCCAGGCACCAGGAACAACCGAATATTACATAAACCGGTAGTTACTTGGGGGAAGGTGCTGGGGGGACAGACGGTTAGATTAAAGTAACCGGTAAAATTGCACTGCATCAATTCTCTCATTTTACAGGGTACCTCTATCAGGTAATTCATTATTACTGTTCCGATGTTACTTGGGTCACATACACCGGGTGATGCTGTGTCTATAATAGACTTAAAGAAAATTATATCCAGCAGGTGTGAAGTAGCACGATTGAAAGAGGTGAGAATAAATGACGGTATTCAAGAAGATTTCATCATCGTTTGACGAGGCGCTGGAACTGGTTCTGGGAGAAGGGCTAAAGTGCTCGACCGAGCAGGTATTGAAGAAATATCCTTCTGAATACGTATACTACATCCTGACAAGCCGCATTTAACTCCTTGACTACGGAATCACAGATATTATGGGAAAGACCAAAGGAGAGCAATAGCTCTCCTTTGGTCTTTCCCCCCGGATAACAGGAATACATTTGACACGGTGAACCTTAGAGTTTATGCTGAAATTTAGTATTTCAGGAAAGGAAAGCCAATTTTGGCTGATATAGCTGCTCTTCAGAGAAACCTCGGGGTTTTCTTTAAAGATAAATCCCTGCTTGAGCAGGCACTTATTCACAGCTCATACAGCAATGAGAACCCGCATATTGCTTCCAGCTCCAACGAAAGGCTTGAATTCCTGGGAGATGCCGTCCTGGGACTCATTGTCGCCGAGAAGCTATACCGGGACTTTCCGGATTTTACAGAAGGAAAGATGACCAAACTCCGGGCTGCTCTGGTCCGCCGGGAAACGCTTGCCGCCATAGCTAAATCTATCGGGCTGGGCGATTACCTTTACCTCGGTAAAGGTGAGGAGCTCAGCGGCGGAAGCAACAAACTTGCCAACCTGGCCGCCGCCATGGAGGCAGTAATCGCTGCTGTTTTACTTGACCGCGGCATAACGGTTACCAGGAACTTTATCCTCAGATTATTTAAGCCCGAACTCCAGAAAGCAATCAATCAGAGCAAAGGGACCGATTATAAATCAGAGCTTCAGGAATTAATTCAGTCAAGCGAACAGAAGGTACCTACCTACCACGTAGTAGAGGCAACCGGACCCGACCACGGCAAAACATTTACCGTTGAAGTCAGGCTGGGTAATACCTTGCTTGGCAGGGGCACTGGTAAAAGCAAGAAAGCGGCTGAGACCGAAGCTGCCAGGTCAGCCCTGGAGGAACTGCCGGAACACTTTACACGATAGTCCTTCTTTGCTACACTCATATAAAAGACTTTCGGAGTCCAGTACTCAATTGAGGTGCCACGATGGGAAGGAGAGATTACCGACACAGGGAACCCAAAAAAGCAAAAAAGAATACAAAAAAGGTATCTGTTGATGCTATAATACAACCTCCAATGACTGTAGAAGTAATAAAGAAAAAACGGAAGGTACGGGAAGAAGAGGAGGAATGAACAGGTATCAATATCTGAGACACCTCATCGCATCAGAGAGTAACCGGGAGCGGGAGAGCCGGAAGCAATCCTGAACGGGTGTTTCTTATATCCATGGTGCTCCTGAGCCGACTGCCTGGCTGGTGAAGAGGGTAAATATATCGTCGCCAGCCAGTTTCTTATTCGCGGCTCCGGATATTATCAGGTGTACTAATGGCGGATTTAGCTTCAGTAAAAGCGCTTATCTATGGCCGGGTCCAGGGTATCGGCTTCCGCTTCTTTACCAGAGAACGGGCTAAAAGACTGGAACTGACCGGCTTTGTGCGTAACCTTCTTGATGGAGGAACGGTAGAGGTGACGGCTGAAGGAGAAAAAGACAGGCTGGAAAATCTTGTTGCATTTCTCAGGGCAGGACCTCCCGGAGCCAGGGTGGAAAGGGTAGAGGTCGACTGGTCTGAATACACCGGGCAGTACGATGATTTCTCTGTTCGGCGTTAACCCACCGCCGTCTTTAGCTGCTTAATAAATGCCCGCCGTTTCTCATCATCGTCCTTAATGTCACTCTTAATCTTTTTCCAAGTGACGGAACAATTTTTGTAGGCGACATCTACAGTCTTATGAATAGCCTGGTCGATTCGCTTTCTGTTATCCTTGGTAACGACTATACCGGCCTCGTCAAGAATATCTTTCATATGCCGCAGGTAGCATGACATTAAAAATCACCTCCATCTGTCTCTTCCAATCCGGGAAAATAAGGTTGAATTTAACCCTGGTACCGTCTCAGTCCGTAGAAGCTGTCACTGGCAAGGAGACGTGATAGTTTCTCTCCGGCATTACTGCTGGGATAACCTCCCCGCCATTCGCTCAATTTCTCTCCCAGTTCTTTCATACTAACCGGCCGGTTACCGTTGGTCAGCAGAATACGGAACACACTTTCCAGAATCGGCAATTCAGCGATGATGAAATCCGGCTGCTTTGAGCAGCAATCCTTAATCGTTGCCAGGAGTTTATCAGCCGGAATTTCACCTCCATCTGTTTTAAGGTCCTGGCGGCACTTATCACACAGGCAGTGCTGGGCAATGGCGGAAAAAGAACGCTTATTCGCTTGATACCAGTCCAGATCTATAAACCAGCGTTCTCCATCCAGTTCATCATTAGCTTCTTCACTCATTAAATCACCCACAATTAAAAAATCTACGCCTCAAATTCAAGCTTGGCTTCCCTGATTAAATCAAGGTAATCCGTTCTCAAACCAAGTGCCTCCGTAGCCTCGTAGTCGACTTCATAAGGCTCGCCAACAAAAATCTTACCGTACTCCTCAACCTCACCCTGGACCGGGTCATCCCGGCTGGTGAATTTCTCGCGGGCTTCAATAATACCGAGGTCAAATGGCAAAGTAAAGTAGAGGTCGGTAATCACCTTGTCTATTCCCAGACCTGATAGAGTCCCCCACCCTCCTCTTGTCTCACTGCTGTATTTAGCATGCGGGAGTAAAGTGAGCATATTCATTATGCTGAGATTGCTCTTACCCCGGAGAACCTTTAACGGAGCCACCGTTATTAAGTAATCGCTGGAAAGGATTACATTAGGCACCCAGAAGGTCGGCACCACCAGAGGCCTCGGCAGAGGATTATCCACCTCTACCCAGATGCAATCTTTCACATCCAGCAGCAACACCCGGGGAAAATCATATCCCAGAGCCTGGTACAACGGATATATCGAGCCCCCGCCGGCAGTACCCTCGAGTATCAGAATATCGGCGTCACTCACCTGCCGGATGCCCCTTATTATCACCGAGAGAATATCGCGGCTTGTGCTCACTGGATATGACACCGGGTAAGAAGCGCTGGGCTTAATCAGAACCCTTCTCGCCCGGGATACCACCGAAGGAGCTTTGAATACAAAATCTGAAGCGTCAAATATCAATCTTATTCCTTCATTCTCGAATTAGGTGTGTCATTAGTTTTAGCGTGATGGTTTCAGGACCACAATCTGAGCCGCGGCCGGAAGCGCCCCGGCGTTAAACTCTACCTCACTGACTTCCAGTTTTGTTACGTTGTCTTTGCCCTCAAGAAAACCGTCCACTCCGGCTACCGGAAAAGTGGGACACCTGTCATTCTGGAAATGCATCGGTATGATTATCTTTGGTGACAGTTTTTCAGCAACGCCGATGGCAACTCCGGCATCAATGGTGTAATTGCCGCCCACCGGAATAAGCAGGATATCTACTTTTCCGATAGCCGCCACCTGCTTATCGCTGAGCATATGACCGAGGTCGCCGAGATGGCAGATTCTGATACCGTCAACCTCAAAGCAGTAAATATTATTATTTCCCCGCTGGCTCCCTTCAGCATCATCGTGATAGGAGGGGACAGCGTCAAACCTGATGCCCTTAGCCTCACCGGCACCCTTAATTACTTCCGGGTTGCCCCCGACGGCAGCCACGTTGCCATGGTCGAAGTGGTCGTGGCTTACCGTGACAATGTCTGCCGATTCATTAATCTCATCATAAGTCAGCGTCTCATTTGGCCCGTAAGGGTCGGTAATAATCCTCAGCCCGGAGCCAGAAGTAATTAGAAAAGCCGATTGTCCCAACCACTCTAATTTCATCTACAGAAATCCTCCTTTATAATTACTGCGCCAGAGAAAGTACCAGGCTTACCAGTGTACGCGTCGGTACGCCGGTAGCCCCTTTTACAAGATAGTTCTTCGTCTTTTCTGTCATATTGGTGCCGGCAATATCCATGTGCACCCAGGGAGTATCTCCGGCAAACTCGGCAAGAAACTGAGCGGCGGTGACAGGACCGGCGTTCCTGCCGCCGGTATTCTTGATATCAGCCACGTCACTCTTATTCTGCTCCTTGTATTCTTCATACATCGGCATCTGCCAGATTCGTTCACCAACCTCGGTGCCAGCGGCAATCAACTTATCGACAAGCTCCTGATTATTACCGAAAGCACCGGTGCAGATATCACCCAGGGCTATAACCATCGCTCCCGTCAAAGTAGCCACGTCAACGATACGTTTAGCCTCATGCTTCCTGGCATAGCCAATAGCGTCAGCTAAAGCGAGCCTGCCCTCGGCATCGGTAGAGATAATCTCAATCGTCTTGCCACTCATTGCCGTCAGCACGTCTCCCGGTTTAAGAGCGGAACCGCCGGGCAGGTTCTCGGTCGCAGGAATCAGTGCCAGAACATTAATCCTGGGTTTTAGCCGGGCAATAGCGCTCATCGCCGCAATTACGGCAGCACCGCCGGACATATCACCCTTCATCTCTTCCATTCCGGCGGACGGCTTAATTGAGATTCCCCCTGAATCGAAAGTAATCGCTTTTCCGACGAGGGCAATATCAATCTCAGCAGAATCACTGCCTTTATAGTTAAGTACGATAAATTTCGGTGGCTGCTGGCTACCCTGGGCTACTCCAAGCAGAGCCCCCATTCCCAGTTCTTGCATCCGCTCTCGCTCGAGCACACTGACTTCGAGCCCGTATGTCTCAGCAATCCTGGTCGCTGCCTTTGCCATATCAGTGGGTGTCATGTAGTTAGCCGGTTCGTTTACCATATCACGGGCAAGAATCATCGCCTCAGCCAGAATCCTGCCTTTATTCAAACCCTGTTCAAGAGCAGAGATGCTGCTCTCATTGGCATCAACAACGGTAAGTTGCTTAATCTCACCGTACTCAGCCTCTTTCGTCAGGTGCTGGCGGAAATCATAGGTGCCAAGCAGAGCACCTTCGACTATCGCCTGAGCAGATTCTTCAGAGGTTATGTCATTTATCCCAACACCATGAGCAACAGTGGCGATATTCGCCGCATACCGCTTCCGCAAGTGTCTGCAGACACCGGCCACCACTCCCCTGATTTTCTCTGCGGATAACTCTTCCTGCTTTCCCAGTCCGACAACTGCTATCCTGGCTGCCGGAAGTTTTCCCAGACTGTGAATAACCGTTATCTGATTGAGCTTTCCCCTGTTCTCTCCCTGCTTTATGATATCCGATATAGCTCCACCCAGGGCTTCATCCACGGTAGAGGCAACTCCCTCCGGGCGCTCCAGTCCCTCAAAAATATTAACGATAATGGCGTCAGCCTCGTACCGGACTATATCACCGGTGACAATTTTTATCTCCACCTTGCACTCCTTGTACCATTTTCAAGCTATACTTCAACCGTTCAGGCGATAGCAGGTTCATTCAATTTTCCAGAACCAGCTTTCCTCCTTGTCCCGGTCAATTACCGTACAGCCTATGATTACAGTCTGCCGGCATTGTCAGTATAGCCTTTAGTCAGTAAATCTACCTCCTCCAATACCACGTTACGCAGATAAAAAGCCGGATAGTTAATATGAGAAGTTTCGTTTTCAGTGATCTTTTAGAACAGACTGAAAAGGGCACCAGGCAATTCGATAACGGCACAAATGATAGGTTTAAATAACGACTCAGTAAGTTGCTCCGAGCCAACGGCAGGCCGTTCTGCATAAGTGGTTACCTGCTTGTGCCCCATAATTTCCTAATTATAGAACTTTTTCCTTCATTTTACCAGATGCTGACAGAAAATAATGTCTTTGTGTTCGGGCTAACAGGCATTGAACTGTCATTGCGAGGAGTCCGCCTTTGGCGGACGATGAAGCAATCTCCAGAATATTATCTATATAGATTATCACATCACTTCGCTCCTCATAATGACAATTATTTTTGAGATTGCTTCACGGCGACAAAATTGGGGACATTTCAAACCAGAACCGAATAATACCAGCAATATGTATAATTACCATGATTAGAGTTGCTGATAAAACACCTAGTCGCCACAATAGAAAGCAACTCCAACCACTCCGGGACCGGTATGTGCCCCCATTACCGGGGTAAATTCGGTGATGATGAGGTCAGTGCAGGCAAAGCGGGAAGCAACCTCATCTCTGAGCGTCATAGCTCTGTCCGGGGCATCGGCATGCATTACAGCCACGTGGAACGGTTGCCCTTTTACTACCGTCTCTTCCATTAGCTCCAGGATACGTTTCATCGCACCGTTATCAGTGCGTGGATTTGTAACCGGATGTGCTTCACCATCGTGAACACTGAGAATAGGTTTAATCTTGAGCATAGCGGTAGCCAGAGCAGCTATCTTAGGCACACGCCCTCCTTTGTGGAGGTAGTAGAGTGTATCCAGAGCTGCGAATAGAGATACTTTTTTAATTACGCTGTTAGTAACCTCAATTACTTCTTCCAGGCTCTTTCCGGCAATAGCCGCTCTGGCCGCTGCCAGGACTACCAGTCCCTCCGCCGCTGCCGCCGTCCTGGAATCAATCACCTCTATTGCCACGCCGGGAAGGGGTTCTTTTGCCATATCCTTAGCCAGCAGCGCCGAATTATACATCCCGCTGAACTTTTCCGAAAGGGTAATAAACAGAATGCTGGAAGCCTTCCTGGCTGCTTTAAGGTAAGTCTCAAGGACAGGACCTGGCAGAGAAGCCGCCGTAGTGGGTGGTTTTTCTGCCTTTTTGAGCATATTATAAAACTGGCCAGGAGTTATATCTATTCCGTCCCGGTAGCTTTTTTCTCCGAAAATAACCTCAACCGGGACAACTTCTATGTCATATTTCTTTAACAGTTCCTCAGGTAGAGAGGCAACAGAATCGGTAACAATGGCAACTTTACCTGTCATGCCAGTCCTTTCACCTCCGGGTAGAAAGCAATCGCCAGCACGCCGGCTCCGGTAGCATAACCCATAACCGGTGAGAAATCGGTCAGCCAGAGCTCAACACAATCGAATTCGGCGGCAATCTGCTCCATTAGCTGGTTGCCTTCTTCGAGAACACTAGCGTGTGCCACGGCAACATGAACCGGATTCTTCCCCGCTTCCTTCCTCATAATTGTAAGTGCCCGTTTTACCGCCTGTTCTTTATTTACTGTAAGACCGGCAATATGCACCACACCATCAGTAACGGTAAAGACCGGTTTGATATTGAGTAGAGAGCCCACCCTGGCGGTAACCTTCGGGATGCGTCCGGTTCTATAGACATACCGGATTGTTTCCATAATACCGATGACATATATTTTATCTCTTGTCGCTTTTGCTACCCCGGTAACATCAGCCAGATTCCCACCATCTTCAGCAGCACGAGCCGCCGCCGTTACAATCAGCCCTTCTCCTATAGCGGCAGTCCTTGAATCCACAACCTCGATAGGAGTCTGAAGCTCACTCCGGACTTCCTCTCTGGCAACGCGCGCCATTTCATAGAGAGTGCTGAGCCTGGAAGAGATGGTTACGCAGAGTATGCTTTCGGCGCGATCAGCAGCTTCACGATAAGCCTCCGCGTATTCACCGGCTGAAGCCGGCGACGAGGCGAAGTAGTCAGGGGCTTCTTCAAGCAGGCGGTAGGCCTCGGCTGAGTTTATGTCCACACCATCCCGATATACCGTGCCGCCATAATGAATATTGACTGGTATTATACGTAGGTTATAGCGCTCAACCATTTCCGGAGTCAGGCAGGCAATGCTATCGGTCAGAATGGCTACCTTTTGCATCAGGAACCTCTTCAGCTAGGCAGCATCCCCGGTCCTGGAGTGCCGCTTTCCATGCCTTAAACGCCGTTCCATCAGTGCCGGACTCACGAGAAGTCCCGCCATTATCAGAGTCAGGACAAGAAAAGACAGAAAACTCAGTCTTCCTTCCGAATAGAAAGCGACCATAGCCAGAGTTAGTATTCCGGAGAGCGGCAATAAGACAAGCTTCAGCCAGCGCTGTCTCAACCGGATAAAGGCGGCCACGGTTACTGCCAGAACCATGAAGGTCATTCCAATCCCGGGAGCGAAATAACCAATGTATTCAAGACTGAGCTTGAGGAACTCTCCTTCCTTACCGGCGGCTAAGAACCAGCCGATGATAATCGGTACCGGCAGCATCATCATGGCACAATACAGCCAGTCCCTTCCTATCGTTTTAACTGTAAATGACCACACCAGCCATATAGCAAGGGGAAGATAAATTACTATTGCCAGCCAGGACCAGCCTCTGGGTAGATAGAGCAGCAGCAAGCCGGCTACGAGAACCGGTAAAGAATAGTAACCAAGCCAGGGGAAAAGCCATACCGGCCTGCCGTGCAGCCAGCCGTAGACTGCTATACCGAAGATAATCCCCAGGGTAATTGTTACCCAGCCGATGCCCTGCCACCAGTTCAGAGCGAAAAGAACGGCGAAGAGCAAATGCGGTACAGAGGCGAGAAATGCCTGATGCCAGGTACCCTGACTATGCGCTTCGTATATCTGACGAGCTACAAACTTCGCCGAACCCAGAAGCTTAATGCAGGAGTTAGCCGCTTCTTCCTCAGATAGTCCCGCTTCTCTCATCTCCTGGTACTCGTCCTCGATATGAGCCTGTAACTCATCGATTACTTCTGCTTCGGAGACGACATCCAGCCTCAGGTTTTCTCTGATATTATCCAAGTATTGATTTAATACCGTTATCACTTTTTCTCCTCAGACTATGGATTCATTGGCCGGATAATAAGGTTCATTGCTCTCAAAAAATCCCGCCACTCGCCTTTTTTTACTAAAAGTAACTGGTATCCTTTATCGGTGATATAGTAGTACCTTCTCCGCCTGCCGCTGGGTAATTCCTGCCAGTGTCCCTGGATAAGGCCCATCTTTTCCAGACGGTGCAGAGCCGGGTACAGGGTACCCTCCTTAAACTGGAAGTAGCCCTGGCTCTGTCTCTCGAGCTCTTTTATTATCTGGTAGCCGTACATCGGTTGCTGACCAATTAGAAAAAGGAGCAAAGATTCAGTGTTATTCTTCACCAGCTCAAGCTTTTGTGCCATTATCGTCTTCCCTTTCTTTTCCCATACCTAGATTTACGATGCAAATACAGTAACACATATTTACAAATCAATCAATAGTTTATTATTGTCATTGCGAGGAGTCCACCTTTGGCGGACGACATGGCAATCTCTACAAATGTTTAGAGATTGTTTCATTCTGTGAAAATCAGCACTCGCAACGACACCTGTGAAAACCAGATACAAACACATTTATCAACTTGTAATGAAACCTCACCCCTTTAATCCCCCTCTCCTTATCGAAGGAGAGGGGGAATGTGAATTTATTAAAAGGGGGGTGAAGCCCCTCTTTTCATTGAGGACGGTGGGCGGGAATAGATATAAATAGGGGGGATAAGGGGAAAAATGTTCCTTAATGGGGAGAAAGCACAGATATACTACTGATGAGCGCCCAAAAATGATCTGATTTTGAGGAAATCTATTCTTCTTGAAAGACAGGCGGTATGGATAAGCCGGCTCGTACGGCGTTCTTATCAATTCTGCCATCGGGGGTTCTAGCCATAGCATCAACGAAAACAATCTGCTTGGGAACCTTATAGCTGATAAGTTGTTCAATGCAGAGCTGCCTGAGTTCCTGCTCAGTAGCCGTCCTGCCTTCTTTCAGGCTAACGATGGCTCCAACAATCTCACCCCTCAGCTTATCCGGAATACCTATTACAATCGCTTCAGCCACTGCCGGATGCCCGCGTAATACGCCCTCGATATCACCGGGATTAATGTTCTGCCCCTTAACGATTATAGTATCTTTCTTTCTGCCGGTGATATACAGGTTCCCTTCATTATCGAACCGCCCGATATCACCGGTATAGAGCCAGCCGTCCTTTATCACTTCCCCGGTAGCCCGCAGATTATTATAATAACCCTTCATTATGGGACCGCTGACAATTATCTCACCGGATTGATTTGGCGGCAGTGCTCTTCCTTCATCATCAACCACTTTCAGTTTCCACCCGGACAGGGCTTTCCCCACCGAAGCTATGTTAATGTGTCCGTTGAGAGGTGGACAGGTAAGATGGCAGACCGCTTCGGTCAACCCCCAGCAGTCCAGAATTTCAAAACCGTAGAGTTCCTTGAACCGTTTTTTCACCTCGACGGGCAGCACCGCGCCGGCGCTGGCGCACAGGCGGAGCGAACTGAGGTCATTCTTTATTCCCTCCTTCTCCGCCATTTGTACTGCCAGGGAGAAAATAAACGGGACTCCAAGGAACATGGTGCCTTTCTCCCGCTCGATTGCCTCCATGAAACTGCCGATAGACAGCCCTGTCCCCGGCACCATTATCACCGTGCTGCCCCGGTAAATAGAAGCCAGGAACGATGCCACCATGCCGTAAACATGAAACATCGGCAGGGCATAAAGCATCATTATATCTTTATCAGTCTGCTGATAGCCCTCGGCAGACATTATTGCTTCAGCCAGCAGACTGTGATGGGACAGCATAACTCCCCTGGGGTCAAAAGAAGGACCGGAGGTATAGCCTATCCAGGCAATATCCCCGGGAGATATATTCACATCGAGCGTCTCCGATGATTCAGAGGCTAGAATTTCCTCATATTTCAGGGACTGACCTTTATACTCATTCCCCACTTCAATGATATCTTCAATGGAGCCGAATCTCGATAGATACGGGGCTAATGATTCCAGAGTGGTGCTATCTGCCACGAGAATCTTCGGCAGTGAATCGACGAAAATAGAAGCGAGTTCAGCGACCTTGTATTTCGGGTCCAGGGGAACGCCTATGGCGCCGAGCTTGACCGTTCCGAAGTAGGTAACAGCCAGTTCCGGGCTGTTGGTAAGCAATAGCGCTACCCGGTCACCTCTGTTTACACCAAGTCTCTTTAAGGTATTGGCTACCCGGTTTGATGCTTTATCTAAATCAGAGTAAGATAGCCTGGTGTCACCCAAAATGATTGCTGCTTTCTCCCCGTATCGAGCCGCCACGCCCTCCAGCATCATTTTCAGGTCCATAGCCTAATCACCCTCGCCCAGTATTATCCTGGCATCGACAGCCAAAGCGCCGTCGCTGTAAGCAATAATAGGATTGAGGTCAAGTTCTTCGACCTCAGGATTCTGTTCGATAAAACTGGAGACCTTGAGTATTAACTCCTCCAGGTTTTCCACGTCGACCGCTTCCTGGCCTCTATAACCTTCCAGCACCGGATAGCCTTTTATCTCACGTATCATCTCCCTGGCGTCTTTCTTCATCAGGGGGACTATCCGGAACGAGACGTCCTTCAGGATTTCTACAAGTATTCCACCGAGGCCAAACATGACTACCGGACCGAACTGGGCGTCCGTAGAAACACCGACAATCACCTCCACTCCGGGACGAGCCATCTTCTGCACCGATACACCCTGGACCTTAGCCTCCGGATATTGTTTTCTAATACTCTGAATTATATCATCATAGGCTTCTTCCACCTGCTCGGGCGTTTTCAGGTCCAGCTTGACACCGCCGGAATCGCTCTTATGAATAACATCCGGTGAGACTATCTTCAGTACCACCGGATATCCGATTTGTTTGCTTATTGAGACAGCCTCTTCCTTTGAAGCAGCCAGTTGTGTTTCAACAACGCTTATTCCGGCCTGCTTCAGCAAGTCTTTAGCTTCAGTCTCGGTGAGCACTTTCCTGCCCTCACTCTTGGCCTTATCTATCACCTGTTTTGCAGTCATGGAAGTCGCCTTTCTATATCAGATTTGAATTACGAATTAATTGTCAAGTTTAGCAGATTTTACGCTCTTTAACAAGTTGGCGAGTCCAGAGGTAAAGTACAATCGTTTAGGCACTCTTCAAGTGTACTGTAATATACCCATAACAATTTGGGCTATAGCTAGAAAACCTAATGCGAAGGTAAGTCCTATAAGCCACCTTGAATAATGTGTAGTAGTTTTGTTGAGATTAACCATCGAATATAGTAACCTTTTGGTTAATTCAGCTTTAGCACCCTCAAGTTCGGCATTGTGTACTCCACCTCGACCACCAGCCAAAAAAATTTCTTGAATTAGTTCGTCCTCTGATTTTTCTTGAAACATCTAATCCTCCTTCTGTATAGGCGTCAACGTGGCATCCATTACCGGCTTTCCCCGCCTAACTGATGGTCTACGATACAGGCTGACTTTATAATCCTTATCTGGTATCATTTCAGGTCTGACTATATCGTTCCAATCTTTAAATGGTACTACCTTACTCATAGCCTGAGCGGGTGGGACATTACCGCATCCCTCATTCTGTTTGAAGAAATTGTAATTGATTAACCACCCGCCAGTTAATAGCCTGATAGTGTCTATGTCATCGTACTTCTGAAACACCCTTGTTCTTTGCTCTAGCGTCTTGTGAAACCGCTCTATCAAACTGGTACTGTGTTCTAAATCGAACGGCCCGCCTGTCTTATGCTCTGACCACGCTCCAAAAGCCTCTTCCACTCCGACCAGATAAGACTTAAGCTTGTCTGTTACTACCACTTTTGGAGTTTTATTAGCACGCTTTGCCGCTTTAAGCATCAGGATTTTAGCGTCTCTCCCACTTCTTGTATATGAAACGTGTGAGGCTAAAAGGTATCTTGAATCAGCGTCTATTATGTCCCAAAAGTAAATATTGCGTCCTTTCAGCTTCATATAAGTCTCATCGGCAACCCACTTATTGCCAACAATAGGGTGAAAATTTTTAGCCTGCCTGATAGCCTCTTTGGTAAATCTCTCTACCCAATTCCAATAGTTACTTTCACTCATATCAAGATTATGGTCTTGCCTGAATTGCTGCTGAATTCCATCGAGTGTCATACCGTTATAATACATACTTAAAGCAGAAGCTATCCGACGGGCGGGTGTTTTCATCTTGTGTATTCTAACAGCAATTTTTGAACTTGGCATTCTTTGAGTCTGATTAACATCTAATCCACCACCACCCGAACCTATACCGCCTCTGGAGGATTTACCGATATACCGGATATGCTTCTGGATGACTCTGTTACCTTTGTGGATAGTCTCTACTTCATAGTCATACCAATTACCACTTCCAGGTGGTATTTCTTTTGCTCGTATGAAACTCAATTTCTTTCTCCATTCCAATGAACTTTCAGAGGCTTTAGTGTTTCAACATCAGGTTCTTCGGCTTCAAAATAAACAAAAACGCTTCTTGCAGGAGTAGCAAATGGATACCTAGCACTTATGTTATATGACAATTCTTGATTATCAACTTGAAAGTCTACTAACGCACCATTTTTTATACTGAAATTGTCGCTCTCCCATTGATAACTCGGCATGTCCGTCCATATTCCAAGTATCTTCGCAGGATGGTCAAATTCAACGTTAAACGCAAATCCATCTGTCGGGTATCTCGTTGCTTTTACTTCTATTAATACGCCACCTTCCGCAGTGCCGTATGTGCCCAACGTGACATTTGGGCTAGAGGCAAAAAATATCAATCCAGTCAAAGCCAAAAAATAAACTATTATTAACGCCACCGATGCAATCTTCCGTTTCATTGTCATCGGCTTTTTTGGAGGTTTTGGTCTATTAAGGTAATCCATTATGCAACCTCCAAGCACAGGAATCAATTTGGATACCTGTGCAAATAACCATTTAGTAAATCTTGGAATTATCGGCTGTTCTTGACCGAAATAATGTTTTCCAATTAGATTTATTCCGACTCCAAAACCAACTATGGCAAAAATAATGATAATGACGATTCCAGCGACTCTGGCTATCATAAATGCCTCCCAAAGTTGCTGGAGAATCCCTCCAAGACCATCAGTAACCAAATCGGTTCCCAAGTAAAACCTCCTGCCAGCCTAAGAGTGGAGTCATTATATACCGTCTTTAGGCACTCTGCAAGAAGATTGTACTTTACCAGTCCAGAGGTTAAGTTTATATATAACCTATATAACCCCATCTCCCTGTATCCTTCTTCCCCTTTGAAAGGGGAAGAAGGACGCATATGAAAGAGGGTGGGGGGGGGTTGAGCGCCGCCCCCCCACGTTAAAAGCAGAATCTTTTATTAACGGGAAATTTAACCCAAGTAAATATATTTT
>CAYVOV010000018.1:0-23299 GCA_964453525.1 uncultured Dehalococcoidales bacterium | reverse complement strand
AATTCTCCCCTTTTCATCGGGTAATATGCAGTAATTTCAACGTGGGGGGGGGGCTTTTCCGCGCCGCCCACCCTCTTAAAATCCAGATGCTTATATTACGGGCAATTTCACCCATCTTAAATATAGTTAATCTTAATGCTCCGCTCCTCTTTATATTCCATCCCTGACTTTTTCAAAACCTGATGTTAATACGCATAAGAGAAGCACCATATGAATTTACATCACTGAAAATAAATTAAATACGCACGAACTCCAGACGCAGAACCTTTTTTGTATCATCGGTAACCTTCACCCTGTCATCGATACGCCAGCCGACGACCCAGAGAATCTGTTCCGGTGAGCAGACAACGGGTACCCGGTCACGCCAGGCGCGGGGAATCCTGGCATCAATCATAAACTCGCCCAGTTTCTTTGATTGACCGATACCAAGAGGGTAAAATCTGTCGCCGGTCCGGCGACAGCGTACCATTATGGTATCACCGACCTTATCATGATTGAAATAAGCGGTGAAATCATCTTTTCTATCCTCCATTTCTTCCGGTTTGATGATTTCCACTTTAACACGCCACCCAGGAAGATGAGTCTCTCCAGGTACTTTTAAGATGACTTCACCAGTTATCACGGGAAACGGAGATAGTTCCCCGGCATCCGGTGTCAGCAGATAGCGGTCATATTCTATTACAAAGAGCAGTCCACCCGGCAAATTGAGGCTTCTTCCCGCCGGCTTGGCCAGAGCCGCCATTATTTCTTCGATATGACGGGCTTCAATATCCTTGAGACTACCCAGCAACTCTTCTATTCCCCGGCGAAGAAGGTAACGCTGCCAGGCAGGAGCCAGGGCGAGAAATACTTTTTTATCAAGGAAAACCGCCTTATCCTGCACTTGAGCAACCCTTTTCCATAACCTGGCGCTCTCAGCATCGAGAGCGACCATATCAACGCCGGTTATACGAGCCGTCCGGAGTACAGCCTCCATGACCTGGGGGTTGTAGCTCTGAAGAAGGGGCAAAAGCTGGTGGCGGACCCGGTTTCTCAGTGGCGATAGTGAAAGGTTGGAGGTATCAGTCCTGGGTTCAAGGGCGTGCTCAAGGCAGTAGTCGGTTGTTTCCTGCCGGCTGACCTGCAACAAAGGTCTTACTATAATAAGGCTGTTTTCTGACGACTGCCACCGGCTGACCGGCTGCAGGCCGCGCAGTCCTCCCGTCCCGGTTCCCCGGATTAGATGCAGTAGGACCGTTTCCACGTTATCGTCGGCGGTGTGCCCCACCGCCACACGGTCAGCGCCGATCGATGCCGCCACCCCGGCAAGAAAAGCGTAACGCACCTCCCGGGCTGCTTCCTCAAGTGAGGTGCTTTCTCTAACTCTATATTCTTTTACATCACGCTTTTCAATGGTAACCGGGAGGTTGAATTTCTGAGCCAGTTGAGAAACATACCGCGCATCCGCCTCGGAGTCAGCTCCCCGCAGTTGATGGTCAAGATGAGCCAGGTGCAGGTTCAGGTTAAGGTCTTTCTGAAATCTGACAAGGATATGAAGCATGCAGACCGAATCCGGCCCGCCGGATACTGCCAGCAGCAGCGTCCGGTCTGATAGCAGACTGTTATCCCGGATGAAACGTAGAATACGCTGCTCTAACGGTTCCTGATTTATTTGCTTCTTCACCATAATGGTGTATAAAGCTTACCATATTATCTGGATTTCCGTTAACTCAGCCTGGTGATGGCTAGGACTGGCGGCACCAACCTGCCACCAGGGATAAGGTTTACCTATTTCTATGTCAACCTCTTTGTCTGATTGCGGTTCAATGAAGATGATTCCCCTATCTACGGTCTCAAAGGCGGCCAGAGCATGAGCCCAGTTTTTCGAGCGAATCCGGACATAGGCTGCCCGGATACCTGCCGCTTCGGCATTATTATTAAGCTCAGCCACAAAATCATAACAGACGTACTCGCCACTGACATACGTATTGTAATTCGTCTCATCGGCAGCAAGGAAATCTTTCAGTTCTCGATAGGTCGGGTTATGAAGCTCTACCAGGCTGCCAACTCTATCTTTATAAATACGGCCAAGTCCAATCTCATACCCCTTGGTATACCCCTTGTCATAGGCTTTATCATAGGCAGTCTCGTAGCTGGTATCATATGTCTGCGAGTAAGCCTGGTCATAGCCGTCGCCAAAAGCGTGAGCCACTTCCTCACTGAAAGTACTGCCGGTTACGCTCAGGTAAACGAAGATGTCAAGGGCACTCAGCCCGCCGACGAGGATAATCAGTCCCACCAGTATTTTGGCTAAGGCAATAGCATATTCTTTTAAACTTTCCATCTATCTTTCCCTGTCAGCCGACCTACCAGACGACTGTTATTTTATTAATTGTATCATCATAGGACGAGGCAGGAAGCCTGTTCAATGCGCTGAAACTGACGCCGACCTTTACTTCCACTTCACTATGTGATTCCGGCTCAATAATAATGAATCCGTTATCCACTGTCTCAAAACCTACCAGCTCATAAAGCCTGACTTTTCCTTTTTCCGCATCCGGGACCGTCTGGCATCGGACATAAGCAATACGGATACCATTAACTACAGCATAGTCAATCATATCCTGGGCGGAATCGAGCCCATCTTTCTCCAATATACTCTGCACTTCTTCATAGGTAGGATTATAGATAAAATAGAAGTTTTCTTCATTTTCATTTGGACCAAACAGACTGTTACTCGTCAGGTAACCACGCTTACTCCCCTCCTGATAACCGGCAATACTTCCCTCTATCAATCCTTTTTCATAACCATCCCGGTCGCCTTCCTCGAAACCTGTAGCACGGGCAGTTTCAAGACTATTGGCAAGGCTGATATGGACCAGAGCACTGGCGCCTACACCGACTGCCGTAATCAGTATGACTATAGCTAGACTTATAAGTAAACCTTTCAATTTTCTATACCTCTAGACCATTCTATGTGAATAATAAAAAGTGCGGATGCGACTTTAGTCACAGTTGGACCTGATATCAGGCTTCGAGAATAAGCCTAGTACGGTGAATTGATTGTGGGTGACGGGAAAAACCAAGTGCCAGGACAACCTGTTCCGGTCTTCCAGAACCGCTATTATCACAACGCAACCTCATACCTATATTGTAACAATAGTTGTTAGAGTCAACAAGCCAGACATCATCAATCAAAGCCCTGAGGTCATAGTTACGCCTACCGGTGTCCCTGAGATGGTGCCACGGCAGACGCTCCAGGGCGAGCATATCCGCAATTGCCTTCTCAATATTACCCGGCCCCGTTTCCTTTTCCACCTTGACCTCGTACTCGGCATGGCGGACCTGTGACTGTAAAGACGGGATACTCATCGCTATCTGATAGACCCTGATAATTTCAATGCCGGCTGGTAGCTGCTGGCTGACAGCGGCAGTAAACCAGTGCGGGGAGACAGTTCCACCGAGGAAGATATCCATAAGCTCGGCTTCACTGGTTATACCCACGGCAAGCGGCGCTGCCAGCGACAGGCGGGGACGGGGATTGAACCCCTCAGAGTAAGCCAGCTCAATCCGGGCACGACGTAGTGCTCTTTCCCAGAGTCGCATTATGTCAAGATGGGAGATGAACTTAATTTCTTCTCCCCGGTTAAATTTAATCCGGAGGCGCTGCATCTTCTGTCCTGATTCTTCTCTTGGCCAGGAGAACCTTCTCAATTTTCAAGCCGCGCATTTCTGTCACCGTCAGATTCATACCCTTATATCTCAACCGCTCACCGGTCTTGGGGATTCGCCCCAGATGGCTGAGAATAAAACCGGCTACAGTTTCATAGTCCTCGCTCTCCGGTAACTCAAGTTCCATCTCCTCATTAGCCTCCTCGATGTTCATACCGCCATCAATCTGGAAGGTATGTTCATCAATAGCCTCGAACTCTTTTTCCGCTTCAGCAAGCTCATCTCCAACCACCCCGACAATCTCTTCAACCAGGCCACTGAGACTGACTATCCCGGCAGTACCACCATACTCGTCAACAATCACCGCCATCCGGTAGTTGTTATCCCTCATCTCAGTAAAAAGCTCGCTGGTACGCTTGGACTCAGGCGTGAAGTACGGAGGTCGAATTAAATCATTGACAGTGCTCTCCTCTTTAATCATGTCCTTGGCGTAAGCCATCATCACGTCCTTTACAGAGAGAATGCCAATTACGTTATCCGTATTTTCCTCGAATACCGGAAAGCGAGACAGAGGAGACTCGGCGTAGATTTTAAGGAAATCGATAAGCTTTATGCCGCTCTCGACCCAGACAACTTCAGTACGCGGCACTATAACCTCACGTACCGGTCGGTCTCCGAAATCAAAGACCCTGTGCAGCATTCTGGCCTCGGTCTCCTCCACCGTGCCCTCTTTATGTCCTACCGATATCATGATACGTATTTCCTCGTCGCTGACTATGGACCTGGGCACCGGTGTCCCTCCAGCAAGCCTAGTGATACCAGAGGCTACCCAGCTCAGCAGGAAGACAACCGGGGTGAATATCCAGGTGAGTATCTCTATCGGACGGGCGAAAGACATTGACAATCGCTCGGCATGACGGTTCGCTATAGTCTTAGGAGTAGTTTCGGCAAAGACAAGCAGAACAACCGTCAAAACCACTGTAGCAATTAAAACTCCCCGCTCACCCCAGATGGATACCGCCAGGGCAGTAGCCAGCGCTGATGCAGCAACCATCGCCAGGTTGGTCCCCAGCAGGATAATGGATAGCAATCTATCCGGGCGCTGAATCAATCCGGCTATCCTCGCCGCACCCCTGACTCCATTGCCAACCTGCTGCTCCACCCTGACACGCTGAAGAGAGAAGAATGCCGTCTCAGAGCTGGTAAAGAAAGCGGTCAGTAAAATACAGAGAACCAGCAGCACCAGATATAAGGTCTCATTAACACCCATATTATATCAGCAGCTCCTTCTCATTCTCTCTTCGTAAAAATCTCAGTTTTCGGACTCTCATCTGTTATCAGGCTTTTTCACTCCGGTTTCCTTTATTACCGGCGCTATTTCTTTTGTCAGCAGGACTTCCTCGATTTTCATGGCACGCATTTTGGTGACCACTATCCTTACGTTCCTGTAGCGTAGTTGCTCGCCCTGCCTCGGTATATGACCGATTCGGCTCAGTATAAAGCCGGCTATTGTTTCATAATCTTCGCTTTCGGGCAGTTCCAGGCCCATTTCCGCGTTCATTTCCTCGATACGCATGCCACCGTCGATTTGAAAGGTATTCGCGTTTATCTTCTCGTACTCTCTTTCCGCATCGGCCAGCTCGTCCCCGACCGGACCAACGATTCTCTCAACAAGCCGACTGAGACTGACAATACCCGCCGTACCGCCGAATTCATCTATTACCACTGCCATTCTATAGTTATTGTCACGCATTTCGCTAAAAAGGTCGTCAATAAGCTTTGTTTCAGGAGTAAAATAAGCCGGACGAATCAACTCATCGATGAGTGTCTCTCTAGTAATTTCTCCTTTGGCCAGTCCCATAAGCGCATCTTTGATTGACAGAATACCGACCACGTTGTCCATATTTTCCTGGAAAACAGGAAACCGGGATAACGGTGACTCGGCATAAAGAGCAAGGAAGTCAGCTATTGTAGAGCCTTTCTCGATAGCAACGACTTCAGGACGCGGTACCGTAATCTCTCTTACCGGGCGGTCGCCGAAGTCAAAGACCTTGTGCAGCATTTTGGCTTCAGATTCCTCGACCGTCCCTTCTTTGTGCCCCAACGTTATCATGTTTCTTATCTCATCCGCCGTGGCCAGGGAACCGGAGACCGGCTCCCCACCGAGAAGCTTGCCTGTCACTGAGGCTATCCAGCTAAGCACGGTGACAAACGGAGTAAAAAGCCAGGAAATCAGCTCTAAAGGACGAACGGCAAGCAGAGATAGCCGTTCGGCATGATGGGCAGCAATTGTCTTGGGCGTGGTCTCGGCAAATATGAGCAAGACCACAGTAATCCCGGCAGTGGAAATAATGATACCGTGTTCCGGCCAGTGGGAAATAGCCAGAACTGTTGCCAGGGCGGCGGCGGCAGTGTTAACGAAGGTATTACCCAGCAGTACCGTGGAGAGGAACTTCTCCGGGCGCTCGACCATTTTAGACACCCGTCCTGCTCCTTTGGTCCCCGTGCTGATAAGATACTCCAGTCTTACCTTCTGTAAGGATATAAACGCTGTTTCAGAGCCGGAAAAGAATGCTGATAGACAAAGGCAAACAATAAGAAGCACTAAGTATAGTGCTTCAGTGCTAGACACAAATCATCACCTACCTGCCAATAACCACACTAAATATTATCACCAGTGAAATACATAATAACATTGAGCAACGCCGATGTCAAAAAAGCATGGCTTTTGTATACAGGTTCTACTATCAGTGGGCACGGTAGCATGGATAAAACCGCAATAAGCGGCTTTATCCAAAATCATATCCCGCTCCAGTGAGCCCTCTAGTATGCTGCCCTATCTACTGCTTCTACTCTACGTAAACCTTTACTGATTCCTTCCCGTCATTCACGTCCACCTGAAGGTCGCTGAGGGCTTCTATCAGTTCATCGATATCATCCGGCTTCAGATTCCTGAAGTCGAAGTCCACGCCTTTCTCTCTCATTGCCTCGTTCATTTTATCGGCGGCCTGCGGCGGAATGAGAGCGGTCAACTTCATCCCGGCACGAATCAGCTTCACCGGCACCCGGACATTTACTTTTTCGGTACCATGTCCGGCTTCGGCTTCAGGGCCGGGCTGCACCACGACCCGAAGATACTTGAAGGGCAGTTTGGTATCCGGCCAGTTATCGGTTGATTTGTTTTCCCGCTCTTCCTCGTTCCCGGTAAGAGAGAGCAATCTCTCAGCCTCCTCAACGGTAATTTTTTTCTCGGCGAGCATCTCCAGAATTCTTTTTTGACTATCAGTCATTTCACAACCTCCTGATATTTATTTTACTGAAATTAATACCCTTTCCTGGCCCTGTTCTATCTGTACCTCCAGTCCCCGCATGGCATTAATACAACCGAAAACGGCGAAAGGTATGATAAATAGAGTCTTTCCCCAGCCCATAATCAAGAGAACAACCGCTGCAATCAGTATCAGGGGTAGAAGAACGAGCAGGATGACCGCCAGTAAAGGATAGATGAGAAACAGCGGCAGCCACAGATTAATCTTGCTATTTGGATTATTGACACGTACTTTCATCACGTATGGTGGTCTGTTCATTTCGATAGCCTCCTTATTGCCTCCTCGGCACTGATTTCGCCGCGTTCAAGCTCAGAGAGGACCTCCTCTCTGGAAGGGAAGGGTTGAGTTTCAATAAGTTCCAGTCTTTCGGCAAGACGGTTGAGTCGGTTTTTCACAGTAGGGTAACTCACACCGAACATCTGCTCCATATCCTTTATTGACCCGTGGCACTGGATGAAGGCCATGATGAAAATCTGGTCCTCAGCCGCCAGACGGGCTAACAGTGGTAACTCAAACTCACCTTCAATGGCAATATTACTGCCGGTAAATCTGACACGCTCGACGATGATATCGGCGCCCTGGGTAATTCTTGTCAATTCATTCCATTCTCTCGGCATATATTTTTCCCTCCGAAAACAGCTATCTATTAATATTCTTAAGTAGAAAATTAATTATCTTAATTATATTATATCATTAGTTTTAATTTTGTCAAGTCCCATATAAAAAGGTTCTGTTTGCATTTGGTTGTTTTTCTTTACCTCACCCCTTCCCCCTCAAACAATAATATAATATCGACAATAAACGGGTACTGTTTGAGGGGGATAAAGGGGGTGACAAATTTATACCAACCAAAACCGAATAGTACCTAAAGAAATATTTTACTTTTACAGTAACTTTTTCCCCTATTGACAAATACTCTAAATTCGCATATACTTCGCCAAAATGCGATTGCCGCATACGATGAATTGCATTAGCCCTCTTTGATTTATAAACCTAATATCATGTTCAATTCATTTATACTGTTTATAGAAATGGAGGATAAAAATGGGCAAAAAAATTCTGTGGCTGGTGGTGAGCTGCCTTATGGTGCTATCGCTGGTAATGGCATCATGCGGCACCACAGCGGAAGAAGAGGAGGAGGAAAAAGAAGAGACTGGCCCGGCGGAAGTGCCACAATACGGCGGAACATTCAACGCAGCGTCGGTCTGGGACACCAACAACTGGGATGCCTGCACCGGCTTTGACCTGCTGGGCTGGCAGATTTCGATAACGAACGAACCCCTTATGGCCGGTGACTGGGCAAGAGGGCCAGCGGGCACCGGTGAAACCGACTGGCAATACGGGTCAGTCGGATATGCAAAAATGTCTACCGGTCAGCTGGCAGAGAGCTACGAGATACCCGACAACGAGACCCTTATATTTCATATAAGGAAGGGGGTCAAGTGGTGGGACAAGCCGCCGGCCAATGGCCGCGAATTAAACGCTGAGGATGTTGCCTGGAACATCAAGACGCAGTGGGAGCTCGAAACCGGTAACTTTAAAGCTTTCTTCCCACCGGAGGAGCGGCTAATATCTGTAAGAGCACTCGACGATTACACCGTCGAACTCAAGGTTCCGCTGAACACGCAGGGGGTCCATTTCTGGGAGGACGGACAGCGCTGTTATATAATGCTGCCCGAGTTATACCCGAATCAGAAGGAATGGGAAAATAACCTGGGTACAGGGGCTTTCATGGTCACGGACTACCTTCGCGGCAGTTCGATGACTCTGGAAAAAAACCCCAACTACTGGCAGACCAACCCGTGCGGCCCGGGCAAAGGAAATCAGTTACCTTACATTGACAAGCTCAATATCCTTATCATATCAGACCTGTCGACAAGGCTAGCGGCCTTCCGCACGGGAAAGATTGATGAAATTCAGGTAACCTGGGAGCAATGGGAAGAATTTCAGGACAATATGAGCTACGAATTTGAGTATGCTCAAACTTACGGCTCGACCGAGCTACCGACTGGCAGGGAAGACAAAGACCTGCCTTTCAACAATCTCCTGGTAAGGCAGGCGATGAATCTGGCCGTTGATAAGGAAACCATACTTAAAGATTACTATCAGGGACATGGACTTCTCAAGGGCTGGCCTTACTATGACACTCCCGCTTTTGATGGCTTATATACGCCGCTGGAGGAAATGCCGACAGAGCCGACGATAGAAGGGTCACGGTGCGGCGTTCAGGAGTTGATTAAAGGCGGAAATCCCGAAAAGGCAAAAGAGCTTCTGGCAGAGGCCGGGTATCCTGATGGCTTCAGGACAAGTATTTACGCAGGCAATATGGAAGACGCCGATTTCCTCTCCATCATTAAGGAGTATCTAGCCGAAGTCGGCATCGACATGGAGATCAAGACAGTCGAATTCGGGGTGTACCAGAGCATAGAACGGGGGCGGACATGGGAGGAGATGTTCTATAAACCGACCAAGCAGTATTTCCTGCCTCACTACCTGTTCGAGCTTCGTCCTGAATCCAACGACTGCGCCGCATACTTCGAGAGCCCCGAAACCAGAGAGGTCTTAAAGATTATCAATGAGAACCTGGCAGTAAATGATGAGGCGTGGCGAAAGGCTCTAAAGGACCTCACACCATTCGTACTTGAACAGGCTATTGCTATATGGATGCCGGTGGAGTACAAGTACAACTGCTGGCAGCCATGGCTGAAGAACTACTACGGTGCCAACCGCCTGGCCGCTTTTCTTCCTTATCACTATACCTACTATAACTGGATTGACCAAGACCTGAAAGCCAAAATACTGGGTAAATAACCACCCGAACGAACATGAGGCACTGTGCCGGTTGCAGGAGGAACCAGTCCTCCTGCAACCGTTTTTATAGGCAGGATATTATTCCGCCTACCGCAGCCTGTGATATAATTCCTGTGTATGAAAATCCTCGGTATCGAGACATCCTGCGATGAAACCGCTGCCGCCGTCGTCGAAGACGGCACCAAAATTTTGTCCAACCGGGTTGCCTCACAGGTAGAAATCCACGCCCGCTACGGAGGAATCGTTCCTGAGGTAGCTTCACGGCAGCATATTCTGGCCATAATCCCCACAATCAAGCAGGCAATGACCGAAGCTGAAGTTGCCTGGCACGACCTGGACGGAATTGCCGTTACCTTTGGCCCCGGACTGGCCGGTTCGTTACTGGTGGGAGTTAATGCCGCCAAGTCAATCTCACTGGCGCAGGACATTCCCCTTATCGGCATTAACCATCTTGAAGGCCATATCTACTCCAACTGGCTCGTTGAAAACACTCCTTCCGACAGTGAACTCTTTCCTCTGCTATGTCTGATTGTTTCGGGAGGACACAGCGACCTAGTGCTGATGAGGGGCCACGGCGACTACGCTTTGCTGGGCAGGACACGGGATGATGCCGCCGGTGAAGCCTTTGATAAAGCTGCCCGGATTCTCAACCTCGGCTATCCGGGCGGTCCGGCTATTCAGCAGGCGGCAGAATCCGGCATCGCTTCAATCGAGCTGCCCCGTGCCTGGCTCAAAGGGACTAACGATTTCAGCTTCAGCGGCATAAAGACCGCCCTGCTGCGACTCGTTGAAGGGGGAAAAATCTCGAGCAAGGCAAATGCCGCCGCCAGCTTCCAGGAAGCGGTCGTCGATGTCCTGGTAACAAAGACAGTAGCCGCCGCCGGAGAATACGGCGTGAAAAACATCTTGATGGCCGGTGGGGTAGCTGCTAACGGCCGGCTACGCCAGAGGCTATTACAGGACTCGCCCCTCCCTGTCCTGATTCCCCTCCGGAACCTATGTACGGACAACGCCGCCATGATTGCCGCCTGCGGTTTTTTCCGGCTGCGGGCCGGTATTACAGACAGCCTGGATTTAGACGTGGTTCCGGGCCTTAAACTTACCTAGGGCACATTCTTCACATCTACCCTGAGTACACAGGTTATTATAGATATGGACAAGTCCCTGCTGACTGATGGCAGAGCTTACCAGGTCCCTGTTCAGCCCCAGTTGTTCAGACATATGCCTTTCCACAGAATTTTCTGCCAGCCTGGGGTAGCGACGAAAAAGGCGAAGGGCTTTCTTTCCCAGTTCAGACCGGGAGGTGTGTCTACTCCAGGCAAAGGTGAAGGGCAATAAAATATTCACCACAATATCGCCGGCGCGCCCGCTGCCAAGGGCATTTACCCGCAACCCACTCTCCAATCCCCGGCAACCCCGACTGTCAGGTTCCTCTCCGACAAGTCCGACCAATCCTTCCAGCAATCCTTTTTCCCGGTAGCGCAGCAGGAGATGGCTCATGGCTACCAGGCGGCGAATCGGAGAATTACTCGGCCTGACCTTGAACAAATGCCAGTCATCAGGAGACATCCGTTTCTCGGGACAGGAAAAAGTCTGCAGCCTTACCGATTCACTTCCCCGCTTGTTTACTGTACTCTTCTTGGTAATCCTGCCATTGCCCCATGCTGGAAGCAGCCCGGCAGTCCCCAGCAGCAGAGTCTGCCGGCTGATGAGGTATTCTTCGTCCGATATCCTGTCTCCAGCCATCGATTCCAGGGCCTGCAGCGGCAGCCTGCGGGCTAACTCCAGAAACGGCAGTTTATTCCTGGAGTAACCAAGTGCACCCATTATCCCCTGATAGAGCGATTGTTCTGCGCGTATCCGGGCGAAATCTCTCCTAAACCCGGCAGCCTTGGCAAGAAAGCGTTTTTCTCCGGAGCCATTCAGGAACGTCACCAGAGCGTCTTTTTCTAGATACCGGGAAATCCCGGAACAGGGAGTGGTTATACTCTGCTGAGAAGCTGTTAACACGGACCACCGGCTGAACGGAAGCTCAATATATCTCTCGAGAGCAAGTACCGGGATTTCGTTCCCGTTCTGAAGCCTGGTCGGTTTACACGTATTGTGCCACAATACAACATGCAGTATTACCCGGTTATAGGCTGGGTCACGGTGATGTCCGTGTTCCTGCCAGCCGCTGGACTTTACATGTACTTCTATATCGCCTTTTAATATCTCCTCATCTGTAGAAATAACAGCGTCACGGAAATCAGCTCCCCGCTCGTCATTGGGCCTGCCGGGGTAGATTATCGATATCTCTCTGCCGTCCTCAACAATCAGTCTGCTCCTGTCCAGTAGCTGGCGCTGCCATACTACTACAATCTGACTCTCCGATACACTATCCACCAATCCATTCCTTTTCCGCCGACAATGAGTAAGATTACCTGGCTGAATTATTTTCTTCTTTACCATGCAAACTTAGATTATCCTGACACGCCCCGCGACTATAACCAGTTTCACGTATTTCAGCCTTCTTACACGATTACGTGTATCTCAAAGCCAGATAAAAGCGGCCTCATGCCGCTTAAATTACCTGGCTTTCAGGTAGGAACCGGGCAATTTGTCAGGATTGTTTATCTGGTCCGGAATTTACCCCGTAACTAAATTCGGCTCGTTCGGCAACGATCGATAATAGAGTGGAAGAAGCCCCTCTGGGCTTATATAGTCCCAGTTCCCATTCACTTATCGTCTGTTGACGAGTGCCCAATCTCTCCGCCAGTTCACGTTGAGTTAAACCGAGATGACGTCTCAAGGCACGTATCCGCTCACTATCCCAGTTCCTCGGTCCTGCATTATACTTACCAGCCATAGCCAGATATTACACGATTCAGTGTAAATTGTCAACAAAAACTGAACATATCCGTCGTCATTCAATGACAATAAATTAATAATTCCTTAATATTGTTATCATAGAATCGATTGAAAACAATGAAACTTCAGGATACTATTAATGATACCAGTTTCTATTGACATCTATCGTAGAGTAGCTTTATTATAGAAAAAATGAAATATCTAAAATCTGTACGCATATTCACTCTGGCTCTAGTTATTGCTCTGCTTGTATCTTTAATACCCTCATCGATGGCTCTGGCTGCAACCTTAACTATTTATCCTTCAACCGCACAAATCGGTGACGAATGCCGACTTGATGGATACGATTTTAATATAATAGGCCAAACCTATAAAATATACCTCTCAAACGAATCGGCCTCCATAGATGACTACATTGACCTTGATGTTGATAACTATGAATACCTGGGAGATATAAGAGTCACTTTAGCTGGTGTGTTTGAAGAATTCTTTTATTTCAATGTCCCGTCAAGGCTGACAGACGGTGAAACAAATGTTACCGTACGTGGCGGTGATTATTACGTCTACGTTACCTTAAACGACAAGATACATGCCCGCGCTATTCTCACTATCGAGGCTATAGCAATAATTACAATTGACAAAGATGAAGGTATCGTCGGTACTGAGGTGGAAATTGATGGTGAGGGCTATGATACCACCGAAGATATAATCGTGGAGTTCGATGGCTCTGAAGTTGACATAGTCAGCGGCGATGACTCGACTGATAGCAATGGAGAATTCGACAACACGAAAATAGTTATTCCAGAGAGCACTGCCGGTACCCATACAATAACAGTAACTGGCGATGACTCTAACCTCGAAGCTGCGGTAGATTTCACCGTTGAGCCTTCGATAACCGTCTCTCCTGCCTCGGGAGCCGTCGGTACTGAGATAACTGTCCAAGGCTATGGTTTTGGCGATGAAGTAGATGTCACTGTTTATTTCAGTAATTCTATAACAGAAGGAGAAACCGACGATGACGGCAGCTTTACTGTAGAATTTCAGGCACCCTCGGTTGCTCCTGGCAGTTATCCAATAGACGTTTTGGATGATGACGATAACGCTGCAGAAGGGGAGTTCGAAATTGCCACTGTCTCTATCGAACTCAGCACCTCGGAAGGCAATATAGGCCAAACTGTGGCTGTAAGCGGCAGTGGCTTTGTGGCTAATTCAACAATTACTATCACCTTCGGCGATACTGCTGCTGGCTCCGCTACCAGTGATGCAAATGGCAATTTCGGCACCAGTTTCAACGTGCCTTCGGTTACAGTTGGTGAATACGGAGTAGTAGCGGAAGATAGTAGCGGAAATACCGCCGGGAAGATGTTTAAAATTACCACCAGTGCCGAAATAAGTCCCGCAACCAGTTCATCTTCACCCGGTTATGTTGGCAGCCAGATTACCGCAAGCGGTGGTGGTTTCACTCCATCTGGAACAGCGCGGATTACTTATGACGGCATCGAGGTAGCCACATCACCCATAGACGCTAACGGTGGCTTTTCCGTCTCCTTCAATGCCCCTGCTAGTAAAGGAGGCGAACACGCGGTAATTGCCACGGATGGCACGATCAGTCAGAGCTTCACCTTCTTCATGGAATCAACTCCTCCTGAAACACCGCCTCCCCTGAAACCGGAAATGGGTATCAAAGCTGATGCACAGGCATACTTTGATTGGGAGGATGTCACTGATCCCAGCGGCGTTACTTACACCCTCCAGATAGCCAGTAGTGAAGATTTCTCAGAGGAATTTATGGTACTTGAAAAAACCGGCCTTACCGAATCGGAATACACCCTGACCAGTGAAGAAAGACTGGACTCGGTAAGCGAGGATGCCCCCTACTACTGGCATGTAAAGGCTATCGACGGCGCTTTAAATGAGAGTAGCTGGACAGGCACCGGTACGTTTTATGTCGGCTTCACCTTCCGCATATCTCAACCGATTATATATTTAATAATCGGCATCTGCGCAGTCCTGCTGGCCGGTTTCACGTTCTGGCTGGGGAGAAAGACCGCCTATTATTGATACAAACCTTATTATCCAAACAATACAGAACAGCCTGTAATCTCAAACAACCACCATCCTTCTCTGCCGCTACAAAGTTATATGCATCAGGAGTTTAGGAGAGGGCGGCGCGGGCGCGCCGCCCGCCGCAGTGTTAACCATCCCCGAGGTTAGTAAATCGTCCTGATAGAATCGGGACTCCTTCAGAATGACCTCAAAGACAGAAAATTCCATGTCACTTTTCAATTGCCATCACAAAGGATGAAAATGCCGTTCGTGGTGAGCCTGTCGAAACCATGAGCGGCCCTTCGACAAGCTCAGGGCAAACGGGGGACAATCTATTTTCGGAGCAACTTTTAGCAAGGAGAAAGATTATATAAATCAAGAAAAATCACAGGCTTATAAAACTGTGCCATATGTTAAGACCGGCCTGCCTTAAGAGAACGGATTTATGTATCAGCATCAAGAATACGGATGATTCTTGTGCTGTCTCTAATAACCTCAAGCTTATCAACTTGTTCGATTGCTTTTATGAGGTCTCCCTCTCTGGCTAAATAGGTGGTCATTACCACCGGAACCAACTCTTTTAGCGCAGAGTCTTTCTGAATAACGGCAGATATATTAATATTATATTTCCAGAAAATATCCGTAATCTGGGCAAGGACGCCGGGCTGGTCAACAACACTGAACCTCAGATAATAACGCCTCTCAACGTCTTCCGTGGAACCCAGGACTATCCCTTCCGCTGAAGTCGGCATCGGCAGTAATCTGCCCTCAGCAATATCAAGCAGGTCTTTGATAACGGCATCGGCCGTTGGATAGGTTCCGGCTCCCGGGGCTACCAGTCCGGAGACCACGCCGTACTCGTCCTCGAGTTCGGTACCGTTATACGCCCCTTCGAGCGAGCCGAGCAGGGACATCCGTGGTACCATTGCCGGATGCACGGCAACATTGAAAACATCGCCTTTCGGCTCGATAACGCCGACAAGCTTGACCGAATAGCCCAGTTCACTTGCATACTGTATATCCTGAAGAATGATATCACGGATACCTTCGACCGCGAAGGACCCGGCAAAGCGGTAGGAGTTGCTTATCAGACCGAGCATGATACGAATCTTGTTTTCAGTGTCCTTCCCGTCAATATCATCAGAAGGGTCACTCTCGGCATATCCCTGTGCCTGAGCTTCTTTGAGTGCTTCCTCAAACCCCTTGCCGTCCCTTGTCATTGTGGAGAGAATATAATTGCTGGTGCCGTTCAGTATGGCATAAATCCTCTTGAATTTCTTTGCCGCCGTCCCGGCCAGTCCGAGTTCATGAATCAGCGAGTGTCCACCGACGAAAGCCGCTCTGAAACCGATACGCCGGTTCAGGTCCAGCACCTGCCGGAAAATTGTTTCTCCTTCTTTGGCCAGCAGCTTCTTATTGGCGGTAACAACGTCCTTACCCTGCTTCAGGGCTTCCATCTGAATACTCTTCGCCGGTTCGATACCACCGATTAGCTCGACTATAATATCGATTTCAGGGTCAGCGACAACCTGGCGCCAGTCCGTGGTCAGATAGTCCGCTGAAAGCTCGACATTACGCTTCGTCTCAAGGTCGATATCACAGACTTTCACAAGCTCCAGACCGGCTATTTTTTTCTCATAAAGCAGCTCGACAACACCGGTACCGATATTCCCCCAGCCGATAACGCCTACCTTCTTAGTTTCTGCCATAACAGCGCTCCTCAATGAAATAAGCCTGAACTAGCCAATATTAGCTCCAAGGGAATAATGTGTCAAACTCCACTACCCCTCGCCCCCCGAGGCTGATATCGATTGGCAGCTTCAACAAGGAGTGCCAGGCTCATCAGGAAATCATCGTGCCCCCGGGAAGGGTCTACATAGAAGTTCATCGTCCGGTTGGGCCGGTACCGGCTCCTGGATTTCTCCATTTCCGACCAGAACTCCCGGTACTCGTCCGAACCGTCCCCGGCATACATCTTCAACCTGCCCGAATTAATCGCCGCCAGCAGGTTGAAACCCAGAGCTGATTTCGACTGCCCGGTGAAGGTAAACGGGATTACTGGCGAGCCGAGCGCCCGCTTTAAAAATGAGCTTACCGGCTGACCCACTCCGGTAGCATCGACCACAACCCGGCGGCAGTGCCAGACATTCTTCAGAATATCGATAAGCTGGCTGTAGAGCTCGGCGTGTTTTTTGCCCGTCCACCAGTAGTGCTCGATGACCTTCACCACCGGCTGCTTTTGCAGAGTATCTACGCTTGAAAAATCAAGCTCGCCGATTGTAACAACCGTCGAGTCCTGTCGCGGTTTGAGCGCCCTCAGCTTCTCTCCCTCCTCTTCCTCGGCCTCACCGGCGAGGTCGATGCCGGCAACATATGTTTTGCCGGTCTCAGGTCCCCTGCTTCTACGGTGCTGCCCCTGCAACTGGGTCCTCTGCTGGACTGAAAGGAATCCCCCACCACCGCGGATAGGCAGCAGGCAGTACTGAGTCAGGAAAAGCGGGTGGTCCTCACCGAGGCGCTGCCTCTCTCCTTCGACATAAGCCAGGTAGTCGGGATTGTACTTCGCCACTTCCTGCCAGTCATAGCAAAAACAGCGCTTTAAGCCATCTGTTTTCTCCAGTTCACAGCCTGTCTGCTTGATTTCCTCAAGCAGAGTACTGTCATCCCAAGTGGTACCATAGTGGACGGTTGTGACGTTTGTGGTGGCTCCCATCGGCTTGAATTCTTTGGTGTATTTTTCCTTGCTGACATCCTGCGATTCATCAACTTCAAGCAATATCTGTGCGGTGTGCCCGACGACATTTGCCGATTCATCGGCAGACAGGAATACAGCCCTGGCATTCCCCAACCGGATGATATAACCGAGCTCGGCAGTCCAGAGACCGCTGAAGCCGGCATTATTCAGCCTGTCTTTCAGCCGGGTCATCGAGATTACCGTCTGCGGTTTGAAGGTTGGCGAGCATTTCACCAGGTTCCGGGCTTCAGCTATATAGAGAGTCAAAAGCAATAGCTCAAGCTGGGCTGAGAGCTCGTTTTTCCCTCCCTGACGGGCAATTTCGACACAGAAGGTGAGCCCTTTTCTGTTGAAGACGCTGTCCAGCACCGCCTGCGCCACTTCCCGCTGGTAAGGACGTAACGTGTGAATTTGAGAATTACCTACTGAAATCCCCCCTTTAATAATTTATATAACCCCATCCCCTTAATCCCCTTCCCCTTTAAAAGGGGAAGGGGATTTTTTATAAAAGAGAGGCTTCGCCTCTCTAAAACACTCCCTACGCATCAATTCTTTAAACTCCCTTTTTACGTCTCCCTTTTATAAAGGGAGACTGAGAAGGATTTATAAAATCCCCTTTTCTAAAGGGGGAGAGCGAGCATGGAAAAGGAGATCTACTCCGCTTAATACCTCTTACCATCTACTACCTCTGTTTAAAAAAAGTAAAGTAAAAGTGGTTAACAAACACTACTGAATAAACAAAGGAGTTATAATAAGACCGGCCTGCTATTTATTAATAGTAGTCCCGATGCTAATTCCCAGAGGCAGGGCGACATCCCTGAGAACAGTACTGATTGCCTCCTTCAGTCCCTGCTTGTCTTCTTTGCCGATGTTGTATCTTGTCCTGATAAGCCGCTCCAGTGTATTTGTAGCCTGCATAATAAGCTTTACATTCTCCGGGTCACGTTCTAGGAGGGACTTAATTTTTACCCTCAGCAGGGCAATCTCATCATCGATACCTTCAACGCCGGTAGCCAGCTCAAAATCAAGCCGCTCGGCCTCATCGAGTACCTTTGAATAGAATCCGTGTTTCCTGGCATTTTGATTGCCTGCGGGTGCTCCCCGTTTTCGCTTCAAATTTGATTCACCCGGCTATTTATTTCGCTTCACAGCATGCTGTTTAAGTGACAAGCTATTCGTTTTACCTTTAACAGTACCGGTTTTATGCCCGTTGCTGATGATGGTAGCCGTCGCCAGGATAATGGTATGCGCTGCCAGGTCCCACCTTTTATTTTCCACAGCCACTTTTAGCAATTTCATGTTTTTACCTTTACCATAACCAATCGCATAATAGCACATTTGTTCTATTCTGACTACAGGATTTTGTCATATTTTTCACCTGCTTTACGCCGTCACCACTTTGACAGCCATCGGCGCCAATGATACCATTACCCACAAAGTCCACCGGGTAAAGAAACAATTAATAAAGGGATAAGGACATTGAAAATACCGGTATGCCTTGAGGCAGGGGATCACGCCACCGGCGCCTTCGCCCCTGATTATCCCGGATGCTGGACACTGGGGCGGACAAAGGAAAGTGCTTTAGAAAAGGTCAGAATAGTAATCATTGACTGGTTCCGCTGGGCGAGGGAACACGGAGAAAGACTGAAAGACACTAACAGTGACATAGAGATAGAAGTAAGTGAAATACTCAGCGTAGATTACAATCCTGCTGAAGCAGGAAAGCCAGAGCCAATATTCTGGTCCGAAATCTCACCAATCGGTAAAGAGGATATTGAAAGAACAATCCGCCTTATGGGTTACTCGCGCAAAGACTTACTTCCCCTGGTTCAGAACGCAACCGGAGATACCTTGGAGTGGGAACCGCCGGGGAAGCCCCGGACAATACTCAATTGCCTGACTCACATTGCCCACGTTGAGTTATGGTATATTACACGCCTGAATATTGATTTGCCTGAGGACTACCCCATTGAAGTCTTTGAGCTACTGGATTCCACTCGCACCGCAGTAATCAACTGTCTTCAAAATTTTCCCCGCAGTAAAATGCATGGCATTTTTCAACCCGGGAAATATAAAAGCCCGGTGTGCCATTTATGGACAGCCCGCAAAGTTTTAAGAAGGCTGGTCGACCACGAGAGGTTGCACACAAGATATATACAAACAGTACTTGACATGTACGCCAACAGATAAAGCGATAGAATGTAAAAGGGTGAGGAGAGGAGCTTTACCCCTCTCTTGTTTCCTTAAGGGTGGCGGGTGGGAATAGATAAAGCTAAATTGATATTACTCCACAGCCGTTATACAATACTCAAAGAAGATGACTACTGCAAAGCAGCTTTTCCAGTTACAGGACGTTGACCTTGAGATAGAGTCCGACGAGCAGACTATAAACCTCATTATCAGCCAGCTTGGCGAAAGCGAGACTATAGCTCAAGCCCATGATAAACTTGACTTGGAGCGGCAGCGCCTCGATGAGATCATCAAGCAGCAACACTCCATAGAATGGGAAATCGAAGATATCACCAATAAACTGAAAAAGGTCGAAGATGACCTCTACAGCGGCAGGATACGCAATCCCAAAGAGCTTACCGACCTTCAGCACGAATCCGAAACATTGAAAGCCAACCTTGTCCGGCTGGAAGAACAGGCTCTAGAGGTAATGGAGAAAGCCGAAGAGGCAGCAAAAAGCGTGTCTGCCCTGGACAGCGAACTCAATCGAATGAAAGCGGAGTGGCAGCGCCAGCAGCGGAAGCTATCCGCCGACAGGGAAAAACTCGATAAGGCATTGACCAACCTCAAAGAAAAACGGCAGCGTCTGGCAAAAGATATCGACCCGCAGACGCTTGAAATATACCGTGAGCTCAGAAAACAGCGGGGGACAGCCGTAGCCAGAGTACAGCAGGGAACATGCCTCGGCTGCCGCATAACATTACCCGTCAGCGATTTGCAGCGGGTAAGAGGCGGCAGTATCGTGCGGTGCGGCAGTTGCGGACGCATCCTCTATTTAGCCTGAGGCCATGCAGACAAGAAAAGCAGTAATCCATACCGATGGTGTTGCCGTGCCGAACCCGGGGAAAGCGGCTATCGGCGTCACGATAAAGGACGGAAAAGGCGGACTCATCGCCTCTATCTCTCAATCCATCGGTTACGCAACGAACAACCAAGCGGAATATAGTGCTATAATTGCTGCTCTGGAGAAGGCTCTCAGCCTGGGTATAGAACAGGTCGATATGCGTTCGGACTCCGAGCTTGTAGTCAACCAGATCAATGGCAAGTACCGGGTGAAGAACGCCGTCCTCAAGCCTCTTTATATGAAGGTAAAACAACTGCAAAGCCAACTAAAAGGCTTTAATATCATTCACGTACCCCGAGAGCAGAACAAAGAGGCCGACAGACTGGCGGGAAAAGCCCTTAAATAAGCTGCCTACTCTCTTATCAGAGTGGCAATGCCCAGCATCGCCAGGAAGGCAAGACCGGCACCGAGGTAGAAGGGAGCCGCCGTGCCGACATTATCCCAGAGCAGTCCTGCAATCAGGCTGGCTGCCACCAGGGTCAGGCCGACAACACCGTGATAAAGTCCGAAAGCCGTTCCCCTCTTTTCTTCAGGTGCCAAGTCGGCAATGAAAGCTCTGGCTACACCCTCCACTATCCCGTAGTAAACTCCATAAAAGGCAAAGAGCAGGTATATCTGCCAGATGGATGATGATACGGCAAAACCAAGGTAGACCAGAGCGTAAATGAACCATCCCAGGATAATAACCCGCCTTCTGCCCAGCCTGTCGGAAAGTATCCCCATCGGCAATGAAGTAGCGGCGTAAATAACATTTAATAGAACGAGCATAAGGACCACCTGGAGCAGAGGCACTCCCAGATTTTGCGCCCTCAGTATGACGAAGAAATCACTTGAATTACCCAGGGTAAAGACAAACGTTATTGCCAGAAATAACCAGAAACGGGTATTGAAACCGCTTGTTATTCCGGATAATGATAATCCACCCCGGGCAGCAGCACCGGCCGGTTGCTCTTTCTTCACCTCACGGACGAGAAACTGCAGCACCAGTACCGCCAGCACCGCCGGGATGACACCGCCTATCACCAATCGGCGAAAGCAGTCCAGGCTGATTTGCACCGCGTCTGCACCCTGGATACAATATACAATCAGCACCGCTATCGTCAGTCCCAGGAAAGCGCCGGTGGTATCCATCGCTCTGTGCAGACCAAAAGCCCTGCCTCTCTCATCGGGTGAGATTGAATCGGCAATCAGAGCATCGCGTGAGGAGGTACGGACGCCCTTACCCAGCCTATCGGTAAACCTTACGGCCAGCACCAGTCCCCAGGAATTAGCCAGATAGAGGAAAGGCTTGGCAAGTGTGGAAATACTGTAGCCCATCACCGCCAGACCCTTACGTTTGCCGAGCTTATCGCTGAACCAGCCGCTGAATATCCTGAAGATAGCATCGGCTCCTTCAGACAGACCGCCGACAAGACCAACGATTGTACCTGGTGCTCCCAGCACGTTAGCCAGAAAAAGCGGGACAAGGGTAAAAATCATTTCGCTGCTGGTATCGGTCAGCAGGCTGGTGACACCCATAAAAAACACATTTGGATGAAGCCCCCAGATTCTTCTTCCGCCATTAGTTATCTTCTCCTGTTCGGCCAATGTTTCTCCTTTAGCGATATATCGTTTTGACTTTTTAAGTCATATTTATAACACAACCAGGCTCTATTGGCAAGACCTTCAGGCAGAGTATTTCCAACCCGGTAACCAGAACCGTGGCATAAAAAGGATAATACATAATATATTGACGTCGACTAACGCATATGTTATTATTTTTTCCAATTAACACAAACTCAGTATTACCATTGGACAAGCAAAACTGAGGAGGTCTGATATGCAATGGTGGACCTGGATTCTGATAGTCATTCTGATTGCCCTGATAGTACTATTTTTCATGGCAAGACGGCGTTAGGCCAGGAATCCCGACATCGTACTTGAATAATGTACATTATTTCAGATGATACTCCTGTTACTGCCCGGAAAAGGTTACACAACCTAAACAAGCTATTAAAAAATCCGTCAGTCATCGTGCTGGCGGATTTTTCTATACCCTTCCCGGGCAAGAGTTACAATCGATAGTCACTTGACACTCCACTTATTAATAGCTACAATATTTTTCGTACTTTAATAATCCAGCCTTCTTTTACCTCTTTGTGCCGAGATAGCTCAGCTGGTAGAGCAACGGACTGAAAATCCGTGTGTCCCCAGTTCGATTCTGGGTCTCGGCACCATTTTAAAAACCAATACCATAATATCCGAGAGAGCGGAAGTAGTTCAGCGGTAGAACGCCTCCTCGCCAAGTATGTATTCAAATTACACTCACCACACGCACAAAATCTGCACTTTCCTCCTTTGTTTTTATTAAAAGTATGTAGTCTACGGCAAGCCTAACGCCTGGGCAAATTGAAGTCAAGCCTAAATAAGAGAATAAAAAGCAGCACGCTTTGTTGTGCTGTTCTGAGTTCTCTTTGTTGTTCTGTTCTAATGAATCTGTTCTATCCCTGTTCTGGCGCTGTTCTGTCCATTTTTAAGCCAAAATATTGACAACTCTCTGAAACTGCCGTAGAGCGTGTGGGCTGTCATTTATTATTAATTTATTTCTTACCACGCCTAGAATTGCACCCTGGCAACCCCCCGCCACGCCGTAGAAAAAAGCACCGCCTGAGCCACACATTTCGATGTTGTGTCCCCCATATGCGATATGAAGTAAATTCAAACTTTGCCGTCTAGCGTAGCGTCCGGAAATGGTGTTTCTATTATCGTTGGAAGGTAAGGTAGTTGAAGAGGCGAAAATAATTAGTTACCCAAGCCCACACTTTC
>CAYVOV010000017.1:0-92679 GCA_964453525.1 uncultured Dehalococcoidales bacterium | reverse complement strand
CCGAACTGGGGCAGGATACCGAGATGATTCTCCTTGAGCTGGGTTATAGCTGGGACGATATCGCCAATCTGAAAGACAAGGGTGTGATTCTGTAAAAACCCCACGAGTAGCATTCTATAGAGGAGTCCGTGGGTTAATAGTACGTCGTCAAAGATGTCACGAGAAACCTAAGACACAATTATTTCAAGATATATAGTTGGAATTCTTAAGGTATCAAATAAAGCTGAATAATGAGTTCACTAGCCATTTCTAATATGGATAGTGCTTCACCATTTGAGTTACCTGTTGTATATGCTTTTACGCTAAAAAGTATTGACTCTAGATAATATAAGACATCGGAAATAGAGTATACAGTCAGGAAATATCAGTCTTGGCTAAATATTCTTTAATGTTTGCTTGGGGATAAAGACTCGGATATTTCATTCTTAATCTTTTCATACATCTTTCTCGAATCTTTGATAAAAGACGCCACAATTCTAATTGCTCTTCTTCGGTTAGTACTTCCATTATAGTTGAAATTGAGTTTGGTACCCGGTCAGTCTTTCTATTAATTTCGCGGCCTTTATCAGTTACTTCTAAATGAATTAGTTTTCTATTTCCATTACGACCCTTATATCTTTTAACTAATCCATCCTTCTCCATTCTCATAATCTGTTCTCTGATACTATGATGTTCAAAAAATAAATCATTAGATATACTTCTCAGTGTTGCATTCTCTCCCTGTCTTAGAATCGAACGTAAAACAGCTGAGCTAGTATTTGAAATACCTATTCGACTTAGTTCTTTACTTCTTATCTTAAATAGTAAATGGCGACATCGATTCATTAAATGCCATAACCCAATACCTATAGTCCTATTAGTTTTCATTAGCTATTGTCCTCACCTTAGTATGTATTTCTTATTATTGATTCGGTAATAGCCTGATGTGGCGGTTTTTTTCGACCTTTGAATAATTATTATACAACTAATATAGATTATGTCAAAATTCATCATTTAAAAACTATTGACATTAGAATTATATATATTATAACATATTGAACGCATACGTTAAACGTATACGTAAAAAATTTAATATTATGAAACAATAACTGATAGTAATGTAATCTAAAAAAGGCTCTCACCTTGATACGAAAACTGAGATGCTCCAAATATCATATCTGGCATCCATGTTCAAGCAGTACAAATATACTATTCCTGTGAGGGTTACGTTGAAGCAGGAACAGATGTAATAAGGCCGACAAAGGAGGTAGGAATGATTGATTAAAAATATACTACACCCTATGAGGTGCAGAACATTATCTTGAAAAGGGAGATGATATAAAAATGAAGATGAAAATTTTGTGGATATTGGTGAGTTTCTTAATGTCTATATCTTTGGTAATAGCATCGTGTGGTCCCTCTGCAGAAGAAGAGGTAATTACAGGTGAGGAGGAAGAAGAGGAAGAGGAAGAGGAAGGGGGAGTAACGACGTCGGGGAAAAATATGGTTACGGTGACATTAGAGAAATTGGACGGGACAACCATGACAAAAAGCGTCGAAAAGCCACAGTATGGCGGGACAATCACGTCAATAAGAACGGGGCCATACTATTCACATGATCCGATGAATAATATGGCCGTTATGGTCGGGCATATGCAGCTCACAAGTAATGAATTGATTGGTGGTAAATGGACAGTAGGTCCACAAGGAACCGGGGAAGTGGACTGGTTGTACGGTCATTGTGCTCGTATTGAGCTGGAGGCGGGTGAGCTGGCTGAAAGCTGGGAGCTGCCTGATGACGAGACCATTATCTATAATCTTAAAAAAGGGATTCGCTACCACGATAAGCCGCCAGTAAATGGCCGGGAATTAGTTGCTGAGGATGTGGCCTGGTGGCTGGAACAACAGTATTGGCATGAGGGACTCTGGCAGAATGTAGCGTTTAAGCCAGAACAAAGACCAACCTCCTTTAAGGCGCTTGACAAGTATACGGTTGAAGTCAAGGTACCACCTGAGTGGCAAGGAATAGCACTAACTGAAATGGGTGATAATGCCTATGTTAATCCGCCTGAATGCTGGACGGAATATGGAGGCTGGGGAAGCGATTGGGAAAAGGTTATCGGGACAGGACCATTTATAATGGTCGATTATCTTCCAGACAGTGTTGTAAGCTACGTGAGAAATCCTAACTATTTTGAGCACGATCCCATTCACCCCGATAATCAGTGGCCCTATATTGAAAAATATAAAGAACTTATCATATCGGATGCTTCAACAAGACTGGCTGCCTTCCGGACAGGTAAGGTTGACTACATTAATGATTTGGGCTACGATGACGCGAAATTATTGCTCGACCGAATACCTGAACTGGGATACAGTAAAAGATTTAGCTGGCACCAAATTCCAGCTGGCAGGATTGATGCGCCACCTTTCAATGACCTCAGGGTCCGTCAGGCGATGAACCTGGCGGTAAACAATCAGGAGATTATTGACGAGTTTTATTCAGGCGACGGTGAAATCCACGCTGTTCCGTTCCCTCCTAACCCCACGTATGAGCCCTATTACACTCCCCTGGAGGAACTGCCTGAAGAAGTGAAAATGCTGTTTACTTATGACGTTGAGAAGGCAAAGCAACTTATGGCAGAAGCGGGGTATCCGGAAGGCTTCAAGACTAGGATACTTTGTCGAGTTCCGGAAGTAGACTTAATGAGTTTGCTTAGGGAGTACCTGCTGGCAATTGGTATCGATATGGAGATTGTACCGTTAGAGAGTGGTGCTCATCAGAGCATTCGAGTTGGTAAGCAGCAAAAAGCTGGAGAGATGATGAATGGCACCATAGTTTGGGCACCTGATCAGCCGCTTTCTACCAAAGCAGGTGGGCAGCATGAAAACCATGCCTGGGTCGATGACCCCTACTACGATAATCTCATGACGGTTATCGGCCGCGATATAATCAAAGACCCAGCGAATTTCCAAAAAACCGTAAAAGAAGCGGTCGTATACATGCTTGCCTCAGCCTGGGGAATATGGATACCGCGACAGTATAAGTGGAACCTTTATTGGCCATGGATGAAGAATTATTACGGTATAACTTCTGTGGGTTGGTACGGCGCCTGGGATCAGCTTAAAATCGTCTGGGTAGACCAGGACCTGAAGAAGTCCATGGGATACTAAGCCAGGACAAGATAGTATCGGTTACACAGGAGAGGGCTAGAAGAAGCTGAATCTGCTAGCCCTCTCTTCAAGACAATCGTACTCCATAACTGAACAGAAAAAGAAGGAGCTAGCTCGTTCTATCTTGCTTGAATAAAATATATGTAAAAAGAATGGAGTAAATAATGGACTATGGACTAATAGGTAAGGTGGCACTGATAACAGGGACTGCTAGCCCTATAGGTATTGGTAAGGCTGTAGCGATAACTCTGGCTAAAGAGGGTTGCGATATAATTTCTACCGATGTTAATCTTGAAGGTGCCAAACTGACAGCGGACGAGGTCAAAGCTCTGGGACGTAAAGCTGTTGCTCTTAAGGTGGATGTTGCTGATAAAGACGAGGTTGACAAAGCCGTAAAGGAAGCCTTGAAAGAATTCGGAAGGATAGACATATTGGTAAATAATGCCGGACTGGCCTCTGGGGGAGGACCTTTTCATAATCAACCGGAGGAAAACTGGCAAAAAGATATTAATGTTAACCTCTATGGGACGATGAATTGTATAAAAGCTGTTCTTCCCAACATGATTGAACATAAATATGGCAAGATTATCAATGTCGCATCAGTTAGTGGTAGATTGGGGCGCCCCATTTCTTATGCGGCTGCAAAAGGTGCAGTAGTTAACATTACCAGAGGTCTGGCAATGGATTATGGACCCGAGGGAATTAATGTAAATGCCATTGCCCCTGGCATGGTGCCAACAAAATTCTATGGAGGTGGTAAAGGGGCTTCTCCAGAGCTGATAGAGCGTTATGAAGGGCGGGTGCCCATGAAGCAGGTTCAAACAGCTGAAGATATGGCGAATGCAGTAGCCTTTTTAGCCTCGGACATCTCTAGGAATATTACAGGTCAGACTCTTCAGGTAGACGGCGGTTTGGTTATGCCGTAACAAGTGGCCATGACGTACTAATTAGGACACATTATTGCTATGAGATAACTAGATAATTATTAATCCATCACTAGCGTTGGTAGGCGGTCGGTACCTGATTTGGACTGTCTGAAAAGTCATTCTTTAAGGAGAAAAACAATGAAAATCACAGATGTTAAAGTAACCGTCATCGAGGTTGAGTCGCCCATGCGTGGTTTAGCGGCGAATATGGCGCAAGCTGATTTAGTTCAAGTGTTTACCGACGAAGGTATAGAAGGTGACTACCTCGCTTCGGAAGGTCGTTCTTCAGGTCAAGGTCTGGCTTACGCAATCGTAGAAGGGTTAAAACCGATGCTCGTAGGTCGTGATCCTTTTGATAGAGAAAGCATTTTGGACTCAATAGTGAACAGGCACACTGCCATAGTATCCATGAATGCTGTCGGCGCCTTAGATGTTGCCTTATGGGATATCGCCGGCAAGGCCACGGGGCTGCCGATTTATAAACTGTTAGGCGGATATAGAGAAAAGATTCGAGCTTACGCCAGTTGTTTGGGATTTGATACACTTAAAGGTTATGCCGACCATGCAAAAGACCTTGTCGGGAAAGGCTATACCGCAATCAAACTACACCCCATGGGAGGTGCAAAAGAACATGTGGAGGCCTGCCGTGCCACGCGTGAGGCGGTAGGTGATGGGATTGACCTTATGTTAGATAGCATGTGCCGGTATGACCGTCGGGAAGCCCTCTGGGTGGGTAGAGAGCTCGAGAAACTAAATTTCTACTGGTATGAGGAGCCGCTGTGGAATTCAGACCTTGAGGGCAACAAAGAGCTTAGCAATTTGCTGGACATACCCATCGCTGGGACAGAAGCGATGTACACCACCAAAACCGCCCATTTTATACCCTACATAGCTGACCATATTGTGGATATCATTCGTGCTGATGCCCAGCGCGGTATTACCCTGGCAAAGAAGGTGGCCGATATATGCGATGCCTTTAACATGAAGTTTGAGGCTCACAGCTGGGGATATGCCGCATCCCAATTTGCCAACCTTCATGTAGTCGGTGCTATTAAAAACACCGACTTTTTTGAAAAAATGGAGCCCGGTGAACGGTACGATGTATGCGCCAAAGATACGATACAGATAGACGAGGAAGGCTTTGTTCATATGCCCACCAAGCCGGGACTTGGTATGGAATTTGACTTTGAAGAAGTTGAAAGGCGAAAAATACTCAGTCTTTAATACGAAATCAAAATGTGAATCGAAAATGTAGATTACTTGTTAGAGTACCAATAACGGGTAGTCTAGGAGGTAGGCTAGTTGAATTTTAATGTCTGCCAATCGAATGTTATTGTTGGCAAAATATGTTAGAACAATGATAAGCACAGTTATAAAACTATCGTGCAAACAATTTTGAATAATTTAGTTACGTTTTTTCTTAGATCAGTCTGGTTTAATCAGTAGTTAATCGTTGGAGGAATAACAAATGAAAATAGTAGACATGAAAACATATATAGTAGAAAATCCTCCACCGCATCGTGGTTTAAGGCTCTGGAATTTCGTAAAGCTGATTACAGATAACGGAATTGAGGGCATTGGCGAACCGTGGGGTGTTGGTTTTTCTCCACAGGTTGTAGACCAACTATTTCATGCTATGGGCGAACAGTACTTTATTGATGCCGACCCATTTCAGATAGAAGATGTATGGAGAAAAGTCTATGGCAATGGTTATGGTTCTGGAGCAACCAGGATGTGTATACTAAGTGCTCTGGAACAGGCCTGTTGGGATATTATAGGTAAAGCCCTGGAACAGCCGGTCTATAACCTGCTCGGTGGTCAGTATCACGAAAAGTTGAGAAGCTATACGTATTTGTATTCAGCTTCTGACGAGCCTATTCAGATGGGAATGTCAAATGTTCAAAAAGTCCCGGACATTGCAGCAGAAAGGGCGGCTGATTACGTGAAAATGGGTTTCACAGCAGTAAAGCTTGATCCTGTTGTACCTGGAATGGCGTCTACTCCTCAACAAATTTCTTTAGAAGCACTTGAGAATGCCGAGGAGGTGGTCAAAAGAGTACGAGAAGCGGTCGGGGATAAGTGCGATATACTTATAGGTACTCATGGACAGATGACCACCTCCAGTGCTATCAGGTTGGCCAGGAGACTTGAGAAGTATGATCCATTGTGGTTTGAAGAACCGGTTCCTCCGGAGAATAAAAGAGAAATGGCCAGAGTAGCTCACCACACTAAAATTCCTGTTGCTACCGGTGAAAGACTGTGCACAAAATATGAGTTTAGAGACCTGCTGGAGAATAAATCTGCTGCTATCTTGCAGTTTGCTCTCGGACGTGTTGGCGGCATTCTGGAAGCCAAGAAAATTGCCGGTATGGCTGAAGCCTATTACGCACATATTGCTCCACATCTCTATGCGGGGCCTATAGAAGCTATCGCCGACATACAGGTTGATACCTGCAGCCCCAATTTCTTAATCCAAGAAAGTATTGAGAGGTTTGGCGGTTTCCATGCAGAGATACTCAAGAAGCCTATCCAGTGGGAAGATGGATATATCATCCCCCCCAAAGAGCCGGGGCTTGGCATAGAACTTGATGAAGAAGTGGTGAATAAACACCTGTACCAGGGAGACTGAGATTGGTATCGATGCATCAGATAAATCAACCACATAAAAGTTAAACTGTATAATTTATTTTAGATATTAGCCATAACGCTGGTTCTTATCGGTGCATCAATAACAATGTAGGAAACATTCACGCAAAATTGAAAAAGATTTTTACAAACGTTATACATACAACAGAATACCAATCATAATATCACCTGTTTATTCACAATGAGCAGGAAGTAAGGAAGAAATGTTACTCCGCCTGTGTCATTTCAAAATAGCATATAAGATTAACTTTATATGAGAAAAGGCCGATGAAAAACAAATTTAAAATCTTGACAATGGGTAAATTGAGCGGCATTTCTACTGAGATAGAGGAAAAAGAGCTGGCCAAGTTGAATATTGAAGCTGATTTTATTTCAGCAAGATTTGCCACCGAAGACGAGCTCACTGCAGTGGCCAAGGATGTTGATGTCATACTTGGAGGAGGGCGCTTTTTCACACGCCGGGTTATGGAGGCATTACCGAAATGCCTTGCTATTATTACTTACTCTGTCGGTTATGATGGTATTGATATCGATGCTGCTACCGATAACGGCATTCTTGTGGTTAACAATCCCGCATCAAACTGGTGTATCGAGGAAGTATCGAACCATGCTATCACCCTGCTCCTTGCTTGCGCTAAAAAATTGGCTTTACTGAATGATTGGACCAAGCACGGTCGCTGGGCTGAAAGTAGACAGGATATACTTTCTTCTATGCAGCCAATTCATGGTCAGGTTTTAGGTCTCGTAGGCTGTGGTGCAATCGCGCGCATGATGGCCAAGAAAGCCCAGTGTTTTGGAATGAGAACAATAGGTTACGACCCTTACTTGGATCAATCTCTGGCCGAAGAGTGCAACATAGAATTGGTGAGTCTACCTGAACTACTTAAGGAATCGGATTTTATCTCTATACATACTCCCCTGAACAAGGAAACCTGGCATCTCATTGGAGAAAGTGAATTCAAACAGATGAAATCAACCGCGTATTTTATCAATACAGGTCGAGGCGGAATAGTCGATGAAGCGTCACTGATTAAAGCCCTGCAGGAGAAGTGGATAGCTGGTGCCGGATTGGATGTTTTTGAAAAGGAGCCAATTGATCCAGATAATCCGTTGTTTAAAATGGATAATATTCTAGTTACTCCACACTCTGCTTCATTCTCCAAAGCAGCCTTAGAACTACAGCCTGTAAACCCCACTCAAGAAGCAGCCAGAGTACTCAGTGGACGATGGCCAAAGAATGTCGTCAATCAAACAGTCATACCCAAGGTGGAGTTAACCAGGTAAATTATGAAAGGAATGAGCCGCCGGATAGGGAATGACACAGGATAACCCTATCCGGCGAGCATTTTACCTAAGGCCAGAGTTCCTTTGCAATATCATCAAGCCCGAGTTCCAGTAGCTTTTTCTTACTCGGCTTTGTCGTCTTCAGGTTCCAGTCAAGCGCCTTGAGATTATCGTTTACTTGAGCATCTATATCGACAGTCACCCCTTCAAGCGGACCTTCTGTCTGGGGAGGAATTCCAATTATTCTGGGATGTACCGGCCATTCCTTCTCATTAATTCCTTCTCGCAGATTAAAAGCATGCCTGATGTTCGCAATCCTTTCACCTATCTTCGCCAAATCATCAAGCGAACGGTCCAAACCAGTTACTGCTTTTAGAAACCCCTCTGTGTATTCTGGCCGTCCCATACTAGCAAACATACAAAGCCCTGCAGCATTCATTATATGACTGTTAAAACTACTGGGCCCGAACCCCTGGGTATGGCGGCCAGGCGTGGCATCCATCTGATAGCGAGCAGCAGCGGGGTGTCCCGGTCGCATAGCCAGTTTCGGGTCATGCATACCTAGTTCTTGTCCTCCAATATGCACAGCGTATTTCTCAGCACCTTTGCCGATTTTTTCGGCTGCTTTTTTTACACCGTCAGCAAGGATATCACCAAGTCCCTCTCGCTTTGCCATCTTCCAAGTCATATCGACTATAGCTCTGTGATTACCCCAGGTAAGTTCAATACCATCGGTATCTGCCTTGGTAATAATACCATTTTCATAGCACTCTATAGCGAAGGCAATAACACCACCGCCTGAAATAGTGTCCAGACCATAGCTGTTACATATGTGATTAACCATGTTAAGTGACTCTGTGTTGTTGTTAAGACACAATACTCCAAAAGAACCTTGGGTCTCATATTCAATTCTCCGCGTGCCGGCGGGATACTTATATTCACCCGTTCCTTCTTCTAGTCTGCCTTCGCAGGCAATGGGGCAGTGCCAACAGCCCGCACTTCTTTCCATATTCGCTATTGCTGCATCGCCACTGAGCCCTTCGGCATCTTTGAAATCCTCAATGCCAATACCACCCCAGTTCTTTACCGGGCAATCACCACTATGAGCCGAACGCATCGCCATAGAGGAAGTCCCATATTTGTGGAATCGGTCAATCATTGATGTACCGTCCGGTCCTGGAGTTCTCAATACTGCTATTTGCTCTCTTCTCAGTTTATTAGCAGCTTGGCTATCGGCTATTGCGAACTTCTTGTTTCCTTTAGCGGCTATTGCCTTTAGTTTCTTTGATCCCATTACTGCCCCTAATCCTGAGCGCCCTGCAGCGGCCCCTCTATTAGTTATAATGCAAGAAATGAGGGCCAGTTTCTCACCAGATGGGCCAATACAGACACTTTCCACATCATCTCCCAGCTCAGCTTTTATCATATCTTCAGTTTCATACGTATCCTTACCCCATAGATGACTTGCGTCCCTCAGTTCAGCTTTGCCGTTATCAACAAAGAGATAAACTGGATTATCAGCTATTCCAGTAAAGAATACCGCATCATAGCCAGCGAATTTTAGAAGCGAACCAAAACTACCTCCGGAGTTGGCATCTCCCCAACCACCTGTTATTGGAGATTTAGCTACTGCTGTATACCTTGTACCCACAGTGGCAGCAGTACCTGTCAGAGGTCCAGTAATGACCCCAAAAATATTGTCAGGTCCCAGCGGATCAACACCGGGCTTCATACGGTCATACAATATCCTAGCCCCGACACCATACCCTCCTATGTAGTCTCGGTAGAGACTTTCATCCGGCGTCTCTTCGTGAATCACTCTTCTGGAAAGATTCACGAAGAGCATTTTGCCAACGTAACCACCAATCATTCTTTCTCCTTTCTCTAGGTCACCTATTTGCAGCAATTATTATATTTACTATTTCCCTTATACTCCGTTGCGCTTGCTTTTAACAGCCTGATTTGGATCATCACAAGCTTTTACACCTATCTCTTAAATAACAGAGCTGTTAAACTTGAATAATAATAGTATCTATAAAGGCATTTTATATAGGTGTTATAAGCCACTCGCTTATAACATAACCAGACCGCTATCTACATGAATAGTTTGTCCCGTGATATTTTTAGAGACGTCAGATACTAAAAAGGCCACCGCATACGCTATATCCTCTACCGTTTGGATTCTCCTCATTGGTACGCGTTCTGCCATACCTTTAAACATCTGATTTGCGCGGTCACCAAGAGCATTAAAAAAGTTAGTAGGTACCACGCCCGGTGCTATAGCATTTACATTAATTCCCTCGGGTCCAAATTGCGTGGCCATTCCTCTGGTGATGGCTGATACACCTGCCTTAGCCGCAGAGTAAGAACCAAGAGGACCTACTTTTGCTGCAATCGAGGTAAAATTAACAATTTTACCATATTTTTTCTCAATCATGCCAGGAAGCACTACCTTTGAACAATTCATTGTTCCATAGAGATTGACATCGATATCTTTTTGCCATCGATCTTTCCCCGACTCAAGGAAAGGTACTCCACCTCCCCCACTCAAGCCAGCAGTATTTATCAAGATGTCTATCTTGCTAAATTCCAGCAAAGCCGCATCTACCATCTTTTTTACTTCATCTTCATTAACTACATCTGCTTGAATGGCAATAGCCTTTCGTCCCAAATCTTTAACTTCATCTGCAGTCTTTTGTGCTCCATTGAGGTCAATGTCAGCAGCAATTATATCACATCCTTCTCTTGCTAGATATAAACAAATAGCCTTACCCATACCAACTTGACTGGCAGTTCCAGTTACAAGAGCTACTTTATTTTCAAGTCCAAGGTCCATTTGTCCCTCCCTTATTCTCAGTTATTCATCGTTAGAAAAATTCGTAAGCCGACTTATTGTTCAAGTCACCTCCTTTAAAGACAATATAGAGATATTTTATAGGAATTCATTCAATTTATCTTAATAATATTTTCAAAGTTTATACTACTGCCATAATAAAATAGCTATTCTGCAATAATAACCCCCCTTAGCTGGCCTTACCGCTCGCTCCCATTGAATGGATAGCATCAGCCAAGGGGGATCTGGAGGAGGTGAGAATATGGGCTGTGGGTGGGCAAAACACCCACAGCCCACAGGTTTTTATCGGTAAGGCCAGCTTTTATATTGTGCTTTCAAGTATTACATTAATCTTCTTGGTATTTATTAAGTATTATGATATTATAATCGCACACGTTACACGTATACGTTATACGTGTGCGTTTATAATATAATATGGATATTAATTTTGTCAATAGGTATTGTTAATAATTATCTATGTTCTGGATATTAGTAGATATCAAAACGACCTTACTTATTCTTTTCTATCGAAGTTGAGTAGATAGCGCTTGGAGAGAAAGAATTTCTGATATTCTCTTGTGAAATTCTATTAATTGCGTATCAAATATCAGAAGCATTTCCTGAAAAAATACATAGAAATTATTAAATAACAGCGGCGGAAAGCGTACTGTTTAGGTCAACATACTATAACACATAACTAAACAATCTGCATCTCGAGCAGGTATTTAATCATCTTTTCAACTTTAGGAAATACTGCTTAATAAAGAATATCTAGAATAAATGGAGCAGTAAGTCTATTTAAAATAGTGAGAGCTTTATGACTCATATTTTCCGATGGATATTTTTTCTGGTATTAGCACTGCTTTTAGATATTACTTTTTTTGTTCTGATTGTTGAGATTTTATAGATCGTAAGCTATGTTCAATCTTTTTTATATTGGTATTTTTTCAAGGCTTCTTCATTAAGTTCTACGCCAAGCCCCGGCTCTTTGGGGGGTATTATATATCCCTCTTCCCACTGAATAGGTTTCTTGAGTAACTCCGCCTGGAAACCGTCAAATCTCTCAATACTTTCTTGCATTAATGCGTTGGGGCAACAAGTGTCAATATGAATGTTGGCCATAGCTGCTACAGGTCCGGCATAGAAATGCGGAGCTATATGCGCGTAATATGCTTCAGCCATACCGGCAACCTTCTTGGCCTCCAGGAAGCCGCCTACACTTCCGAGGGTAAACTGTAAGATAGCAGCAGATTGATTCTGTAACAATTCCCTGAACTCATATTTGGTGTACAATCTCTCACCGGTGGCAATAGGTATTGTCGTATGGTGGGCTACTCTGGCCATCTCCTCTTTGTTCTCCGGAGGAACCGGCTCTTCAAACCACAATGGGTCGTACTTCTCAAGTCTCCTGGCTAGTCTAATAGCACTGGAGGTGGTCATCTGCCCGTGAGTGCCAATAAGGATATCACACTTGTCACCAACTGCTTCTCGCACACTTTTAACTACAGCCTCGGCATTCTCAAGTGTTTCTAAAGGTAGCTGATGAGGGTTAGGTATTATTGCGGGCCTTGCAGGATCAAATTTTACTGCGGTGAAACCCATTTTTACGTAAGTGGCGGCTCTTTCTGCAGCCAGATCCGGGGTGTTTTGAACTATCTGAGTTTCCGTTTGAGCAGCAGTTTCAGCAGCTGAATATAAGTAGGTATAGCTTCTTACCTTTTCGTGATACTGACCTCCGAGAAGATTATAAATGGGTTGATTCACAGCTTTACCGATAATGTCCCAGCAGGCCATTTCAAAACCACTAATTATACCCATTCTGGCCGCACCGGGACGGTAGCTACCCATATAGATTCTTCGCCACATATCCTCTATCTTAAACGGGTCGGAATCAACAATAAACCGTTCCCCGGCGGAATAAATCATTTGTTCTACGACCTCCGGGTCAAATCCAATACGAACGGGCTCACCGATACCTTCTATTCCATTGTCCGTAGTCAGCTTCAAGAATGTGGTAATATTTTGACCACGATTAGTTGGATTTTCCACTACATACGTTTTAATGTCTACTATTTTCATTTTCTACACCTCACTGGATTCCAATTTTTATAAATATATACGTTCCGTCAGCGCTGGTCACATAGAAATTATCAACCTTGCACGTAGAGCAGACACAATTACGTAACTCTTAATCCAAATTACTATCGATGTGAATATTAATGAATAATTTATATGTATATAGCAATATTACGTATACGTTATACGTGTACGTAATGATAACAGGTCATATAAATAATGTCAAGGTATATTTTAAAGATGATTCCATGTCTTGGAAACTATGTATTATTGAAACTTATTAATTTATCTCTTAGCTTTAGAAGGAATCAAGTCATAGCTCTAACAAAACAGACCAGTGAAGATGAATTCCGATACTGATAAGCTTTACCAGAGCGGTCGATGTAAATATCTCACATAGAAAGACTACTCTGTACTTTATCAATATAGGATAAATATGAAAACTATCAATTATTAAGTATTGAATTAGCTATGAAAATTATATTGACATTATACAATTCATTATTTTATAGTATAACACGTATACGTATTACGTATGCGTATGATACATATGCAAATGACACCGAAATATTTTGAAAGAAAGGAAATAGCATTGTAACGATGGTTAGACTTTTATTAAGGTGACTCACAGCATAAAGATCTAGGGAGGTAGAACAAAGTACCTGATAGATAAAATAATACATGAAAATTGGTAAAAAATTTCCAGGGAAAAAGTTTGTATCTTTATAACTTTCGGTTAAACCCAAAAATAGAAAATGAAATAAAAGGAGCAAATGATGGACTATGAACTCAAAGGTAAGGTAGCACTTGTAACCGGGAGTGCAAGCCAAATAGGCATTGGTAAGGCGGTATGTATAACTCTTGCCAAAGAGGGGTGCGATATTATCTCCACTGATATAGACCTTGAAGGAGCAGAACAGACCGCAACTGAGGTCAAGGCTTTAAGAAGAAAGGCTATTGCTTTGAAAGCGGATGTAGCTAATAAAGCCGAAGTTGGCGAAATGGTAAAAACAGCTTTGAAAGAATTTGGCAAAATAGACATATTGGTAAATACTGCTGGTATGGCTGCTGGCGGAGGGCCTTTCCTCGAGCAACCAGAAGAGTACTGGGAAAAAGACATAGCGATTAACCTTTATGGCACAATGAACTGTATAAAAGCGGTTGCTCCCGGCATGATAGAGCGTAAATACGGTAAAATTATAAATTTTACATCGATTAGCGGAAGACTGGGGCGTCCCATTTCTTACGCTGCAGCCAAGGGTGCAGTTCTAAGCATTACCAGAGGTATGGCAGGGGACTTTGGACCCGATGGAATAAATGTAAACGCCATAGCTCCAGGCATGGTAGCGACCAAATTCCATGCGCGTGCTGGAGACCGTGCAGCCCAGATGTTTGAGGGTATGGCAGAACGCGTACCGATGAAAAGAATTCAGACAGTCGAGGATATGGCAAATGCAGTGGCCTTTTTAGCTTCGGACGTCTCAATGAACATTACCGGACAGACTCTTCAAGTAGACGGGGGACTAATGATGCCGTAAGCAGGCGGCGATGGGACAATTAAAGTCACTTCGACCTATGCTGGAAGGAATTTTTTCTTCCGCCGAATAACGTAGCCGGCATATGTTCCAATTTCTGGTGTTTAAAAATTCAGTACTCTAATTATTTCGGGGATACGTGGTTTGTCTTAATTATGTACTAGCTGCGTATCCTCAATTAGTCATGTGATGAAAACCCATTTTCTTGCAGCAATATATTTACAAAAAAGTATTGTACTTAAAAGTGTAAAATTCCATAAACGCATCAATTCTTAACTTTCCGGTAAATATGCAGTACACGCTGTATTTGATAAGCTAAATAAACTATTTTGATTATATCGATGTGGTCTAGCTCACTAGAGCTTTTAGATGTTCCGCATTTAACATTTTGCTTCTATTTACCTAGAATTAATATCTAATATCGAAAGTCTATATTGATGGTCACCAAGTAAGTCTTGACATTACGAATTTTTTTGTACTAATATCTAACGTGTACGTGTAACGTTTACGTTATATATGTGTATAGGATACCAAAATATTTAAAAGGACAAACAGAACCAATTTATTCATTGGCCTTTTAGCAAAAAGTACTGGCCTTAACGGAAAAATGCACGAGCTGTAGATGTAGTTACAAACCTTTAAAGTTATTCTAATCTTTCTAGACTATCATGGATACTGCAGCATAAACAAAAAAATGACTCCGTGTACGACTAGCCAAAGGAGGTGAAAGCATATCTCATAATAAAAATAAAAATAGCAGCAATGTGAGTAATTCAAAGTTGATTATAAAAGGAGTTCGGAAAAAGATGACAAGAAAAATTATCTGGTTAGTAGCGAGTTGTGTGATGGTACTTTCTCTGGTTATAGCATCCTGCGGCGGAGCAGCGGAAGAGGAGGAACAAGCAAAAGTAGAAGAAGAAGCTGAGATGGTAAAGGTCACACTTACCAAGAAAGATGGAGCAAAGGTAGAATTAATGAAGGAAAAACCGGAATATGGCGGTACACTTACGCATTGTGCACAGTTCACTAATTTTACCTTTGATAACGTCTTACAGGGCGGATTCAATGGAGTCACTTTCCAACTAACCAATGAAGGAGCAATGCAAAAAGACTGGGCAAAAGGACCGTCGGGCACTGGTGAGAATTCATTTCGTACTGCCAGCTTACCGCCTTCTCTAGATCAATATGCACCAAGCCTGGCTGAAAGCTGGGAGCTACCAGATGATTCAACAATAATCTGGCATTTCCGCAAAGGAGTTCACTGGCATGATACTTATCCAGCCAACGGTAGGGAGTTTGTCGCCGATGACTACAAAAAGAGTATTGACCGGCATTGGTTCAACACTCCAGGGTCTTTCTTCAGTCTGTCTTTCCCCTATATAGAGGAAATAACCTGTCCCGATAAGTATACAGCCGTAGTGAAGACTAAGGAAGGATACAACGGTATTATTTGGGAGGAGACTGGTATAAACAAGCAATATGAATGTCCGGACATAATCGAAGAGTTCGGGGATGGCACAGACTGGAAAAATGCTTGTGGTACCGGACCATACATTTTAAAAGATTTCATTGAAGGCAGTTCCGCGACACTTGAAAGGAACAAAGATTACTATTTGCCAGACCCCTTCTTTCCTAAGAACAAGCTACCCTATCTTGACAAAGTAGTCGTTCTAATCATAGCAGACGAATCTACACGAATAGCTGCAATACGAACAGCCAAGCTCGACCATTTGGGTAATCAGGGTACGATGCTTACCTGGAATAATGCAAGTGATTTGATGAATACCAACCCTGAACTGAAATATACCTGGAATTATAGTACCGGGTATGGTATAACCGGCATAGCTGACGACCCCAGTTTACCTTATAGTGACATCAGAGTTCGAAAGGCTTTGTGTCTGGCTATAGATCAGGATGCATACGTCAACGATTACTTCCGTGGCGAAGCTACAAAATATTACCAGCCTTTCAGGCAGATAGAGGAAATGAAGCTGGTAAACATCGCACCGGAGGATTATCCTGCGGATATCAAGGAGCTTTATGAGTATAAACCGGACAAGGCAAAACAGCTTTTAGCGGAAGCTGGTTATCCCGATGGTTTCGTGGCCACTGTAACATGCGATCAAACTTATGTGGACGTATTATCTATAGCCAAGGACATGCTTTCAAAGGTTGGCATCGATTTAAATATCCAGGTTGAAGAAAGTGCTACCTTCAGAACAATACGGTATGGGCGCGAGAATTACGAACTAATTCCTGTCGGTAATATGGAATGTGGTGACCCCCGAACAGGGAGCTTCTTTAAGGCAGTCAGTCAGTTTAATCCCTGCAAGATTAATGATCCCTTCTTCGAAGATATCTATCATGGCAAGCTTGATAGATCTTTCATGGACGACGATGCGCGAAACGGCTATGTAAAGCAGGTGTGTGAAAAAGCTCTGAATTCAGTATATATTGTACCGTTCGCTGCCGACAAGCAGTACACTTTCTGGCAACCGTGGGTAAAGGGCTTCAATGGTGAATTTAGTGTTATGTACAGTGCCTGGTGGGGTTGGCCCAAGTACGTCTGGGTAGACCAGGACATGAAAGCACGTCTGCTGGGCAAATAGTTTTATTGGCTACTGATAGAAACACAATCGAATAAATAACGGATGCAGCAGTCGGAGAGACATACTCCGACTGCTGCAATAGAGGAATTTTGACATTTCAGCCGCAAATGCTATTTAGGGGTGACATTTGTAATACGCCCTTATGGACAAATACCCAGGCTTGCTATAAAACCTGGAATCGAAATCTCAGTAATAACGGTCGTGCCAACATATGTTAAAAGTTAAAAGACGAAAAGAAGGCTATATAAAGCTGTTTGAGGTGATAAAGTAGTATGATCGCTTACTTAATCAGGAGAGTTTTACTCATAATCCCTACCATGTTACTGGTGACAGCAATAGTCTTTCTCCTTATCCGTCTTGTTCCAGGCAACGTTCTAGACTTAATGGTGTCTGAGTGGTCAGGTGAAGGAGGAACACCAATAGAAGAGAGGACAAGGGAGGCACTGGCACACAGGATGGGACTGGATGTACCTATTCATGTGCAATACGCACGCTGGATGGGGGATATTGCTAGAGGTGACCTAGGAAAGTCATTATGGACAGAACGCCCAGTGGTCACATTGATCCGCGATAGGCTGGTAGTATCTACTGAACTGGGAATATTTGCCATAATTTTCTCATTGCTGATAGCTATCCCTGTAGGCATATATTCGGCAATACGGCAGGATACCTATGGTGATTATATTACTCGCAGTATTGCCATACTTTTCATCTCACTTCCCTCTTTTTGGCTGGGGACAATAGTAATAGTCTATCCTGCAATCTGGTGGTCCTGGACACCATCCGTGCAGTATGTTCGCTTCAGTCAAGATATACTGGCAAATCTGGGACAATTCCTACTACCGGCTTTTATTATGGGGATGGTTATGTCAGGAACAACCATGAGAATGACCCGTACGATGATGCTTGAAGTACTGAGGCAGGATTATATCAGAACTGCCTGGGCAAAGGGGCTAAGGGAGAGAACAGTCATCTACAGGCACGCCTTGAAAAACGCGATGATTCCGGTGATTACGATTATAGGATTGATGATACCATTCCTGATTGGAGGATCAGTAATTATAGAGCAGATATTCTGCCTTCCTGGAGTAGGGCTTCTCCTTCTCAACGCTATCCAGCGCAGAGACTACCCCATTGTTTCAGGAGTAAATCTAATGATCGCCGCCGCTGTAATGTTTATAAATCTTTTTATAGATATAACCTATGCATGGCTGGATCCCAGGATTCGTTACAGTTGAAGGGAGTGTAATAAGAATGGCCCAGCACGTAGAACTTGATGTATCATCTTTGGGGGTACAGAAAAAAAGGGTCGGTATATATGATTTCTTTATCAGAATGGCCCGGGAGAAACCACTCGGTACTGTCGGGGCTGTTATAGTCCTGGCACTAATTTTAATTGCTATCTTTGCCGACATGCTGGCTCCCTACGGAGTGAATGAGACTCATCTAGCAGATTGCCTGACAGAACCAAGCTCCAACTATCTGCTAGGGACAGACAACCTTGGGAGAGATTTATTAAGCCGGATTATCTTTGGAGCTCGCATATCCATATATGTTGGCCTGGGTGGTGCTATTCTTAATGCACTTGTAGCTTCAGCTATAGGTCTTACCTGCGGTTTCGTCGGCGGTAAGCTTGACACTGCAATTCAAAGGTTTGTTGATGCCTGGATGTGTTTCCCGGGACTAATCCTTTTTTTGAGCATAATGGCTCTTGTAGGTCCAGGGCTGGTACAAATCTTACTTGTTCTGGGAATTTCAGCTGGAATTCGTAATTCCAGAATAGTGAGAGGAGCTGTTATGAGCATCAGGGAGAATGTCTACGTGACGGCGGCCCAAACCATTGGCTGTTCAAATACCAGAACAATTATAAAGCACGTCTTACCCAATGTTGCAGCTCCCATAATCATCATAGTCTCCATTAGCTGCGGACAGATGATTCTGGTTGAGGCATCACTAAGCTTCCTTGGCTTCGGCATCCCCCCGCCGATTCCCAGCTGGGGAGGTATGCTAAGTGGATCCGGGCGTACATATATGTTTATGGCCCCCTGGATGGCCTTGTGGCCTGGTGTTGCTCTGGCTATAACAGTATGGGGTCTGAATGTATTTGGAGACGCAGTGAGGGATTTACTGGATCCGAGGTTAAGAGGCGGTGTAGGACGTTACGGTGGGGTAAAAGTAAAAAAAATCATGGATAAAAAGAGCAATCGCGGTTAGATTGATACTAGGTTGAACTTTCTATACACTCTATAAGTATTAGTTGGAGGTACATAAGGTGAAAATAGTAGATATAAAAACTTACGTCGTTGAAAATCCTCCCCCTGCTCATGGCGGGAGAAATTGGATATTTGTGAAACTGACCACAGATAATGGAATCGAAGGCATTGGTGAACCAGTCCGTATCGGATTTGAACCAGATGTTGTAGTTCAAATGATTCATTCGGCCGGGGAGCGATTTATCATTGATTCCGACCCATTCAAAATAGAGGATCTGTGGCGGAGAATCTACATGCCCAGCTACCGTCCAGGCGCAGCCAGAATGGGTATAATCAGTGGTTTTGAAATGGCATGCTGGGATATTATTGGAAAAGCTCTGAACCAGCCAATTTATAATCTTCTCGGCGGTCAGTATCACGAAAAGATAAGAAGCTACACATATATGTATCCAGCTTCTGGTGTTGCCAATCCCGAGACCATGACACAGGTTCAAAGCGAACCGGAGCTAGCTGCAGAGAGAGCAACCGCTTACATGAAAATGGGTTTCACCGCAATAAAGTTTGACCCTGCACCACCTATATTTATGCCTGCTCCTCACCAGGTTCCTTTAGAAACACTCGAGAAAGCCGAGGCTGTAGTTAAAAGCGTCCGGGAGGCAGTCGGTAACAAGTGCGATATCCTTCTTGGCACTCATGGGCAATTTACAACATCCAGCGCTATCAGATTTGCCAGGAGAGTAGAAAAGTATGACCCATTGTGGTTTGAGGAACCGATTCCTCCCGAGAATAAGGACGAGTTGTCCAGAGTAGCCCATCATACGACTATCCCTGTTGCTACCGGGGAGAGATTATATACAAAGTATGAGTTCAGGGAGCTTTTACAGAATCAGGCTGCCTCTATCTTACAGTTTACTGTTGGAAGCGTGGGTGGTTTCCTGGAAGCCAAGAAGGTTGCCGGTATGGCTGAAGCCTACTACGCACATATCGCTCCCCATCTTTTTGCCGGTCCTATAGTATCTATGGCCAACATTCAGATTGATACCTGCAGTCCCAACTTCTTAATTCAGGAGAGTATAGAAAGATTTGATGGTTTCCACGCAGAGATACTCAAGAAACCCATCCAGTGGGAAGATGGATACATCATCCCCCCCAAAGAGCCGGGAATTGGCTTAGAGCTTAACGAAGATGTGGTAAATAAGCACCTCTACAAAGGATAATGGTGACTGATATTGGTACCGGCACGCACTATAGTCAGACTTGAATAAAAGAAGAGCAGTAATGAGATTGATAACTATATGTGAATCAATCATGGGTTTTATATGAGCGTATTTTAAAACAAATTCAGCTACATAGGTGGGAAATAGAAAATATTTATAAAAGCTAAGTTATTTGCCCATCAAAAAAAGTATCCAGGTATAATATTTGTCTTAAAGGACAAAAGAGGGCTATAAATAGTTTTAAAAATATACGGTCTATAACAGATAATATTTGGTCATGATGCATGGCCAATCTGGAATTTGGGTACCTCAGACTGTTATCAGTTCAGACTGTACCTATATGAAGATGGAAGTGTGCAATAACAGGCGGCTCATAATTTCCAGAAATTCCGGCGGTTCACCCTTTGTATGATACCATATTCCAGAGTAGTGAGAAACCAACAGTGAGTCTCCCCCTGCCTTGAGTAATAGGTTGGACAACTATACGGTATTGGTCCGGCATATTAGGATATGGACTGAAGTTGGAGAAGCGTGATTGTACAGCTGAAATAGAACCAGTCGTTATATCATCAACGTCACGAGGCACAGGAATCAGCACTAGTCTAATCCAGCACGCTATTGATGAAGCAAAAGAAAGAGGCTTCCGATTTTTCACGATACGCCCGGTACTGCGGAACGAAGAAGCATTCACTCTCTACGTCAAATTAGGGTTTGATCACTTAGGATCCATCCAATTATTCCAAGAATTGTTGCCGGAATCACATAGAACTTGGAAATCGGGAATAATAATCCATGGGAAGAAGTTGAAATACTGATTTTGACTTACTACCTAATCAGTCACACAAAAGTCCGTAATGTGTGATCATACTTGCGGGATTTCCTTCAGAAAGTACCTCTGAGGCAACAGAATTCAGCAGGCTAAATTATCCAGAAAAGTGATAGGTATCCCTCCAGTTGCCAAGTAACTAATCCAGATAGTACATAGTATAAAGAACAACTAAAAAATTCCGTGTATCATTAACTCTTTACTCTGATGAGCGTTATTAAAATAAAATAATTAGTATAATAAATGATAAAAAAGGTAACAATGTTTAAGACGGTATTTCTAATTGTGATGACCATTATCGCTATCGTGGGCGTCAGCGGATGTTCGACCCCGCCCCGGGCGACAACGGAAACAGTTCCCGTGGTCATTCCATACGAAGATTCGCCTTTCGGATTTCACTCCGCCTATGTTGCCGGTTCAGGTTATAGATACGCGCGTGATATCGGCATTCGCTGGGACAGACCGTCGTTATATGTCTTCTGGTTTAGGGTGCAGGCTGATCTTAATCGACAGGAGTACGACTGGTCCGATTATGACCAGCAATTCGGTCAACTGCCAGAAGATATGCATATTATGGCTAATATTGCCGCCGTCCCAACCGCTCTTCTGGCGGACCGCCAACCTCCAGCTGCGGCCCTGCTCCCTGGCGAGAGGTTGATGCAAGAAAGGGAGCAGGCCAGACAATACATCTGGGAAGGTTCCTACCTCCCCAGAGATGAAGAAAGCTACCTTGCTTTTGTCCGGGCTTGCGTCGAACGTTATGACGGTGACGGTATCGATGACATGGCGGGACTCACCAATCCCATCAGATACTGGCAGGTAGATAACGAGCCTCCCCATGGCTTGCAAGATTACGCCGAATTTCTCAAGATTACCTATCAGGCGATAAAGGACGCCGACCATGAGGCAAAGGTCGTTATTGGCGGTACAACCGGCATGCCGCCCGTTTCAGACTATTTGTCTAATTTTAACCATAACTTCCTGCCGATATTGGAAGAACTCACCGGGTTTGAAGGGCAATACTTTGATATTTTCGATATTCACTGGTACGGGAACGCCACCGGGGATTATCGAGGTCTTGGTGAAGTCTATAGTTATATCACCCGGAAACTTGACACTCTGGGTCTCTCTCCTCCAGGAGGATACTGGATTACTGAAATGGGGACCTACAGTGGTAAGCCCATAGAAAAGAATTACTCGTTCCAGGATGAACGTCAGCAGGCCCAGGATATCATCAAGCGCTACGTCTATCCCCTTTCCCTGGGTATCAAGAAGGTATTCCTCGCCTTCGGTCTGGTTGAAGGGTTTCACCATTCAGACGGTTATTTTGACCATACCGGGCTCGTTTATGACGGTAGAGGCAGTAATGACCTTGGACCAGGAGTAAGAAAGCTCTCCTACTACACCTATAGGAAAATGGTCGAGGAACTGGAGGGAAGTAACTTGGATAATATCCAGGTTATTCATGAACAGGATGGCATTTATATCTATGAATTCACCAGACAAGGAAAGCCAGTATGGGTAGCCTGGAATGAAAGCGATGAACCAAAAACTGTCAGGATAACCTTGACCGGTGACATTGAGAAAGTGAGAATAAGCGAGGCAGTTCCTGGATACGAGAAGGGCCGAGAAGTAACTGATTATTCCGAGGTCTTCAACGAGCTTCAGGGTAGATTTATATCCGGCGAGCCCACTCAGTTCGAATTTGAGCTTGGTGCAAGTCCGGTCTTTGTTGAGGGAGACGTTCAAGGGCAAAGTGTTACGGAGGCAAGCGCTCAAGGGGAAGTATCGTCAGTAGAATTTCTCAAGAAGATTGAAATCCTCAATGCTGCCAGACCTGAAATTATTGCCACGAGCGACAGGGTTTTTATCGTTTATCTCGGCAATATTAGCCGGACAGAGAGTAAGACTTTCAGCATTAAAATATTCAATAGTGACCTAAGCCAGGAGATAGCGACCAAGGATATGGTGTATTTTCCCACCGAGTATGGTGGCCCGACTGACATCAGAGTTGCTTCCGACGGTGAATATCTCTATGCCTTCTACGAGACAGCCAGCCTGATAACGAAAAAGGCCTTCCTCTGGGGAGCAAAATACACTTTAGATGACGGATTTAAGAGAGTGGCCTTTAGTGGGCCGGTGGCTTCGAGCCTGACTTTTGATGTTGCCACAAAGGGTGATGAGAAACTCGATGACCCCATCGTTTTGCTGGGAGAAAATTCTGTTTTTACGATTACCCGGTACCAGTCCTCACTTGAAAAATCCGCCGAGACAAAATACAAGGTGTATGAGTATGATAAAGACCTGACTTTGATACGGGAGTTTGACCTTAATTTATCCTCTGTGGCTGACGGGAGTGCCAGACAGGCCAGCGCCCTTTACCATGACGGATTTTTCTATATGGCTATACCAACTACCGTTGGGCCGGCGGGTCCGATCGCTAACATCACTCCCTCCGATATCGTGGTGGTTAAATTCGATAATAACTGGAATATAAAAGAATCGAGAATAATTTCTACTGATAACGGTGACCCTGATGATGCCGAGACTTACGTTACCGGTTTTCAGGCAGATAGAAATAATTTCTATTTAACCTACCTCCAGATTAACATTCCGAAAATCAACACTGAATTTACGGCTCCTTTAAAAGTTTATGATAGTAATTTCAATCTTATTCTCAACGAAATAGTGAAAACCAAAAACCCGGATGAATCCGGCTGTAGACCTTCTCTGGAAGTAACCGGAGAACGAATCTTCGTTGGTCATTCTGCCGGTAAGCAGGGAGACGGAAACGCCGAAATCTATCTTTACAAGACAATACGGGAGGATGAACTTTAATACAAGGGAATAGGACATTAATCAGATTAAGCGGTGTCCTGGTATAGATACGTTTAGCAGTAAGCCTTAAAAATATTTTAATATTTATTTAGTATTATTTACATGAATTTTTAAATATTAAATGAAGAAACCCCGGATGAACGATACAATGAGACTGGCTATCATAATAGCAGCAGGTATCTTGCTGCTATTTAGTACTCCTGGCTGCACTGAACAGATAACGGAATCGGCGGAGGCCCCGGCATCAATGACCACGCCGGAACCAGAACAAACATCAACACTTGAAACCACACCCGAACAAGGGGAAAACTCAACCCCGGCGGCTACACCCGAACCGGAAACGACCCGGAAATACGACCTGAACTATGTCATTGCGGATACCGGCCAGGATGAATGCTATGACAACTCCCGAAAGATAACCTGCCCGCAGGCGGGTAACCCGTTCTACGGTCAGGATGCACAGTATCAGTGTGTCCAGCCTGCATACCAGGATAATGGCGATGGCACTGTAACCGACCTCAATACCGGGCTGATGTGGCAGCAGAACCCCGGGGAAAAGATGACCTATTTCGGCGCCGTCTCCGCTGCGGAGTCTTTCTCACTTGCCGGATACGATGACTGGCGTCTACCGACAATTAAAGAGTTATATTCCTTGATTATTTTCAGCGGCACCGACCCCAGCGGTCCTGAGAACACGAATCCGGTTCCGTTTATCGACACGGACTGCTTTACTTTCGAATACGGTGATGAAAGTGCCGGCGAACGGATTATCGATTCTCAATTTGTCTCCAGCACAAAATACGTCAGCACTACTATGGGAGGTGACGATACCATTTTCGGCGTGAACTTTGCCGACGGCCGGATAAAAGGGTATCCCACAAAACCTATACGAAACCAACCTGAAGGGAAAGAATTCTTTGTCCTATACGTAAGGGGGAACCCAGATTATGGCGAGAATCTCTACCATGATAATGGAGAAGGCACCATCACAGATATTGCTACCGGTCTGATGTGGTCCCAAGCTGACAGCAGCGTGGGGATGGACTGGGAAAGCGCCCTGGCCTGGGTTCAGCAGAAAAATGACGAAAACTATCTTGGTTACAGCGACTGGCGCCTGCCGAATGCCAAGGAACTACAAAGTATTGCCGATTACACGAGATCACCGGAGACAACAAATTCAGCGGCAATTGACCCCCTTTTTCAAGTAAGTGAAATTGTGAATGAAGCCGGAGAAAAGGATTACCCGTTTTACTGGACAGGTACTACTCACGTTAAAAGTAATGGTATGGGAGATAGTGCCGTCTATGTTTCTTTTGGAAGAGCACTAGGTTATATGAACAATCGCTGGATAGACGTTCATGGTGCCGGCGCCCAGCGTAGCGATCCCAAGAGCGGTAATCCAGCTGACTACCCCTATGGACGCGGCCCGCAGGGAGACGCGATTCGCATTTACAACTTCGTACGCATTGTAAGGGATAGCACTGGATAGGGCTGGCAAGGTGGATTAACACTTGCTTGAAATGTATAGCTAAGGCTTAATATAGCGTCAGTGTAAGCACTTCGGCTTCAATAAAACTTCAATCTAAAAATAGTAGCCCTGTCAGTGTATCTAAGGGCGATAAAAATGTTCCGTCGCGTTTTACTTCAGCTTAATCGTCCGCCTGTCCTGGGCTTTCTGCAAGGCTCTTCTGTCTTAAAGGCTCTCGCAGGTTTAACCAATATCTAGACTATTGACCTATGGGTTCTCTGCCAAGTATAATTCCACTCAGAAAGGAGGCAAGCGGTCGGTTCAGCAAGCGACTGGTTGCTTTTTTGCTGACAATCTCTTAATCAGCCGGTTGGAGGTTCGAGTCCTTCACGGCTCACCAGCTTCATTTGAGGTCTTCCGAAACGCCGAAATTTTCCGAATCACCCGGTCACTTTTTATCTCACCCTCCACCACTTCGACGCGCTGATTCTAACATAATTGTTGGATAATTACCAGATAATAAACGTTATTAAATTTACGCTGAAAAATTATTATTACTGTTTGGGTTTTACCAATTTCAACATTACATCGGGGATTCCACGAAATTTCACCGAAGATACATTGTATTAGGCCAATCTGTCTGTAAGTTGTTGAAATGCCACCGTGAGTAGGTTGACGGCTTTCTTAGCATAGTCACGGCTCGATGAAGAACGGTCTAGTTTTACTTGAGAAGCGATATCTTTTAATTTCATTATCGGGAAATGTAAGAGCACTGTCTTGGTCTGAGGTTGCATGTCATATTTCTGGACATCAATAAGAGCTTGTTTAAGGACCGCCTGCAAAGCCAAACCACTTCCTATAGTTCTTCCATCGTACTCTTTGGCCGCAAGTTTTTGTATTGTTGGTAGTTGTGCTAGTCAGCTTTTCTCAAGTTTTTCTATGTTGTATAAATGCCCCCAAACATAACGTATCTCTTTTTCCCAATCGTCAATTGACTTTGGACCTCAACCACTTTTTAAATTTTTCGGCTGTTGAGATATTTGAAAATAAGGTAATAGCTCCGGAATATGTAGTTCAGTAGCGGTGATTATTTCCATTTTTTCATTATCGTATTCGATGCCTTATTCGGATTTCACAATTTACTATAATGTAACGTTATGCAATATCGTTACATGGATGACCAGTTCGAATTTCAGTTACTGGAGCATATTTGCTTCCATAGTAAAGTAATTCAGTAATCGGTAATAATTCGCAAAAGAATTTTTAGCTAATCAAGATATGCGTAGAACCATACTTCATCAGTCTGTGGTTCAATGTAATAGATTTCGTTACCTATGGTCGCTAAATTAATCATATGTGGCTGACCTTCCTTCTCGATTATAGTGGTCGACATCAGATAGCCATCCCTGAGCGCTCTCTTCTGCAATTCTAGCGCATAATCATCACAATCGTATTCGTCACTCGACGCCTCGGTGCCATCAGTTCTAGTAAAAAAATAAACTTTTATTGTATCATCATCCTCAGCTAACCATTCTACGAGTTCTTCTTTTGAAGTAAATTCCCTCTGCTCAATTGGCTTTTCAACGGTTACCTCTTTAACGATATCACGATACTCGATTTCCTTTTCGACTACTTCTTTAACGACCTCGACCTCACGTACGACTTCTTGCTCAACTACTACTATATCCGTTACTGGCTCACTCGTTAAAATAAAAACAGCAGCGGCAATAGCGGCAACGACGGTAACAACAATGCTGACTATTGGGACCAGTGGTCTTTTTTTCGGTACTATTAGCTGCTTTATTCTTTCAGATTTCTCAACCAGAGTTTTTACCCTGGTGATTAACTCCTTTTTGTCTACCGGCTTGGTCAGGAAATCATCGGAACCTGATTCCAGTGCTTTAACCCTATCTTTGACCTCACCCAGAGCCGTGACCATAACGATGGGTATGTCCTTTGTCTGTTCATTCGCTCGGAGTCTCGAGGCAACCTCAAAACCGTCAATTCCAGGCATCATAACATCGAGCAGGATTACATCCGGCGAGCTCAGTATGGCTTTAGTAATAGCTTCAGTGCCATTTTCTGCCATGATGACTTGGTAACCGGCAGAGACCAGCATTGCTTCCATAAGCCGTAGTGTACGTGCTTCATCATCGACTACCAGTACTTTGGGTTCCATCAGAAAAATTCCCGATACCTTTTTATAGCTAACTTCCGAATACCTTATGTATAATAAATATCTAGCATAGTAATTTTAATCATACGGTGGGAATCGTAAAGATAAACCTACTACCTCTATTTTCGCCTTCGCTCTCAACCCAGATCTTGCCGCCATGCATTTCAACCAGCCTGCGACTCAGACCTAACCCTAACCCTAAACCAAGACCTGGAGTCTTATCTTTAATCTCATTTCTCACCTGGAAGAAGTCCTCAAAAACCTTTTCCTGATTCTCCTGCGTAATACCAATACCAGTATCCTCTACCTCAATGATTAATTGATTATCGACCACCTTTGCTCTTACACTAATGTGTCCACCGCTTGGAGTGAACATGATAGCATTAGATAGCATATTTATGACTACTTGCTGCAGTTTAGACTCATCAGCGCCTATCGTCAGGTCAGTAATTTCCGGCGCCAGTTGGCAATCCAGCGCTAGTTGTTTGTTAGCCACTTTATCTTTAACCATTGACATAATATTTTCTAACAGGGTTTTTATTCTCACGCTGGATATTTCCATTTCCGTTTTACCCGTTTCAATCTTTTCTATATCAACGATTTGACTAATCAGAGAGAGCATGTGTTGAGAGTTTTCGTTGATATATTCAATATAGTCCGCCTGCTTCTGGTTTAGTTCACCAAAGTACTTCTCCTTGAGTGCCTCGGTGAATCCAACAATGGAGGTCAGCGGGGTACGCAGCTCATGTGATAAATTAGTTACGAAGTCAGACTTAATCCGGTTAGCAGCGTCGGCTTGGTCTCTAGCCACCTTTAATTCTTTGGTTCGCTGCTCGACACGTTCCTCTAAATCTTCGTTGAGTTGTTTTAACTCATTGACTAATTGCCGGTTCCGCTCCCGTGTATAGCTCAGTTCAGATACCATTCGATTAAAACTATCGGCTAGCGTGCCTACTTCATTTGTGGCGTTTGTTTCCACCCGCGTAGTCAATTCGCCAGCTGCTACCTGTTCACTAGCATGAGCCAACTGGCTGATAGGGTGTGTCAATCGGCTGGCCATTAACCAGACGGCGGCTATTGTCAGGGCTACACCACCGATTAACACGAGTGCTAAGAGAAGCCATAGTCCACGCACCTCTTCAGTCAGCTTATACACTGGCGTTTGTACTACTATGTTCCAGCCTTGCTCTCCTATAGGATATATCGCACCTTTAACAGTTCTACCAATTTCATCGTTGTAGTTCTCCGGCACGCTAAGTAATTGCATCTCCAATGCGTCGAATAGCTCAGGTGCACTCAACTCTGGCAATTTGCCGAGTTCCGTCTTTTGACTATGCGCTACGACCTCTCCGGACCGTGACAACACCATCACTGTCTCATCGTGGGTGAAGGTCAGACTTTCTATAAGTGGCTGTATTCGGAATAAATGGATATTTGCGCCTAGCACACCAATCACTTCATCTGTATCCAGGACGGGTACCAAGATACTTACCGCTACGCTATCCTGCCACTCTGACGTAAATGAAGTATTACCAGCCTGTTGGTATTGTGAGGACAGAACTACAGGGGATAAGTCAGAGAAATATACCTGACCCTCTAAAGCTTCTTTAAAGCCTGCTATTGAGGCAACGTCTGTTGTACGATGAAAGTCTGAACGGGCAATTTGTTGTCCTGTGCGGTCGGCTACATAGAGATTGGTAATTGTCGGATTACGGGACTGGAACGTACGCAATTCCGTAACGAGCGAAGTCGGTGCCATTTCCTTGATAGTACCCTTATTAGTAAGTTCATTAAGCTTCTGAAGGTTGCTTTCCATTTCAAACAAGATATAGTCAGTAAGGCTGATGGCTAAATCACGTTGTCCACGGATGATGTTGTTGGTTACTATTCGTTGCGCCAAAATGGTCGTCGCTAAACCAGATAGTAGTAAAACTGCCAGTATTACACTAATTGAAACTGCCAGAATTTGGTGGGATAGACGTCTAAACTTTATCATTATGATATTGCTTACAGTTAATCTTCGCAGTCCAGAAGAATTGAAATTGCCCACATAAGACACAGATTAGGGTCATCACAGACAAAATCTTCAGTTTGTTATTCTTCTGCTTTTCCCTCAGACATTGGTGGTGTAGGTTCTGATTCGGCACGTCTTAGCTTTACCTTGATGCGAGAGAGAAGTTCGCTTTTCTTAAAGGGCTTTCTCACATAATCGTCCGCACCGAGATGAAAAGATTCAACTGCATCAGCTACTTCTTTTTTCGCGGTGAGCATGATTACAGGAATATTGGATTGCTGGCGTACAACACGAAGAACATCGTAGCCGCTCATACCCGGCATCATGATGTCCAGCAGTACAATATCAGGTCGCGCCTCTCTGATCTTTTCCAGACCCTCCTCACCACTGTGAGTCAGCACTACTTCATAACCCTCTGGAACAAGCAAAGCTTCTATCAGACGAAGGTTGCGGTCATCATCGTCAACGACCAGAATTTTAGACTTATTCTGCATTTCTTTTTCCCCCTATAGGAATCTTTAACTTTGTTAAGTATCTCCTCTAATTTTTTATGATGTGCTTCTTCTCTAAAGGAACTACCGAACCTTTAACCCTGGACGAATGGTAGAGATAGTTGAATATAGCCTTATATTCCGAAACCAATTGCTCGTTCAGATACCTGACCAAAAGCTCGTTCGTAATTTTAGTCTCCGTAGCGGATATGTTTCTCCTTATTCTGACAAATACTCATTCACTTCTTTCAAGAGTTCCTTAATATCGATAGGTTTGGCGAGATACCCATCACACCCTGCCTCAAGTATCTTTTCTTCATCCCCCTTCATAGCATAGGAGGTTATGGCTATCACCGGGATATTACTGGTAGTAGCATCTGCCTTAATGATTCGGGTAGCCTCTAGTCCGTCCATCTCTGGCATCTGCATATCCATCAATATAAGGTCCGGTTTTTGTACTCTTGCTAATTCGACACCCTGCTTGCCATTATTTGCTTCGATAGTTTCATAGCCATTTACCTGTAGCAAGTCGCGGAATAATATTAAATTCTTTGGGTCATCCTCAACGATCAATATCGTTCTAGCCATCCATCATTCCTCCTTATCAAGAAATAAATAATACTCATGAAGATGGCGAGAACTTGTTAATGATATCCATTAGCTCCTCGTTTAAAACCAGGGGCTTGGTTACATATCCGTCAGACCCCACTTCATCAGCAAGTTTAATGTTTAGTGGTAAATCCAGGGCTGTAAGCATTACTACCGGTATCGCTTTGGTGGACTTATCCTTTTTAATTTCGTTGCAGGCAGTATAGCCATCCATCTTTGGCATCATAATATCCATAAAAATAAGGTCTGGTTTATGCTTCTTGGCCAATTTCACTCCTTCCTCACCGTTAGTCGCTTCAAGAGTTTTAAATCCAGCATGTTTTAGTATATCCCGAGCCAAGGTTAATTGTTTCGAGTCATCTTCAACAATCAGTATCGTCTTAGCCATGTGCCCCTCCTTCGACGTGTGTCGTCGTACCTGAGTTGGCGTTTCAACCTAGCTCCCTTTTGAATACCCCCCACTCCCCTTTAGAACTGTTACCCTGTAACGTAATTTCACATCCGGACCGATTTTCAAATAGGCAGGGTGAAGGTGAAACGACTGCCTTTACCCTGCCCCTCGCTTTCTATCCATATCCTTCCACCATGCATCTCGATGATATTCTTGCTCAGTGGTAGCCCCAATCCTGTACCGGGTGTTTTATCTACGATGGTACCTTTGACTTGATAAAACTCCCTGAAAATCTTCTCCTGGTCATCAGGAGCAATACCAATACCGGTATCTGAGACACTGATAATGAGCTCTTTCTTTTCCTTCTTGCCCTCCACCCTGATGGCACCACCATCAGGGGTAAATTTGGCGGCATTAGAAAGAAGATTGAACATGACCTGTTTGAGCTTTCGTTCATCAGCCATGATTTCTAGATTTTCCAGATCTCTTGCAGTGTGGATATCAAGGCTTATCCCGTGAACTAGTGCCTTCTCTTTAATCATAACTAAGCTGCCTTCCAGCAAATCTTTTATTTTCACCTTGGATAATTCAAGTTCCATCTTGCCAGCCTCTATCTTGGAAAGGTCAAGGATATCATTGATAAGGGCAAGGAGGTGCTGGCCACTCTCCAGAATATCGTTCACGTACTCTGCCTGCTTCTCGTTGAGCTTACCGAAGTACTGTTCCTGCAAGACCTGCGAAAAACCAATAACGGCATTGAGCGGTGTTCTTAGTTCGTGGCTCATGTTGGCTAGAAATTCTGATTTTGCCCGGTTGGCAACTTCAGCGACTTGAACTGATTCCTCAAGTTGTCTTGTTCTCTCTCTGACTTTTTCCTCTAGTTCCAGGTTTAATGCCTTGACTTCCTTGTAAAGCTTATTTAGCTCTTCCTCTGCCCGTTTGCGCTCGGTGACGTCACGGAAAATACCCTGAGTGGCTATAGGTTTGCCGTCCTCAAACCTGCAATGGGCGTTGCCCTCAATAGAAATGGGGCTTCCGTCCTTTGCCATAAAAACGGTTTCTACGTTGCTCGCTGCTTCGCCTGACATAACTTTCTGGAAAATTTCCATACAGTGCTCCATAGAGTCGGGATGGATTATATCCCAAACCTGAAGATGTGGGATTTCTTCCTCACTGTATCCCAGTACTTGCTGCCATGCCTTATTAACGTAAAGAAAATGGCCATCAGGCGCAACACTCTGAATAAGGTCATTGGCATTATCAAACAGGTAACGATAGCTCTCTTCGCTTTTTCGGAGCGCATCTTCAGCTCGTTTGCGTTCAGTGATGTCCAGGAGTTGTACTTGAATGGTAGATTCTCCTTCATATTCCGTGTTGATATTGTAAATCCTGACCCATTTGTGGTCCCCCGTTCTAGGAATAAGCATAGACTCATAAGGCTGGACATTCTCGCCGGCCAAACGTCTCTTTATGTTTGCTATAATTAATTGTCGGTCTTCCTCGGCGAATAAAACCATGAAATTGAAGTGGGGAGATGTGATCTCTTCTAATGAGTAACCTGTAATTTCACTCAGACGTTTATTAGCGAATACAAGCGGTCGACCGGGAATATAAACTGCCATCCCCAGCACGGAATTTTCGGCAATATCTCTGTACTGCTTCCTTGATTTCTCTAGTAACTCTTCTGCCTGCTTGCGCTCAGTGATGTCCTGTACCGTTCCAATCGAACGAATAGGCTTCCCGTCATGATTATAGGAAGTTTTACACCTTTCGTTGACATATTTGATGGTGCCGTCTTTCAGCAACAGTCGATGGACGATGTCGTACGGAGTCTTAGTTTCTACCGATTTATTATAGGCTTCGTTCACCATTTCTCTGTCATCCGGGTGGATGTTATCTAGAAACGCTTCATAAGTTGCTCCAAATTGCTGTGGTTTCAGTCCAAACATTCGGTAGACTTCATCGGACCAAGTCAATGTATTGGAGATGATATCCAACTCCCAGCTTCCAATGTGAGCAATGTGTTGGGCTTCGGCAAGCATGGCCTCATTTTGCTTTAGTCTCTCCTGCGCCCGCTTACGCTCGGTTTCTAATGCCTCTAATTTAGTAGTTCGTTGGCGTAATTCAACCAGTTCATTCACGAGTTGTTCTTTTGTTTTATCAGTATCTTTCATGATAGTTCTTCGATACATCTAACCTCAGGCTATGGGTATTCATAAAATTCGCAATAAAAAGTCCAGGTACGCATAATATCTAGATTACATTTGTCTTCATTGCCTCGTCCACGATTCTTTTAACATCATTTTCTGAGAATAATCTCCATCCTCTTCTGTCTCTCAGAGCAACATCCTCCAGAACACCTTCTTTTAACCATCGAAAGAAAGTAGTTCTACTTATGCCAGCTTCCCTGCAAACATCGGCAGTCCGATAATAGATCTGACCATTTACTTTTACAGGCATCTTGGTACCTCTTGGAACGATTTGGGTATATTTTATTACGAGTAGAACACAACAATAAGTATTAAAAGTATCAATTTGTTTAGACAGAAAGGTCATCTCAATATTAATGGTGTTTGACTTAGGAGGTGTTCCGTACTGTGTGCTGAGACTGGCATAAATACCGTATTGCCATTTAGGCCATATGATATACGTTTGTGTACTATTGTGATTGTTGATGTAAGGTCAGGCCAAATTATTGGTACCGCAGTTAAGTTTCTTGGCTAAGGCGTTTTTCACAAGAAATGGCTTCTTATTATTAAGATTTTGGCCCTCTTGATTAAACTATCCCCCTGAAGAAACACAATATCCACTTACCCTTATCAATTACAGTTTTTACCGCTTATTAAGCTTACATTTTAGCACAGTTTTCGTTATATAATTGTAGATGGTAACCATAACCAGATCGGGTGACATTATAACAAAGCCTGCAGTTCAAGTAACGACTGAACAAGACAAGCCTCAAACCCAGAAAAACGAACCGTGAGGGTGATAAAAAATGAGTATTGCAGTATTAATTCTGGGGATAATATCCTTGGTTCCCTTGCTCATCATATTGATTCCTTTTAAACTACCCATACCACCATCCGGATTAGTGGCAATATTAGCTATTATTTCGTCGGCATCTGTTGTGGGGCTGATACTGGGCATTTTTACTCTGATAAAATCCAGACCCAATAAACGTATGACAGTTGCTGGAGTTGTCATGTGTTCATTAGGCATTATGATTTCAAGTGTATGCTGGTTTATAGTATTTGGCGGTGGGGATGGCCAAGACTGGGGACCTTCCTGTTCACCGGACGGCAACCATATTGCATTCGTGTCTGACCGTGACGGGAACAGTGAGATATACCTGATGGATGCCGACGGCACCAACCAGCAACGCCTGACCGATAATCCTACTGACGACTGGTTTAGCGATATGCCAGACAGTTGTTCTTGGTCACCGGATGGCAACCATATTGCTTTCACGTCTATGCGTGACAGGAATTGGGATATATATGTGATGGATGCCGACGGCTCTAACCAGCAACGCCTGACCGACAACCCTGCCGATGATGGATATCCTTCCTGGTCACCTGATGGCTCCCACATCGTGTTCACATCTAACCGTAATGGGAACCGAAACCGTGAGATATACGTGATGGATGCTGATGGCTCTAACCAGCGGCGCCTTACCAACAATCCTGCCGACGACGCATATCCTTCCTGGTCACCGGATAGCACCCGCATTGTTTTTGTGTCTTACCGTAACGGAAATGGTGAGATATACGTAATGGATGCTGACGGCTCCAACCAGCAACGCCTGACCGACAATCCCGCTGATGACGAGCAACCTTCCTGGTCTCCGGATGGCACCCGCATTGCCTTTGCGTCAAACCGTGATAGGGAGGATGAAATATACGTGATGAATGCCGACGGCACCAACCAGCAACGCCTGACCGATAACCCTATTATGCCAGACAGGTGGCCCTCCTGGTCGCCGGATAGCTCCCGTATTGTTTTCTCGTCCGCGCGGAAACAAGATGGGTGGAATGGTAGGATATACGTGATGGATGCCGACGGCTCCAATCAGCAACGCCTGACCAGCCGTCCTGTCGTCGAAGGGGATGCTTCTTCCTCACCATAGAACGGATAAGTGAGACGTTGCTGTATGTTAGGACTATCCACTACTGACTGTTGCTATAGATCAGATGTTACCATATAAACATTGACATTCCCAAGGATATGATTTAGTCAAAAATAACTGATATTCCTAGGAAAACGTGGTGGAACTGTTAGGTTGATATCTTTCACAATGTCTTATAATAAAGCCTACATATTAGCTTAAGGTAGCGAGTTTTTATCTCTAATACGCAAAATTGTTTCAGGGAGACTCTACTTCCACCATGCTTTCTCTTTCCTTCGCCAGGGTCTCCCTGCCCTGGCTGTGCCTGAACAGGTTGAGCAGGGGGTACTTCAACAGGTCTTTTTTAAGTTCAACGGGGTCGGAATTTCTGGGAGTAAGTAAAAAAATTCCGGACTGGAGTATCTTATTGATCTTCCTAGGTTGTGAAACAGGCATTAATAAGCACAGAAGAATAGGTAAAGTCTTATTACCTCCGAGCTACATTTTTAACCAAGGTAAGGCAGACGATCGCAGCGAGACCACTCGTAATAGCCCCTATAAAAAAAGTCGGCTGGGGACCCCAGGCATCCCAGATGATTCCTCCCAGTGCAGAACCGCCGAGAATTCCGATATTCTCACAGACTCCTCCGTAAAATCCCATAGCAGTACTCTGTCGATGAAACGGTACGGAGTCCGAAAGTAATCCGAGTGCCGCCGGACTGAACAGCGCCATGCCGATGCCATTCAGAACAATAAATAGAACAAGCCAGCCAAAATTCCCGGCGAAGGCTATTCCTACCATCGATCCGGCCGATGCTATCAAACCGCTTATCATCATTGCTTTTTTACCGGCCCGGTCCGCCAGCATTCCCATAGGAACGGACAGAACGAGGTTTACCAGACCGCCTATGGTAAAAAGGACCCCTACCAAGGTGATATCTATTCCCACAATCTGGGTTGCGTGGAGAGGTAGGAAGGTCATCATGAATCCCATCCCAAGGAACCTCAAGGCTGTCACAACACACTGTGGGGTAAGGGCAAACAGGTTGAATTTTCCCTCTGGCTCGATAGTTTCCAAAGTACCTTCACTCCGGACTTTTTCACCAGAGGTCCGGCGCTGTTTGATACCGGTAAGTGCTATTGTTCCTCCTAGGATAGAAACTGCCAGTGAGGTATAAAATACAGAGTTATAACCCAGAGAATCTACAAGGAAACCGCTGGGAAGCGCTCCGAGGCTGCTGGAAGCCGAAAACATAACCGCTGAAAAAGCCATAAAGGTGGCTTTTTTCAAGGTAGGGGCAAAGGTACCTATGTAACCACGGGCCGGTCCGAACACGGCAGAACGCAGAAATCCCCAAAGAATAAATATACCGAAAATGGCCGGGACATTCTGGGTAAAGACAAATAGAAGCACCGAAAGACCGCTGAAAAAAGTGCCCGCAATCATTGCCACCCGCATCCCTGTTCGGTCTGCCAGCCATCCCCAACCTACCTCACCGATAGCCATACCAAACATTGAAACGGAAAGCATCGACCCTAGTACTACCGGCCCAATGTCAATGGAGGTTAAATACAGGGGTAATATCGGGTTGAGAAGACTCATTGCCAGGATACTGAGTCCCATGACAGCCAGTACAGCTGCCATCTCTCCCCCGATACCAGTTTTTATCTGCAGATATTTGAGCATAGATTATCCGGGTGAAATACTAATAAATCTTATAGGTTGGACTTCTTCAGGTCAATCTTACGTGATATTTGCCAGGGAGAGATTGGTCAATTCAATTTCTCTTTCATCACTTATTTAATCGTTTTCGGGCAATCATGACATACCAACAATGGAGATAAGTTAAACGAGACAAAGCATCGTTTCGGGGGGAGTTCGACTCATGTTATTAGAGAAATTAGGGTATAGTATAGAGTATAAAGATCTAATAACATAAATTATGGGTAATTGGTTACGAATATGATTGATTTATTGGGTTTTGAAATATTTTCTCGTGTGCAATTACCAATGAACTGATCAAAACGCTGGTTTAAATAAAAAGGAGAGAAAATGGATAAAAGATTAGCTAAAACACCGATGTACAAATGGGGATGGGGTAGATGGTTCGATGAAAAGTGGTTTGGTGAGCCTGTGGACTCCTGGTCTTCGGACAGGGTGTGGGAAAACCTGGAGCGGGGCGAACTCCCTTACTCTGTCCACCGGACTAGGGCTATGAATCTTCAGAAGATTGGCGCTAAACCGACTCGCGGGGCGGAGAACGTGGTAGTTGATGGTTGCGCCAACTCAGGTCTATCTGGACCTGTAGCGCTTGGCCCTTATTTTCAGTTACTTAATGCGCTGGGAATAGAATACAACCTGCTGCCTACGAGATACTGCTGTGGTTGGACCATTTTAGGCAGGGCGACTCCCGATGAATGGGACGATGCGGTATCCAAGGTGAAAAGTCTGGCTGAGAGAAACATCGAAGAAGCCAGGAAGTTAGGGGCTAAGCATGTATTCCAGTTCTGCCACATGTGTGCTGCTCTGTCGCAGTACGCAGACACCAGAAGTACCGAGATGACCGTCGGATATGGACTGGATCTCCTGACTGAACCTTTGAAAAAGGTTAAAAAGCTCAAGGTAGTAGAACCGGCCAGGGTAGGCTACTACCGTGGTTGCTTGGGTTTCAAGAAAGCGATGAACCCTAATTTTAATTTCGACTTTGAAACCTACCACTCCTGGGTCGACCGCATTGAGGGCCTGGAGGTAATGGACCTTCCCAACAACATATGCTGTCAAGCTTCGCCTAAAGGACTACACGAGGTCATCAAAATAGCTAAGGATAATAAACTTGACTATATCGTAACGCCTTGTCTTGAATGCCGTCGCAACCTTGATAGCGCAGGCCAAAAGGTGCTCATGCTTGGTACATTGTTACTGGAGGCAGTAACCGGTAAACCCACGGCGGCTTGGTCGGCCTCAATGGTATAAAACCGAATCTTGTTTCACCTTACAAGGCTAACCATTTATGGTACTATTCAGTTTTGGTCGGTATAAATTTGTCACCCCCTTTATCCCCCTCAAACAGTACCCGTTTATTGTCGATATTATATTATTGTTTGAGGGGGAAGGAGTTTGAGAGAGGAGGCTCTGCCCCCTCTCTATATTTCTCCCCTCTCCGGCCTTAAATGCTTTTCAACAATTCTCAATGGTTCAGGCCGGAGAGGGGCAAGGGGTGAGGCAAAGAAAAACAACCAAATGCAAACAGAACCCACTTTTTTATCTATTGACAAATAATTGATTTGAGAATATACTCCACCAAACAGGAAAATGTAGATAATCCAGAAAATCGCCTACTATTTATGAAGTAGCGAAAATATGCATTGCAGGGCAGGGGCATTTGCAGACCGCTGAAATATCCAGCGATCGCTGATGCCTATTTTTATTTAGAGTAAGAGAAAGTAAAATCATTATACACAAAGAGATACGGAATTGGATATGGTAGACAGGAGGAGAAGTTAATAGAATATACAGTCACAGGATGGTGGTATTACCCCGAGAACCGGTTCTCATCGCCTGACTTTTGGGGTAAATGGAATATTTCTTAAGCTCCCGATAAGGAGGTGCACTCTTGAGACAATTTTGGTGAAATCTAAGGATGCGATATTATTTGCATACCTGACACGGTTTAAAAAGTCGAATTTATGCAAGTTCCTTTTATCGTAAAGGAGAGGAATATGGGAGTCACAAAAAAGATTACCTGGATATTGATAAGCTGCCTGATGGTCATCGCTCTCGTGTTGGCATCATGCGGTCCAGCTGGTGAGGAGGAAGAAGGAGGCCCTGTCGGAACCGATGAACCGCAATACGGCGGTAAGCTTACCATCATCACCCCCACCGATCTCACTGTTTTCGGAGCTGCCGCATTGCCAAGGAGTGTCCAGCAGGGTGGCCTCGTCCTGGAGCAAATACTGGGTTTGGACCGGACCAGAGGATCGGCCGGCACCGGAGAGGGCGATTTCGGTGAAGGCGTTCCCGAGTTTAAATATGTAATTGGTCAGCTCGCCGAAAGCTGGGAAGCTCCTGAGGTAGGTGTCTGGAAACTCAAGATACGTCAGGGTGTGCATTTTGCCTATCACCCGGACTTTGAAGCCAGCCAGCTGGTAAACGGGCGGGAAATGACTGCTGAAGACGTTGCCTATAGTATTGAGTATCTCAGGGATACGGAGTCGTCATGGGTCAATTCTTCCGAACCGGCATTGATACAAAATACAACCGTAGAGAGGACAGGCCCGTGGGAAATAACGGTCAATACCCCGGTAGCAGCCACCACCGGTTACCTCTGGATAATGGGTGGCGGAGGCAGCCAGTTCGTCTGGCCAAAGGAGATGCTGGATAAATACGGCACCAGCAATGAGTGGCAGGACCAGGTGGGGACGGGACCCTTTATCCTGAACGACTTTACCCCGGGCAGCGTCGCCAAATACATCAGGAATGACAATTACTGGGATAAGAATCCATGTGGTCGCGGCGAGGGAGACCAGTTGCCTTACATTGATAATATAGATTACCTCATCGTGCCTGACCTTTCGACGCGGCTGGCGGCGTTGAGGACCGGTAAGGCTGACTGGACAACTGAAATATTAACACGTGAAGACACGGAGACCCTGCTGACTACCAACCCCGATATGCAGAAACGCCAGACGGTTTTATACCCGATACATGTCGGCGGCAGGGTTGATATGCCGGAGAAGCCTTTCTCGAAAAAGAAAGTGCGCCAGGCAATGATGCTGGCTATCAACCATCCGGAGATCGTGGAAGACCTCTATGATGGCCAGGCGGACTTCCTGTACAGCCCGGCGTCGAGGTTCAACCCGACTGTTCATATCCCGCTGGAAGAGCAGCCCGAGATAGTCCAGGAAATGTACGGATACAATCCAGAAAAAGCCAGGCAGTTCCTGGCAGAAGCAGGTTACCCTGACGGATTCAAGACAAGTTTGGTGATAAGTAGCCAAACCGATCATACCCAGGCAGCAGAATTACTGAAGGCTTACTGGGCTGATGTGGGCATAGATGTTGAGATTGATGTCAATGAACCCTCCGCATGGACAGGTCGCTGGGCGCGGCACCAGGAAGAAGACCTGCTGATGACCCACAGTATTTTCTCCGGTGGAAACGCTGACCTCTTCGTCAGGTACAGTCTCGGCTACTACCGTGGTCCGAACGTCTTTAACATCAGTCATGTCAATGACCCGCCGGGAACCGACCCTGTCATTGAGGCAGCCTACGAGAAGCAGGCAGAAAACGTGATGGTAAATTACCCCGCTGCTGACAAGGCATTCAGGGATATAGTACCTTATATCCTGGAGAACGCTTTCCTAATCCAGCTGCCGGCTCCGTGGGGATTCCGCGTCTGGCAGCCCTGGCTCAAGAACTACTATGGTGAAGGGATATCAAAATTCTGGATTCAATATGCCTGGGTCGACCAGGATTTGAAGGAGAAGATGACAGGAACCAGATAAATGCTATGACGGAGCGGTGCTACATCGCTTTTTAAAAAGGTAAATGGGGCGACCGCCTGGAAGAGCGGCACGAGGTGCAGGAAGGAAAGGTGGTCGCCCGGTTTTTTATCACCTCTGCATTATCGCTCCGAACCTTGAAATACTGTATAAGAAGCACTACTATGATAAACGTTATTGCTTTTTAAAAAGCGGGAGGGAAACATTGGCAGACAAAACAGCCGAACAATTGTATCAGGAGAGAAACAAAAGAGTAAACGATGCCGTACGTCTGGATATACCCGACCGCGTACCGATAGATATGTCATTCGGCTATTTCCCGGCCAAGTATGCGGGAGTGCCCGCTTCGGTTGTATATTATGAGCCTGACAAATGGCTGGAAGCCGTTAAAAAGACGCTGATGGACTTTCAGCCGGACTCCCTCTTTTACGTTCAGGCTCTTGCCCCAGGAAAAGCAATGGAAATACTGGACCCGAAGACGATTAGGTGGCCCGGCTACGGCGTTTCTCCCTACCACGCCAACCAGGCAATCGAAGGCGAGTGGATGAAACCTGACGAATACGACCTTCTTCTCCATGATCCCACCGATTTTATCCTCAGGGTCTATCTGCCGCGAATCATAGGAGCGATGGAACCGTTCGACAAGCTGCCGAAATTATCCGCGATGGGTTACGGTTACTTCGGAGCAATGACACTCGCCGAAACGCTTGCCCAACCGGAAGTGGCTGCTGCAATCGAGCGGTTACAGCAAGCGGGACGGGAGTCGATTGCATGGCGAAAGACCATGCCGGATTTGCATGAGGAGATAAAAAAGCTCGGTTTTCCGATTGGTGGTATGGGAGCCGGAGGAGCCCCCTTTGACCAGGTTATGAATAATCTCCGGGGAATGCCGGGCACAATGCTGGATATGTTCCGGCAGCCGGACAAACTTCATGAGTTAATCGACTCGTTCCTGGAAAGTTCGCTGGCGCGCATAGCATCGATGCCTCAGAGAACCGATAGCCCCAGGGTCTTCATGGCTACCCACCGCGGTTCAGACGGCTTCATGTCACTGAAACAATTCGAGGAGTTCTACTGGCCCGGACTGAAGACGGTCATCCTGGCCGTAATCGATAAGGGCATGGTGCCTTGTATTTTCTTCGAAGGTGACTGGACAATGCGCCTGGAGTACCTGCTGGAACTGCCAAGGGCAAAACTCATGGCGCACTTTGATTCCACAGATATTTTCCGGGCAAAAGAAGTGCTGAACAACCATATATGTATCAGGGGAAACGTTCCCGGCTCATTGCTTACAGCCGGCACCGTCGGTGAGGTGAAAGATTACTGTAAAAAACTAATTGATGTCGTCGGTAAAGATGGAGGCCTTGTCGTATGCCCCAGAGTTGTTCCCGATGAGGCTACACCGGAAAACCTCCACGCGATGATAGACTTTACCAAGGAATACGGAGTCTACAGTTAACCCGGGGCTTTATTGTGCAATAAAGTGAAATAACCTGTTTTATCTAAACTGAGCACGGGGAGCCGGTGCAATATGGCGCGTAATAGATTGTAAAGATTTCGGCGACGCCGGCAGTCAGCCGTACATCGCCGAAATCTTCCCCTAACTATCTGGTTGGATGTCTTCTATTTATCTTTCGTTATGGTATCTTTACTCCGGTCACAAACATCAATAGTATGATTTCTATTGATAGTAATAAATGAGGTCGGTGTCCGAATATACTGCTCCGCCATATTCACCGGTGACTGTGGCTTCCTGAGTAATCTCTCCGTAGAGAGCTGCATACGGTCCGACGGTAACTTCCATTGATTCTCCAGGAAGCAGGGTGGTTCTCGGCAGGGCAATGGTTCCTAAGATGCTATCTTCGAGTGTGATGTTCTCCAGTGTGGCATCACCTGTGTTGGTTATAACGTATTTGAATACCCATACGGCTTCATCACCCCCGGCTAAGCGAGGCCCTGGCGCTTCATCTGCATCGTCCCAGTCTAATTCTAAATAACACGCCACGTAGCTCTCTACGTTAATCTCCGGATTGGAGCACGGATAACAGCTTAATGCGTATTTGGGGAATGCGGCGCCTGAGCAAAATGCAAGGGGCATAAGCAGAGCCACTACCACTACTGAAAGTATTACATTCCTGAAAAACATATGGTTCCTCTCCTATAATACCTTTTCTTGAGCCTACATGACTTTTATAAAATCACATGATATATCTACCAGTGATTCCAGAATAATTATCCAGGCAACGAAATCAATTCATAATGCATTACTCTAACTCTGTGTCATAACATAACACAAGAAGGTGGTAATCCAGGTCTTACGGGTGCCTGGTTTGGTGGAAATTGAGTGGATTGTTGGTGACCAAATTATATAAAAAGCAGGCATATCAGATTAATACTGGAGAGAAGTGATATAACTGTACAGTAGCCATGATAGTATCACGAGTATAGTTTATGTGAGCCAAAAGGCTCGAAATGTAGATAATCCCAAAAAACACGAGTCAGAACGATTCGAAATAAGTTGACAATGAAGCTTTTACTTCATAGAGTGTATATAGTACTTTTGTTTTTAACTGTGGGCAATAATTAAAGAAATAATAGCCCATGAGGATAGTAGTATAAAAAAACAACAGATTTTCATCTTTCATTTGTAACCCAGCCGGGTAGTATTACTATTCCTATTAGGACAGGTAAAGAAGAATAGATATCATGAATACCGTCAAAACCAGAGATACTGAGCAATCAGACCCGGAGCTGGAACAGCTGGCCACAAAGATGGCGAGAAGCAGAACGAATATAGCAATGTGGGACCTCAACATTGTTTTTATGCTCTTTGCCGTTCTCGTTATAGTAGTCATAATGATATCGCTGGACGTTGACACAATGATTGTGTCGCCGGTGGCGATTGCCGGATTACTTATGGTATGGGTGATGGGGAGAAGACGTGGCAAGAGACTGTTTAATCAGTTCTTCGTTGAAGAGTTCTCAAATCTGCAGCAAGATACGGATAAAGAAGTTACGGCCTTAGCGGAACCGCTGACCGCCAGAGAGGTAGAAATCCTTCGTTATGTGTCTCAAGGCTTCGCCAATAAACGGATAGCGCATGAGCTCGGAATTAGCGTTAATACCGTCAAGATTTTCATGCGGAGAATCATGACTAAACTGAATGCCAGTGACCGTACCGGAGCGGTGGTTACTGCCATCAAAAACGGTATTATCTCTATTGCTTAAATTGACCAAATGAACAATAGCGGTTAGAAGCCCGGTAAGACCTTTGTTATATTATTTATGGGGGGCGAAAGCCTCCCTTCCTTTTTATCAGGCTTAATACTTATGTACTGGCTGCCCGTAAAGGTGCAATACTGGTCTTGTTGGATACTCAGATTATATACCTTTGGATAATGAAATTAGCCCAATAGAATGATTGATTGAGCGGTGAATTAGGCTATAGTGGTTATACAGGCTCATAAAAGGGGGAATTTAACAATGCTGCGAAACAGGATGAAAATCAAAACTATAAGTATAGAAGATGTGGCCTGGCTTCTGGGTACTGATGTCAGTACAGTAAAGCTGTGGGCGAGTTCGGGAATTATAAAGTCGTGCCATACTACTCATCGCGGTGAGCAGATGTTTCGCCGAGAGGATGTCGCAAATCTCCTCGCCAGCTTGGGCGCGTAAACCGACACTTCATCCCATATCAGGCTATTGAGTCCCTAGCTCATGCCTGATATCACGCTTTTGAAGTATTACCATTTAGAGATTTCTGATAGTTCTCACTGGACATATCTAAAGTCGTGCGACCGCTTCAGCTCATTTTGCCATGCCCGGCATTGTATATAACAAAAGTCATATGTCTTGTCCAGATAAATTGTTTAAACTTACAAAAAGATAATAAACGGATTTTATATCCATACGAAACGGTTTTACCGAGAGGACAACAAGTTTGAAGGTACTGGTTATCGATAATGACCAAGAAATTGTCAAAGATATTTCTTTCTGCCTGCAGGTGAGATATCCGAACGTTAACGTAATAGTGACTGATAAGGGGCACCGGGGAATAGAATTGGTGGAGGAAGAGTCACCTGAACTCGTCCTTGTTAATTCTTCTTTACCTGATATGTCGACTCTGGATTTAGTCAGGGAAATACGTGAATTTTCCGATGTTGCCTTGCTTATTATTACTGATGAACTCAACCCCTTGGAGAGAGCCAAGGAACTGGAAATGGGGGCTGATGAGTATATCATGAAGCCTTTCAATCCCATCGAATTTCTGGCCAAGATAAGGGCGCTGCTCCGCCGTATTGATGGGAATGGCTTCCAGAATCAGGAAATAGTCAATATAGGAAATGAGCTGTCTGTCGATTTCGCCAGGCGTGAAGTCTTCCTTTCAGGGAAACGACTCAACCTGACTCCCATAGAATATAATTTACTGGCGACACTGGTTAAAAACGAAGGTAGAGTCCTTACCCATAGCTTTCTTCTGGGAAAGGTCTGGGGATTGGAAGACGATAGTGATTTCAGCTATATCAAGAAATACATCTATCGCCTGCGTTCCAAACTCAACTACCTTGGAGACATGTCAAAAGTTATCCTCACTGAACGGGGTGTAGGTTACCGGTTCATAAGACCCAACCACTAATCGCTCGATAGTTATTTTCTGGTACTTAATAAACCTGCTTACTACGTCTCGAGTGTTTGTTCTCCATTTGCCCATTATAAACAACCGTTCTCGGCAATTTAGTACCAATCTGTCACTATTTATATACCCAATTTCCACAATTTCAGGCACTTTAAAGACCCGGATTTCCACAGTTGTGTATTATGCTATCTGCTAGCAATGTTACGTATTAATAGTGATACTACTGGCATCTCAGATATTAGGGTTTTTGATGCTCTGGAAGATGCAGGAAGTAAATTATCAAGTGCCAGTATTTCCCTGGATAATGCTATGCGGGTATTAATTGAAAACTACCCGGAATTAAATATTCTGCTGAATAGATTGCCGACGATAAAAAGGCAACATCCGTACCTGCGAATCATCCTGGCGGCATACCTGCGCAGGCACCTGCGTCACCAGCAGAATACCCTGACCAATTAGCCTTTTTGTTGTTATTAGAAGCATTATACAACCTTAATTTGTCTGTAAAGAGAATTGCAGACAATTTTATTTACCTGATAACGCTGGTTTCAGGAGAAAACGAAACTCCCAGGAGGTTACATACGGAATGACGGAAATAGCGGTAACCTACCTGTGCTGGAGTTGCGGTTCAATTGTTACAAAAAACGAGGAAGTAGATAGCAGGTTACCGCTACCTGCTATTGAGCGGTGGAATATCTGCCCGGATTGTATCGGTAATAAAGAAAATAACCGCTCCCCAAAAAGTAGTAATCACAACCACCCGGACAATACATAACCGGCCTGCCGTCCCACCTCAAATGTCAGCAATTTTTTCTGAAACGGGTATTCTTGCATTTGAAAGGTCCCTGTGAGCCAACCTGCCTGCTGAGCCCTGGCGGGTAGGAGATAAGGCTATCTCTATAATTCTCCGGTCTCTTCTTTGTCACTGTAAAGCTGCCCCGCTTCCAGCGGGACTCGAACTCATAATATAATTCCCAAAATTTGGAAAGGAAATCTGTACATTTTTACTTTTTTTAATTCCGCTAAACCGCTATAATAGACAGTGAAAAATCCCGTTCTGCAATAAATATTTCTACTGTGAAAAGGTAATACCATTAGAAAGAGCAAGATCCTCCGCATCGTCAGCAATATCAGTGAGTCATTATCAATGACAAATAATCATAATTTTGTCATTGAGACAGCCCTTGACTCGCTGGAGGATAACCTGAACATCGACTGTAGCTGGATTCAGTTAACCAGTCCGTTTAGTCAGTATCCACACTTGGTCTCTTTCCGCAACTTCACTGATGAGATTCACCATGAAATGTCCAGAATAGACCTGAATAACTATTTTATCGAGGGAGTAGTGGGGCTGGGTAACAAAATAGTGGTCCCGAATCTGAATATGAAGGGCGCCCACATTCTGGCCGTCTTCAGAAAAGCCGGATTTCATTCATTAATTGCCGTCCCCATTACCACATATAAAGTACTGGGTATCATGGGAGTAGCCTTCAGAAAAAAGAGGAGCTTTAGCAAAGACTATATTAATTTAATCGCCTTGGTTTCCAACCTGGTGGGTATGGCTCTGAGCAGAAACATAATGATTGAACATACGCTAAGCCAGGATTACAGCCGTCAGGTAGATAGCCTGCCTGAGATTCCTGATATAAGAGAAATTATTGAAGATAAAAAAGGTCCGGTATTTGAAGAATTTGAAGAGGAAGCCCTTAACGATAAAATAGTTTCCACGGTTGAGGAACAAAAGACGCTTGACAATAAACCGGTTTCGGTAGCTGAAGAAGAAACTCTTGACGATAAAAGAGTTTCGGTGGCTGAAGAAGCTCTTGAAGATGAAATAGTTTCAGTAGTTGAGGAATATAAAGCCCTTAAGGACAGGCTAATTGTCGATCAAGGTACTCATACGGAAGATGATAAAGATATATTTCGGAAGCATGCCCGTATTATGACCGACTTCCGCAGGTTACACAGAAAACGGTTGTATTAATCCAGCAGTTATAATGTTTATTCATACTGATCTCTAACACGGCTATTCAATACCGTTATATTAGGTGTCGGTCAAATATCGTGGGAAGGCAGGGGGTAAAGCAGATGATAATTGATATGGAGCACCACTTGGCTACTTTTGATTTGCTCGAAAGGGGTACCAGCGAATCGGGCAAGATATGTGAGCGGTACTGGGACACCGATGGCAAAATGAAAATCCGTTCCTTTGAGGAGGTCGGACGAGCCGAATCCCATTTACAGTTCATGGATGAGGTCGGCATAGATATGGCAGTGCTGACCACAAATCCAATCAGCAGTCTCGAACAATGCCAGAGGTGGAACGATTTTTGCGCCGGGCTGGTAGGGGAACATCCCGGGCGGTTCATCGGATTCGCCACTGTTCCGCCACTGGGAGGAGAGCCGGCTTTTAAGGAGCTGGCGAGAGCCACAGGAGGACTGGGGCTCAAGGGAGTGCATATCTGGACAGTAACCGAAGGTCAACACCTGGACTCGCGTGAACTATGGCCATTCTATGAAAAGGTTGCCGAACTCGGGATACCACTCGACGTGCACGTAACGCTGGAGCCGCCCGGTTTTGATGCTGTCCATGCTTCCTACGCTCTGTATTACGTTATGGCACGGGAACTGGACATGTGCGCGGCAACCCTGCGTGTCTACCTCGGCGGTGTCCTCGAAGATTTTCCTGACCTGAAAATAATAATGAACCACTTCGGCGGAGGTATATCGGCGGTGCTGGAACGCATGGATGCCTATATGAATTATGTCGGCCCCGGCTGTCCCAGCCTCTATACCGGCGAGCCGATGATAACCAGGCCCTGGCGAGAGTATTTCGATAAGCTCTACTTCAACATGGCCGGGAGAGAAGTGGGAATGGCGGCGGTAAAATGTGCCCTGACGAATATCAGCCCGCAGAAACTTATGTTCGGCTCTGACTGGCCATTCAACTATGACCGCAACCCGTCCGAGGCAAAACGCTACATTGAAGAGATAAGGAAGCTGGACCTGCCTGAAAATGAAATCGAGGGAATGCTTGGCGGCAATGCTGCCAGATTAATTGGTATTTGAGATAGCATGTCGCATTATAAAGAACTAAAATAAAACAGCCTTTTCAGGCTGCTTTATTTATATAACTTGATTTTTTCATGGTTTCAGATAGTATAGATAGTATAAACTGAAAAATTAGCTGAGGAGGACTTTACCGTGCCGATGTCAAAAGCTTTCCAGAGCCGGTTGTTCCCGATTTTACCCGGGATTATCGAGTATTTTGGCACGCCTTTTCATATTTTCGACGAGAAGGGAATTATTAATACCGGAGAAGACCTGAAATCAACCTTCAGGGATATATCCGGCTTCCAGGAATTTTTTGCCGTAAAGGCGCTACCCACCCCGGCAATTCTTGGAATTATCAAAAGACTGGGCTTCGGCCTGGATTGCAGCTCGGCATCGGAACTGATACTTGCCCGTAGCAGCGGATTTCCCGGTAATGATATCATGCTTTCCTCGAATAACACCTCCGCTGAGTTATTCAAACTGGCGACGGCTGAAGGCGGCTGTATTCTGAACCTTGACGATATAACGATGATCGATAAAGTTGCCGATTTCCCAGAGCTGATTTGTTTCCGGTATAATCCGGGCGAGAGACGCAGCGGGAGCCATTTCATCGGGATTCCGGTGGAAGCAAAGTACGGAGTAAGGCACGACCAGATTAGCCAGGCTTACAAACGAGCCATCGACCGCGACGCAAAGCGGTTCGGGATTCACACAATGATTATCTCCAATGAACTGGATTATAAGTACATGATGGAAACGGTCCGGATGATGCTTGAAGTCGTTGAGATGGTCTCCCGGGCACTTGGTATAAAATTCGAGTTCTTCAATATCGGAGGCGGAATCGGCATCCCCTACCGGCCGGAAGACAAGCACTTCGATATGCCTGCCCTGGCAAAAGAAGCCGGGGTGCTCCTCAAGGAATTTGAGATGAAACACGGTTATTACCCGAGGCTGTATATGGAATGCGGCCGTTATATCACCGGCCCTCACGGCGCCCTGGTCACCAGGGTGATTAACAGGATGAGCAAGTACCGTGAATATGTCGGTATCGATGCCTCAACGATGTCGGCAAATCCAAGACCGGCAATCTATGAAAACGCTTATCACCATATCACCATACTCGACCCTGACGGAAGGCAGAAAGAGGGCAATGAAGAAGTTGTCGACGTGGTGGGTCCGTTATGCGAGAACAGTGACAAGTTTGCCAGACAGAGGACCCTGCCGCGGGCGGAGCCGGGAGATATTCTTGTTCAGCATGACACCGGGGCTCACAGCCCGGCCATGGGCGGCAACTATAACGGATGGTTACGTCCTCAGGAACTACTGTTACGTACTGACGGCACTATCGAGCTTACCCGGCGAGCTGAAACAATCGACGACCTCTTCGCCACGCACAGCTTCGAGCCGAAAATTCTAAAAGCCGGCGCTTAAGGAGGTTTGAAGATGGATTCATCTGTAAAAGTAACCTTAAAGCAGGATGAGCCGATGACGGTAGTTTACTTCGGTGCTAAAGGAGGTATGAGCCGGGTTCCTGCAGCCTTCAATAAGCTCTATAGCTGGATAAGAGAAAAGGGGTATAAGGCAAAAGGGCCGGCTATGCTTGTGTATTATGATTTACCCGGACAGGTAGACGAGGACGATATACGCTGGGAGCTTCGAAGCCAGATTACAGATGACTTGGATGCTATGGAACCGGACGATGATGGTTTCGGAGTAAAACATCTGAGGCCGGGCCAGGTAGCAGCTATGATATATAAAGGACCGTATGAGAAAATCGAAGAAACGTTTATGTCTCTTAGAAATTGGATTTCTGAAAACGGCTACGAAATTAACGGACCCTATGAGGAATTTTACCTGAATATCTCGGCAGAGCCTGAGGAACTTATTACTGAGCTCAGATTCCCCGTACAAAGAAAAGGAAGCGGTTGACATCCCCCTGTGATTGGTCTCCTTTATCATCAGGCATAATATCCAACAGTGAACAGTAATAGAGATAGAGACGGAATCGAATGGTTGCTGGAGCCGGATGAAACCGGTGTCAGGTATCTGGCTTTACGTGACATTGTTGATGCTGGTGAAAAGGACCTGGCTGTAGTAAGAGAAAAGGCACATACCACAGGTTTCATCAATCAGGTACTGGCAGAGATGAACAGGGAAGGCTACTGGGTGAAACCCGGTGCCGGATACTCTCCCAAATATAGAGGAACGGTGTGGTCTGTTATCCTGCTTGCTCAACTGGGCGCTTCAATAGATGCTGATGAACGGATTGCAACTGCCTGTTCTTACCTTCTTGACAACACGCTGACAGAGGGCGGGCATTTCTCGGTGAACGGGCAGCCCTCCGGGACAATAGACTGCCTGCAGGGTAACCTCTGCGCAGCGTTACTCGACCTCGGCTCAGAAGACCCGCGCCTGGATACCGCATTCGAATGGATGGCACGGACTGTTACCGGAGAAGGATTGGCTCCGATTGAGGATAAGAATGCCCCACTACGCTACTACGCCTATAAATGCGGGCCGAACTTTGCCTGCGGGGCAAACAACAAGCTGTCCTGCGCCTGGGGAGCGGTGAAGGTAATGCTGGCTTTCAGCAAACTGCCGGAGGGAAAAAGAACGCCGCTGATTAAAGATGCTATCGATGCCGGAGTCGATTTCCTGTTCAGCACCGACCCCGCAAAGGCTGATTATCCCTGTGGGTACGCTGATAAACCGAGCAGTAACTGGTGGAAATTCGGCTTTCCGGCATTTTATGTGACCGATATTCTGCAGAATGTGGAGGCACTGGTAGCGCTGGGATACGGTAATGACTCGCGGCTGGCTAACGCCCTTGAGGTAATTCGTGACAAGCAGGACGAACAGGGGCGCTGGGAACTGGAATACGATTACAAAGGCAAGACCTGGATTGATTTTGGCGTAAAAAGACAGCCGAACAAGTGGGTGACGCTGCGGGCATTACGTGTATTAAAAGCCGTCCCGTAAATATTACCTGAATCTGGTGAATCTAAATTACTTTCCCGGCCAGCAACAGCAGCGGTGTTGATGCGGCATAAGCGGTTCCGATGGCAGCGCAGGTATTGAATACACCTTGCCCCGGTACCACCATACAGACTCCAGGTTTGCCGGTAGTGCGGGCGTAACCAAAAGCCGTGAAGGGGGATTGAATATGAGTATCGAAAATATTAACGGAGAAGCGGTTCTTGAGGCACTATCAGCCAATATTTTGAATACCCGCTTTGAGGACATTGACCGGGAAACGATAGATAACACAAAGACCCGCATTTTTGATACCATTGGATGTGCCATCGGTGGTGCCACCCTTCCCGATATAATATCACTGGTAAAAATGGTCGAAGACTGGGGAGGCAAAGAGGAAGCCACTATCATTGGTCACGGTGTCAGGGCGCCAGCCCATGAAGTGGCTTTTGTAAACTGCACCATGTGCCGTGGTTTCGACCGGGGGCCGCTGGCTTATATTTTTAATGACAGGATAGTTCCCCATCATGTCAGTGAGACGACGGTATTGACAGCCCTTACTTTGGGGGAAAGCAAAGGTATAAGCGGCAGGGAATTAATCACCGCCCTGGTGGTGGGTGATGACCTCGCTGCAAGGTTGCATCTTGCTAACGACCATCCCCTTCCCGGTGAATATCGCAAACCTGGCGAAGGCCCTCCCCCCGGCAGTATACCTCAGACGGGGATGATGGTTTCAACACCAACTTATGGAGCAGCCGCCATTGCCGGTCGTTTGCTGGGCTTGAACCAGCGTCAAATGAGAAATACCCTTGGTCTCGTCGGCAGGTCAGATGGATTCGGTGGAGGCATCTGGGACGGAGCGCCTACCTTTAAAATAGGCCAGGGTACATCGGCTCGAGGTGGTATCGTTGCGGCACTGCTGGCTAAAGGAGGGTGGACAGGAGCAATAGACCCATTCTTTGGTGGAAGTGGTTTCGACGGAGGTGGTCCACGCCAATATGACCATCCGGAAATGTTTACTGAAGATGTCGGCAAGAAGTTTTATGTGGAGGTTCTGTTTAAGCCGTATCTGGGTGGTGGACCTACTCAGGCACCCATTGCTGCCTCAGTCGCGCTGGTCCATAAACACGGTATCAAGGCTGACGATATAGAAGAAGCTATTCTACGCACTTCTCCGGGTGTGGCTACAGGTCTGCATTATGCAAGACCCTACAAGGTTGGTGACTACCCCACCGGCGACGCGCTCTTCAGCTACAAGTACGCCGTAGCCAGCGCACTGACGAGAGGGACTGCTCAGAACAAGGATTACACCGAGGAAGCAATACGTGACCCCGGAGTTCAAGCCCTTATCGGTAAAATAACGCTGGCACTGGCAGAACTGGATAAAACCGAAGGTGTTGAAGTTGAGGTAAGGCTGAAGGACGGGCGTACACTCTCCGAGTACGTTGCTCAGGCACAGGGTGAACCTTCTCGTCCACTACCCAGAGAAACTTTGGTCAATAAGTTCATGGAACAGGTGGAGTTCAGTCAAATGGTCAGCAGGAAGGCTGCGGAAGAGATAAAAGAGCTGGTGGACAATCTGGAGGAAGTGGATAATGTTGCCAAAATAGTTGAGCTGGCAGTAAAGAGGTAATAGAAAGATGCCAGAAAAATTAGATGTTCGCAGAATATATAGAACCAGCGTGTAGGTGATATTTCTTTTTCACTATTGACATACATCTGATGTTGGCGTATACTCTGCCAGCGAGGGAAAGGATAGTATATTGAGTTAAAGAGAGAGTAAATATGCGGCGCCGCAAAGGCATTAGCACTCACCGAATTAGGTGGTGATTGCTGATGCCTTTTTTATATAGGGCTGCAATCTGTAGTTAAAAGAGGAGGTAAAAAATGGCAAAAAGAATTCTCTGGTTGATGATAAGCTGCGTGATGGCGATATCGCTGGTGGTAGCATCATGCGGTACACCAACGACGACGGAGGAGGAAGAAGAAGAGGAGGAAGAGGTTGTAATAGGCGAAGAAGAAGAGGAAGAAGAGATAGAGGAAGAAGGGCTGCTGGACCCAAGTGTGCCGAAGTATGGCGGATACATGGTTTCTGTTGGTGGAGACCCTATTGGTTTTGATCCGAAATATTATATGAATTTTATGCTGGTGCCTAACTTTATTACGGATGAAAGTTTGCTCACAGGAGACTGGGCAAAGGGCCCAGCCGGAACCGGAGAAACTGACTGGACTCAGGGCTTAACCGGTAGAACAGACTTGATGACCGGCCTTCTTGCTGAGAGCTGGGAAATGCCTGATGATGAAACGCTGCTTTTTCACATCCGGCATGGAGTTCACTGGTGGGATAAGCCGCCGTTGAACGGCAGGGAATTTACTGCTGAAGATGCTGCCTGGAGTATAAACCGGGAATGGAATTCTCCCCAGAGCTGGCTCATGCTTGGTAATCCGCCGGAGGACAGGATAATATCAGCCACAGCAACTGATAAGTATACGCTTGAGGTCAAGGTCCCTCCCCATGCACAAGGGCTGAATGTTTTCGTAACCGGCGAGTCGGTAAGAATGGTCCCGCCCGAATTAGGCGATGATATGATTACCTGGGAAACAATGGTCGGGACAGGGCCCTTTATGGTTACCGATTATGTAATAGGCAGCAGTATAACCTACGAGAAAAACCCCAACTACTGGCAGCATGACCCTCTCCACCCGGAAAATCAGTTGCCCTATTTTGATGGATTAAGGACACCAATTATACCTGATTTGTCCACCCGGCAGGCGGGATTCCGGACGGGTAAGATTGATTTTCTCACGGAAGTCGGATTTGAGGACTGGGAGAGGTTCATGAATCAACGTCCTGACCTGCACTATATGGAAGTATATGCATCTCTTCCCACCTTCCCATGCGGCAGGATAGACAAGGAGGAACTGCCTTTTAAAGATTTAAGAGTCAGGCAGGCAATGAATCTGGCGGTAAATCAGAGGGAGATACTCGATGAATATTACGATGGTCACGGCGCTCTGTTGTGTTATCCGTTTCTTCCCACTGATGCATTTCAGAACGAGTTTGTACCGCTTGAACAAATGCCTGAAATAGTCCAGGAATTATTTGAGTACAAACCGGATAAGGCAAAACAACTCCTTGCCGATGCGGGCTATCCAAATGGCTTTAAGACCTCGATTATCTGCACCAATGAAGAGGTAGACCTGCTTTCTATAATCAGAGAGTACCTGCTTGCAGTCGGCATTGATATGGAGCTTCAACCGGGAGAAGGTGGTATGATAACAGCTATGGTCAAGGGCAGGCAGGTCGAGGAGATGTGCATGGCAATGACATATCCCTTTACCTTCTGGAAAATGCTCAACCTTCGCGCAGAGAGCTCAAGTAATCCCTCCTATTTTGAGACACCTCAGACCAGGGAAACTTATAACAAGGTCCTGGCGACTGTTGGTAAGGATACTGCAATGATGCTGCAAGAGCTGAAAGGCATAGCCCCGCACATTCTCGAGTATTCCTGGGGGATTTGGCTGCCGGCGCCGAGCAGATATACCATGTGGCAGCCGTGGATACAGAATTACCAGGGTGAGACTAACATTGCTCAGTCTTCTATTGCTAACTATCAACGTACCTATCTCTGGATGGACCAGGAACTGAAGGCACGCCTGGGCTATTAGATATGGCAATATAAAGATAGAGTAAGAATAGAAAGGGCATAGCCAGATAGTCAAATACTCCGGCTGTGCCCTTTCCCTATCTTAAAGGAAGCCCGCTGTATTAGGGGTACGGATTCTCCAGTCTGACATCTATTAAGGCAGGCTTGCCCTGTCTTACCTGGTTTAGCCCCTCCTTTAACACTGAAATGAGCTCTGACGGGTCTTCTACCATTTGTCCCCAGGCACCACAGGCCCGGGCAACCAGGGCGTAATCAGGGGATGGGACGATATCAATACCTTCCCAGACACCGGTCTTTTCCGAGTAGCTCTCTTCGCCATATGCTCCGCGGATACCAACCATTCCCCGCGGAGCATGGTACTGCTGATTGTTAAAAATGATTGCCAGAAAAGGAGCATTATAGACGCTGGCCGCCCAGAGAGTCGGGATTGGACTGCCGAATATCAAACACCCATCACCTTCCATGCTGACTACCGTCCGGTCCGGAGAAGCCAGCTTGATTCCCAGAGCTCCGCCCATACCGAATCCCAGGCTTGACCCGCCGCTGTCAAACAGGGTTCCCGGTTTATTTCGAGGAACTGCCCGGCCCATCTCATGTACGATAATGGTGTCTTCGTCGATTACTTCGTTAACACAGTACCTGAGCCATTCCGGAGAGATCGGCTTCTGCTCCGCTTTGGCCAGAGCAGAAGCCCGTCTTCTTTCTCGCACCTGCTCATTCTCACTCTGTACCTGCTCAAAGCGGGCTTGAAAACGAGTTTTTTGTTCCACTGTTAGTTTCTGCCGGACTATCCCGTTCAAAGCAGACAGTGCTTTGCCGGGGTCAGCCTGAACGAATACATCTCCGGGAAAGACCCACAGGGGTATATCGTGCTTAATCGGGTCGATACTGATGTGCAATATCTTTGCATCGTCTCTAAGCTTTGTCTGGCCGGGGATATAAGGAATATCTTTATCAATAAGTAAAATAGCGTCGGCATCCTGAAAGTACGGCTGACCGAAGCCGCTAGCACAGAGGGGATGAGTGCCGGGGAAGCTCATCCTGACCATATCAGGAATCACCCGTGCCCCCAGCTTCTCTGCCAGTTCCACAAGTGATGCTACCGCCTGCGGATGTCTGCCCGTATCACCGGAGACAATAAGAGGTGACTCGGCCTGCAATAGAATATCGGCGATTCTGGTTAGTTGAGTAGTATCTGCTTCCGGGGTTGTCACGGCGGAATGTTTTGATACATCGGGAATGGTAACGCTTTCAATCTTCTCCATAAGTAACTCCCTGGGCAGAGTGAGATAGACGGGACCACAGGGCTCGGTAGAGGCAATCTGGAAAGCTCGCTGCAACACCTGGTGCATATTTGCTGTGCTGCGTAACTCGTATTCCCACTTTACATAGCCGCGCACAATTCCGGCCTGGTCATACTGCTCCTGAATCCAGTGTATTCCGGCATTGCGTTCGCCGCGTATATTCTGCCCGTAAGTTGAAGGAGCCCGTCCGGCACAGAAAATGACACCGGCTCTGCCGCGTTGCGCATTGTGCAACGCTCCGCCTACCTGCTGAGTACCAATATCAACATGTACCAGAACCACCTGAGGTCGCCCGGTAACAGCAAAATATCCATGAGCAGCCGCCATGGCTACGGACTCGTGGAGGCAGAGAATGACTTTTGGAGTACGTTTCCCCAGCGCTTTAAACTTGGATATAGCTTCTTGAATGGGGAAGGTATCGGTACCGGGGTTTAGAAAGATATACTCCACATCATTGGCATTCAGCAATTCTAAGAAAGCTTCTGCCCCCTCGTCAACAGGTATTGTCTTCTCCATCGCATTACCTTTCATCCAGACCTTAAGTTGGATATTATGTATTTGGTGACACTATAGCATAATCTAACTTGTCAGCGGTAATCCATTTAAAAGCCTGCCGGAGGAGTTCTTTTGTCACTGATTTATCAGATGAGCACGGTTACTGGTCGACCTGCAATGTGGTATTGTATACTTATATACTCAGAAGCGATTTCCATGCTCCCTTGTACAAATCATGAATTATATGTGCTTACCACTTGTAAGGAGGCCAGAGGAATAATGATAGAAGTAAGAATGCTGGGGAGAGGCGGTCAGGGTGCATACTCATCTGCCGAGATGATGGCTGCCGCTCTGGTGAAAGAGGGGAAATACGCTACCTGCTTTCCCATGTTCGGCGGCGAACGACGAGGTGCGCCAATCAGCGTTTTTTTACGCTTTGATGACAAGCCGATACGATTGAGGTCTCAAATATATTACCCGGATTGTGTCATAGTGACCGACCCGCTTCTTGCCCGCACTCCGGATGCGTTAAAGGGACTGAAACCGGGAGGCATCGTAGTTATGAATGTCCCTCATATGCTCGGTGAAAAGCCCCATGAAAACACCGGAGTCCTGGCGACCGTGGACGCCACCGGCATTGCCCTTGAGGAAATCGGGCGTCCTATAACCAACACGGTCTTGATTGGAGCACTCCTCTATACGACGGGCTGGGCAACACTGGATTCAATCTTCGAAGCCTTCAAGGAATACTTCAGTGAAAGGCTCCTGGAAAGCAATATCCGCTGCGTTAAAAGGGGTTACGAGGAAACGGAAATTAACAGATTTGGAGGAGACTGATGGTGCGATACAGGTCTGAATATGAAGGGCCGTGGGCTTCAGCGAGACCCGTCCTGTTTGCCTATCCGACCGCAGACTGGAGAGCGACAAGGCCAGTATTCAATATAGCCAAATGCGGTCACTGCGGTATCTGCTATCTCCAGTGTCCCGTCGGCTCGGTCAAAGATATGGACACATACTGTGAAGCCGACCTTTCTTACTGTAAAGGATGCGGACTCTGTGCTCGGGAATGCCCCAATGATGCCATCACCATGGTGAGAGAGGAGGCAAAATAAAGATGGCAACCAAGATTACTCCCAGAGTGGAGCAGGTAAGAGTGTTTGACGGCAACGGGGCATGCGCCTATGGAGTACTGCTATGCAAACCGGACTTGGTATCCTGCGTACCAATCACTCCGATGACCCCGATGGTAGAGGCGGTCTGGCAGTATGTCGCCAACGGACGTTTGAATGCCGAACTGGTAGCTGCCGATGGAGAAATCAACGCCCTCAGCTACTGCATCGGAGCCTCGGCTGCCGGTGGACGCACCTTTATCGGTTCGGCTTCCCAGGGACTGGGCTATATGTATGAGGCGTATCTTAAAACTGCCGGCAACAGGCTTCCCGTTGTGATGGCGCTGGCTACCAGGGAGAATGCAGCTCCTGACGGCGTTGTTTCGTCACACCAGGACTTCGTCACTGTAAGGGACGGCGGATGGATTCAGATAGTCTGCGAGGGAATCCAGGAAATTCTTGACACGATGATTATGGCTTACCGGCTGGCGGAAGACCCGGAAATACTGCTACCGGTCAACGTTTGCTTTGACGGATATTACCTGTCTTACCTGACGGAGAGAGTCGAGCTGCCCTATGAGGAGGACGTGGACGCCTTCCTGGCTCTGGTAACAGGAATCAACCGCCCCAAGCTATGCCTGGAGGACCCCCTGACGGTACCCACCAATACCAGAGAGGAGCTGTTTGCCGAGTGGCGCTATAAGCATGCCCTCGCTCAGCAGAAGACCAAACAGAAGCTGGAAGATATTGAGAGGGAATTCCAGGAAGCCTTCGGCCGGAGCTACGGCGGGCAGATTGAAGAATACCGTACCGAGGATGCCGAAATCGTTATGGTCAGCATGGGGAGCCAGACCGGAGCTATCAAAGACGTGGTCGACTCCAGGCGCGAGCAGGGAGAAAAGGTCGGCGTGATTAAGCTTAGACTTTTCAGGCCGTTCCCCAGAGAGAGGCTGGCAAAAGCGCTGCGGGGGAAGAAGGCAATAGGTGTTGTCGATAGGAACGTGGGCTTCGGCTGGCAGTCCGGCATTACATTTATGGAAGTAAAGGCAGCTATGCAGGACTTACCGGAACGCATCCCGGTAACGGGATTTATCGCCGGCATAGGGGGAACGGATTGCAGCCTGGAGATGGTGGAGAGGGCGGTGGACATCACCCGGCTGGCTGCCGAGGGCAAACCTCATCAGGAAATCACCTGGCTCAACCTGGAATGAATGACGATATTGATTACTGAATCGAAGGATACAATCAGAGAGGTAGTATAAAATGGCAAGGTTTTACGATACGCTGGTCAAGAGAAGAGACTGCCCGCCGGACTGCCGTGCCTGTGAGGAAGCCTGTGCTGCAAAATTAGGCGCAGTTGGTCCGGTTATAAAGGCTGAGAAGGTTCATCAGGTTGCCAGGTCGAAAAATATCACCTGCTGCCAGTGCGCTCAGCCCCTGTGCCTGGAAGCCTGCCCTTCCGAGGCTATAGTGAAAAGCGAGGAAGACGGCATCGTCCGGGTCCTGAAAGATGAGTGCATCGGCTGTGAAACCTGCGTTTCAGCGTGTACTTACGGGAATATGTTTTTTGACCCGGATACGCAGGTTGCCTTCAAATGCGAGATGTGTGACGACGACCCGGCCTGTGTGAAAGCCTGCCCTCACGGCGTGCTGGAATTCGTCAACAATACCGAGTCCATTCGCGGTTATCTGCGTACCGAGGATTTGTTCACCCACGGAGTGGGCCTCTGTTCCGGCTGTCCTATCGAGACTATGTCACGGTTTACGGGAAAGGTGCTGGGAGACAACGTTGTCCTCTTCGGGACTCCCGGCTGCTGCTCCCGCATTACCCAGGGAATCGGAATGCAGGCAAGTGCCAGGGTTCCAGCTTATTTCTGCCTCATGACCAATGCGGCATCGACCGCCGCCGGGGCAAAAAGGTATTACCAGAAAACAGGCCAGGATATTATGGCCGTCGCCATGGTCGGCGACGGCGCCACAGCCGATGTCGGTTTTGCCGGACTGTCCGGTGCCGCCGAAAGAGGAGAAAATATTATCTATATCTGCTTCGATAACGAGGCGTATATGGCTACCGGTATCCAGAGCTCCGGAACCACACCGTTTGCCGCTTGGACTTTCACTTCACCGGTTGGTGAGTACCGGGCAGGAAAGGGAAACAAAGCCAAGTACATGCCCCTGATTATGGCCGACCACGGTATCCCCTATACGGCGACAGCCACGGCCAGTCATCTGGAGGACTATGCCAGGAAACTGGAAAAAGCCAAACAGGTGAAGGACGGGCTTGTCTATATCCACATCTTCTCTCCCTGCTACACGGGCTGGAGAGCCGCCGAGGACAGCTCGGTTGAGATGTGCCGCATGGCTGTAGAGACCAACTACTTCCCGCTCTGGGAATGCGAGAGGGGAGAATACAGGCTCAATTACGTACCCAAAAACCCGCTGCCTGTTGAAGAATTCACCAGAACGATGGGACGCTTCAGTCACCTGAAAGAAGACCAGATTAAAGCTTTCCAGAAGATGGTGGATGACAGGTTTAACCTGATTGAGTCCTTAACCAGGTTGAAGGTGAAGACTTAACGGATAGATTCAAATCCAATGGCTAGGCGTTATATTTACAATCTAGCGTTTTGTGATTTATGAGCTCGTGATCCGCTATAGACAAATTTCTGTTTCCCAACCTAATCAATGTTTTACTTACTTCGCCAAGGTTGATATATTGATTAGCGTATATTTCTCTTGAAACTTTGGGAAATTATTTATGGAGTGAAACAATTTATGAACAGAATTGAAATCCTAAGAAAGTATATTGATGAAGTGCTTTTGAATATGACCGATGTTGAAGAACGAAGACATGCGTACCTGCATCTATACGGCGTTGCTCAGGCTTGTACATTAATTGCACTAAAGCGTGGAGAAGACGCTGAGCTTGCTACTATGGTGGGTATGCTTCATGACATATATTCCTACGCAAAGGCGGACACAAAGGACCATGCGCATAAGGGTGCAATCCTGGCAAGAGAAATACTGGCATCATTGCGTATAACAAATAATGATGAAACTGAAATGATTTGCGATGCTATTTATACTCATGGTGAAAAAGAAGCCACCCATTCTGATTTCAATGAAGTCTTGAAAGATGCAGATGTACTTCAACAATGCTTATATAATCCTACAATTGAAATCCAGGCTCCTGAAAGAAAGAACAGGTACGAAAGACTTAAACGTGAATTTGGCATAGTATAAGCTCGTCATTATAATTTTGGGATCGTAAACTTGTTTAACTGGCAATAGGCAGTGAAGGAAGTGACTTATTGAGGTAAATCTAATATACCAAATGACAATCTCAAAAATTGGAGGAATGACATGGAATTGGTTAAACCATTTGCCCTGCAAACCGGAGATAAGATTGGGATTGTTGCTCCATCGATGCATATCATTAATGAGGAAGCAGTCGAAAATGGTATTGCCACATTACAAGAACTTGGATTTAAAGTGGAGGTCGGACCGACAGTCTATTTAAAATATCAAAATACCACTGCTATTCCTGAAGTCCGGGCTAGAGAGATAATGGATTTTTTTATAGACTCTGAAACGAAAGCTATTATCTGTCTCATCGGCGGTGACACCGCATCACAAATATTGAAGCTGCTTGACTATGAAACAATAAGAAATAATCCGAAGATTTTTAGTGGTATGAGTGACATCGGCCACCTGCACCTGGCTTTTCTCGCCAGAGCCCAAATAGTGTCTATTTATGGGCTTGACTTAACCTTTGGTTTCGGCGCTAACAAAGATGAACCGGCCACCAGATATAACATAGATTTATTTATCAAATGTTGTACCCAGCAGGAATTCCTGGGGAAAATGCCGTCTTTTACCCAATGGGAATGCTGGCGGCCCGGAAAGGCAAGAGGTCGTTTAACGGGAGGTTACCTTCAAGCAGTTACAGGTTTGTTCCGCACTAGCTATTGGCCATCACTGGGGGAAACTATCCTGTTCTGGGAAACCTTAGAAACGCAACCACACGAAATTGAAAGACAATTCACTATCGCGGAGGCCGAAGGATTCTTTAATAATATAACCGGAATGGTAGTCGGGAAACTGGTCAACTGTGAAGAGATAGATTATAAAGGAGAATTACCTGGTATTAGAGAAATAATCCTCGAAATGACTAAAGATTACGGTTTCCCAATTATCGCTAATGCCGACTTTGGTCATGACATTACAGGAATGCCTATGCCTGAAGGTATTTTAGCTCAAATTGACGCTGAAGAATTATCAATCGAATTGATTGAGCCAGTAGTTCGGTAGCTTAATAAAATCAACTTTCTCTATAATTCTATAAATGTGAATCTGTTTGATAAAAACGCTTAGAAATTATCTGTTATTCTCCAAGCTAAACAACCGCTCAAATCTTCATATGTTAAATAACATCCGGACATTAATCTGGCAGGTGTAATAACCTTCGGGCATTAGCCTCGAATATCTTCTGTTTGTCCTCGTCTCTGATGGGCATATTCTCGATGGAATCAATGGTCTGCCTGGTATATCTGTCACCGTATTCGCTGTCAAAAGGAAAATCGGTGGCGAACACCATCCGGTCGGCACCGCAGAAGTCATAGCCGCACATTAATGCGGAGGTATTGCCGTAAAGCGCTGTATCGTAATAGAACATCCTGAAGTAATCCAGGTGCGGCTTTGATAATCCCTGCGTGTACTTTGCCCCGCGGAGTATTACGGCATGGTCATACGACCCCTCCATCCTCTGTCCCAGGAATGGAATCATGCCGCCGCAGTGATGGGTGATTATCTTCAGGTTCGGGTACTTCTCTAAAATTCCACTGAATACCATCCTTGTCATGAAAGTCGCCGTTTCATAGGGCCAGCCGAGATTGCTGAATATCATGTACCGCGACCTGTTTTCGGTCCGGTAATCGGGATAGTCGGCGGAGCGGGTGGGATGCACCCATATCGGTAAATCGTATTCAGACATCTTCTCGTAAATTGGCATGTACTCCGGCAGGTCAAGAGGCTTATCGTTCACCGGAGCAAGTAATTGTATACCTTTCATCTTCAGGTCTTTTATCGCCCGGTCAATTTCTGCCAGGGCAGCATCTACATTGTCCATCGGTAATGTGGCTGCCGCCGCCGGGAACTTATCCGGGTATTTCAGAACGAGTTCAGCCATCTCATCGTTAGCCAGTCTGGCCAGTTCCACCGCCTTTTCACCCCGAGCGATAGCCTCGACCGGCGGCAGACCCAGAGTCAGCACATGTGCCAGGTCTTCATATTTATCCATGATTCTAAATCTGTGGTCGAGGTCATAAAGCGTCGGCAGGCTGTCTATTACATTCTTCAGATAGAAGTTATCCGGTGTTATCTTGTAGAATGCTTCCTTGTATTTTTTAGGTAAGATATGGCAGAACATATCTATTTTCATTTTTCACACCTTTAATCTTATTCATATTAGTTCTATATGTATTCGGCTGATTCAACTGTTATTGCGAGCCCCGACTTTATCGGGGCGAAGCAATCACCAGGTTCGAAAGAAGAGATTGCCACGTCGTCACGATTTCATCGGGACTCCTCGTAATGACATTGGTAAATTAAATGTTGAATAATTTCAGATAATTCCTTCCTGCTTCAGACTGGAGACATTGTCCGGGCTGAGACCCAGAAGCTGATTATAAACATAGTCATTGTGTTCACCAAGCTGCGGTGCATGACTTCTGATGCTGCCCGGCGTTAAGGACATCTTCATCGGGATACCGGCTATTGGAATCTTACCCAGCCCCGGATACTCTATATGCTGAACCATATCACGGGCCTGCACCTGGGGGTCGGTCAGCAACTGGTCAATCGTTTGAACCGGCTCACAGGGGACCCGGGCTTCTTCACATAGCTTTACCACTTCATCAACCGTCCTCTCCGCCACCCATGGTCCAACCACCTCATTTATAAGGTCGGCATTATGGAAGCGGTCCATGTCACTACCGAATCTGGGGTCGTCAGCCATCTCCGGTCTACCGAATTTTTCTGTAAACCTGCGCCAGATGCTATTGGTGACTACGGAAAGCACTACCCAGCCGTCTTTAGCCTCAAGGCAGGTATTGTAGGAGTGAAAACCGCGGTTTCCAATCTGTTTCCTTATCTCGCCGTAGAAATGATAAAGGAGGAGAGTTCCCATTGACTGAGAAATGAAGGTTGCCGTATCGTACAGTGAAACATCTATCGCCTGTCCTTTGCCCGTCTTCTGCCTGTGGAGAAGAGCGCTCAAGACGGCTACAGTGGTGAACAGGCCAGCAGAGACATCGACAAAAGGGATGCCGGTTTTAATCGGGTCGTCGCCCGGGAATCCGGTCAACACCATACCGCCCGACCTCGCCTGGGCGGTACCGTCAAAGCCGGGCCTTTCTGCGTTCGGTCCGTACTGGCCGTAGCCGGAAAGCGCCGCTACAATTATCCCTTCATTAATCACCTTAAGACGCTCGTAGTCCACTTCTGCGGCAATGGGAGCGCCCGGAGTATAATTGTGAAGCAGGACGTCCGAACGCCTGACCAGTTCTCCGAGAATTTCCCTGCCTTCCGGGGTATTTATTCGCAGCGTGGCGCACTTTTTGTTGCGGCAGATAACTTTATACAGCAGTGTTTCCCCGTCAGGTCCGCACTGCCCCCAGCTCCTGTCCGGTGCTCCCCTTGGCTCTTCAATCCTGATTACCTCGGCACCCATATCTCCAAGTATCATTCCGCATAACGGGCAGGCCTGGAATCTGGACAAGTCCAGAACTCTAATACCTTCTAATGCGTCCAATCCCCCGTATCTCCTTTCGGTTCAAGCGGATTTCTTTACTATATTGTTCCCAAACTCTGGGAGGTTATTTTAACTAAAGAACAGTCTAGGGTCTCGAGGTAACTCTGTCAAGATTGGCAAATGAGCACTACAGATTCCTGATTTTACGGTGTACCTGCTCCGATGGCTGCGTATATAACCGTAATGAATATTGAAATCGATATGGTGTTGTGATAGACTTTGTCAAACAGAACCGGAAGGTCAGTGATAGATGACTGAGATGTTCAAAGGCAGCAAAAGAAGAGTTATCGCCAGATAAAACTCCGGCAGCACAGTCCGTACCAAGTATAAAGCTGCCAACGGCAAATATTATTAATATAGTTGTTCTGTTGCCACATTGAACGTTCCTGCAGTAACTCTCCCCTGCGTATCTAGAGTTTACCAAGCTTTTCCAGGACTGTTTTGCTTTCCATCTTCACCCTTGGTTTTCAGATGAATGGTGCTGCCGCGGGCTGAAACCACCCCGCACAAAGTAACCGCTAAGGCAGGTGAGCACCATGAATCACAATGAAGACAATTTCACAATAAAATATTCTCAGAACAGGATAGTAAACAAAGAGCTTATAGAAAGACTTATTAATCAGTCAGGTATTACGGCAGGCGACCTTGTATACGATATCGGCGCCGGTTCTGGGGCAATCAGCGAGGTGTTACTGAAGAAGGGCGCCAGAGTGATTGCCTTTGAAAAGGATGAACGACTGTACCTTGAATGCAAGAGAAAATTCATTGACCAGGACAGGTTTGAATTGTACCTTGATGATTTCCTGATATGGAAAATCCCTCCGAAACAGAAATACAAAGTCTTTTCAAATATACCGTTCGTCCATACCGCTGATATCGTCAATAAGCTGCTTTACGCCAGTAATCCGCCGGAAGATTGCTATCTGGTAGTCCAGAAGGAAGCAGCGGAAAAGTATGCCGGCTTCCCTGCTGATACGCTGGCATCGCTGCTGATAAAGTCTTTGTTCTGGGTTGATATTATTTATCATTTTAAGAGGGAAGATTTCCGGCCGGTACCCTCGGTTGATATCGCTCTGCTACAGGCGGAACAGAGGAAATCCAGATTATTGCCGGACCGGCACTATGAATTATACCGGGATTTCGTGATATTCTGTCGCCAGGGAAAGAGTCGGACTATCAAGAAAGCGCTGAAACAGGTATTTACCTATTCACAGCTAAAGCAACTATCGAGGACACTAACAATCGATTACCGGTCCAGCCCGGTTTCGCTGAATTTTATGCAGTATCTGGGCCTTTTCCAGTTCTACCTGAGCCAGAATCCCGGGAATGCGGAGTTATTAATCAAGGGGGCGGGTGACAGATTGCACAAACAACAGGTAAACAGAGTGAAAACGCACAGGACAAGAAAAAACAGATATTGGTAATACCGTTTGCGGATCAGATATTAATCCGTAACGAATTTTGTCTCCGGATGCGCCTTTTTCCACTCCGCCCGGAGTATTGCAGATAGGGTGTGGATATCGATAAGAGTGCGATTTTCGCCGTCAATCACTGAGGGCAAAATAGAGTTCAATAAGTATAGCCAGTGTCTTAACCGATTGCTCTATTGTTGAAATATCGGTTTTCGAAGCAGCGGCACCACCGGTCTGTTTCTCAAGGTCATGTACGGAATCGGATATCAGCTTCCGCAGGTCTTCTATACCCGGCTTCTTTGTTAATGCGCTTACTTTTTCAATAACCTCGTCCTTTGCCACCAGCCTCAGTTGCTGTAGAGCCACTGATACACTGATTTCTTTCAAGCCCTGTCTGACACCCTGCGCTTTTTCCCGCTGTTCCTGGCGCTGCTTTTCGGCGTCCTCGAGGTCTTTTGCCTGCCGGGCAGTTTGCCGGGACAAACGCATCAGCTCATCAAGGCCGCTTTCACCGGATTCAGATTTCATTTTCAGCTCTCCGTGAATTACAGGTAATAATGCCGATACTTAACTATAGAACATTAGACAACTCAAAACAAGGAAACGACGCTTCTGGTCGCATTTGGTGGGTATTTTCTTGCCTTTTGGCTGGAGGGGGGTGTAAAGGGGAGAGGGGGTGTTAGCCGCCTCTTTAGCTTCCTTGAGGGCGGTGGGCGGGAATAGATAAACTAAATCGGGAGAGTATTTCATTCAATCAAAACTGAAAAGTACCAGAACTACAAAGTAACGTCCGGACAGTCATGAAAATGAGAATTTATATACTCCCATCACTACTTTGGGATTCCATACGTACCGGTATTGGAATCAAGAAAGATTGGCAGATGCGGCGGATAGAAAGTAAACAGAATGAGAATAAATGCAAGAAGTATTATTAGAATAATTGATATGACATTGAAATATCCGCGCAATTCAGTACGAGTCATTATGAAGTAACCTGTTACCTGACCTATAGCTATAGCCACAAGAAATATGATTATGTCAACTATTAATATCTCCGTGCCGATGATAGCCGTGTAGCCATAGAAAACAAGCCCGGTAACAATCGGAATTATGTAGACAGCCGCCGCTTTTGCGGCCAGGAAGTTATTTGCGTATTGACGTACGAATCGGTATTCCATCAAGGCAAAAAGGCATATTGGCCAGAAACCCAGCTTAAAGTGTTCCCAGACACTCTCATTGACAGAAGCAAACCATCCGACAAATGGAGACTCTCCCGACCATTCGAAAAGAAAATGTAATAAAGATCCAAGAAGAAATACAAAGATTATGCCTGATAATTCCCATTTCAGTACGATTCTTTTCATATTAATATCCGGTATTTTCCCCCTACTTATTCTACAAAGATTATCTCATGGAGACAAAGAAACCAGTCAGGTACGGCACCAGCCAGATTATCCATACCATCAGGCTGAAATGGTGGAAGTTGTTGATAGCCTTTTCATTCTTTAGCAGGAGAACGACAGTCGCCCAGACGGCGTGAATTAGCATCAAAACAATTGCCAGTATTCCCGTTATAGAATGAATATTCACCCCGATCTGCACTGCCATGTCAAACATCATTCCGGTACCGGCAGTATCGAAAGCCAGTCCACCCCAGAAGAATAAAAGGTGCCAGCCCTTCAATTTACCGGCAAATCTTTCACTCCAGACGCCGATAGAGTAAAAGACCAGTGCCAGACTTATCAGAATTCCTGAGAGAATCAGTAGACCTGTCACAATACTTTTCTATCCGGTGACAACAGCAGATATAAAGGGGTGTAATGATTGGAAGCCATCTAATACGTTTGCCAGCCTCTGCCCTGGCGTAAACCGCGTACGTATGCAGCCTGACCAAGATGCAGGGTCGCATCATTCATGATACTGATGAGACGTACTCCGACAGTGGGTAACGGCTTGAACCACGGTTCCTGTAGCTCTCTATCAAGGTCGGTCTTCGACAGGGTTTTAAAGTAATCCTTTGCCCGCTCCAGAACGGCACGGTGGTAGCCGACAAGTGTTTTCGTATCCGGACTCCTGAATGCCGCCACCTGTTCCTTGGTGTGACCGAAGCCAATATCACCTTCGTCGGCCGGCAGGCCGAACTTCTCATGCCACTTTTCACTTATCCATAGCTGGTCTTTCACCATCAGAGATGCTATCTGGGCATCTTCCTGTCGCGTCAGGTGCCAGGCTAACCAGCCGATGCTATTACAGTCTTCACTGGGCTGCCAGCCAAGGTCATCCTGATTCAATCCGTCAAGTACGTGCTCCAGATATTCAAGAACTCGCCCGTAGCCGTCCGTCAGCAAATCATTCCATTCCATTTACTCCTCCCTGGGAAGTATTTATGTAAAGTATAACCGATCCCGGATAGCCGCTCTATCTGATAGTTTTTGAGGACACGGCGTGAGGAAATGTCTGTCTGGTCATCAGCAGTGTATTCTATTTGCTCTTCACTTTGCTTGGTCTGGACTTTGCTCTGGTACGATAAGTTATCTCGTCCTCATAAAGGACAATCTCCTTATTACTGTCGCCGACCTGCACCGTGTACAGATAAAAAAGCTTGCCGGTTGGAGGTCTTATCCAGTAATAATTCGTAACCTTGCCGGTCATGCCCGCGTAGGGACTTAAGGCAGCTTCCCGGACGGACAGTCCCGGCTCAGTTACCGGTCTTATCAGTACTTCCTGACCAATATCATATATTGCCGGCATCTTATCACTCCATAAGAGTATGCGGTGAATGATAACCGCCATTCAGCACTTTTGTCAAGTCCCCTTGCAGCCTGTGCCACAGATTTTTTTTGAAAAGATTTACATACTTTAAAAATAGTTTGCCTGAGAAATGAAAAATAAGTGAATTATTATGTACAGTCAATTGATGCAGCGATACCAACATTGATGATGTATATTTGACAAGAAGGTAACGGAAATACATAATCAAGCGAGGTGAGCATTCTTTCTCATTTCCATCCGAATATCGCCCGGTGGTTCCTGGAAGAGGTTGGACAACCAACCGAGGTGCAGGAAGAAAGCTGGCAGAGAATTTCCGGGGGTGAGCATGTCCTCATCACGGCACCAACCGGAAGCGGTAAGACGCTGGCTGCGTTCCTCTGGGCAATTAATCAGCTGGTGACCGGGCAGTTTACCACAGGACACACCAGCATCCTGTATGTATCTCCCCTGAGAGCATTGAATAATGACATCCAGCGGAACCTGCTCGGGCCACTCAAGGAACTGAGAGAAGCCTTCAGGAAATCAGAGAAGCCCTTTCCGGAAATCCGCGTTCTGACCCGCAGCGGTGATACTCCGCAGACGGAACGGCACCAGATGCAGCGCCACCCACCGGAAATCCTCATCACTACACCGGAGAGCCTGAACCTGCTGCTCAGTTCCACCGGAGGCCGGTCAATCCTGAGGGGCCTCGCCACGGTAATTCTCGATGAAGTTCACGCCGTGTTCGGAAACAAGCGGGGCGTGCACCTGATGACGGCTGTGGAGCGACTTGTCTTGTTGTCTAGCGAGTTCCAGCGTGTTGCCCTATCGGCAACCATCCGCCCCCTGGAAACCGTGGCCGCTTTTATCGGCGGGTTCCGGGTCGAAGGAGACGCACATTCTCCGTATCACACACCACGGTCTGTCTCCATCGTGCGCTCCGATACAACGAAGCAGTATGACATTCGAGTACGGTTCCCCGAAGAAGCGGCGGAACAGCCGGTACAGGATTCCATCTGGGAACCTCTGGTGAGACAATTCAAGGAAATAATCAGCAGAAACCACTCGACGCTGCTGTTCGCCAACGGTAGAAGGCTATGCGAGAAGCTGGCCCTCATGCTCAATGAGGAGGAAGAGCTACCGATAGCCTATGTGCACCACGGCTCCCTTTCCCGCGAGATACGCAACGAAGTCGAGCGCAAACTGAGAGAAGGTGAGCTTCGGGCAGTCGTAGCAACCAACTCCTTGGAGCTGGGCATTGATATCGGCTCGCTGGATGAGGTGATACTGGTACAGTCGCCACCCTCGGTCTCGTCGGCAATTCAGCGTGTCGGCCGGGCCGGCCACCAGGTAGGTGAGGTTTGCCGGGGCGAGATATTCCCCACGCACCCGCATGACCTCCTGGAAGCGGCGGTGCTCGCCTCGGCCATACCGGAACATGACATGGAACTCACCGAGCCTGTCCTGTGTCCTCTTGACGTGCTGTCCCAGGTCATCATCTCCATGGTTGGCGTTGAGAAATGGGACATTGCTGAACTCTATACGCGGGTTACCGCCAGCTACCCTTACCGTCACCTGAGCCGGGAGCAGTTCGACCTTGTCCTGAACATGCTGGCCGGGCGTTATGCCGATGCCCGGATACGTGAGCTGAGGCAGCGTATCTCCATTGACCGGCTGGACAACACGGTGGTTGCCAGTAAGGGAGCCCTGCTGGCCCTGTACACATCGGGCGGTGTTATACCTGACCGCGGCTATTTCCACCTCCGTCATCAGGAGACCGGCGCTCTCATCGGGGAGCTTGACGAGGAGTTTGTCTGGGAAGCATCGACCGGCCAGACGTTTGCCCTGGGTACGCAGAACTGGAAAATCGAGCGCATAACACACAATGATGTCTTTGTGCTTCCCGGCAATCCCAGAATAATGGCAACGCCGTTCTGGAGGGGTGAGGAGAACTACCGCGACTTCCATTTCTCAGAGCGAATCGGCCAGTTCCTGGAGACTGCCGATGACAGTCTGGACGATGCCGCCTTTATAGATACTCTGCAACGTGACTGCCACATGGATTCCGCTGCATCGGAGCAACTGGTTGATTTCCTGAAGCGACAGAAGGAAAGGACAGGCTGCGACCTTCCTCACCGGCACCATATCGTGGTGGAGACTGTCAGCACGGGGCCGGGCGGAGTACCGGGAAACCAGCTCATACTGCACACTATCTGGGGAGGTCGGGTCAACCGCCCGTTTGCCATGGCGATGGATGCTGCCTGGGAAGACCGCTACGGTCAGAGATTGGAGATATATACCGGCAACGACTGCATTGTGCTCCAGTTACCTCATGATGTCAGTGCTGATGAAGTGCTATCGCTGGTGTCCAGCGCAACCATCGAGCAACTTCTCAGGAAACGGCTGGAAGGCTCAGGGTTCTTCGGCGCCAGATTCCGTGAGTGTGCCGGCCGGGCATTACTCCTGACCCGCGGCAAAATCGGCCAGAGAATGCCGCTCTGGATGAACCGTATGCGCTCATTGAAGCTGCTTGATTCCGTTAGGCAGTACGATGACTTTCCCATCCTCCTGGAAGCGTGGCGTACCTGCCTGCGGGACGAATTCGACATGGAAAGTCTGCGGCAGGTGCTGACCGAGCTTGAGTCAGGAGCGATTCAATGGTCGGAGGCACATACCACCTATCCTAGCCCGATGGCACAGAGTCTCTCCTGGCAACAGACCAATCAGTACGTCTACATGACCGACGAACCGGCAGCGGGAACGGCTTCCCGGCTGCGCAGTGACCTCCTCAACCACGTAGTCTTCACCCCCGGAATCCGTCCCGGTGTTGCCCGCGATCTGGTAGCACAGTTCGAGTTGAAGCGGCAGCGCCTGGCCCCCGGCTATTCACCGGATACACCGCGAGAGCTGGTAGACTGGGTCAAGGAACGGCTGCTGATTCCGGCTCTGGAATGGGAGCGCCTGTTGCAGGCGATGCACGACGACCACGAAACTGATAACGATGAGTTGCTGAAATCCCTTGCCGAAAGACTGGTACGAGTCAAGCCGCCGGCAGCTTCGGAAGCGCTGGTAGTAGCCTTGGAAACCCTGCTCAGAATTACTCATGCCCTCTATGGAGGACAGGACGTAGCAATAGAACCGCTGACAGGCTCATCTGCTATACCGACCAAAATAGATGGTATGTCCGCTAACGTAGTAGAAGACCATGACGAAATCCTGACCGACGTACTGGCAGAGTGGTTGCAGTACTATGGTCCGGTCACCTATAACTTCGCCCAGACCACACTCGGCATTGAGAAGCAGCGCCTGTCCCTGGTGCTGGAAGACCTGATTGACTCTCAGAAGGTAATCGTGGGACCGCTGGTGACGGAAAGCACCGATGAATATATCTGTGACAGTGAGAACTTCGAGGTAATGCTCAGGCTGGCGCGGGCAAGTGCCGTACCTGTCTTCGAGCCACTGGATGTGGAGTGGTTACCCCTCTTCTTGGCGTACCACCAGGGATTGACTGACCCCGGAAATGATGTTGAGGATTTATTCCGGTGCATTGAGCAATTGCTCTGCCTGCCGGTGCCATCAGCGCTGTGGGAATCAGAAATCCTGCCGGCCAGGCTGCATCCGTATTCCACTTCCTGGCTGGACAGCGCCATGCAGGAAAGCGACCTCCGCTGGGTGGGCAGTGAAAAAAACCGCGCCGTCTTTTGCTTTGAGCCTGACCTGGACCTGATGCAGGAAGATGCAACAGACGTAATGGAGACCGTAGAATCGACTGGTGTGGATGTGGGGCTTACCGATGTGTTCCCTAGTACCCTGGGCCGGTATGATTTTTCTACACTCCTCACTCTATCCGGGTTACACCCCGGTGAGCTGTCTGACCGGCTCTGGGAAGCTGTGTGGCAGGGAAAGGTCACCAATGATACCTTCGCCGCCCTCCGCCGGGGTATTCTGAACCGGTTCAAGGCACCGGAGATTGACGCTACTTCTACAGGCCGCCGTCATCGCGGTCGGCGGACTGGTGGTCGGGGTGGTTTCGCCCGCTGGAAGGGCTCGCTGCCCTACGCTGGTAACTGGTTCCTGCTTCCCGCTCCCGAACCGGACGGTGATTTGCTCGAGACCGAGGAGCGGATGAAGGACCGGGCAAGACTCCTGCTCGACCGCTACGGGATCCTCTTCCGCGAGCTACTGGAAAAGGAACTGCCCGCTTTCCAGTGGAGGAATGTTTTCCGCGCCCTGCGGTTGATGGAACTTTCCGGGGAAGTTCTTGCCGGCTATTTCTTCCATGGCATTCCCGGGCCGCAGTTCATCTCGCACCAGGCTTTCCGCCGTCTGCAGCGGAGACTGCCCGAAGATACAGTCTACTGGATAAATGCCACTGACCCAGCATCCCTGTGTGGAATTCAACTTGAGGCAATCAGAGGGTCTCTGCCGAAGCGTATTGCCGGTACGCACCTTGTCTACCGGGGTACCAGGTTAGTGGCAACATCAAGGCGGAACGGCCGGAATCTAATCTTTAATGTTCCTCCCGATGACCCACACCTGCCCGAATACATTAGTCCTCTGCGCCACCTGTTAACCAGACAGTTCCAGTCCGTACGCCGGATTACCATCGAGACCATCAATGATGAAGAAGCGGCGCGCAGCCCGTACCTGGATGTGCTACGGACAGCCTTCGATGTCACCATCGACTACAAGAGCGTGACACTCTACCGTCGCTACCTGGTGTAGCGATTTGTGAAATGTTCAATTATCCCTGTATTTTCGTTATGGTTCTTCTCAATTTTAGTTGGAGACCCTTCGACAAGCTCAGGGTGAGTGGGAATGTGTGCCGCTCATGGTGAGCCGTTAGCCTGTCCTGAGCGAAGCCGAAGGAAACCACAACGGCAAAAGAAATATTGATATTCATTGTTGCCTGTGCAACCATGATTAAGTAAAAGGTTCGTTATTTAGCTATTGACAGTAGAAATAGATGGTATGGCATCGGAATATTGATTCACCGCTTCTAAGAGCATACTGACCGGGCAACATTAATAAAGTATGAATAAAATTCTTCTTACAGTCGGTTATGCAGCGCCGCCATTTTTGAGTGATGTTACTCCAGCATATAATTCGGCTGCTTTGAAGGAGCTTCTTACCAGAGGTGCAGAGGCGACATCAATAAAGCCCATCTTCTTGGCAATGGTGGAGTATTCACGGAACTCTTCCGGCGGAATGTAGCTGACCACCGGGTGGTGATGGGGAGTGGGCTGCAAATACTGCCCGATTGTCAGCAGGTCACATTCAGCTTCCTGGAGGTCGCTCATCACCTCGATTACTTCGTCTTCTGTTTCCCCCAGTCCCACCATCAATCCTGACTTGGTGACGGTACCGGGGCTCAGTTCCTTCACCGCGGCGAGAAGCTGCACGGAGCGACTGTAGTCCGCCTGAGGTCTTACCTCCGGGTAGAGGCGGGGTACCGTCTCAACGTTGTGATTAATAACCTGCGGTCCGGCTTCAACGACTGTTTTAATCGCCTCAATGGAGCCTAGGAAGTCGGGAATGAGGATTTCTATAGTTACATTTTCGATTTTTTCTCTGAGCAGGCTGATTACTCTGGCAAAGTGGGAAGCGCCTCCGCCAGGGAGGTCATCCCTGGTAACGGAGGTTATCACGATGTATGTCAGTCCCAGCTTCCGGGCTGCCTCCAGCAGGTGCCGGGGCTCGGTTTCATCGATTGGAGTGGGAATACTCTTCTTCACCGCGCAGAAAGTGCAGTGGCGGGTGCAGGTATCGCCCAGAATCAGGAATGTTGCCGTTTTGTGGGCCAGGCATTCTCCGGCGTTAGGGCAGAGGGCGCTTTCACAGATAGTATGCAGGCTGAGTCCGTCGAGTAGGTTTTTCACGGTCGATACGGCCGCCGTGTCTGCGGGCAGCTGTTTGAACCAGGGAGGAAGCCTTTTATTCACCGGCACCTCCGGCTGGTAGTTGATTTTCCACTGGCTTCAGTTGCATTTCTAACACCTCTGAAAAATGAGCCAGGAATTTCTCTATCACCTCAGCCATTGAAATGTCCCGGCCCAGTATCTCCGCTATCGAGGTGGCTTTTCTATCGGTGAAGCCGCAGGGATTTATAAGTGAGAAAGGACTTAGGTCAATATTCACATTAAGGGCTATTCCGTGGGTGGTGACCCATCTTCTGAGATTGATGCCGATGGCGCCAATTTCACGATTCTCCACCCAGATTCCGGCGTGGGCCTCATCGCGGTAGCTCTCAATTGAGAAATCGCTCAGCGTCCTTATTACCACTTCCTCCAGGTCATGAACGTACTGGTGGGCATTCACGCCACGCTTTTTAAGGTTAATTACCGGGTAAGCCACAAGCTGCCCCGGACCGTGATAGGTCACATCGCCGCCGCGGTCGATGAAAAATAGCGATATATCCCGTTCTGCCAGCTGGTCATCGGAAACAAGGACATTCTCCAGACTGCCGGACTTGCCGATGGTGATTGTCGGAGGGTGTTCGAGGAGAAGAAGCGTGTCCTCCGCCCTGCCTTCAATAACCCGGTTACGGATATCGCTTTGCAGGCGTAAGGCATCACTGTATTCGGTAAGTCCGGTGTTGTGAACAATGAATGCCATTTCTTTTTGCAATTAATGCTATCGGATATTCAGGGTTTTGTCTTTTTCCGTGAGGGGAAGTGTATTGATTCACCGGAGATATCCAGGGCGGCTTCCCAGAATGCTTCGGAGAGGGAGGGGTGGGAGTGTATTGTCTCGATTATCTCCTGCGGAGTAAGCTCCATTTTTATTGCCAGGGCAGCCTCGGCAATGAGATTTGACGCCGAAGGGCCGGCGATGTGGACACCCAGAATCCGGCTGTACTTTTTCTCAGTGATTATTTTTACCATGCCGCCTGTTTCACCGAGAATTGCCGCCATACCGCTGGCGGAAAATGGAAACCTGCCTATCTCTACTTCATACCCCTGCGCCACCGCTTCCTCTTCGCTGAGACCGACGCCGGCGATTTCCGGCGAGGTGAAAATGCATTGGGGCACCGCCTGGTAGTCCATTATCGCCTCTCCGCCGGTGGCGTTCTCAGCGGCTGTTTTGCCCTCGGCAAAAGCGACGTGAGCCAGCATCATGCCTCCTGTGATGTCACCGGCAGCGTAGATGCCGGTGACGCTAGTCTCCATCCTTTCATTTACTTTTATTCCTTTCTCATTGGCGGCTACGCCGCATTCATCAAGTCCCACACTTTCTATGTTAGGCTTCTGTCCGGTGGTAACGGCAACAATTTTTGCCCCCAGTTTATTAACTTCTCCGCCAATGGAGAAAGAGACCTGTTTGCCCTCAGCGGCGTCCTCAATTTTTTCCACCCCGGCCCCGCAGTAAATATTAACTCCGTCTTTCCTGAGGGCGCTGTCCACGACCGAGACAATCTCCGCATCAACTGTTGGCAGTATCCGCGGCATCATCTCCACGATGCTTACTCGGCAGCCAAGCCGGTTATAAACCGTAGCCATCTCCACCCCGATTACGCCGCCCCCGATTATCACCATGCTCTCCGGGACGCGGTCCAGGCTGAGCAGCCCCTCGTAATTGATTACTTCCGGGTTATCGGCCCCGGGGACAGGCAGACCGACGGCTTTGCCACCGGTGGCGATGATAATTTTCGCTGCCCGGACTGACTGCTTTTCTCCGTCGCCTGTAGTGATATCCACCTGGCTGGATGAGCCGAGCTTTGCTCTGCCGTTGATAACCTCTATTTTCCCGGCTGCCAGAAGCTGCCGGACTCCGGACACCAGGCTCGATACCAGTCTGTTCTTTCCTTCCTGCAGCCTGGTGAGACCAATGGCGGCTCCGGTTACTTCTATGCCGTACTCCCCGGCAGTACCGATTGACCGCTGGAGGTTGACGGCGTGCAGCAGAAACTTGGTGGGGATACAGCCTGAATTAAGACAGACACCGCCAAGCTTGTTCTCTTCGATAAGGGATACTTTCACCCCTAGCTGTGAAGCCCTGAGCGCTGCTACGTAACCGGCCGGGCCGCCGCCGATTACCACAGTGTCTCTTTCATTCATTAGGTAACGCTTTTCCAGTCGGGCAGCAAGTATGGATTTTCAAGTAGTCTGGTGATGCTCGCCATAAACTCGGCTGCCACGGCGCCGTTGATTATCCGGTGGTCATAGGTGAAATAGTAGGTCATTATCGGTCTGATAACGATTTGCCCATCCCTCGCCACCACCCTGTCGCTGATGCCTCCTGTTCCCAGAATGGCTGACTCGTGGCCGTTTATAATCACCGTCTCAAAACGATAGCCTCCGCCGAGTGCACCAAGGTTGGTGATGGTGAAGGTACCGCCGGTCACGTCATCCGGGACGAGTTTGCCTTCTCTGGCTTTCTCAGCCAGGGTCTTTGCGGTGCGGCTAATCTCCACGATTGATTTTTTATCGGCGTTTTTTATCACCGGGACGATAAGCCCATCTTCAAGAGCAACGGCAACTCCGATATTAACGTCCTCCCAGAGCTTGATTTCGTTATCTTCAAGGCTGGAATTGATAATGGGATGTTCACTCAGCGCCCTGGCAACGATATAAACGAAGATGTCCGTATAGGTGACGCTTACTCTGATTTCATCCGCCTGAGCTTTCAGCGTCTCCCTCAGTTTCACCGCTTCTGTCATATCTATTTCGCCCATAAGGGTAAGCTGTGCCGAGGTGGACAGGCTGCGGTACATATTGGCAGCTATTGCCGCTCTCATTCCCTTAAGCGGGATGGTGGACCTGACTCTCTTTCCTCCGGTAACTACAGCAGGTGTCACAGCGGCTCCCTTCGACTCGATTGCCTTTTCGATGTCCTCCCTGACAATCCTGCCTCCCGGGCCAGTGCCCTTGACCGCCACAATGTCAATCATGTGCTCCTCAGCCATCTTGCGGGCTACCGGGGATATCTTAATCCGCTCACCTTCCGCTGCCCTGGTAACCGGTGGTGCTGGCGCCTGCTGTGGGGGAGGGGCTTCTTCAGGTACGGCAACAGGGGTGAGAAATTCAGGCGGGGTCTCTTTCTGGACCGCCTCAAGTTCCTCTTTTGTTTCGGCGATGAGACCGACAACCGTACCTATCTCCGCGTCGACTCCTTCCGGGGTAATAATGTGCAGGTAGCCGGAGGCTTCGGCATCGATATCGGACTCGATTTTCTCGGTTGTCGTTACCAGTATCGTGCTGTTTTTTTCTACACGGTCGCCTTCATCTGCCTTCCATTCGACAAGCGTAACCGGTTCTGTACCCCACCCTATTTTGGCTACTATTATGGGAACCGCCATTCTTTTACCTCCAGAGTTTCCAAAAAGGTGCTGTTCTATTTCGATTGCATTGTCATTGCGAGCCACGATTCTATCGGGGCGAAGCAATCACCAGGTTCGAACTAGGAGATTGCCACGTCGTCCAGATTTCATCGGGACTCCTCGCAATGACATAGAAGAAAAGCTAGATCAATTCCTTTACTGCCTTAATTATATCTTCTTCGTCAGGTATCCAGACTTTCTCCAGGACGGCGCTGAAAGGGATTGGCGTATCGGGAGCGCAGACCCTCTTTACCGGGGCATCCAGGTAGTCGAACGCGTCGTCGGCAACTGTGGCGGCTATTTCTGCGGCGGCGCTGCCTGTCGCCGGCTCCTCGGTGGTAATCACAATCCTCCCCGTCTTACTGACCGAATTTATGATAGTTTCCTTATCGAGAGGCACCAGGGTGCGGAGGTCGATAACCTCGGCGCTGATACCCTGTTCCTGGAGCTTTTCGGCGGCATTGAGAGAGCGGGTGACCGAATAGGCTATTGAAACGATTGTGACATCGCTGCCTTCCCTCTTAATGTCTGCCTTTCCCAGGGGCACGGTATAGTTGTCATCCGGAATCTCCTCCGTCTGGTCAGCAGAAAGTTTATGGGTGAAATAAGCCACCGGGTTATCGTCCCTGATTGCCGCTTTCAGCAAGCCCTTGGCGTCATACGGTGTGGATGGTATGGCTATCTTAAGTCCTTTAGCCGCCATCAACCAGCCGAAGAGGCTCTTTGAATGCTGGGCGGCAACAGACCGACCGGCTCCGCAGCCGGCGACAATGGTCAGCGGCAGCTTTATCTTCCCACCGAACATGTAGGTCATCTGGAGCTGATTTATAAGCTCATCACCACAGATGCCCATGAAGTCGACAAACATCAGGCTGGCGATTGGCCTCATCCCGGCTGCGGCGGCGCCTATCGCTCCGCCTAGTATCGCCTGCTCCGATATTGCCGTGTCCCTGACTCTTTCCCACCCGTACTTGTCGAGCAGTCCCTTCCACAGTCCGGTGGTTGACATCGACCGGATGTTTTCACCGAGGACGAATACTGTTGGGTCTCTGTCCATTTCCTCGTTAATTGCTTCTTGCTGTGCCTGCAGAAATGATACCTTTTTCATCATTGCCTCCTATGCAAAAACATCCTCAAGTACTTCTTCCGGTGAAGGGTCGGGGCTTTCCTCGGCAAACTTCACCGCCTTATCTATTTCTTCAAGCATTTCGGCTTTTACTGCCTCCATTTCATCCTGAGTCATTGCTTTATTTTCAACCAGGTATTTCTCATATATGGGGACAGGGTCTCTCTCCATCCACTCCTCAACTTCTTCTTTCGGCTTGTAGGTCTGGGGGTCACCTATCATATGGCCGCTCCAGCGGTAGGTCTTGCAGTCGAGCAGACTGGGACCTTCGCCTTTCCTTGCCCGGTTAACAGCCTCTCCAACCGCTTCATAGACGGCTATTACATCGTTACCGTCCACGGCCATCCCGGGAATGCCATAGGCAACTGCCCGGCAGGTGAAGTCGGGTATATTCACAACGTCGCTGGTGCGGGTGGAGACCGCCCACAGATTGTTTTCGATAATATAGACCACCGGCAGCTTATCGGCCGAGCCTAGGTTTATTGCTTCGTGGAACCGGGAAGTGTTGGTGGCGCCATCACCGAAGAAGCAGACCGAGACCTGGTCAGTGCCCTTTATCCGGGCGGCAAGGGCTGCTCCGGTGGCAATCGGGATGCAGGCACCGACGATGCCGTTAGCCCCCAGCATTCCCAGGTCGGCATCGGCAATGTGCATCGAGCCTCCCTTTCCCTTGCAGTAACCTGTCTTCTTACCGAAGATTTCAGCCATCATCAGGTCCGTTTTCCCGCCTTTGGCGATAAGGTGGCCGTGCCCGCGGTGAGTACTGACAATGTAATCGTTTGGCCTGAGATGAGCGCAGGTGCCGGTGGCTATCGCCTCCTCACCCAGGTAGAGGTGGATAATACCCGGGATTTTACCCATCCCGAACTCCTTCGCCACCCTCTCCTCGAACGTCCTAATCCGCACCATCGTCCTGTACATCTCAATAAGCTTCTTCTTTCCTATTGCCACAGCATTCCCTCCTGTTCTATTAGCTTGATGACTTTGATATTACACCGATTGTAGCATTATCAAGATATTTACAGCAACAGATTACTACCGGCAGTGCATCATATTTGCAATGGTTAAGTGGAAACTATCCTGCCCTGCCGAGGGTAATCAGGATTACTCCCGTCACCACCAGTACGCTGCCTATCACCAGTCTGGGAGTGATTCTTTCCAGCCGGCCGAGAAACAGGTAAGACCAGAGCAGGGCGAACAACGGGTTAATACTTTGCAAGGGAGCAACAACTACTACCGGCGCCATACTGAGGGCGTAGAACATTGAGATTACGCCACAGGCGGCGGTTATACCGGCGAGCAGCATAAAGCCGATTCCCTTCTTTTTATCAAGGTCAGTCCTGATGCTGCGCGCCCCGAGGACAGAGAGTCCCAGCATACCGGCAAGCAGTGAAACAGCCGCGCCTACCAGCGGCGGCGCCATACTGCCGACTCCGCGTTTTATCAGTACCGAACTGACTCCATAACACAGGCCTGCCCCGATGCCGAAAGCAATCCCGACTATAGCCTCTTTTTTGTTATTCACCGGGCGCTCACCACCAGGTAGATTCCGGTAACGATGGTGAGAGTGCCGATTATTATAGCCGGATTGATGCTTTCACCGAGGAAGGAGACAGCCAGTATCATGGCGAAAAGGGGTGACGTGGAAAAAAGCGGGCTTGCCCGGACCACTCCGATGCGGTTGATTGACGCGTAGTTGAACTGCCTGCCCATAATGTAATTCACCGCCCCGATAAGCCCGAACCAGAGCAGTGCCATCGGCGTGAGCAGCAATACATCATCAAAGCTCAGGGCAAGCGCCAGGATTCCGACCAGCAGGAAACTGGAAATTATCGACACCATGGTGCCCGTAGGAGCCCTGATACCGGTATTCAAACCCAGCCGGGCAAATATGGCGCTCCACGCCCAGCAGCAGGCGGCAATAATCGCCAGAATAATTCCCATTATAATTCTTTCCCCTATATGATTTGCACTTATTCGGCCGGTCTCTGGATAAGCTCGACAAGTATATTGCCGACACCGAGGTCCATATAAGCTACTCCCCTGTCTCCAGGAAACTTTGCTCTCATCAGTATGCTGACATCTTTTTCAGCAAGCTTATCTACCGCTGCCTGGACATCCGGGACGGCGCAGGCAATATGCTGAATGCCCTCTCCTTTTGTTTCAAGGAACTCCATGTGCGGAGAATTTCCGCTCAGAGGCTGAATAAGCTCGATCTGTATATCACCAATCATCGCCCCGTATATTTTGAAGTCGGCATACATCGGTTCGCCGCGAAACCACTCTTTTCTATCAGGAGGTAACACCATTTCTTGGAACGGACCAATTCCCAATGATGATAAACGTTCAACCGTTTTTTTCACGTCCCTGACCACTACTCCCACCTGTATTACCTTTGAAAAGGGCGATTTCACTTCGCTTTTCTCCATTTTATCTCCTTTCACCGTTAATGCTGTCCGGACTGGACAGGTGCTGTTTAGTCAGTGACAGTTTAAACAACTACACTTTAACTGAACCATTAAAATACCGAATTGACTTCTCTCTCACCCCTGACATCGATAACCGCCGGTCTTCCCTTGCGGACCTGGTCGATGGCTTCTTTCAGCGCCGGCATCATATCGTCCGGGTCTTCGACAGTCCGGCCGTAAGCGCCGCAGGCCTGGGCGACTCCGGCGTAATCGGCTGCCGGCATAATATCCACTCCCGCCTCGAATGCCATCCTGTCCGGAATACTGCCCTCGCCATAAGACCTCTCCACAAGTAGTTTTATAAATCCGTACGACTGGTTGTTAAGGATAATCGATAGAAACGGCGCTTTATAGGCTACTGAAGGCCAGAGAGTGGCAACCGGGCTGCCCCAGACGAAGCCGCCATCAGTCATCATGCTTACCACAAGTTTGTCCGGGGCGGCTACTTTCGCCCCGAGGGCGGCGCCCAGCGCCCACTGGATTGAGCCGGCCGCGCAGCTCATCATAGTCCCCGGCTTTGAACGGTCAATCTGCTCCGTGGCGGAGGCCGACTGGCTGATGGTGTGGTGAACCAGTATGGTGTCCTCATCGATGAGTTGTGCCAGGCAATAGCAGATCCAGTCCGGAGAAACCGGTCTCTGGGCAGATTTATCTTGAGCCATACTGTGCCATTCTTCCTTTTCCCTTTTATGGGCACTCTCAAGCTGGCTAAAACGCTGGCGGAGTTGCGCCGTCTTCTCCGGAGTCAGTTTTTCACGGATAGCTCTGGTCAGGGCAGGAATTGCTTCCCTGGAGTCGGCTTCTAGATAGGTATTGGCTCCGTGTCCCCAGAGCGGCCTGCCCTGCGTCAGCTGGTCGACATCGATATGGATGATATTTGCCTCCGGTCCGGGCAGCCCCGGTGATGCTGCGTAGGGCACATCATAATCGATTACCAGGATAGTATCAGCCACAGACATAATCGAAGGGTTTGCTTTCCTGCTGCCGAGAATTTGTTCGACTCCGGCACAGAGGGGGTGATTGGTGGGAAAATTCAGCCAGACGGGGCCGTTAACCACCGGAGCACAGAGTGTCTCGGCAAGCTCAACAAGCGTCGCTACCGATTCAGGATACCTGCCCGTGTAACCGGCAACGATAAGAGGATTTTCGGCTTTGAGCAGAGTATCGGCGATGCTGCCGATGGTGGCGGTGTCAACCGGTGAAGCTGCCGATGCAGCGGTTGTTGCCGATTTGGGGATGGTAATCCGGTCAATTTCCCCGGCAATTATTTCCCGCGGATAGCCAAGGTAAACCGGTCCACACGGCTCGGTAAAGGATGTCCGGAATGCTTTCTGCAGGACATCGTGGATGTTTTCATCAGCCTGTATTGTGTAGTCCCACTTCATACAGTTACGCACGCTCAAGCCCTGGTCATATGGCTCATTCTTCCAGTTTACCCGCTGGCCGGCCGGCATTGCCCCGGCCATAATAATGACTGGTATCCGTCCCCACTGAGCGTTATGTAAAGCCCCTCCCAGCTGGAGTGTGCCCAGTTCGGCATGAACCAAGACCACCTGGGGACGCCCGGAAATCATGTAGTGCCCGTGGGCGGCGGTCAGGGCTACCGCTTCATCAAGGCAAAGGACAAGCTGCGGACAGGGTTTACCCAGTATCCTATATTTGGCAATTGTCGCCAGTAGTATACCCTGCTCCCCTCCCGGATTAAAGAAGATGTGCTCCACGCCATTGGCATTCAGTACTTCAATGAAAGCTTCAGCACCGTTGTACTTTTCCATAAGACTCCCTTCCTCATTTATTTGTAAGCATGACCTGAGAGTCGGTCAGAATTTTTTCTCCATTCTGATATGCTTGATACCGGCTTCAATAAACGGTTCGCCGGTTTCCTTGAAACCGCATGACCGGTAGAAGTCCACCACCGCATACTGGGCGTGAAGGACTACCTGCTCAATCTTTCTTTTCTTAAAATCCTCGGTGAGAAACTTGATAATATTGCTGCCGATTCCCCGGCGTCGGAAATCTTTGAGGACTGCCATTCTCTCTATCTTTGCTATTCCTTTAGCCGGAAACTGGACTCTGGCCGTCCCGATAGCTCTGTCTCCGTCTTTGACGATAATGTGAGTTGCCACGCTATCATATTCATCAAGCTCTATATCTTCTGAAATATTCTGTTCTTCGACAAATACCCGCCTTCTTATGTTGAAAGCTTCTTCAAGTTCGTCATTGCTGCTGATAAATCTGTAGATGAGCTGCTCCATAACTCCATCTGTCAGGTATCTTGTAAGTTTACCAATTATAAGCTAAAGTGGTCTCTACTGTCACTGGTATTTGAAAAAGCGATTAATTGAGGCTAAGAACCTGTGAAAGCGTATCTGACTCTTTTTATCGGCGTGGTGGCGGTCTCTTTTGCGGCGGTTTTTATCCGGCTGGCCGATGCCCCGCCAATGGTAATTGCCACCTGCCGCATGGTTATTGCCGCCGCAGTATTGCTCCCCATCGCCTCGATTAAATCAATGAAAGGTCTCAAGCGGCTGTCAAAGCGCGACGTATTTCTGATACTGCTCTCAAGTATTTTTGTTGCGCTGCACTTCGGACTGTGGATAACCTCTCTTGATTATACGTCTATTGCCAGTTCGGTTGTTCTTGTAACCTCACATCCCGCCTTTATTGCCGTAATCTCCTATTTTCTGTGGGGTGAGAGGTTGGATAGGCTGACTATAGGCGGTATTGTCATCGCTTTTATCGGAATTGTGGTCATCAACTACAGCGGTATATCTTTTGCTACCGACTCTATCCTGGGGAACGGGCTTGCTCTGCTTGCTGCCTTTGCGATGGGCGCTTATCTTATCATCGGCGGTCAATTAAGAACCCGGATAGACCTTCTCAGTTACCTTGCCCTTATCTATTCCGGTGCCGCTGTAATTCTCTTGGCGGCCACATTGATAATGGGTTACAGCTTATTCGGCTATTCCGGTCAGACCTACCTGATGATGGTGCTGCTGGCGCTTGTGCCGCAGCTTATCGGGCATTCAAGTCTGAACTTGGCGGTACGCCTGGTGCCGGTAACGCTTGTTTCGGTAGCCATTCTCGGTGAGCCTGTGGGGGCGACTCTGCTGGGAGGCTTGATTCTCGATGAAATACCGACAGTAAATGAGATAGTCGGCGGTCTCCTCATTCTCGGCGGAATATTCGTCGTCCTCAAACACGCTCCGGAGAGACTGACCGATGGAATCGCCCGTTAGTCAATTACTTTTACCGCAATTTTGCTGATTTAGCCTCGGCAGGCTTAATACTATCCCCCGGCTCTCAACTTTTTCACGCCATAGAAAATAGCCAGGCCTAATAGAATGAAACCGCCAACTGAGCCTACCCAGAGCCACCAGTTAACCCAGCTCTCACTTGTGAAATTCCCGGCGAGGTCGCCTATCTGCACTGTGTAGTCACCCGGCTCTTCAGCAGTAACTGTAAATGATACCGTCTTGGTCTGTTCGGGCTCAAGAGTAACATTCTTTGTTTCCCGGACCTTCCCGTTTATCATCAGATTAGCAGCATAAGTACCCTGTTGTTCACCTTCATTGGTAACATCAACCCTTATGGTCACCTCTTCGCCGGTGACGACGATATAGGTTACCTTCTCAAAAGTCCTGGATATTGAAGGCTCGATAACCAGGTTGGTGAGTTTAAAAGAGGCAGGTTTCAGAACAGTCTCAGGTTCCTCTGTGGGTTCAGGTATAATTTCAGGTGGTGCAGGTACCTTTGCCAGGATGGCAAATACAGTAAAGTGGTTTAGCCGGGCAGTCAGCTTACCTAGTTCGGCTACTACTCTGCTTTCAGTCTCTAGGTATTTCCAGCCCTCATCGTAGTACGCCGTACCGATAGATTCAACATCATCGGGCAGGGCGGACACGTCATAACCGAGAGTGAGTCTCATCATTTTATCGAAAGTAGTTCCTGAAGGTTTGAATTCGTAGGCGCTACCAACCAGTACTGTATTAGCTGGCAATCTGGGTGCACTCGCTTTCCTGATTTCCAGTATGGTCACTGTATTGTTTTCGGTATCAGATGCTCTGGTTCCCTGCTCAATTTCAAGCAGGTGAACTCCGTCAGGGCTGGGTGCCTCAATGTTCTTGAGAGGTCGGCCATTATCATCAATTACCTCCCTCGTTATTTTACCGAGGAAGTCTACGGTGAAATATTGCGCCTGTTCTTCTGGCTCTATTTCGAATGGTCCCGGTGTTGGTCCGGGCGGTGCAGTCCCGGTGCCGGACAGAAATACGATGAACGGGTTTTCATCCGGGTCGTTGGAGGGAATGGATAGAATGGCGGACTTTGCCCCGCTGGATGACGGTGTGAAGGTGAGTGTTATATCTGCCGACCCGCCAGGCGCTAAGGCCTGGCCGGAAATATTGCCGCCGGAGATGGCAAACTGGTTATTGTCAATGGTAATGTTGCCGATGCTTAGAGTGGGCAGGCCGGTGTTGTTAACGGTAACCGTGCTGGTGCCGGACGAGCCGACCTCAACGGAACCAAAATTAACGGAAGTCGGGCTGACATCAATATCGGGCACAAGCGGCCAGACCAGGGTGAAAGCGAGAGATATATTACTGAATGGTGCAGTATCAAGCTCGTTTCCGGCTACACCGGCACCATTGGTTAGAAGCGCCGGGGATGAAGGCGCCGTGACATTGATGGAAAGGGTTGCCGAGGCACCAGCGGCGAGATTGCCAATATCCCAGGTAACGTTACCCGATGATTGGTTTACCGAGCCTGTCGACTGCGTGAATGAGGGGGGTGTAACACCGGTGGGCAGGACATCGGAAACACTAACGCCGGTGGCATCGTGAGGGCCCTGGTTGGTAACGGTTAGCGTATAGGTGAAGTTATCACCGGTGTTTACCAAACTGAAGCTGGGAGATTTTATAATCTCAAGGTCAGCATATTTGGTAACAATGGTAGTGTTTTCCGAGACGGTATTGTTACCGTAATTAATTTCTCCTTCTGTATTGCCCGGGGCGGGATTGTTACTGGGACCAGGCTCTGGAGATTCTCCAATTTCACTGACTGTGGCAGTATTTGTAATGGTACCGGCAGTAGGTGGTGCCGTGACCAGGATGGTAAGATTTGCTGAGTCACCCTTACCGAGATAGTCGATATACCACCAAACGGTACCTGATGAGTTTATGGTATAGCCTGTTGATGCGTTGTCTGATTGGTAGGTAGTGCCGGCCGGCAAATCATCCCGGACCTCGATGTAGTAGGCATCGGCGGGTCCATGGTTGGTGACAGTAAGCGTATAGGTGAAGTTATCGCCCGTAGCCACCGGGTCAGGATTATCCGTCTTGAAAATCTCCAGGTCAAAATCCCATGGCCAAGCCACGGTGGTATTCTCTGATACGGTATTGTCACTGGGGTCAATCTCTGGATACTCTCCATTGGCCGAGGCGGTATTTGTAATTACACCGGGAGTAGATGGTGCTGTGACGAGGATAGTAAGATTAGCCGAGTCACCTTTACTCAGATAGTCGATACTCCAGTAAATGATGTCCGGGGGACCCGTTTGAACATAGATATCTCCTGTTGAAGCGTTAGCTGATTGATAGGTAACGCTGGTCGATAAAGTATCCTGGACGTTAATGTATTCGGCATCGGCGGGACCTTTATTGGTGACAGTAAGCGTATAAGTAAAGTTATCACCCGTAGCCACCGGGTCAGGACTATCCGTCTTGGTAATCACAAGGTCAGATTCCCATGGCCAAGCCAGGGTGGTATTTTCTGATACAGTATTGTTACCCGGATCGGGGTCTGCATACATGCTGGTCACGATGGCGGTGTTTGTAATATAACCACCGTTCTCAGGTGGTGCTGTGACCAGGATAGTAAGATTTGCCGAATCATCCTTGGCGAGATAGTCTATATTCCAGGTGACAATACCGGAAGTATTCGACGCCGTGCCGGTCGACGTATTGCTGGATAGATAGGTTACACCCGAAGGCAGAGTATCGGTAACGTTGATACTGATGGCATCGGTAGGGCCGTTATTGGTGACGGTGAGGATATAGGAGAAGTTGTCACTAAAGACTACCGTGTCAGGAACATCGGTCTTGAAAATCTCAAGGTCAGCAGAAATAATGTCGGTCTGTTCCTCGACGAAATTGTCCGTGAGGATATCGATATCAACCACTTCGCCCACACCTGCAGCGCTGTTAACTACGTAATCACTGCCGGCCGGAAAACCTAACATTGACATACTGGCATTTGCCGTAGTAACCAGGGTGAGGTTTGCCGAAGTACCGCTGGGCAGAGTTCCGATATCCCAGTTCAGGAAGCTAAGGCCGGTGGGAAATGGCATTGTTATATTCACTCCGGACATGGAGAATCCGGCAGCGCTATACAAGTCCACTACCCATTGCGGTAACCCTTTACTCACGTTACCCGTGGATTCGTCATAATCTTGGAGGATTAAAGCCGAGTCTAGAACGCCATCTACGACAAATACTCCGGGAGCATCATCAGGACCCTGGTTGGTAATCTCAACTGTGTAAGTAATATCATCACCAAGAGAAACCGGATCAGGAACATCGGATTTGGTTATCTCAAGGTCAGCCTCGGGCAATGTAAATTCAATAGTGGTAGTTTCATAAGTAGAATTATTATCGAAATCGGGTTCTGCGATAGAACTAATTACCATCGCTTCATTGATCAGAGGTATATCTGGAAAAGCATCTTCTAAACTAATGCTGGAATATTGCAGGAATATACTAAGGATAGGATACGAAAACGGTAAGGTGAAATTTACCGAAGCTGTAATATCCAGGGTAGCATTATCACCACTTGCCAGATCACCAATATACCAGTAGAACTGTGTCTCCTGCGGAGTAGGGATGGGCAGACCCGGTAAACCTGGTAGACCTGCCATCCATTCGGGTGCTGTCTGATTTACTGTCCCTTTCGACGGGTTTATTGAATGGATAATAGTGGTGTTTGCAAGGTAAAAATCAATGACAGTAACATTACCGGCATCGTGGGTACCATTGTTGGTTACCGTGACCGTCCAGGTAAAGTTGTCACTGAAATTTACCGGATCGCGGTTGTCAACCTTGGTAATTACAAGGTCGGTACACGGGCTATCTGTATACTCAATGGCGATGTTATTCTCAGGGTTGGGGTCGGTTTCATTGCCATCTACTACAGCGGTATTTTTAAGTGGTCCACAGGCTAATAAGGTCACGCCGCAAATGATTTCCAGAGTAGCGTTATCGCCGCTGGCAAGGTCACCGATGTTCCAGGTAACGTTGCCGGAAGCATACAGCGCCGTACCGGCCGACGTATTACTGGACAGGTGGATTAAGCCCGCAGGCAGGGTATCGGTGACATTTACGCTGGTGGCATTATCGGGACCATTGTTGGTGACAATGAGTGTATAGGTGAGGTTATCACCGACAGCTACCGGATCATGGCTATCGGTCTTGGTTATTGAAAGGTCGGCCTCAGGCCCAGGTGGAATGACTTCTACTGTTGTGTTTTCGGATGCCGTATTATTGGTGGGTACGGGGTCAGTAAATGCACTGGTCACATTTGCGGTATTGGTTATATTACCTTCCGTAGAAGGTGCTGTGACCAGTATAGTCATATTCTCCGAGTCACCATAATTGAGGTAGCCGATATTCCAGGTAACTGTACCGGAATTATTCGACGATGATCCGGCTGATGTATTACTCGAAACGTAAGTTACGCCCGGAGGCAGAGTATCGGTAACATTTACACCGGTAGCAAAAGTGGTTCCGTTATTGCTAACAATGAGTGTGTAAGTAATGTTAGTACCGGCGGTTACCGGATCGGGACTATCTGATTTCAAAATCATCAGGTCTGCATCCGGTAAAACATCACCAAAGTTCACTACATAGCTGTTACCGAGGGCATCCACATTAACATTTACATTATTAGGCGTGATAGAAAAGTAGCCGGAGGGGTCGGTCTCGTTCACAGTGTGTACGCCGATAATTGTAGTGCTAAATATGTAATAGCCGTATAAATCTGTAGTGGTGGTGTTGGTGGTGCCGTCCAGAGAAACGAGTACCCCGGAGATGCCGGTCTCGTTTCCGGTCTGTACTCCGTTACCATCGAGGTCTTCGAAGATGGTGCCGTAGATAGAAGCGAAACCGGAGCTTTCAGGAGCATCTCCGAAGTTCACTTCGTAGCTCTTGCCCAGGGCATCCACATTACGGTGCCGTAAGTTAGGTGTGGTAGAAAAGTAGCCGGAGGGGTCGGTTTCGTTCACAGTGTGGACGCCAGTGTTGGAAACCATAAACAAGTACAGACCTGTTGTATCTGTGGTTGTATTAACGGTGCCGTCTAGTGTGATAGTTACCCCAGAGATGCCGGTCTCATTTCCGGTCTGTACTCCATTACCATCAAGGTCTTTGAAGACGGTGCCGTAAATGGTAGCGAGTTCTTCAATGAGAATGGTGGTATTTATAGTCGCCGTATTATTGGCTTGAACTGGATCACCTTCACTGGCTCCTACTACGGCGGTATTGGTCAGATTATCGCTGGCGCTAACGCCGATAGTTACCAGAATATCCAGGGTGGCGTCATCACCGCTGGCTAGGCTGCCGATGTTCCAGCTAACGATACTGCTTGAGTTCGAGGCTGTTGTGCCCGGAGAGGCGTTAGCTGAGACAAACTCGATATCTGCCGGCAGGGTATCAGTGACATTTACGCTGGTGGCATTATCGGGACCGTGATTGGTGACGATGAGTGTGTAGGTGAGGTTATCACCGACAGCTACTGGGTCCTGACTATCGGACTTGATAATCTCAAGGTCAGCCTGGTCAGGAGTCGAAACGGTGGTATCTATAGAAACATTATTATTGAGCACGTTGTTATCAGGCACCTGGTTGCTGAATACAAAGGTACTATTGGTAATATTACCCGGACTCGCCGGGGCAGTAACCAGGATGCTCAGGCTGGCGGTGGTATTTACAGGCAGGTCACTGATATTCCAGGTAACGATGCCGCTGGAATTGTAGGCGGAAGTGGAATTGGCGGAAACAAAGGTTACCCCGGCAGGCAGGATATCGGTAACAATAATATCACCGGCGTTATCCGGTCCGTAATTAGTTACGTTTATTGTGTAGGTAAGATTGTCATTTATATATACCGGATCGGGACTATCCGTCTTGGTAATGGCAAGGTCAGTTTCGTACGGAGAGACAAAGGTTGTGACCAGGGTAGCGTTGTTGTTTTGGTTGGTATCGGCCACTTCTGAGCTTGTCACGAATGCCACGTTCACCATCGGTATAGCAAATGTAAAAGGAAGAGGAATACTTTGAATGAGAGGAGTGGTGACAACAATGGTAAGATTAGCGGTAGTGTCAGCGGTCAGGTCACCAACGTTCCAGGTAACCAGGCCGCCGGCATAGGAAGCGGAACTGGAGTTGGCGGAGACGAAGGTAGCTCCAGATAGAAGTATATCGGTAACGGTGACATTTGTGGAGGTATCCGGACCGTGATTGGTGACGCTGAGCGTATAGGTGAGGTTTTCACCGTGAAAAACCGGGTCCGGGCTGGCAGTTTTAGTAATCCCGAGGTCGGCCTTATATTGGGAGACTGTGGTAGTTGTAATAGCAATGTTGTTGGAATAGTCGCTATCCACAACCTCGGTACTCATTACCATGGCTATATTGGCAACGGGCATAAAGGGTACGAACAGCATGGAAGGAGCCGTAACGTAAATATCCATGGTGACGTTTTCGCCCACAGCTAGATCGCCGATGTTCCAGGTCACTATACCACCGGAATGGTTTGCCGTACCGGCGGATGTATTGCTCGAAATATAGGTGGCACCGGTCAATGCTATTATGTCAAGGACGTAAACTCCGGTGGCATTTTCGGTGCCGTTATTGCTGACCGTCAGCGTGTAGGTAAGGTTATCACCTATATAGACCGGGTCGGGACTGCCTGTCTTTGTTATTGACAGGTCTGTCTTGACACTGGATACATATGTATCGATAGAAATGGAGTCGTTATTGGCATTGTTATCCGGTTCGTTTCCATCGACGCTGGCTTCATTGGTGATATTACCTGACGTTAAAGGAGAAGTAGCGATTATGGTAAGGTTGGCGGTAGCGTTATAAGCCAGGTCACCAACGTTCCAGGTAACTGTTCCCCCGGCATGAGAAGCATCGGTAGAATTGGCTGAAACAAAAGTGGTATTTGCAGGCAGAGTATCAGTAACAATAACATTGGTAGCGTCATCGGGGCCATTATTGGTGACGTTGAGTATATAGGTGATATTCTCGCCGATGTAAACCGGGTCCGGGCTATCGGACTTGATAATCGCAAGGTCAGCCTGTAGCAGTGCAGTGCCGTTACCGGAAAGGGGCACGGTAACCGGGTTATCATCGGGGTCATTGGAGTAGATGGACATACTGGCTGACTGGGCTCCGGCGGATGCCGGGGTGAAGACGAGAGAAATACTATCCGAGCCGGCAGGAACTATTTCCTGACCGGAGATATTGCTGCTTGATGGTGAAATGGTAAACTGGGGGTCACTGATGGTGATGTTGGTGATACTCAGGTTGGCTGAGCCGGTATTGTTGACAGAGACCAGCAGGGGAGAGCTGGGAGAGCCGACCTGGACGG
>CAYVOV010000016.1:15607-93103 GCA_964453525.1 uncultured Dehalococcoidales bacterium | reverse complement strand
CCCCCCCCCCCCCCCCCCCCCCCCCCCCTTTTATTACATTCCCCCCCTCTTATTTCACGGAGAGGGGGATACAGGGGGTGAGGTAGAAAAATACAAGGAAAGAAATCCCCCTCAGTCCCCCCTTTTCAAAGGGGGAGGAGAGACCCCACCTCACGTCATTGTATATAATACATTATTGATTGAGATTGCTGCGTCGTCCGCCCAAGGCGGATTCCTCGCAATGACAGCAGTTTCAAAGGGGGACATTTTTTTCTTAAAGTGCTACAATATGTCACACTGAATGCCCGAATATATTGCGGGAAAATAAGATGCCGGAAAGCAATAAATTAGCGGGACACCGAAAGAGGCTGCGGGAGAAGTTCATCAGCTCCGGGCTGAAAGGTTTTCACGACTACGAAATTATCGAGTTGCTGCTAAGCCTGGGCACGCCACGCCGGGACTGCAAGCTGCAGGCAAAAGAGGCAATCAGGAAATTCAAGACGTTGCGCGGGGTAATGGAAGCTCCAATCGAAGAGCTTCAGCAGATAGAGGGCATCGGACCTCACAGCGCTTTCGGCATCAAGCTGATGCAGGAAGTAGCCAGGGAATTCCTCAAAGAAAAAATCATTGATAAGCCCGTCTATAAGTCGGCGCAGGAGATATTCGATTACCTCTACCACTCGATGCGCGACCTCAGGAAAGAGGTCTTCAAAGTCATTTACCTCAACAGCCAGAACCAGATAATCGAGACCCAGGACCTTTTTGAAGGAACGGTAAATGCCAGTTCCATATCACCGCGGGAGATTATCGAAGGCGCCATCAGACACAGCGCCGTTTCACTTATTTTCGTCCACAATCATCCCTCCGGCAATCCGAAACCGAGCAAGAGCGATAAAGAGCTGACCAAAGAACTTGTCTATGCCGGAAGTATCATGCACATAAAAATCCTCGACCATGTAATAATCGGCAATAACCAGTATTTCAGCTTCGCCGGGGAGGGTCTTATCGAAGAATACGAGCTCGATTTCCTCAACCTGAAAATGAGAGGCGTCACCGAGGCAAAACGGAGAATATACCGTACCGCATCATCTCCCCAGCTCCCCTGGGGCTAGCGTGTCTTCAATTGTTTGCCAGCTACAACTATAAATCAAAAGGAGCAATAAATGTCACTAGAAGAGAATAAAGAGGTTGTGCGAGGATTTATTGAAGCGGCAAGTAATGTAAAGGGAGATGTTTCAAAGATTCAGCCGATGGTTGATAAGTACCTCTCTCTTAAGCATATCCATCACACACCGAACGGTGATACAACACTCGAACAAACTATGCAGTTCTATGAAATGATTCTAACAGCTTTACCTATTTGAGTTATGTGGTGGAAGACCTTTTTGCTGAGGGAAATAGAGTAGCCGCAAGAATCACAAATACAGCCACACATAAAGGAACTTTAATGGGAATACCTGCTACTGAGAAGAAAGTGACATTCAGCGGGATAGACATATTCAGGGTTGCCGACGGGAAGATAGTTGAAGAGTGGAGTTATGGTGATAGTCTTGGATTAATGCAACAGATTGGAGCTATCCCTACCAACTGAAGAGATTGGGAAGTAAAGGAGCAAACTATGAAAGTAGGCTTTATTGGCATTGGTCGGATGGGAAGACATATGGCTAATCATATATTAGAGGCTGGGTATGACCTCACCATCCATGACTTAAGAAAAGACGTGACCACTCATCTTTTGGAGAAGGGTGCGAAATGGGCGGATACTCCCAGGGCTATATCCGAAACATGTGATACTGTTTTATCATCGCTACCAAGTCCAGAAGAAGTGCAACAAGTCGTTTATGGGATTGATGGCCTGATGGAAGGATGGAAAGCAGGAGATATCTACGTTGACATGACCACTAATTCTCCTGACGTCATACAACAATTAGCAAAAGACGCCGGGAAGAAGAATGTAGCTGTTCTTGACGCACCGGTAACCGGGGGAACGAAGGGTGCAGAGGAGGGCAATCTAGTTTTTATAGTTGGTGGTGAGAAGGCCGGTTTAGAGAAGATAGAAGGGATTTTACACACCATGGGTAAAAAAATATACTACGTGGGTGATGTGGGCAGTGGCACTATCGCCAAGCTGGTTAATAACGTTATATCCATCACCTCCAACGCAATAATGGCCGAAGCTTTTGTGTTAGGTGTGAAGGCTGGTATCGACCCACAGATGCTTTATGAAGTGGCGATGAGCGGAACTGCGAACAACTGGGACTTACAGAGATATCCTAACTCGGTCTTTCAAGGAGATTTCGAACCCGGATTCAGATTGAGTTTAGCTAGTAAAGATATTGGCCTAGCTTTACAACTTGGTAGAAAACTTGGTGTACCATTACCAGTAGCGGCAGCTGTAGATCAAAGTTATCTTGCTGCGAAAGTAGCGGGTTTTGGAGATAAACAGCTGTATTCTATTTTTCAATATCTGGAAAACTTGGTTGGGGTACAGGTACGTACAACCAAAAGGTAGATGTTATTTATTAATCAATCAAGAATCAATCAAGTCATAGTGAAAAACAGGAGCGAAACAATGTCAGTAGAAGAGAATGAAAAAGAGAGTCTATGGCGCCAAATGGAAGAGGTTAGAAAAGGCGAAAGACCGATGGATGACGAACTCATTGAAAAAGTGAAAAAATCTAACCCAAATTCTCACATCAGAATCAAAGTAATATCGCAGAAAGGTGTTTGCTTAGGTGGGCACAAAGTAGGAGATGAATGGGTGATGAGAGGCAACGAAGACGGCTGGAAAACTCCCGCCGGGATTTGTATGTTTGCGTTTTCAGCTATATATCCTTACATACAGATGCTGATGTATGGTGGTTCGTTTCCCTGGCAACGTGACCCTGATGTTTGGCCTGCTCCCTGCCCAGATTCGATGAATCCTGTGGTTTTTGAACTCAGAAGAATCAAAGGGACATAGAAAAGGATCGAAAAAATGTCAGTCGAAGAGAATAAAGCGGTTGTGCGGCGTATAATTGATGAGTTGTGGAACAAAGGGGACTTTTCAGTAGTCCCTGAACTCATATCTCCAGATTTTATTTATCATATTCCCGTTGGAGAATTAAAAGGTCATGACGGATTCATACAGTGGGTAACAATCTGGCGAACTGCTTGTCCTGATTTTCATATGACAGTAGATGAAATGGTTGGAGAAGGAGATACTGTAGTCGCTCGTCTGTCTTGGACAGGTACTTTCACAGGGAAGTTCATGGACTACGAGCCAACGGGCAATAAAATTTATATGACAGAAGCCTGGTTTATGCGTTTCAAAGATGGAAAAGAATTAGGCCCAGTACCTTTTGCTAATTTACGCTCGTTATTCCAGCAAATGGGCATAAATCCCACCGACTGAAGAGATTGGGAAATAGATATTAAGTAGCGTTATGTCATCTAGGCAGAATATGACTCAAGTTGCAAAAGCCGCTTTTTAAGTTCCAGTCCGCCGGTGAAGCCGCCGAGGCTTCCATCGCTTGCCACCACCCGGTGGCATGGAACGATAACGGGTAGAGGATTTCTGCCCAGCGCCTGCCCTACCGCCCGCACCGCTTCAGGCTTACCGATTTGCCGGGCAAGCCAGAGATAGCTCCGCGTCTCGCCGTAAGGGATAAGCCTTGTTTTTTCCCATACCGCCCGCCGGAAAGGGGTAGCCCCTGACAGGTCTAGTTCTTCTGGAAAGTTAACCTCCCTGCCCCTATAGTAAGCCCTGAAACGTTCCATCGAATTAGCGAACCGGACAGGAGACAGGACAGCCCCGTCCGCTCTGCTTCCCAGCATCCAGCGCGCCTCGTCATCCGAGTTCTGCGGCAGAGTAACCGCCAGCATCCCCTTTGATGAAGCCAGCATCGCCACCCAGCCCATTTCAGTACTGAAAGTTGTACAGTGTAATTCTTCTGACATAGCCGTCACCTGACACGGGCGGAAATACGTTCTATATCTTCACCGGAAAGCCGCCAGCCGACGGCTCCGGCGTTCTGCTCCAAGTGTTCCATTTTCACCGCCTTCGGGATGGCAATAACTCCTTCCTTCGCAATCAGCCAGTTGACTGCTACCTGGGCAGCGGTTTTTCCATACTTTTTACCAATCTCCTCAAGATATTTATTGCCTGCCAGCCTGCCCTTCGCCAGCGGCCAGTAAGCCATTACCGTTATCTGATTCTTCTGGCAGTAAGGAAGCATCTCCTTCTCAATTTCCCTGTCCAGAAGATTATAGGGAAGCTGGTTAACCACGATTTTATTTTTACTCAGGTAGCTCCTCGCCTCCTCCATCTGGTTTACGCTGAAATTACTGACACCGATGAATTTCGTCATATCCCGCTCGACCAGTTTTTCCATTGCCGCTACTGTCTCTTTCAGCGGAACATCGGGGTTCGGATGGTGTATCAGGTAAAGGTCCAGCCGGTCTATCCGCAGCCTTTTTAGACTTCTTTCGGCTGCCTTTATCACCTCATCATATTGGAGATGGTCAGGCCAGACCTTGGAGACAATGAAAAGCTGCTCCCGGGGGAAGAGCTGGATTGCTTCGCCAACCAGTTCTTCGGCATGTCCGTCGGCATACTTTTCGGCGGTATCAATCAGGGTCATTCCCAGCTCGATAGCCTTTCTCAGTGCCCGGACGCACCCGGCATCACCCGAGGTATCAGGCGAAAGGCCACCGACCATCTCCCAGGTGCCGATACCGACTGTCGGTACCTGTACCGCTGTACTTCCCAGCTGCTTGAACTCCATTTTCAGCCCTCCTCCCACTTTCCATGAGCTCTGAGGTAGATTATACTCCTCACCGGAAAATGAATAAAGAAGTTCTATTTGTATTTGGTTGATATACTTTACCTCACCCCTGGCCCCTCTCCAGCCAGAACCATTGTAAATGAAAGCAAAATTCTCTTAGCTGGAGAGGGGCGTAAAAGAGAGAGGGGGCTCCGCCCCCTCTCAACAACCTCTCCCCTTCAGGGTGAACCCCTTTCAAACAGGGGAATAATCGCATTATAAAGCAGAGAACGATGTGAGATATGGATTATGGGGGGAGATTTCTAAAGAGGGGATACCCCCCTATTTAGCCTCCTTAAGGGTGGTGGGTGGGAATAGATAGACTAAAAAGGAGGAATGCTTCATTCCTCTGAAACCGAATAGTACCAATAAAGAAGGCCAGATATTCACCGGATATAGACGACTTCCCCGGATAGGATATCGTGATATAATGTAGACCTGAGAAAGATTACGTGCTCAGGAAAATGAGGAGGAAGAAAATGGCTGTCGTGGTAAATGACGATGTTATCCTGATAGAGAAACTCAGTCTGGGTCCTTTCGGTACCAACGCCTATATTCTTGTCTGCAAGAAAACGCAGGACAGCGTCCTGATAGATACCCCGGCAGAGCCGGAGACACTCCTGGAAAGGCTGAAGGGCACAAATCCTAAATACATACTGCTGACTCACAACCACTTCGACCATCTGGGGGCGCTCTCCGAACTGCACAGCAGGCTGAAAGTCCCCCTGGCTGCCCACGCTGCCGATTCTGGGAACCTGCCGGTAAAACCGGAAATCTCCCTGAATGACGGCGATAATATCCCGGTGGGTGAACTCAATATTGAGGTGATTCATACCCCGGGACACACTCCCGGCAGCCTGTGTTTCAGAACCGGCAGCTATCTGATATCGGGAGACACAATCTTCACCGCCGGCCCGGGTAAAACAGGGTCGCCGGCGGCTCTGAAACAGATAATCGAATCATTAACTGCTAAAATCCTTGTTCTACCTGATGATACACAGATACACCCCGGGCACGGTGAGTCCACGGTACTCAAGAAAGAGAAAGAGGAGTTTGCCGTATTTTCATCCCGCCCTCACGACCCGAACCTCTGCGGAGATGTTGTCTGGCTTAATTCTTAGAATTTCTCCCCTTAGTAAAGAGCTTGCTCCTGGCTTGAACAGGGGGAGATTGAGAGCGATCTGTAAATCCCCCCTTACTCCCCCTTTTATAAAGGGGGAAATTTTTACCTGAAAAGCTCTATTCGGTGGAAAGCCTCGGCAAGTTCGAATTTCTGCCCGGCGGCATTCATTCTGCCTCGCTCCGCCACCCGTTCCTTTATCTCCATAAACGGACCGGATCCTACCTGGCTCTTATGGCAGCGCAGGGCTTTGACCTTGGTATCAAAGACATCCGTGATATCAACCCAGTAGTTCGGGTCCTCGGAAGCCCAGAGCAATATCTCCACAACCTTGTGAGGCATAACGCCCTGTTCTATCAAATCCGGATAAGCATACAAATCTCTGGCATAGGGGAAAATAGCATCCAGTACCAGTTGTCCGGTGATTCTGTGGTCGCGGTGCCAGAGATAGCGCCGGTAGGGGTCGGTAGTAACCACCGTATGAGGTCTGTACATTCTTATCAGGCGCACAAACTCTTTCCTGACCTCAGGAGTGTCCTCTATATTCTGGTCCGGATAGGGCAGGAAGATGACATCTCTGACCCCGAGTATATCAGCCGCGGCAAGCTGCTCCTTCTGCCGGATTTTTACAAGCTCCTCCGGCTTCACATTCGGGTCGTTGGTGCCCTTATCGCCATTGGTGCAGACAACATAGACGACAGCCTTACCCTCTTGCACCCATTTAATTACGGTACCGCCAACGCCGCCTTCAGCATCATCGGCATGGGGAGTAAAGACAAGTACATCGGCCTTTGCGGGCATTGTGGTTGAGTTAGCTTGAGAAGACATTTCCTGCAATTATTGTATAACATTCACCACGCTGATACAATGTTTAATGGAGATTCTGTTTACATATGGTTGCTATACTTTACCTCACCCCTGTCCCCTCTCCAGCTAGAACCAATATTAATGAAAGTAATGTTTTTCTGGCTGGAGAGGGGAGTAAAAGAGAGAGGGGGCAGAGCCCCCCCCTCATCAATCTCTCCCCCTCTCAAACGAATGTATATTCGCTTTGCAAAACAGGGAACTGTTTGAGAGGGGGACAAAGGGGGAGAGCATCTAATTCAACCAAAACCGAACAGTACCTTAATGGGATATGACAGCAAGTAACCCGGACTACACTATCAGAAACTACCGACCGGCAGACCTCGAGAACTATGTCCGGCTGCGGCAGGAAGTAGAAAAGCCTGGACAAATCGGACGACTTTCATCACCGGAAGCCGTCGCCGAGCAGTTAAAACATCCGAACTATAATCCCGAACAGGATCTGTTCCTGATTGAAACAGCAGGGGAAATTATCGGCTTTATGGATATGGTGCCCGAGTATGCCATCGGACGGTTCATTCTCTACTGCTGGATACATCCTGAACACCGGAGAAAGGGACTGTCCGGAAAGCTTCTGGAGCACGCTGGGAAACGGGCTTCGGAACTGGGAATAAAATCGCTCCATGTAAATGTCCGCCAGGAAAACAAGATTGCCAGAAGCGTGCTATCCAGGCTTGGTTTCAGGAGTGTCCGGCGTTATCTTGAACTGAGGCTGGATATGGATAAGATACGGTGGCAGGACATCGACAAGGACGCTCTGGGATGCCGTCACCTCCAGCCCGGAGAAGAAGAAAAGCTTGCCATGATTCAGAACCGGGCCTTTGCTGACCACTGGGGGTACAATCCGAACAGCATTGAGGAAATAGTTTATGACGCCAACCGCAGCAACCATTCCCCGGAAGATGTTGTGGTGACCTGTGAAGGAGACAGACTCATCGGCTACTGCTGGACCGAGGTAGTCTCTGGCAGTACCACTGCCGACCAGAAAAAAGGGCAAATCTACATGATTGGCACCGACCCGGATTACAGGGGGACGGGAGCGGGTAAAAGAGTCCTGCTGGCCGGACTCGCCCACCTGAAGAATAAGGGTATTCATGTCACCGAATTAACCGTAGACAGCGAGAATACTATCGCCTGTGCCCTGTATGAATCAATCGGTTTTAATATAAACGCCAGTACCCTCTGGTATGAAAAGATACTGGGACAGGATAGCTGACAAAATCCAGAGATATTCACAACGGATTTTGATATGAGACGCTATGAGCAGTTCGGCTGGGACTACGAACACATCAGTCCGCTTACAGAAACAGAAACCGCCTGGTATCTGAGCTTCGCCCGGAGAACAGGAGGCCCGGTCCTGGAGCTGGCCTGCGGTACCGCCCGACTTCTGACCGCAATTGCACGGGCCGGTTATGAGGTTGAAGGCATTGACCTGTCTCCAGCCATGCTGGATATTGCCAGGGAACGAATTTCCGGACTTCCCCCCAACGTGACATCCCGAATCCGTCTGCACAATCTGGATATGACGGATTTTGAGCTCGAAAGCAGATTCGGACTCATCATTATTGCCGATAACTCATTCAGCGAACTAAAAACAGCCGAGCAGCAATTATCATGCCTGAAATATGTTTACCGTCACCTGAAGCAGGACGGCAGGTTTCTGGTGACAGTACGCCGTCTTGAGCCTGCCAACTTCCCGAACGGCAAGCGGGTGCTTGACTGGTCAGAACCAGTCCGCCATCCGGTCACCAATAACTTGGTACAGCGCCGGGGAGAGATGAAACTGGTGGAGAATGGAAAACGGGTGAAAGGCACTTTTTTCTACAAAACAACAGGCGGTAATGGCAGCGAAACAGTGGAGGTATACCATTTCGAAGCTCCGGTGATGTCAAAAGAGGACTACACCAACCTGTTTTCTAAGGCAGGTTTTCGCTCTAATGTTTATGCTGATTACCGGGAGAAGGCAGATGACGGGCAAAGTTCGATATTGTGTTTCGTCTGTGAGATGAATTAATGACTTAATCTGATACCGGCAGCACATTACTTGTGAAGTTCAATTATTGGAAGTAAAATTCTGATGCGGCAGAACAATGGTTCTTCGACAAATGTCTTGGAAATGTATGGTATAGGTCTTTTCGCCTTTATCATCTTTTTAAGCACCCTGATGGGTGTTCCGGTCCTGCCAAAACTATCAGTGGAGCTTGGCGCCAGTGAAACGGTAATACCGATAATCCTTTCCGCTTCTCTGGCAACAGTGGTGATTGCCCAGTTTTTCACCGGAATTCTGGCCGACAGGTATTCCAAGCGTATGCTGATACTGACCGGAGCATTTTTAGGCTCAATATCATCACTGCTGACAATCTTCGCTACCGACTGGGTCCAGTTGTTACTGCTCAGGATACTGGCGGGAATCGCTGATGCTATTGCCATGCCAGCATTACTGGTGATTACTTCCGAACTGGGTAAAGAGCAGCCAGGCAAATTTTTTGGTATCCTGAGGAGCAGTCAGGGTATGTCATACGTGGTGGGACCGGCCTTAGGAAGCTTGCTCTCTCTCGTTTCCCTGCGTACTCCCTTTATTGCCGATGCCATTCTTTCAATGGTGGCGTTTTTCGCCGCTTTCAGACTGATAAGAGATAAAGGCAGAGTGCAGGTTACCCACGATTTGAGTGTTTTCAGGGGTGTCAAGAATCTGGTAAAGAGCAGAATCGTTTATAAATACCTGATGCTCGGGATTTCAGGGATGTTCGCCTACGGCATATTAGCCAGCTTTGTTCCGACAAAAGCCCAAATCCTCGGGCTCACCCCCTGGCAGATAGGTACTATTATGTCAACCGGGGCGCTTGTCCACAGTGCTACCTCACTTACAACAGGAATTCTATCAGATAAGTACGGGCGTAAGCTATTCGCCATCATCTCACAACTGATTATCATCACCTCTACGATTGGTTTGATATACTGCAACAGCTTCTTTTCAATTCTGATAGTTTTTTGTGTACTTGTGGTCGGTGAGACAATACCATTCCTTCTGAGTTTCGTTTACGCGTCCGGGTCATTTGAGAAGGAATACATAGGGACTTCTATGGCGATATTCGATTCGATTATCGACCTGTCGCTTGTGGTCGGACCTTTTCTCGGAATACTTGCCTTCGGAATAACGAATCAGATAGCCTGCCCGTTCATAATCGCAATAGTCCCGGCAGTCATCTGTCTCCTGGTATCTTTCTTTCTTCCGGACAAGAAGGCCGTAAGTAAACAGGTTTCAGCCGACTAGCTTACGGTAATACGGTCCCTTTCCAGTACCAGACGCATTTCTCCAGATATCAACCCGGCAATATTTGACCAGCCGAACCCGCTCACCGATGCCCTGATTGACAGGGCTGCATTCATATCCCGGCCCGGTTTTGAGAGCAGCAGGTCTATTTTCGCAGCCAAATCTACAGGCTCATTGTCCTCCACCACGCAACCGGTCTCTCCCTGGCGGACTATGTTTATGGCGTCACCGACGTCGGTGGACACCACCGGGGTGCCGCAGGCAAGAGACTCCAGGGCCACCAGTCCGAAGCTCTCGTAATATGAAGGAACCACGCAGACATCAGCCGCATTGTAGAAGTAAGGCAGCCGCTCCTGTTTAATCGAACCGGAGAAAGTAACCGAGTCTTCTATTCCAAGATTCCGGGACAGCTTTAGCAGCCTTTCCTCCTCATACCGGCTGTTTTCATCGCCGCCGACGATAACCAGCCGTGGCTTTTGTTCACTCTGTAAATAAGGCACAGCCTTAATAAGCTGCTCCAGTCCTTTCAACGGCTCTAGCCTGCCGACAAAGAGGACTATCTTCTCGTCAAATAAGCCGAGTTCCCGCTTCGCCGTCTCTCTGTCCAGAGGCTGGAAAAGCTCAAGGTTCACCCCGCAGGGGACGACTCCGATTTTCTCCGGTGGAGCGCCGTAGTATGAAATAAGCGCCTCTTTTTCTCTCTCTGTTGGAGCGATAATGTGACAGCAGTTCTGGGCAAGGTCTCTTTCCGTCTCAATACGAAGTTCAGGGTCAGCTACCCCAATGCCGAAGGTATTTTTAACCGCCCCCAGGGTGTGAAACATAATGATATGAGGTACCTGCCACCATAGCCGCAGGTATTGCCCGACCCAGCCGGAAAGCCAGTAATGGCTGAAGACGATATCGTATTTCAGCGATTCGCTCTTTCTGAAAGCCTCCAGCGCGCAGGCAAAGTCCGGTAAATGAGAATAGACGGCCAGCTTATGTATCGGCTCATCCTCGCCCGCCCGGAGGTGAATCAACCTGACATTCCGCCCGAGGTCATAAATCTGATGGTCCCTAGGGTCATGAACGCGGGTATAGATATCAACAAGATGTCCCTGCTTGCCCAATTCCCGGGCAAGCTCAACGATATAAACGCTCATACCTCCGGTATCTTTTGCCCCGAGAGTACCGACCGGGCAGCTATGGACGCTGAGCATGGCTATTCGTAATTGTTCGGATGGCATTATCACTCTCTCTCTATTAGTATTTCAGCTAGCTCTCCCAGGTTACTGACAATAAAGTCCGCCTCCAGGTTATTGTTCACATTAGTGGAAGGGTCAGTATTCAACCAGCAAGCCAGCATTCCTGCCGCCTTTGCACCCAAAACATCATTTGTATAGGAATCACCAACGTAAAGGCAATCGGGCGGCTGTCTCTCCAGCAGGTATGCAGCACGGTAAAAAATTCTCGGGTCAGGCTTCCGGATACCAATTTCCTCTGATAACACGATGCAAGAGAGCAAATCGCGCAGACCCATTGTTTCAAGTTTTTGATACTGCACATCAGGCAGTCCGTTTGATACGACGCCAACTTCGAATCTCCTGCTCAGTTCCTTTACCAGTGTGACCGCTCCGGCCACCGATGCGTTTACCCTCGGGTAATCACGAACGTAGATATCGGTAATGACATCGGCACAGTCTTCCCGAATGCCAAGAAGCCTGAGAAACTGCCGGCTCCGCGCTTCCCGTAGACCTCCCGAAGGAGCCCCAGCCTCGAAATCTTCCGTAGAGAGGCGGTCGGATTCCAAAAAAGCCTCAATAATTCTTCCCATTTCACAGGCACTAAAAATGTGCGGTAATCGTTTCACAATCTGCTCAAGAACCATTTTCTGCGCCGCATTCCTGTCAAACAGGGTACCATCAACATCAAAAAGCACTGCTTTGAAATTCTTTTCCATATTTTTCCCCGGATGGCATCATTTAATGTTAATCCGGCAACTGTACAGGGGTATTTCTTTCCCGCCCAGGCGGTACTTGTAGACCTCGTCCCCTTTTAGGAAGTCAAACTTTTTTCGATTCCCCTCAATACTCTCTTTTATACAGAGCACTTTACTTAGCAGTCCCACACTCAGCGAATTATACTTCGGGTTATAGCCGCTATTATACAGATAAATACCGTTCCTGTAATCAAAGTAAATTATCATCGCGGTCGGTGTCAAATCAAGCTCAAGAATACCGAGCTTAATGAGCTCGGTATCAGCCAGGGTACCGGCAAGTAATCTAAAGAATGATTCCATCCGCTCTGTCAGGAAAACCGCTTTATCATCCTTGCTTTCGGTGAACATCTGAAAGAAAATGCCCATATTACTCCAAATATCGTCCTTTTCTTCAACAATGTGGTAATTCACCTTCCCGGCCTCCTGCAATCTCCTCAGTTTGCGCCTTACCTCATGGCGCTGCTTGGAGGTCAGCAGTCCCAGATATTCCTCCCAGGTAGCTGGTAAATCAAGGTCGAGAGATATATCCTCTTTTTGATAATCAACCTCGCACCGGCGGTTCTCGGCAATACCTGCCAGACTGGTGAGTACCGTGGAATCCGGTCTCAGAGATTCGAGGTAGAGGCGATTCACACCATTACCCTTCAGGTCATCAAGGAGAACATTAAAGAAGTCTTCTTCCCTGCCGGGGACGACAACAAAGTCAAGGTAATCACAGACATCGGCACCGCCAACTATAGAGGCTGTCCCCTCCCGAATAAAAAGGGGAGCAACGCCGATTACTTCATTTCCCTCTCTGAGAGCCCTCAAATAAAGCTCAGCCCCACTGCCGAATATCTGCCACCAGACCTTCATCCAGACAGGCAAAACGAAAACGGAACTCCAGTTAAGGCCTGTATCCGGGTCACTCTGTAAGGAATCGAGGCTTTCAAAGCTTTCTTCTGTGACGGTATAACTCATTCCCTTAAACTCAGTGTAACACTTTGCCGGTAATTCTAGCAATTAAGCTCTAAACGATTCTATTTGCTCCAGTGTTATATAACCCCATCCCCCTGAGAATTTATCTATTCCCGCCCTCCGCCCTTAACAAAAATTAAGAGGGGCTGGCACCCCTCTTAAACTCCTCTCCTCAATATTCCGATTGACACACCACAAGGCTGGTGATAGTATGATATCCACGTAAAATCCGAAAAAAAGTGTATGGCCACACTATGAAATCCATGAAACTGGTCCGCTACCGTCCGGAGTACCAGGAAGCGATAATTGAGCTCCATCATAGCGCTATAGGCGGACTGGTGACGGGCATTAACCAGCACGATGAGGAAGCTGACCTGCGGGACATCGAAAAGGTTTACTTCAGCGACGGCGGCGAGTTTCTTGTCGGATTACTCGAAGGCAAGGTTATCGCGATGGGCGGTTTCCAGCGGTTATCGGATACCTCAGCCGAGTTACGCCGGATGCGGATACAGCCAGACCTCCAGGGTCAGGGCTACGGAACTCAACTACTTCGAGAGCTGGAGCGGTTAGCACTTCAGTCCGGCATTTATACGCTTTCTTTTGAAACTGCCAGGGCAAGGCCGCTGACACTGGAGTTCTATCACAAGCATGGCTATCAGGAAACGAGGCACGGCTTCTACGGCAAAGTCGAGACAGTTCATTTCAGTAAAACTTTAAATGATAGTCTCTGACCGAGCATTGATTTAACAAAACTCTTCTCAGAATGAGCACGGTATGCTAAAATAGCACTGGTCTATTGGTCTCCAGCAGAGAGTAGCCGATTCCCACGGTAAAAATCACTTTTTACCAATCAGCACTCCCGCAACGACCATTTATTAGAAGCCGGACCCATGTCTGATATATAATACAGCAGTGAGAATCGCCCGGAGTGGAGCATCCAGAATGTATGACAATGAATACCTCAAAAAAATAGAGAAGAAACGAAAAGAATGGGAAGAAGGAACGCTGAAGAAGTCCCTGGAAAGGTTCGGGGCTACCGAGAGTCCGAATCAATATTACACTCCGGCAGACATCCCTGACTTCGATTTTCTTGAAAAAGTTGGTTTCCCCGGCGAGTACCCATTCACCGCCGGGTCTTTTCCCAGCCAGGTGCCCGGCAGTGGACCGGTGACCGGAGGATATCACATCGGCGGCGGCGGCGGCCTGGTTAGAGCCGGGCGTTACCTCGGATACGGGACCGCCGAGGATACCAGGGACTACTACCAGAGCGAGATTGTCCGGGGCAGGACCGGAGGTCCCAACATCGCCTTCGACCTGCCGACGCAAATCGGGCTGGACTCGGATGACCCTCTGTCCGAGGGAGAAGTAGGTAAAGCCGGCGTCGCTTTCGATACGCTGGCTGATTTTGAGACGATTTACGAACCTTTCCAGGAAGAGAACAACCTTGACAGCATCGCTTCCAACTGGACAATCAATGCCCCGGTGAACGTTATCCTGGCAGCATATATCGTTCTTGCCGAGAAAAGAGGCATCTCTCCGGGCAAACTGAGAGGTACGCTCCAGAACGACATCATAAAGGAATATGTCGCCCGGGGCACCTATATTTTCCCGCCCAAGCAGTCACTGAGAGTGACAAGAGACGTTATTGTTTACTGCACAGAGCACCTGCCGCTGCTCAACCCGATAAGCATCTCCGGCTACCATATGAGAGAAGCGGGTGCCAGCCGGGTGCAGGCATTAGCCTTCACCCTTTCCAATGCCGCAGCATATGTTCAACTCGGTGTGGATGCCGGTCTCGATGTGGACTCCTTCGTCAACCGTTTCACCTTCAATACCCTCAGCGGGAGTATGGAGGCTCTCAAGGAGATATGCGCCCGCCGGGCGAGCCGCCGGATGTGGGCGAAGCTAATAAGAGAGAGGTTCGGTAGTAAAAATCCAAGGAACTGGATTCTCAGGGAAGCAGGTGGTTTCCTGACCGGTGCCTGGACATCCACCAGCCAGCGACCGATGAACAATCTGACCCGCGCCGTCATCGGCGGTGTTGCCGGCGCCCTCGCCGGTTATATTCCGTCGGTTGAGCCACCCTATGACGAGCCGCTGGGGCTGGGCTGGAGCATCGAGGCGCAGCAGCTCGCCGAGGACGCCGCCCGGATTATCCATTATGAGTCAAAACTCAGTGAAGTAACCGACCCTCTTGCCGGCTCCTACTACATCGAAGCAACGACCGACCAGATAGAAAAAGAAGCCTGGGACCTGATAAAGAAAATAGATGATATGGGCGGTTCGCTGGGAGCCATCGAGAAAGGATATATGCAGCGTGCTGTAGCCCAGAGTGCCCACGAGTACCAGAAAAAACTCGAGACGGGTGAGGAAATGGTGGTCGGGGTCAACGCCTTTACCGGGGAGCAGGAAATCGAGGTACTGCCCAACCGCTTAGTCCCCTATCCTTATGATGCCACCAAGAGAGCAGAGGCTGAGAAAAAGCAGATAGAGAAGCTTGCCGGTATCAGGAAACAGCGGGATAACGGGCAGGTGGATAAAATCCTGGCACAGCTTGAAGAAGCTGCCGGTGATGAGAAGGTAAACCTCATGCCGCTGACCATCGAAGCGGTAAAGGCATACGCTACTATCGGCGAAATCACGGGAACACTGAAGAAAGTCTTCGGCGAGTATTCAGGTTACGGTACGATTTAATTGACTAAAGAAAACTATAGATAGCTGGAAAGGAGATATTTCCCCAGAGTGAGCAATAAAAAGCGGATAAAAGTCCTGATTGCCAAGCCCGGCCTGGATGGTCATGACCGCGGGGCGAAAGTCCTCACCATGGGCTTGAGAGAAGAGGGAATGGAGGTAATCTATACGGGTCTCAGGCAGACCCCGGAGATGATTGCCCGGGCCGCCCTTGAAGAGCAGCCGGATGTTATTGCCCTGAGCTGTCTCTCCGGAGCACATCAATCTCTCTTCCCAAGAGTCGTGGATGAACTCAAGAAAAAGGGAATGAGTGACACTATTGTTATCGGCGGCGGTAACATTCCCAAGGAAGATATCCCTTTCCTGCTGGAGCACGGCATAGGCGCTATATTTGGTCCCGGGACCCCGGTGAAGGAAGTAGCGGATTATATCCGGAACAGGGTATAAACCACCATAGACAGGAATCCAGCTAATTACAGCGATTTAATATAAGGAGGTATTCATCGTGTCTGATAAAAAAAAGGTTCCTCTGGTCGAAGGTCTTTTCACCTGGCCTTCAGACCAGCCGAGGCTGATAGCCAGCAGGTGCAAGAAGTGCGGGACGCCGGCTTTTCCCAAATCCCCGTATTGTACAAATCCCGACTGTGAAAAGAACCCGGAAAATGTTGAGGTAATCGAGTTAAGCAACCGGGCAAAACTCTACACCTATGCCGTACAGGCATATCCGATGCCGGAGCCGTTCAGGATGGAACCATTCGAACCGTTTCCACTGGGCATGCTTGATGTGCCCGAAGGTTTGAGAATCCTGGGCATGCTGACCACGGATAAGGTGGAAATCGGCATGGAAATGGAGATGACGACAAGGAAACTCTATGAAGACGAAGAAAACGAATACCTTACCTGGGCCTGGAAACCCGTAAAGTAAGGTAACTTAGATAAGGAGACTGAAAAATGAAAAACAGAGAACTAGCAATCGTCGGCATGGGACTCCATCCGTGGGGAGTATGGAAAGATAAATCAATGGCAGAACTGGGATGCTATGCCGTAACTCAGGCTCTTGAGGACGCCCACATGAAATGGCGGGACATAGAGGCTATGACCTGCGGCGCCTATATGTGGATTGCCGACCAGGGCGGTGTACCGTCGCTGCTGCTGGGGACATCAATTGCCACAATGATGGGCGGAACGGGAATACCCTGCGCCAATATAGTCAATGCCTGCGCCACCGGCCAGTCCATCCTGCGGGAAGCCTGCCTGGCTGTAGCCAGTGGTGAACACGATATCGCCATCGCCATCGGTTCGGATAAATCGGCAGGAGGGTTCTTCCGACCTCAATCCACGGATGCCAAATTCGATAACGACTACTTCCGCTATGCCCTCTGCGGCGAGACAAATCCGGGCTACTGGGCAATGGAGATGCGGCGGAGGATGTACGACTGCGGCACCACTGAAGAGGACATGGCTATGGTCAAGGTCCTGACCAGCAAGGGCGGCGTCCACAATCCGAACGCCAGGTACCGCAAAGAATTTACCCTGGAGGAAGTGCTGGCTTCACCTATGGTTTGCGACCCGCTGCGACTCTTCGAGATTTGCGCCACCAGCGACGGCGCCGCGGCAATAATCGTGGTGCCGATGGATATAGCTGAAAAATACACGGACAAGCCACTTCTTATTGAAGGGCTTGCCGTCGGCTCGTGTTCATTTGGCGACCCGACAATAGCACTCACTTACCTGAGCTCCTACCCGCAGCCGGGAGTAGGCACCTGCAGCGAAAGCCGGAATGCCCTCGCCGCTGCATACAAGCAGGCGGGACGCACACCTGCCGATATCAACGTCGTCGAATTGCCGGATAACAGCTCGTGGCATTACCTCACCTATATGGATATGATAATGCAGCTTGAGTACGGCGGCTCGGACAAGCTGCTCCGGGAAGGCTATTTTAACGTCCCGGATGGTAAAGTGCCGGTCTGTCCCAGCGGCGGGTTCGGCGCCTTCGGTGAAGCCACTGTAGCCCAGGGCTTGTGGCAGACTATCGAGATTGGCCACCAGCTCAGGGGAGAAGGCGGCGGCAGGCAGATTACAAACGACCCCAAGGTAGGGCTCTCTCAGAGCTACGGCTATGCCGGAAACAACGGCGTCTGTATACTGAGCAAGACCTGGTAGCTTCAGGATGAGCAGGCCTTTCATGAAATGTCATTCTGATGAGCGTAGCGACTGAAGAATCTCGGGGTTGGGAAAATAACACTTCAATAGCCCCACCACTCCGAGACCCTTCACGGAGTTTACACTGAGCGGAGCGAATGTGCTTAGGGTAACAAAGGAGCGGGACAGAGCAGACAGAAACAGTTGTTATTTGCATTCAGTTGGTAATGTCATTGCTTCGCCCCGATTTCATCGGGGCGAAGCAATCGCCACGTTCGAGAGAGGAGATTGCCACGTCGTCCGCCCAAGGCGGACTCCTCGCAATGACAGATTGGACCGGTATTGACATCCGCCTGATAGCCTGCTCTACAATTAGCAGGAAAAGATACCTGAAAAGAGGAGGCTGAAAAATGCCGGTAAAGATAGGCCACATCGGAATAGCGGTAAAAGACCTCGATGCTGCGATAAAGACCTATGCAGAAGCCCTGGGATTAAAACACGAGGAAACCGTCAGGTCACCTGAGACGGGCATGGCGGCAGCAATGCTTTCAGCCGGTAACGCTTCACTGGAACTCATCGAGCCAATCGGCACCGAAGGTGTAATCGCCAGATTCCTGGAGAACCGTGGAGAAGGCATCCATCATATCTCCATCGAGGTAGATGATATTGTGAAATCGCTGGAGTCTCTTTCGGCGCAAGGAATAAGGCTTATAGACAAGGTTCCAAGAGAAGGAATCGAAGGAAAAATCGCCTTTATCCACCCCAGGTCAATGAATGGCGTGTTAATAGAACTGGTTGAAAAACCGAAAAGGTGATTGACAAATGGTATCATATATGATACCATTTATTCAGATTATGAGATGAGGAAGAAGTCAAAGAGAGAAGAAAAAAATCAGAGAAAACCGCACAAACGTCTCTATCCAAGACTTTGAAGCTCTAGTCAATCAGTATGGCTATATTAAAGAGGGCAGCAAACATCCTCAAGCAATAATCGGTCATAGAGTAATGACTTATAAAAGAGAGAATCCAGTAAAACCGGTCTATGTAACCGGCTTACTCAGAATGATAGATAGCTTATAAATCCATTTTTGCGAGGTGCAATATGGTAAAAGAAGATATAAATACTCAGGTAGAATACTATGCTAACCTGCCATACACAACTGTCGTCGAACGTATGGAAGGCCAGGGAGTATATTACGTTGCCCGGGTGCTGGAACTCAATGGTTTGATAATGACCGGTGAAACTCCCTCAGAAGCTATAAGCGAACTGGAGTCTGTTAAAAGCGAATGGATTAAAACATACCTCGAGCTGGGCAACAAAATGCCTCAACCTCTGAAGTCACGTAAATACAGCGGTCAGTACCGCATCCGTATGGAGCCGTCACTACACGAAAAACTTGCATTAATAGCCGAGTTTGAAGGTGTCAGTCTCAACCAGTTTATGGTCACTAGACTGGCACAGGCTGTAGGGGAGAACATGTACGAGGAAATGGATAAAATTCGTCGAAGAATCGGTGAACTCGTACAAAAAAGCGGGATTGGATGGTATGGCAAAGGTGATACTATCCGAGAGTCAACTCTCACTGAAGAAGAAAAACTTGAAAAGCGCAAATTACGTGCGCTTCTAAAACTGCTAAATAAAATAGACGATGATACTCTGGGAATTGATACATAAAAAGATTCTCAATTAGAAATCCTAGAAAAATGGCTAGAGAGGGGCTTTCGCCCCTCTCCTTTTTAATTTCCAAATATTAAATTTAACTAGCTTTTCAGTTTTTTGTACTCCTCGATGAGAGCCGGAACAATCTCTTTGTAATCGGCTACTATTGCGTAATCAGCGGCTTTCATAATCGGGGCATCGGCATCCCGGTTAATTGCCACGATAACCCTGGAGTCCTGGATGCCGATAAGGTGATGGATAACGCCTGAGATGCCGGCTCCGATATACAGGTTGGGGTGCACCGTCTTGCCGCTCTGTCCAATCATTTGCTCTTCCTGCACCGCCCAGCCCTCGTCACAGGCCGGCCTGGTAGCACCGACACTCCCACCGAGCACCCGGGCAAGCTCTTCCAGCATTTTCCAGTTCTCTTTACTGCCAATGCCGTAGCCTCCGGCAATAATGGTCTCCGCCTGGTCAAGAGGTTTCGCTGCCGGCTCCTCGCTGAAGACCTCGATTACTTTAGTCCTGACATTATCTTCTGTTATGTTAACTTCAACATTTTCAACCACCGCTTTTTTACCTGTCCTTTCCGGTTTCTTAAGAAAGCCAGGGGGAACGGTAGCCATCTGGGGACGGTGGTTGGGACAGGCGATTGAAGCCATTACGCTGCCGCCGAAGGCAGGCACCTGTGATCTCAGGCACCCATCTTCGTCTACGTCCAGTCCAACGCAGTGGGCAGAAAGGCCAGTGTTTACTTTAGCTGCTACAGTAGGAGCCAGGTCCATTCCGATGCTGGTGCCGCCGACAAGGAATATCGCCGGCTTGTGTTTGTTAATCAAAGCTTCCAGCACCAGCGAGTAGGCATCACTCCGGTAAACCTCGAGGACCGGGGCATCAGCCAGATAGACCTTATCGGCCCCATAAGCCGCCAGTTCGTCGGCAAGAGCACTAACATTGTGCCCCAGTAGAACTGCGGCTAACTCCTGCTCCAGCTTATCGGCTATCTGCCGTCCGGCTCCGAGTAATTCCAGACCTACATCGAGCAGTTTCCCGTCTCTCTGCTCGGTAAAAACTAAAACGCCTTTGTAAGTATCCATTTACTGCTTTCTCCTTCCCGCGATATACCTAAGCCTCCGGAAGTACTCCGTCAGTGCGTAATTTCTCAAACAGCTGCCGGGCAATCTCGGCCGGTTCTCCCTTGAGGACCTCGCCGCGGCGTTGCACTTCAATATTGGCTACTTCCGGTACGTAGGTGGGTGAGCCATCAAGGCCTATGGTCGATTTATCCACTCCCACATCGTCGGCGGTCCACTGTTTAGCCTCTTTCTCGGTAGCCCAGAGAGCGCCGAAGACGGGCGGAACGCGCGGCTCGTTTATTTCCTTTGTTACCGCCAGGGCAACCGGCAATCCGGTCTCAACGACCATATAACCGAATTCTATCTTACTTCTCACCCGCAGCCTGCCATCAACAATAAAATCAATCTTCTCCACGCCTGTTACATGAGGAATACCAAGGAATTCAGCCACCTGCGGTCCCACCTGACCGGTGCTCCCGTCCAGACTCTCGTTTCCAAGGAGAATGATGTCATAGTCACCAATCTTCTTAATGCCGCTTGCCAGGGCACTGGCGGTGGCCAGCGTATCGGCTCCGGCGAAAGCCCTGTCAGTAAGAAGCACAGCATCATCAACGCCCAGGGCATATGCCCAGGCAAGGATTTCTACGGTATTCGGCGGTCCCATACTTATGACAGTAACCTTACCTCCCATCGCCTCCTTTATCCGCAGCGCCTCCTCAATAGCGTTCCTATCGAGTGGGCTTATTACGATTGGAATCCCCTCGCGGCGGAGCACCTTCGTTGTTGGGTCAAGACTGAGTCTATCCCAGTACCTGGAATCGGGGACGGGCTTTATGCAAACTACTATATTCAATGGTTCCATCATTTAAAGCTCCTAGATTATGATTTATCTGCCGTCAGGCAGAGTTTTACCAGTCCAGTTGCCCCCACCAGCCGGCCTGCTCCATCGACCTGCTGCTCAGGTCGGGATTGGCATCATTGCGCAATGCAGCATTAGCAATCATGATACTCAGCGATTCCTCGGTACCTCCGGCGCCGAACCTCATAGGAGCATGCCTGTAATAGTGATGGGGCATATAGTCCTCCACCACGCCATACCCGCCGTGGATTTTTACACAATGTTCGGCGCACCTGACAGCAGCCTTCTCGGCGAAGTTCTTGGCGGTTGCCTGTTCCGCATCACACCTTATTCCGCGCGTCCGCAGCCAGGCGGCGCGGTAAGTAAGAGCACGGGAAGCTTCAAGGTCAACAGTCATCTGGGCAATACGTGCCTGAATCATCTGTAGTTCGGAAATAGGGCGCCCGTAGAGTTTCCTTTCCCTTGCATACCGGACAGCAGTGCGGTAGCTACCGAGCGTGATACCGTTCAGCATCCCGCATATAGTCATACGTCCTACGTCACCGACAGCACTGAAAACCGGAGCCAGTCCACGTCCTATACCGTGTTCTCCGCCAACAACAAAACTATCAGGAACGAAGACATTATCGAATACAAACTCCGTCAGGTCACCCTTCCTGCCCAGTGTATTCTCCAGCCTGCTGACACGGAAACCATCCATTTCTCTATCAACAATAAACGCCGTAAGCGACCGTGCTCCGGGGGTCTTCGGGTCATTGGGGTCACCGGTCTTAAACAGTGTCATCACAAAGTCACAGTAGTGACCCTCGCTCTGGAAACATTTCCTCCCATTCAGCACCCAGCCGCCGTCCACTTTCTTGGCGGTACCCTGAAGACCCAGCATGTCGGACCCTCCGCTGGGCTCCGTGATAGCCGGAGTGGCCAGGATATCGCCTTTAATGATTCCCGGCATATATTTTTTCGCTACTTCTCCACCAGTAGCTTTGGCGAAATAGTAAGCAAATTCTCCGTAAATGGCGAAGGCAAGGTCCGGCCAGGCAGCGCAAAGTTCTTCAATAGTTATACAGCTGGCAACATATCCTATACCGGTGCCGCCTTCCTCGCGAGGAACGATATGGAGATGAAGACCCGCTCTCGTTTGCCGCCTGGCTTCCTCGTCCCACATCTCCCGGTCATCTGTCATAAGCTCTTTACGACGAGGAATAATGTATTTCTCGCAATACTCGCGCACTATTTTTCGTGACATTTCCTCCGCCGGAGTCAATTCAAACGGCATTTTTTGACCTCCTATCTGAATATCCTCGCATCAGCCTCGAATATAAGGATATTCAATAATTTTCTGTTAATAAATAATACCACTTTAAAAGCTGCCGGACACTCCTGTTCCCTGAACTCATCGTCAATTAGACTAAAGTGAAACGTTACGTACTCAATGCCAGCACGTAACGCTAACCCCCACTGCCACCTCTCCCCTCTGCCAGTAAACGGCATTTTGTGATAAAATACAGTGTGTATACCGGTTCTTAGCCAAACTATTCTGGCACAGCCATTATTGCCCTGTCAACATCCAACTGCAGGCAGTTTGACAAACCCTGAACAGATAGATATATTAAGGGTGGTTTCTTTGCAGGGTTCCGATTTCCAAAAAAATTTAAAGAGAAAGAAGGGGAGAGTCTATGATAATTGATGCTCACATGCACCTTAGTGGGACTGGTTGGGTAAGGGGTAAGTATTTACGCTTTGTATGGAAGATGTACATTACCGAGTATAATCGGGTGCATAAAACAAACAAGACCCCTGATGACTTTAAGGATATGTTGATGGCTATGGAGCCGCCAGTGGTTGACCCTGAGGGCGATCATGTGATTGAAATGATGGACAAAGCAGGGGTTGACAAAGGCGTTATTTTCCCTGTGGATTGGGAGGCTATAACCGGACCCCCAAGAATTCCCGTAAGAGAGCAGAATAAGGCCCATGCCGATGCGGCGAAGAAGCATAAGGGTCGGTTCATACCGTTGTGTGCTCTTGATCCCAGACGAGGGGATGCTCTTGACCTTGCCAAGGAGGCCATTGAAGATTGGGGAATGAAGGGGTTCTACTTCATGCCGCCTTCGGGATTTCGCCCAGATGATCCGGTTTGTTTCCCCATCTATGAAAAATGTATTGACTGGGGAGTGCCTATGGTTATCCATTCTGGGAAGGAAATAGCTCACTGGGACTATAATCATCCGGTAAGGATCGCCAATGCAGCCCTCAGATACCCCGAGCTCAAGGTAGTGATAGGACACGCTGGTACAAGAATATATAGGAGAGAAGTCATAGAAGCTGCTATAATACCTAACGTCCATATGGACTTTTCAGAGTACCAAGGCTTTTGGCGCTTGCAACCTGATAAGTTTTATCAATGGCTGCGGGATGCTATAGATGCTTGCGGTCCTGAGAAGGTAATGTTTGGAAGTGGTTTCCCCAATCCGAATGTATTGACTCCCGAAGCTGAGTGGGTGAAGGCAATCAAGGAGCCGAAAACAGATATAGAGTTCAGTACCGAGGAGATAGACATTGTACTAGGAAAGGCTGCAGAGGCAGTCTTTGAAACCAAATGAAAAGGGGATAAACAAAGTGGGAGACATTCTTGATGTAATAACAACCAGGCAAAGCATTAGTCCTCTAAACCGTGGAATCTTGCGCAAAATGGCAAGGGATAATATAAATTACCCTTAAGGGTGATCGAGGAGTAGGTAGTATTTGGTCATCTTCTGACTAAATTGTTTACCTGATAATACAGATTACAGAGAGAAGACCGAGTTAAAGTAAAATTAGGGAGAGAAAAAATATGGCTGATATTATTGACCTAATTTCAAGTAGGAGAAGCATCAGGAGGTTTACCGATGAGCCTGTGCCGGATGAGGTGATTGATAAATTAATCGAAGCAGCTAGATGGGCACCAAGCGGTGAAAATGAGCAACCGTGGAGATTAATCGTCGTCAGAAACCCCGAAACTAAGGCCAAGATTGCCGAGATAGCCAAGTTAGGGACAGGCGGACGTATTACCGCAGAATACAGCCTGTCAGATTACTGGCAGAAAAAATATGCCAATGTTAAAAACCCGGAAACGAAAGCGAGGCTCTTCAGGACATTATACACCGGTCAAGCCTCAGAATTTGCTGGTAACGCCCCGGTGGTAATTGTCGTAGTAGGTGAACTTCGCGATATGTTTGATACTCCGTACGATTTATCCTGCGCCATAATGAGTCTGCTCTTAGAGGCACATTCTCTTGGTCTGGGTGCCTGCTGGGTACACGGTCCGTCTGTATATCCTTCGCTGGTAAAAAGAATGAAAGAACTATTGAAAGTACCTACGGGGATGGGAGAGTATAAGCTGATAGCCACCGTCTCTATAGGCTGGCCAGCAGAAAGTCCTAAGGTCAGGGAGAAGAAAGAGTTCGAGGATATTGTTTACTGGGAAGAATTCGGTAGGAAGGAGAGACCCTAAATGGATGATAAAGTTGCCTATTTCAATGATTTGCTGGTCCGGTTTGAAGAAATTTTCTACCACGAACTATCAGGTATGACCCATCCGAAGGTAGAATATGTGGGCACGGATTTTCTCAAATCAAAGAAAATAGAAGGAAAAACAGTCGAGGAAGTAGTAGATAGCTGCATTAAAGAAATCAAGGCAGGTGGTCTTGTTGAGGACATCACTTACTCCAGGGGTGGAGAGGGCATCCTTCTGGTTTTAAAGTTGATGAACTGCATACATCTGCCGATGGAAGCCAAGCTTAAATACGGAGCCAAGAGCGAAGGTGGCGTGGAACCCTATATGTGCCCTATCGCCAATATGATACTTAACAGGATTCTGGAAATCCTGAACTTTGAGATGGTTTATAATGCTTCGATAGAGAATATTGACGTCGAAAAAGGCGAGTGTACGCTGAAATGCGTGGTTTACGAGAGCGCAGAGAAAATAGGCCAAGTAGGAGACTGGAAAGACCTCTAAGAATATGCAGTTAAGCTATTAGTGTTCGCGTAATATTTATGCAGTAAAAAGGGGAATGACGGTACTGTCTGAAGCAAGCAGAAATGTCATTCCCCTCATATTATTTCGGCTATTTAGAGACCACTTTTTCTACCCTGACAGCACTGATTTTAAATTCAGGAGTTTTAGCTACAGGATCAAGACTGGGATTGGTCAACGTATTGGTAGGTGACTCAACAAAGTGGAAAGTCATGAAGACAGTGCCTGGCGCCGAAGCATCAGTTACCAGAGCTTTAGCCACCACTTCTCCACGTCGAGATATAACTTTCACCATGTCGCCATCGGCAATACCAAGAGTCATGGTATCCTCAGGATTAATCTCGACCAGCTCTTCGCCTTTAAATATATTCAACCCGCTCACTTTACGGGTTAGAGTGCCGGTGTGAAAATGAAACAGACTCCGACCTGTGGTAAGAACTAGCGGATAATCACCATCAGGAAGCTCCATGGACAGCTTGTACTCCAGAGGTATAAATTTACCCTTGCCTCGAATGAATTGCCCGGTATGGAGAATCGGTGTCCCCGGATGTTCAGGAGTGGGACAGGGCCACTGTAAACCAGCGCCCTCAATACGGCTATATGAAATACCTCCATAACTCGGAGTGAGGCTGGCAATTTCATCCATAACCTTAGACGGAGTTTCAAACTCAAAGCCACTGGCGCCCATTTTCCGGGCTATCTGGCAGGTAATCCACCAATCAGGTTTGGAGTTACCCGCCGGATCAATCGCCTTTCTAATCCGCTGTACTCTCCGCTCGGTATTGGTAAACGTACCATCCCTTTCGGCAAAACTTGCCGAGGGCAGTATCACATCAGCCAGTTGAGCTGTCTCAGAAAGGAATATATCCTGAACTACAAAGAAATCCAGAGACTCAAGTGACTCCTTGATATGATTGGTATCCGGGTCGCTGAGTACCGGATTTTCGCCTATTAGATATAACGCTTTTATCTCCTTTTTACCGGCGGCATCAAATATCTCGGTCAGAGTCAGACCCGGAACAGGACTGAGAGCGGCACCCCAGGCTTCCTCAAATTTCTTCCTGATTGTTTCATCCTCTACCGACTGATAGCCGGGATATACGTCAGGCAGGGCACCCATATCACAGGCGCCCTGGACATTGTTCTGACCCGACAGGGGATTTACGCCTGTCGACGGTTTACCAATATTTCCAGTAAGCATCGCCAGGTTGGCGATAGCCATAACATTATCAGTACCATGAGAGCTCTGAGTGATACCCGTCCCGTATAGAATAGACGAGGGCCCGTTAGTGGCATAAATACGGGCAGCCTCGGCTATCTTTTCACCAGCTACCCCGGTGATTTCCTCTACAGTATCAAGGTCGAAGGCATTCAGTGAGTCCTTGAAAGCGTCGAAATTCTCACAGCGTTCATCTATGAAGGCCTCATCAAGCAAGCCCTCGTCCACAATCACCCGCATCATTCCCATCAGCAGAGCAACATCGCTACCGGGTTTATTCCGTAACCACATATCGGCAAAGCGTACCAGATTGATCTTGCGAGGATTGACAATGATGAGCTTTGCCCCCTTACGTACCGCTTCCATTACTTTGAGTCCAATTATCGGATGAGTGTCGGTGGTGTTAGTACCGATGGCAAGAACGCACGTAGCATCGCTAATCTCATCGATAGAGTTGGTCATTGTTCCGCTACCGAATACTGCGGCTAGACCGTCTTCGGTGGGAGAATGGCAAAGGCGGGCACAGTGGTCAATATTGTTGGTATTCAGCACCGCCCGAGCGAATTTCTGGGCAATATAATTATCTTCGTTTGCGCACTTGGCTGAGGAAACTATCGCTATTTCATCAGCTTTATAACCGGCCAGCTTACCGGCAACCAGGTCAACCGCCTCATCCCAGGTTGCTTCTTCAAAATTACCGTTACGCTTTATCAGCGGGTCAGTCAGCCGATCAGAGTGATGTATGAATTCAGGAATACAGAATCGGCCCTTGACACACAACCTGCCATTATTAACAGTGCCCTCTTTTCTGCCGCGAGCGCTGACTACCTCATCACGGCGGATACCCAGATGAATTCCGCAACCGACCCCGCAGTAGGGACAGACAGTATCTACTTCCCGGGTTGGCTTTCTGGTCTCTTTGGGGGACAGAGCATAAACAGGACAGTGGTCAACACATTCGCCGCAGGATTGACAGCCCGATTCTATCCACGGTCTGCCAAAGGCAGTACCGACGACTGTCTTACTGCCGCGGAAGTTAAAGTTAATTGTCCCGGCCCCACGGAGTTCATCGCATGAGCGGACACATTTGCCGCAAAGAATGCAGTAATTGGGGTCATAATTGAAGAACGGGTGGCTGGAATCGACCGGCAACTCCTTGGTAACAGTAGTGAAAGCCTCCTCAGGTTTACCGAGAAGGGCTTCCATCATCTGCAAATCACAGTTCTGGTTCCTGGGGCAGGCATCGCAATCGGTGGGATGTTCTGACCTGATCAACGCTACCGTATACCGACGAAGCCTATCGAGTTCAGGAGTATCGGTATTCACCACCATCCCATCAGCAACCGGTGTAGTGCAGGCTGAAGGAAAACCATTCATTCCCTCGATTTCCACAATACACAGGCGACAAGCCCCGTATGGCTTCAGTTCAGGGTCAGAGCAAAGGGTGGGAATGAAAAAGCCGTTTTCTTCGGCAACTTCGAGTATCATCTGTCCCATCTCAGCCTCAATCTCTTCGCCATCGATTGTTAATTTAACAATATCCTCCAACGCACTATCTCCCAATCCTAAGATTTGAAAGCCTCACTTAACGCCTGACATATATTAGCCTTAATATCATTCCTGTGAAAAACTAACGCTCACCAATCCACTATTACTTAAATGCACCTTGAATATCGCATTATCCAGGTTTTCGATGCTTACGAGTTAAACAACATACCTGGAGCAGGTATGTTGTTTATAGCAGAAACTGGGGAAATGATAATGTATATCCGTGAAGACAGGTTCGAAAAGCTTTCCTGAACTAAACCCGGCTAAATATATACTAAGAAAATACCTGGGGATAGCCTTCACTCTGATATTATAAGTTTTTCAAACTATCAGAGTCAAACTCGCTGGACACTGGACTAATCCCATTTATCAATAAATGTCTTCGCCTGCTTTCTTGTCTTCGGACTCTCGCTATTCAACTGGTTCCTGACAAACTCCCTGATTCGTTCCTTATCTTCCGCTGCTTCGAAATACTCGCCGAAAGCTTCGATAATGGAACCCTTGATAAGCTCAATCTGTTTCCCCCGGTAAACTCTGTCTATATCCAGCAGCAAATCTGTTATTTGCTCCCGGAGGTGAGGTTTTGCTTTTGCTATTTTCCCCGAATTAACTGCTACATAGGCTGTCAGTATCGTCCCTTTGCCACCAAGCAGATCATAGTACTTATCGAAGATTTCATCGAACCTGTCATCTTTGTCCACTACTGCCAGACTGGCTAAAAGCTGGACTGCGCTCAGCTTGTGATAGGTATTTCTGCTATCAAGCATTTCAACAAAGTAGTCCCACCGAGGATAGAGGACTTCGCCATGCTCCCGGCTCACCGCCATCAGGACTTTATGGCAATTATATCTGAGCGTCTCATTCTTATTCTTCAGCCCATCCAGCATCTCCAAAAGCAGCTCTTCATCCGCCAGCGCCTCCGCCGCCATCTCAGTAATATCAGCGTTTTTATCGTACATTTCCGGCAGCATGCTAACTCACCTCTTTTTCCATTATATTCATAAACCTCCAGGCGCTTATCGGGTGGTCAGCAACCAGCTTCCCGTTTAGTACCAAGCCGAAGCTGGCAAACGGCCAGGGGACATCCTGCGCCTCCCTGCTACTCCGGAGCTCTATGACCTGCGGTTTAAGACCATACTTCTTAATGGCAGTATCAGTTATATCCCTGATACCCTTGACTACATACGGGCACTGGTCTGAGCCAACAAAAGAGCGCCATATCCCTTGTCCCGGTATTTTTTATAAAGATTGGCGATACAGTGTATTATCATATACCCCGCAGCATCAACGGCACGCCAGGCGTATTCACCGGGAATATATTCGATAAAACCAACGGCACCGTCATTTGCCGAATTGAGAACCTTGAACTTCATCCCTTCCGGGAAACGCTGCTTCAACCAGTCAAACTTGCGGCTGTATCCCTCCTGCCTGGCACTTTTATAACCGCAAAAGCCGTAACTATGAATACTATCTGCATCAGTGTCGATTATCTCTATCTCATTCATTTCGATACTCCTTGCTTATGTACCAGCAGTCATAGCATGTGCCGTCATGCATGGATATTGTCCCGCCGCATTGCGGACATCTCCATTTTTCTTCTTCTGCTAAAAGCCATTGACTCAGGCCGCCATTGCGAATCAGTATTAAGTTGTTAACAGGACTCGTATGGTACTTGGCCGTATAGCGTTTCTCCAGCTTCTCAATTCTTTTACAGGGGAAATCACCGCACTCAAAGCAAAACCGGATATTATTTTTACCATATTGTTCACAGCTATCCTTGATTAACCTGCATTCCCTTTTCCCCGGCAAACATCCTGCGCATCCCGCAGATTTGGTTTTATACATCCCTCTCTCTTTAGCTAAATAATACTTGCAGACCCCGCAATTCAGTCCGCAGGGAGCGACTAATTCTTCATTCAATTTAATCTTCACAACGGTCTATCCTTTTTCACGGATTTCCTGACAGAGCCTTAAAGCGAAATCATCAGGAAAATCATCCTCTACAGCAACATCCCCCGTATAAGTAACACTTCTTCTTTTTCCCGCTATTATATAAAATGCCGGTATTAATTGCCATAAAGCGATTTCATCGTACCCTTTTACTTAATCATGGTTGCACAAGCAACAATGAATATCAATATTTCTTTCGCCGCTATGGTTTCCTTCGGCTTCGCTCAGGACAGGCTAACTGCTCACCATGAGCGGCATTCATTCCCACTCACCCCGAGCTAGTCTTGCCCTAAAAGTCATGTGTTCCTGTCACCCTGGAGCGTAGCGAAGGGTCTCAGGGTGGGGATTCCCTTGACTCCCCACCCTGAGATTCTTCGTCCGCCAGAGGCGGACTCAAGAATGACTTTTGAGGCAAGGCCCCCTGAGCTTGTCGAAGGGTCTCCAACTAAGATTAAGAAGAATCCATCGTACCAATCCCTTTAAGTTTACAAAAAAATCGTGTATTATATTACGGGCATAGTTGGTAGCCATAATATCGGGTAATTTTTCGGATAAAACCGGATGCCCTGTCACCGTAAATCCGCTCTATTGATTACGCCCGCAAAGTGATGACCTGTAAGATAAACAAAAGCCATGCAGGCTTGATTACTTCAGAGATTCATATCCTGTAAAACGGACCGGGGAAAGGAGACATTTGAATGGATTTTGCGTTTACCGCAGAGCAGGAAAAATTCAGGCAGGAGGTCAGAGATTTCCTTGAAGAGGAAATCAGCCAAGGAGCCTGGCAGCCAAGCTGCGATGCCTGGATACAGGGCTACTCACCGGAGTTCACTAAAAAGGTAGCCGAAAAAGGCTGGATAGGGTTAACCTGGCCTGAAGAATATGGCGGAAAAGGCCGCTCTCATACTGACCGGCTCACCCTTACCGAGGAGATGCTGCGCTACGGAGCACCGGCAGCCTGCCACTGGTTCGCTGACCGCCAGATTGGTGGTGGCATCCTCCGCTACGGTAATGAGGAGCAAAAGAGAGACATGCTCCCTAAAATTATTGCCGGAGAAGCCTATGTCGGCCTGGGTCTGAGCGAACCGGAAGCCGGCTCTGACCTGGCATCCCTCCGAACCAGGGCTACCGAGGACGGGGATTATTACATAATAGACGGCCAGAAGATGTGGACAAGCTGCGGAATGTTTATGAACTATACTTATATGGTGGCTAGGACAGACCCCGAAGTCCCGAAACACCGGGGAATCAGTGAATTCATCTTCCCCACAGACCTGCCCGGGATTACTATTACGCCGACAATAGATATCACCGGCAGCACTGCCTGGGCGGAGGTCTTCTTCGACGGAGTGCGGATTCCAAATACCTGCCTCATCGGAGAGAAGAACCGGGGCTTCTACCAGGTTGTCAACCAGCTTGACTATGAAAGGGCCGGACTTGAGCGCTTGATGGGTAACTACCCTCTCTTTGATGCAATCGTCCGGTTCGTCAAGGAAACAAAGTGGAATGGAGACTACCTGTCAAAGGATATGCTGATACGCCAGAAACTGGCGCAGCTTCAGGTCGAGTTTGAAATCGGGCGCTTGCTTACCTACCGGGTAGTTATGGTTATGGAGGAAGGTAAAGCTCCCAACGTGGAGGCATCAAAGGCAAAGGCGTATAGTACGGCTTTCGAGCAGCACCTTGCCAGTGTCGCCATAGATATTCTCGGACCCTACGGGCAGCTTATTGCCGAATCCAAATACGCACCGATTCTCGGTATGGCTCCCCACTCATATCTGGGTTCGAAAGGCTACAGCCTTCAGGCCGGCTCATCGGAAGTGTTGAGGAATGTTATCGCCACAAGAGGACTTGGCTTACCGGCCAGTTAACTTAATTGCTGTTTTTTGTTAAACGATTGAAGGAGATAAATAATGGATTTCACCCTTTCTGAAGAACAGGAAATGCTGAGAACGATGGCTCGTGACTTCCTCACCGACAAGTGCCCGAAAACACATGTTAAAGCGATGGAAGAGGACGAGAAAGGCTACTCACCGGAAATGTATGCCGAGATGGCGGAACTGGGCTGGATGGGGCTGGTGTTTCCGGAGGAATACGGCGGGAGTGAGATGAGCTTCCTTGACCTGTCAGTGCTGCTCGAGGAAACAGGGCGGGCCTGTCTGCCCGGTCCGTTCTTCTCGACGGTGGTCCTCGGCGGTCTGCCGATACTTGATGCGGGAACAGACGCGCAAAAACAGGAATACCTGCCAAAGATTGCTAACGGTGAGGCTATTTTCACCCTGGCTTTAACCGAAGCCAGTGCCGGGTATGATGCCGCCTCAATCCGGGTTAAGGCAACTGCCGATGGCGATGGCTACGTAATAGACGGCACCAAGCTCTTCGTCCCGGACGCCAACTTTGCCGATTATATACTCTGCGCCGCCCGGACCGATGATAATGCTGAAGCCGAAGCCGGCATTACCCTGTTCATTGTCGATGCCAAGAGCGCCGGCATAAGCAGCACGGTGCTGAAAACAATGGCTAACGATAAACTCTGCGAGGTTGTTTTTGACAAGGTCAAAGTACCGAAAGAGAATATTCTCGGTGAACTGAACAAAGGATGGGAACCGGTTAAGAATATTATTGAAAAAGCAACGGTAGCAAAATGCTGTACTGTAATCGGAGCCATGGAGACGGTACTGGACATGACTGTTGAGTATGCCAAGGAGAGAAAACAGTACGACCGCCCGATAGGCAGCTTTCAGGTGATACAGCACTACTGTGCCAATATGGCAATCGATGTTGATGGCTCAAGGTACAGTACCTACCAGGCAGCCTGGATGCTGAGTGAGGGTATGCAGTGTCAAAAAGAAGTGGCAATAGCCAAAACCTGGATTAATGAAGCCTTCGAGAGGTTTGCGGCGCTGGCCCACCAGATTCACGGCGCTATCGGCGTTACGATAGACCATGACCTGCAGTACTACACCAAGCGCGCTAAGGAGGCTACTCTCACTCTCGGCAGTTCCGATTATTACCGGGAGATGGTCGCCCAGGAGATGGGCTTATAAAACCCGCATATATCATTTACAATTGTCATTATGAGGAGCGCAGCGACGAAATAATCTATATGGATATAAATAGAGATTGCTTCGCCCCGATTTAATCGGGGCTCGCAATGACATTAACTACCAAAAAGTATAATAATGCACCGTCGGAAATGAGGGGGAATGAAAAATGGCGACAACAGAAGAACTGATTGAGGAATATAAACGTCGAAGAGCGAAAATAATGGAGATGGGAGGCGCCGAGGCTATCGAGAAGCGCCACAAGGGAGGACAGTGGACAGCCAGGGAGAGGATAGATTATTTCTTTGACCCTGGCACCTTTACCGAGATTGGCCTTTTCGTCAAACACCGCCAAGTACACTTCGGCATGGACAAGCGAGAAGTACCGGCGGAGGGAGTAGTGACAGGTTACGGCCTGGTGAACGGCAGACCCGTTGTTGCCTTCGCCGAAGACTATATGGCTCTGGCCGGGACCTTCGGCGAATATCACGGCCTGAAGGAAATCAGGGCAATCAACTTTGCCAAGGAAATGGGCTGGCCGCTGGTCGGCATGAACGACTCCGGCGGTGCCCGGCTCCAGGAAGGAATGGACACCCTGGAAATGTACGGTCAGTTGTTCCGTGCCCAGATACAGGCATCCGGCATAGTCCCGCAGATAGCCCTTCTGATGGGCCCCTGCCTGGGTGGACAGGCATACCACCCGATAATGCAGGACTTCCTCATCCAGTGTAAAGATACCGGCTTTATGGGCATTGCCGGTCCCGCCTTTGTAGAAACACAGCTGGGAGAAAAGATTTCACTTGAGGAACTATCGGGATGGAAAGCCCACGCTGAAAAATCAGGCCAGACGCATATCGTCGCTGATGACGATAAGGATACCCTTGATAAAACAAAGGAACTCCTGTCCCTGTTACCTTCCAACAATATGGAGACTCCACCCCGCATTGAGACAAAGGACGACCCCTACCGGGAAATTCCCGAGCTTAATACCATCATTCCCGATAGCCCTAAACGGCCTTATGACATGTATAAAGTAATCAGGGCAATAGTTGATGACGGTTATTTCTTCGAGACATTAAAACACCATGCCAGGATGGTAATCACCGGCTTCGCCCGGTTTAATGGTCGGGTGGTAGGCTTGTGGGCGAACCAGCCGATGCAAATGGCAGGAACGATTGATATTAACGCCGCCGATAAAGGGGCAAGGTTTGTCAGGTTCTGCGACCTCTTTAATATTCCAGTAGTCACTCTCGGAGACTGTCCCGGATATATGATAGGTTCAGACCAGGACTGGAAAGGCATCCTGCGTCACGGCGCCAAACTACTCTTTGCCTGGGCCGACGCCTCAATACCGCTGATATCGATAATACTGAGGAAGTCATATGCCGGCGCTCACTACGGCATGCTTGACAAAGGCATCGGCGCCGACCTTGTCTTTGCCTGGCCGACGGCACAGGTCACCATTGTCGGTGCCGAGACTGCGGCCAGCGTCATCTTCGCCCGGGAGATACGGGAATCAGAAAACCCTGAAGAAACAAGAGCCAAGAGAATACAGGAGTACGCTGACATCTACGAAAATCCGTATTGCGGAGCCGAGAGAGGTTATATAGATGATGTAATTATGCCGAGCGATACCAGGAAGGTAATAAACCAGGCGCTGGACGTTCTGGCAGAAAAGGACAAGGACCACAGGACATTCAAAGCTCGTCCCTGGCGGAAATACTCAAATATTAACCTTTAAAGGAGATCCCAAAGAGGCACGATAAATTGACACTATTCCTATTGGATTGGTATCATTATAAATGGAATCCAGTCAGAACTGAATTCCGAGAAAGGAGAAATCCGTGAGTGAAGAAAAAGAAACCACAATGCATAGCTTGATGAAAACCAGGAGTATGGGCAGCGTAAGGTGTCTGCAATGCTTCGAGAGAATTTCTTTTCCATCGGGCGCCAAGCAGGCAGCGTGTCCGAAATGCGGTTTCGAGTGGAGACTGTCCTGGAATATGGGACCTGACTTTCCCAGAATTCGCGGTCCCGTCTGGGAGACCGACCGCAAACTGACCGAGCAAATGATGAAAAAAGGAAAGAAGGAGAAATAGAACTATGGCGCTGAACAGGAAGATAGCGTATATAGATTTAACCTCCGGCAATATTGAGACCAAGCCGATACCGGTTGATTTCCGTAAAAGGTTTATCGGCAGCCGGGGGCTGGATGCTTACCTGCTGTATAACCACATCAAACCGGGGATTGATGCCCTCGGCCCGGAGAATGTAGCCATAATAAGCGCCGGTCTTCTGGTGGGCACACCGGCATCGGCTGCCTGCCGGGTTCACGTTTGTGCCAAATCACCGCTGACAAACTACTATGGTAGCTGCAACGGCGGAGGCTTTTTCACACCGGAGCTGAGGTGGGCCGGCTTCGACCACCTGGTAATAACCGGCAAAGCCCCGAACCCAGTCTATCTCTGGGCGCATAATGGAGAAATCGAAATCAGGGACGCCAAGGATATCTGGGGACGGTATGTCTTTGATGCCCAACTGGCTATCCGGAATGAACTGGGTGACCGGGATGTCAAAGTACTGACCATTGGTCCGGGAGGCGAAAAGCTGGTACGGTTCGCCAATGTAATGACCGGCCCGAAGAATTCCGGAGGCAGGACCGGGATGGGAGCCGTACTCGGCTCGAAGAACCTCAAGGCAGTTGCCGCCAGAGGCACAATGGACATTACTCTGGCGCATCCCCAGGAAGCCCTTGACTACGGCCGGGAGTTCATGTCACAAATCACCACCTCAAAGGTCAGCAAGACACAGGGCAGACTGGGCACACCGTTTATCTTCGGCGCCACAAACACCCAGGGTCTTGTCAATACTCATAATACCCTTCTCAACCAGCTTGAGCATTCCGATGCAGTGGAAGCAGAAGCCATTGACGAATACATCATCGGCATGGCAGGCTGCTGGGGCTGTGGTGTACATTGCAGAGGCAAGTTCGTCATCCCGGACGGACCATATGCCGGAGATTACGATGAAGGTCCCGAATATACCCACCAGGTCTCTTTCGGCTCGATAGTTGGCTGCCGGGACACCAAAGCCATCCTGGAGGGAACCCACCTGACCAATCTTTACGGAATAGACGTCCTGGAAGTCGGTAACATTATCGCCTGGGCGATAGAGCTTTATGAAGAGGGTATCCTGACGGATGAGGACACCGGCGGACTGGAACTGAGATGGGGCAACCACGAAGCAGTCCTTGAACTAACACGGCAAATCGGTGAGAGAGAAGGGCTGGGTAATATCCTGGCGGAAGGCGGACACCGCGCCGCCGAGATAATTGGCAGAGATTCAATAAAGCACTGGGTTGGTGTCAAGGGCATGGGGCAGATGAACTCCGATGAAAAAGCTACCCCTGCTCTGGCACTGAATATCGCCACTTCATCACGTGGCAACGACCATCTGAGAAGCCGACCGGCAATCGACCTTTATCACCTGCCGGAACCGGTACTGAGAAAGATTTACAGTCAGCCCGTTCCTTATGACGGACCCCTGACCTCCGATTACCGCGACTACGAAGGAAAACCCTGGCAGGTCTTCTGGCATGAGAACTGCTACATGGCAGTTGACAGCCTCGGTATCTGCAAGTACCATACCACCTTCCTGGGGGCCACTCATCCCAACTTTGAAGAATGGTCCAAGCTGATATATCTTATTACCGGCCTGGAGATGAGCCCGAAAGATATCTGGACGGCCGCCGAACGGGCAAACATGATGGAGAGAATGTTCAATCTCAGAGAAGGTATGGCCAAAAAAGACGACTGGCTGGTTGACCGTTACTTTGATTTACCGAACGCTCTCGGCATTCCGTCTGTGCGCGGTCTATGTATAGACAGAGAGAAATTCTCCAAAATGATAGACGAATTTTATCAGCACAAGGGCCTGGACGAAAACGGTGTTCCCACTGAGGAAACCCTGAAGAGGCTCGGCCTCGATAAAGAGCCGTCACACAAGCTTTAAAATAAACGAACGGGAGTGTACAGGTGAGTAAGGTATTAGTACTGGATTATGAAAAGTGTACCGGCTGCCGTGCCTGTGAGTTAGCCTGCTCAGTCAAGCACGAAGGTGTAAGTAATCCGGCGCGAAGCCGGATAAAGGTAATCAAATGGGAGCAGGAGGGACGATATGTCCCGATGAGCTGCCAGCAGTGTGAATCGGCTCCCTGTCAGGCAATATGCCCGGTAAAAGCCATTTCCCGGGACGAGAGCCTGGACAGGGTAATGATTGACTATGATGTCTGCATCAGTTGCCGGATGTGCGTTGCTGTCTGCCCCTTCGGGGCTATGGGTTATGATACTCTGGCGAAGAGGGTAATCAAATGCGATTTTTGCGACGGTGACCCGCAATGCGTCCGGTTTTGCGAGACCGACGCAGTACAGTACATCGAAGCCAGTGAGCAGAGCGCTGCAAAACAGCTTGGTGCCGCTGAAAAATTAACCCACATAGCCCAGAAGGTCAGTGCCGCTATGGCTGCTGCCGAATAGCCGAAACACACTTTTGATATAACGGGGGCTCTAACAACTGTTATGGAACAGGCAGGAAAGAGATGCTCGTTTATCTCCAGTGATTAGCGTAACCGTGCCGGGATAGAGGTAGTCCATGAGCGTAACAATAAATATCAACCCTTCTCTAACCTATCTTACCAATGGTGAGGAGGTGGCTGAGGTTAAAGGTAACAACGTCGGGCAGTGTCTGGAGCAGCTTGTCGCCCGGTTTCCCGGACTCAAGGAATGGCTGTACGGTAAAGATGGCAAGTTGAATAACATTATAGATATTTACGTCAATATGGAAAGTGCTTATCCCGACGAACTGACCAAACCGGTAAAGGACGGAGACGAAATCCATATTATAACTGCAGTTGCTGGAGGATAAAGCAAGGGGCAGGTCTCAAGAACGGGCTGATCGTATGAACAGAGATTTACCCATCTGGATAATGGAGCCGGAGCTAGCAGAGAAACAAGAGCAGTTCGCCTGGCAGCTCTCCGAAAAAACACCCGAAAAAGAGCCGGCTTCGAAAGTCGGCAACATCAATGACATCAAGCAGCAACTGAAGGAACTGCGTCAGAACAGCCGTGATAATATAGTCCAGCTTATTGACAGGCTAAAAAGCAGTCTTGCACAGAACTATTCTCAACTACAGGTAAAATCCGCCGCCGATAATACCGAAGCAGTCGAATATATTACTGAAATCTCGGGCGGCATCAGAGTTATTTCCATTAACAACTCCAGCGTCATTACTCAGGAACTCGCACCGGGACTTATTAAAAAACACTTTACGGTTATCAACTCGTACCTGAACGAGTACGATATGCAGGAAAGAAAAATCCTCGATTACTGGGACCTCCCTCGCTTTCTGGAGAGAAATCTCGTGGGCACCTTTAAGGTCTCGGAAAAACTGGCCGGCATTGACCACCCAACTAAAGCCAGACCCAGAGAATATCTGGCGGTGCTGGGGGTAAATGCAATATCAGCAGAGGATGGCACGGTATTTTTCCTTCAGCATTACAATAATATTCTGAATGATTTAACCAGTGCCCGGAAGATTATCCTTGTCGTCGGACTAGACAAGATAGTTAAAAACAGGGCAGATGCCGACTTCCAGACAAAATGCATGGGAATATTCGGCGCGGAAAGTATAGTGCTGGACATACGGCCAAGACCAGCCAAAACTCAGTCCATAGCCGACCTGGAGCTTCCCGTTAGTGACGGAGACAAAGAGCTGTATGTAATAATCCTTGATAACGGCAGAACAAAACTACTGGAGGGCAAATTCGGCGAGCTTTTCCTCTGCATAGGCTGCAGGGCATGCAACAAGCACTGCCCGATCCAGCATGCCTTTACCGATACCGACTATATCTGGACGCCGAGGAACTACCTGAACCAGTTCCTCTACGGAACAAGCCGCTCAATTGAAGTCTGTCTCCACTGTGAAGCCTGCCGGCTGGAGTGCCCCGTAGATATTGACCTTTCTCACCTCATGTGGCAGGCAAAGATGGATTATGTAAAAAAACACGGCAGGCCGTTTTACCACAGGGTACTGGGGGCACCGGAGAGACTCGCCAGGCTGGGCACTCCCGTTGCGCCTATCGCTAACCGATTAATGCGCAGCAAACCGGTGAGAATTCCCATGGAAATCATAACCGGAATAGACAGGAAAACCACCCTGCCTTTATTCCACTCCCGGACTTTTAGAAAACGGTTTAAGAAAAATGGCCGAAATTAATATATATAATAAAAAAGTCGCCTTTTACACCGGTTGTTTCACAAATTACTATTACCCGGAGGTCGGTGAGGCGACCGTCAAAGTGCTCCAAAAACACGGTATAGAGATAATCGTGCCCGACCAGGTATGCTGCGCCCTGCCAATGATAGCCAAAGGGAACATAAAAGGAGCATATAAAAATATACAGTACAACACGGATGTACTGGGCGGTCTCGTGTCGGACGGATATGTAATCACCGCCACCTGTTCCAGTTGCAGTCTAATGATTAAGCGAGATTACCCCCTGCTGCTGGGCAACGATGCGGCAAAACTGGTATCAGAGAACCTGTTTCACATCACCGAGTACCTGCTCCGGCTTCACGAAGAAGGTCTGCTTAATACGGATGACTTTTATCCCGTTAAAAAATCGGTTTACTACCATACTCCCTGTCACCTGAGGGCACAGGGAGTAGAGAACCCAACGGTAAAGCTGCTGGAGCTAATCCCCGGCATTACAATAAAGCATATCGGCAATGAATGCTGCGGTATGGGCGGTGCCTACGGATATGAGAAGAAAAACTTCAAACTTGCCAAAGAAATCGCCGCCAGACTGTACAGCGAAATGAAAAATAACCCCACCGACCTGGCTGTGACCGATTGCGGTGGCTGTAAACTTCAGATGGAAGCTGGCACCGATATAGAAGTGGTCCACCCGATAATTCTGCTCCGGCAAGCCTGCGGTTTATAGACCTGATTAGAAGAGTCGAATCCGGGTATCCAATAAGGCTGTGACCGAGCCCCGATTGTTGCGGGATTCGGTCACAGTTTTCATTTAATATATTTATCCAGAACTGTCCGGCTAGCCTTTACTGAGCCTGCAAAGCAGGGCTTTCATCTCCGTATATCCGGTTATCGGGTCACGGGCATCCAGCGAGGTGAGCAGGTTGGCGTTCGCTTCCGGCCAGCCGTGGGGAATACTGACAATACCCGGAGAGAGTTCTTCCGTATAACGGGTCTTCATAGATATCTTTCCCTTAGGTGTCTCGATTACCATCATATCGCCATCGGCAATGCCATACTTCTTCGCCGTCTCGGGATTAACCTCGGCCAGCGGTTCCGGCACCTGTTTTCTCAGGGACGGTATATTCCTTAGCTGGGTATGGGTGAACTGCGGAACACGGGAACCGGTGGTGAGAATGATGGGATATTTCTTCGCCAGTTCCGGAGCGCTCCGGGGGCTCTGAGTGGGCTCAACGAAGCACGGAAGCGGGTCGTAACCATTCTCCCTCAGCGTTTCGGAATATATTTCTATCTTCCCGGAGGGAGTCCTGTAAACTCCGCTCAGATACTTCTTATCTTCGGTGACATAGAATGTTCCCTCAGGATGTTCTTTCTCCAGTTGCTCCCTTGTCAGACCACTCGGTTTCAGGAAGAAATCCACCACCTCTTCTTCCGTGTTCCAGGGGAAGTATTCACCGTAGCCCATCCTTCTGGCCAGTTCCGTCCAGATTTTCCAGTCGGGCCAGCTCTCGCCAACCGGTTCAATCACTTTCTTGCGGAGTAAAGCATAGGGTATACCGGTGTTCACGCCGTAAACATAGCCGACACCGCTTTTCTCCAGGAAGGAGCAGGCCGGCAGTACCATATCTGCCAGTTTGGCGGTCTCGGTCATAAACAGGTCCATCACCACCATGAAATCGAGCTTCCTCATCGCTTCCCTGACTCGTTCGGAGTCCGGCAGAGTCAGGGCGGGATTACCGCCATTTACAATCAGGGCTTTAATAGGATACGGTTTCTCATCAAGAACGGCATCGGCGAACAGCATCTGCTGACCGTAAGGAGATATTCTGCCCCAGAACTTACGGAAAAGCGGGTGTTCTTCGGCACCGATAGGCTCACTGATTTCAGTTACCCTGAGGTCACCAAGGCGAATAAACGGTATTGATATCCAGCTTCCCGGAATTTCAATATTACCGGTGATTATCTGCAAAATAGCCATGGCGCGGTTACCCTGAAAACCATTGATATGCTGGTCAATGGAGCAGGTACCAGGGACACTGGCCGCCGGCTTATTACTGGCAAATATCCTGGCTATCTTCCTGATATCATCGGCCGGCACCCAGGTTATTTTCTCCACTTCCTCCGGCGGGTACTGCTTGACGTGCTCCACAAGCTTGTCGAAACCGATTGTGTTCTTATCGATAAACTCCTTATCATACAGCTTTTCCTCTATAATGACATTCATCATTGCCAGCATCAGAGCCGTATCCGTCCCGGGTCGAATCCTGATGTGAATCCCCTTTTCCGCCATCGGAATACGCTTGGGGTCGATGATAATCAGGTGTTCCAGGGTACCTTTTTCCAGTGCTTTATAAACCTTATTGGCTATCGTTGCCCGGGAATTGTCCATGTTCTGCCCCCAGATGATGACACATTTGGAGTTCCACGGTTCTTCGATGGGATAGCCACCAAAAGTCATCTGGCGGGCCATAATCCGGGAGCGGAAGCAGTTGCCTTCTACCGATAGCAGGTTCGGCGTACCGTACACTCCACGGAACCTCTGGGCAAATCCGGCAAGCTCGATATTCTCAGTTCCCAGCGAGCCGCTGTAGACGGCCAGCGCCTTAGCACCGTATTTTTCCTTTATTTTCGCCAGCTCATCAGCGATGGTATCCAGGGCTTCATCCCAGGTAATCCTCTGCCACTCCCCGTCTACTTTCTTCATCGGGTATTGTAAACGGTCCGGAGAATAGACATATTCCACCAGCGCTTCCCCTCTGGGGCAGAGATAACCTTCGCTAACGGCATGCTCTTTCATGCCCTCCACCTTCACCAGCTTGCCGTCCTCGACATAGGCGTTAATACCACAACTGTTGATACACATAATGCAGTCACTCTTTATTACTTTTTGTGCCATTCTCTCTCCTCCATTTGTATCGATAGTCAATCCCCGTGCTGATTATAAAAGGGAATGAAGTTATCACTTTGCCAAGGGACACAGCATCTCAATCCCGGTTATTACCTGTTCTTCCAGACCGGTGACCTTTTTTCAAGGAAGGACTTAAGACCCTCCTGGCCGTCCTCTGTCTCCCAGCTTTTAATCCCGAGCTCGGTTGCTTTCTTAACCGCACCATCGAGCTCTGCAATATCGGCACACTTGTATAGAGCTTCCCGGATAAGTTTAATACTGAGACCGCTCATTGCCAGGAATTTACCGGCAAGCTCCTCGGCAGCTTTATCCAGTTCCTCAGCCGGGACCACCTTGTTCACCAGCCCGATTCTCTCCGCTTCGGCAGCGCTAATATTCTCACCGAGAACGATAAGCTCGAAAGCTCTCTTTTCGCCCATTATTCTGGGAAACAGCGCAGCGGCCGCCGGTGCCAGACCGCCCAGTTTTATCTCGGGCTGCCCGAGTGACGCTTTCTCGGAAGCAACAGCCATGTCACAGCCGACGACAAGCTCACAGCCGCCGCCGAGAGCAACTCCGTTTACCACGGCGATACTCGGTTTGCCCAGGTCTCTCAACAGACCGAACAGTCTGCCGAATTCATTCATCATCGTCGGCAGTTTCTCTCCGACATGGTCCTCCACCGCCACTCCGGCGCAGAAAGCCCTGTCACCGCTGCCGCGAATTAACAGCACCTTCGTCTCGTCATCCTTACTCAACTCCTCTAGGGCGGCATTAAGCTCAAGCATAGTATCACAATCGATAATATTGACCGGTGGGCGGTTAATGGTGAGCCAAGTTATACCTTCCTTTTTCTCCAGAGTGATATTTTTATACTCCATATCTCCTCCTCAGAAAGTTACTTATACTGTTAGTCCAATATTCTCTGTAGAAACCCCTGAAGTTAAGGATATCACGTCCGATTTAAGGGGAAGGAATGCAATAATGCTAACGTATCCCGTATCTCCGTGTCAAATAGTACTGCACGATTTGATTTTTATCTCCGTATGTCACAAATTAAGTATCACGTTATTATTACGCTATAACTACTTTATAACATACTATCACTGGCTCATCACCTTGTCAAGCCCCCTAAAAGCCGGTTCTTAACCCTGCCAGATAATACCTTCCCTTATTTGGAGGTTCTGTTCGTTTTTGTTTTATCTACCTCAACCCCCGTATCTCTTTGTCAAGCAAACAGAAAGCCCACCGATATACCGGTGGGCTTTCCCATAATAGCTCTCGAATTCGTTCTACTGCTGCTCCTGCGGCGTACCAAGGACCTGCTCGAACATTTCATAATTCATCGGTTTAGCTTCGGCAACCAGCTTGCGGAATTTAATGAAGTCGATTGTATCCTTACCGGTTATCCTCTTGGTATTGAAAGCGGTAAAACCGAGGAAGGCTTCGCCCTGCATATTGGCAGCCAGCCACAGCAGATGGTCGTTCTTGGCGAGGTCCCAGAAGAATTTCTTCTTTTGCCTGATGCCGTCAATCGATTTCATCAGACAGTTCGGGAACAGGTTGGTAAAGGTCCAGAGAACTTTGTCTATTTCAGCATCCAGCAGGCTCAGGTCCTGGGGAAGTGACCTCGCCATGTCCCTTGCCTCTTTCGCTTTGTCACCGGTCACCGGCTCGCCGTAGACTATCTGGCCATCCTCAATCCATTTGTCCGTAATTACCTGCGGATTGGGGATGAATTTGTCTCCGTCCTTGAGTACCGGGACTACTTTGCTGACATAGTTCTTCCGCAGCATCTTGTAGGCACTCCACATTTCGCAGGAAATGCAGTTCCACATGGCATCCTCGCTACTGAGGGCCCAGGGGAGAAAGTCCGATGAGCCGCCTACCGGAGCCGAGCCGTGCCTCGGTCCCGCCTGCCCGAATATCGCCATGTCCGAAGATATGGCTATGTCACAGGCACCACCAATCTCCTGTCCACCGGCAACACTCATACCGTTAACCCGGCGGATGACCGGCTTCTGGCACTGAAGAATACCGTCCACCATGCCGTTAAACAGGTTCATATACTGGTAGTACTCCGAGTGTTTCTCTGAGTAGTACTCGGCATACTCTTTGGTATTACCTCCGGTGCAGAATGCCCGGGTGCCGGCACCGGTAAAGACAACGGCCACAACCTGACGGTTCATCTGAGCCCGGTGAAAACCGGCGATTACGCTTTTCACCATTTCAGTGGTATAGGAGTTCAACTGGTCCGGATTATTGAGAGTAATCCAGGAAGTGTACAGACCATCTACCGCCTCTCCGGTAGCCGGATTTACGACCGGCTTTTCCTCATACATGGTGCAGGGCGGTTCCGTACCATAGAGCTCCATACCCCACAGATTGTGGTCTTTGAGACCACCTTCTCTTGGTATCCAATCCAATGACATATTCAACTCCTCCTTTAATTATTAAATTTAAAAATCAGGTATTAATACTATTCTTTTATCAAGCCCACCGGCATGGACATCATCAAAAGCCTTTTGAATCTGGCTCATCGGCCTTGTCTCGATGAAGGGCTCTATGGCTATTTTGTTATCCAGTACCATCTGCAGGACAACGGGATAATATTCCGGTAAACAACCCCAGGTTCCCTTGATATCGGCATCGAAACCCATCAACCTCGATAGCTGGTACTCATTCTTCTGCATGCCGTAACCGGCTATTATCAGTGTACCAACGAAGGAAAGCAGTTCCAGAGCGATTTCCTGGCCGGGCGCGGTGCCGGTCCATTCGAATATCTTCCAGCCGTAGCCGGGGAGGCCCTTTTCTTTAGAATAACCACGGAAAGCATCCCTGACTTCCCTGGCACCCATGCCTATGGTGCTTATGGTGTGAGTAGCCCCGTATTTCAGAGCTCTTTCAAGTTTCTGGGGATTACGGGCAATACCAACCACCTCTTTGGCACCCATCGCCGCCAGGATCTGAGTGGCATAAACACCGAGACCTCCGGTAGTACCAAGAACAACAGTCAAATCGCCGGGTTTGACACCGGCTCTTACTGCTGCCTGGTAGGGTGAGGTCACGGCGTCTGCAATCACGGCGAATTGCTCAAGCGGCCTGCCCTTTCTGTCATCGATTACACATAAATCCGCGGAGGGCACTACGATGTGACTTGAGAAGCCGCCGTATATACCCATGCTGTTTCCCGGCATTTTCTGAGCGAGACAGCGGTTACCCCTGCCGCTGGCGCAAATCGGACAGTTATTACAGGGCATCACCGCCGGGACGATAACCTCTTTACCTACCAGCTTATCATCTCCGCCAATAACGGTACCGCTAATCTCATGCCCGAGCGTTAGTGGTGGTTTGGTAACCGTGGGTACACCATCGTAGAAGTATCCAAGGTCAGTATGGCATACCCCACAGCCGGCAATCTCAACCACTACTTCACCCGGCTGTAACTCAGGCATATCAATGCTGATTTTTGCCAGTTTACCGGGTTCAGTCATCTGCCAAGTCTGAATTTTATCAGGTACGTTCGCCATCTTTTACCTCCTCAACAAACTATTTCATATTGTCTCTTTCCATCAAGCCATGAACATTACATCTGCTGATATTCAGGGCATGACGGAATTTGGACAAGAGATTGTAATATTTTTATCCGTCCGCTGTCAATGAACCTTCCTGCTGGATTCTTCTCAATCTTAGTTGGAGACCCTTCGACAAGCTCAGGGTGAGTGGGGATGAATGCCGCTCATGGTGAGCAGTTAGCCTGTCCTGAGCGAAGCCGAAGGAAACCATAGCGGCGAAAGAAATATAGATATTCATTGTTGCCTGTGCAACCATGATTAAGTAAAAGGGCCTGTTGGTTTTGGGTGAATTTGGTTGGAAATGTGATTGCCGCGTCGTCCGCCTCTGGCGGACTCCTCGCAATGACAGTTTAAAAAGGAAACATTAATAGAATCGTCCTTACAATCCCCATCGTTATTGGTGTATGGCATACAGTCCTGATTAGAATATAATATAATTAGTAAGAATGAAAGAAAATGATATAAAGGCGTTCAGTTTGGACGTTGATAGGCCGGGAGTCAGACTTGATAAGTATGTTACCGAGCGCTGCCCTGAACTCTCGCGGACGCAGGTCCAGAAACTTATCGGTGATGGCTATATCAGGGTTAATAACAGCACAGCCAGGCCAGGACTAAAACTTAACACCGGCGACAGAGTAACAATCAATATTCCTTCTCCAACTCCCCGCACTCTAACACCGGAGGAAATACCGCTGAATATACTCTATGAGGACGATGACCTGCTGGTTATAGATAAACCGGCAGGTTTGACCGTCCACCCGGCACCAGGGCATCCATCTCACACCCTTGTCAATGCCATTCTTTCCCACCTTTCCGGTTTGCCTGAAACCGGTGACTGGCAGCGGCCGGGCATAGTCCACCGCCTGGACAAGGATACTTCGGGAGTAATGCTGGTGGCTAAAAACAGCGTCGCCCATTCCAACCTGACCGACCAGTTCAAATCCCGCTCCGTGGTCAAGGTTTATCAGGTGCTTGTTAAAGGCCGCCTGACTCCGGAGAAAGGCATTATTGAAGCGCCAATCGGGCGTGACCCACGCCGCCGGCAGCGTATGGCGGTGGTGGCTGAGAGCAGAGGCAGGAAATCGAGGACAGAGTATCAGGTAATTGAATACAAAGGCGATTATACACTGCTCGAGGTCAGACCTGAGACCGGGCGCACTCATCAGATAAGAGTTCATCTTGCCGCCATCGGTTATCCGGTTGCCGGGGATAAAGTATATGGCGTCAAGTTGCCCCACCTCTCCCGGCAGTTTGTCCACGCCTCACGCCTGGGCTTCACCCTGCCCTCCACCGGCGACTACGTGGAATTCAGCTCTCCACTGCCAGCTGACCTGGAACAAGCACTGATAGAGCTGGCTTGACTTAGGAACCCCACCCCCCTTCTGTCTATACCCACCCACCACCAATAATGAAAATAAAGCAACTACCCCAGACACTGCATGGCAACCTTAAAATTACTTTATTATCTCTCCCTTTCGTAAAGGGAGACAGAGAGGGATTTATAGAATCCCCCTTAATCCCCCTTTACAAAAGGGGGAACATAAATCTGAAAGAGGGTATGCGGCACTTAGTGCCGCATACCCTCTTAAACTCCAACACGTAATATTTATGAAACCTGCACCATTTTTTATCTACATCAGAACATACCTGCTCATTACACTAGAAAGCCAGACCGCTTACCGCTGAGGTACTTATTAGACAGGTCTATATCTTCACTACAGAAATGCTTTAAAGGCATAACAAGCCTTTTTTTGAGTCTCCTACCCTCCTTGTTAAAGCCTTGCCCTAAAAGTCGTGTGTTCCTGTCACCCTGGAGCACATTCGCTCCGCTCAGTGTAAACTCCGCGAAGGGTCTCAGGGAGGAGGGGATTACCTTGACTCCCCACCCTGAGATTCTTCGTCCGCCAGAGGCGGACTCCAGAATGACTTTTGAGGCAAGCCCTTGTTAAGGAGAGGGGGGACTTCAAAACTGGGGGTGAGGATATACATCTCAGGCGAGGGAGAGTTTTAGAGAGGGGCTTTGCCCCTCTCTAACTTTCTTAAGGGCGGTGGGCGGGAATAGATAAATAATAAACGGCTGGATATTCTCAGGCGTGAAGTGGTAGAATGGGGAGGAGCCAGAGATAGAAAATGACCACACCAGTTAGAGTAAGATTTGCGCCGAGTCCTACGGGAAGTCTTCACGTGGGCAATATCAGGACCGCCCTGTTTGCCTGGCTTTTTGCCCGTCACAATTCCGGCAGCTTCATCCTCCGCATCGAGGATACGGATGTCGCCCGCCGCGTGGAAGGCGCCATTGAAGAAATCATGGGCAGCCTGAAGTGGCTGGGACTCGACTGGGACGAGGGACCAGATGTGGGAGGAGACTACGGACCGTATGTACAGTCGGAGCGTCTGGAGCTTTACCGGTACGCCGCCCAGCAGTTGATATCCCAGGGTGATGCCTACTACTGCTACTGTTCACCGGAGCGCCTTCAGGAAATGCGCGCCGAGCAGATGAAACGCAAGCAGCCGCCGGGCTATGACCGCCACTGCCGTGACCTGCCCGTGGAAATGTGGGCGGGAAAGGCACAGGAGGGCACCAGGCCGGTAATCCGTTTCAAAACCCCGCTTGAGGGACAGACAGGGTTCAGCGATATTGTCTGGGGTGATGTGAAATTCGAAAACAATATCCTTGATGACCTGGTGCTGCTTAAATCGGACGGCTATCCCACCTATAACCTGGCCAATATTGTCGATGACCACGCCATGGAAATCAGCCACGTTATCCGGGCGGAGGAGTTTATCTCCACCACACCTCACCACGTGCTTTTATACAAAGCTCTTGGCTACGAACCGCCTCAGTTCGCCCACCTGCCCAGGGTGCTTGGCTCCGACCGTTCCAAGCTGAGTAAACGCCATGGGGCGGTATCAATAAGTGAGTTCCAGAAGCAGGGCTACCTGCCGGAGGCAATGGTGAACTTTCTCGCCCTGCTGGGCTGGTCACTGGACGATAAGACAGAAATAATGTCCCGCCATGAGCTGATAAATAACTTTTCCCTAGAGCGGGTCAGCAAGACAGCGGCTGTGTTCAACCGGGAAAAGCTCGACTGGATGAACGGAGTCTATATCCGCGGTCTCAGCCCCAAAGACTTTGTCCGGCAGGCATTGCCGTTCCTTGACAAAGGCTTGCCTGCCGAGGTAAAGCGTCCGCTACCCCTCAGTTACGTCAAACGGATAATGCCCCTTATCCAGGAAAGGGCAAAAACCCTCGCCGAGGTTCCAGACCTGACACGATTCTTCTTTGCCGAAAAGCTCGACTACCAGACCGATTTACTGATTGGCAAGAAAATGGATAAGGAATCAGCCACCAGAGCCCTTGAGGTATCTCTGCAGCGCCTGAACACACTGCAGGCTTTTGATGAGGAGTCGCTCGAAGGACTGCTCAGGCCGCTGGCTGTTGAGCTTGAGCTAAAGACAGGGCAACTTTTCGGCACACTGAGGGTAGCGGTTACCGGGCTGACAGCAGCCCCGCCGCTTTTCCAGACTATGGCAGTACTGGGTAAAGAGCAGTGCCTGCAAAGAATTGAAGCTGCTTTGAATAAATTGAACAAGTGAGGAGTCTAACCGATGCCCGATTTCGATTTCACGGCAATTCCAGCCGAAGAACTAAGAGAAGTATGCTCCAGGACTTACTACACAATCGATGGACTGTGGTTCCTGGCTGTCGAAGAAAAATACGGCTTTGATGTCGCTTTTGAAATGAACCAGGTCGTCTGGCAGAAGGCAAGCCCAATAATCGGCAAAAGGCTGCTGAAAAAACTTGACCTTGATGAAAAGCCTCCGCTCCAGGCCCTTCTTGAGCTTATTTTCGCCGACCCCCTCACGTATGTTCACCGGCCGGAAGTGGTAACATTGACCGACACCAGGGCTGTATTCCGCTGCATCGAGTGCCCCATACAGGTGGCCAGGATAAGAGACGGAAAGGGTGTTTATAACGGAGAGCCGGGATGCCTGCTTCTTTTTAAAAGCTATGCCGAGCTTATCGACCCCCACATTGAAGTATCCTGTGTTGCCTGTGCCCCGAACCCGGAAAACCCGGAGTACTGGTGCGAATGGGAGTTCAAAATCCCGGCCCGATAGGAAGTCAACAATATGCTCATCATCAGACCGGCAAGACCGGATGACCTTAACGCCATTACCAAGATTTACAACGAAGCTATTCTGACTACGGATGCCACCTTTGATACCGAACCAAAGACAGATGAAGAACAGAGAACCTGGTTTATTAATCACGGTCCAAAAAATCCTATCCTGGTTGCGGAGCTGGATAGCACCGTTGTTGGCTGGGCATCTCTTAGCGACTGGTCAGACAGGTGTGCTTATTCAGATACAGCCGAGATTTCTCTATATGTGAAAGAGAACTCACGAGGAAAGGGGATTGGTAAAAAACTTCTTGAGGAAATAATTCAGGAAGGTGAAAAGGTGGGTCTCCATACCATAATAGCCAGGATAACCACCGGCAACCAGCAGAGCATCCATCTTCATGAAAATCTGGGGTTTGAACATATCGGTGTTATGAGAGAAGTCGGCAGGAAATTTGGCAGACTCCTGGACGTACTTCTCATGCAGAAAATCTATAGCTCCAAGCGGTGACCGACTGAAAGTGATTAAAAAGTGAAGGATGAAGAATTTTTTGAGCCGGGATACATCGCTCTATACAGCTCGGGTGAACTAGCGCGGCGGGCTGAAGCCCTCGAAGCCAGGTTAGCCTCCTGTGATATCTGCCCCAGGGAGTGTGGCATCGACCGGCTGGCTGGAAAAACCGGCTTCTGCCATTCGGCTTACCTGCCGATAGTTTCATCGGTCTGCGCCCACCACGGAGAGGAGCCTGTCCTCTCAGGGAGCCGGGGCTCGGGGACAATCTTCTTTGGCAACTGCAATATGCGCTGCGTCTACTGCCAGAATTTCCAGATAAGCCAGGACCATAAAAACCAGAGACGCAACGAGGTCAGTATTAAACTTCTGGCGGAACACATGCTCTATCTTCAGGACGTGCTAGGCTGCCACAACATAAACTTCGTCTCTCCTTCACACTTCGTCCCCCAGATTGTCCGGGCACTGCTGGAGGCGGTACCGATGGGACTCCGCCTTCCGCTGGTTTATAACACCGGCAGCTATGATTCGCTTGAGACACTGCGGGAGCTTGACGGCATAATAAGCATTCATCTACCTGACCTGCGGTACGCTTCAGATAGATGGGCTAAAAAATACTCCAAAGCCCGGGACTATGTCACCCATTCCCGTGCCGCGATTAAAGAGATGTACCGGCAGGTAGGAAACCTTGAGACAGATGACTACGGCATTGCCCGGAAAGGACTGATTGTCCGCCACCTGGTACTTCCCAACCATCTTGCCGGCAGCGAAGACTCACTTACCTGGCTGGCCAGGGAAATTTCTACGGAGGTGGCAGTGGGCATAATGTCCCAGTATTATCCGACGCATTATGCTTCAGAGTACCCGAAGCTCTCCCGGAGAGTATCAAGAAAAGAATACCTTGAGGTGGTACGCCTGGCCGAGGAGCTGGGACTGAAGAATGGCTGGCTTCAGGGAATTGGTTCGGCGGAGCACTACCGGCCGGATTTCAGGGACAGAGAAAGGCCGTTTAATCTTTCGGAAAAATAGGTGGCTCATGGAGCGGTTACCCTGAAGGTGCCGGTAAGTTTTTCCGAGACAGCGTCACGGATACCGACTGTATATTCGCCCGGCTCGCCTGCGGTTACCCGGAAGTATCCACAGGTGGTCGTCTCCGCCGCCGCCCTTATCTCTTTACTCTGGACGATTTCTCCGTTGATTACAAGCGTCCAAGTGCTTGTTATCTCTTCGTCCCACCTGTTTTCCAGTTGGAACTCAAGCAGTACGGATTCTCCTGCAGTGGCTTCTTCGGGAGTAATCGTCAAATCACGCACTATGAAGCTATCGTCGCGGCATGAAGTAATGAATATAGAGAAGATGGCGGCTGTTACCAGGAGAATGGAAACAAAGAGTTTCAATATAATCGGCCTCCTCTACGCTATATACAAAAATATGAAGCAGCCGGGCGGCGCTTCAGGGGGCTGGTGAACGGGATATGTAAAAAGTCCGGTCGGTCGGGCTCTAATTGTGCCTTTTACGCTTGGTAAAGCTGAACTTAACTTTCTTGCCGTTACGCTTGGTATCTTTCTTATTTACATTCTCAATGAATGTTTTTAAATCGGTTAACTTCTTCTCAGCCATGAATAATCCCTTTTTCAATTCTGTGAGTGATGTTTTATTGTAACACATATCGAGCCTGTATGAAACTCCACCCCCTTTTTATAATCTATACCCGCCCGCCGCCCTTTAATGAAGACTAAGAGGGGCGAAGCCCTTCTTAAAAACACCCCATTATCATTAATTTAAGGTGTTTAACTCGTAGATATTATGTAACATGTAAACCCCATCCCCCTTTACCCCCCTCCCCCTTAGTGCGGGGATGGGGTAAGTATTATAAATCGGGGGTGTGGCGCTCCCGCGCCACACCACCTATTCAATTCCGGATGGCCCCATCACAAGCAGCGTTATTTTTCTCCTCGCCTGGATAGTGTTTCTGATACCTCTGGTCAGGCGGGCAAAATAGAAGCCAGGAAAGCCTCGACTTCATGTGATGAATGTAGTCTTATCACCTTTGCATGATGTGAAATATTTTCCAGGTCCTGAATAATTTTCTTATCATAGCGGCGCCAGTTAGTTATCTGATACAGAATAAGGGAGTCCCGGCTGAAAAAAGATTGCCGCCACGATTCATAGTTCGTTCCCCATAACGGTTTGCGGTCTATGCACCGAGCGATTGTCCGTTTCAGTAGCCGCCAGAAAGCGACTCTGAACGGTGGACGTAGCCAGACGACGGTATCAGCAAAAGGCAAAGTAAGGTCGCGCACCCGGCTGTAATTACCATCACAGACCCAGCCGTCAAGACTCCTGCTCAGAGCCGCTGACAGGTCGGCACGGAATTCTTCAAGGGGCTTTTCTTCCCAACCAGGCAGCCAGTATATCGCGTCAATTTCAATATGGGGTAGATTAATTTTCCGGGCAATACTCTCTGCCACCGTGGTCTTGCCAGAGCAGGCCGGCCCGCAGATAACAACATGACGCCCGATTTCAGTCATGACGGTATTCTTTCTTCTTCCCCACCACCGCAATCCAGTCTCCACCATCTCGATAGGGAGTCCCGGCAAGCTCATTCCAGACCTGCGTAATTTCAAAACCGGCTTTTTTCAGCACTTCAGTGATTGACTGGAGACTGTAATCGTGAAACCAGTTTCTGTATACCGTTATTTTGCCCGTGTCGCCAATAACAATATACTGGTCAAGCCAGACATCACTTTCAGGGTAATCGAATCCCTGCTCCAGAACCAGGTGCTTCCCCGGTCTCCAGAAACCGCCGTCACTCGTATACCAGCGGTTTTTCAGTCCGCTCTTCACTCTCTGTTCTCTTGTTGAAATATCGAATATAAACAGGCCGCCTGACTCCAGCGCTTTATATATCTTATTCAGTAGTTCGTCCCTCTTCTCACCTGAAAATGTGCAGAGTTCTCCGTCCACCTGAAGTACGGCATCGAACTCACCATCATACTCTATGTCAAAGAAATTTGTACATTGATAGTTTATGTCAAGTCCATTTTCTTCGGCATATTGCACAGCGTAATCAAGCGACCTCCGGGAGATATCCACTCCCGTTACCCTGAGTCCCTTCCCGGCCAGCCTGCTGGCGTACAGGCAGGGACCGCATCCCAGGTCGAGTACCCTGTCTCCCGGTTTCAACCAGCCCGATGTAACAAGGTGCTCCACCTCTTTATCAACAGTTGCGTGTTTCCTGCTTGCTGCATCATTGTCAGGATTCAGATGGGCTTCGAGCATCGATTTCGAGATGTGCGGGTCATCCCAGAAGCGAACTTCACCGGGTTCAAAGAGTGGTGGCTTAACAGCATACCGGAATATCTCTGCAGCGGTAGTTGAATCCAGCTTCACTTTTTCTTACCTTCTTTAAAAACGAAGGCGCCGGTGGGGCAGACACTAACGCACTCAACGCAGTCGCCGCAACCGAGCTTCTCCATAGGCTCATCACCGAAGGTTGTCACCACCCTTTCGAAGCCGCGGTGGGCGAAGCCGAGGATGCCATTGCCACACCGACGGCATTCCCAGATACACCTGGAGCACAAAACGCATTTATTCGAGTCATAGGTTATTTCGGGATGGCTATCATCTATGGGGAGGTCATGCAGCAATTTCCTGAAACGCTTCGGTTTGAGAGAAATGCGCAGATGGTGGGCGATATTCTGCAGCTCGCAGTTCTTATTAGCCAGGCAGTGAGCGCAGTCAAGAGCGTGAGTCGCCATCAGCAGTTCAAAGGCAGTCTTCGTCAACCTCAGAGCCGCAGGACTCTTTGTATTCACCACCATACCTTCTCTGACCGGTTCGGTGCAGGCAGCGACCGGCCGGTCGTAGCCTTCCACCTCGACAAAGCACAATCGACATGATGCCGCCGGCTCAGGCTTGTCCCTTATGGCACAGAGGTTGGGGATATAGATATCATTATCCAGCGCCGCCCAGAGGAGACTTTCTCCCTCCGGAGCCGCCACTTTCTTGCCATCGATTGTAAGATTCACTTTTTTCATTTCTTCGCAGCCGGTACCTCGCTGGGAGGTGACAGTTTGACAATAGCATTGTATTGAATGGGACAGCTGGTAAGGCAGGTACCGCACTTGACACATTTTTCCTGGTCGATGACCTTGATTCTCTGCTTATCGGGGGAAATCGCCTCGACGGTACAGGTACCGATGCAGGCATCGCAGGAGCGCTCGCACTTATCGCGAAGTATATAGTAGGCAATCAGCGGCAGGCACATCAGCGCCGGGCACCGCCCTTCCAGAATATGGGCTTCATACTCGTCCCTGAAATACCGCAGGGTACTCAGCACCGGATTTGGAGCCGTTTTTCCCAGACCGCAGAGAGAGCCCGCTTTCACGTCTTCAGCCAGTGCGGTAAGTACCTCCAGGTCGCCCATCTTACCCTCTCCGCAGACAATATCGTCCAGTATTTCCAGCATCTGTTTCGTTCCCAGGCGGCACATCGTGCACTTACCGCAGGACTCGTTCTGGGTGAATTCAAGGAAGTAGCGGGCTATCTCCACCATGCAGTCGTCCTCATCGAGCACAACCATCCCGCCCGAGCCCATCATCGCCCCGGCATCCCTGAGAGAATCGAAATCGATTGGTAAATCGAGGGCCGATTCGGGCAGACAGCCGCCGGAGGGACCGCCAATCTGCACCGCTTTGAATTTCCTGCCTTCCGGAATGCCGCTGCCGACATCATAGATGACCTGTCGCAGAGTGGTGCCCATCGGCACTTCGATAAGCCCGGTATTGACAATCTTGCCGGCCAGGGCAAAAACAGCCGTCCCTTTGCTGCCTTCGGTGCCGATACCGGCAAACCATTCGGCGCCCTTTTCAATTATATGGCGGATATTCGCCAGGGTTTTTACATTATTAATCAGGGTCGGCTTTCCGTTCAGTCCTCTAACCGCCGGGTATGGAGGGCGGTGGTGAGGCATACCGGCTTCTCCCTCAAGAGAAGCGATAAGAGCGGTCTCCTCACCGCAGACGAAAGCGCCGGAGCCCTGAAACAGTTCTATACTGAAACTGTAACCGCTGCCGAGAATATTCCTGCCCAGCAGGCCAAGCTTTTTCGCCTGCTTCAGAGCAACCTCCACCCGGTGTACCGCCAGAGGGTATTCGGCGCGGACATAGATATAGCCCTGGCGGGCGCCGATGGCATAGCCGGCGATTATCATTCCTTCCAGCACCGAATGCGGGTCACTCTCCAGAATGACCCGGTCCATAAAGGCACCGGGGTCGCCCTCATCGGCGTTACAGACAACGTATTTTGTCCTGCCCGGAGCGTCACGGCAAATCTGCCATTTCTGCCCGGTGGGAAAACCAGCACCGCCCCTGCCTCTCAGTCCCGATTTCTCCACCTCGGCAATGACCTCAGCAGGCTTCATCTGCAGTGCTCTAACCAGAGCGGAATAGCCGCCATTACTGATATAGTTATCTATTTCTTCCGGGTCAAGGTGACCGCAGTTCTTCAGTATTACTTTCTGCTCATACTCAGCCCGCGGGAAGTCCCGGAAGCTGGGAACGAGGTTGTTCTCCTCAAAGGCACCGAGGACGAACTCAAGGCAAGGGTCATCACCGAGGACAAAATCCCTTATCAGCCGCTCCGCTATCACCTCATTTACACGCCCGTAGCATATCGCGGGATATCCAGGCTTGCTTACAATCACCAGCGGTTCGGCATAACAGTGCCCCATACAGCCGACCTCGATAACCGGACAGTCGATGCCCTGCTTCTTCACCTCGGCTTTCAGCACCTTCAGCACATCAAGAGCGCCGGCAGCCCGCCCGCAGGTGGCGGCACCCACCAGGATGAACGGCTTTCCGCTCTCCCGCATCTCCTGCCAGCGGGACTGCGCTTTTTCCTTAATCTCCCGGAAGGCGGCAGCTATAGTCTCAGGTTCAGTTACTTTCACCCGTTTTTCTTTCCTTCCTGCTCCCTCTCGCGTTCAAATGCCAGCAGTATGCCGTCTACCTTTGTCGGCTCGACCTGGCCTTCAGGTTTACTGTCAATCACGGTTACCGGCGCCATAACGCAGCAGCCGACACAGGCAACTCTATCGAGGTCGAACTCGCGGTCAGGGGTGGTCTGCCTGACATCGATGTTGAGCCTTCTCTTCCAGGCATCAAGGGTAATATAGCCGCCCTTCATGTGACAGGCCGTCCCCAGGCAAACTCTTATCGAATGCTTTCCGGGCGGGTTGAGGCGGAACTGATTGTAAAAGGTGACAACGCTGTAGACTTCTATATCCGAAATGCCGAGGAACCGGGCAATCTCAATCATAGCTTCACGGGGAAGATAACCGAGCTTTTCCTGGACCTTTTGCAGAATGGGTATCAGGTTTCCCTTCTTTTTGCTGAATCCTTTCAGAACCTTTAACGTTTCCTCCTGAGCCGCAGCTTCCTCCGTAATCTCTTTCTGTTTCTCCGTCATCTATCACCTTTTATCACATCGGCTGTGGAGGGCTCATATCCCGAGTATTCCGGCACCCTGCCTTACATCGAATAAGACGCCTTCATCCATCTGAAGCCCTTTGTTTATAAGCTCCAGTACGGTCTCTTTTTCCTCGGGGAATTTATAACCGTTATAGTCATGCGACATCAACGGAACGAGGGTGTTGCCCGAACGGTAAAGCGTATTATAGTTATGGTCGAAACATACCCTTGAGGTAACATCCAGGTTTTTTATCAGCAGCCCGATTTCAAGGAGTCGGTCGTAGGCTGAGGTAAGCTCGAATTCACCCTTTTTATAGGCTTCATAGAGAGGTGTGTTCCGTCCCGGCACATAAGGTCTCATCCTGATGAAGTGGGGATTTATCTCATTCAGTACCCGGGCTGTATTTTCAGCGTGCTGTTTCCACATTTTCGTGCCGCCCAGGCCAGGCATGACGTACTCGGAAAGCTCAAAACCTGCTTCCATAGCCTTCTTCCCGGCCAGAATATGTCCCTCGGCAGTGACTCCCTTGTCAATAAACTTCAGCAGCTCATCATCGCCGGTCTCCATGCCAACATGTAACCGGGCGAGGCCTACCTGGCGGAGCCTGGCAAGTTCCTCAGGTGGTTTTTTTGAAACCGTCTTCGACCTTGCATAAGAGGTAATCCTCTCGATATCGGGAAATTGCTCCCTGAGATACCTTATCACTTCGATAAGCTGGTCGGTCGGCATAATCAGGGTATCGGCATCCTGGAGGAACACCGTCCTTCCACCGGAGCAGAGCCAGTTAAAGACATTAACAACGCAATGCACGTTCCTCTGCCCATGCTCGTCCAGGACGCCAGCGTTCAGCAGGTTGTTCTGGAGGATTACCGCCAGCGGCTCCACTTTACCGCCGTGACCGAGCTTCCAGGAGAGTGATTTCAGTTCATCGGCGATTGCCTTTACGGCATCGCTATCGGCCTTTACCTCGGCTACCGGCCTCAATTCGAACTTCTGGTGGTTATACATCCTGGCATAGCAGAAAGTACACCTGCTCCAGGGGCAGTTCCTTGTCACTCTGAGCAGCAGCGAGGCGCTGCCGCCCTCGCTCGGTGGACGGATAGCCCCCATCTCATAGGTGTATGTTTTAAGCCAGTAAAGGTCAATATCAGGGCGTGTATTTCCAGCCTTAAATCCCTGTGTCATAACAACCCCCCAGCTTCAATTATAGTCCAAGCACGTCAGGACGGGCAAGCAGATTGCACACGAGGGAAATCCGTCATTCTTGAAATTACCCAGTTTATTTAGTATTTATAAGGGAACCTATCCCCCCGCCTGCCGAAGCCTCGTGCGGCGGGCAGGCCTGACCCTCTTCCCTTCGATAAAGGTAAGGAGGAAAATTAAAAAGGGGCCTACGCCCCTTTAATCCCATTTCTAATGATTTAGTACCTTATCGTTTTATGATCAATCTATAAAGGATAAAAGAAGTAATTATGAGACCATTTGCTGTTGCAGCACTCCACTTAATAATCTCGTAAAGCCATTGGGTGCCTGTCAATTCGGAGTTCGTAAATGTATTCACCAGACCTGTCACGCCGGCAATTAAAAATACCAGTCCTACAACAGACATAATTCTCGCAAACTTACTCATCACTATTATCGAAAATTAACCTAAAATGATATTAAATGTCATAAGCGTGGCATTAAAGCACTTAGTTAGATTATTTTGAAAGCAAAGTTAAAAGTATACCCAGTATTCCCCCAATAACAAATACTATCCCTATTAACTTACCTAACCATACAAATATTTTGTCATGCCAGGTGTTCCCGGCTTTCTTTAGCATTCTATCCACTTCATCATCTGAGACATCAGCCCACGGAATATATTTCACAAGTAAAACAGATAATCTCATCCACCATCGGTTAAATCTATCGATGTATAAAAACACACAGATTCCTAATACTAAAACACCTATCGCTGTTAAAATCTCGATGCTTGTTTGATTCATTATGACCCCGGAACTGCCAAATAATCGCCTATGGAAATTGGCTGTTTAAGTAATATAACATTTGCTTATCTATGAACCATCATAAAAGGCATTATAATAACACAATCCTGTTCCGTCAAACATAATAATACGACGCCATTTAGTATTCAGATATTAGAGATTAGTATTTTATATAACTTATATAACATGGGGTATTGTTGCAGGAATAAAGTCTTAACTTTTTAAAACATAAGCCCGTCTAGAAATAAAAAATGTCATTCCCGACCTGATCGGGAATCCAGAAATTTCGCTTGTCCACACCAACCTGGATTCCCGCCCCGTATCAAGTACGGGGCAAGCTTTCGCGGGAATGACATATTAGAGTAGGAGTGTTTTTAAGAGGGGCAGAGCCCCTCTTATACTTCCTTGAGGGCGGCGGGCGGGAATAGATATAAATGAGAGGCGGGCTCCCTGATACATAACAGGTTCAGCAGAGACTATGAGTCACCGAATTGACCGCTGCTGATGGGGTATGCTATCTTGCAGTTAGAGGTGAATGCAAATTGGACTCATTTGAAAAACAATGGCAGCGCTGGTTCCCCGAGGACAAAGACAAGTCCCGTCTTTCCGGCTGGACAGCCGCCAGGTGGCTCTGGTTAGTATTCGGACTCGTTGTTCTCTTTATTATTCTAAGCGTCGGTAAAGGATTCTATACCGAGTGGCTCTGGTTCAGCAACCTAGGCTACGGCTCCGTCTATATGAAGATACTGGGAACAAGGGTTCTTATCTTCTTCCTGGCAGCGATTATCTTTGCCGCACTGTTTCTCGGCAACCTGGTGCTGGCAACACGCCTCGTGCCCAAGACCGAGGCAACAGTCTGGCCCTGGGCGATAGTCCGCCAGTTGCAATCGGTAATGAGGCTGGGTGTTCTCCTCGGGACAGGTTTACTCAGCCTGATATTCGGTCTTATTGCGCAGGGAAACTGGGAGCTGATACTGCGCTTTTTCAACTGGCAGCCCTTCGGCATTACCGACCCCGTTTTCCAGAGAGAGATTGGCTTTTACATGTTCTCACTGCCCTATCTGAATATGGTACGTGGTTGGCTGCTCGGCGCGCTGATTATAACCGCCCTTGGCAGCGCCGCCGTATACCTAGTCAGCTATGGAGTCCAGCGGCGGAAATTCGACTTCGCCCGGCCGGTCCTGGCTCATATCGGCGGGCTGATTGCCGCCATTCTCGGCCTCTTCGCCTGGGGCTACTGGCTCGGCATATGGGAACTCGTTTTTTCCAAGCACGTTGTAATGTTTGGCGCCAGCTATGCCGACCTGAATGCCAGGCTTCCGGCGCGGTGGATTCTATTCGTTGTGGTGCTCAGCCTGGTAGTGGTTGTCCTTATCACGATATGGCGGCGCAATTACCGCCTGCCTCTCTATGGCCTCGGAGCGTGGATTGTGGCGGCTATCCTGATCACGGGCATTTATCCTGCCCTGATACAGCGCTTTCAGGTGACCCCGAATGAGCTTGCCAAGGAAACGCCTTACATCGAATACAATATTCAGTACACAAGGGAAGCTTTCGGGTTGAACCGGCTTGAGGAGGAGCCGTTTCCCGCCGAGAATATGCCCACCTCTCAGGATATATCTGAAAACGATGTAACATTGAGCAATATCAGGCTGTGGGACCACCGTCCTCTGAAAGACACCTACAACCATATACAGTCCCTCAGGCCTTATTATGACTTCAATGACGTTGATGTTGACCGTTATACGATAGACGGTGAATACCGGCAGGTTATGCTTTCAGCACGTGAGCTCTCTGTGGAAAAGCTCCCCGGAGAGGCCCAGACCTGGGTAAACCGCCGCCTGGTTTATACTCACGGCTACGGCCTCACCCTCAGCCCGGTTAACGAAATCGGTACTGAGGGTTTGCCGGTACTGCTGGTGAAGGATATACCACCGGTTGGTGAGCCTAATATAGAACAGCCCGGGATATACTTCGGGGAAAAGACGAATGACTACGTGATAGCGAAGACGAATACCCAGGAATTCGATTACCCGAGCGGTGAAGAAAACGTCTTTGGTACTTACCGGGGTGAAGGCGGAATCAGTCTGAATGGCTTCATTCGCCGGCTTGTATATGCCTGGCAACTCGGCGATTTCAATATTCTCATCAGCGGTGAACTTACTCCCGAAAGCAAGGTAATCTACTACAGGAACATCAGGGAGAGAGTCAGCCACCTGGCGCCATTCCTGAGCCTGGATAGTGATCCCTACCTGGTAATAGCCGATGGCAGACTGTTCTGGATACAGGACGCCTATACGACAAGCGGCCGCTATCCCTATTCAACGCCTATCGCCAGTAACCTTAACTATATCCGCAACAGCGTTAAAGCCGTTATTGATGCCTACAACGGCGACGTTACCTTCTACGTGACCGACCCCGAAGACGCCCTTATCAATACTTACCGGGCAATCTTCCCCGACCTGTTTACACCGATGGAAAGTATGCCCGATAGCATACGTACTCACCTCCGCTACCCCGAGGATATGTTCAACATCCAGGCGTCGGTATACCAGACCTACCACATGCGCGATGTCAGGGTATTTTATAACAAGGAAGACCTGTGGTCGATACCCAAGGAGGTCTACTTTGGCGGAGAGCAGCTGTTGGAGCCCTATTACGTCATCATGCAGCTGCCTGGCGAGGAAATGGAGGAATTCCTGCTGATGCTTCCCTTTAATCCGGCAAAAAAGAATAACACCGTCGGCTGGCTTGCCGCCCGCTGCGATGGAGAGTATTACGGGAAGCTGCTTGCCTATAACTTTCCCAAAGACGCCCTGGTGGTCGGCCCCAGTCAGATTGAAAACCGCATCGGGCAGGACACCGTCATCACCGAGCAGCTTGCCCTGTGGGGTCGCGGCGGCTCCAACGTAATCCGCGGCAACCTGCTGCTTATTCCCCTCGGTGAGTCAATCCTCTATGTGGAGCCAGTCTTTCTCCAGGCGGAAGGCGGCGGACTGCCGGAACTGAAGCGGGTTATCGTTGCCGCCGGTGAAAGCATAGTTATGATGCCCACGCTGACAGAGAGTCTGGAAGCCATCTTCGGCGCCGGAGAAGCGCCCGCCGAACCCGAAGAACCGCCTCCGGTCATTGTTGAGCCAGGGGAGCCGGAAAAACCGGTACCGGGAGATATCGCTGCACTCATCAAACAGGCGCAGCAGCATTATGATAAAGCCCTGGAGTACCAGAGAGAAGGCAACTGGGCCGGCTACGGAGATGAACTCAAATCCCTCCAGCAAGTCCTCGAACAACTGGCGGAACTGACGGGCGGGGAGTAATACATTTCTTACTCTAATTAGCAATGAAAGCTCAAAGAAAAAGGCTACTTCTTTTATTAGGTCCAACGGTATTGTTCGGTATTGCATTACTCTTTGTTCTGGCCTGTGAACCTACGCTTCCTCTGCGAATTGAAAACCGAACCGCCACTGCATTAACCATTTATATTCAAGAACAAAAAACAACATATATAGAACCGGACAAAATTGTTAAAGTGAAGGGTATTCCTGGGACTCTCACTCACTGTCTAATTGAAGCGAAGAATGAAAGAGGAGAATTAATCTATTCAAGGAAATTTAGTATAGACGAATTACACGATGCCAACTGGAAGGTCGTAATATCTTCACCTAAATAGTCCTACTACGCTCCTACTGACAAAAAATTCACCGGTCAGAGGCTTGACGACACCGGCCTGTACTACTACGGAGCCCGTTATTACCACCCGCAGATAACAAGATCTAATGGGAATTCATGGGAAAAATTATGCCCCAGATTAAAAAATTTAAGGCTGATTAATATTAAGTTGTCATTCCCGACCTGATCGGGTTCGCCCTGAAGGTTCACCATGAACGGGAATCCAAGTACCTGATACGCGATGATTTTCTGGATTCCCGCTTTCGCGGGAATAACATTAAAAAATGGGGACTTTAAGAGGGGCGGAGCCCCTCTTAGTTTTCATTAAAGGGTGGTGGGCGGGAATAGATATTTTATAAACGGAGCTGATGAAATAAACCGCCGGAGGTGAAAACCGGACGCCGAGAACCAGAATGCTGCCGGGACTGAGAGTACAGGCGGATAACCGGTATCAGGTAAGTATATTCAGCAGGAACGGAATCACCACCAGGCTTGCCACCGTTGTTACGAAAACAACACTTGCCACCAGTTCGGCTTCATTATCGTACTTGGTCGCCAGGATTGAAGCCGTAGCCGCTGCCGGCATTGCTGAATCCAGGATTACCACCGCTCTCAGGACACCGGTCAGATTAAACAGCCCGGCAACAAGAAAACCGAACCCCAGTCCTACTCCCACTCGCAGGAAAGAAGCCAGCAGAGTTGTCGGAATTGAGGTGAGTTTTACCTTCGCCAGATTATAACCGAGTACCAGCAGGACAAGAGGTATCACCATGGTACCGATGAAGCTCAGCGGATTGAGGACGAGCTCGGGTACTGTCACATCAGCCAGGTTGAGCACCAGTCCCAAGATAGCGGCATAAATCGGCGGGATTTTAAATACTTCCTTAATATTTTCCTTCCAGTTCTTGCCGGCTATCACGAAAATGCCCAGTGTATAGGCGAGTAGCGACTGCGGAATATAAAACAGGATTGCGGCAAACAATCCTTCCGAACCGAAGGCAAGATAAGTAATGGGAAACGGGATATTTACCGAGTTCATCATGGCTATGGGCACATAGAGCCCGGAATGTTTCTGCCTGATTAGTGTGAATACCAGCCAGGCGAATAATCCACAGCCCAGGATTATTATTACCGCCGATGCCCAGACCTTGGAGGCATCAATCAGGACAATTTCCTTATCGAGCATGGAGGTAAACGCCAGGGCTGGCATACCAATATAGATTACAACATCCACTACTGCCCCAATATTTATCTTTGTTATTTTCCCGAATAAAAAGCCGATCAAAATTACAATAAAAGTCGGCAATACCACGTTCAGAATTTCAGTCAAATATTTTCCCTCCGGTTAAGATGTTGCTGCCTGATTAAGAGCACAGCATTTTTTGAGACTACCATTTTATCGTTTACAAATCAAGCACCGTAATCAGGGGTACTGTTTACACCTGACTATGCAAGTGTCATTGCGAGGAGTCCGCCTTTAGCGGAGACGTGGCAATCTCTATAAATATTATCTATATAGATTATCATGTCGCTTCGCTCCTCATAATGACAATTATGTTAGAGATTGCTTCGTCCTCGCAATATTGGGGCTCGCAATGATATTACTGAAGATGTTTCAATATCCATTTTACTATTGACAGAATCGCCGAACTCTACTATACTCCGCTATACAAAGCAACAGGCACAATTAGTGGGAAAGGTAGAATAAGCGGGAAAGAAATAATTACTTGTAAATAGGAAAAAGAAGTGACCGGCCTGAAGGACATCGGCTTACACCGAATTATGCGGCGGCGGCTGATGCCCTTTTTTATGCGCCTGGAATGGCGTAACAGATAAATAAGGAGGCTTATTATGTAGATTATTATATTGTATTGGGCGAAGATGATAATCCAAGGAACAGTATGGTTGGGAAGATGAGTTGATAATATCCTGAATTCGTCTAAGGAGGTTACAGGAAAATGGCAAAGAAGATTATATGGCTATTGGTTAGCTGCCTGATGGTGCTGTCCCTGGTGATGGCATCATGCGGCCCGGCAGCCGAAGAAGAAGAGGAGAAAGAGGTGGTAGGAAAAGAGAGGCCCGAATATGGTGGCACGCTTAATCGGATCGAGTCGAACCGTGGGACGCCTTCAACCTGGAGGCATAATCCCCTGGGCGCCATTGCCGACGGTCCCCCGACCAACGAGATGATATGGGAAGGGGACTGGGCAAAGGGACCTGCCGGCGGCTACGGCACCGGTGAGACCGACTGGGCCCACTCCTATGACCGTTATGACCAGAAGAGGGGCCATATCGCTGAGAAAGTAGACTGGGTACTCGATGAGCCTAATGAAACAGGGACTATTATCATAACGGTTCGCCAGGGGGTACACTGGGCTATCAATGAAGACAGCGAGGCAGCCCGCCTGGTCGGCGGACGGGAAATGACGACCGATGACGTCCTCTACTGCCTGGATAAGAGAGTTAATGACGAAACGTCATACGTCCACCGGGCTAACCCTGAGCTCTGGCCTGCCGAGATAACCAAGACCGGGCCCTGGGAAATTCAAATCAAGCTCCCGCTCAGCGCTATGGTAGCAGGCTTGACCCGCCTTATGGACTGCTGCTGGATATACCCACCTGAGGTGATGGAGAAATATGGTAAATTGGACTGGGATATTTCCGTCGGCACCGGTCCCTTTATTCTCAAGGAGTACATCTCTGACAGCCACATTCTCTACCACAGTAACCCCGACTACTGGATGAAGAACCCGGTAGGTCCGGGTAAGGGTGACCAGCTCCCTTATATTGATGCTCTGAAATATCTCATCATAACTGATAAATCCACCCAGCTTGCTGCTCTGCGGACAGGCAAAATTGACTATATGGAAAGCATTGACTGGGAAGAGGCTTCCGAGCTCCAGAAGTCAGTTCCGGACCTGCTGTACCTGGAGAAAACATCAAATGATGGCAGGGGTACACCGTGCGGCATGAGGACGGACAAGGCGCCGTTTAACGACGTGCGGGTACGCCGGGCAATGGTAATGGCAATCGACTACTATGACATACTCGAAAATTTCCGCGGTGGTAAAGGGAATATCATAAGTTACCCGCATGGCGAAACTGCATCACTCCGCGACCTCTACCTTGGCATCGACGACCCGGACTTACCTGCATCGATAAAAGAGCTTTTTGTCTATAGTCCGGAGAAATCCAAGCAGCTCCTGGCTGAAGCCGGCTATCCTAATGGCTTCAAGACCACGATGGTCCTGACCAATACCGAGGTCGACTACTACTCGATAATTAAAGATATGTGGGCCAAAGTGGGTATCGAACTGGAGTTTAATGTGGTGGAGCCTGGTGTCAAATCCAGCATCCAGATAGGCAAGGAATACGATGCGTTACTGGCAAGCACTACCGCTCCCATCGCTTCCTATTACCTCGGGATAGACAAGCACGGGAAGGGCATGTTCAATATCAGCATGATTGACGACCCCGTTATTGACAAGGCTCTGGAAGAGGTGCGGCTGCTGGCTCTCAAAGACAGCAAGGAAGCCCAGCTGTACTACCGGGAACACATATCGAAATATTGCCTCGACCAGGCATACGGCATTAATAACGTGGAAGGTTATTTCTACACCTTCTGGTGGCCCTGGATGAAGAACTTCTCAGGTGAAAGGAGCGTGGGCTACGACGACTGGCACGACTACGTAAAGTATTTCTGGCTTGACCAGGACCTGAAGGAGGAAATGGGTTACTAACGATTGAATGCTGACATCAATAAAATATAAATTATTAAGGAGATGGAAACAATGGAAGCCTATTGTGTCAAGTGCCGGGCAAAGAAGGAGATGAAAGACCCGAAAGCAATTACCATGAAAAATGGTAAACCGGCAACTCAGGGTACATGCCCGTCATGCGGAACCAAGATGTTCAGGATCGGAAAGGGCTAGATAAAAGCAGCCGGAATCAAATAAGGAGGCGGCGTTTAAGCGCCGCCTCCTTATTTCCGAGTATTTTCCTCGGCCTTGTATTACAAGCTTCTATGTCCTCATCCCCTTATTCCCCTTCTCGCAGGCGATTGTTGCGAGGATATAATGAAAATAACACCTTGGAGCTGAAGAGAGGTTTATTATCCCTTCAATTTTTATTTCATAAATCGATATAAACTTTAGGCGCTCCGACCGGAGACGGTGGCCCCTTCCTATCATGGATAGTGGCTTTACCGTTCTTCAAGATGAAAGCACCCACGTAGTCCCATCCCTCCTCTTCAATCCCTGGTTTATAAAAGGGGCGTTTTTCCACAATTTCCTTTTTGAGTGCCATGTCGGTTACCTGCTGCATCCGACCGCTGACTCTGATCTGGATGCCGTCAGCATAGTAACAAAGTTCGGTTTCAGGATTTTTAATGAGTTGTTTGTAGACGTCTTTAGGTGATTGCATGGAGAAGACGAGTCCATTTTCATCTGCACGGAACGTTCCCATGGCGCGAACGTGCGGTTTATCACCATCTACGGTAGCCATATAAGCTGTCGGATGTTTACTGATAAAATCCAGGATTTCTTTTTTATCCATAATGAGAATCCTCCCTAATCGAATATCGTGGGAGAATTTTAGCATAATATAATTGTGTACATCAACGGACTTTTTACCAGCTTTTCAAGATACAAGGGGCTTTGCCCCTCTTAAACTTCACTAATGGGCAGCGGGCAGGAAAAGATAAAAACGGGGGCACGGAGTTTCTATGTACTTTCAAGCGCCCGGAAAACGAATTGACAAACCCGTAGCAGCCAAATACACTTGAGCCAGTATGACAACCGGTAAATTATAACTGACATTTCCAGAATCCCGGTGATGAAAGGAGAATCAAGATGGCAGAAGAAACAAACCAGCCGGGAAATCCGGGTGGATATGCAGGAAAAATTCTGCGGGCCGACCTGAGTAGCAGTCAAATCACTCAGGAAAGTCCGGATGAAATAACATTGAGAAGATATCTCGGCGGCTCCGGTCTGGGAGCAAAGTATCTCTATGACGAGGTCCCGCCGGAGGTAAAATGGTCAGACCCGGAGAACCGCCTTATGCTCTGCGGCGGTCCTTTAAGCGGCACCCGGGTGCCCGGTTCGGGCACTTTCTCGGTGGTTACAAAAGGAGCACTGACTGAGGGAGCTACCGCCACCCAGGCTAACGGTTTCTTCAGCGCCTACCTGAAATTTTCCGGATTTGATGGCATAGTAGTCCAGGGCGCTGCCGAAAAACCTGTCTACCTTTACGTCCACGATGGTACCGCTGAGCTGAGGGATGCCGGTCACCTGGCCGGTAAGGACACCAGCGAGACCGAAGAATTGATTAAGCAAGAACTCGGCCTGCGTGATAACCAGGCAAGCGTCTTTTCTATCGGGCCTGCTGGCGAAAACCTTGTCCGTTACGCCTGCATAATTGGTGATAAAGGGCATTCCGCCTCCCATAACGGCACCGGAGCGGTGATGGGTTCCAAGAAGCTGAAAGCAATCGCCGTCGCCCGTGGAGCAAGGAGACCGTCCCTCAGGGACGAAAAGAGATTTCTGGAAGTGGCGGCGGTTTACCGGGACAGAATCAAGAACGACCCATTGTATAACCGCAGCGAAATCCGGGACTGGGGAACACTCAATCTCTATGCCAGGTCAGCGCAAGCGGGTACTTTACTGACAAAGAACTACAGCACAAATGTATTCGATGTAGAGAAGCTATCGAAATTCACCGGCGAATATATCAGGAGCCATTACAGTCCGAAGCTGCACCCCTGCTGGGCATGTCCGATGCACCACTGCCACACTTTCACAATTCCCGAAGGGCGGCATCAGGGAAAGATTGTCGAAGAGCCCGAGTATGAAGGACTCACCGCCTGGAGCAACCAGATTGGCCAGTATGACCTGAATGAGACGCTGATTCTTTCCGACCTTGTCGACCGCCTCGGCATGGACCTGAATGAGAGTAGCTGGGTAATCGGCATGGTAATTGAATGCTACGAGAAAGGAATCCTGAAAAAAGAGGACACAGACGGGCTGGAAATGACCTGGGGAAATGTGGAGGCGGTAACGGCAATGCTCCACAAGATAGCAAATCGGGAGGGAGTGGGCGATATGCTGGCGGAGGGAGTAATGCGCGCCTCCCAGCGTATCGGCGGAGAAGCGCCCAATTTCGCCGTGCACACTATGAAGGCGAACACGCCACGGGAACACGACCACCGCCTGAACTGGCGGGAGATGTTTGATACCTGCGTTTCGAACACCGGCACCCTGGAGTCCGGCTGGCTGATTGCCACACCTCACCTGCCCGAGTTCGGCCTGACTCCCCTGACCGACCCTTTCTCGCCAATTGATGTCTCGACCTTTGTTGCTAAAGCCAAGGGCGGACTGCTCTTCGAGGACTCTCTGGGAGTCTGCTCATTCTGCACGATGGTGGCGGTAAGCACCCTTGCCGAAAGCATCAGCACCGCCACCGGCTGGGACTTTACAAAAGACGAGGCATTAAAGGCAGGTCTCCGGGTTGCCAACCTGCTGAGAGCGTTTAACCTCAAAAACGGAATAACCGCTGACCTTGATGCTCCGTCTCCGCGGTACGGCTCGACACCGCATGATGGCAAATTTGCCGGAACCGGCATCGCTCCCGTCTGGAATGAAATGCTGCTCAACTACTACGAGCTTATGGGGTGGGACACTGAAACCGGCAAACCGCTCCCGAAGACCCTTGAAGACCTCGACCTGACACACATCATCAAGGATATCTGGTAAGGCGGATTAGACCCGCCCACTTTGGGATTAGTGGCGGGACATGCGTAGTCATATTCATCATTGGTTAAGACAGACCTGTTGTCCGTTCATCGCCTGGCGTGATAAGCTAATTGAAGTCAATAAAAATCCGGAATGGATATCATTATGTCAAACGAAATTTATATACTGGCTATAGACCAGGGGACGACGGGAAGCACCGCCCTGCTCTTTAATAAAGAGGGACAGGTAGTTTCCAGCGCTTACCGCGAGGTTCGCCAGATTTACCCCCAGCCCGGCTGGGTTGAGCAGGATGCCCTAGAACTCTGGGAAAGCTCGCTATCGGTCGCCCGGGAAGCACTTGACAAAGCAAATTTGCCCGCCTCCCGCGTAACCGGTCTTGGAATCACCAACCAGCGGGAGACAACAATCGTCTGGGACCGCCAGACCGGGAAGCCGGTTACCAATGCCATCGTCTGGCAGTGCCGGCGCACTGCCGCTTTGTGCGAAGACCTTAAGCAAAAAGGCTTGAGCCAGCCGATTATGGAAAAGACCGGATTAATCATAGACGCCTATTTCTCCGCCACCAAGCTCCGCTGGATTCTGGACAATATCCCGCAGGGGCAGGTAAGAGCCGAACAGGGCGACCTCCTCTTCGGCACCGTAGATAGCTGGCTGGTCTGGAACCTTACCGGTGGCGCTGCTCATATTACCGACTACAGTAACGCCAGCCGTACCATGCTGTACAATATCCACACCCTGGAATGGGATAAGGAGCTAATGGATGTGCTTGATATCCCGGAGGCAGTCCTTCCCACCGTTGTGCCCTCAAGTCAGGTATACGGTGAGACTGCCGCCGGTCTTCTCGGAGATTCCCCGGTAGCCATCGGCGGCATCGCCGGTGACCAGCAGGCAGCCCTTTTCGGGCAGGCGTGCTATGAGAGCGGCATGGCAAAGAATACCTACGGGACCGGCTCTTTTGTCCTGCTCAATACAGGTGAAAAACCGGTAAGTTCCGAGAAAGGACTCGTTACAACCCTTGCCTGGGGACTGGAAGGCAGAGTCAGCTACGCCATGGAGGGAAGTATCTTCGTCACCGGAGCCGCAGTCCAGTGGCTGCGGGACGGGCTCGGCATAATAGCCAGCGCCGCCGAAAGCGAAACTCTGGCTCGCTCCGTATCCGATAACGGTGGAGTTTATTTCGTGCCGGCACTTGCCGGGCTCGGCGCTCCTCACTGGGATATGTACGCCCGTGGTACAATAGTCGGGCTTACCCGGGGAGCCACAGGCGGACATCTTGCCAGAGCCACACTGGAGGCTATTGCCTATCAGGCGCGTGACGTTATCGAGGCTATGGGAACGGAAGCCGGGCTTGAAGTCCCTCTGCTGCGGGTAGACGGCGGGGGCACCGCCAACGAATTCCTCATGCAGTTTCAGTCCGATATCCTGGGAGTGCCTATCCAGGTGGCGGCAATTGCCGAGACCACCGCCCTGGGAGCCGCCTATCTGGCAGGCCTGGCAGTCGGCTTATGGAAGGACACTGCTGAAATCGCCGGTAAGTGGCGTGCCGCCAGGATTTTCGAACCGGCTATGTCCGCTGACCAGCGGGAATCCCTGTACGCCGATTGGAAACGCGCCGTCGAACGGGCTCGCGGCTGGGCTACGAGCTAGATTGAAAAATATACAATGTCATTGCGAGGAGTCCGCCTTTGGCGGACGACGTGGCAATCTCCTCTTTCGAACGTGGTGATTGCTTCGCCTTCGGCTCGCAATGACAGATGAACAAACTAGAAGAAAACAGAATCAAAAAAAGAGATTTCAGGGAACTCCTGATAAAACCATGGCCAGTCTCCTTCTATAGTTTTATATCCTTTGTATTCTTTCATATCTCCTCACAGACTATGGATTATACTTGCAAAAAGAATATTACACAAGGCACCCATTTGAAGTAATCCAGCTATTAATTGTTGACTTCACAACAGACAGTCTGATATACTAATCGTGCCTGTAAGACAGGAATGCACATAAAAAATTGAATATGAGCCTCCGAGTTGCGGTACCTAACGGTATTTTGCCTATGGGACGCAACCGATAGGGCACAAGGGGAAACCCTTGTACCTCCCGTGTTCGGAAAGGAGACTGTAATGACGGCGTCAGCCCGGTTCGGCAGAGCACCTCCTTCGAGGTGCTTTTTTATTGGACTGTGCAGGAAATAACCGAAGAAAGAATAGAAAAGAGGACCAATGTTGAAAAAAATATTTCGTTATTTATTAACTTTTTTGCTGCTGGCGGGTATGCTTATCGGCGCTATCGGTTGCGCAACTTCTGAAGTAGCCGAAGAAGAAACAACAGTGCAGGTAAAACAGGATACTTCAGCGCCCTTGAAGGCACAGCAAAGACTGAGGGTAGCAACCACCACCAGCCTGTACGACACCGGTCTCTGGGGCTACCTGGAGCCGATGTTTGAAGAGATGTATGATTTAGAGCTTGATGTAATGTACGCTGGTACCGGCAAAGCGATTGAATACGGTACCCGGGGAGACGTAGATGTCATCACCGTTCACTCGAAATCACGAGAGGAAGCCTTCGTTGCTGATGGCTACGGCATTGAGCGCGTCCCTTTCGCCTATAACTATTTCCTTATTGTCGGACCTGAGTCGGACCCGGCAGGCATCAAGGGGATGGAGCCGGAGGATGCTTTTAAGAAACTTATGGATACCGGCAGCGGCAGTTTCGTTTCAAGAGGAGATGACTCCGGCACGCACGGCAAAGAAAAGGCAATCTGGGCAGGAGCAGGCTACGAATACTCGGAGGTGCAGGACGCCGGCACCTGGTATATTGAGGCAGGCAGCGGCATGGGACCGACACTGATGATGGCAAGTGAAAAAGAGGCTTATACCCTTACCGACATGGGCACCTATCTTTCCTATAAGGGTCAGGTTGACCTTGTGCCTATAGTTGACAAAGGCGATATTCTGCTCAATGTCTACTCAGCCATTGCCGTTAATCCTGATAAAGTCCCGGTGAAAAATGTTGACATGGCTAAAAACCTGGTCACTTTTCTTACCTCGCCAAAAATACAGGACCTTATCGGCAAATACGGAGTAGATGAATACGGGACGCAGTTGTTTACTCCCTGCGCCGGAGCGGAGCCCGAATAGAACACACCTACCCATTTACCTCTCCTCCTGTGTCCCCCTCCCCTTAATAAAGGGAGGGGGAATGGGACTTTGCTCAAGCAACTATAGATAAGGTTATAAATATTCTTGCAGGAGAAAGTATTTCATAATTAAACTGGAATAGTCCGGACACGGTAAATAAATATGGAAGAACTCTGGCAGGGCTTCATTAAAGCCTTAGAACTCATCGTTACTCTTGACCCGGAAGTAATAGAGATAGCCGGCAGGTCACTGAGGATTGCTGCAACCTCGACTGTTCTTGCCTCCATTATCTGTATACCGTTGGCAAGCCTCATCCACTTCAATAGCTTTCCCGGCAAAAGAGCCCTGGTAAACCTGATTCAAACTCTGTACTTCATACCCACCGTAGCTGTCGGTCTGCTGGTTCTTGTTTTTCTATCCAGGGCAGGACCACTCGGTGGACTCGGTCTGCTATTCACGCCCACTGCTATTATTATAGGGCAGATGATACTCATTACCCCGATACTGCTCGGCCTGACCATTTCAGCACTCAGCGGAGTGGACAAAGCATTGATAGATACGGCACGTTCACTCGGCGCCAGCGGGCCTCAAATCATGTTCCTTATTTTGAAAGAAGCCAGGTTCGCCGTTATGGCAGCATTTATTATGGGATTCGGCAGGGCAATTTCCGAGGTAGGAATATCTTTGATGATCGGCGGCAATATCAGGGGTTTCACCAGAGTTATTACTACGGCAATATCACTTGAAAGCTCAAAAGGAGATATAGAGCTTTCACTTGCCCTGGGCATTATTCTAATCTTCCTTGCCCTAATTGCCAATATACTCTTGAACAGGATACAGCAGAGGTAATAATGTCACTACTTGAAACAGTAAAACTATATCAGAGATTCAATGAGCGGGATATTTTAAACAATATCAACCTGAAGGTTGATAAGGGAGAAGTTTTTGCTCTTATCGGCCCCACCGGTGCCGGCAAGACAACCCTCCTCAGGCTGTTGAATATGCTCGACCTGCCCGCATCAGGAAAGATATATTTCGATGGTATCGATACCGCCGAATCAGCCGGGAAAAGGCTTGAAATACGCCGCCGGATGTCTTTTGTACTTCAGAAGCCGGTGGTATTCAATATGAGCGTATATGATAATGTAGCTACCGGGCTGAGGTGGCGGCGCCTAGAAAAAAGTGCCGTTAAAGAAAAAACAAAGGCTATCCTTGATATGGTAGGACTCTCCGACTACAAGAACAGGAATGCCCGCACCCTATCCGGTGGAGAGGTACAGAGGGTAGCCGTCGCCAGGGCTGTAGTCAGTGAACCGGAGGTTTTACTACTCGACGAACCGAGCGCCAACCTAGACCCTGTCTCGGCATCAAAAATAGAAGAACTATTGACCGACATTATTCACCGTAATAACATCACCACAATCATGGCAACACATGATATGTCCCAGGGACAGCGGATGGCTGACCGGGTGGCGGTACTGCTAAACGGAGAAATTTTACAGACCGGAGAGTGGCCGGATGTCTTCAGCTCTCCCCGCAACAAAGAGGTGGCTTCCTTTGTCGGGGTTGAAAACATAATCGACGGAGAAGTGATATCAGGCCAGGACAATCATATAGCGATAGACACCGGCCGCGGGATTATCGAAGCAATCTCGGATTACCCGGTGGGAGAGAAGGTCAGCGCCTGCATCCGACCGGAAGATATAACAATCGCCACTTCAAAAATATCAACTAGCGCCAGGAACTCATTTACTGGTAAAATAAGAAGCTCAGTTACCTTCGGCGCTCTTACCCGTGTTTATGTAGACTGTGGCTTCACGCTGGTGGTACTTGTTACAAAAAGGTCAGCCGGGGAACTGGGGCTGGAAAAGGGCAGGCAGGTATACGCCAGCTTTAAAGCCACCGGAGTCCACGTGATTAAGAGAGACGGTAATACCTAGCCCTTGAAAAGGAACGGCGATGTTAGAAGTAAAGGATTTATGTGTTCAACTGGGCAGCTTTTTCCTGAAAAATGTGAGTCTTGACGTGAAGGATGGAGAGTACTTCGTCCTTCTCGGACCGACCGGCTCCGGTAAGACGGTACTTCTGGAATCAATCGCCGGACTGACCCCGGTCAGAAGCGGTCAGGTCTGGATTAACGGCAGGAATGTAACTGACCTGAATCTGGAGCATAGAAACATCGGCTTTGCCTATCAGGACTATGCCCTCTACCGGCACCTGACAGTCCGCGATAATATCTCTTTCGGGCTGATGTGGAAGAACAGGAAGCAAAAAGAGATTAAGAAAGCCGTTGACCGGGTGATTGAGCTTCTCGGCATCGAAAACCTCCTTGATAAAAGGCCGATGTCTTTAAGCGGAGGGGAAAGCCAGAAAATCGCTCTGGCCAGGGCAATCGCCATAAAACCCGACCTCCTGATACTGGATGAGCCCTTGAGCGCCGTTGATTCCGAGACGAAAGAGGACTACGAGCGCGACCTCAAAGACCTGCATAACCGCCTTGAACTGACAACTATTCACGTGACTCACAATTTCGAAGAAGCAATAGCCCTCGGCGACCGCATTGCGGTTATTAAACAGGGTGAGATATTACAGATAGGAACACCGGAGGAGATATTCCGCCAGCCGAAGTCGGAATACGTCGCCCGTTTCCTGATGGCACGCAATATCTTTAAAGGAGAGGTGACGGACAGCCCTGACGGGCAAAGTGTTTTCTCTGTCGACGGGGTTAAACTGGCCGTAAACACCCCGTTGAGAGGTGAGCTTCATGCTTCAATACGTCCGGAGGACATCTCAATTTCCACAGAGCTGATATCTCCGAAAACATCGAATTGCCTCGAAGGTACCATCACCCGGATTGTAGACCGTGGCACGTTCACATATATCACCGTGGACATTCCTCCCCGATTTACCTGCCTTATTCTCCGCCGCTCGCTCAAGGAACTGGACCCGAAGGAAGGTCAGAAAGCAATTATATCGTTTGAGGCATCGGACGTGAACGTATTCGAAGAGAAAGGGAATGGATAGAAAAACAACGGGTCTTTATGATTCCTGGCAGCGCCAGATTAACTACCTGAGGATATCGGTGACCGACCACTGTAATCTGAACTGCAGTTACTGTTCGGTGGGCGAAATACCTCGCCTCCGGCATGAAGATGTTCTTTCTTATGAAGAGATTGAAAGAATTGTCCGGGTGGCTGCCGATATGGGAATCAGCAAGGTACGCCTGACCGGTGGTGAGCCCCTGATGCGCCCGCACTTCTGCCGCCTGGTAAGAATGATTGCCGGAATAGAGGGTATAGACGATATTTCTCTGACAAGCAACGGAATAATGCTCGATAGGTATGCCGAAGAGCTAAAAGAGGCCGGTTTGAAACGGGTAAACATCAGCCTGGATACATTGAAAAGAGAAAGGTTCAGGCAGATTACCGGCCAGGACAAACTGGAAGCAGTACTGGCCGGTATAGAAGCTGCCCATAAAGCCGGGCTGGAACCGGTAAAGATAAACATGGTTGTTCTGCGGGATATAAACGATGACGAGGTTGTGGATTTCGCCCGGAAGAGCATTAACGAAGGCTGGCATACAAGGTACATAGAATTTATGCCTATCAGTACTCCCAATGGTCAGGTCACCGGGATGGTTTCAACTCAAGAAATAATGGAGCGTATCCAGGTCCTGGGTAAACTTGAGCCTTACGCCGGCCCGGAAGGCAATGGTCCGGCCAGATATTATAAGTTCCCGGACGCCAAAGGTACGGTAGGCTTTATCACCCCGATGACAGAACATTTCTGCCATAGCTGCAACCGTCTGCGAATAACCTCGGACGGGCACCTGCGCCCCTGCCTGCTGGCGGAGGAGGAGGTCAACCTCAAGGAAGCATTAAGAAACGGGGCGAGCAACGATGAACTGAAAAGCCTTATCCATCAGGCGGTAAACCTGAAGAGAGAGCAGCATAACCTGGCCGGGAAACTTGCCCCGGAAACTGACGGGCGCCCGATGTGCCAGATTGGCGGATGAATCACAACATATGATAATATGGGGTGTTTAAGAGGGGCGAAGCCCCTCTTAGTCTTCCCTAAGGGTTCACCCTGATAGGGTCTCACCCTGAAGGGAGGCGGGCGGGAATAGATATAAATAAGGGGGGAGGTACGTAAAAAATGAGCGAGCTAACTCATCTGGACTCAAGCGGCGAAGCCCGGATGGTCGATGTCAGCCAGAAGGGTGATACTCTGCGGGAAGCGGTAGCCAGCGGCAGGGTAATAATGAAGCCGAAAACACTTGAGCAAATCAAAGCCGCTAAAATGAAAAAAGGCGATGTCCTTGCCGTCTCAAGGGTTGCCGGCATTATGGCAGCCAAGAAGACTCCCGATTTAATCCCTCTCTGCCACCCGATATTGATAGATGAGATAACAGTGGACTTTGACCTGTCCGAAAAGGACTCAATCGGAATCACCGCCACCGCCCGGAGCAGCGGCAAGACCGGCGTTGAGATGGAGGCGATGGTCACCGCCTCCGTAGCCGCCCTTACAATCTACGACATGGCAAAGGCGATAGACCGGGGAATGACAATCACCGAAATCCGCCTTGAAAGCAAGAAAGGCGGCAAAAGCGGGACTTATCAGAGAACATAGGACAACCTGATGGAAATAACAGAAGCCAGAGAAAATCATATCCCGGAGATTGTCGAGCTCTGGAAAGAGTTCATGGACTTTCACCGGGATATAGACCCCCGCTTTCCGATGCGCAAAGACGCCCATACCAACTGGGAAAAGCACGGATTTAAAGATTATGTGCACCGTTTGTACCTAGATAGAGATTAACTATAGGAGTTTTGTCAACCCCATCCCCCTGTATCCCCCTTCCCCCGTGAAAGGGGAAGGGGGGGTTTTTATATAATCTGGGAGGGGGCGGGCGGGGGGCCGCCAC
>CAYVOV010000016.1:0-15596 GCA_964453525.1 uncultured Dehalococcoidales bacterium | reverse complement strand
GGGTAGGCGGCGCGCCTGCGCCGCCTACCCTCTTAAACTCCCACCGATGCTTTGAGATAGACCTTGTAGTACTCCCCTCTTCATACCCATTTTTTTCAATCTACATCAGAACGCAATTGCTATTTACACAAAGCGTTTCAGCTGCTTGCCGTTGAGGTAATTCTAAGATGGCTCTATATCTTCATCTGAGAATAATACCAGAAGCAAGACGAGCCCTTTTTTGCATCTCCCCCTTTCCTTGGTAATGAAAGGGGGATTTAAGGGGGTATGGATATAAGAACAATAATTAAAACAGCGTTACTGTTACTGTTTCGCCCTCCTCGACCACGCCGTCCGCCTCAATCTCTATATAGCCGTCCGCCCGGGCGATGCTGGTAATCGCTCCCGATTCCGTGAACACGGGAATCGCCTCGCTGCCTTCCACTTTAACCGTCAGGAACTGCGGTCTATCATGAGTGCCTTTGGCTCTTTCACTCATCGTTGCCCGGACTTTCTGAACATTTTTCTGCGGCAGGCGTGCCATTTTCCTCAACGCCGGCACCAGAAACATGTAGGAATTAACCAGGCAGGCTGTGGGATAGCCGGGCATTCCGAATACCGGCTTCCCCTCCACAATGGCGAACATGGTCGGCTTGCCGGGCTTTATCCGGACGCCGTGAAAAAGGATATTTCCCTGCTCCCCGACGACTTCGGCTACCAAGTCCCTTTCACCCGCCGAGGAGCCGCCGGAGATAACTATAAAATCATTCTTCAGCGCTTCAGTTATCTTGGCTCTGATATCTTCCCTGTTGTCCTCGATTATGCCGGGCATAACGGGAATGCCGCCGTTTTCCTTGACTACCGATATCACAGCGTGAGAATTAATATCATAAAGCTGACCCTGCTTTAACTCCTTCCCTATTTCCACCACTTCCTCTCCGGAAGGCATAATAGCCACTCTGGGTTTTTCATAGACCTTTACCTTCTCTATTCCCTGGGAAGCAAGCACACCTATCTTACCCGCATCAAGGTAGATACCCGAATTCAGGACGGTCTCTCCTGCCGTGATATCCGCTCCCATTTCACCCACGTTAGAATGAAATCCGGCTTCTTTGTATATTTTTACCCTGCCGTTATCGGCGCTGGTATCTTCAACCATCACCACGGCATCGGCACCTTCCGGCATCATTGCTCCGGTGGCAATCTGGATACACTGCCCGGAGCCCACAGCAGTACCCGGCGCGTCACCAGCATGAAGCTCCCCGACAATCTTCAGGATGCTGGGGTTGTCCTGTCCGGCACCGGAGGTGTCTTCAGCCTTCACCGCGTAACCGTCCATCGCAGCACGGTTGAACGGAGGAGTGTTCTGCGTGGCGACTATATCTTCGGCCAGCACTCTCCCGACAGCATCATCAATGCCGACCACCTCCGTCCTGGATATGGTTTCTATACTCTCATCAACGACCTTTATTGCCTGCTCAAAAGGAAGAAGTGCTCCGAACGGTTTCACCTTGATGCCTCCCTTATCATGTGCCCTATTTCGGGCAGAATAATTTTCTCCACAGCAAGTCTGGCGGCTCCAAGCGAGCCCGGAATACAGATAATGACTTTCCCTTTAATTACGCCGGCTACCGACCGGCTCATAATACATGAGGTACCTATCTCCTGATAAGAAAGCGACCGAAATAGCTCACCGAAGCCATCGAGTCTCTTTTCAAGCATCGCCGAGACCGTTTCTACCGTTATATCCCGGTGACTCAGGCCGGTACCACCCCCGGTAACAATGACCTGGACTTCCTCTTCATCAAGGAGTTCTTCTATTGTTTCTCTCACTGCCGCGGCATCGTTTTTCAACAGGGTGTAGGCAATAATGCGGTGTCCGGCTTCAACCAGCTTCTGCCTGAGCAGTTTGCCTGACTCATCGGTCTCCTCGGTACGGCTGTCCGAAACGGTGAGAAGGGCAACTCCTGCACTCTGCGGGGCTTCTTTTTTATGCTCAAGGTAACTCATTTTCTATACATTCTCCTCAAGATTATTATAGGCGCTGACGAGGCAGGAGTGCAATGCTGGCACCTTTTGTTGCGCAGTAACCCTATCCCCCTGTATCCCCCTTCCCCTTAAAAAAGTGCCTTGCTTCAAAAGTCATTCCGGAGTCCGCCTCTGGCGGACGAAGAATCTCAGGGTGGGGAGTCAAGGTAATCCCCTCCTCCCTGAGACCCTTCGCTGAGTTTACACTGAGCGGAGCGAATGTGCTCCAGGGTGACAGGAACACACGACTTTTAGGGCAAGACTCTTAAAAAAGGGGAAGGGGGCGTTTTAGAAAGAGTTTGTGTGGCGCTAAAGCGTCACACAAACTCTCACTCCTGATGACTGGATAGAGGGGCTCCGCTCCTCTTAAACACCCCGTTTTAATGAAACCCGAGAACTCCAATATCTAAATCCTGAACGAACTTAAGTTGGGAAAACACAGAAACTAGCGCCTGGCATTTTAAAAGCTATAGTTTCCATCTCTCAGTCCACATCAGAGAAGACCCGACTATCACATGAACGGCCTGACCGCTTGCCGTTGAAGTTCATACAAGGTGGTTATATATCTTCAACGAGGAAAATTTTATTGGCAATATGGATCTTTTTTTGAAGTCCCCCCTTTCCTTTTTAAGAAGAGGGGGGACTTCTTAACCGGGGGTGAGGTTTATAGAAGCCTTAAAAATGCGGTTTGCAGAGGATTTCCTTGACTCTGAGGTCGAAGAAGTCCATGGTGTTGACCGGGCTGAGCACTACTGCAGTATCGGCCCCGCGTCCGGTGCCGGCTATTACCACAACATCTTCGCCGACGGTTACCAGCCCGGCATCGGCCGCCATAAGAGCAATCTCACAGACAACCTTCATTCCCTGCCCGAAGACACGCAGCGTATTGGCTATCACGTCGCCGAGGAGGTACATACTGAACTTCTTCCGCATTGCTCCATCAATACCGGTAAAGGCATGTGCTGTGGTAAGAATTATCCCGCCCTTACTCTCTACCTTCTTCCTGTTCTCCTCGGTAACCTCCTGATAATTGGGCTCCTTGAAACCGGTATAGTGCGTCACAAGAACTACCTTCATTCCTTCAAAGACATCAACAGCCATTGCCGCCGTATCGCCGACAGTTGTTGCCACAACAACCGTTTTTATACCCAGCTCCTGTGCCCGCTGTTTGGCAATTCGGAGCACTTCATCGGTATTTTCTTTGCCGGGTTTATCAAAATAGACTGCCTTCAATTCAATCACCTTCTACACCTCCTTTTTGTATTAGCTTGAAAAGATTGCTATTAGACTACAGCTATTAGAGGGAGAAGGTCAAGTTATTGATTTCCGATGTAACCCCATCTCCCTGTATCCCCCTTCCCCTTAAAGGGGAGGGGGAAATTATTAAGAAGAGGGAGGGCGGCGTGAACGCCGCCCTCCCTCTTAAACTCTCTGGTGTTTATATTCTAATGAACGATTATTCTCTTACACTTATGACTATTATATTATTCCTTATTGGTTCTACATCGGTATTAATTTTCTCATGGCACTTATTTCATCAGACCGCTTCCCGTTGAGGTTCTTCGAAAGCCATTTTACATCTTCACCAAAAAAAGGCATTGATGGCAGTATATCCCTTTTTGAAGCCCCCCTCTTATTGTTAAGGAGAGGGGGGCTTCGTAACCGGGGGTGAGGTTAAAATGATGTCTAAAAGCTAAAGCATCTTAAAAATTGACAAGCGGTCAAGAGGGGATTACACTTATTTCTTATCAATAACCGGAGGAGAATAAAAATGGCAGAGAAAGACAGAGTATATAAGTGCCTCAGCCCTGTTGGTAATGAAATGCCGGTGAAAACGTTTCCCCTGGCGCCACGTCTGGATACAACCGATGGCAAAGAAATCTACCTGAGTATCACCGGTGAACCGGATATAACAATAGCCCTGGAAAAGAAGCTGAAGGCCGATTATCCCAATGTAAAATGGAAACTGAAAAAGACATATACCACTGTTCCGGTCCCGCTGACCGAAGAGGAGATGAAGACCGCCGACGGCCTGATTCAGGCAGTGTGCTGGTGAAGCGGTGCCGTGTGGAGGCAGTTGCCTTACATAGCACAGATTGAGAAAGCAGGAATCCCGACGGTAGTTATTGACCTTGAGGACCAGTGGCAAATGGTCGAGCAGGAATCGCTGGTAAACGGTGTCCCCAAGATACGATATATACACGCTTCACGGACTGTACCCGGACCGGAAGATGTGGAAAACCTCATCGAACCCATGTTTGATGCCCTTACCCGACCCCTCACCGATGAGGAAAAAGAGGAAGGCATGTACAGCCCGCCGCAGCAGCGGATACTCTTTGAAGGGACTCTCGAAGAGGCACATGAGTTCTACCAGCAGACGAAGTATATACCGCTGCCGGTGGAGGCACCTCTTGCCGTCTATACTGATGGATTCCCGATAGTGGTGCCGACCGAGGAGCGGGTGGAGAAGATGCTGACCGGTACCAGTCGCAGACCGGATGAAGTAATAACTCTCCAGGCTGACCTGGATACGGTAGGAGTCGCCTGGGAATCGAAACTACGGAAGGGTGAGGTGGTGCGGTTCCAGCCCCTGAAGAGGACGGCCACTGTTGAAAAGGTGGCGGTCAATGCCGTGATGGCGGGATGCAAACCGGAACACCTGCCGGTGGTACTCGCTATTGCCCAGTCGGGGTGTCCTATCAGCACCACCAATTTCCCCAGTCAGGCGGTCTGCGTCAGCGGACCAATAGTCAAAGAGATGGGATTTAATACCGGATGCGGCCATCTCGGTCCCGGCAGCACGGTCAACGGACCAATCGGACGTGCCTACCAGCTAATGGCAATAAACCTCGGTGGTGCCGTTCCCGGCGTGAACAGGATGGGCTGCCAGGGCAGTCCGCTCAACAACGGTGGCGTCTGCTATGCCGAGAATGCCGATGGCCTGCCGGAAGGCTGGAAGGGCCTGAACGAGGAGTTTGGTTTCAGAAAGGACGAGAACATCGTCATGGTCCAGATGATAGGTGGCGGCATCGTGGGCTCACAGTTCTCGCCTGGCGGATACCGGGCGTTGCAGAAAAGCGGTCATGGCGGGCTTGCCCGGCGATTTGACGTAAAAGGCACTCCGGGTCCTCACAACTGGCTGGACTACATCCTGCCCGGTCTTTTCACCGCCCGCGAAGGAGCCCTGACAATAATAATGGTGCCGGAGATGGCGCAGCACCTGCTAGACCTCGGCTTTAAGTCCAAGGACGAGGTATACGAATATGTCTGGAAAAAGAGCTTTGAGCCGCTGAAGACATACAGGACCCGCTCCTGGCCCGATTACAGCAGAAACGGCTGGATGGGGACCGAAAAAACATCAGGGAAGCCCTGGAAGGAGCTACCTGACGATTACATGGTGCCTGCATCGTCTGATAATCCCAACGATTTCTGTATAATCATCGCCGGCGGGCAGGAAGAGGCGAGCGTCCAGCTTGCCGGTGGCCGTAGCAATGCCTTCAGTATTGACGTATGGCGGTAAGTCCGGCAGTTCGTTCATTCGGTTTCAGCATTACACTGAATGACCGGAGTACCTGAAAGCAGGAATCAGTTAAAGGAGCACCAGATTGGTGCTCCTTTAACATTAGGAAAATTTAGCTCATGTAAAGGAGCACCGGATTGGTGCTCCTTTACCATTCCTCATCAACCGTCAATTATCCAGGATAGATAATACGTTTCTTGGCAGTTTGAGGTGAAAACAGAATGTTTATCCATCATCAAGCATTTAAACCCGGCTCCACGCTTTACTAATAGCTGTGTTGGGAGCTATACTGTATCCGTGTGATAAAAGCCGGGACTATTTCCTGGCACACCCGGCAGCAACAATTGCTGCCACTGTTATACGGACCTGGTTATGAGAAAAATCGGTATACTCTACCACCCGATGAAAGAGGCGGCTCACCCGCTGGCTGAGAAACTGGAGAAGTTTCTTGATACCAGGGGCATTCCTGCCTGGATTTGCTCAGCCTGGGAGGTGGAAGCAGCCAGAGCTCAGGTTAACGGCACTGATTTAATCCTCAGCATCGGTGGGGACGGCACAATTCTACGGGCAGCCCAGACAATAGTCCCTGAGCCAATACCTATTACCGGTATAAACCTGGGACACCTTGGGTTTATGACCGAGCTCAGTGTTGACGAAGCCGATGAAAAACTAGCCGCTTTGCTCGCCGGAAACGGCTGGATTGACGAGCGGTGTCTCCTTCAGGCCGAGCTTTCCTTCGAAAACGAAAAGGAAAAGCAGCCGCAGAAGTTCTACGCCCTGAACGACGTGGTCGTGGCGCGGGGAGCGGTAGCTAGAGTGATTTACGCAGAAGTCAGTATCGACGGCGAGGCGCTGACAACCTATAAGGCTGATGGAGTAATTGTCGCTACCGCCACCGGCAGCACCGGCTACGCCCTTGCCGCCGGTGGCCCCATCCTGCATCCGCAGGCTGAAGAACTGCTGCTTCTGCCGATAACTCCCCACCTCAGTTCTACATACGCGCTCGTATTACCATCCACGTCTGAGATTAAACTACGCCTCAACAGTACGCACCCTGCAACCCTGAGCATTGACGGTCATATTAATCTGCCAATATCAGAGGGGTCCGTCGTTACCGTTAAGCACAGTCCGAATACCGTCCGCTTCCTCAGAATTCACCCGGAAAGCTCTTTTTATGGCTCCCTGGAACAACGTTTAAAAGGAAAGCAGTGAGGTGGACAAGGTAGAAAAAGCGGTAATAACAGATGCTCCCCAGATGCACAAGCTTATCAATCACTTCGCCGACCAGGGCCTGATGTTGCCCCGCCCGTTGAGTGAGATATACGAGAATATCAGGGACTATTTTGTTTGGAAGAAGGGCAAGCAGCTCGTTGGATGTGCATCACTACACATTAACTGGGCGGACCTTGCTGAGATAAAATCGGTAGCTGTCGCTGAGGACAGCCAGAAACAGGGAATAGGCGGGCTTATGATACAGGCCTGCCTGGCTGAAGCTGAAAAACTGGGTATCCCCACCATCTTCTGCCTGACATATCAACCGGCTTTTTTCGAGAAGTTTGGTTTCAGGCAGCTTGATAAAATGAACCTGCCCCAGAAAGTCTGGAATGAATGCTACCGCTGCCCAAAATTCCCCAATTGTGACGAGGTTGCCCTTATTTACCGCGTGGAGGTAAAAACTCAGGCATGACCGGGGAAAAGATACTATCAAGTCGGACTGTCTTTGACGGACATATAGTAAAGCTGCGGATTGATACCCTGCAAATGCCCGATGGCAGTGAAACGACAAGAGAAGTTATCGAGCATAACGAGGTCGTGGTTATTGTGGCAGTGGATTCCGAAGATAATGTCCTGCTCGTCAGGCAGTTCCGCCACGCGTTGCAGAAGGAATTATTGGAGTTACCTGCCGGTGGTATCGATGACAATGAAGACCCGGCCGATGCGGTACGCCGCGAAATGCAGGAAGAGACCGGTTTCCTGCCGGGAAAAGTAGAAAAGCTGGGAGGATTCTACTCCACGCCGGGCTTCTGCAACGAATACCTTCACCTTTACCTGGCTAATGAACTTACCCCCAGCCAGCTATATGCCGAAGACACGGAAGGCATCACCGTGGTAAGAATACCCCTTACCGAAATATCCAGCCTCATTACCTCGGGCAGCATCTGCGATGCCAAGAGCATCGCCGGGCTACTTACCTTTCTTGAGTACGTGAAGACGCATTGAATAAGGAATAGAAAGAAGCCCAAATGCCGCCCGATGAGATAGACGACGTTACTGCAACTCCCCGGAAAAAACCTCGCTATTTCTACGGATGGAATATCGTTGCCGCTTCTTTCCTGGCGCAGCTCTCCTATGCCGAGCACTTCTCATCAATGCTTGGATTCTATTTCAAACCGCTTCATGCTGATTTTGGCTGGAGTCGCAGCGCTATGGCCGCCGTCCAGACTATTGCCCGGGTAACCGAGGCGCTGATAGCGCCCCTTATCGGTCCTATCATCGACCGCTATGGACCCCGTGTTCTAATGCCAATCGGGGCAATAGTTGTCGGCCTGGCAATGCTGGCGATAACCCGAATGACGACCATCTGGCAGTTCTATCTGCTGCGGGGCGTCATATCAGCCATCGGCTTTGCTCTGATGGGAGGACTGGTAACAAATACCGCCATAAATAACTGGTTCATCAAGAAGCGCGGCCGTGCCCTTGCCATCGGCCGCGTCGGCAGCAATCTGAGCAACATAATCTTCACTCCGGTCACGGTATTTGTCATTGCCGCCTCTGGCTGGCAGACAATGTTCTATGTCTTCGCTATTGTCACCTGGCTGGTGGTCCTGATTCCATCCACCATCCTGATGCGCCGCCGGCCCGAAGATATGGGACTTTATCCGGACGGAATCCAGCCCAGTGTTACGGAATTGAGGAGTCGTGAGGAAGAGCTGCAGAATCCGGTAAGCGAGGTATCCCCACCACAGGAACCGGTATGGAGTCGCCGCGAGGTCCTGAAAACCTCCAGTTTCTGGCTGATGGCAGCAGCTTTCGGTATCAACAGTATGGCTTTTCAGGGTATCAATATCAGCCTGGCTCCGTATATACAGGACCTTGGCTATGGTGAAACAATGCTGGCATCGGTGATGACCTTCCGGGCGATAATGGCGGCAGCGGCGCTCCTGTTCATGGGATTCATTGCTGAACACGCTCACCGGGTAATCGTCCGTGTTATACCGTTCATCATCCAGGCTACAGCCGTCTTTCTTCTTATTTTCGCCGGCCAGCCTCCCCTCCTCTGGCTGGCCATAGCCCTGTATGGAACAGGGCTTTCCGGCATCGTGGTAATTCAGGAAGTCCTCTGGGCTAATAATTTCGGACGCCTGAGCTTGGGTATGGTCAGGTCGCTGGCATTTCTGGTAGCATTCGGCTTCGGCGCCTCCGGCCCGATTGCCATAAACGCCGTGTTCGATATCCTGGGTTCATACCATCCGGCATTTTACACGATTATTGCCCTGTTCGGCGTATCCGCTACAGCCATGGGACTGGTACGACCGCCGAAGGCGCGCCGCTTTGCCAGTGCAGCAGATATTGTGCCCCCGGATAGATAAACACCGATTAACCCAGCTTGTTTGACATCTGGCGTCCGCCGAGAAGGTGCATATGGAGATGGGGTACAAGCTGACCGCCCTGCTTGCCGCAGTTCATCGTCAGGCGGTAGCCACTTTCGGCAATGCCTTCATACTTCGCCAGTTGATTGGCTGCCTTCACCATTTCACCCGCCAGGTAATATTCGTCACCGGAAATATCTGCAATTGAAGCAATATGTTTCCTGGGGATTATTTGCACATGCACCGGTGCCTCAGGATTAATGTCACGGAAAGCGATTATTTCTTCGCTCCGGTAAACTATTTCGGCAGGTATCTCACCAACTACAATCTTACAAAAAATGCAGTCTTCCATCACTCACCTCATTGACAGCTATTATTCGCAAGGGATACATAAACAATCAAAATGCTACCACATTGTCCTTCAGGCGACAAGACCACCAAACATATATCCTTACCCCCAATTACGAAGTCCCCCCTCCCCTTTTTAAGGAGTCTTGCCCTAAAAGCCGTGTGTTCCTGTCACCCTGAGCACATTCGCTCCGCTCAGTGTAAACTCCGTGAAGGGTCTCGGGGTAGTGGTTATAATATCCCCTACCTTGAGATTCTTCGTCATCCACCCCTGGCGGATTCCTCAGAATGACATTGAGGCAAGGCTCTTTTCAAAGGGAAGGGGGATAGGGTTAATTAATCTCCATTAAAGGGCGATAGAGTCAGATAAAATAATAACAGGAGATAGAAAAGGTTATATTGTCATTCTTTACTTTGTTTTTCGATGAGTGCTCTCAGGTTTGCCGGTAAACGCCGGTATGACGCAGCACTAGGACTATCAAGTTTCTGCAGTGTATCCGGAGACAAATTCTCAACGGATACTGCCTCCAGAATTTGACCGGCCTCTTCCTCAGTGAATGCCGGTCCCATTACGATATTATCCAGATAAGGTTTATTTACCGGGCAGGCGAACTGACAGCTCATGCAGCCGATGAAGGCACTATGCCAACCGGGCTGAAGCCGGACCCAGTAGGGATAGTCCGGGTCTCTCTCGTTAAGTGAGCCCAGACATTTTTCGGCATGAATCAGGAAGCGGTCGGCATCAATACTACCGGTCGGGCAGCTATCCCGGCACAGCGAGCATTCTTCACATGCCTCCATCACCCGGGATTCTCGCCATGTTTTTTCCTCAACAACACAATCGGTATAGAAAGCTGCCAACCGGTAGAAACTGCCTATTCCCTGAATATAACTGATATTGTTTTTGCCGTATTCCGCCAGCCCGCTGCGCACTGCCAGCGTTTTCATTGCCGGACTGTCTTTTACTACCTTATAGCCGGAGGGTCCCAGCACGCCGTTCAGAATCTCTTCGGCACGGGATTCGTCTGCCCTGTAAAAATAATTCGGGGAGACATCAGCAAGGTAAACGTTTCCCTGCCATTCGAACCTGAGGCGTGTAATCGGCTGCGGCATCGCCAAGATTATTATCGTCTTCGCTTCCGGCAGACCATCATTTGTCCTCAGATAAAAATGCCACCCTGCGGATAACTGCCTGTTTACCAGTCCCTGTCTGACCAACGCCGCAACTGCCTCCTGGACTTCAATCAGACGTGTAATAGATACGGTACCGAATCTGTAGCCGTATTGACTCATCGCCTGTGAAATTTGCCCGGAAATATTCACCACGTCTCATCCCCTGCTAGGTAAAGAAAAAAGGTAACATCTTTCAATTAAAAAGTCAAAACCTCTGAAAAAAAGTTTTTCGCATCCGGACGGAATTTTTACCTCATCCCTGACCCTTCAGGGCTTCGTCGTGGTTCCAGTGATGTCACCAGAACTGAGCTCAGCCGAACGGAGAACCTTTCAGGGTGAACCCCTCTCAAACAGGCGAATAATCGAACTATCAGGTATGGGGGCCGTTTGAGAGGGGGATTAAGGCCTGCCCGCCGCACAAGACTTTGTCAGGTGGGGGGGAGAGCCTTTCATTCAACCAAAACCAAACAATAACTGTAAAAGGCCGGCAAGAGGGTCAGGCGAATCCTTCCCGGATTCTTATGCAAGTCAATTTACTGTGATATAATAATCCTGTAAACGGGAGGGAATGTCAGATGAGTTCTCAGCCTGCAAAAGTATATCTTTGCCTCGGCTCTAATATGGGCAACCGCCAGGGAAACCTGGATAGGACATTAGAAATCCTCTCACAGAGGCTGCCACTGGGAAAGGTATCTTCGATATATGACACCGAGCCGGTTGGCAATACCGAACAGCCACGTTTCCTTAACCTGGTCTGTGAGGTATTCACCCGGCTGGCGCCGGAAGAACTGCTGAAACTTGCCAAGGGTACGGAACAGAAGCTGGGTAGAGCCGTTCCTCACTCACCGAACTCCCCCCGCCCGATGGATATTGATATCATTTTTTATGGCGACCAGGTTGTCAATACTGAAGAGCTGGTGATTCCTCATCCCAGGCTCACGGAACGGGCTTTCGTCCTGGTGCCCCTTGCCGAGATTGCTCCCGACTTCGTTCACCCGGTAAACGGCAAGACGGTCAGAGAATTGCTTGGAGATATAACCGAGACTCAGGGCGTGCTAAAATGGGAGAGCGACTAGGGGAGAATATTGTACACGGTATCCATCGAAAGGCATATTGACGCCGCCCATTACCTGAGGGAATACCAGGGAAAGTGCGAGGCATTGCACGGACACCGCTATCGGGTGATCGTGAAAGTGGAAGCACCGCAGCTTAATGAGATAGGCCTTGCCTATGATTTTACAGTGCTGAAGCGTCATCTGGATGATATCATCTCACGCTTCGACCATACCTGCCTGAATGACGTGCCGCCATTTGATAAGATTAACCCTTCTTCAGAGAATATCGCCCTAACAATATACAATGAGCTCGAACCCAAACTTGCAGGAGATACAGCCGCCTTGTCATGCGTGGAAATATATGAATCTCCGGATAGCTGGGTCAGCTACAGTCCTGATTAGTCACGCTGGTCCGGCGGTAGTAAATTCGGGATTGCATCCACGATGGGATAGGTTTCATTGCAGCTACCGCATAAGAGAGAACCGCGGATAACTTCCTTATCGTCCTCTTCTTCTACGGTAAGCTCAAGCTCTCCTTTGCAGACCGGACAGACAAGAATCTCCATAAGCTCTTTTTTCATGGCTTAATTATAGCACAGGCGGTTCGCTGTAACCCATTATACTTACTATATTCAATTATTCTATATATCCTCACTCCCGGTTACGAAGTCCCCCTCTCCTTTTTAAGGAGAGGGGGACTTTAAAAAAGGCTTCAATGATTCAAAAATCTTTTTTAGTGAAGATATAGAACCAGCTTGAGAGTACATCAACGGGAAGCATTCGAACCGAGCTAAGGTAAAAGTGGGAATTCTCTGATGTGGAAAGAAAGGCAAAACTCGGTCAGCAATAATATTTTTCAGGTGGACGAAGCCATCTGTCGAATTGGAACGGGGGAGTCTATGAGGGGGCAGAGCCCCCTCATAACTACCTTAAAGGGTGGTGGGTGGGAAAAGATAAAAGCGGGGGAGGGGTTTTACGGATAAAAAGGGCAAGAACAGAAATCTATCTTAACGAATAAAATCTTGTTTTCCCAGAGTACATATGTTACCATTTCCCACACTACAAAGGAGGACTTTTAGAATGGCGAAGATAAGCGAGGAAGCGAAGAAGATAATAAGCGAGGTTCACCCGGCAATGGTGGCTACTGCCGGCAAGGACGGCAAGCCGAATGTCTCGCCGCGGGGCTCTTTCCGGATTCTCGACGATGAACACGTCGTCTTTTCCGACGGCGGCAGGTTGTATACGCTGGCTAACCTGAGAGAAAACCCGAAGATTTCGGCGATAGTCTATAATGCCGAGACCCGCCAGGGATGTCGGCTCTGGGGAACGGCGGAAATAATTGAGAGCGGAGAAATGTTCGATAAAATGGCTGCCGAGGCTGCCGCAAGAGGAATAACTCTGAACCATGTAGTAAAGGTTGCCGTGGAAGAAGAGGTCACATTCTAGTCGGGTACGCCGGAACAGGACCCAGTTCTACTCCCCTGCTTCCTTCATAACCCGGGAGTATATATCCAGAAACTGGGTCAGTATCCGGGCAGTTGCTCCCCAGATTATCTTACCCTTGTATTCGTAGTAATAACCGCTGATTAGCTTATCATTTACCATCTCAGTCTCGTGATGCAGGTTGTTCTTATCCAGCAGCGCCGATATCGGTGCTTCAATTATTTGTTTTACTTCCTTGGGGTCTACTTTGAACCAGTAAGGCCAGTGGATAATACCGACGAAAGGAGAAACTAGGTAATTTGTGTGTAAGGTGAGCATATCATCCAGCTCACCCAGCACCTCAACCGCTCCGGCATCCAGGCCTATCTCTTCTTTGCATTCTCTCAGGGCGGTATCGAGCAGCGTCAGGTCTTCCAGCTCATGAGCTCCGCCGGGAAAGGATATCTGGCCTTTATGGTCCCGCACTGTGTCTGTCCTTTCCGTAAAAAGAATGTAATACTCGCCATCTCTATAGAATATGGGAACAAGAACAGCGGCAGATGTCACTCCGGAGCCGACAACGCGACGTTTCCGCTTTTGAAAAACGGTGCTCTTATGTCTCTGAGAAAGGGCTTCCTTGAGTCTTTCCAGCATCGTTGTCTATAGTAGCACGCCCCGGTAACCAGTTCAAATCACCGGCACCGGACCATTACGTGAGATGGGACTATATTAATAACATTTATAAAGCGGACGAACAATATTTGTGATATGTTGCACGAATATTACCAATAATGTATACTGACAGACTGAATAAAATTAGATAACAAGGAGATGATTGAATGCCAGGTATCTTAGAAGGCCTTAAAGTAGTAGCCATGGAGCACATGGAAGCCGTTCCTGTTGCCACTCTCTGGATGGCTGATTGGGGAGCTGACGTCCTCAAGATTGAACCCCTCACCGGGGATATGTTCCGTGGATTGGTGGCTGCTCACGGAACTAAAACGGATATCGAACTCGAGGGCGGAACAGTGAGATGGACCTTTCAACTGGTTAACAGGAATAAAAAGAGCATGGCACTGAACCTGAAATCGGAGCCGGGCCAGGAGATACTCTACAAACTCGTTGAAAAAGCTGATGTTTTCATGTCCAACTATACCCCGGACACACTCATTAAACTTAAAGCGGACTATGCCAGCCTCAGCAAGGTCAATCCGGGGATTGTTTACGCTACAATCAACGGTTACGGGTCGGTAGGTCCTGACAAGGACCTGCGGGGATTCGACCATGCCGCCGGCTGGGCACGCACCGGGATGCAGTACATGGTCAGCGAGCCGGGAAAGGCCCCGCCGAGGTTGCCGGGTGGCACGATTGACCGTGGAGTGGCGGCACCTCATGCTCTTGCCGGTGTTCTCGCCGCTCTGCTGCATAAAGAAAAGACCGGTGAAGGGCAGGAAATAGAAGTATCACTCTTTCAGGCCGGCGTCTGGTCAATCGCCCTGCCAATCCAGAGTGCCCTCGCAGGTAGTCCGATGCCGAAGGATGACCGCAGCAAGGCGCAAAATCCTCTCTTCAGTGTTTACAGAACCAGTGATGACCGATGGTTTCAGATGTCTATGATTCAGCCGGACCCTTTCTGGCCTGATTTCTGCGAAGCCCTTGAGATAACGGAACTTGTAGATGACCCCCGCTTCAATAGTCTGGAGAATAGGGCGAATAATAGAGAGGAATTAATCAGAATAATAGACGAAGTGATTGCTACCAAAACCATGGAAGAATGGGACCCCATTTTCAGAGAACACAATTTGATTTACTCCCGTGTTCAGAACACCAGTGAAGTCATTAATGACCCCCAGGCACTGGTAAATGATTTTTACGTGGACCTGCCTCATCCTCTGGGGACTTTTAAAGTTGTCGCCACGCCGGTCAAGTTCCGTCAGAATCCTGCTGAGGTGAAAGGCCCGGCACCGGAACTAGGACAGCACACCGAGCTTACTCTCCTCGACCTCGGCTATAGCTGGGAAGATATTGCCAGACTAAAAGAACAGGGCGCAATCCTATAGAGTCCACTATTTAGTCTCCTTTCCAGTTCGCCTAGGCTCGCTATAAAAGTCATACATCTATGTCACCCTGAGCACATCCGCTCCACTCAGTTTAAACTCCGTGAAGGGTCTCGGGGCGGTGGTTATAATATGCCCTGCACCGAGATTCTTCGTTATCCACCCCTGGCGGATTCCTCAGAATGACATTTGAGGCAAGGTTCTTAGTAGGGGGAGGGAGATATTTTACGTCAATAAATGTTTATCTCCTCTTGCATAGACAATTATTACCCGTAAGCCATTATTACTCAGTATTGATAAATAGGCATATTTATGCTATAAGCTAGATTGGTGTCAAACAAATCTCAGAAACCTGACGGAAGGAGACCGTTAACATGGCAGGCATACTGGAAGGTATCAGGGTAGTCTCGATGGGTCAGGTAGT